>CAWBTW010000019.1:0-63615 GCA_963791785.1 uncultured Chloroflexia bacterium | reverse complement strand
CCGGGTAAATAATATTTGCTTTCACGTCCATGTTGTTCTATACTTGTGAAAGTGCTGCATCAATTTTATTCTTGGAGGTTCTAATGGAGATGGCAATCGGTTATTTGCTTATTATTGTAGGTGTGGCCATGGAGATTATTTCCCTGCTGGTCTGGTTTGGCGTACTCAAGCCCGCTGAAAATGAAGCGGCTTTGAACTCCGCTTCCTTTTGGGATGTTCTGCTGGAACTTGCCAAACGCGCTCCCTGGCCGGCAGTCGTTGGCCTGCTGAATATCTATGCCGGGTTGAAATTGATCGGCGTGGCTTTGCCTTTCTAAAAAGCAAAACAAGGGGGATTTTTCTATAGTCCCCCTATCGTAGAGCTTGAATAAGCTCTGCCTGTTGTATTTCGTGTAATTTTGTTCTATAATCGTTGCAGAGAACATGATGAATGCCAAAAGCGTAAAAGAGCGATTGCCTTACCGTCTGCGAGAGCAGTTTTTATCTTCTACAGAAGTATCCTTGTTGTCAGTCCTGCAGGAAATGGCAGACGGTCACTATATTGTTTGTCCAAAAGTTGCGCTAAACGATATTTTCTATATCCAACGTCCCAATGAGAACGTACACTTTTATAACAAGATTTTTCGCAAGCATGTAGATTTCTTGCTTTGCGAACCAGACGGTATGAAACCCGCCTTTGGGGTGGAATTGGTTAGACCAGTTGCCAAAGAAGAAACGCGTTCCGCTGATCAGTTCATGCAGGATTTGTTTCTAAACGCGGGATTACCATTGATCCATGTTCCTTCCAGTGAAAATTACGAATTAACAGACCTGGTGCATTTGTTTCAGTTGGCGGTTATGAAGGTAAAAGAAACGGAACCGCTGCGTGCTGATGGTTCTTCCAATTCTGCGCCGTTCTGTCCGCAGTGTGGCCTGGTAATGGTGCTGCGCATTCATCGCAAAGGATCGCAAGCGGGGAAACGCTATTATGGCTGCATGAATGCGCCCACTTGTAGCGGGGTATTGGCGATCGATTGAAATTATTCTCATGATATTAGGATTTACGCAGTTTGCGAAAAGATACCGAAAATAAGGGGTGTAACTCTTGAACATAATGGATCCAATCCAAGTTTGACATAAAGTTAGTTGTTATGTCATTTTTTGTTATATAATGCTAAAAAGATAATAATTATTGTATTAATGAGTAGATGATGAGAGTGTAAATGTCACTAAACGGGAATATTCAGGTAGCCATTGATGGGGATGTTCATGGCCAGGTTGCGGTTGGAAATAATATTATTCAGATAGGGGATGTTAATGGGGGTTTTGTGTATGTTGCGCCTCCAACAGAAAAACCGAACTATTCACGACGAGAAGGCCCGGCGAATTTGCGACCGCGCCCGTTTCCCTCGCTTCTTGACCGGGACGATGAAGCTGCCACCGTTAAATCGGCATTACAAACCTCCACGCCTGTATCCCTGTTTGGCCCTGGAGGGGTTGGAAAAACTTCCCTGCTGCGAAGTTTGGCCCATTCAGCTGAAGCTGATGCCTTCACGGATGGTGTTGTCTATCGCCGCGTAGCTGGCCTTGGTTTGGAGGATGTGCTTCAATCTCTGTTTGAAGCTTTCCACGAAAGCCAAGTCAATTACAAACCAACGGATTCAGAGATGCGCATCGCTCTACAGAGAATCAATGCGCTTATTTTGCTGGATGATCTTTCCTTGACACGCGACGAATCCATGTCGCTGTTGGATGCCCTCCCCGGCTGTACAGTCGTGCTGGCGGGTAAGGAACGAAACTTGTGGGGTGAAGGCAGGATTGTCTCGTTGGAAGGGTTGCCCGTTGAGTATGCTCTGGGCCTGTTTGAGCGAGAGTTAAGTCGTTCCTTGAATGAACGGGAGCAGGCCGAGGTCCGGGAAATATGCGCGCTTCTGGGCGGTCATCCGTTACGGATTTTACAGTCTGCATCCCTGGCTCGTGAAGAATCTCTTCCCATCTCCAACATCAAAGCACAGTTTCAACAGGATGCGCCCGATGAGACAGTCCTCACTGCTTCGCTGAAATCATCCACAGACAAGCAGAAGAGTTTGGTGGCAATTCTGGCTGCCGCAGGAGGCGTGGGCGTGCCGGTGGAGCATCTGCGATCTCTTTCCGGGTCGGATACCGTCACAAGAGATTTGCAGGGTTTGGTCTCGCGCGGATTGGTTCAGGTAGACGACTCAAAATTTGTTCTGGTGGGGGAGTTGGCTGGAGCAGTTTCCAAGCTGTGGGATTTGACTGCCTGGGAAAACAAGCTGATCGTATTTCTCGCGGACTGGCTGGTTAAAAAACCTGCGACAAAAATTGCTGGACGAGTTGATAGACGTGTTGCTGCATTCTATCCAAAAGGCTGGGGAAAAAAATCGCTGGAGTGATGTTATCCGCATCGGACGCGGCCTGGAGAATAGCATTATTCTTTTGCGACGCTGGCAAACCTGGCTGGACATCTTGAATCTGATTCTGAAAGCAGCCCGTGCCCTGGGCGACCGCAAGATAGAGGCCTGGGCGCTGCACCAGTTAGGAACACGTGCCGCCTGCCTGAGTTTTAGTGAACCCGCTCGTGAGTTTTTGACTTAAGCGCTGCAAATCCGCCAGGCGATCGGAGATCAGGCTGGCCTGGCGATTACGCAGAACAATATGCACGTGTTCTTCAAAACCCCGCTGCCGCCAAAGCCACCAGCACAGACACAATCTGGTTATCGGCGCTGGCTGACTTACGGAGCAATCGGTATGGTCGTCGTTGCGGCTCTTGTAGGCGCCATTGTTGTGGGTGCGCTGGTTTTGCCTGCACTCCGACCAGAAACTGTACCTGTCCCAACGAAAATCGCGGTAATCCCGGTGTCCGAAACGGTGCCGCCATCTGCTACAAGTACAGAAATCCCGGCAATTACCCCATCGTTTACAAATAATCCTACTAACGATTACCGTTACTTCACCATCATTTACGCCTTCGCGCACTAAAATCCCGACAAGAACTTTTACAGTACTTCCCCCTACGACTATTTCTCCTCCTACGACCGTTTCTCCGCCACAGGATAACACGGCACCAGCTATACCTTCAATCATTGGGCCTAAGAACAATTTCAATTATGGTTGTCCGTCCCCTGGAACAATATTTTTTGAATGGAATAAGCCCAGTGATCCGAGCGGTATTTCGAGTTATGATATAGGTATCCAGGGTTCTGTTGATAAAAGCACTTGGACAAATATCTCTGCTTTTTCTGTATCTGGCAGCGTCACAAAAATAAATGTTACCAGTCAAGTTGACCCATGTAATGCTAACTTCTATTTTAGATGGAGGATTTCGTGCAAAAGATGGTGCTGGCAATATAGGAACTTGGTCGGCGTGGCAAAACTTTCAAGCGACGTTTGGTTCTGTAGATTAGAAAACTTTAAGGGAAAGAAACAGTGTCCAAAGATTATCACAGTATAAATATTTCAATTGACAAGACAACTGCTGGTTATGTTGTCCGCATGAATTCGCCCACTGAAGGCGAAACTAGCAGTGAATTTACATTTCCATTTTCAAGCTCTGGAATTGGAAAACTTCATTCTGCGCATGGGGCAATCCCGACGCGGGGTGCGACGGGTTGAGTCGCCACAGATGCAGGCTGCAAGTTCCTTTGGCACCCGGCTGTTCGAGGCGCTCTTCAACGGGGAGGTGCACGATTTTTACCAAAATGCCTTGCGCTCTGCCGAACGTGAAGGGCAGGGTGTCCGTTTGCTGCTAAGATTTTCTGATGTACCCGAATTGATAAATGTGCCCTGGGAATATTTGTATGACCCCTCGCTCGCGCGTTTTATAGCTTTATCAGCCGATACGCCAGTGGTCCGCTATCTGGATATCCCGCGCCAAATCTTGCCGCTCAAAGTGCAGGCACCCTTGCGTGTGCTGGTAATGATTTCAAATCCGCGCGAATATCCACAGTTGGACGTCGAGGCTGAATGGCAAATCCTGAACGATGCGTTGGGTGACCTGATCCAACGCGGACAGGTTTCGCTTACACGGCTTGCGCAGCCCACTTTGCTTGCTTTACAGGAGCAACTGCGCAAGGATGAATATCATATCTTCCACTTTATCGGGCATGGTATGTTCAGCGATTACAAGCAAGATGGCTTGCTGCTGCTGGAGGATGAACAGGGAGCGGGTGCGCCTGTCAGCGGTCACTATTTGGGTACGCTGTTGCATGATGAGAAGTCGCTGCGGTTAGCCCTCCTGAATGCCTGCGAAGGGGGACGCACATCAGCATCTGATCTGTATGCCGGGACTGCCCAGCAGCTTGTCAGGCAGGGAATTCCGGCGGTGATTGCCATGCAATTTGAAGTCAGTGAGCGCACGGCTGCTACACTATCGCGTGAATTCTATAGATCGTTGGCTGATAACTATCCAGTGGATGCAGCCCTGGCCGAAGCGCGCAAAGCAATTTACACACAAGGCCAGGATATCGAATGGGGGATTCCCGTACTCTACATGCGCTCGCCCGACGGTCAGCTCTTTGACGTGGAACCTGCTGTCGGTGGTCAGGCTGTTTCGCCGCCTTCACAGGATTCTGCCCGAACCCCGGCGAAGACAGAATCTGGTGGAATCAATGTTTCCATCAAAGGGGATGTCAGTGGACAGGTTGCGGTAGGGAACAATATTATCCAGGGTTCAAAACCTGAAGAAAATTTAGAGTAGTAGCGACTTCAGTCGCTCTTCTAAAAATACGACTAAAGTCGTTACTACAACATCATCAATAATGTCTTTTCAGCTCAGAAGCGTAGCGTATCCCTACACTTTCTTTGTTTTCTTCCAGCCAGTCAGCCAGCCTGGTTGTGCAGCGCGGCGGTTCATCGGAGACCAGTAACCCGGCCATCAAGCCGTCCACTTCTTCGGGGGTCAGCAGCACATCGCCGACGAAGGTGCTCAGGAATTGTGCCGCAGCCAGGGCCAATCCTGGGGGAACGTGAAGCAGGCTTCGGCTGAGTCCGAGCGTGTGGCCGATTAAACGGACCATTTCTTCGAAGGTGAAAATGTCCGGGCCAACGGCGTCCCATAAAATATTATCCTGCGCATAACCAGCATCTACAGCGAGTTCTGCCAGATCATCTACAAAAACCGGCTGCAGACGATACTTTCCGTCACCGGGGATAGCGAAAAACGGAAAGCGTCGCAGCAGCCAGGCGATGTTGTTGATCAGGATGTCTTCCGCACCGAAGAGCACGGTAGGACGCAAAATGGCATACGAAAGCCCGCTCTCG
Organism: uncultured Chloroflexia bacterium; assembly: GCA_963791785.1. Taxonomy (GTDB): domain Bacteria; phylum Chloroflexota; class Anaerolineae; order Anaerolineales; family Villigracilaceae; genus JAABUE01. Next base: position 58,356 of record CAWBTW010000019.1, on the reverse strand, counting down.
ATCACAGCCTGCTCGTTGGCAGCCTTGCCCCAGAAGTAAGGCAGATGCGAATCCGGGGAAGGGTTGGTGATGCTGATATGCACGATGCGCTGCACGCCTGCCGCCACCGCTGCCTGCACCAGTTTGTGCGTGTTCTCTACGGCGCGCGGCTGGGTGTTTTCGCCGCGGTCAAAACGCACCCAGTAGGTGTTGTACAGCGTGTGGACGCCGCCCAGCGAAGCCGCTAATTCGGTTTCATTATCAAAATCCAGTGGATAAGCCTTGACTTTGCCGTCGAACGGATCAGGCCGGTTTGGATGACCGGTGAGTGTGATGACTTCCTCGCCGCGTTCCAGCAGTCGGCGGGTGATGTACTTGCCTGAATACGAAAATGCCCCTGTAACAGCGATTTTCATTTCAATACTCCTAAAACTTTTTCAATGGTGGTGATGCCCAACCCTTCCAGGCGGACAACTGCTCTGACGAGACCATCCAGCGCGTCGAAGAATGATTGTAGGGCACGCACGCGCTCCAATAAAAATTGACACTCCGCTTCATCTTCTGCCCCTGTACCTGCTTCCAGTTTCTCCAGCGTTTCCCGCACTGATCGGACCGCGCTGTCAAACTCGCTGTTCTGGCGTTCCTTGAGAATGGCGCGGATGGATTTGTAGAAATCGGTCTCGGCTTCGTAGTAATCCTTGCGGTCGCCCAGTTTGGTGGATGGACGTACCAGTCCCATGCGTGCCAGCGCGCGCACGTTGGTGCTGATCGCGCCTTTGGTCAATCCTGTCTGCTCTACAAGCTCGTCCAATGACAGGGGGGCAGGGGAGAGATACAGCACAGCGAAGATGGCGCCCATGCCTTTTGGAAAGCCCCAGAATTTGCTGATCTGGCTCAGCCCCTGGGTGAAATCTTGTTTGAGTTGGGTAAGTTGTTCACTCATGGGTGACCTTTTTATTTAGAATGTTTAGTAATTACTAAATATAATATACAATACGAGTGAGTTGCTGTCAAGTTTGATCAACTGTAAATTGGTCGCCATTTTGATACTGTTAGAAGTTACGCGTTTGAATGGAGGAGTACCTTATTTTCGGTGTCTTTTCGCGGACTGTGTAAGTCCTGACTGTGATTGAGATGTGTTTTGTCACTTATGGCATATCTGCAATATCAAGTATACTTTTCTCAGGATGTAATTTCTCTCCCAACATATCCTTCACTTACTGCAAATGATCTAATAGGAGGTCAATTGGTGGCTTCTGCATCATCAATACTTGTCAATCAAAATATTCTTGAGATGGAATATGCTGTCAGGGGGCCAATTCCCCAAAGGGCAGCAGAATTGGAAGCGCAAGGGATGAAAATAATCCCTTGCCATATTGGAAACCCTCAAGCGCTGGGGCAAACGCCGCTTACATATTACCGTCAGGTGCTTGGCTTGGTTGAAGATTCGTCTAAGATCGATCGCGAGCGGCAATTGAAAAATTTGTTCGAGGAATCCCCCCTCAGCGATTTGCGAGAATCAGACTTTATTCCAGATGATGTTCTTTCTGTCAGTGAAAATATTCTTTACAATATGAAAGCGGGAGGAACGGGCGCATATACTGAAAGTAAGGGTGAGCGGTTTATTCGGGAGGCAATTGCCGAATTTATCAATAACAGAGATGGGTTTGAGAGTTTTGGAAGTGTTCGTTCGGATCCGGAAAAAATTTTCCTGACCAGTGGCGCCAGTCAGGGCGTGAAGTTCGTGATTGACTTGCTCATCGCGAAGAGCAATGATGGCATTATGATTCCCATCCCGCAGTACCCGCTTTATTCGGCATCCATAAAGAGAGCTGGCGGTGTACAGGTCAATTACTATCCTGATGAAGAAAGTGGCTGGGCTTTCGATCAAGAACTGCTTGAAGAATCGTATAATAAGGCCAGGAAGAATGGGGTCGATGTAAAAGGGATTGTGGTGATAAATCCGGGAAACCCAACCGGCGCTGTTCTAAGCGAAAAGAGCATAAGGGAAGTAATTACATTTGCAAAGGAACATCAATTGGCGATTATTGCCGACGAGGTGTATCAGGAGAACGTTTATGCCGGAGAATTTATCTCGTTTGCAAAGGTTTTAGGTGCCGAAGAAGTGCCCCTGTTTAGCATGCACAGCATATCGAAAGGGTTCTATGGGGAGTGCGGGCATCGAGGCGGCTATCTTGAAGTGAGAAACCCGCCGAGAATACAGGGCAGCGATATGGATTTCGTGGATCTGCTGACAAAACAGGCTTCTGTCAGCTTGTGCGCAAATACCGCGGGGCAGATATTAACGTATCTGATGGTTTCCCCTCCCGAGAGAGACAGTGAGTTGCACCAGCAGTTCCTTCGAGAAAAAGAGATTGTGTTGAATGATTTGAAGTCGAAAGCAACTATGATCAAAAAAGCGTTTACCCAAATGAAGGGCGTGGATTGTTTCGGGGAAATTGGAGCGATGTACTTGTTCCCTCGCTTGGGCCAGCTCCCGGCAGGGAAAACGGACTTTGATTATTGTATGGCCCTATTAGAGAAAACGGGACTATGTACGGTTAATGGCGCTGGATTTGGGCAGAAAGATGGAACTAATCATCTGAGAATCGCCTTCCTGCCATCGCAAGAGTTGCTGGCACAAGTATTGCCTGAATGGATCGAGTTTCACAACGCTTATGTTGGGGGATAAGCGAAGAGTAAAGGCTGGATTAGATGGAAAAATGTCCCCCACTGTATTAACCGGGAGGGACAAAACACACTTGGCTGAGAAGGAAAATTACGATATAAACGGCCTGATGATACACTTACTTCAAATTTCTCCTGGCACAACGGTACGCGTTGTTGATTTTGATGGGGGCGTAAACCTACGCAGTAAATTGACGCAATATGGCATTCACCCCGGGGATTGCTTGCGCGTATTGCGTAAAGCGCCCTTGGGCGGCCCATTATTGGTTGAGTGCAATGAGCGAGAAATCGCTCTTGGCAGGGGCGTGGCCGATAAAATTATCGTGGAGAATGATTCGTGCGATTCGCTTTAATTGGACAACCGAATTGTGGCAAGAGCACCCTGTTCAATCAGGTGGCCGGCTACAAGGCGGAGACAGGCAACTTTACTGGTACCACAGTCAAATATACGGAAAGCAAGGTGCGCGTGGCTGGCGAAGTGGTTGAGATCGTGGACCTGCCCGGCGCGTATACCCTGGATGCATCCAGCCCGGCGGAACGGGAAGCGGCCTCTTATTTGCGTTCGAATGATGTGGATGTGATCATTAACGTTGTAGACGCATCTCATATGACGCTCGGCCTCGAGCTGACCCTGGAACTGCTCCCGCTAAATAAACCTATAATCGTGGCCCTGAATATGATGGACGAGGCTGACCGTCTTGGCTTGCATATTGACGGCCCCGGCCTGCAAAAAGAGTTGGGAACGCCTGTCCTGCCGTTGGTAGCCAGCAAGGGGCGTGGGGTGAAGGGCGTATTTTTGAAGGCTCTGGAAGTGGGGAAAAATGGGCTTAACATAAAGGACACAAAGTATACAAAGGAAAGTGCAGACGAGCGTCACGAGCAGGCGCGCGCACTGGTGGGCCAAGTTCGTAGAACATGGAGAGCATCGGATTTCCCGCCGTGACCGCCTGGATGATGTGCTTGCTGCATCCGGTTTGGGGGTATGTGGTTTTGCTGTTTGTGTTATACCTGTTCTTTCAAGCTGTTTACGGCATCGGGCAGTGGATCGAACCTACCTTACTGGCTCTCTTTGAGACGCTGACGAAAGGCGCACTGGCTCCCTTTGGTACGGAAGGTTTGTTAGCTGAGATCATCCTGGGTGTGATGCAGGGCATTGCAGCCGGGATTGCGATTGTTTTGCCGTATCTGCTGCCATTCCTCTTCGGGCTGGGCGTTTTGGAAGATATTGGGTATTTGCCGCGCGTGGCATTCCTGATGGACGCACTTATGCACCGCATTGGCCTGCACGGCAAAGCGATCGTCCCCTTTATTTTGGGCTATGGTTGTAACGTTCCAGCGGTCATGTCCACGCGGACATTGGAAGAGCCGCGAGATCGCTATCTGGCAGCGGCGCTGGCAACGCTGGTTCCGTGCGCGGCGCGGCTGGCAGTGGTGTTCGGATTGGTGGCCTTTTACCTGGGTCCGATGGCGGCTTTTGCGCTGTACCTTTTCAACTTGCTGGTCATCGCCGTGACCGGACGCATCTTGAGTAGTATGATGCCGGAAGATACCCCCGGCTTGATCCTGGAGATGCCAACCTATCGCATGCCGACCTTGAAGAACGTGACCGGCAAAGCCTGGTTCCGAGTGCGCGAGTTTGTGATTGAAGCCTGGCCGTTGCTGATCGTAGGCAGCGCGATTTTGGCGGCGCTCAATTTCTACAACGCAGCGGTTGCTTTTAATTGGATTGTCCGCCCGCTGACGTGGAGCCTGGGCCTGCCATCGGAAGTTGGCGTGCCGTTGATTTTTGGCATCTTGCGCAAAGAGCTTTCGCTGGTGATGTTGGGCCAGGCGTTGGGAACGGTAAACTTCGACACGGCTTTGAGCATCCCCCAGATGGTGACCTATGCCACCTTCGTGATGTTTTACCTGCCCTGCCTGGCAACATTAGCGGTGCTGAAACGCGAGTTAGGAACACGCGCCATGCTGTTGATCGCCGCGCTGACGGTGGTGGTAGCCCAGCTTGCTGCCTGGATCGCCTGGGGGGTAACAGTGGTGCTAATCTAATTCATACATAAGAAAAATCGGTCGGGGTTTCTGCCGACCGATTTTGGTAATTATGCTGTTTTCTTTTTTTCCATAATCTTGAGATTGGTTGCTTTCAGACCTGTCAGCAGTTCACCCAGCCGGGTTACTTCATCGTCGGAAAGTGCTGCCCAGGGTGCAAAATAATTTGCATCTGTGACGGCCTCAGCGTCACCACAAATCTTCTTTCCGGTTGCGGTCACTTTGTAGCCATCCTCGCCGGGTTCGATCCAGCCGCGCTCGGTGAGGTCGTTCAGGGTTGCGATGTAGTCTTCTGCCAGGTACGTGCGATAGGGGAGCCGTTCTACCAGTTTTTCGACTGTGTTGGCTTCACCGTTCCAGACAAAACCCAGCACCTCCCAGGTGTGCCCGTCCACGCCGACCGGCGTCCACGCGGAGATGTGGGCATCATCGCGGAAGGCGTTCATGTCGTCAAGGTACTGATCCACTTCGGCAAGGGAAGCAGGTTCCACCTTGGGATGACCGTTGCGGCTGATGTTCAGGCAGAGGAGCCCGTTGGACAGGTCCGCCTTTGGCGCAGGCCTCCACCAGCTTGTCCAGAAGTGCAGCCAATTCTTCCAGTTTGTTCCCAAAATATTGGTTGACCTTGTTGATGTGATCGTAGAAGGCCTCGTGCGCGGTATGGATGGCGTTTGCGCCCTTTTCGGAAACCACGTAGCCGCCTTTTCCATCCGGGTCAAGGTAGCCAGCTTCGGCTGCATCAGCCAGGGTCTTCTCTGTTCCAGCAGGGTTGGCATAGGGGTTGCGTTTGCCAACCAGGTCAGCTGAGATCGGTTTGGGCGCGATTTGACTGGCAAGGAAAGTAGCTGAGATCGGTTTGGGCGCGATTTGACTGGCAAGGAAAGTGGGTTGGTAGAAGCGCTGCTCGCTGAAATGCTTCTCAAACAAAGACCCCATGACCTCCTGCGCCAGCGGAAAGATGGAAGCGGAAGTTTCGCCCATCAACTCAAATACTTTTCGTTCAGCTCTCATTGATTTCTCCTTTTTGAATCATTTATCAGCATAGCAGATTTTTACAAGATGGAAAGCTTCTGGAGAGGGGTTCGAAGAAATTTATTAGCCTAGATGTGTGGTGGCAATGGGAATCAAGGCCGACAATGGTCAATGGGAAAAGCCTGAAATAAAGTGGTGTATATCTCGCGGTAGTGTTCTTGCAGTAAAACTTGTTGGTTGGCAAAGTACTCGTCGGCATGTTTCAATTCAGCGGCCAGTTCATCAGCGCTAATGTCGGGGAGTCAATTTGGCGGAATGCCATCGCCCTGGTATTCACCATAATCGCAGGTGCTGATATCACCGTTGTGCAGAGCCATTTCCACTTCAGCGGCGAGTGCCTGATAATAATGGATGGCCATATCGCGCATGGCTTCAGGGGACTCCAGTACTTTTGCCAGTTTATCGCTTCTTGAGAGTGACAGTGTTTCTGGACGTGAACCGTAGTTTCAACTACTTTAAGGAAAACGGCCCGATGACGGCAACTCTTCGTGTTCCTCGTCGGGTCCCATTGACTGCTTTCGATAGTACCAGAAGTTTACTTCCCCATAACTTCTCCCTCGTTGTAATTGAGAAACATCGCCCAACCGGCTTCAGCCGGAACCCACAGTACTGAAAGCCCCAGCCCTGACACTTCCGTATCTTCTGGCGAATCGAAAAAGGTTCTCAGGTTGATAATATGTTGATCGCGTTTTTCCATTCTGGACGATTTTATTTTACAATCAGTTAGTGTCCCTGCGCCGCGGCACCAGCGGCCTTCGAAGTAATCCCCGAGCCTTTGATACCCGCTGGTGCGCCATTCATCATCTTCGCTGGTAAATTCTGGATGCAGGCATCCAGCGCCAGAAACCTTTCACCGGTTTGGGCATCGCTGAAACGCAGTTCAGTTACTGGATTTGATTGACAGGCCGCCATGCATAACAGCATCGACTGCATGTCAGACCAATCTTTTGGCTCTTGCCATGATACTAACCTGCAGGGAAGCTCATCATAGATACGGCACTGTTGCCCTTTCGATATCAAATATCTCATGATCCCTGGCGTGGTTATTCCTATCACGTCGGTCAATAATATCCCGATGACCATGCCGCCTATAAAATCAGCGATTGCCATGATTACCGCCATCCACCACTTCACGTTACCCCAACGTATCAACCCATACGCGATTAGCAGAAATCCAAGTGGAATTACCAATACGATATAAAGGAACCCGGGGTATTCCCATAAGAGATGATATATCAATTTCATGATGATTTCTACGACTTGCATGACCGTGTTTGCGCCCACGCTTATGGCGAGCAGTGTCAGGAATGTAATGGCTTGCTTACTTATCCTTGCCAGAGCATACATGCTCACTACACCGCCCAAAATGGATAGCGCAGGTACGAATATATAGAACAGGATGTTTGGCGCTTCTGCTGTCAACCACCAGTCTTTTAACATTGTCAAAACCATGACAGCGGTGAAAAGAGTCAGTAGCAGTCCCCAAAACTTTCGTGATTGTATAGGCATTCTACTTTCCTGGTTTGATTTCATCTATTTCTTTAGGCGGCGTACCCCATCTGGAGCGCTTTCCTCGCTGCCAGGGATAGTGCTCCGGATGGCCGTCCGCCCCGCCGTTCGTCGCGAGCGACGAAGATGCTACGCGAAGACGCGGGTAATGCCGCTTGTTTTTCTACAGAATATCAGATATTGGTGAAATTGAAAACTTCTGGAGATGGTTTAGAAAAGAAAAAACGCTCTCCAACTTTTTCTGGAAAGAGTTTGTGTTACGGATTTTCAGGTGGGGTTAGTGTCGAAAATGGATGAAAATGCGCCCGAAGTTCTTGTCGTCTTTTTCCACCCGGTGATATAGGGCCTTGATGTGCTTTTGATTGAGAAAGCGCAAAACCTTTTTCTTCAACTGTCCGCTGCCTTTGCCGGGAATAATCTCCACCAGTTTGATGTGTTTGTCAACCGCCTCCTGGATGATGCGGTTCAACTCTGTTTCGATCTTATCGCCCCGGTTGTAGATTTCGTGCAGGTCCAGTTTTAATTTTGCCATCAATTGCTCCGACGGAAAAAGGTCAGCATTTTATCCACTTGCCGTTTGCGTTGCTGCGCTTCGATAACAGGATTGAGCTCCATATTATTCCTCTTGAGCCAGATATTCTCTAATGGTTTCGACCACCAAACGGTGATCGTCTTCCTGTGCCAGGCCAGAGACCGTGATCGTCCCGACCATCCCCGTCCCTTTGACAATGACCGGGAAGCAGCCGCCATGCGGCGCGTATTCACTTTCAGGAATCAGGAGTACTTCTTCAATGGTTTTCCCCAGGTTTTTCAGGAACTGCCCCATGTAAAACGAACTGTGTCCGAATCTGTAGGCAAGCCGCACCTTGCGCTTGACCCACTCGTCATTGTCTGCAGATGTGCCCGGTCGCCCCGCATGGAAAAGCTGATGCGCGCCGCGTGTGATGTCAATTGTGATGGGCAGTTCTTCCCGGATTGCGCGTTCTACCAATCGCTTGCCGAGCTCCCAGGCTGTCTCTTCGTTGAAGTTTTCAAATTGAAGCTCTTTTTCTTCCTGTAATAGGCTTTCCAATATTTCATCCATGTACGCCTCGTTTCTTGGGAATTCCCTTCGTTGTTGTAGATGTATTCTAATTCAAAAAGGCGATGGGATACCCATCGGTTCCATCGCCTTTCTGCAAGTCTGTCTTTTTTACCCTTTTCCGCTCTTCCCCTTGACATTGCAACTCATCAGTAACAGTGCCCTTTGGTTTATTTACCTTGAACGAAATGCCCGCGATACTATTTTGTAAAAGCTTTAAGTCTTATTTCCCTTGATGTGGCTGCAGGATCCCTTATTTTGGGAGGACTAATTCAATTTCTGGATTGTCAGGCCAATGAAGAGTGAATTTTTGTGCCGTGGTTCGTGGAGTAAACCCTAAAACGAGTTCTCCTAATGCTATCCCCCCAAAATATCTGTCTGTCTTAGAACCGTGATCACCAGTAATGTAAACATTTTCACTCGCCTCGAAAAAGTCCCCTATTTCATCCCCATTTGCACCCTCAAACCAAACAAGTAGAATTTTTAGCCTGGGGCTGCTTCATTACTGCTGGGTCTTTTGCGGCAATCTCAACTTCGTTTGATCACTTCGCCAGCTGAAGTTGTAATTTTGGATGTAGGCGAAATTGCCGAACATCCAATCAGTAATAACACAATCATTCCCGAGATGCTTACTATCCTAATTAGTGTTTTGTGTTTCATCGGTGGTCTCCTTTTTTCTTACTCAGATTTTGAGTTGATAGCTAACCGCTTGTGCTAGGCGGGCTAACGATTTGCGTTATTAGAATGAATTTGAATTGGTCACCTTTTTCTCTGAGAAAAACCAAAGATCAAACCATACAGCCCTACTACTATTGCAGCACTGCCCAACATTACTGTAAAGAATATCATTGAAGAAACTGGCAGCAAGGGGATACCGTTAACGAGAATAATGCCCGAACTGTCTGAAGGCGCATTAAGGGCATTTCCTACTATGGTTATTCCTAAACCGCTAAGGAAAATTACTATCGCTAAAGCTCGATTTTTTGAGACAGTAGTCGGTTTTACTGCAAAATATAGAATTACCGCCGCAATAAGACAAACGACAGTACTGCCAATCACTAATGGTGGCCATAGTCCTAATTGGTGAACTACGGTTGAAATTAGCAAGGGCAGAAAAAGAGCGCCACCTACTGAAAAAGCCTGCCTCCCTTCAAGGGACAATTTACCAAATTTTATTCTTCCAGCCAGTAACAGCCAAAGACCCAATATGCCCATAGCCCAAGTTAATCCAAAAAAATCTCCCTCTAGCAATGAAAGTATGATGGGAAGTCCTACCAATAGAAATGCAAACAAAAAGTAGAGCAATTTCACTAACAGATTAAAAGGCTTACTTTTTTTCATAGCCGGAATCTCCTCTAGGAAATTATGGACGGTATTTTTGCCAATATGATTCTCTAAAATAAAACAGTGTGTTATGCGGCAACAGATAAAAAATTATCCTGAATCACAACCATATACACTATACAAAAATCCCCCACTACTGTCACGTGCCAAATGTCATAAAAAAATGAGCAGGATTTTTTCCCGCCCAAAAGGGTGCCTACTTCAAAAATTCCGCCACTGCGCCAGCCATCAGCGCTGCGGCGCGGGGCAGGGCAGCCTCATCAAAATCGAATTTGGGATGATGGTGGCCGTAGTTCAAGCTCTTCTCGTCGTTTGCCGATCCCACAAAGAAATAACAGCCCGGCACTTTTTCGAGCATAAAAGCCATATCTTCCGCGCCCATCGTCAGGTGGCCGGACGTGTCCAGGTCGGCTTCAGGCAGTGTTGCGCGGGCGCTCTCCTGCACGCGCCGGGCGATCTCGTCCGCGTTGATCAGTGCCGGGGTCAGGCGTTTGACGTTCACTTTGGCGCTGCAGCCCATCGCTTTGGCCACGCCATGCACGATCTCCTCGAAGCGCCGCAGCACAGTCTCGCGCACATCCAACTCAAAGGTGCGAATAGTACCTTCCAGCTTGGCTTCCGGCGGGATGACGTTGAAGGTCTCCCCGGCGTGGATCATGGTCACGCTGACCACGGCATGCTTTCAGCGGGGCGACATTGCGGGATGTGATGCTTTGCAGCGCCGTAACGATCTGACTGGCCGCCAGCACCGGATCTGCGGTCTGATGCGGCATCGCACCATGCCCGCCTTTGCCTGTTACCGTTATCTTGAACATCTTCTGCGCCTGCCATAACCGGTCCATCTGCAACGCCTACCCAGCCGAGCGGCTTCTCATTCCACAGATGCAAGGATAGCGCCAGGTCGGGTTTGGGATTCTCCAGCACGCCCTCGCGGATCATCATCTGGTTGCCGCCGATCTCCTCGCCGCAGGTGCCTTCTTCGGCGGGCTGGAACATGAACTTGACCGAACCAGCCAATTGGTCGCGATGGGCGTGCAGCATCTTCGCCACGGTCAGGCCGATGGCGGTGTGACCATCATGTCCGCAGGCGTGCATTGTACCGGGAGTCGGTCGAGGCGTAGGGTGCGCCCGTCTCCTCGGTGACAGGCAGGGCGTCCATGTCGAAGCGCACGAGCACAACCGGGCCAGGTTTGGCGCCTTCCAGCATCCCGACCACGCCGGTCTTGGCGACGCCGGTGGTCACTTCCATATCCAGAGCGTTCAACTCTTTGGCGACAATCCCCGCCGTGCGGACTTCGTGAAATCCCAGTTCGGGGTGCATGTGGAAGTCGCGCCGTAGGGATTGGGTGTATTCGAATAGTTCTTGGGCTTCGTTGAGGAAGTTGGGCATGGGGGGCTCCTGTTAGACCTGACAGGTTTTTACGATGCTTGGCGCCGTACTACGTCCGGTTCGGTGCAGGTCAGTCTCTGTATCGAACCGGATGGCGAAACCTGTCAGGTCTGAATTCAACGATATTTGATTACTCGAAATTTCTCTTCAAACTTCGGATTTTCATCCGTGCTGTCTTCTGTCCGGCGGGTGCGCATGCGCTCTTCGAATTTGACCGGGTCGCCGATCTGGCTCTTGTGTTCTTTGAGCGCCTTGAGTTTGACCGGCCAGGTGTCGGTGATGTCGATAGTGACGTTGGGCTGCATTGGTCAGCGAAACCCACACTTCGCGCGGCATGTGCGGCTGGTGCCTTCTTGAGCAATTCCGGGAAGAACAGATCGTTTCCAGCGGCGGGGAAAACGGCATCCAGCACCACCTGCCCGGCAGCGCGATGGTCGGGATGGTTGAGTCCGTAGGAGGCGAACAGGTTCTGGGGGTCGCAGGTGACCAGTATATCGGGCTTCATCTGTCGGATGATGCGCACCACGTCACGGCGCAGGTCCAGGTCTGGGACCAGCGTGCCGTCATCTCGGTCCAGGAAGTGAACCGCTTCTGCCCCAATCACGGAGGCAGCCGCATATTCTTCCTGTGCCGCAAGTCGCACAGTTCGTCCCCCGGAATATCCTGGTTGTGGTCGTTGCGGCCTTTGTCCCCGCAGGTCAGCAGGTAATAAGTGATGTGATGCCCGGCGCGCGCCCAGCGTGCCAGGGTTCCGCCGCAAAAAAATTCCGGGTCATCCGGATGTGCCAGGATGACCAGGATATTTTGTTTTTCGGGCCAGGATTGGTCTGGAGAAACTTCAGCCATTTATTTTTTGCCGAAGAGTTTGGAGATAAAGCCGCCGCTCTTTTTCATGGCAAGAGGCACGGGTGCTTCGATTTTCGAATCCCTGCGCGCTCATGATTTCAACCAGCGCCTTCGGGAAATTGGTTTTGATGTTGGACGTGTTGAAGTAATTATAGCCGGCTTTCTGCCCATCTTTTTTGGCTGTGAGTATGAGCGTAGCCTCTCGGTGATCGTACCCCCAATTCACTTCAAAGTCATCCTTTTCGAAGGTGATACCGCGCGCTAACCCGGCAGTGCTTTCACGTGCAACCGTGAAACCCAGGGCCGCCATTTTTTCTTCGAGCATTTGTTTGTAGGCGAGATACAGTTCTACCATCGTTCTTATCCCTTTCCCTTTTCAGATGATTTGCTGTTCTTCCCGCAGTCGCATTCGCCGCCTTCGTGCTTGTCGCAAGGCGCTTCTGATTTGCGGCGCAGGGCTTCGAGTTCGTCCCAGGGTTCGATTTCGTCACGGTGGAAGGTTTGGCGGGTGGGACGGCTCTCTGTCCCCTTCGAGTTTGACCGTGACCATGCCACTCAGGGGAGCAACGTCGATCACCATGCCTTCGCCATTCGGTGTGACCACGCGTTTCTTGCGTTTGGGAAGGGTCTTGCGGGCTTTCACATACTGTTCGTACTCGTAGATCAAGCAGCAGCGCAGACGTCCGCACATGCCGGTGATCTCGGATGGGGTCAGGGAGATGCCCTGCGCCTTGGCCATCTTGATCGAGATGGGGCTGAAGTCGGTCAGGAACTTGGAGCAGCAGCGGGTTTCCAGTCCGCAGGCGCCCATGCCGCCGATGATCTTGGCCACATCGCGCGGGCCGATCTGGCGCATCTCAACCTGCTGACTTGGGGAATTTGCGATTCATATCCTTTTTCAAGGATTTGAGATCAACCCTTTCTTCACTTTCGGTGCTGAAAAGGAATGTCAAACGGGAGCCGTCATAGTTGTATTCAGCAGCGACGATTTTTACCCCGTCCAATTTGAGTTCGGCTGTGCGAGCGCGGCACTCGATCATGGCTTCGGTCTGTTTGGCCTGCCAGGTCTCGCGCAGGAGCAGGTCGCGGGGTGTGGCGCGGCGCTCAACTGGTTTCCAGCCGCCAGACGGTTTGAGGAGTTTCTCTTTCAAAATCTGTATGACTTCACCCAGGTGCTTGCCGCGCGAAGTGTCGACGATCACATGCTCGCCAACTTTTAAGTCTTTGAGCGTGCTGCTGTCAAAGTGATAGGTTTTCCCAATGGGATTAAAGCGGATACCAACAATAAAAGGTTGCATGCGCGCAATTATACCGTATGGGGAGATGAGAGAGTAGGATGGCAGGGCGTGGAGAACAGGAGCAAGAAGTGAGAAGTAAAACGTGTAGATGATAAAGAAACAAACCTGAAAGGCAAAAGCCCATCAGGTCTGTTCACTTACTATTCTCTGTTCTCTTCTCTCTACTCTCTTCACTCCACAATATCTATTGATACCGCATTTTCACCCCCAAGCGCGGCTACGCTGACTTTGGCTGCCACTTCCTGTGCGATGTCTGTCAGTGCTTTGGCGGCGGCCGAATTGGGATTGCTTACCATGATAGGCTTGCCGTTGTCGCCGCCTTCACGTACGGATTCGGGTCCATCGGCACTTTGCCAAGGAAGGGCACTCCCATCTCTCGGCCATTTGCTCGCCGCCGCCTGTGCCAAAGATGTCCATGCGGGTGCCATCGGGCAAGTCCAGGTAGGACATATTCTCGATAATGCCCAGGATGGGCACTTCCAGTTGGCGGAACATGTCTCAGTCCGCGGCTCGCATCTTCCAGCGATACAAGCTGCGGCAGGGTCACGATGATCGCGCCGCTCAGGGGCAAGGCCTGCGCCAGTGAAAGCGCTGCGTCACCTGTGCCGGGGGGCAGGTCTATGATCAGGTAATCCAGTTCGCCCCATTCCACGTCGCTCAGGAACTGGCGGATGGCGGAGTTAAGCATCGGTCCGCGCCAGATGAGCGGCTGTCCCGGTTTGACCAGCAGCCCCATCGAGATCATCTTGATGTCGTAGGCTGTGGCCGGGGTGAGCTTTTCGCCTTTTGGCGGCGGCAGCTTTTCCACGCCCAGCATGGTGGGGATGTTCGGGCCGTAAATGTCGGCATCCATCAGGCCAACGCGCGCGCCGCTCTTGGCCAGCGCAATGGCGATGTTGACCGAAACGGTGCTCTTGCCGACGCCGCCCTTGCCGGAGCCAACCGCGATAGCATTGCGGATGGGCATGTTAACCAGTCCGCGCATGCGACCATCGTTGGGGACATCAGAGTCCATCTTGATCTCGACGCTCTCCACGCCTCCCACGGACATCACGGCCTGCTCGGCTTCCTTCTGGATTTGTCCGCGCAAGGGGCAGGCTGGCGTGGTCAGCATGATGCTGAAGGACACCTTCCCGCCTTTGACTATTAAGATCGCGGATCATGTTCAGGGTGACCAGATCTTCGTGCAGTTCAGGTTCCTGTACTTTGCCGAGTGCGGCAAGTACTTGTTCTTTTGTAGGTTTGTTTGTCATGTGGTTATTTTACCAACCTAATCTAATTTTTTTATAAGAAAATAATGAAGGGAGTACTGCTCCAGACAATACGCCCTTCATGTTCATGCCGTAAATCGTTATTCCTGTTTTGTCCGCGGCTGCAGCCTTGGCCGCTTTGGCTTCTTCTTTTATTCGACGGGCCTCGTCTTCGCGGGCAGCGTTTTCAGGGCGAATGCTGGCGTAGTACGAAGCGGGCTTGAGCAGTCTGTCCAGGTTGAATACGTTGCGCCCATAGGATGCGATCTCGTAATCGTGATCCATCTTGATGGCGTCGAACGGGCAGTACTCGGCGCAGAAACCACAGTTCATGCAGATGTCAGCGTCGATGTAGAACTCAGCCGGCTGCGGGACGGGCTTGTTTGTCTTGGGGTCGACCGTGCGCACGATCCAGATGCACTGCGGCGGGCAGACCTTCGAGCAAATACCGCAAGATGTGCAGCGCACAGCTTTTTCGCCATCTTCGGTCTCGTCATAGACCAGGAAGGGAACATAGCGGAACTCTTCGGGAGTCGGCAGTTTCTCTTCAGGATACTGGATGGTGAAGATACCACGCGCATCTTTGCTGGAACGGCGGGCGATACCTTCGGGCGTGTAATAGCGTTTCTCTCCGCCTGTAAATCTACGGAAGAACCAGACAGTATCTTCCCAATACGTGTTCCAGAAGCGTGTTGCAGTAACCTTCAGACCTTTTAGAATACCTTTTCCATACATAATCGGTTCTCCTACCTGTCAAGTTCGCCGAGCACGATGTCGATCGCGCCCAGGATAGCGACGAAGTCTGCAATCTTGTTGCCAACGCACATCATTTCAAGTGCGGTCAGGTTGATGAAGGATGGGGCGCGGACGTGATAGCGCCACGGGTTGGGTTTGCCATTCGAGATAACGTAGAAACCAAGTTCGCCCTTTGGGTGCTTCGATACGCCCATAGGCCTCGCCAGCCGGGACGCGCACCTGGTACACAGCTTTGCCGGGCAGCACCGGCCCTTCGGGAATACCCTTGATGGCCTGCTCAAGGATGCGCAAGCTCTGGCGCATCTCTTCGATGCGGACCGCATAGCGGGCGTACATGTCGCTTTCGGGGCGGGTGACCACATCGAAGTCGAATTGGTCGTAGATGCCGTAGGGGTCAGCGCGGCGGATATCGTAAGGCACACCGGATGCACGCAGCACTGGACCAGTGGTCGAAGTGGCGATGGCATCTTCAGCGCTCAGGTAGCCCTTCCCTTTCAAGCGTGAAACCAAGTATTTCGTTCTCGCTCAGCAGGCGTTCGAATTCTTCGATCTTGCCGGGCAAACGGTCGTAGACCAGGCCCTTGATCTTCTCAAAGGCCTCAGCAGGCACATCGCGCACGACCCCGCCGAAGCGGTAGTAATTGCACATCATGCGGGAGCCGGAAGCGGCTTCGAAAATGTCCAGGATCAGTTCGCGTTCTTCGAAGGCATACAGCGCCGGGGTGAAGTAGGTGCCCAGGTCATTCAACATCATACCGATCCAGATCAGGTGATTCTGGATGCGGGTCAATTCTGCCATGATGACGCGGATGTATTCGGCACGCTCGGTCACTTCGATGCCCATCAGCTTTTCGACGGCCAGGGCATAGCCCCAGTTGTTGGTCATGGAGTTGAAGTAATCCAGGCGGTCGGTGTAGGGCATGTTTTGCAGGAAGGTGTTGCGCTCGCCGATCTTCTCGTGGTTGCGGTGCAGGTAGCCCATGACCGGCTTGAGGCTGGTAACGGTTTCGCCGTCCAGCACCACCACCGCGCGGAACACGCCGTGCGTGGAGGGATGCTGCGGGCCCATGTTGACGATGATCTGGTCGGTTTCCAGACCTTCTTCGTCTGTGATAGTGGCTTTTTTCAGGGAAGCGTAAAGCGCTTCTTCAGGATCAGTGGGAGTCCACTTTTCAGGATCGAACTTCTCCGGGAATTTCAGGTTCGTCGCCGTAGGGGTTCTTGTCTTCAGCGTGGACATGTCCGCCTTCGGGCCAGCGGCTCTTGTAAGGCTTTGTCTCTTCTTCGTAGAAGGCTTCCTGCCAGTCCTTGCGCATGGGGTGGCCTTCGAAGCCTTCCCAGGTCAGGATGCGGCGCAGGTCGGGATGCCCGGTGAACTTGATGCCGTACAGGTCCCAGATCTCGCGCTCCTGGAAGTCGGCGCCAGGCCAGATTTCGATAACAGAGGGGATTTCCATCGGGTCCACACGCGGGATCTGCACCTTGAAGAAGAGGCCGGGGCCGCCGGTGGTCTTGTAGACCTGGTAGACCACTTCCATCTTTTCTTCGGGCAGATAATCCACGCCGGTGACGGAGGAAAGCAGGTCGTAGCCCATCTCATCGCGCAGGAAGGTTGCGACTTCGATCAGGCTTTCTTTTTCGACAATCCAGCCAGAATAGTTTTCGCGCTCATCGGGGACGACAGCGCCGGGGAATTTGGCAGCCAGGTCGAGAACATCGGTTTGGTAGTAGTTGTAGCCATGATGTTCTCCTATGCCTCTTCTACTTCTACCGGGGGCTGCGCGGCGATCTTCTTGATCTCGGCAGTGCGACGGACGTCGATCAAATCCGGACCGAGGAGCGGCACCGGTACTTCGACCGAGTCCGGGCCTTTGCGATACCAGCGCACCTTCCGGATGGACTGCTTGTCGATCTTCTCTTGCAGTTTGATCATGCCGTGGATGAGAGCCTGCGGGGTGGGCGGGCAGCCGGGGATGTAGACGTCAACAGGCAGGAACTTGTCGATGCCAGCTACCACGTTGTAGCCTTCCTTGAACGGTCCGCCGCCGGAAGCGCAAGCGCCCATGGCCACTACGTATTTAGGTTCGGGCATCTGGTTGTACAGACGCACGATGAGCGGCACCATCTTCTTGGTGACCGTGCCGGAGACCAGCATCAGGTCGGATTGGCGCGGGGTGGGGCGCATGACTTCCATGCCGAAACGAGCCATGTCGTAACGGGAGGCCTGCGCGGAGATCATTTCGATGGCGCAGCAGGCCAGGCCAAACATCATCGGCCAGACGGATGAGCGCCGTCCCCAGTTGTACAGGCGGTCGAGTGTGGTGATCTTGACCACATCGTTCAACTCTTCCGGGATGTCATAACCGGGGGAGTTGAGTTCTTTTTCATCACTCATGAAGTATCTCCTCGTACCAGTCTTGATATATCGCTGACAGGATCTCGTCGTTGACCAGCGCCGGGTCGTCATCGAAGTCTTCCAGGGCAAGTGTCCATTCTTGGATGTTGCCCAGGGTGACGGTTTCCATGTCGATGCCCGGGTGCGCTCGTTTGAGTTCAAGCGCGATGGCGTAGGTTGATTCCCATGTCAGCGGTTCGGACATTATTAGCTTTCAGCTATTAGCAGTCAGCTTCTAGCTTCGAGTTGCCATTATAGCTGTTTGCGGAGTACGATGTCAATTGAATTACGCAAATATATATTTGCAAAAATAAATTTGTGAGTATAATCATGTTGTTTGTATGACAATGCCCCAGCCCACACCCCGTCCCTCCCCAAATTCTGCGAAATTAGGGGAGGGAGATGAGATGTACTATGCCAACCACTACCCGCCAAAAAATCCTGGATTATCTGAAACGCAACCAGACCGTGTCTTCCCGGGAGTTGCGCGTGTTTTGCAGATGACTCCTGCTAATGCACGCCATCACTTGGGTATCCTGGCTGCGGATGGGCGTGTGGAGGTCATCAGTCAGCGGCAGGGAGGCAGGGGCAGGCCTGAGAAGGTGTATCGCCTGGCGGGAACGCTGGTGGGAGATAATCTGTCCGTGTTGGCGGATGCACTTTTAACGGAAGCAGATGAAAATGGTCAAGATGGAAGCGGTGGGGAAGCGTATTGCAGGAGAGCGCGCAGCTTCCGGTCAGCCATTGATGCGCAGGCTGGCGTCCACAGTTGAGCGTTTGAATGCAGATGCATTACCAGGCACGTTGGGAAGCCGGCGCGGAGGGGCCGCGTGTGATCCTGGGGCATTGCCCATATGTGGGGTTAGTTGAGCAACATCCACAGTTGTGTCAGATGGATGCGTCTTTGCTGGTGGAGTTGTTGGATGGCGATGTGCGACAAACGGCCAAGCTGGAGGTGGGAGCAGGAGGTAAGCCTTTTTGTGCGTTTGTGTTGATTTAGGGAGATTTTAGAGTGTTGGTGAAGTACCTGGCAGATGCGCACAATTTTGTGTTGTATTGCTCAAATAAAATTTTTACGATAGGATAATGCTATGAATGCTCTGGTCTACCTGGTCGGCATCCTGGGCGGGTTGTTGACTACCGGCTTGCTGCGTTTTCCCCTGTACAACTATCTGCCGGGGCTATTCGTTACAGGCTGGCCTGAAATTGACAGTCGCGCGGCACTCTATGGGCTGATCGGCGCTGGAGTGATAACCATCATCACAGGCGGCGTGGCAGCCCTGGTCAGCGGCACGAAGCGTACAAGAGAAGCTGCCGCTGCAGGCGGGGTGGCTGGGTTTATCGTAGCGGTACTCGGTCAGGCAGCCTGGGCAGGCCCCGCCATGGGCGTTATAGGCGCCCGCACAGCGCTTGCTATTGGTCTGAATCCCATTCCCGAAGTTGATATGACAATTCTGCTGGTTGAAAACATCATTTCCCTGGCAATCTGGAGCAATGTTCCTGTCTGGGGTTGGCTTACTATCGGGTGCCTGCTAGGTGCTCTGGGCGGCCTGCTTGCTGGGCCGGGCGGACGACCAAGCAACCATCTGGCTGCCCTGTGGCCGGCGATAAGCCTGTGTGGCACGCTGGTCTTTTTTACGTATGTAATTGTGCTAATTGCTGCTCTGATGTTGCTGCCAGAGATCGTTCAGGGAACCGCCGATAACGTGGGCCACACCCCCAGCCTGCCACCCGAAATCATCCTTATGCTCCCACCCCTGTTGGGCTGGCTGGGATTGTACTTCGTCTGGCATCTGATTAACCTACACCTGCTCAAAAGCGCGCTTGAATGGAAGGTTCCCAACCGGCGTCTGTGGCAGTTGGCAGGGTACGTTAATGGTGCAACAATCATTGCGCTGGCTGTACGCTTGTTCTCAGCAGGCGCGATTTTTTCAAGTTATTTCTATATTCCCCCAGTTGCCGCTATTATTCTGGGTTGCCTTGCGATTGTACGGGCCTGGCGTTTGCGCAAGCTGGCCTATATAAAGCATAAATCCCTGCGCGCCCACAGCTTGCTCCTGGTTGGCGCACTCACTGCAGGAGTTTTTGTTGTGCTGGTCTACAGCGGTGCAGTAGACTTCGCTCTCAGCCTGGTGCTGCTACTCATCCCGATGATCTCGTATTGGGTTCCAGAAGCACAGCCTGAATTTGTTCACAGCCACATCACTGCCAAGCCTGGTGCAAGACTTATTCACGTGGCGTCCACATATTTTTGGATATTTCCTGATTTTGGCGCTGGTCGTATCTGCGGCAGCGCTGATCATATTATGGATCATTGACCGCCTGATTTATGTTTGGGATGCTTACATCAGCCGACCAGTTGGCCTCCTTCACCGGAAAACAACATGTTTGATGAGAAAACCATTTGACGATATAACATGGACAAGTATAAAAATGAGCTAGAGGAGAAAGTATGGTTAATAAACAAAAGTCATCTACGAGAAGTGAAGTAACCCGTGATTTTCTCAAACTAGAATACAATGCGCTTGTTGGCCTGTATATTCATTATGAGAATGGCGTATCTTCGATTTTCAATTTTTATTTGACCCTGTTATCTACGATCGCCGGCGCAACAATTGTATTGTTTCAACTTGGCGAGTCCACTGTCCCTTCGATATTGCCTGCGATCGGAATCCTTATTTTTCTGGCGTTGACCCTGGGGGTAGTCGTACAGGAAGCCATCCTGAACAAAAATGTGGATTTGGCTTATGTTATCCAGGCGATCAATTTGCTCAAGTTTGAAGCCCTAAAAGATAATCAAGAAATTCAAAACTACGTTGATTATTTGCATAACCCTTTTATCCTTAAACAATCCGCAAATATAGCAAAGGGTTTGTATGCGCGGCTTGAGGACAAATTCTGGTTTCTCAAATGGGTTGGATCGCATCAATTATTCATCAGCTTGTTCAACAGTCTAGAATTAGGTTTTCTGGTGGTTGTCCTGGTTATCATGATTGCCCCCGGATCTATTGAAGTTTGGCGGATTGCCGTAACCTGCATCGTTGTATTGTTTCTCAGCCTTTTAGCGCATGCAGCCTATGCTAACCTTGAGTTTCAACGTCGCCTACGGGCTAGAAAGCCAAGGATGTCAGAGAATCAAGGGCCACCAATCCTTGAGTAAGGATACGATGCAAATTTCTAATTGGCTGAGACGAGTTTCAACAGGTTTGATTACTTTGTTGGGGCTTGTGATTTTTATTTTATTCACGGCACTGGTTTTGCCTAAGCAGGCACCGCCTGATCGTGGTTATCAGGAAACGGGGCAGGCCGAAGGGAAGCCCTAACGGAGTGGCAACTCCAGATTTGTCCTTCATGTATTCGGTGAATGACCTGTACGAGATGGCAGAGTCTTATGGCGAACAAGGGCGGAGTGACTATGTAAGAGCACGCTTCACTTTTGATTTGGTATGGCCGATCGTTTATACGTTTTTCCTGGTGACCTCCATTAGTTGGCTTTTTGGGAAGGCAACCCCGGCCGAAAAGTCTATCTGGCAACGGGCGAACCTGGTTCCATTATTGGCTATGGTACTTGATTATCTTGGAGAATATATCGACTTCGATCGTGATGGCGCGCTACCCGGTGCGGACTGCTGTTGTGGATGTATTTGCAACGATCTTCACTCCGGTGAAGTGGATATTTGTCGGTCTTAGCTTTATCTTATTGTTGATTGGGGTTATGCTGGTCTTTGGCGTTGGGTGGGGAAAAAATCAGGGTTGTTTTACTCTTTTGTAACCGGAAGCAGGCATGAGGTCGAGAGAGAAGCGGGGAATTATTTGCAGGGTTCCAGTATTATGTTGCGTGTATAGATTTGTGAGCGACCAAGGATATTTTTGTCCTCGTCTGTTGCAACGAATTGATATTGAACCCAGGCCTTGATGAAGTTCCTGCGTTCAGGGATGTTATTTGCCCTGAGGGTGTAGAGGAAAAATCCATCCCCGTCATTATCGGTGATAGTGCCTGTCCAGGGGGTCGTTTCCCCAGGTCTTTTGCCAGATTCAAGGCGGAAGAAGAGATAAACAGTATCCACTTCTAATGGGTTTTCCACCTTGATTGTCATCTTGGTGTAGTTTGGCTTGCAGATGCCGTAGAAAATTTTGCCCTGCGTGATTGAAATGGATTCAAAGCCACCTATTGGTTTGTAAGGAGTAGGTGTGGAAACAAAGGTAGGGGCATCCGCACTGACCAGAATGAAGGGCGTGGAGGTTGGGACAGCCCCGATCGGGGTAACAGTATCGCGCGGCGTGGGTGTTATTGTGCGCGTGGGAGTCGGGGTGTTGGTGGGCGTTTGTGTTGCCGTTGCACTGGGAATAGTCGTGCTGGTTGGCGCCAGGCCCGGAATGAAATCCAAAGCCGAGCAGGATTGTAAAAGGAGCATCGCGATGATGATAAAGGCAGACTTATGCATATTAGCCTCGTAGCTGAGGAGTATGCTCATTATAACCGCCATGAGACTTGCTTCTTTGCATGATAAATGTGTAAAGTGATAGTACAACTGTACCCTTTGATATCATTCAGGAGGATGCCATGCCAATACTCAACCTTCCCAATGTGAATTTGTATTATGAAATGACTGGAGATGGCCCACCACTCTTGCTAATCCATGGATTAGGTTCCAGCAGCCGCGATTGGGAAAATCAGGTTACCCCACTTGCGGATTTATATCAGGTTATCACGCTTGATCTGCGCGGACATGGTCGGTCAAGCAAGCCGCCCGGGCGGTACAGCATCAGGATGTTTGCTGAAGATACGGCAGCCCTGATCCATGCGTTGGAAGTCGCTCCAGTGCATGTTGTTGGAATTTCGATGGGAGGCATGGTTGCCTTTGAATTGGCTGCGCACTTCCCAGAGTTGCTTCGTAGTTTGATGATCGTCAACAGCTATCCGGAGATGCGCGTTGAAACCTTCCAGGAACACCTGCAAATTTGGCGGCGATATATGTTTTTGGAATTGCTGGGTATGCGCGGGACAGGGTTGATGCTCGGAAAACATCTTTTCCCCTATCCCGAACAAGCTGACTTACGTGAGTTATTTGTCCAGCGTTGGGCGCAGAACGATAAGCGCGCCTATCGCGAATCCCTGCGCGCAATCGTCAACTGGGATGTGGAGGATTATCTCAGCGAGATTCGCTGCCCTGTGTTGGTGGTCGCTTCTGATCAGGATTATATGCCCTTAGCTGAAAAGAAGGTTTACGCTGCCAAAATTCCCAATGCAAAGTTGGTTGTGATTGAAGATGCACGACACGCCGTCACAGCGGAGAGGCCGGTACAGTTCAATGCAGTCTTGATGGAGTTCCTGGCAGGCCTTGGTTAGAGAGGCTTAGAACTTTTCTATTTACTTGTCAGATAAGCAGCAAAATCTGAACCGCTGGGTTCCTGGAACAAGCGTAGATCAAAGAATTGTGTGGATGCCAGCAAGTGATCGAAGACCTCCGCCTGAATACGTTCGTATTCAGGCCACCTGGTTGTTTTTGTGAAAACATAGATTTCAATCGGCAGGCCTGTTGGCCCGGGCGCTAATTCGCGCACCAGGAAATCCATTTTTCTACTGTAGATGTCAGGATGATTTTTTAGATAGGCTTCGATATAGGCGCGATAAATTTCCACATTGGTAACCTGCGGGCCGTCCAGTGGAGAATCGATGTTATGCGCCTGTTGGCGATATGCTTCCAGGCTTTCCTGTTTTTTCTCGATAAAGTCAGTGATCAGATCAATTTTCTGTAAGCGAGCGAGCATGTCTGTATCGCAAAAGCGGATGCTGGTCTTATCGATTTGTAAAGCGCGCATAATTCGCCGACCGCCGCTTTCTTGCATGCCGCGCCAGTTCTTGTACGAAACTTCGATCAGTTTGTGCGTGGGAATGACAGTGATGGTTTTATCCCAGTTCTGGATCTTGATGGTGTGCAGGCTCATATTGATCACATCACCATCCGCATCATAGCTGGGCACTTCGAGCCAATCTCCTTCCTTAACCAGATCGTGGGTAGATATTTGGATGCTGGCGATCACGGCAAGGATGGTGTCATGGAAGACGAACATCAAGACGGCGGTAAGCGCACCCAACCCGCTTAGTAGTAGAAGCGGGGATTCGCCTGTAAGCAGCGAAACACTCAGAATAATAGCGATAACGAGGATCAGGATTTTGACGATATCCAGATAACCCTGGATGCTGACGCCTGTAAAAGCCGGGCTGCTCTCATAAATTTGATTCAGGGCATTAAGCAAGCCATTGAACGAGAGCGCAGTCAGCCATAAAATGAAAAAGAGCGCAACATTCTGGACGATAGCTTGCTGCTCCCCCGCGAGATACGAAAAGGAATACAAGACGATGAAAGGCACCAACCAGGCTGCCCGGTGTGGACGTACTCTGAGCATGATGATGTCATCGTATTTGTTTTTTGTGCGTTGGGTGAGATAGGTCAGGCCGCGCCCGAATATCACGCGCGAGATTCCATATAAAATGATTATCAGCACAATGGTGCCAATGCTGGCAATGGCCGGGTTAGATTGGATCCAGTTTTGTAGTTGGGGGATGTCCATGCGCGGTAACCTCTACTAATAAATTCAGGCTTGCGCAGCAAAAGCCTGTGCTGAAAATCTTATCACAAAATTGGTGATTTGCTCTCCCACCATTTCAGCACACGCAGGGCGCGCAATGTATTCCAGCGGCTGGGTGCTCCTGCTTTTTCCATCTCGAAATACATGCGTCCTGTCCAGGGACGGTAGGCGGGCCAAGGGCCATCTTTGCGTTGCTTGTCTTTGAGCAATTCAATCGCATCGCTCATGCGTTCATCGCGCGGGGCGTTGATGCTTTGAAAGTAGTCCAACGCGCGGATGAAATCATAGTGCCAGCGCGGAGGGAAGTGCATGCGAGTCATGGCCGGGCTGACTACTTTTCCGGTGCGATGTGATTTGTACAGGTGATGATTCAGCAGGAATGTGTGGGCGCGTTGAATCGCATCTATAAGGGAAGCAGGCGTGGGGTGGATGATAGAAGCGTACTCGCGCAATCCCTCTAATACAGAGATCGTGGTGTGAAACGAGCCATGAGTGGCGCCGTTGATGCGCTCACAATTCCAGCCACCATCTTGCATTTGTTCGCGCAGCAAGTAGTCTGCCACGCTGTGCACACGTTCATCCGATGAACAGAAATAGGCGAACAGAGATAGCAGCATGCCGTTCACGCAGGTTTCGCTGTAGTCAATGCTTTTGAAAAGATTGATGCCCCCGTCATGATTGAGACCCTTAAGCAGGAACAGGGAACAAGCGCGTTGGACTTGCGAATGATCGCGCGGCAGACCGAAACGACGTAATGTCAGCAGTGTGTAGGTGGTGGAAGTCCACTTGGGCGAGTAGAGGCCATTGGCCCAGGTGCCGTTCGCATCTTGCCTGGATAATAGGTCTGCTCCCCAGCCTTCAGAAACGATTCTCGCCCGCACCTTTTCATACTCTTCTGGCGGAGAATCCAGTAAATCACGCATTACCTGCCAACAAATGGCCGGATCCCCAGAAAGCAGCCAGTTGACGGTTTTTTGCGTTACAGTCATGCTAATATGATGATAATGTGAGGGTAACTGAGGGTGAAAGGCTCAATAGAATTTTACAATATTTTGTTTTCAAAAACAGATCTTTCCCAGGGCCTTACTTAGAGCGTATACCTAATACTTTACGCAATTTTTCAATGCCGCGGCTCTGAAGAACTTTTACATTGTTTACGCTCTTGTTAACGATCTTGGCTGTTTCTTTAAGATCCATGCCTTCCAGAAAACGCAAAATGATTACATGACGCTGGTCTTCGGTCAGGTCGGTATCAATCGCCAACAGCACGGTATCCAGCAGTGCGCGATTTTCGATCTCTTCGTGTACTGAATTTGAATCACCCTGGATGTATTCTACAATTTCAATGGGGGCAATTCTTTGGTTATAGCGGGTCTGATCGATGAACAGATGGTAAGCAATCTGGTACAGGTAAGAACGCAAGTTTGTGCGCGGACCTTTCCCATCTGCTAACTTCTCCAGGAGTTTTGAAAATACATCCCCTACGATTTGATCGGCTTGCTCAGGATCATGGCATAAGCGTAGTAACGTAGCTATAAATGGGTGGTGCATAGATGTCGAAAATTTGTGCCAATGCAACTTGATCGAGTTCCCTGGCAGCTTTTAACAGAGTCGTCTTCTTCTCCCTTATCGATGGCTCTCAGCGGAATAAGTGGAAGGAAAAATATTCTTCAAAACGGTATCTGATACTGCCTGTGTGGTGTTCATGATAATCCTGGCCTTTTCTGTCACTGGTCGCTTTTACAGAATGTTACTGCTATCCTGTACACTCTGTAGCACGTTGGTTTCAATGCTATAATAAGAATGTCTGTTTTCATTGATGGTGTTGCGATTGATTTGTATTGGTTTTTGAGTAACACGGTTAAAAATGGATTTAGAAACTTGATAAAAATCACCTTTCAAAAGCGTTAATCTTGTTTCCATTATACAATTCTGCGGGTAACAAAGCAGTAATAGTGATACTTTTTGAAGTCGCAATACTTATTTGTTTGTCGTAGTTTTGTGGAAATTCACCAATTTCCCCGTTTGGACTGGACATCTCTTTGTCACCTCGGAGTAAGAAATGGTTAGTAGAATGGAACTCGCGCCAAAGGTTTTACTGGTCAGCAACCAGCAGACGACTGGTCCGCTTTTGGCTTTTAGTCTTCAAGAACAACAGCAATTGGATGTTATCCTTGAGTCTGTCCCGTCCAATTCGGTTGTTCGCTCAGTTGATGAAAATCCTGACCTGGTTGTTCTCGATATAAATCTTCCGGAAGACCAGACAATCGATATCATTAAAAGATTGCGCGTTGAAACTGCCGTGCCGATCATGCTGATGACCTCAATTCGATCGGAAGAATTTATGGTAGATGCTTATGACCTAGGTGTTGATGAGTGCGTATTGAAGCCAATTGGCCCATCACTGTTCCATGCCAAAGTCAAAGGTTGGTTGCGTCGTTCCTGGACTGTTCCGGCAGACACGTTAGATCCGATTAAAGTTGGAAACATCCGGCTGTTCCCATCAGACCGGATGTTGTTTCTGGAAAATGGCGATTCGTTTCGATTGACAAACCTGGAGTTGCGGCTGATCTATTTCTTGATGTCACGACCTAATCGCACGGTAGCGTCTGAAGAGTTGATTGAGCGTGTTTGGGGGTATCAGAAGTGACGGGAATAATACTGCGCTTAAGAATTTGGTATATCGCATCCGGCGAAAGGTTGAGCTTGATCCCGTTAAACCGCAAATTATTCAAACTGTAGTGGGAATCGGTTACAAATTCGTTCACGAGTAGAACCGAAATTTCAACCAGTTATTAGTATTGTACAAAAAGATGAGCGGTTTATTTCACCGCTCTTCTTTTTTGTAATGCTGATCCCTGAACCCACCATGATGCAGGTTCAGACGATACTTGTAGCCTGAGAATCTTTTCAAATACTTATTCGGTCAGTTCGATCTTTGCAGGTTCTATTTGCTGGAAATTATCGCCGGGATCGAAGTTGATGTTCAGGTCACCGTTACCACAGGCCTCGACGGTGTACCCAATGATCTGGCTGTTGATCGAGCTTGTATCGCCGTTGCCTATTACATTCACATGAGCAGAAACCCCAAGGATGGTACCCTGGATCAGGCTTTCGGCGTTCCCGTTGATTTTGAGTTCCGAGGTGTTCCCGTAGGGCAGGTAGATCAACATACCTGCATTCGGCCCGGTGGTGGGAGCAGTAATGGTGTTTTCAGCATTGCCATTCCATACCACATCACCCGAATTCCAGATAAAACGTGATGTTAGTGGCAATGATCGTGCCATTCCCATTAAAGTGGATACCATCCGAAGTCGCCGGTACTATAGAATACGATGTGATCGCCTGTGAAGGTCGCGTTGCCGTTCAGGCTGAATTCCTTGTCGTCAAGGAGGAAACTGACAAAATTGGCTGTGATGTCGCCTCCACGGAGTAAGCCGTATCCACTGCCAGGTAAACATTGCCGCCTGATTCCATAGCGCAGTTGCTGGAGGAGTTGACAAAAATGCCGCTATTTTCGACATTCACGTACGGGTTACCGCAGGTTTCAAATGTGGTACCGGTTGGCTTCAAGGCTACCAGGGCTTCCCCCTCGAACAATGGCCCGATATCGCTCAGTTTGATTTTGGATACCGCCTGCACCCGGTTGGTCATCTGGTGTATACCGACCACCCCCGCGAAGTACGATCCACGTGAGATGTGATCAAACATTGGATGTAATCGGGGTTTCCAGTATGCGTACCGCTGATGGGCGGACTGACAACCTGGACGGTATTTGTGGTGCCACTGTTGTCATAATCGTTATCTGCCGCACGAGACAGCCCGGCAGCTTGCCAATTTCCATCGCGCGCCTTGGTCAACGCAGTAGCCATTACGGCCGCATCCGCGGCATTCTGGGCATCGCGCCGGTCTGAATATACATTTCCGCCATCGATAGTCAGGCTGGTAAGGCCAACCAACCCGAAGATAGCGAGAACGATGATAATCAATGCCTGCCCCTTTTCATATTTAGAATGTTTCATTTTTAAACTCCTGTAGAATATAAAGTGATTACTAACCTGCGTTGCGGATAAGCTTGCTTCTTATCCGCAACGCAGGTTACGACATACATTACGACTTCATAATAAATTCAGGGGTACGGCGGTTCAACTATCAAAAACGAAAGTTTTGGGTTTTAGGAAAAATAGGGGAAATTTTTAATACCGGACAGATTTTAGAATGAGAGGGTTGCCGCCTAGGTTACACTAAGTTTTTTCCACCACGAAAGAACGGAGGTAACCCAATGAGCGACAACCGTCGAATATATCGTACCATCAGAACAACCATGAAACAATTGTTTCCATTTGAGCCACAAGGGAATTTTGGCCGTCATTTGAACACATTGGCAGCGATGGTATCTGGAATCGTACAAGGAAAAAGCTGTCAACTGCCGACGGTAGCGCGAAAGGTGCCAGAAGTCGCCAAAATAGAGAGCCGGGTCAAGAAGTATAGTCGCTGGCTGCAAAACGAGCGGACGGGATACGAAAGATATTATTTGCCATTTGCGCAAGAAATCCTGGCAAAACTGGCGCAAATCCGTCCATTGGTATTTATGATTGATAGTAGTGACGTAGGTCATAATTGCCTCACGTTGATGATCAGTCTGGTGTATCGAAAGCGAGCTTTGCCGATTGTTTGGTTGGTAGTCGAAGGCAGCAAAGGTCATTTACCAGAAACGCTTCATCTCGAATTGTTGGAGATGTTACAGATGGCACTTCCTGAAGACTACCAGGCGATTTTCTTGGGAGACGGTGAATTCGATGGCGTGGAGTTACAATCTGCCTTGCAGTCACTCGGTTGGGCCTATGTTTGCCGTACAGCCAAGAATGTGCTCCTGAATGAAGAAGGAAACTTTTCGTTCACTGACTTACTACTTCGGCCCGGTGATTGTGTTAGCATTCCGAATACTTACTTCACCGCTCAAGCTTACGGCCCAGTTACGGTCATCGGCTGGTGGAAGAAAGGTTACAAAGAACCGATCTATCTGATCACAAACTTTGAACTGGTCGATGAAGCCTGTCATTGGTATTCGAAACGCTTCCAAATAGAAACTTTCTTCTCTGATGAGAAAAGCAGAGGTTTCAATCTCCACAAAAGCCACCTGTCTGACCCTACCCGCTTAGCTCGTTTGATGGTCGCCGCTTGCCTGGCTTATCTTTGGATCATCTACCTTGGCATTACCGCTCATCGAGATAAATGGATCCCGATCATTCACCGCCCGGATCGTTGTGACTGGAGCTTGTTCCGTTTGGGCCTTGTTCTCCTGGATCATTTTCTTAATGAGCACCTGCCTATTCCTGTCTCTTTCAATTTGTGCGACGCTAAATCTGTCCGGTATTGAGGGGAAATTAAAAAAAAGGACCGGTTTTCAATCCAGTCTCTCTATTCGACGAGAATAATACTGCACTCAAGAACTTGGTGTATCGGGCCCGGCCCTGATACGAAAATTTACGCAAAAAAGAGGAACGGTTATCAACCGTTCCCTCTTTCTAAAGATACTTGTAAGCTTAAGAAGCTATTTGGCTTCTAGCTTATTGGGCAACCAGCACGTACACTCCGGGCTGGGTGACCGTGATGACAAACTGATTGCCTATTACGCTGCCTCCAGATATCGCGATCCATTCCGTGCCATTCCAGAACATAACGGCCAGGTTGGCACCTTCCATGCCAGCAGGGATTGGGAAGGCGAGTGTGATTTGAGATTGGTTGCCGCCTGTCCCTGGGCAGTGAGGCTGACCTGCAGGGCCGAAACGAAGGTTTGATCTAAGGTTGCAGGTAATGCACTCTCAGGTTGTTGAGTAACTATGTATAGTGGGGCTTCATCGCTGCTGTTGGTTGGGGTAGGAGGTGGGAATGAGCCTCCCGGATTGCCAACAAACGTTGGCCCAACGCCATTGTCAGGAGGAGTGAATACTGGTGGCGTACCAACACTAAGATAGAGCAAGCTGTTTGTAGCATACATGCCGTATTGGGCGTTTCCAACATATTGCCACCGGTTACATAGACACTATCACAGGCGGTCTCCAAATTTGCGCCATCCAGGCCATTGCCCATTGCTATCACATTGGTCAGGCGGATTTCGTCCGTGGTGGATTTGGCCGTCAAACCAGACCCGTTTAGATTGTTGCTGAAGACGCTGTCCTCAATGTCGACAAATCCATTTGCAAGGATGTCTGCGCCAAACATGAGGTTATCGTTGGCGGTTACCAGGCTCAAAGTGACATTCCCGCCGCTCTGGATCGTCAGGCCTCCACTTGGGACAAGATCCAATTCAATATTGTTTATTACAGGCTTGTTGTTGAGTCCCCAATCGCTCTGATCTGCGGGGGGGGTATTGCGGCTGAAACTGCTGCCTGTGACGGTAACGTCACTGGCTGCATCCAGGTTTGCGCCGAAGATGTAGTTTTCGTTGACTTCGACTTCGCTCAGAAAAATGGAAAGTGGATGATACTTGCCTCTAAGCCATAGCCCCAATATGTATCTTAACACCATCATCACCTTCTGCATCAGTGGCGCCGAATTGCGATTGAATTGACTATCTGTGATTGAGATTTCCCATCGGCCAGAATGTTTGCGCCTAACACGCCGTTCTCATTGGCTTCTACATCACGGAGGGCGACGTCGCCGGTACTTACGACTATCAGGCCCATGTCGTCGATGAAGACATCCGAGTCTGATAACGTTCGCGTTGAATGTGCTGTCTCTCGATGGAAACTTCCGGCCATCAAGCCAAGCGCCCCACAGGTAGTTTTCATTGGCTTCTACGCCTCTCAGCGCGATGTCGCCCTGGGTCGAAGACACCATTTGAAATCTCGATAATTTTCACGCTCAAGCCGTAACCGTAGAATTCCGCAAAATCAACGGTATACATCAGGTTGCCATTGAAGAAGCTATTGTTAACTGGCGACACCTTTTACCGCTTCTATGTCAGCACCAAATATTTGATTCTCGTTGGCTTCAACATACCCAGAAGACGAAGCCACCGCTCTTGATTTCGCACCTTTGCCGTCCTCCTTGTCCAATTGTTGGAACCATTGTCGTTGACCTTGGTTTTTCTACAGTCACACCCCTATCGGCGTTGATGAATACCCCTGCAACATCGTTGTCCGTGAACTCGCTGTCTTCGATTGTCTCATTCACGCGTCTGAATATACAGTCAGACCGGTATCGTCTACCACGCCTGAAACAATGATATTCTCTGATTGTGAGTTCCCGCCCCAACGATTGGTTTCACTGCCAATGACGATTGGAATATCGAATTAATTGGTTGGGATCCGCTGGTGGAGATACCACTGGATGTGTCCCAACCGCCCTGGATGGTCAAATCATTGTGCTCCAAATCCATAAGATCGTAATCATTGAAATCTATGCTCATTTCACCAGTCGCCGTAAGCCCCTGTCTCAACATAGATGGTTCCTGGCCGTTGATATGCCGACATCTCCTTCATTGCTTTCAGAAGGTAAGAGTTCATCGAAGCTACTGTAAGTGTCTTGTGCAGCCGTTGCCCCGGGAGTTGGGGCCTGGCTGCCCGGGCACCAGATTGGATCACTTTCAAGCACTGCCTCTGCGGCTTCCTGTGTGGCCAGCGGCTCGACTTCGCCCTCGGAATTAAGCACGACAACTTCCGTATTTTCCGGTACCTGCTCTATCAGGCTGGGTTCTTCCGCGGCACCCTCGTCAGCCACTTCTTCTGCAGTTTCATCGGCTGGCAGTTCCTCGGTCCCTTCTTCTGATGCGGACGTTTCATCTTCTACCGGTTCTTCAGATGTTTCTTCGGCTGGCTCTTCAGCGACCTCTTCTTCTGTGGCTGTATCGCCGGCATCGCCCTCACCAGTTTCGCCATCTGTATCAGATGCTTCGGTGGTTGGTGGGGGAGGCGGCGTCTCGCCATCTGCATAGACGGTGGTTGGCCCCATGGCGCTGAAAAGCATTACGATGATCAGGGTTAACGACAAAGAAAATAGATGCTTCTTATCCATTGTTTTCCTCCGAAACATGATCAAGAAATATTTGGTTATTGCCCTCGCATAATAATTGCAAGTTCATATTAAAAGGGCAATTCATATACTACATTATATAGCCCGAAGGTAATAAAAAGGTAACAAAAACACTTATTGAAGTCGTAAAAAAGGCAGTTTTTGTCACAGTTGAGTGATACAGCCCGTTATTTGAGTCACATCCTTGGCGGTGGTTTTTCAAGCCGTTGCTTGCAAGTATTATACAGTATTTTCAATCAAGGTCCAGTATTTGCGCATGGTTATTATCGATCAAAAGTACTTACAGGGCGGGTTTACCAGTGCTGGCGCGCACATGGGCAAGATGCTTCGGGTACTGGGATAAAAAAAGCAGGCCGGATTATCCGACCTGCTTTTAGGTTTACTTATCAATAACTTATTCGGTCAGTTCGATCTTTGCAGGTTCGATCTGCTCGTAATTATCTCCCGGGTCGTAGACAATATTCAGGTCGCCATTGCCACAAACTCAACAGTGTAGCCGATGATCTGGCTGTTGATCGAGCTTGCGTTGCCGTTGCCCGTAACCTCCACGTGAGCGGAAACCCCAAGAACGGTGCCTTAATCAAGCTGTCGGCGTTTCCATTGATCTCAATAGTTGATGTGTTGCCGTAGGGAAGATAGATCAACATGCCTGCATTCGGGCCAGTTGTAGGGGCAGAGATTGTGTTTGAAGCGTTGCCGTTCCAATGCACATCACCGGTTTCCAGGAAGAAAGTAGTGTTGGTGGCGGTGACAGAACCATTGCCGTTGAAGTGAATGCCATCACAGTCGTCAGTGCAGTAGAATACCAGGTGATCACCTGTGAAGGTGGCATTGCCGTTCAGATTAAATTCTCCATCAGTGAATTTAAAGCTGACGAAGTTGGCTGTTATATCGCCTCCATTAATCCTCAGGTCGCCATCAAAGCAATAGTTGCCGGGGGCAAAGTTTCTGTCGGTATTGACTGTCTCACCGCTGTAGTTTCCTGGCTGGTATGTGTTCCCAACTAGAGGCGGATCAGTAGGTAAACCCGTGCAATCGATGCTGGGGGCCGGCAGGTCGATCCTGGGCGGATAATCAAGCTGGTCAGCGCCACCTGCGATTGGACCGACCACATCAGGGCCACCGATTTCACACACAGGACCGGTACTGTTCACAACTGCATAGCCTGAATCTGAGTCCACCGTAACGTTACCTTGAGCTACCATGGCGCATTCGTCGGATGAGTTGACAAAAACGCCACTGTTTTCGATATTTACATCCGCATTGCCGCAGACGTAAAAGACTCTGTCATCGTCTGGTTTGAGAGACACCAGGGCCGACCCATCGAACAACGGCCCGATATCGCTCAGTTTGGTTTTAGATACCGCCTGTACCCGGTTGGTCATCTGGTTTATGCCCACCACCGGTGCAAAGTAAGTATCCACATGGGAGGTGATCAAAACCTGGATGTAATCAGGGTTTCCAGCATATGTGCCGCTGATGGGCGGACTGACAACCTGGACGATGTTCGTGGTGCCGTTGTTGTCATAATAATTGTCTGCGGCCCGTGAAAGGCCAGCCGCCTGCCAATCGCCGTCGCGCACCATAGTTAGCGCAGCTGCATAAGCGGCCGCATCGGCAGCATTCTGGGCATGACGCCGGTCCGAATACACGTTTCCGCCATCGATGGTCAGGCCGGTAAGCCCAACCAACCCAAAGATAGCGAGAACGATGATAATCAACGCCTGTCCTTTTTCGTGTTTTGAGTGATTCATGCTGAAACTCCCATTCGTATTGCAAAGCTATTCATATAATCATTATAACGTCATGGATAAGGCAGTTCAACTATCAAAAATGAAAGTTATGCGTTTTAGGACAAATGGGGGGAATAAGTTCATTTCGAGCGTAATTTTGATTAAATCGACCGCATCAAGCCCAAGTAATAGGTCTGCTTCCGTTTGAATATATCTGATTCTACCCTGTTCAGAATACTCTCTT
Source organism: uncultured Chloroflexia bacterium (assembly GCA_963791785.1). Lineage (GTDB taxonomy): Bacteria > Chloroflexota > Anaerolineae > Anaerolineales > Villigracilaceae > JAABUE01. The sequence continues at coordinate 24,134 of CAWBTW010000019.1, read as the reverse complement.
TATTGAAATGCGGTGCACTTGTAAAGGTTAGCTTATCAGAACACTAGTGCCGCAACCATATTAAGTTGTAGGGTCACAATGCATTTTATCCCTTGAAATCTAGCAGAGCCCCCTACAGCTTAAGGTAGTTGCGGCACTAGTGTAAAAAAAGAGACCGACTTGAAAACCGGCCTCCTTTATCAATAGTAATTGGTCTTATTTAATGAGCGCAACTTTTGGTGGGACCGGTAGCGCATAGTTGTCGTCAGGATTGTAAGAGACATATACGTCACCGGTACCGTTCGAAGTCACGCGGTAGCCAATGATCTGTGAACGATTGTTGTGCGCCTCGGAGTTGCCGCGCGCATCAATACAAGCGGAGGGCATGAAGATCGTGCCAATATTAGCGGCATCGCCGTTTCCTCGGAAGTGAACATTCTGGGTGCATGGAGTGGGAGTTATCCCCGAGAACATCAAGACCCCTGCATACGGGCCAGAGGTCGGGGCCTGAACCGCCATCGCGCCATGGCCGTTGTATTTCATGGTGAAGTTTGTGTCGACGATGAAGAAAGTAACATCAGTGCCAGTAATCGTGCCGTGAATATTGCCACCGGCATCGGTGATGCAATACAGCCCGGGCGCGTAATCATCCTCGAAATGATCTACCACGCTGCCGCGGCCTTCATAACCAGCTTGTTCGTGCAACTTGCCGTCCCCACCACGATAGGCTACCCCATCGCAGGCTGGAATGGGTGGCAGCAAAGGGATAATATCGGCCGGGTAAGCGTACTGCTGAGCGCCGGCCACAATTGGGGAGCAGGTGAAAAACGCAGCCGAATGCACCGCTGTAACGCAATGCCCGCCCAGAAAATGGATATTATCTTTGTTGTTCTTTTTCCTGGCATCATAATTGGCGAAAATACCACCGCCATCAATGTACCAATCAGAATTGCCCCAGGCATCGAAGCTCCGTCCACTCGGGTCCAATCCAATAACAGCAGCACCATCAAACGGCACCGCGGATGTAGGGGGGGTGCCTTTCGCTATGGCTTCCACGCAATTATTCATTTCTTGAATGCCGAGCACAGGTGCAAAATAGGTGTCAACGTTGGACTGAATAATGACTTGAACGTAATCCGAGTTGCCTGTGTAAGGGCTGGTTGATCCATCACAAGTTGCTCCAGGTGGATTGTTGACTGTCACTGTGTTAATCGTGCCGTCGTTATCATAGCCATTGCTGGTAGCACGAGATTGGGCTTCAGTAGTTATGTTTCCCGCGCACCTTTGCCAGCGCCCCCGCCATTGCGGCCGCATCAGCAGCGTTCTGAAAATCGCGATTTTCAGTGTAAGCGATGCCGCCGTCAACCACCAGGCCGGTGATACCAACCAGCCCAATCATTGCCAGTGTGACCAGGACAAGTGCTTGTCCTTTTTCATGTTTCGATGTTGTTGGTTTCATTGAACGATTCCTTTAATAAAAAGATTAGATATATAAATTATAGAAATAAAGTGGAGCGATAGGCTTAACAGCATTGCAAAACACGCTAACAGTTTCAACAAGAAATATAAATTCAGTAATATTTGTGAGGCCTATGGTCGCAGAATTAATGGGTTTAGTCGCAATTTCACAAATCATTTTTTGTGAAATTATTTGTGTTAGAGCTTACGCAGTTGAATGGAGAAAACCTGGAAATAAGGGGTGCGCGCGAAGCACGCACCCCTTATTTCCAGCATCTTTTTGCAAACCGCGTAAGTTTTAGAACTCTATCGGCAATAAAGATTTGGACGCTGATGAACGCTGATTGACGCTGAGAAAAAGAGAAAAAATCCGCGTTTTCTGCGTTCATCAGCGTCCAAAACAGACTTTCAACTTATTACCGATAAAGTCTTTTATAGGATTCGAAGTTCTGATTAAAAGTAAATCACCCCGGTCTGTAATTGACAGGGGTGAGATTTGCCTGAAAGATGACAATCACCTGGGCAGGTGGCTGTTATCTTATTCTACAGTCACACTCTTTGCGAGGTTCCTGGGTTGGTCCACATCCAGCCCGCGGATGGCAGCAATATGATAGGCCAGAATTTGCAGGGGGATGACGGTCACAACCGGGCTGAGCATCCAGGGTGTTTCAGGAACCCATAGAACGTGATCAGCCATCTCCTGCACCAGTTCATCCCCCTCGGTAGCGACGGCGATCACGGCTCCACCCCGCGCCCTGGCCTGCTGGATCTGCGAGATCATTTTCTCGTGCCAGGGATCATTGGGCGCAAGACACACGACCGGCATATTCTCCTCTATCAAGGCGATGGGGCCATGTTTCATCTCGCCGGCTGGGTAGCCCTCGGCATGGATATAAGAAATCTCTTTTAGTTTCAAAGCGCCTTCATAAGCGATGGGCATGTTGATGCCGCGCCCCAAATATAGACAATTATGAATGTCTTTCAAAGCGTGGGCGATTTTTTCAATGGCCGGCTCGCTGTTCAATGTGCGGCTGGCCAGATCGGGCACAAGGCGCAGGTCTGCGACCAGGGCGCGGCGTGTTTCTTCATCAAGCGCGCCGCGCAGGTCCGCCAGCAAGATAGCCAGCATATACTGGTCCACCAGCGGGGCGGTGAAGGCCTTGGTTGATGCCACGCCGATCTCGGGTCCGGTCTGCATCGAGATATAACCGTCCGCGATGCGCATAGCCTGAGAGCCAATGGCATTGACGATGCTCCACAGCACAGCGCCTTTCTTGCGTCCCTCTTCCATCGCAGCCAACGTATCGGCTGTTTCACCTGATTGTGAAATAGCCAGCACCAGGGTGTTCTCGTCAATGATGGGATCGCTGTAGCGGAACTCCGAACCGATCACCACTTCAACAGGTACGCGCGCGATCTTCTCGATCAGAGTTTTGCCAACCATGCCCGCGTAGGCGGCTGTGCCACAGGCCGTGATGTAAATGCGCTGGATGCGTTTAGCCAGTTCTGGCGTCAGGTTGAGTTCCGGCAGGCGGATGCGCCCCTCGTTGAAGTCCACGCGCCCGGCCAGGGTGTCGGTCAGCGAGCGCACCTGTTCGTGGATTTCCTTTTGCATGAAGTGGCGGTACTCACCCTTCTCCGCCGAAACCGCGTCCCAGGCGATGGTGTGCACTTCAGGGATTACCGGCTGGCCGTCGAGTGTCTCAATTTTCACGCCGTCTTTTGTGATGACAGCCATCTGGCGCGATTCCAGGAAGATGACTTTGCGCGTGTGCTCCAGAATAGCCGGGATATCAGAAGCGATATAGTTTTCGCCTTCACCCAGCCCTATCACCACGCCGCCCGCGTTGCCGATACGGGCGCATACGATTTTGTCCGGCTCATCGGCTGAAAGCAGCACAATGCCATGTGCGCCTTCCACCTGATTGAACGTGCGACGGGCCGCTTCGGTTAAATCCAGACCTGTTGCCTGATTGTGTTCCACCAGGTGCACAATGGTTTCGGTATCTGTATCTGAATTAAATTGCGTGCCTTCAGCGGTCAACTCATCCTTGAGATCGAGAAAGTTTTCGACGATACCGTTATGCACCACCACCACGCGACCGGTTGCTCCCAGGTGGGGGTGCGCGTTGCGTGCAGAGGGCGCGCCATGCGTAGCCCAGCGTGTATGCCCGATGCCCGGCGCGCCGCTGACAGGCGAGCCGTTTACCAGCTCGGTCAGACGCGCCAGTTTGCCCGCATCTCTCCGAACCTCGATCTTGCCTCCGTCATAAATAGCAAGGCCAGCCGAGTCGTAACCGCGGTACTCCAGGCGTTTAAGGCCATTGAGGATGATCGGCGTCGCATCCTGCGGGCCGATATATCCAACGATTCCACACATAATAGGGGTCCTCCGATTGTTAGAAAATAGATTTCAGAGAATAGGTGATGTAGAATCAGGTAGAAACTGTTCTCCTGGTTTCTACTCTTTTATTCTCTTTCAATTGCCATCCTTTGCGATTTTGTCCGCGCAGTTGCCTGCGTGTCTTGTAGCAAAGTTTTTTCTCGGAGGGAAAGGTGGTCGGGTGATGGCGCACCCGGAGGGCTTCCGCTGATCTTTCGATTTTCTCTTTTCCTCACCCATTCCCTTTCGGGGATTTTTCCTCTCCCACTGGGAGAGGGATAGGGGTGAAGGTAATTAGCTCCATCTCGCGATGGAGAACCCTCTTCCTCGTCATCCCACATCAAAACCTAGTGCGGGATCATGCGCTGCTTTCCCTGGAAATTTTTGTCAGGCAGCTCCTTTTCGGGTTGATTTTGTAAGGGCGCATTATACCGCACTGAAATGGCAAGAGGTTCTCTTCGAGGATGATCCCGCCTGGAAAATCGTAGCAGGCCGATTTGTCCGGATCGATGCGCTTTTATGTCGACTATTACTCAGTCAGTTCCACTTCCGGCATGGTGATCGCATCGTAGTTTTGACTTGTCTTTGTATTTGATAATCAACGTTACTTTGCCCTTTTACAGTAATACGATAGCCGATGATCTGGCTGTGAAGGCCTTCTGGTCGATGCAAAGCCATTGATGAAGATATTGGCGCCAGGCGCCAAAATCGTGCCCTGGATGGAGGAATCCCCATTGCCATTCAGAGCACAACTTGTTTTTATTGTCGATCGGCATGTAGATCAGCAGCCCGGACAGATCCCCTTTTTTCGGGGCGCTGAGGTTGATGGTTGCGTTGCCGCTCCAACGCAGTTCTCCCTTTACAACAAAGGTTACATTGCTGCCCTGATATGCGCTGACCATCCCCAACGATGAAATCATTGACGCAATAAACGCCCTTGCCCAGTTCACGGACATCGGGAGGGGGAAACTCATCATCCCAATTGCCAGCGCTCATGCTGGAGCCGGTGATTTCGTCGATTTCGGCGTCCTTGCTGCAGCCGACTTTTGGCGGCATGAAGGGAGGGGGATACGGAAGTTGGAGTCCTGCCGGTGCTGGGCGGGTAAGGCGTAAGCAGCTGCGGTTTTTGGATGCTGGCGCCGCCAACAACAGTGATCGGATAACCGTCTCTAATACGGATGCTGCCATTTCCTTGCTGGAGCAAAGCGCAATCAGGATTGTTCGAGTTGATGATATATGCCGCCGCCGGTAATATCCAGTGTGGCTTCCTCGTACAACCAGAAGCTCTTTTTATTGTCACAATCGCTGCTCCGGGGCCAGGCTGACCACGGCATAGCCATAAATCATTTCGGTCAATTCCGGGGTTTTTGTGCGGGTAACAGAACTGACCCGATTGGTGATGATCTCCTGCCCGATAACACCGCCGAAAAATGTATCGACCCGGGAAGTGATGATGATCTGGATGTACTCGATATCGCCTACGTGGCCTCCATCAATGGGCGGGCTGAACACTTGCACAGTATTGGACGCGCCATCGTTGTTATAACCATTCAGCGCAGCACACTCATATGCTTTTTGAACGAAATTTTCACCCCGCACGCGCGCCAGCGCGCTGGCCATGCGCGGCGCTATCAGCAGCGTTTTGTGCTTCGCGACGGTCAAGGAAGACATTTCCGCCATCCACAACCAGGGCAGTGACGCCGATCAGGGCGACCATGCCAAGCACGACCAGCACCAGCACCTGGCCGCTTTCATGCTTTACTGTATTGTTCATGTTGAATCCTTGAGATTATGGGCACACTGGCGTCAGGATAGTGTCGGTCACGCTGCCAGTTAACGGAATGGTGGTTCGAGCCGATGATTGGGCCGATGAAGGGCATACTGATCCGGTGTGGATAGGATACACTTACCTGAACACCTTTGCCTTCGCAATGCGGTGTTCCATTCGGGATAGTTGATAGTGATGGTTACATCCGGATCGGTTTGCAGATTAATGGGGGACAAAGATGCAGACCGCACGCGCGCTGCTATATTTGTGTCATCACCAGGATGGATGGAACCATATAATGCGCCCTCTTGAGCCGCATCACGTAACTGCACGAATTGGAAGAGTGCGATACCGAATTCAACTGCGCCAGCCAGCAGCATCAGCATCACCGTCAGACTGATGGCGAGCTCAACCAGGCTTTGTCCGCGTTCTTGGAGTGGATAGGAGTTTCTTGTTCATCATGGGAGTTGTCCGTTGTTATCCGAATCCAGCACGGGGCAGCCGCCCTGCCGCAAAGGTGACCAGGATACGCTCAGACCCATTTGTGCTGTAGCTTTTCTTGAAAGACATCTCCAGCAACTTACTCGATCCGGGGGTGATGGTTACATCACCACTGAAGGATGTTATTGTAGTTGGCACTCCATTCTGGTTGCCTGTCCAAATCGTGGTGCCGCCAAGCTCGATACCTTGGAGACCATTGCCGCCACCATTGTTGAAATAAACCTGAATTTCAGAAATGGCAATCGTCGATGTTCCGTAATTATAGATCGTGAATCCAAATGGGTTTGTCTTCAGTACACTGTGGCGCGGATCGCAGGAAGCCGAAGCGTTCACGGTCACAGTGGCAAAGGCCAGGTTAGATGTGATGGTTTGCGCGCTGTACTTTGCAGTGGCGATGGCCTGGTTGGTGACAGACCCGGCGCCTGCATCACCCGAAGTGATAGTATAGGTGGCTGTGCAATTTACAAATCCACCGACCGGGATCGTCTCCTGTTCCCGGGCAAGTCACGCTGGTTTTATTATCCAAACTGCAAACGGAGAGGTTAGGAGGGCATTGCCAGTGTTTCGCAACCTGTAAGTGTAGGTGATGGTTTGTCCAATCGCTGTGGCTGTGGTCGGGTTGGCATATTTCTCAAGGGTCAACCGAGGGTTGGGATGGGTGATCACAGTAGTGAAAACCGGATTGGATGTCACCAATTGTGCGCCTGCGTTGCCTGTGACTGTAGCGGTATTTATGATGGAACCGTTGTCCAGATCGTCCTGAGTAACTGTGTGCGAAAAAGTGCAGGTTGTAGATGCACCCGGTGCTAGTGGACTGGCCGCTCCAGAGCAATCTACGAGCGTGGGATACATGTCATCTGTCACGGTAAACGGCCCAGTCAGAGACAGTGTGCCGGTGTTGCTGTATTGTATAGGTATAGTTGATTGCCGAGCCAAGCACCGTGTTGGGATTGGGCGTGGCAGAAATCGACAGGCTGATCTTGGGCACGCCTGTCACAAGTACTGAAGCACTTGCCTGATTGGAGGTTACCTGCTGGCCTGATAGTCTGGCCGTCGCGGTGGCAACATTGATCACTGAGCCTGCATCGGCATCTGCCTGTACGATGGTATAGGTGCCGGTACAGGTGGTTGTCGCTCCTGGTGCAAGCGGACTGGTTGCACCGGAACAGTCGAAGCTGGTGGCTGTATCATCGACAATGGTATATGGTGAAGTCAGGTTAGAAACGCCGGCGTTGCGCAACGTGTAGGTATACGTGATAACCTGACCAAGTGCGTTGGCAGTGTCAGGAGATGCAGAAACAGACAAGACCAGCGGCTTGGTGACGACGGTCGCGCTCGCCAGGTTCGATATTGCCTGGGAGCACGAGGCGATGGCATAATTGGTAACAAATCCAGCATCGATGTCCGCATTTGTGATATTGTAGCTGGCTGTACATGTTGTTGAGTTTCCCGGCGCAATCGAGCCGGCAGCACCCGCACAATTTACTGATGCGACCACATCATCAGTCACGCTAAAGGGGCCATTCAGGGTTATGTTACCGGTATTTTCCAGGGTGTATGTATAGTTAACTGTTTGGCCCTGGTTGAAGGCTACAGGTGGTGAGGCCGTTTTCTCCAGATTAAGTTGCGGATTTTGCGTCGCAATGATCGTAGCGTTGGCGGAGGGAGATGTGGTAGCTCCTGCGGTTGCAGTGGCGTTGTTGGTAAATGAGCCGTAATCCAGGTCAAACTGGGTGATTGCATATGTGCCAGTACAAGTGGTGGATGACCCGGGTGTGAGCGGGCTGGTTGCCCCGGCACAACTGATCCCGGAAACTTTATCGTCAGAGACGCTGTATGGTGAGGTCAGATTACTCGTGCCGCTGTTGGATAATCTATACGTATACGTAATGATTTCACCAAGTGTGGCGTAGGTATCCTGGGATGGCGTGATTTCCAGATCTAAGGAATACGAGCCACCCCCGGCGCCGCCCCAGGCTCCAGGTACAGCTGTAACTTCGATCGAAACCTCACCCACAATCGTGCGTGAAGCTGCAGAATTAATCTGGATTGGGTCAAGTGGGATAAAAGGAATAACGGGTGAAAAAAAAGCAGAAACGTAAACGCTGATGCGATCGCCGTTCTGGATGGGATCTTGAGAAAGCGCTGCAACTAAGGCGCAGGTATTGGCGCTGGCGGTTTCAGGATCTGGATCAATTGTGAGAGGTGTTGTGATTTGAGTAGGGTTGCCGCTGGTGTCTACACCACGATCATAAGTGATATTGACATCTGTAAAATTAGTGATGAAGCCTACACTATTGGCGGAAGCAAGGATGCCAGCACAATCTTGATAGCGTGGCGTGTCGAGCGCGCCATCGCCGTTGGTATCTACCAGACCGATGGCGGATCCGTAACGCACAGCCTGGCGGCTGGCCGTGTTAACGGATGCGAATATAAACAGCAGCCGTCCTGTCTCCAAAAGCCCATACACGATCACGAGCAGGATTGGCAACACAAGCGCAAACTCAGCCATAGCTTGCGCGGCAGTCTTGTTTTTTGATTTCATAATTTTTGTAAACATATCTTAAGTTCCTACTTTTAGTTTACTATCCGCTCTGTGTATGACCAATCCTACTTCGGTACCAAAAGACTTAACAAATCTGGTAAGTAAACGATCAAGGTCGCGCTAATCAGGAAGAATGGGCCATATGGAATAAAAACCATCCAAGCGTCTTGTTTGTATCGTCTGGCAATTACCATAATAACAAGCATTGGGATTGTTATCAAGCCACCCAACAAGATTCCAACCAAAAGGCCGAACCAAATCAGGGGCCAACCCAGTATCAATCCTAACACACCTGCCAGAATCACGTCGCCTGCGCCGAGCGCTTCTTCGTCATCGGCTTCCTGTCCTGCGGCTTGCATTTTACGGGCACGTGCCCGTGCAAAAAGAGTGCCGAACAGGTAAAAGACCAACATGATCCCGAAACCGGCCAGACCGCCTATAAGTGTAGGGCCAAGCCCGTTGAACAGCCAGCCAGCCCCAAGTCCAAGAAACGCGCCGAAGATGCTGACGGGGTGCAGTATCAGGCGATGTTCCAGGTCAATCACAAAAACCACGCCAAAGTAAGTCAATAAAAACAGTCCGGCCAGAAAAGCGAGTGTTGAATTTGGAATAGCATCCACAAAATTCCTCGGTGGCAGGAACCATATCAATAGGCTGGCTGCGAGTGCCAGGATTTGAACTATCCAAGCGCGCAGGTTTCGGTGCTTCTCGCAGGAAGGGCATTTAGATAAAAACAGGTAGTCTTTTGTGGAAAATGTAGTGTTGCAATGCATGCAGGTAGGCTGACTGAACCGGCGTGTAACAGGCAGAACGTCAGAGAGATAATTGATCAGTGACCCGGCCAATCCCCCGGCCAAGATTGGTAGAATTACGATGATATTCATAAAAACCATTATATTCGATACCGATAGCGATGAACATGGTGTAAGTCAACTGTAATGTTCTTGGCGAATTAACAAAACTGCCTTACAATCATTCGTGATAAAAGTACAAGAATTAGCATAAAATTGAAGAAGCCCGAAAATAAGGGGGCGGGCGACGCCCGCCCCCTTATTTTCGGTACTTTTTTACGAACTACATAAATCCTAAAGGAGCATTTCATGGAAAAATTCATCATTGAAGGTGGCATTCCCTTAAGTGGGGAGGTCACGCCCTCCGGGAACAAAAACGCCGCTTTGCCGATCCTGGCGGCCTGTCTGTTGACAGATGAACCTGTGGTTTTACACAATATTCCGCAAATTAAGGATGTAAGGAACATGCGCCTGTTGCTGGAGAATTTGGGGGTGAAAGTTGAAACGCTGGATAAGAATTCCTGGCGACTTACCGCTCAGAATTTGCAGACCGCAGACTTAGATCCGGAACTATGTCGGCGGATCCGCGCATCGATTCTTCTGGCCGGACCCATGCTTGCTCGGAAAGGCGAGATACAGTTACCCCCCCCGGGCGGAGACGTGATTGGGCGCAGGCGTCTGGATACACACCTTTTAGCATTAGGAGCATTAGGCGCACAGGTGAATTACGAACGCACTCTGGAGTTTCATGCTGAAAGATTGATTGGCACCGATATCCTTTTAGATGAGGCCAGTGTGACGGCAACAGAGAATGTAATTATGGCCGCGGTGACAGCCAGGGGAAAAACCACCATCCGTAATGCAGCCTCTGAGCCGCATGTGCAGGAACTGTGTAATATCCTTGTTAGCATGGGAGCCAGGATCAGTGATATTGGTTCGAACACCGTCCACATTGAAGGAGTTTCACAACTGCATGGAACAGAATACACAATCGGGTCCGACCTGCTTGAAGTGATTAGCCTTGTTGGTGCATCGGTGGTTACTAGAGGGCAGGTACGTATTCGAAATGCGGGGATTCAACATCTAGAAATGATTTCGCAAGTTTTTCGTCGTATGGGCGTGGTTTGGAGCGTGGATGGTAATGACCTGGTAGTGCCTGACGATCAACCAAAAACAATTATTCCTGATATGGATGGCGCAGTGCCCGAGATCAAAACCAATGTCTGGCCTGCGTTCCCAACGGATCTGATCAGCATTGCTATCACAGTAGCAACGCAGATGACCGGCTCAGTTTTGTTTCATGATTGGATGTTCTCAGGCCGTATGTATTTCACCGATAAGTTAGTGGGCATGGGCGCGAGAATCATATTATGCGACCCGTATCGCTGCCTGGTTCAGGGGCCCAACACCCTGTACGCAGAGAAACTGGAAAGCCCGGATATCCGTGCCGGGATGGCGCTCTTGCTGGCAACATTAGCAGCAAACGGCCAATCTGTAATTCGAAATGTGCGTCAGATCGATCGGGGTTACGAAAGAGTAGATGAAAAACTACGCCTGCTTGGGGCGCAGATCGAACGCGTTGATGAGTAAAAAAGGATGCGCCTGAAAGGCGCATCCTATATCCTTTTTCTGTGCGACTTTAGATAAAGTCTCTTTTTGGGGTTTTAGGGGGGTAACAGGATTATTCTTTCGCCTCGTATTACCATAGTCCATTTGTCGGAGTTATTCGCGCAAAGTCCATATCCTGCAGCGTTGAACGTATTTTTGGAGTTCTCTCCAGGCCCAGGCAGAATAACACCCCTGTGGTAGGGTCTGTACAGTAGAGCCGTTCTTGCTCAAGGAGTAAGAACGATACCCACATTCACCAAAGACTGTCTCGTTCAAATATAATGAGATAGTAGCAGCAGACTTGTTTTCATTCGTTATTTTTATTGTAGTCATTGGCCCGTCAACACCGGGGATTATGTGTTTGGTATCTGAGCATATATCTGTAGATGTTGCTTGATTGGCAGATGTAGCTGTAGGCTGTACCAAGAGTGATTGAGTTGGTAATTCTAAAGGAACAACGGTGTTCGTGGGTAATGGGGTGGGCGGAGGTGTTTCCGTGGGAGGAATAGGCGTTGCAGTAGGAATGGCAGCCTGGGTTTCGGCAACCATAGTCCAAGCGGCAGCCACAGCTGTCCCTTGAATGTCTTCCGCGCTCATAGTGGGTTCCGGTTCAGGTCCGCATGCGCTAAGCAAGAGTACACCTGCAAGCATGCTGATAATGAGTTTCTTCATGATTATGTAAAAGTCTCCGATTACCATGTTATTGTTAGCAGTTGGGGGCACAGCCGGCCTTGAGAATGATCGCATTGTTTTCAAACCAAAGACTGTAATTTCCAGGACGCGTAAGCGTGCCTCCGCCGAAGATTTTGAAATCCTTGGGGCCGTCCACAAATGCACCTGCCGAGAATGTCCCTATGGGAACAGTCAGGGTTACCGTATTAGAAAACTGGGTGCCGATATATCCACACTGGCCGCCAGGAGTAGTTGAGAAGTACAAGGATGCAGTAACCGTCCCTTTAGGCTTGGTGTTATTTCTCAGGGTAATTTGTGCGCTTTCTCCATCCCATGATGTCAGGGGTTGGTTACAGGGATCGTTTGATCCCGAGGCTGCAACAGCAGTGTTTGTAGGAAATGCTGTTGGCAAAGCGCTGATGGCTCCCGTTGGAGAAGCCAGCACCAATGGCGCAACTGTATTTGTTGGGAAAGGCGTTGCTGTAGGGGCTTCCGTTGGCGGAATGGATGTTGCAGTGGGAATAGCAGCCTGTGTTTCGGCCACCATGGTCAACGCAGAAGACATTGCTGTTCCTTGAATGTCTGCCGGACTCATCGTAGGCTCAGGCTCAGGACCGCATGCTGTTAATACAAGTGCAGCGATTGCAAGAAATATCAAAGTGCGTTTCATAAAACATTATCTCCGGAATTAATTTATTGTAACTTTATCTTTGGTGAAGGTGATTTCGACCTCACCGTTTTTGCCCAGACCAAACCAGCCCTGGAATTGTTTGCCGCCTACCCAGGCTACATAGGTGTATTTGCCTGCCGGGGCAGAGACTCGCATTCTTCCGGAAACGGGATATTCAATAATGGTTGTATACCCATCTACTGTAGTACAGTTCATCGAAATGTAAACTTCGGCCTTGGCCTTGTTGATCAGCTTGACTTTCCCATAAGGGATAGAGGGGGGAAGTGTTCCATAGAAACGGGCATAGAGCGTTTCAGTTGGCGTAGGAGTTGCAGACAGCGTAGCCGTGGGAGGTGTGCCGGTCATCGTGACAGTCGCAGTTGCGGGTGTTCCTGTAACAACTATCTCGGTTGCCGTAGCGCTTGCAATTGGGTCAGAGGTCAGGGTTTCGGTGAGAGCGGCGATTGGGTCTGTTGTGACTGTTGCCGTTTCGGTTGCCGTGGCCGTAACTGTGTAGGTAGCGGTTGGCTCAGGAGTATCGGTAGCAGGTTCCAGGGTCGGGGTTGGGAGCGCATTGAGTGTTTCCACTGCCAGAGTCTCGGCCAGGGCCGCGTCAGTGGCTGCCACATCAACAGCGGGAGCGTCCGCTGGCTGCTGCAGGGATGGCAGTTCGGGTATACAGGCGCTTAAAAAAAGCGCCGTTGCCAACAAGTAGACCGCTGTCCTTTTCATGATTGACTCCCTTAGTTTTGCTGGATGACGTCAAGAAATTGGCTGATCACATCCCGCAACATGCGCTCGGGTAGCGCGCCAACCTGGCGGTGCAGAACCTTTCCACCAGAGACGAACAACATGGTTGGGATGCCTTGCACGCCGAACTGTCCGGCCCAATCTGGGTCTTCGTCAGTATTGACTTTGGCGATCAGCACTTTTCCTGCATACTCTTTTGCCAGCTTATCCAGGATGGGTGCCACCATTTTACAGGGACCGCACCAGGGTGCCCAGAAATCAACAATGACGGGCAATTCTGCTTGCAAGATAGTTTTTTCGAAAGCTGCATCGGTAACGTGAATGGGTTCATCGACCATCGTGAAAAAAGCCTTTCCGGGCAGTTGCCCTAAGCCTCGGGTTCTCCGGGCTTGAGAATTTTGTAACATGAATTGATTTTGGCAGTCTTGCCAATCATAATGCTCACCGAACAATACTTTTGTTCTGAAAGCTCAATAGCCTGTTCAACATCTTTTATCTTTAAATCATCACCCCAAAGTAAATATTCAACTTCAATATCCGTATATACCATGGGGGGGGAATTCGGCTCGCTTGCCACGTACAGTCACTTTAAAATCTGTAAGAGAAAGTTTTTTCTTCTTAAGAATGCTAACAATATCTACTCCGGTGCATCCTGCGAGACCAACCAGAACCAACTGCATTGGCCCGATGCCTGGCTCGTCGCTTGATGGGCTCATCTGGACAGTATCGCCTTTGGCGTTCTCTCCAATAAAATTCAAGCTGCCTTTCCAGGTTGCGGATACTTCTTTCCAATCTTCTGCCATAGTGTCCTCGCAACTTGCGAGTATATCACAAAACGACCTTCTTCCCCGTGATATAATGGCGCGTCATGACAGAGTTTTTCTCTCGTTGGCGCACTGGTCTCGCGAAGACCAGCAAGGCAACTTTTGGCCGTATTGCCGGTATTTTGGGTGCTACTGAAATCAATGCTGACACCTGGGAAGAACTGGAAGTGTTACTCATCCAGGCAGATTTGGGCGTTGAGACCGCAACCGAAATCATAGAAGCTCTTCAGCGCATCGTTCGGGACGAAGGCCTGCTGCGCTCCGACGAACTGGAACACGCCCTTCGAGTAGAACTGCGAAACCGGCTCGATGAGCCGCCGGCCCTTGAATGGGCAGGGCACCCGTCAGTATTGTTGGTGGTTGGTGTGAATGGTTCAGGGAAAACGACAACCATTGCTAAATTAGGAAAACTCTTTATAGATGAAGGAAAGTCCATTCTCTTCGGTGCGGCAGATACGTTCCGTGCCGCAGCTGTGGACCAGCTTCAGGTGTGGGGTGGCAGGCTTGGGGTCGATGTGATCGCGGGTGCGCCGGAAAGCGATCCTGGTGCGGTAGCGTTCAATACAGTTCAGGCCGGGGTTGCGCGCGATGCCGACCTGGTCATCATCGATACGGCTGGCCGCCTGCATACACGCTTCAATTTGATGGAGGAACTCAAGAAAGTCCAGCGTGTAGTGGGCAAGGCTTTGCCCGGTGCGCCGCATGCCGTTTGGCTTGTCTTGGACGCCACAACCGGACAGAATGCCTTGCAACAGGCGCGTGCATTCAAAGATGCAGTGAATGTCACGGGCGTGATCCTGGCGAAACTGGATTCATCGGCGCGGGGCGGTATGGCATTTGCTATCAAGCGTGAACTAGGGTTGCCGATTTTATTTGCCGGGCTGGGCGAGAAACCAGAAGATCTGCAGCCTTTTGCCCCGGATGCATTTATTGAAGGAATTTTATCCACAGGATAATTGGAGGAACCATGCAGGATTTGATTGACCGTTTAAGGGAAACAGGGGAACAAACTCAGCACCTTATGGTGCGTCTTTGACTTCGCTAACAAAGAAACCAAACTATCACAACTAGACAAAGAAATGGCGGATCCCAATTTCTGGGATGAGCCTTCCCTGGCGCAGCGTACCATCAAAACTGCCAACGTGCTGCGCAAGCAGGTTGAATCCTGGCGCGTGTTTGCGCGTCGTATCCAGGATGCAACTGAATTGGCGCAACTCGATGATGAGAGTCTGCGCGCCGAATTAGAGGTTGAGGTAGAGAGCATCGAGAAGGAGTTGGAAAAGCGCTCCTTCACCGCCATGCTCTCAGGGCGCTATGATACTGAGAATGCGCTGCTGGCGATCCATGCTGGTGCTGGCGGCACGGATTCGCAGGATTGGGCCGAGATGTTGCAGCGTATGTATCTACGCTGGGCCGAAAAAAGCGGATACGAAACCGAGATCCTTGACATGACCGAGGGCGAAGAGGCGGGCATAAAATCTGTCACCATTTCTGTGGATGGGGAATATGCCTTCGGCTATCTCCGCTCTGAGAAAGGTGTGCACCGCCTGGTGAGGCTTTCCCCGTTTGATGCAGCCCATCGCCGACATACTTCTTTTGCATTGGTGGAAGTTCTCCCACAAATCGCGATGGACGATCCGGAAGTGGAAATT
The DNA here is from genome assembly GCA_963791785.1 of uncultured Chloroflexia bacterium. Taxonomy (GTDB): domain Bacteria; phylum Chloroflexota; class Anaerolineae; order Anaerolineales; family Villigracilaceae; genus JAABUE01. The sequence continues at coordinate 8,533 of CAWBTW010000019.1, read as the reverse complement.
GATCCCGGTGATTTGAAGGTTGACGTATTCAAATCGTCAGGTGCAGGCGGGCAGAGCGTCCAAAAGAATGCAACTGCTGTTCGCATTACACATCATCCCACCGGAATAGTCGTCACTTGTCAGAACGAGCGTTCCCAGTTACAAAATAAAGAGAATGCGATGCGTGTACTCAGGGCGCGCTTGTTGGAAATCAAGCAAGCGGAAAAAAATGAAGAAGTCGCAATACTGCGCGGTGAATACACCAAAGCGGAATGGGGCAGCCAGATCCGTTCTTATGTTTTGCATCCCTACCAGATGGTAAAAGATCACCGTACTGACCACGAATGGGGGAACACACAGGCTGTATTGGATGGCGAGCTCGACGCTTTTATGGAAGCATACCTGAAGCAAATAAAGTGAAAGTAACATGTAAGGATAATCCTGGGAATTCGATAATAAAATTCTAGAGATGAATTCAGAAGACCTTCTTCGCCAGGCGCTTCAAGCTGCTCGCAGTGGACGGGAGCTGACGGCGCGCGATCTCTTCCAGGATGTTGTGCGCCTTGACCCTCACAATGAGTTGGCCTGGATCTGGCTCTCAGGTTTACTTGACCCTCTCGAAGACCGTATTATGGCCTGCGAGAGGGTTTTGTCTATTAACCCTGGAAACCAGCAAATGCAGGCATATATGGGCAAGTTGTTAGAAGAACAAAAGGCAACTCGCCAACAGAAGGTGTCTGAGCTTGACGGAAAAGTGCAGCAAGTGCGCTGGTATATCGAAGATGGTAAACGTGATGAAGCTTTGCGCCTTTTGCAAATCATTCTTCAAGAAGACAACAGCCACAAGGATGCCTGGTTGATTTTCGCCAAGCTTTCCGTAAGTCTCAATGATAAAGTGCGTGCTTATGAAGCTGTCCTGCAGCTTGATCCGTCAGATCAAGCTGTAGGTGAGAAGCTAAAGCGTTATAAGCATTTTCAGCGTAATCCACTCGACCTGGCAGCATTTTATGAGGAAGAAGGAAAGCTGGATAAAGCCTTGGATCTGTATCACGTTCTGGCAGCGGAAGCAGGTGATGGTCCCGCGTTTGAGCGCATTTATGAGAATATTGTCCGTTTGGAGAATACTAAAACCGAGAACATTCGCCATATCCGGCCAGCTATCAACATCCTGCGCTTGAGCATTGGCCTGCCATTGCTATATATTTTAGAAGTCCTTATCCAGGAGGGATTAAATCCAATTAAATATCCTGCACCGGATTTGTGGCTGGGAATCCCTATGGTTATGTTCGGCAGTTTTCTGCTCGCGGTTGCTGGAATACGTTCGCGACACGCTATTTGGAAGCGGTGGTTTGGCGAGCCGAATGGGCAGGGCTCTAATATGGCACGTGCGCTGGTAGCAATTTCGGGCTGGGGGATGGTGCTAACCCCTCATTTATTATTGGTATGGGATTCTTTTGTGCGCTTGCAAACATTTCAAGTCCCATTCATACCGTAGGATAGGTAACCATGTTTCCACTAAATGATACTGAGCCTAACCGTTATTCCTGGTTCCCGTTTATGACGATCTTTTTGATCGCCTCTAACACTTTCATTGAACTCGCAAAGCCCTTGTATTTGTCAGATGATATTGGAATGTGGCAGTACTGGGGATTTATGATGCATTTTTATTACACGCCTAAATTGATCCTTGCTGCTGAAGGGCCAGGTATATTGTCAAGTTTTACATCCATGTTTATGCATGGGAATTTCGCTCATCTACTAAGTAATATGTGGGCCTTATGGGTGTTTGGCCGACGCGTGGAAGATGCCTGTGGCGCCTGGCGATTTCTCATATACTACTTGTTGGCGGGCATTAGTGCAGACCTGATAACAACACTGGTTATGTACAATTCGCCCAGACCCGGCGTGGGAGCAAGCGGAGCTATTTTTGGAGTGATGGGTGCTTACTTGCTTTTGTATCCGGCTGGCCGCATTCGCACCCTGGTCTTCCTAAGCTTCGTGCCCACCTGGCCACGGATTCGAGCTGGTTGGGTTGTGCTCTATTTCCTGGGTGTCCAAATTATTCCGGCGATAACCATACTGTTTTCAGATGCAAATTATGGCGTAGGGTACTGGGCCCATCTGGGTGGTTTCTTTTCGGCCATCTTCATCTTTCTCTTTATGCGTCCAGAAGCGTTTGCTCGTTATCTGAGCGACACCCCTGTTTAACCTGTTAAATAAAAAAGCCAGGCTTTTTTAGCCTGGCTGTAATTCATATCAATTAGCTGCCCGTTGGTACACGTTTTTCCAATGTGCGGTTCAGGATGTCCTCCTGCTCGTCAGATCCGGCTTTTACGCGTTTTGCTTTATTGTTTTTGTCTCGAGCATTTGCGCGATCCAGAGCTTCTTGCCAGGCAATTTGCATGCCAGTCAACTCAGGCTCTTTCGGCTCTTCTTGGACATCAAACTTCATCGCATCTTTCCTGGACCCACGCTTGCCACGACCTTTTTTGGCTTCTTTCTTGGCCGGTTTGAACTCTTCGATCTCTGGCTCCAGAGCTTTCATGCTTAAGCGGATTTGTTTCTTCCTGCGGTTCACATCTAAAACCATGGCTTCGACTTCATCGCCTTCTTTGACAATTTCACCCGGGTTTTTTATGTAGCCGTGAGACATCTCACTGACATGGATTAGGCCAGGGCGTTCTCCGCCAAAATCTATAAAAGCGCCGTAGGTTTCCAATCGTACAACCTTGCCTTTTACAACGGCTTCAGGTTTGATTTCATTCCATTCCATGGCAAGGGGTTCGATCATGGTCAGTTCAATGCGGTCTTTCTTGATGCGGCGCACCCAGACATCGACGGTTTGCCCAATCTCCACGATATCTTCCGCTTTGTTGACCTGGTTTTTCTGCAATTGTGATATATGGATGACGCCAGGTAATTCCTGGCCTATATCTACCAGTACGCCAGCAAGGGTGGTTTTGACCACCTTACCCGATATTTTAGCCTTGGGCTCAAGCGCGCTGGCCTGCGCGGATGTTGTTTTTTCGGTCATAGTAGTGCTCCTAAAGGGGGGATAATGCCAATCGTCAATTATACCTGCATCAAGACCCTTCGTCAACGTAAATATGTGATTTTTCTTATTTTCGATGCGGAATGTGATTTTCTTCATATCAAAACATGAGATTTAGTCAATATGCAAATTATTTGAAAGCCCAAACGGGTATACTTGGGAATATCAAAATGGAGAAACGATGACAAACACCTATCAAGAAAATTTCCCTCACATGTCCCCGGTCTGGTCGCGTATTTTTCCGATCCAATCGGAGCGCGCCGAAGGATCATATATCTATGGTGAAGATGGCAGGAAATATCTGGATTTCACCTGCGGCATTGGCGTGACCAACACCGGTCATTGCCATCCGAAGGTAGTCGAGGCTATCCGTGAGCAGGCTGGCAAGTTCCTGCATGCCCAGGCCAATATCGTGGTGCACAAACCGATGATGGAACTCATCGCGGAGATGCGCAAGATTGTCCCGCCTGGCATTGACGGATTCTTCTTCAGCAACTCTGGTGCCGAAGCAGTGGAGGGAGCTATCAAACTGGCGCGCAATGCGACCGGTAAGCACAGCGTGATCGTGTTCAGCGGCTCTTTTCACGGGCGCACTGCCGGGACGATGGCGCTGACTACCTCTAAAACGGTCTACAAGATGGGGCCGCAGTTGCTGACATCCGGCGTGTATGTTGCGCCGTATCCCTATGCGTATCGCCTGGGGATGAGCGAGGAGCAGGCCAGAGGGTACGCGCTCGAAGCGCTCGAAGAATTGCTGGTCTCGCAGATTGCCCCCAGCGATGTGGCAGCTATTTTGATCGAACCAGTTTTGGGGGAGGGCGGATACGTTCCGCCGCCAGCGGGATTCCTGAAAGGTCTGCGCGAGATCTGTGACAGGCACGGCATCCTGCTCATCCTCGATGAAATCCAATCAGGTATGGGACGCACAGGCAAGTGGTTCGCTTTTGAGCATTACGATGTTGAACCGGACATCATGACCGTCGCCAAAGGCATCGCTTCGGGGATGCCGCTTTCGGGCGTCTTCAGCAGCCTCGACCTGATGAAGAAATGGCCGGGTGGCTCGCACGGCGGCACCTACGGCGGCAACGCGGTCGCCTGCGCGGCGGCGGTTGCTACCATCCAGGCCATGCGCGAGGAGAATATGCTCGAAAACGCAAACCAGCGCGGACTACAACTGCAGACCGGCCTGCGCAAGCTGCAGGAAGAATATTCACAGATCGGCGATGTGCGCGGACTGGGCCTGATGATCGGCTCCGAGTTTGAAGTGGATGGCAAGTTACAAGAAAGCCAAGCCGCTGGTCAAGGAGATCATCCACGCTGCCGAAGAGCGCGGATTGCTGCTGCTATCCTGCGGTACCTATGACAGCACAATTCGTTGGATTCCGCCATTGAATGTGACCGAGAGTCAGGTAAATGAAGCATTAGATATCTTTGCGGTTTCGCTCAAGGAAGCGATCGGATAATGTATTGGAGTATCTTTGAAGAGATTAGATATAAAAGGAACACCTCACGTGGGGCGTTCCTTTAGGTTCCCTTGTTTGAGGGAACGATTTGTTTACTTTTCCACTGCTACAGTGATTCCCTCAACGATATTAAGAAAACGCGCTGTCCACATTTTCCCATTCTGTCACAGACTTGGCATTTTTAGGTAGAGCTTGGAGCTTACTAAAAGGAGCACCTTTCCAATGTGTGGGTCGAAGAATGACGGGTATGACGACAGCTTCTCCAGTTTCGTGGCGTTCCATTGCGCGTTTTACTTCAATATCTGAGCAGTAATCAGAAGCCATAAAATCTAGCTGATCGGCCGCAAGATCACTCGCGCCGAGTTAATATGATCGTAAATATATTTTGCCCATTCCTCCCCAGGAACGATTTTACGGTCGTGCCAATCATCGATCACATTTTGTCTGCGGAGATTGGACAAATGTACTTTCAAGTTATCACAAAGCTCCTCATCTTTATGTGAATAGGAAATAAATAATTCTACAGGTTGTTTGTCGGGTGGCGTGCTGCTTCCCAAATACCAGGAGCGGAACATTTCACCGCGGTAGAAATACTTGTGCTTCTGGCAACAAACTATACTATGGAATATCAGTGCATCAAGGGCATCCCGCGTTTCAAGGCGATCAAGTCCAGATTTCTTGGCCTATTTCTTGCCGCGTAAGAGGTTTATTCTGTTGTGCTAAGAAGCCATAATTGTGTTCACCCTGATCCCCAATAGAGGTTAGCCAGCTCTCAAAATCGCGGCGTTTTGTTGTGAAATCAAGGGCTATTTCTTGCAACAAATCTTGGTTGGCATCTTCTAACCCGGCTTTCCACAGTTCTCGCATCAGGTACTGTACTAGGAAAAGATGCCCGCCTGCCAGGCTTACAACGCCATCGACTACATCCTTCGGTAACATGCCCCCGGTTGGCTTTTCGATCAGTTCACGGACCCCTTCTTCGGGGCATGCTGGCAACATCAGCTCTTCCTCCAGAACATTTCGCAAGGGCGAGCCGTCATGTTTGGCGGCACATCCTTGTAAAAGGAAACACTGCCGGTCATTATCATACCGATATTTCCACTCACGCCGCGAACGTTTGATAGCAATCCGCGTAAATTTGATTCCAGGTCACGTGACCATTCTGGGCGATGGAACTTCTTAAACTCATCGACCAGGATAGCTAACTTCACCCCGCCCAGTTACGGTTCTACACGGCGATAGAGTTCCTTGAAAAACTCTGCAAAACTGAGCGCCGGGCTGTCAAGGCTGATTTCCGGTATCTCCTTGATTGTTCCGGTCACTCCAGACTGCCATTTATACAGGCAATTCAGAAGGCGCTCAAAGAAGTTCGCAGGTGACGTGGGTGGGTCCAATTCCATATCCATAAACAGGGAACTACCACCGGGCGTTCGTCAGCCGTCAGGCGCTCATCCAACCGATATTGGATCATGCGCATCAGACTCGTTTTCCCGTTCGACGTCCCCCGTAGACTGCATAAGAGCTTTGTTGGGGAGCTGTCAACCCCTCAACAAGTTTCTCTACGATATCCCAGCGACCAAAGAACTTCTTGGGGTTTGTAACAGATTTAGTTATTTCGTATGGATTTGTCCCCATGGTCTTCTCCCCTCGTCTAGCTCCAGTACTTCCTGGCGCAGCCAACGCCGGAACATGCCAATAGCAATCTGATACTTATTCTCAATTTCAATAACCACATGTCGTTCGACAAGGTCTGCTAGTGCCGCGTTCACCCCCTTCGCCGCTTCCAGACCCGTCCGCATTGGCGAGATGTAGTACTACCTGACGCTCTTCTTCTGATAGTCGCGTTTGATATAGCTCTTTATAAAAATGAGCTTCAGCCCCTATCTTCAAGAAACTCTGCGACAGCTTCCAGCACAAGCGGCTCGTCGATTTCCACCATTCCCGCCCTCCGGCGCGAGATGCGCCATTGTCAGTTTCCATATCTGACTGCACAATTGTCTTGCCAGGAAGGGGTGTCCGCTGCTCTCAGAATCAATCGGGCCAATGCCAATTCGGTATAAGTCAGGCCCATTTTTTGGCCGATGTGCTTACCGTTACATCGCATTCCTCGCGATCCAGGGGCGGCAAGAAATATTCTTCAAAGATACTGAAACCCGCATTTTCGACACCGCCCAACTGTGCCTTGCGATTGATATGCGGTTGAACGCCGACAACCACAAAGGTAAGCGGCAAGCCGCGTTGGCTGACACCACGCAGCATGCTGAGCAGATCGCTGTAGCCCTCAAAGCCAGCGGCCAACTCAGTATCTTCACCGGGGATAAGGCGATCAATTTCATCGATGAAAATTACGAAGTGTGGCTCATTGGTATGCTCAAGCAAAAGACTATGTAACATTCCCAGATCGTGGCCGAAATCTTCGGCTAGATCGCCGGAGGAGGCTTCACCTTAGCAAGCGCAAGTCGGGAAACTCAGTGATGTGCCATTTTCGAGTGATATCCTTTACTAGCCCGGTTATTAATGAAAAGAAAACCGCACGCGCGTTCTTGGCTACGTTTTGCAGGTCAACAACTACCACAGCGCGGTCAGTCATATGATCTGACAGGTTGTTGATGAAGGAAGTCTTGCCCATTTTGTTCAGGGCAAAAATGCCAAGGGGCTGACCCTGCTTGTGATAAGTCAGCAGAACCTGCTGGTCTTTGGTGCGCCCGAAATAATGTTCATCGCGGACGGGGCTGCGATGGTTGTATAGATCCGGATTTTCAGCCAGGTATTCGTTCAATATTTTATTCAACTCCATTTCGCACACTTCTTCCACCAGCGCAGCGCGGATACGACTCTGCGTAAGCGGAATCAGGATGATACCCTCATCCCATCGGAAAGTATCCATTTGTTTGTATGCCATCATATCCGGCGGCTCATTCACGATCATAAACGCAATACGCGCCCGAGTATCCTGTTCTGCTTCGATTTCACTCTCGACCTGCTCAACGACAGCGCGAACGTCAGCCGCCTTTAGAACCTGGTTGGTCAGCAAACGGGCCAATACACGTTGGCCGACTTGCTTCTGGCGAGTTCCAGTTTGCGGCTTCAATATCAATGTGCTGCCTGACTGGTCTTCAACATCAAACCCCGACTGCTCGAAGAAGGTGATCGCATCGACCATGGCCGGATCACGTTCACGAACGACCTTGATCAGCGCCTGCACCTGGGAGTCTGTATGCGTTTGCTGGTAAATGGCAGCCAGTTCAGGCTGGGCGTGCGCATAGCCTGTGTCTTTCCCCTGGAACAGGTTTCGCCGCGATAGCTGCCGCAGCCCTTCGCTGATATCCGCTTCGGCCAGGCTCAGGTCGTGTGTGCGAATAAGCTCCGTTGCATCTGCCAGGGCATATTCTTTCCCTGGCCTTGCAAGCAAGAATAATAATTGATAGAAAACGTCCAGTTGCTCGACCGCCAGCCGCATCGCGGTATAGCTCTGGTGCCACGCCCCAGCAAACGTCTTAACAACGTAGGGTTCCAATTCAAACTCAGGAATTGCCGCAACCCCAGGCTATTGCTGCTCCCGGCCAGTGAGTAGATCGCAAACATATACAGATAATAAGCCCCGGCCAGTCCGAAGAAACCCCATAGAAATCCCTGCGTGCGCCCCAGGCTCAAAATGGCGAAAAGGGGTGGCCACTGCAGGTACCAAGGTATCTGGAATTGATATTCTTCCAATGTTCCCTCAGCGCCGTTGGTCCAGACGGTTAGCAAATTTTCACCAGTGGGACGTTCAATGCCAAGAGGAATTTTTTCAATTGCAGCTACAGGGTTCCAAAACATCCCATCATGGCTGTACCAAATTTGTTTACCGCTATAGTGGACGAACTCATCTTGTTTTTTATGAATACCAGAAAAGGGAATTACTCGTGAATACGCTGACAATCCAACAGCCTCGGTTCCAGGATATAGAAATACTTCTCCAAAATGATATTGAAGATCAGAACCTAGCCTCCATTCTGGATGGTTACCAGACAGAGCGTACCGCAATGATGAATAATTT
>CAWBTW010000018.1:0-108503 GCA_963791785.1 uncultured Chloroflexia bacterium | reverse complement strand
TGCCGATCCCTGGCCGTTTTCAGTGGATGAGCATCAGGGCTATCTTGTGGCTTATAAACTGGATGGCTATCCCGAGCGGCTTGACCCGGTCATTTTGACATATATCTTGAGAAAGTAGGTCGGGGCTTGTAGCCCGACAAGTTTTGTTTGGGCAAGCTATAATCATCTCATGCCCAACCGTATCCTGCGCACTCCTGCCGACTTGAACGCCGAAGACATCCGCGCCCTGTACGCGGGCTTTGACACGCCCATCACCGAACTGGATTGCGGCCAGAAATGTGCGCCACACAATCCTTCTGGAAAGCCTTTCTGCTGCGACATTTGCCATGCCGTTCCGGCGGGGTATATAAGTGAGTGGAATACGTTGAAGGATGCGACCCAACTCTGGCATCGCTATCGGGGGGATGAATGCGCATCAGAACCAGGCCCTGAGCCTGCCCGCCCCGTCACAAACCTCGATATGCCCCCTGGCATGCTCCCGCTCGCCTGCCTGGGCCCCGAGCGTTGTGAGCGTGCGAACCGTCTGCTCAGTTGTCGGCAGTTTCCGTTCTTTCCCTATGTCACATCTGACTATCACTTTCTCGGCCTGGCCTACGATTGGGAATTTGAGATAAATGTTGGGTCCTCAGCAACCTGGGGCGCGTGACGGATGCGTACCGCGAAGAATTTGTCCGCACGTATGATCACATCTTCGCCCTGTTCCAGGATGAATTTGACAGTTATGCCCTCCGCTCGGAGGAGATGCGCGAACAATTTATCACGCAGCGCAGGCGTATCCCGCTCATACATCGGGATGGAGGTTACCGGCTCATCAGCCCGGGGAGTGAACGAACCCGGGCGTGGATGCAAGTCAACTTCCAAAGTTTGAGCCATATCGCTAACATGGGTACTTACTCTGTTGAGGGTATTAATTCTCTAGAATCATTTTTGAAACATGGAGACTTGGCCATCGCCCTCCGCCCTCTCCCACAGGGAGAGGGGACTCGTGTTCTTCTGTTTTTTTTTGTCCCTTCTCCCCTTGGGAGAAGGTTAGGATGAGGGAGAGTTAAATCAACAATATTCGAACACTTCCACTCCGTATAAACATCCAGCTATTTCGGACAGATTTGGTAAAATTTAAACCTTACCGGATGTCTATGTAATAGAAAGAATTTATAGGTGATAAATGAAAAAACTACGAACGCTTGAACAAACCATCGAACCCCAACTTGTCATTGAAGGGGCTGGCGTGTTGCTACGCCGTTCGTTTGGGCCACGCCGCTCCAACGAATATGACCCCTTCCTGCTTTTCGATCATTTCGCCTTCAACGACCCCAATGAAGGTCCCATACGCGGCTTCCCCACTCACCCACACCGTGGCATTGAAACCGTCACTTACATGCTCGAAGGCTCTGTCCGTCATCGAGACAGCCTGGAGAACCATGGGCTCTATCGGCGCAGGTGATGTGCAGTGGATGACCAGCGGGCGCGGCATTTTACACGAAGAAATGCCTCAACGCAGTGAAGACGGAAACATCTACGGTTTCCAACTTTGGGTCAATCTGCCCGCGCGCATGAAAATGTCCGAACCGCGTTATCAGGAAGTTAGCGACCAGACCATCCCGGTGGTGGAAAAAGATGGGATCAAAATCCGCCTGGTAGCCGGGACTGTAGACGGCGTCTCCGGCCCCGTGACCGAGATCGCCGCCGCGCCTCTTTACATGGACGTCCAGCTTGCTCCCGATAAAGAATGGACTCTACCCGTCCCGGAAGGCCACACGATTGTGGCCTATGTATTCGAAGGCGAAGGCGTGTTCTCGGGTGAGACCGTTTCATCCGTGATGATGATCAAATACAAGGACGGCGACCACATCCAGGTCAAGACGGAGAATTCCCCCGTCCGCTTTATGCTGATGGCAGGCGCGCCGTTCAAAGAACCGATTGTCCCTTATGGGCCGTTCGTGATGAACACCGAAGAAGAGATTTATCAGGCAATGGCAGATTTGCGGGCAGGAACGTTTGTGAAATGAATTGTAGGGGCGGGGTGACCCTGCCCCTATCACCCATATCGGAGGGAAAATGACACAAATTTTACATGGCAAACGCATCGGCAAGAAAGGAAAATCCGTCTGGGCTGTTCTGCGGTCATCTTTGACGAGACTCGTGAAAAGGTGCTGCTCACCAAACGCTCTGACAACGGACTATGGTGTCTACCCGGCGGCGGCGTGGATCCCGGTGAAAGTGTGGAGGAAGCCATCGTGCGGGAAGTATTGGAAGAAACAGGGCTGACAGTCCGTGTATTACGTCTAACAGGCGTATACAGTGACCCCGATTGGCTTGTCATCATACCTGGATGGAACCACAGACACAACTCGTTGCATTGAACTTCGAAGCAGAAATCATCGAAGGAAAACCCGGCTTAAGCGACGAAACAACAGATTGGGGCTATTTCTCGCTGGCCGAAATGGAAGCGTTGGATATGCTGCTAAACCATCGTATCCGCATTCAGGACACATTTAAAGAGCAAATTGCTGCTTTTATAAAATAATCCTCTTTATATTCACTCTTCCAATTTCCAATCATAATTCCTCTTCAACACCGTCGCAGGCACGCCCCCGATCATCGCATTTGAAATATCAAATTTCTTTGCCACCACACTCCCCATCGCCACGATCACATGTTCCCCCACCCCAGAGCCCGGCGCAAAGCGCACAGCACTGCCCATGTAGCAATCACGGCCAATCTGGATGTCACGGTCGGTCACGCCAGCGCCGTGTGTCCAAAACTGCGAACCCATACCCGCGATCCAGGAGCCATCTCCTAACACAAACGAACCTGCCACATCGATATAATGCCCGGAAGTGATCAAGGCATTTGCACCAATCTTCAAAGAACGCGCATAGTTCTTATTTCGATATTGCTCCTGCATAGTCCAAAATCCACAGGAAAAGGTGTTGCGGTTTTCAATCGAAACACCCGCACCGATCTCCACCTTCATCGGCCCGATGAACAGGTTGAACATGCCGATCTTGCATTTTTCTATATGTGCTTCTGAAACGGCGATTACGGTTCCGAAACCAATGCGTCCGCTGACCTTGTATCCCAGCAGGCGGTAGCCGAGCATGCGCAGGAAATTAAAGGGTACAATACTAATGAAACCAGCCAGAACAAGTTTGACCTTCAACATAGTCCGCTCCTGTAGAAATTCCTCGGTCAGTATACAGTAGAAAGATACATTTTGACGAGTCCAAAGTCATGATTTCAAAAGAACAAACCAAGCAAAACTACGACCGCATGGCACGCTGGTATGATTTGTTCGCGGCCAGCGAGAAAAAGTTCACGGAATTTGGGTTACGACTTCTGGGCGTAAAAGCAGGGGAACGCGTTCTGGAAATCGGTTTTGGGACAGGACATTCGCTGGTCACATTGGCGGAGCAGGTAGGAGAATCCGGTCTGGTGGTGGGGGTGGATCTGTCGCCGGGGATGATCGCAGTAGCTCAAAAACGGATCCAGGCCGAAAGTCCAGACAGAAGCGCGCAACTGATTCAGGGAGATGGGACTTTGCTTCCGTTTGCGCAAAATTCGTTCGATGCGGTGCTGTTATCCTTCACATTGGAATTATTCAGTGAGGCTGAAATACCAGTCGCTTTGAATGAATGTCACCGGGTTTTGAGAGATGATGGCAGGTTGGGCGTGGTGAGCCTGGCAAAACAGGATGTGCTGGCCTGCCGCCTGTACGAATGGGGGCACGAGCGCTGGCCCGCGCTGCTGGACTGCCGCCCGATCGAGCTACGCAAAAGCCTGGAAACGGAGAGATTCCGCATCCAGGCTGCGAAGGTGCAAACCATGTGGGGCTTGCCTGTTGAAATTGTGCTGGGTAAACCTATAAACTAAATCGTTGGTCGAGTACCGCGAAGCGGTGTATCGAGACCAACAAGCATCTATAAACATTTCATTTCTTGAAAATGTGGTAGTCTCGATACGCCCCTCATAAAGCACTCGGGGCTACTCGACCACCGGTAATTGATTGAAATTAAGTAGCCTTTTGGCGGTACAGTTTTTTATCCGGCACGGCCAGCATAGCATCCAGGTTTTCGGTCAGGCCAAGAAACTCAGCCACCGTTTTGATCTTGGGATCGGGGTCACCCATTAACTCGTTGTAATCCACATAGAGAATATCCATGTTGGGCTGATTTGCCAGCCAGACGCGCACACGTTTGAGATGTTCCTGGAAAACCCCGGCCATTTCTTGGTCGTCCCCATCGCTCGGCTCGCCGCGCCGGATTAGCATCTGCTTCTGGGAAGCAAGGATTTCTGCGATCTCCCGCCGCATGAAGACAATTTTATAGTTATAGGTTGACGGCAGATGTTCAAGCAGGGAGGAAATGACTTTCACGACTTTGCCAGGCGCATCCTGCATCCAATCGGATTTCCCATCTTTGAGGGCTTTGACATCTTCCAACTCGTAATAGCCCTTGGGATTATCTTCATCTGCGGTGCGCAGGTTATCGGTGAAGACTTCCATACCCCCCGCTTCAAGCACTTTCATCATCATAGATGTGCCAGAACGCGGCAGGCCTGAGACAATGGTAATGGCAGCAGTTGCCTTACGTTTTCTAAAGGGACTAAAGATACCCAAGACCTTTTAACCTTTCTTCAATAGTTTCCGAGCTTTCGCCGCCAGAAACTTTGGGCGGGGTGACGCCGGAATGATCTAGATATTTACCAACCACCATCGGTGGAATGTCGCGGAAGGATGGATTGGGGAAATCTTTCAAACCCTGGCTGGAGAACAACACACCGGGAACAACATCCGGGTCGATGCAGTGGTCCGCGCCCCAATGGTCTTTGTTCTCGTCGATAGCTGTTTCTTCCCATTTGCCGAGTCCGGTTTCAGACGAAGCGCGGTATCCGGCAGAGCAGCCAAGATTCAGGTCTGGGCCGAGGCTAAGAAGCGGTCCGCTGAAGGCTTCGTGACGCAGGGCAACTTTGCTGTAGACGGGTTGTCCATCCGGGCCTTTCCATTTCAGCAATTTATCCTTGATCTCGGTGGCTAACTGTTCTACCTGCTCGACAGGCACAATGCCCTTGCCTTCGCGTCCCTTCAAGTTGATGTACAGACTGTTGAGGCCAATGGCATATGCTTTGGTCTTGCCCCAATCTATGGAAGCCAGATTCGCATCGGTTTTTCCTTCTTGCACAGCTAAGTAACCGTTTTCAAGCAGCCAGCGATTGACGTGTACTTTGTAAGCGAAATCGGTAAAGCCATGGTCGGACATCACCAGCAAATGGGGTTTCTTACCGTTCTGCTTATCAAGATGGGTGTTGACACGCCCCACAAATTGATCAAGTTTTTGATACCAATCCTTTACAAGCTCAGGGCGGTCACGACGGAACATGTGCTGTACGCGGTCAAGGTCATCGAAAATGGATGCCAGCACACCTTCTTTGAAATCATCAAGGAAATGGAATAAGACGCGTTCGCGCGCCGCAAAGATATCTTCGCACAGCGCGTTGAATTGTTCGTCAGAAATACATCCATCTTCAAGGCCGGTCGTATCCTGCGGCCAGCCCAGTGACAGGAACGAACCTGCCGCCGCCCAGGCCTGCTTCACAAACGATTTCGGTGAGGCATATTGCCAGATCGAGTGCAAAGGATGGATCTGCAAGGGCAGGAAATACACTCGCACAGGGTTGATAGAAGTCACGATGACACGGGTGATCGCATGCACGTTGACGAACATACCTGTCTTGAACTTAATTTCGAGAATCGGGCTCCACTCGCCGGGTTTCAAAGAATAGGGCGCGCCACCCAGCACAAGACCCACATTGTTTTCGTCCAGCACATCCAATTGGAATTCGACTTCAGCAGGGACCACTTCGCCTTTCTTTTTGACGAAGGGGCCTTTTAGTGAAGATATATATGTATTTCCTTTGCCGGATAAGAGTCTCAACCGGCGTTTTGTGACCTTCCTTCAAGTATCCATTTTCAGTTGAGTAGAAACTTCCCAACCCTAACTGCCCGCGAATATCCGGCGTGCCCAGGCCTGGGATAACGCGCACCGGGGAACCAGGGTTCGAAGGGAACATGGCCGGCCACCACATAGCCGTAGCAGGATAACCCTGATCTACGGCCTCGTCGAACATGGTGCGCGCGGTGTAAGGGGCTGTAAATTGCGTCCCAATCGCGCTGGTATGTGTGGGTAAAATCGAAACGTAGGGGATGTACGTATCAGGGTTGCGATGGACAAAGTCAAAAATGCCATGGCTGCCCGGGTCTGCGCCGGTGGCGATGCTCGTCCATGAGACCTCGGTCTGTGGCGGGGCGCTTACCTTTAAAGGGGAATAGCCATCACCTTCGGCCAGTTTGCTCAAATTGGGCAAATCGCCCTGATCAGAAAATTCTTCAAACAACTTGGGGTCGAACGAATCAAATCCCAATATCAATGCTCGCATCCTGCTTCCTTCCTTTACAAATCATTCTTAGCGGCGAGTATTATACCAACAGAATGAACCGGCGAAAAAAATGGTTGTCGAGTAGGGTTCCAAGACAAATTATTTATGGTATGGTTTTACCACAACCTAAAGAGAGGTACTAGATGAAATACAATGAAATCCCGTTTTATGCCCGCATCTTATTCGTCATCGGAATGGGTGTTGCACTGGCTGTTGCGCTTGATAATATAGCTATCGGTATTGGAGTTGCAACAGTCTTCTTAGCGGGAATTATTGTCAGAAGAAATAAATCTATCGGTAATGAAGGAGAGAACAATGATTGAACAACCTGAAATCCAATTCGACTTTTGGCTCGGCGAGTGGGATTGCATCTGGGATGGAGACCAGGGTTCCAACCGTATTGAGCGCATTTTAGACGACAAAGTCATTCAAGAAAATTTTGACGGCGGTGATTTCATAGGCATCAGTCACTCCGTCTGGGATGCCGAACGAAAGCTGTGGTGCCAGACCTGGGTGGACAACAACGGCACCTATCTAGACTTTACAGGCGGCTTCCGCCATGGAAAAATGATCCTGTCCCGTGACGCCATCGTGAAGGGCGAAGCCTGCAAGCAACGCATGGTCTGGTACAACATTACAGAAAACGAATTCGACTGGAACTGGGAACGTTCCGATGATGATGGCCAAACCTGGGATGTGAAATGGCAGATCAAGTACAAGAGAAAGAAATAAATTATTCGCTAATCTACACTAATTGCTTGGAACGATCATGAAATGGTTTTGTTTAGCGGAGATTAGTGAAAATTCGCGGATGAAATTTTTTCCGCTATAATCGGGCACATGACTCAACTCAGCCCCTCTGCTCAAAAAGTCCAGGATGCACTGAAGGCCCTGGGCTTTGATCTAACTGTCATCGAAAATGCCACGTCCGCACGCACGGCGCAGGAAGCCGCTGACCGCGTGGGCGTTACGCTCGGCCAGATCGTCAAATCGCTGATCTTCAAAGGCAAGACCAGTGGCAAGCCCATCCTGGTGCTGACCAGTGGCTCAAATCGGGTAGATGAAAAACGGATCAAGGCCTACGCCGGGGAAAAGATCGGGCGCGCCGAGCCGGATTTCGTCCGGGAAGTGACCGGGTATGCCATCGGCGGAGTCCCGCCTATTGCGCATCTTCAACAGATGGAAACCTATCTGGACGAAGACCTGATGCAATATGATGTCATCTGGGCCGCAGCAGGGACACCCAATGCAATCTTTGAGTTGACGCCGGATGATTTGCGAAAAATGACCAACGGTCGGGTAGAACGCATCAAATAACCCCTGTAAGCCAAGGCCAATTTACAGAATGAATATAACGAAATCCACCGCAGATGTAGTGATTATCGGCGCGGGCGTGATCGGGTGCAGCACTGCTTATCACCTGGCGAAAATAGGCATCACCGATGTAGTCGTTTTGGAAATGGAGCAGGTTGGGGCAGGCACGTCCAGCAAGTCAGCTTCCATGTTGAGCATGCAATTCGGGTACGATCCGTTGCTGGCACGCATGGCCCAATATTCGTATCGGCGCTACATGCAATTTGAACAAGAGCTTGACACAACCATTGACTTCCGCAAGACCGGCTGGATTTCGATCGCTTCAGGACAAAAAGCCACGGAATTACGCCAAAATGCTAAGATGCTGGTATCGCTCGGCATCCAGACCGAAGTGCTGACACCGGACGAAGTGAAACATCTCTACCCCGAGCTTAACACCGATGACATTGACGTTGGCGTCTATGGTCCCGACGACGGGCCGTTCGACCCGCACATGATCATGTGGGGCTACATCAAACGTGCAACCGAGAAAGGCGTGAAACTACACCAGGGTGAGAAAGCCAGCGGCCTGAAAATCGAAAACGGGCATGTGACCGGGGTAGAGACCAGCAGTGGGCTTATCGCCACAAGCACTGTAATCAACGCTGCCGGGCCATGGGCACAGGAAGTGGGGAATTGGGCAAATATCCATATTCCTCTTACAAACAAGGTTCGTACAATCGTTATGACCGGGCCGCTGCCTGACATCCCGGAAGACAGGCCATTTGTGGAGGACGAAAATATAGAATGGTACTTCCGCCCGGAGACCAGCGGTGTGCTGATGGGCATGGGCAACATCCCGGCGAAATCCCCTGAAGCACAACTGGATAATGAAATGGTGGATCATATCGTGGACTATGCTATACACCGCGCGCCCGTACTTGAAAAGGCTTCCTTGCTGACCGCCTGGTCAGGCGTGAGGCCACTGACCAGGGACGGGCGTCCGATTTTCGGAGTAGTACCCGGTTTAGAGGGCCTCCTGCTCAACACTGGCTGGGGCGGTGTTGGCATCATTCAATCCCCTGTCGCCGGGCAATTGATGGCAGAATTGGTTCATGACGGACATACGTCCACATTCGAGAGTGATGAATTTGGCTTGGGGCGGTTTATGTAAGCAAAGGAAACCTTAGCGCAACTTTGTTATCCCAAGAGCATTTGAATCAACAAATATCGCCAATCCTTGTAATCAGACCTGATTTATCGTAAAATCACAGCGACGCCATCTTAACTTTAGAGGAGATTAGATGAAAAACGCTTTATTCGTTATAAGTACGTTAGCTCTCTTGTTAGCTGCCTGTGGGGGAACACTTTCAGACACGTCATCCAGCGAGATTGGTCCTGCGCCCGATTTCACCCTGCCGAACGCACTTGGCGGGGAAGTATCGATGAGTGATTATGCGGGTGAGCCGGTATTTTTATTCTTCCACATGGCGGTTGGCTGACCGCCTTGCATGCAGCAAGTCGTTGACTTGCAAAACTCTCCAGACTTCCAGGCCACCGGCGCTCAATTGATTTCCATTGCCACAGATCCGGCCAGCCAGCAAGCCCCGGAAGCGCAGGCACTTGGTATCACAGTCCCCATGTTGGTAGACGATGGCTCCGTCACAAAACTGTATGGCGCGGATAAGTTTGCTTTAGCTAACGGAGAACCCAGCCACACCTTTGCGTTGGTGGATGCCAACGGGAACATAGTCTGGTTCAAGGATTATGGCGCGCCAGATAATCCCAACCGCACGATGTATGTGGAAGTAGATGAGTTAGTAGAATTCATTCAACAGGCATTGAAATAGGTTTAGGAATTACGCGTTTGAGTGGAGGAACTCCAAAAATAGGGGTGCGTGCTCCGCACGCACCCCTTATTTGGTATTTTTTTGCGAACTGCGTAAACTCTGATGATAAGGGATTATACTAGGGGGCAATAAGGATTTGATATGGATCAGGAAACACACAATTTCAATGAGATCAGCTTGCATTCACAAGCTACATTTAATATTCTTGTGAAATATGAGTTAATGCGAGTTCAACGTTATCCGAACCCGGTGACACTTTTGTATATCTCGCTTAACCTGATGGAATCAAGTCCAGAAACATCCACAAAGCTAAAAAAGCTTTTTGTTGGGATTTTGAATGCAGGCTTACGTGCCTCGGATATTCCAGCTTACTATGGCGAAGACTACCTTGTTTTGATGCCGGCTACGAATGAAGCTGGCGGAACTGTAGTTGCCAAGCGTCTGATCGATAAACTCACAGAGGTAAAAGAGTTTGCTGCAGGCCATGTCCACATCGGTATCGCGACCTATTCCGGCGGACAAGGTACTTCTGCCGAAAAACTAATAGAGCAAGCAAAATCAGCTCTTCAAGAAGCCCGGCAGGCCGGGTCACACGCTTATCTACAATATTTTGGAAAATAATAGGGACGCGTCCCTAATTTTTTCAAGGATGTCTCATGGGTAATAAGGCTACGCTTTCCAGGATCACAGATCAAAAATTCAAGGAACTTTGCGAAACCCTGTTGGGGGAAATGAAACGGCTAAAAATCCCTGGTTTTTCCATTGGTGTATTTCACGATGGGAATGAACACACCGCCGGCTTTGGTGTGACCAGCATCGAGAACCGACTGCCCGTCACGCCGGATACCCTCTTCCAGACCGGCTCGATCAGTAAAACCTTTACAGGCACGATCATGATGCGTTTGGTGGAAGCAGGCCAGGTGGCGTTGGATGCGCCTGTCCGCAGGTATTTGCCCAACTTGAAGCTTTCAGATGAAGATGTGGCTGAGCGCGTTACCATCCGTCATCTGCTGACACATACCGGCGGTTGGGTGGGCGATTACTTCAACGATTTTGGGGATGGCGATGATGCACTGGACAAAATGGTTTCCAGCATCGACGGGTTGGAACAGGTCACCCCGCTGGGTGAAGCCTGGTCGTATAACAATGTGGGGTTCAACATCGCCGGGCGCGTGGTGGAAGTTGTGACCGGCAAGCCCTTCGAAACCCTCGTGCAGGAAATGATCCTTGACCCACTCGACATGGACATGACGTTCTACTTCCCGGACGATGTGATGATTACGCACCGATTCGTGGTTGGGCACCACAAGGATGGCAAGAAAGTCAAAGTGTCGCGTCCCTGGGCAATTGGGCGGGCCGGTGCGCCTGTGGGCGGCGTGATCAGCACGGTGGTAGATTTGCTGACATACGCCCGTTTCCACATGGGGAATGGGAAAAGCGCCAGCGGTGAGAAGCTTCTTTCGGTCAAGCGCCTGAGAGAGATGCGGGTGCCGCTCTACCCTGCCAGCGGATTCGAAAAAATCGGCCTGACCTGGTTCATCCGTGATAAGGAAGGGGTGAACATCATCAGCCATGGCGGCGCGACCAACGGACAGATCGCCGGGCTGTATTTCATCCCTGAGATGCAGTTCGCTCTGGCCGTGTTGACCAACAGCGAAGATGGGAGAGCGATTACTGGCACAGCGCTCAAGCAGGCTTTGAAGGTTTACCTGGGGATTGACCTGGTCATCCCGAAACCAATCGAAACACCCAAAGATGAATTACGCAAATACATCGGAAATTATGAACTACCCTTGCTGGCTTATGAACTCAAACTGAAAAAAGGTCATCTCATAGTGCATGAGAAACCGCGCGGCGGCTTTCCCACACCCGATTCTCCTCCACTGCCACCCGACCCGCCGATGCGTATCGCTTTTTATGAAAAGGACAAGATCATCGTGCTGGATGAACCAATGAAGAACGCCCTGGGAGAGTTCCTTCGTAAACCAGATGGCTCACTGCAATATCTCCGCCTCGCATCACGCGTTCTCAAGAAATTAGACTAGATTATGAAAAACTTCAAGATTACTTTCACCGTTTTGATTTCTCTGCTGCTTGTGTTGACTGCCTGCAACTTCCCAGGCACGTCCTCCGAGCCATCCCTGGAAGACCAGGCAGCCACCATCGTAGCCCAGACGCTCACCGCTGTACAAACCGCCACACCATCCAAAACACCTGAACCTGTAAATTCGCCTACGCTATCTATCACGCGCACGCCATCGCCCACTATCACACCGACCTATTCCGTCCCATTGCTCACGGTGGACGAACCCACCAATTGCCGCACCGGGCCGGGACAATCTTATGACATCATACTCGCATTGCTTCCCGGCGCTTCGGTGGAAATCGTAGGACGCTACCCGACCAACAATTACTGGACCGTCAAAGTGCAAGGTCTGGATGAACCCTGCTGGATCTGGGGCGAGTATTCGACAGTATCTGGCAGCACCTGGACAGTACCTTCTGTTATCCCGCCCCCCTCAGCCACAGCCAGCCCGCCTGCTGCGCCGAGCATCTCCAATTGGGATTACACCTGCGGGTTTGGAAACGCAACCGTCAACCTGAAGTGGAGTGACCGCGCCAATGACGAAAGCGGATATCGCATCTATCGCGGCGATGAACTCGTGACGGAATTACCCGCGAACTCAACTGCCTTCTCGGAAGTTATCGCTGCAGAAGTGGGTGAGAATATCTCTTATCGGATTGAAGTGTTCAACAATGCGGGAGCAACCAGTTCTTCGCCGATTAGTTTTAGTTGTCAGTAAGGGAGTAAAAAGCAAAAGGTAATAAGTAAGGGAATCAGAATTCAAAAAAAGGTCTCTCCTGGACAAGTTGAGACCTTTTTACTTTTCACTTTTTGCTCTTTCCCTGGCACCAGCTAAACTGCTTCCAATAATTCTTTAGCTTTCTTCTGACTCTTGCCACGCCCTTCGGTGTTGAGGATGCGCTTGCGGATGCGGAAATTCTCCGGCGTCACTTCCAGTAATTCGTCATCAGACAGATATTCGATGGCCTCGTCCAGGCTCATCTGGCGCGGCGTCGTCAGGCGGATTTCCATATCGCCGCGCGCGGCGCGCATGTTGGTCAGGTGCTTCTTCTTGCACACGTTCACGGCAATATCTTCAGAGCGCGCGTTCTCCCCCACCACCATACCTTCGTATACTTCCGTGCCGGGGCCGATGAACAACACGCCGCGTTCTTCCGCGCTTTTCAGTGCATAAGTCGTGGACGTGCCCGCTTCCCAGGCCACCAGCGATCCGCTGGAGCGGGAGGCCATCGGGCCGGCCATCTCGTCGTAGCCATGGAAGATAGCATTCATGACACCCATGCCACGGGTAGATGTCAGGAACTGATAACGGAATCCCAGCAGGCCGCGCGTGGGGACAACGTACACCAAACGCGTCGTTCCCTGACCTGTGTCCTGCATGTCCATCATCTGGCCGCGTCTGGCCCCGAGCATTTCCACCACCACACCGACGGTCTCGGAGCTGGTCTCGATATGGACTTCTTCGTATGGCTCCAACAGCGTGACGCCGTCTGCGGCTTTGTGGAAGATGACTTCCGGGCGCGAGACCTGGAACTCATAGCCTTCGCGGCGCATGGTTTCGATCAGGATGCCCAGGTGCAGTTCGCCGCGTCCGCTGACCAGGAAATTCTCAGCCGAGTTGGTGTCTTCCACACGCAGGGCCACGTTAGAGCGCAATTCTTCGTACAGGCGCTCACGCAGGCGGCGGGAAGTGCCCCACTTACCCTCGCGTCCGGTGAATGGGGACGTATTGACCCCAAACGTCATGCGGACGGTGGGTTCTTCAACCTTGATAGTCGGCAATGCGACCGGGTTTTCCGGGTCGGCCAGGGTTTCACCGATGCCGATGCCTTCCAGCCCGGCCAGCGAGACAATGTCACCCGCGGCGGCTTCGTCTACTTCGATGGTTTCCAGTCCCTGGAACTGGTACAGGTAGCGGGCGCGTTCGGGCAGGTTCTCACCCTTCACAGTCAAACGTGCCAGGCGCTGATCAGCTTTGATCTTGCCCGCAAAGATGCGCCCGACAGCGGTCACACCGCGGTATTCGTTGTAGCCCAGGGTGGTGACCAGCAATTGCAGCGGGGCTTCGGCGTCCACTTTGGGGGCGGGGATGTGGCGCAGGATGACGTCGAATAACGGTTGCAGGTCGGGGCTTAGATCAGGATGCGTGCCCGCCTGTCCGGTGGTGGCTTTGGCGTAGATGACCGGGAAGTCCGCTTGCTCGTCACTGGCGCCCAGTTCGATGAATAAGTCAAAGGTTTCGTTGAGTACGCGGGCGGGTTCGGCATCCTTGCGATCGACCTTGTTGATGACCACGATGGCTTTATGTCCGCGCTCGAGAGCCTTCTTGAGCACGAAGCGGGTTTGCGGCATGGGACCTTCGGCGGCGTCAACGAGGAGCAGCACGCCATCGACCATGTTCATGATGCGCTCGACTTCGCCGCCAAAATCGGCGTGCCCGGGCGTATCGACGATGTTGATCTTGATCACATTGCCGTTCTCGTCGGGGATATGGATGGCGGTGTTCTTGGCCAGGATGGTGATGCCGCGCTCGCGCTCGAGGTCGTTGGAGTTCATGACGCGCTCGGCCACCTGCTGGTTCTCGCGGAAGGTGTGCGCCTGGCGCAGCATGAAATCGACCAGGGTGGTCTTGCCGTGGTCGACGTGGGCGATGATGGCGATGTTGCGGAGGTCAGTTCGTTCTTGTAACATTAATTTCACCTATCTTGTGTCATTGCGAAGGAGCAACGCGACTGAAGCAATCTCCCGGCTAAGGGGGAGATTGCCGCGCTCGCTACGCTCGCTCGCAATGACATTATTGCGAACAAAAAACCCCGGCATGGGGACCGGGGCTTGCTGTTGAAGTCTTTCCGGTGCTCGCACGATTTAGACAACGCGTGCGGCCGCTATCTTATCAGAGAGTGGGGGTTTTGGGTAGGGGTGGTTTTGAGAGCCCAAGTGACAGTCACTTTGAAAGTGATTGTCACCTTTTTTAATCGTTGGGGGCTACGCCCTCGCAAGGCATCCTGTAAAGGGCCAAACCCCCGCTTCAGAATAACAGAATTCCAGAAACCAGGATGCCAGGACTATGGTGAGCGGGCACAACGAAAGCCGACGCTGAGATGTCGGTATTCGCTGGGACGTACCTGTAGCGGTAGGCAGACCGGACGTAGTTATCGATGTAGTACCATGAGCCGCCCCGCAGCACGCGGTAGATTCGCCCATTAGAAGGGCCGTTGGATTGCCACTCGGAGAACTATTGTAATAATCACTATCATACCAATCTGCCACCCATTCCCAAACATTGCCTGCCATGTCATAAGCTCCATAAAAACTAACGCCTTTTTCGTAGCTCACCTACACCGAGTGTGTCGCCTATAGTTTCGCGCCATAGTTAGCATAGCTTTCATCAATTGTATCTGCCCCAAGGATAGACGCTCTGAGTCTCGGTATCCGCATCCCATCCTGCTGCTTTTTCCCATTCGGCTTCGCTCGGCAAGCGGCGGCCCGCCCACTCACAATATGCCTTTGCATCATTCCATGATACATAAATGACAGGATAATCACTCAAACTCTGAATTCCCATAATAACTATCATGAGTAGTATGATTTTGTTGAATTTGGCGGGTTACATTTCTCCAGCATCAACACATTTCGCATACATCCCATTGGTCACTTCAGTCTGGTCGATCCAGTATGCATCCAGGTTTACGGTATGAATTGGCTTTTCATCGTCATATCTTTCACTGCCCATCTGGAATTCCCCGGCGGGGACGTACAACATTGTCATGCCATCTTCCCCGGTCATGGTGCTGCCCACGCCAAGTTCGTCGGGCGTGCTGGTTGGCACAATATTGGTTGGAGAAGGCAAAACTGTGGTTGCAGGCGCAAGGGTTGGAGAACGTTTGGTGGCAGTTGGGCTGTTGGCAGGTGAAAGGGCATTTGAAATAAGAGAGCCAATCCAAAAGAGAGCAATGCAGGCCAGAATTGCGCCAGCGCCTATCCCATAGGGCAGCCAGGCGGGTTTACGCCCCTCACCCCTAGCCCCTCTCCCAAAAACGGGAGAGGGGACTTGTGGCGAATTTCTGGTTCTTTTCTTACAGGTTCTTTTTTCTCTATCCGCGCCTTTTCTTCACGCTCAATTCTCTCTTGTTCTGCCTTTTCTGCGGCTTCACGTTCGACTTTTTCTTTGGCCGCTTTCTCGGCCGCCTCGCGTTCAGCTTTCTCCCTAGCAGCTTTCTCGGCCGCTTCACGCGCCGCTCTTTCGCGGGCTTCTTGTTCCCTGCGAGCTTTTTCTTCTCGTTCCTTGCGGGCGCTTTCTTCCTGTTCTCTTCTCTCTACTCTCTTTTTCTCTTCTTCAGCAGGGTTCATGGTTGGAATTTCCAGTTTCCCTGCACGCACCTTCAAACTACCAAGCAACCGTTTATAAGCCCAATCTTTTCGATCTTCCGGAAAGTAGTCCACATACTGCCACATGGACAGGCGGCGCGGCATGGGGCAATCTTCCAAACGCATGGGGATAACGAAAACCGTGCCTTCGGGTTTGAAATCGGCAATACGCAACACAAAGCGCAGTTCGCGCTGGATGTAGCCTTCTTTGGTTACAGAATTATTCGAGAGAAAAACAATGACCGCATCCGCGGCTTCGACCGCTTTTTCGATCTCCAGGTCCCAATCCTGGCCGGGGTAGAGCTTTTCCTCGTCCAGCCAGGGGTCGATCCAGCCTTCACTCTTGAGTTGCTGGTACAACTCGCGCACGGCGGGTTTGTCGTTGGAGGAGTGGCACAGGAATACGCGGAGTTTGCGGTCAGAGGGCATGGTGGTTTCCCCAAGGTGGGTTAGTACGATTATACAGATATTTTCGATCTCCATTCCCGCCCTTGGTTTCATACGCCAGGCGTTCCCCCGAGATCAGTGGAACCAACGGTCTACTCTAACAAACAAAACAGCCTTGCAAGGATCCTGTCCCTGCAAGGCTGAAAGCTAACCGCTAAAAGCTGACAGCTATCCGTTACACAACCACCCCCACCACCGCCACAAAATGCGCCAGCGCGCCCAACAAAACAAAGATATGCCAGACTTCGTGATAGCCAAATTTGCCCGGCCAAAAGTTCATGATCTTGGTAATGTAGACCAGCGCGCCGAGGGTGTAGATCACGCCGCCTGCGATCAGCCAGGTCAGCGCGAAGGTGGGCAGCACAACCAGCATCTCACCGATGGCGGCAATACACAGCCAGCCCATGACCACGTATACCCCGGCTGAAATCCAGCGCGGCGCATTGACGGTGAACACTTTGACCAGAATCCCGATAAACGCCAAAGACCAGATGATCGAGAGCAAACCCCAGCGCCAGAAACCAGTAAAGGCATTGATACAGAAGGGTGTATAGGTCCCGGCGATGAGCAGGTAGATGGCGGAATGGTCCACTTTGCGCAAGGTTTCGATTAGCTTGGGGCGCACGTCCGCCAGATGATAGGTGGCGCTGGATGCAAACAGGCCGATCAGGCTTAATCCATAGATCAGCAGGGAGATCACTTTTCCAACCCCATCCCAACCGATAATTAACAAAACTACCAATCCAATCGCTGCGGCAATTGCGCCGCCAAGGTGGGTAAGTCCGTTTACAGGTTCTCGCATTCTTCGAAACATGAGTTTGCCTTTCTGTTTATCAAGATAAATCAATGATAAACGATATCGCCTGTCATTGCCTGTCGGTTAGCTATCAGTTGGCTATCAAATCAAATAAACGTGACAAATAAACTTACTGGTGATTGCATCATCACCTAAAGTATGACATAATTATTCAGACAAATCGAGTAGAATTTTGATTTAACCCTGGAGCGTCATATGAATTTCACCAAGAAAATATTTATCGTTGGTCTCATCACCGTCCTGGGATTATCGGCCTGCAACCTGCCATCCCAGTCGCCGTCAGATCCCAAGGGACAGGCCGAAGAAGCGGCCACCGCCACCCTGCTGGCCCTGACCCTCGCCACCCAAAACAACCAGCCTCTTGCAACGGCGATTTCAAGCAGCACGCCATTTCCCACTGATACGCCTACCATCACGCCAACGTTCACGCCATCCGTGCCGATGGTGACTGTCAGCCAGAATACCAACTGCCGCACCGGCCCTGGTGTGGTCTATGATCTGATCGGTGGACTGCTGATCGGTGAAAAAGCTGAGGTGGTTGGCAAATACAGCGCCGGGAACTACTGGATCATCAACAACCCGGACTCGTCCGGTACCTGCTGGCTGTGGGGCCAATATGCAACCGTCACCGGCAACACAGCCGGGTTACCAGAATACACACCGCCGCCCACGCCGACACCTACAATTACACCAACGCCGACGTTCACACCGACCCCGTCGCCTCCCAATGCCCCGGCGAACATCAATGTAGCAAAAGCTTGTACCCCGCTGGTGTTGCCGCAATTTCTGCTGGTGTCCATCATCACTTGGGAAGATAAATCAAACGACGAAACTGGTTTTAAGGTATATCGTGATGGAATCCTGCTTACCACGGTCGGTCCGAATGTCACCATCTGGAATGATACAATTCCAATTAACATGAGCATACCTGTAGTTTACGGTGTGGAGGCAGTGAATGCCACTGGCACTTCTTCCAACGTCACCGCCACAGCAGTAACTTGCCCATAATCAAAAAAGCATTTTGAACAAATCCCGCACCACAATGGCTGCGGGATTTTGCTTTATCTATCCCCAATCAAAAACATCAGATCATTGACATTCGTCCCTGTGGGCCCGATTTTGAGCAAATCCCCTAACCGGTCAAAGAAGTGATACGCATCATTCCGGGATAAATGGCCTGCCACGTCCAACCCAAGCGACTCAGCCTGCTGGAGCGTTTCTCCGGTCACGACCGCACCGGCCGCATCGGTAGGGCCGTCTTCGCCGTCGGTGGCGAGGGAGATGAGCAGGGCGTTTTCTAATCCGGCTAACTCAGAAACAGCCGCTAAAGCCAATTCCTGGTTGCGTCCACCTTTGCCATTACCTTGAATAGTGACCGTTGTTTCGCCGCCTGCGATCAGGCAAAATGGGCGTGAGTTGCAACTTGGTGGTTACGCGCAGTTTTTGAGCTAATTCAACCCCTACCTCACTGGCTTCACCCTGCCAGTCACTGCCGAGGGATTCGGCATGGAAGCCTTCCTTCTGCGGCTTGTTTCAACGCAGCCTGGATTGCCAGTGCGTTATCCCCCACGATGATGTTTTGCACGCGGGAGAACATAAGATCGTCGGGTTTGGGGGTTTCAGAATTAGAGGATAGAGAATGGACGATGGAGGATGGGAATTCATCCGCTAATCTTCGCGAATGAACGCTAATCTTTGTGGGTGTTCGTGAAGTTTGGTGCGTTCGTCGGATAAAAGATCATACTTCTCAAGCACCCCCAGCGCATCTTCTTTCGTTGTCGGGTCGGGAGCGGTTGGGCCGGAAGCGATGGCTTCGAGCGGGCTGCCGACCACATCCGAAAGGATCAGGCTCAGGACGCGGGCTTTGGTTGCTTTGGCCATTCCCCCACCCTTGACCTGGTCCAGGTGACGGCGCAGGGTGTTGATCTCGTCGATGCGCGCGCCGCAAGCCAATAAGGCGGATGTGAGCGCCTGCATATCTTCCAGCGGTACAGTGGGCGCGGTCATCAGGGCCGAGCCGCCGCCGGAGATCAGGCAGACCAGCAAGTCATCTTCGCGCAAGGCTGAAACGAAATTCGAGCGCAGCTTGCCCGGCAGCCAGGGAGCGGGCGTCGGGGACGGGGTGTCCGCTTTCCATAATGGGTAGCAGGTTCAAGGTTTAGGGGTGAAGCGTGCTTGGTGATGACCAGGGCGCGGGTCAGGTCTGTGAAACGGGATAAGGCCTGGGTCATCGGAACGGCCGCTTTTCCCAATCCCAAAGCGAAAACCCGCCCAGCCGAGGGCAAAGGGTTGGAAGCCAAATATCGTTCAACCACCGCATCCGGTTCTACAGCATCCAATGCAGCCGCCAAGATGCGCGCCACGCGCGGATCGCGCATTGCTGTGGGTGAAAAATCGGTCGGCGTCCACGCTTGCAGTATACTTCAGGCATGGCAAACCCGAAGGTATTCGTCACGCGGATCATCCGCGACAAGGGGCTTGACCTTGTCAAAAGAATCCTGCCAGGCCGATATCTGGCCGGATGAACTGCCGCCAAGCCGCGAGAGCCTTGCTGGAGCGCGTGCGCGGCGTGGACGGCCTGCTGTGCCTGCTGACCGACCGCATCGATGGCAGAGGTGATGGACGCGGCCGGGCCAGGGCTGAAGGTCATCAGCAACCACGCGGTCGGGTTCGACAACATCGATGTGGCTGCGGCCACCGAGCGCGGCATCCCGGTGGGCAACACGCCCGGCATCCTGACCGACGCCACCGCCGACATGGCCTTCGCGCTGATGATGGCCGCCGGGCGGCGCGTGGTGGAAGCCGAGAAATTCCTGCGCGCCGGGAAGTGGAAAACCTGGGGGCCGTCCATGCTGCTGGGCGCCGACTTCGCCGGGGCAACGCTGGGGATCATCGGATTCGGGCGCATCGGACAAGCTGTAGCCAAACGCGCGACCGGCTTCGACATGCGGGTGCTCTATTATGACCCCAACGCATCATCCTCCGATCCCAGGCCTGCCCGCCGTTTCGACAGATTTGGACACGCTGCTACAGGAATCCGATTTCGTCTCGGTGCATGTGCCGCTCACGCCAGAGACGCGTCACCTGGTAGATGCCGAATTCCTGGCAAAGATGAAGCCCAACGCCGTGTTGGTCAACACCTCGCGCGGAGGCGTATTAGATCAGACCGCGCTGTATGAAACGCTGAAAGAACGCCGCATCTTCGCCGCCGCGCTGGACGTGACCGATCCCGAACCGTTGCCGCTAGACAGTCCGCTGCTCGAACTGGACAACTGCATCATCGTGCCGCACATCGCCAGCGCCAGCGTGCAATCGCGGGATATGATGGCTTTTCTGTCTGCAAAAAATTTGATCGCGGGGGTAAATGGGGAGCGCTTACCGCATTGCGTCAACCCGGAAGTGTATTCTTAGAGCAATACCGATATTGAACTGCTGCGCCTGCTGGCTGAACGTCTGGAGCGCCTGTCAGCCGATTCGCTTTGGGCACGGCGGGCCAGCGGATTGCGCGGCAACATTATCAAGGTGCTGGAGGAAATCGATGCTGGGCAGGATGTCGAGCCTGCACGTTTATCCGCATTGATCCAACGCGCCTTTGAAATTTTGCAACGAGCGGCACAGGAAATCCCGGATATCGAAGAAATCATGAAAAAATAAAGAGACCCGCCGAATGGCGGGTCTCTTTGCTATACCGAGAGTCAATCGGTCTTCGCTCGCGAATCTATTTACTCAATACCTCGACGAGAATGTTGCAGACGTTATCAGCGGATTGCCTGTCGGCTGTCAGAATACCACCGTTGACAAAGGCCTCAATCTGATTGATGAACGCACCAAGCTGATTGGCTGCGGCATTGGTGTTCCCCTTTGCCAGTTTAGCGAGGACGTTCTCCAACTTCTTGGTGAGGGCATTGCCCTGCCCGTTATTGAGCGTCCATCATCGACAAGTGCCTGAACTGCGTTGATCAATTCATGTGACTTCCGCTTCAGTCGTCAGTTCCAGACCGACGATGACCGGGTCATGGTCAGAAGAGCGATAGGCATCCGGCGCGTAGATGGCATCCTGCGCATCCTGCTTGTAGCTCATATCGTAGTCGATCAGGCTGGGTTCATCGGCGTTGATATGCCAGATGGTGACACCAGTAACCTCGTGAAGCCAGATCGCCATTTGCCAGCGCATAGTCGAGGTAGCCCAACTGTCCATCAAAGACGTAAGAGTAGGCATTTTCGCCCACGTACTGGTAAACCAGATCGGTGTAGCCGCCGCGAGGATGGCATCAATCGGGTCTTCCTTATCGTAGGAGTTCAAGTCGCCGATGATCAGGAAATCTGGGTCGCCGCTGTTGGTCGGATCAGTCGCCAGCCAGTCTACCAGGCCTCCGCACGCCAACGTGCGGGTCAGGTTGCAGCTACCCTGTTCCGTCACCAGATCAGTTATCGCCAAATCATCACAATCTGAGCCTTTCGACTTCAGGTGGTTGACCACAGCCGTGAAGACACCGCCGGTGTCGTTATCCATGAAAGTTTGTGCCAGCGCCGGGCGACTTTTTCAGGGTTACCGATCATCTACATAACCAAGCGGGTTAGTAAAAGATTGATCATCCAGTACAGCATAATCACCAACGAGCGAGACAGTAGCGGTTTTGTAGATGAAGGCAACCTTGATCGCATCATCACCAATTAGCCGGTGTCAACATAATCGTATGTGCCCGCGCCGACAGCATCATTGAGTCCAGCCACCAGATCGGCAACAGGCTTCAAATTCATTGTTTTCGATCTCGATCAAGCCGACCACATCTGCGTCGATGGCTGCCAGGGCAGCGATGATCTTTGCGCGCTGGCGTGCAAATTCTTCAGTGGTATCTGCGCCACGACATTCCATGATCTGCCAGTTGGGACCACAGATATCATTCATGCCGTCATCAATTGTGGTGAAGTAGTTGAGCACATTGAAGCTGGCAACCTTCAAACTACCACCTACATCATCGGGCTGGGCAGTGCGCGGGTTTGCAGTGATATAGTCTGCGCCCCGGGTGGATTTTGTATTCGCCAAAGTTGTAATCCACAACGCCGGTTAGGTTGTTCAGAATGTCGCCACCACGGAAGAGGTTGGTCAGGTCGAAGATCGCTGCCATTGGGATGCAGTGCCGGATCAGGATTTTGCGAACCATGCCCATCATCCAGTGTGATCCGTTCGAAAGGTTATCTGCCAGCAGTTGAGCGCTTCCACCGAACCGGGGTCAAAGATCGCGGTCGGCTGGAATTGGCGGTCAGTCGTCAAGACGATCTCGCCATAGCGGCCGAAGTTGTAATATTCGGAGATATAGAGCGAATTAGGGAAGGTAACCAACATGCCTTCGTAGGGCTTCAAGGTCAGCCACAGGTAGGGAAACCGGGGTGGCAGCAACGCTGTTGCCTGTCGAGCAAACCTCAAGGTCACTTACGCCGGTAATCTCGGTCAGGTTGTAGAATTCGTCCACATAACCGGTCACGCGGACCTAATCACCATCGTTCACATCTGGGAATGAGCCGTAAACAAATATACCATCTGAAGTTGTGACATCGCCATCACCAGTTGCATCCTGAATGAAGTAGCCGGATTTGCCGTCCTGATAATCGCCAACGACTACACCTTCGACATTCACCAGAGTTCCATCCAAGGGGCTGGCTGCGCCGCTTCCTTGAATAGTATAGATGGGGGTGTAGGCATTTCCACAAGATGAAAGGAAAATGTCGGCATCGTTACGAGGTTGAATTTAAATGTCCCATAACTGTAATCTAGGACACCCATTACATAAGCCAAAAGGTCGCCGTTTACAGGTGTGTATGCATAGCTTCCCTTGTCATCGATAACAACATCGCCTGAACCATCGGTGACAGACCATTCACCATAACCGAGATTAGCATTGCTAACAGTAGCGTATTCAACACGAACTAAGACGCTTTCCCATTGCTCTTGTGATATATCACTAGTTGGCAGTACTACTGGGTTAGGTAATGTGTTCCCGCTTGATAACTTTGTAAAAGCGGTTAAGCTTGTCATTTCGGTAAGATTGTTATATTCAGCTACCGTACCGGTTAAGCGTACATAGTCTCCCACAGCCGGGCTGTTTGCATAATCGAACACGAACAAGCCATTCCATGCGCCACCAGCTGAATTTTCTATAAAGTAACCATTATAGAAAAACGCTGTCACGACGCCTTCGGTCGTAATATCAGATTGATCCTTGTACGGGGAATCTCCTGATGGGTCTGTTGTGTATTGAATATCATAGATAGGGGTGACAACAACGGGCGGGGGAGGCGTAAGGAAGGGTTGATTGCGCCGAAAGTAGCGACAGTAGGATCAGCATCGAAATCGGCAGCATTCAATAAATTCCCGCTAATGTCATAAACATCATTGGGTAAACCGTTGTCATCAACGGCGTAGAAGGAACCTACACTAGCATCTCGAAACACTAATTGGGGTTCGTCACCATTGTAGAGGATGTCGGTTCCACCGAGAGCAGCTCCGTATAACACGGCATCATCACTAATTGCATCAGAAACACCCACAGCATCTAAAATGGTTCCTAGCGTAGAGAGATCCAGCGTTCCGTTGTCGAGGGGGTCTAGATCTGTACTAGTTGAGCCGGTGAAATCATCTGTGAGAATGACCGTGAATGATGGGTTCTCCAAATCCGGGATTGAAACCACAGCCAAGCCGTTGGTATCGAAGCTCCCGGTGACATTTGAAGCGCGATCCACCAAGCCATTGTAGCCGTCATTTTCCACACTCAGGATCCACAAATCAAAGGCTGTGCCAGGTACACCGCTCAATTCGAAGGATACATTTGAGGGATCGGTTCCGACTGGGTTGGGCTCGAATTCGCTGATTAGAGTGGGTTCGATTATAGCTCCTAGAAACTGCGCAGGCATTAGAGCCAAGGCAAGAGCAAGAATTAACAAGCTGGAAAATATTTTCTGAAGTGTCTTTGTCATGGTGTCTCTCCTTTGATAATTTATATATTTTCCACCCTCATTATTTTAGATTTTTAAAACAACAGTGTCGTGTTGTAAGAATATTGCCTTTGCAAATACAATGGGTTATTTCCAGTAATCCCTACCTTTCTCTATCACCTGATAAAATCACAATATCGACCTTGCATTATTTTAAGTACAGTATACAGAAAACACAACAATACTTCAATAAGCATCATTAAATTTTAAGAATTGTATACCTATGAAAGAGAATAGAAAGTGTCTGCCCGTCGCCTTGTATTGAATAATCTCAATATCAAATAAAGGGTAACAATTTTGCACGTGCAATACATTATATATTTATCAGGTAATAAACAGGTAACAATAGTGCCCTTTGTAGTCGTAAAAAGTGCAATTTTGGTCACAAAATGCAAGTATCATCTCTCAGATAATTTCGGATAAGTTTCTTCTACAAACACCAATACGAGCATTCATCCGCTGACAGATACATCTACGCCTCTTCCCAGTGACACCCCAATTCGATCTCCAACCCCACCCAGAAATTTTCCCATTGGTTGTCCATCTAGCGGGCTCTTTTTGAGTTTGATAATTATTAATGCCCTGACGCCAAAATTCATAAGGAAAAACTTAATTCAAATAACTCAAAGGGGAACCCCAGTGAATGAGAACTGACTGCTATAATCGAGCAAATGACCACACTGCTAACAAAAATGCAAGGATTTGACCTTAAAAAATTCCTTTTTTCATACCCCCAATTTGTCCTGCTATACCCAGGTCGGTTGAAAATTGCGCTTTTTTACGAGAAGGAATGCGCAATTTTCAACCGTGGGTATTACAGAGTGCTGCGTAAATATCTGAATTGAAATCCTGGTTTTCAAAGGTAATTTGTTGTGTCCGAGTTAAGATAACAAAACACTAAGCAGTATATAATCCGGCACATGACAACGCTGCGCCGCGCCCTGTCCCTCTTCGGCTGGACAAAGCACTCCTCCATCCTGCTGGGTGGCTTCTTCCTGACCATCTTCCTGATCGTCTACATCTGGTGGCCGCTGGCCGAAGAAGTGCTCTCCTACATCGACTGGAACGGTCCCTGGTGGCTGTACATGGACTGGCTGCTGATCGGCGTCTTCCTGTTCATGTCGCTGACCATCATCTCGCGCGCCGATTTGCGCACAGACGGCCTGATCGTCTTCGTGGGCGTTTTCGGCGGGCTGGCCATCGAATCCTGGGGGACGCAGACCAACCTGTGGCACTATTACACCGCCGAACGTCCGCCGCTGTGGATCATCCCTGCCTGGCCGATCGCCTCCCTTTCGATTGACCGGATTACGAGGACTTCTAATTGGATAATCGACAAGGTCGACAGAACAAAGCCAGAATCGACTGTTCCCATTCTCTATTCTCCACTCTCTACTGGATCACCTTCGCATCTTTCTTCGCCCTGATGCTTGCTTTCGTGGCCCCAACCTTTGACAAGTCCTATACCTGGCTCTCCCTGATCCTGTGCGGACTGCTGATCCTGACCCCCACCGACCACCGCATGGCCTTCCTGACCTTCCTCGCCGGGGCCGGGACTGGGCTACTACCTCGAACTATGGGGCACCACCCGCGAATGCTGGACATATTACACCTTCCAGAAACCGCCATTCTTCGCAGTACTGGCGCATGGCATGGCCGCGGTCGCTTTTTGGCGCGCAGGGCTGGTGCTGAAAATGGTCTGGGGAAGATTTGGCTTCTCGAAGCCTCAGCAGGCTAACGATCACGAAAGAAGCGTGAATTTCATCACTTGACACGGGGGGATTTAGCGTTATAATGTGACCTTCCGGTCATATGACCAGGAGGTCATTTTTATGCCTAAACAAACATTCTTCAACCTCCCTGATGAAAAACGCGAAGTCATCATCAATGCCGCGATTGATGAGTTCGCGGAGTATGGGCTGGAGAATGCCTCCACAAATCGAATTGTGGCGAACAGCGGCATTTCAAAGGGAAGTTTCTACCAGTATTTTGAAGATAAACAAGATGTTTTCATGTATTTGGTCACCTTGCTTGAGCAGGAAAAATTGGATTTCTTCAAAGACAAACATCCACCAAGTATGAACATGGACACTTTTGAGTATTTCCGCTGGATGATCAAGACCGGCATGGAATTCAACTCTACCAATCCGCGTCTCACGCTTGCCATCAGTCGCGTCTTATTAGGTGAAGGGTTGTATTACGGAAAAAATTTCGCAGGATATCGTGAGAAGACAACCCAGGCGCTTGCGACAATGATCCAGCAAGCTATCGAACGAGGAGAAGTGGACCCAAGCGTGGATGTGGAACTGGCAGTCATGGTCATGGACACATGGAGCAATGCCATCAGCACCTACATCCTGAACGAAGGCATGAAACAGAAAGATATTATGGCCTGGGTGCGCTCCCCGAAAACTCAGGAAATGATCGACAAACTGTTATACGTAATGGAATACGGATTGCGCAAAACAGAATCGCAATTTGAGACACATGTCTAAACAAAGGAGCAAATTATGGTACTACTTTTCAAGTTAGCCTGGCGCAATCTATGGCGCAATCGGCGTAGAACGCTGCTTGTCGTGATAGCCATGGGGATGATGATGTCGTTCCTGGTCATGTACGATGGCATGCTGTTTGGTTTTGAAACTGCCGTTTATGGTAACGCCATCAAGCTGAGCGGTGGAAATATTCAAATCCGAGCAAATGGCTATGAAGATTCTTATAGCCCAAATCCCATGTTGCCCATGGGGAATGGCCTTGATGCCGTACAAGCGGCTAAATCACAACCCGGTGTAGAGGTGGCTTTACGACACGCTAACACGGGCGGTCTGGTAACCAATCGTGAAGGGGCATTTTCGGTCAGGATTAGTGGCATCGAACCAGAAAAAGAAGCTCCTGTAAATCCCATATTTCAGGAAGAATTCCTTCTTGATGGACGCCTTCTAAAAGCTGATGATGAAGATGTGGTCTTTATCGGGAAGGGGTTGGCTGATGCAATGGAGATCGGTGTGGGTGATCGTATCGCTATGAGTGGCAAGTCCACACATGAAGAGATGCGTAAACGCACTATGACCGTCATAGGGATTTACGACATCAACCTGGCATCTTTTGAACGTCAGGGCCTGTATATCTCTCTCAATGAAGCGCAACTTCTTTACGATCTTGGAGATGATGTTACCGAAGTAATCCTTTTCTCAGAAGTCACCGGAAAAGAAGGCCCCATTGTGGATGCACTGAATGCTTCGCTAACAGGCTACGAGATCACAACCTGGAAAACGGCCATTCCTGAATTGAGTTCAACAGTCGAGATGAAAAACGCCATTATGACCGGCTTCAGCGCAGTGCTCCTCGGTATCGCTGGGATCGGCATCTTCAATATTTTGTTGATGGCGATCTACGAGCGCACAAAGGAGATCGGCTTGCTCGGTGCCATTGGACTTAAACCACGGCAAATCACTTTCCTCTTCCTGCTTGAAGGCATCATGATCGGTCTGGTTGGCGCTGTCGTTGGCATGATCATGGGATATTTAATCACCTCCCTTCTGGGCATATACGGCATAAACTATGGCTTTGCTGTCGATATGGTCGATTATATGGCCTTGATGGGTACATATATCTATCCCGCTTTCGATTTTGACCTGACCTTGCAGCGTGCCGGGATGGTCGCTGTGATCTCCGCATTAGCGGCACTGTATCCCGCCATTGAAGCATCTCGCCGCGAACCCGCAGATGCCCTGCACCACGTCTAGGAGAACCAGTATGAACTACATTTTAAAAATGTCATTGCGAAACCTGGCGCGTAATAAACGTCGCTCTGCGCTTTCAGCGATCGCAATCGCAATCGGTACAGCCTTATTACTATTCATGTCCGCTACGATCCGTGGCGAAATGCGTGGTGCACTTGACCTCACGATCAATCTGCGCACAGGCCATTTACAAATCCACACTGAGGATTACAAAAATGAAAATATGAGCCTGAAACGTGTGGATATGATCGAAGCCCCTCTCGAGATATCAAATCAGATAGAGGGGATCGCTCAAGTCAAAGCAGCCAGTCCACGTCTGTTTGCAAGCGGTATCGTCGCTTTCAAAAATGAAACCATCGGTGTTCAAGTCATCGGCATTGACCCGCCATCTGCTGCCAACGCCATTTACAGGGAAGGCCTTGTCAAAGGCGAGTTCCTGACTGCTGATGACAGAGAAGGTGTGCTGATCGGCCTGCCCCTGGCTGAAAGTTTAGATTTAGGCCCCGGCGATTCGATCGATCTGATCATCAACACATCCGAGGGCGACACAGATGAACAACGCTTTACTATCCGCGGTGTGTACACCACCGATACACCGGGTTATGACAAAGCGACTATTTTTATGCCGCTGGAAAAGGCTCAAACGATTTCTCGAACCGAAAACTATGCCAGCATGATCTATATCCTTTTGTATGAAATGGATGATACCGCCGCAGTCAAGGAAGCCATTCAGGCTCCCGGATATATCGTTGAGGATTGGGAAGAACTTAACAAACTCATAATATTAGTTGAGCAGTTATCCAACGCGATGATGATTTTCTTCAACCTGATGGTTCTGGGTGTCACCTCAACCGTTATCATGAATACGCTTTTGATGGCCGTATACGAACGTACCCGCGAAATGGGCATCTTGGGTGCACTCGGCATGAAATCCCGCCAGGTCAAAGCCCTGTTTTTGACGGAAGCCACCTTGCTGGCCATTGGCGGTGT
Organism: uncultured Chloroflexia bacterium; assembly: GCA_963791785.1. Classification (GTDB taxonomy): domain Bacteria; phylum Chloroflexota; class Anaerolineae; order Anaerolineales; family Villigracilaceae; genus JAABUE01. Next base: position 79,481 of record CAWBTW010000018.1, on the reverse strand, counting down.
CATCATTGGACTGGCCATTGGGGTACCGCTTGTCCTTTATTATGCTCAAGTGGGCTTCTTTTTAGGTGATATGGGCATATCTGCGAACTCATCATTCTTGTTCGGAAACTCGATCTACCCATACCCCACAATTGGTGACGCGGTCAGTGTAAGTATTGCTGCCCTTTTGGTCACCATTCTTTCTGGATATTACCCCGCTTCACAGGCCTCCAAGTTAGAACCTGTAGAAGCATTGCACAGCAACAACTAATACCCTGTCAAAAAACAGATGATGGTAAATAGCACCTACACCTACTGGTCAATGAAAGTATTTTTCAAAATCTAATTGACGGGCATAAAGGAGAAAAATCATGGAAGTCGCAAAACTTACAGACGTTACCCGCGTATACACCATCGGCGAAGTGGAAACCCACGCTCTGCGTGGCGTTGACCTGACCATCGGTGAAGGCGAATTCACCACACTGGTCGGCCCTTCCGGATCAGGCAAAACCACCCTGCTGCAATTGATCGGCTGTCTCGATAAGCCCACTTCGGGAAAAGTCTTCATCAATAATGAGGACGCAACCAACATGAATCGCAACCAGCGCGCTGATCTGCGCAAAGGCACCATTGGCTTCATCTTTCAATTCTTTGCGTTGGTCCCCACACTGACCGCTTATGAAAACGTGGAATTACCCCTCCTGCTTATGGGTCAAAGAGAATCACAAAGGTCGTGTGATGGAACTACTCGAAGCAGTTGGTCTCGTTGATTGGGCGAAACACCGCCCCGACCAACTCTCCGGTGGACAGCAACAACGCGTCGCAGTCGCCCGGGCACTTGCTACAGAGCCCAAGATGATCCTGGCCGACGAGCCCACTGCTAATCTCGATACTGAAAATGGCCAGCAGGTAATGGACATCATGGCGAAGCTAAACAAAGAAACCGGCACCACTTTTGTATTTGCCACCCACGACCCACGCGTGATAAAATACGCCCGTCGAGTTGTTACACTTGGTCGATGGCCTGATTGATGCAAACAACAAGGGCCAGAACGCAGGGAAAACTAAAAAAGCATAGGAATTTCAATGAAAAAAACATACTTGATCGTACTTCTCATACTTACCCTGGCACTGACCGCCTGTGGTCAAGCTGCTACCACTGAACCAATTCCCACCGTTGCAGTGGATGCAAGCGATCCAGACTCAGAATCACCTGCTTCCGTTACGGGAAATACCATCATTGCATCAGCAGAAGTCCGCCCTGTGGATTCGGTTGGTCTGAGCTTTCCCCTGCTTGGAAGGGTCATAAGCGTAGAAGTGGAAGTCGGGGATACCGTCACCACCGGGCAAACAGTTGCCACGCTTGACACGACCATCATCGAAGCCCGCATCGCTGAAGCAGAAGCCAGTGTTGTCTCTGCAGAAACGGAGGTTCGGTATCTGCAGCGCGTAGGTGTGGGCAATGCTTATGAAAGAATCGATTCCGCGCAGGCCAATGTAGACCGCGCCCAGGCCGTAGTTGACCAATTGAAAGCACAACTGGCACAGGCCACATTGACAACCCCGATTTCTGGGACGGTCATCACGGTTGATGTTGCCCCCGGCGAAACCGCCAATCCCGGGCAAGTCATCATCATTGTGGCTGATCTCGATCAGATGCGCATCGAAACCACCGACTTGAGCGAACGCGATATCCCCGCCGTGCAAATCGGGCAAACAGCCAATGTATTTATCGATGCGCTGGATGATTCGTTTGAAGGCAAAGTTGTAGATATCGACCGCCAATCAGAGACTGTGGGTGGCGATGTAACCTATAGAGTGACCGTTGAACTCGATCAGCTACCTTCTGGCCTGCGCTGGGGCATGAGCGCCGAAGTCGATATCCAGACGGAGTGATAGCATGATCCACACCCATTGGACAACGCTCGCAGTATTGGCGTTTGTTCTTGCAATGTCGGGCTGTGCTCCGGCAGCAACCGCAACTCCTATTCCCAACATAGCGCTGGATTCCGGTACTTCCGAATTCAGTAACGTGCAAGCCTCTGCGCAAGTTGTACCTGCACAGGAAACACGCTTGAGCTTCGTTGTTTCCGGCCCGATCAAGGATGTGACTGTTGAAAAAGGGAACGTTGTCGAAGCCGGGCAGGTGCTCGCGACCTTGAGTTCTCCCGATCTGGAATATGGCATCTTGCAGGCAGAAGCTGCTGTGCGAACGGCAGAGTTCGACTACGAATACTGGAAACTCCCGCGACGTGTGCAAAACCAGATCGTCGAACGAGGCCCAGTGGCTGAGAAGGAACTCGAAATTGCTCGAAGAACGCTGGATACTGCTCTTGCCGAGTTAACCCAGACCCAACTCGTTGCCCCCTTCGCTGCTACAGTTGTCTCAATAGAGGTGCAACCCGGTGAATACGTGCAACCCGGTCAGGGTGTTATCGTGCTGGCCAGTTTGGATAACTTGAGAATTGAAACCATCGATTTGAGTGAACTCAACGTAGCCGCGGTAGAAATCGGCCAATCTGCTACCGTTTACGTCGAAGCTTTGGACGATGAATACATCGGGGAAGTGACCGCCATCTCACCCATTGCTGATACCGTCGGCGGTGATGTGGTCTACACGGTCACTATCAAGTTAGATGAACAACCAACAAATCTACTCTGGGGTATGAGCGCTGATGTCGAAATCCAAACGGAGCAATAGCATGAAGCGTACATTCTTGGATAAATATTGTTAGCATCTGTGTTTGTTCTGGTGATGTGCCGGTTGCGGCTTCTGCACCCAATGCAACACCCATCCCAGCTATCTCGCTTGATGCTCCAGACACATTTCAACCAGCCAGGTACAAGCTTCAGCTGTGGTCGTCCCCGCACAGGAAACACGTCTTAGTTTTGTTATCGCAGGTATGGTTGAAGATGTTTCCGTTGCGGAAGGCGATCAAGTTCAAGCCGGGCAAGCACTCGTCAAGCTTGATACTTCTGAATTGGAATATGATATCGTCGCAGCAGAAGCTGCCCTTACCACGGCAGAAATCGATGCACAAATCCAAAGACAGCGCAAGAAAGAATTCAACTTCGATACATTCAACTTTATTTATGTCAGTCCTCCGGGAGAAAAGATCCAAGCAGCAGATGCCCAGGTAGAACAAATGCGGTCTGCCTTGGAAGCTGTAAAAGCATCTCTTGCTCAGGGAACGCTTGCAGCACCCTTTGAAGGCACAGTTGTCGAAGTCAATGTTTCAGCAGGTGAATACGTACAACCGGCTCAAGTGCTTATCGTGATTGCAAACCTAAATAATCTACGAATCGAAACCACTGACCTGAGCGAACTCAACATAGCCGCTGTAAACATCGGCCAACCAGCTACAGTCTTTGTCGAGGCGCTCAATGAAGAATTCCCTGGGAAGGTGACTGCCATCTCGCCTATTTCCGACACCATTGGCGGTGATGTGGTATTCAAAGTAACTATTCAATTAGATGAACAACCGGAGAATTTGCTATGGGGAATGAGTGCTGATGTAGAGATAGATACAGAGTAACACGAGACAATATCTCTCGCACAACCAACTATTTTCAGAGAGGAGACAGCATGTGCAAAGTCTCCTCTCTAATTTTATATAGCACGATATTTTTAAATTATTGAAAAAGTAACGGTTTGCCAATTTCCCTGGTATGGGCGGCGTTCTTCTACGAAAGACCCACAAAATTTCGTGATTGATAGTTATACAAATACAGGACTTACGCAAAACGCGTAAGTCCTGTCATAGTTACTGATAATTATTAAATTCAATATTTGTAATGCCCAAGGTTTCCCCATAAGGATCTATTTTTTTAAATGATAGAGCAAAACATTAGAGATTAGATGAGAGATGGACAAAGTACTTGACAATCTGGATAATACGTGTACAATATGTGCATATTCAGGACAATACCTGGACAATACATAAACAACCAAAGGAGTACTGAGAAATGAAATCCAAGTTCGCGTTCGTATTTGTTGTACTTGCCATGCTGTTAGCCGCTTGCGGCACCCAGGCAACCCCAGAACCTGCCCCGCAACCAGAACCAACCCCTATGCCGGAGCCCACGGCTGTTCCTACCGAAGAGCCTGAAATGCCCAAGTCCATCGTTGACATCGCTGTTGAAGATGGCCGCTTCACCACACTCGTAGCCGCTGTTCAGGCTGCTGGTCTGGCTGAGACCTTGAGCGGCGAAGGTCCCTTCACCGTTTTCGCCCCCACCGATGATGCTTTCGCTGCGCTGCCTGAAGGCACCGTTGAAGCATTGTTGGCCGACATCCCCACCCTGACCGACATCCTGCTCTACCACGTGGTGGATGGTGCAGTTATGGCTGCCGATGTTGTTGAATTGAGCAATGCCATGACGCTGCAGGGTCAGTACGTTGACATCAAGGCCGAAGATGGCAAGGTTATGATCGATGGCGCCGAAGTCATCATCACCGACATCGAGGCTTCCAATGGTGTTATCCACGTGATCGACGCAGTCATTCTGCCCTGAGTCACGCGACATTGTTGACATCGCTGTTGAAGATGGCCGCTTCACCACCCTGGTGGCTGCTGTACAGGCCGCTGGTCTGGTTGATGCCCTCAAGGGTGAAGGCCCATTCACCGTTTTCGCCCCCACCGATGATGCTTTTGCTGCGCTGCCCGAGGGCACCGTTGAAGCACTCCTGGCCGACATCCCCGCACTGACCGACATCCTGCTCTACCATGTTGCTGAAGGCAAGGTCATGGCTGCTGATGTAGTTGAACTAAACAACGCCATGACGCTGCAGGGCCAGTACGTTGACATCGCTGTCGAAGACGGCAAAGTTATGATCGACAATGCACAAGTCATCATCACCGATATTGAAGCTTCCAATGGTGTTATCCATGTGATCGACGCCGTGATCCTGCCCGAATCTCGCGACATTGTTGACATCGCTGTCGAAGATGGCCGCTTCACCACCCTGGTGGCTGCTGTACAGGCTGCCGGTCTGGTTGACACACTGAAGAGCGAAGGCCCCTTCACCGTCTTTGCCCCCACCGATGATGCTTTCGCCGCATTACCCGCGGGCACTGTCGAAGGTCTGCTGGCTGACATCCCCGCTCTGACCAACATTCTGCTCTACCATGTGGTACCTGGCAAGGTCATGGCTGCCGATGTGGTCGGCCTGGACGGACAGTCCGCTGGAACCGCCCTGGAAGGTCAGTCGATCGACATCAAGTTGGACATGAGCAATGTCTACCTGAACGAAAATGTCAAGGTCATCATCACCGACATCGAAACTTCCAATGGCGTTATTCATGTGATCGACGCGGTGCTGCTGCCGTCAATAAGTCAAAGCAATTCTTCTCCTCTTGAACAAACATCCCCCGCATGCGCGGGGGATGTTTGGCTTGGTTACCTATACTTGTAAAAATTCTAACTGGGATAAGGGTTTATTGGTTTGTCTGTGAACTCACAACATTTTGGTGCAATAAAATGCTTCCAACCATAAAGCCCAGTTGGCCAGCCGTATTGATACTTTGTTCGATCCATTGCCTGGCTAACGTCTGCTGGCCAGAGGCCATGGCACCCATACCTACCAGACAAAGAAAAGCCACAATAAATCCTGCTGCTGCAAGTTTTGCTTTGCGCTGAAACGATACGTAGGTCAAAATGCCCTGAACACCCATGCTGGTTAGGGTCATGACGATCAAAAAAGGGATTTTCCAGGTAGCCATCAACAGTATGGAGGCGGAATTAGTTGTTCTTACATCTCTATCACTGCGCGCCATTATAATGACCGCGATGAGCAACACCAGAAAACCGGGGGCTACCAGCGGAAACTGGCTCTCGCTCAACAGTTGGTAGTCGCCCACGCCAATGGTAAAGAGCAACTTCCAAATGGCTTTCAGGAACCCGCCCCCAAAAATGAGCAGCGAACCTACAATTGCCAAGCGGCTACAGCGGAGACCGCACATCCGTGTAGAAGTTCTCACCAAGAAAATCGCGCCTATCAGGAAGAAAGCGACCGGCACAAAATCATACAGGGCAAGCACAAGAGGATAGGTTTCTTCCATACAAATAAATTCCTTCACTCCATGAACGGATCTATTTTCTCTTTAATGGCCTGGATCACAATGGGATCATCATTCCAGGCACCCAAATTGATCACGGGGAATCCTTCGGGAAATTCAACCTCATAAACCAACTCAGGGTTGTCATATTGGCTGTGCATCGCATCCGCACTGATCGCAGCAGAAAAGAAGAGCAATTTCTCGATACCGTTCTCAAAAAACTGGGGGATGATTTCTACGGGTTTCGGCTCTTTAAACTCCATCCAGGCCAGGCTGACATTCTCCCTTTTGTAGCCATCTGCAACCAATAATTCAATGATGTCATTCCTGAAACTGAGTTCATGTTCCGTTTCTGTAGGCCATTCCACATCCCATTCATCGGGTTGACCATGCCCAATAAGCAGGATCCCAACTTTAGATTTGTCTGTATCACCAATATTGGCATTGGCTCGATGAACAAACATGGTCTTTAGTGTATGGGAGTCATACAATGGGCCGGTAAATTCAACGGGGATCCCGAAGGTTTCTTCTATGTCAAGTTCCTTGATCTGATTTTCTCCCTCGGCGGTATGGTTGGAGATGGTTGTAAAGACTTCACTGACAACAATCTTGCTAGCACCATCGTTCAAGGCTTGAATAGCAGCGGCGTCTGGCCGGGGATTGTCGTCCAAAAATGAAACATAGAATTTCGTGGTGGTATCCCCTTCCGCCCTGTACGCAGCTTCAAGGCTGGCAACCATCTGGTAATGTATATCTCGGTGGTTGCTCTTACCAATCTCCAGATAACCATTTCGAAGTGCATTGAAGAAGAAGGGTCTTGCGAGCATGGGGATGAACGCAATTTCCTGCTCATCAAATTCATTGAATTGGTTGATCCAACCAATAGGATTATATGTTTCGGGTTCGCCATGGGTGAAATAAACAACCGCAGTATGGCCCAAACCCGGATCATCGGGTGCTCTGGTCAATTCAGGTACGGGTCTTGGGTCATCTCTTGTCAAAATGATCTTTGTCATGGAAAGGTGGCCGACGATGAATACACCTAGAGATAGAAGAATCGCAAGCAAAAGCGATGTCCGTTGAAAACCAGTTTTCAAAACCACAATTAGTACGAAGAGAACCACACAAGTGGCAAAAAGGTAAAAGCTCATCTGAAGAGGATGAACAGATAGGTACTGAACAAACAGCACCCCCAGCAAACCCGCCAATACAACAACGACCAACCATTTTAATAGTTTTCATTTATCCACATCCTTTCCAATCTTCTTTTGGGTGTGCTTAGTGCACATTATCATGACGAGAAATCTATCGTTTTGTTACGATTGCAACGATCCTACAGAGTATTGCGTAATTATCTAAACCTTACAGTTCGTTTTTTCTCTGAAAAAACTGACTTAGAAGTTTAGCGATTTATGCATGAAGCAATAGATATTTATAAAGAAGTAAGTAAGGCATTTATTCGGGAAAGTCCAAAAGAATGCCACAAAAGATAGTAAAATAAGATCCTTGGAAGTCGAAGTGTTATGTGGGTCTTTGTTGTTAGAAAATGTAACACTTTGGGGTATTCCCCGTCCTGTAAAAAGAGCATTGTCTAACGCAGCAAAAATTTAAAGCTATATCCTGATCAATTTTTTGTAATACTCACTGACAAGGAGAGATCATCATGAATCCAAGCACTGCAATCCTAAGCGCAATCATATCTTATCTCCTGGGCTCTATTTCGTTCGCACGGGTTGTAACGTATTTATGGTCATCCGGAAAACAGGATGTAGCTGACCATGAAATTCCCGTTGAGGGAACGGACGAGCAGTATAAAGTTGTATCCATTGGGGCAAATTCGGTTAGCTCAATATATGGGCCTAAGGCAGGGATGGTGGTCAGCATCTTCGACATCCTGAAAGTATTTTTGCCAACTTTATTTTTCAAGCTTTATTTCCCCGAACAACCCGCATACTTTCTCATTGCTGCGGTTGCTGGGTTGATTGGGCATGTCTGGCCTATATATTACCGGTTTCACGGCGGAGCTGGATTCTCGGCAATCATGGGTGGCCTGCTTGTAATTGATTGGCTGGCAATTTTTGTCACACCTATCGCCGGCTTATTGTTAGGAATGGTGGTATTTCGCAATATGGTTGTTGCCAGTCTATCCTGGCTCTGGTTGCTCATTCCCTGGTTGTGGTGGCGCACAGATGGAGATCTAGCTCATATCATATATGCGGTTGCGGCCAATATTATATTCCTTCTTGCAATGTATCCTGAATATCAAACTGCGATGAAATATAAAAAAGAAGGAAAATCCCTTGAGTATGGGTTGGGCAACCTGAAATCCAACCCAATGGGTCGAGGCATGCTGAAGATTGCGAAATTCTTTCGAGTGGAAGTAAAATAATTACTCGATTTTTACCAGGAGTGGGCATGGGAAACTTAATCGACCTTGATAAGCGAAAACTTCCAATCTCTATCGGGAATAAAGCCGCCAATATCCGGCAATTAGCTGATATTGGTGCACGGATTCCAAAAACCTATGTTGTTGGCTGGGAGGCTTATCGCCGTTATCTGAATGATGATATTACACTCGTAGATGAATTGCAACTTGAATTATCCCGAAACTTTAAACCCTGAAACTTTTTACGCAGTCCGCTCATCAGCCAATATTGAAGACAGTCTAGAGAGTTCTTTTGCCGGGCAGTTCAAATCTGTGCTGAATGTGCAAGGGGTGGATAACGTTTTCCAGGCGATTTGGTCAATCTGGGGAACTGTGCAAGCAGATAACGTTCAATCGTATTTAGAGCAACATGATATTTCCACAGAGGAACTTCTTATGGGAGTAATCGTTCAGGAGATGATTACCCCTGTCTATGCTGGTGTGGCCTTGAGCCGAAATCCTGTCACTGGCGCAGATGAAATTGTAGTGGAAGCAGTTGAGGGGTCGGGAGATGCGTTGGTCCAAAGCGGAGTCACGCCGCATCGTTGGATCAACAAATGGGGCACGTACATCCTCAAACCAGAATCAGAAATTATCCCAATTAGCCTCATAGAGCAGGTGGTCGATGAAACACGCACAATTGGCAAGAAGCTCAAATCTCATGTAGACCTGGAATGGGTTTACGACGGGGAGCACCTATACTGGCTGCAAGTACGTGAAATCACTACGCTCAATCGCCATAACGTATATTCGAATCACATTTCAAAAGAAATGTTGCCGGGCATGGTCAAACCTTTGATCGGCTCTGTCAACATTCCCCTGGTTTGTTCTATGTGGGTTCGCCTTGTGACAGAGATGGTCGGCAGAACGGGAGTAAAACCTGAAGACCTGGCCAGACCGTTTTATTATCGCGTCTATTTCAATATGGGTACGCTGGGCCAGATATTTCAGGAAGTGGGGATGCCTGCCGATTCTGTTGAAACGTTGATGGGCCTTGTTCCTCCCGACGCCAACAAGCCTTCCATGAAGCCTACTACAAAAACACTTTTGCGGCTTCCCAGCCTGCTGCTTTTCTTCCTGGATAAATGGTTCTTTGAACCCAAAATGCGCAAAGCTCTAAAACAAATTCGCCAGAATTTCGACGCGATTGATTACCAGCGCGCAAACGAAATGGATATTTCGGAGTTGCTTGAAGAAATCGACAAGCTGTTTGATATTGTACAGAACGCAGCCTACTATAATATTGTTGGTCCGCTTTTGATGATGATGTACACTCGCGTCCTGAGCGGCCAACTTGAAAAGTTGGGAATAGATTTTTCTCAATTCGACCTAATGGCAAATGTGCCAGAGCTGGCTGATTACGATCCAAACTTCCATTTACACGCGCTGCACGAAAAATTTAATAACCTTGATCCCGTCGTTCAGGAGAAAATTCGTCAAAGCACCTATGCGGAATTTTCAAAGCTGCCAGATATTGAAGAATTTCAACAAGATGTAGCAGAATTTCCTGGAGCTTTTTGGTCAATTCAGCGACAGTGGCAATGATTTTTCTGTAACTCCCTGGCGCGAGTCGCCGGATTTGGTACTGGATTTGATTGTGAACTTTACACCTGGGGCGACCAGTGCAGAAGAAAAAGTTCGATTTTCTGACTTGGAATTGACGGGGTTGCAGCGCATGCGAATTGGCTTATTCTACCGCCGCGCACGGGACTTTCACCTGCTTCGTGAACAAGTCAGTTCTTCCTACACGTATGGCTATGGCCTGTTCCGCTACTATTACCTTGCGCTCGGAGAACATCTGGTTCGGCGCGGCCTGCTGGACGATCCCCAGGATGTCTTTTATCTATATGATAATGAAGTCCGCCAACTGGTACAAAACGGGCAGCCTGAACTTAATGCTCGTGAAATTGTTGCAAAACACAAGGAAGATATAAAACGTTTCGAGACTATTGCCTTGCCATCTGTCATTTATGGAGATGATCCGCCACCGATTATAGATTCTTCTCAAGAAAAACTAGTCGGTGTTCCGACCTCAATAGGACACTATACCGGAAAAGTCACTGTGGTGCGTGGCATCAAAGATTTCAACAAAGTCCAGCAGGGTGATGTGCTGGTCATCCCCTATTCTGACGTAGGCTGGACTCCGCTCTTTGCCCGCGCGGGTGCAGTGGTTGCAGAGTCAGGTGGATTACTTTCCCACAGTTCGATCGTCGCGCGCGAATATAATATCCCTGCAGTGGTTTCGGTTGAAGGCGCAACCCAACTGCAAGACCAAACTCTTGTTACTGTAAATGGACATAACGGTGAAGTGCTGATACATAATGACCATGAAACTTAGGAGAAAATCATGCCTGTCTTGGAAGCAAAAGATTTACAGAAGCAATACAAATTAGGACAACATATCGTAGATGCGCTGGCAGGGGTAAATATTCAGATTGAAAAAGGGGAATTTGTGGCCATCATGGGGCCATCTGGAAGCGGCAAATCAACATTGCTACATTTGCTAGGTGGATTGGATTCTCCTACAGAAGGAGATATCACACTTGCAGAAAACTCCCTGGCAAAGCTTTCAGAGTATAAAGCTACACTTGTTCGACGTCATAACGTGGGGTTTGTTTTCCAGTTTTTCAATTTGTTACCCACGCTCACAGCCGAGGAAAACGTTCTCTTACCTGTCATCATCGATGGGAAAAACCCTCGCAAGTATGAAGAACAATTGACCAATTTGCTTGATCTGGTGGGCTTGCTGGATCGCCGAACACATAAACCGGATCAACTGTCAGGTGGTGAACAGCAGCGGGTAGCAATTGCTCGAGCGCTCATTACCCAACCAGCCATCCTGCTTGCAGATGAACCAACGGGCAACCTGGACAGCAAAACTGGCACCGCCATTATGGAATTGCTTCGCCGTTCGTGTTCCGAACTCAACCAAACTGTCATTGTGGTAACCCATGATCCAAAAGCTGCTGCTTTTGCCAGCCGAGTTATTTTCTTGCGCGATGGACTTGTAGTTAAGGAATTGCAACCAGGACATGATCAGCCCTTACCAGAACGACTGCGAAACATTATGAGCACCATGGAAGAACTGGAATCCTGATATGCGTTTATTCCGTTTACTTACACTCCGCTCAATGCGTTCGCGCTCATTGAGGTTTTTATTGAGCACTTTTGGAATCGTTCTGGGTGTAGCCGGCATGCTATCCATTCGCGCAACCAATCAGACTGCACTGAACTCGATCCTGAGCCTTTTCGAGAGTACATCTGGTAGAGCAAAGCTAACCATATCTAATGCAAGCGCAGATGATGGCGGCTTTTCGGAAAAAACACTAGATAAAGTAATCGATCTTCAAGGTGTGCTGGTTGCGGATCCATTGGTAATTGAAAGTACAGACTTGGCTGACAAAGAAGTCTCAGACCAACTTGACATTAGCTTCTTTGGTGCAAGCGGAGGCGGATTACTCTTGCACGGAATTGTCCCCCAATACGAACTCCAAACCAGGGACTACACATTGAAGGATGGTCGGTTTCTCTCGGAGGATCTTAAAGAGCGCGAGGTGGTCCTTGTCGAAAGTTTTGCAGAAGATGAGGATATACAAGTCAATGAGATAATAAAAATCATCACCCCTAATGGCACAAAGGAGCTTAAAGTAGTTGGGCTGATTGCACGAGAAGGGCCTGGAAAAACCAACAATGGTTCTTTTGGCGTAATCCCTCTAGAAGCAGCGCAAGAATTATTCAACCGCTCAAACGACCTGGATCAGATCGATATTGTCCCGGTCAATTCCAATCCCAGCACAGACGAATTATCTCAATTACGAGATTCCATTCAACAGCAATTGGGGGATGACTACGCAGTCACTTATCCATCTGGTCAGGGTGAGCGGATGACCCAGATGCTGCAAAACTACCAAATAGGCCTTAATTTTATGAGCGGTGTAGCCTTATTTGTAGGCGCATTTCTTATATACAATGCCTTTGCCATGACCGTTGTAGAGCGGACGCGCGAATTTGGTATGCTGCGCACCATTGGGATGACGCGGCGGCAAGTTATCAGTCAGGTTCTCGTTGAGGCGGGGTTTTTGGGAATCTTAGGCTCTGCGCTTGGAGTTGGGCTTAGGTATTTTGCTGGCTCGAGGATTGACATCCCTAATGGAAACGCTCATGAACCAGGAACTGGGGGTTGTTCAGGTAGCGACAAACGATATGGTCTTCAGCATGTCAATAGGAGTTGGAGTAACCTTCTTGGCTGCCCTAATCCCAGCCTTACAAGCCGGTCGTATTTCACCTATTGAGGCATTACGTGTCAGGGGAAAATCACAGGAAGGCTGGCTGATCAGATACGGCTGGACCCTTGGGGTTATTTTGCTGGGTGGCTCTGTCGCGCTACTTATCATCAACCCATTCCCATATGATGTTCAATTTCGACTAGGAAGCATAGCCGTATTTGGTTTGTTTACGGGCGCCACCTTGCTAATTCCAGTCACAGTGGGAATCTGGGAGCTAATTTCTCGCCCGGTTATGAAGCTGCTCTATGGATCTAGCGGCAGCCTTGGCAGTCGGAATGTGCAACGTTCCCGATTACGGACTACCTTGACGGTTGCTGCTCTCATGATTGGTGTGGCCATGGTCATTATGGTGCGAGGTATGACCGAATCCTTTGCGGTTGACCTTCGTACTTGGATACAAGCATATCTGGGTGGGGATATATACGTTACTTCCACTGTCCAAATGCGCAGTGATTTGGAACGGCGGATCAAAAGTGTTGATGGTGTCTTCGAAGTTGCACCACTTCGTTATTTTGAAGTTGATTGGAAAACGCCCACGGGAGATACTGAAACCATTAATTTTATGGCTTTTGATGTAGCTGCTTATTCGCGAGTTACAAATTTTGTGTTCAGCGGCGAACAAGTTGATCCACGGCAAGCTATCGAGCGATTAGAGGCGGGGCGAGCCGTCTTTGTCTCTACTGTGCTGGCTGAAAGATACAACCTGGCTCCCGGAGAAATTATTAGTCTAAAAACACGTCGTGGTCTAAAAGATTTTGAAATTGCTGGCGTTGTCGTCGATTTTTATAACCAGGGCATGGTGGTTCAGGGAAGCTGGGAAGACATGCGCCGCTACTTCAATATCACGGATGCCAACACCCTCTTGGTGAAAGTCAATGAAAACAGTGCGGCATCCTCTGTACAGGAGCAAATTGATAGCATATATGGTGATCGCTATCACCTGATTTTGATATCCAATGAGATGATACGCGACCAGGTCTTAACTTTAATGGATCAGGCATTCAGCATGTTCGATGTTATGGCACTTCTCTCAATTGTAGTTGGTTCACTCGGAGTGATTAACACACTAACCATGAGCGTAATAGAACGGACTCGTGAAATAGGAATGCTGCGTGCCATTGGTACAACTCGGTGGCAAATTATTAGGATGGTGTTGGCAGAAGCAATGCTAATGGGTGTGATTGGTGGAATTTTAGGGTTGGCAACAGGCATTGTTTTGGCACGCATTCTTTTTATAGGGATGACAACCATGTCCGGCTATCGCCTTACTTTCATCTTGCCTCCCGAAAGTATCGCAACAAGTGTTGTTATCGCGTTAATCGTCTCACAAGTAGCAGCTATTGCACCAGCGATACGTGCTGCCAGAACACAGATTTTGGAAGCCGTACACTATGAATAGACTGTTTGAGATAAATTCCATATTTGTGGTCAGACAATGAATTTGCCAATGGATACGTAACACTCAACTAAAAGATGAAACTGGCTTTCACAACATCTTTAAGAAGTGATGGACAAATTATCTCTCACGCATCAACCTGCCTATAACATAAAAGCACCATTTACAAATCTCGCTTGTTTGTTATATTCACTGATAAAATGACCTTGTGAAAATATAAACATGTGAGAATATTATGACTCTTCCCACCAAAATTGTTGTCATCGGGGCAGGCAGCGCATCCTTTGGAGAAAATACCCTCTCTGCCTTACTTCGCTCGAAGAAATTGCGCGGCTCTACGCTTGCACTGGTTGACAGGAATGCCAACAGCCTGGATATCGTTCATCGCCTGGCAAACAGGCTGAACGTCGAATGGGATGCGAAGTTCACCATCAGCGCGCACACTCATCACAGGGAAGCGCTCGAGGGCGCAGAGTTCGTTATCTCGGCCATCGAAGTCGGACCGCGTGAAGAACTGTGGAAGTCCGATTACGAAATTCCGCTCAAGTATGGCCTACGTCAGCCCTATGCAGAGAACGGCGGTCCCGGCGGTTTTGCCCACGCCGTGCGCAATATCGGCCCGCTGATGGAGATCGTTCGTGACATGGAAGCTGGCCTGCCCGGATGCCTGGTTCATCAACTTCACCAATCCGATGATGCGCATTTGTGATGCCGTCAACCGTTACAGCCAGATCAGGACGGTCGGACTGTGCCACCAGATTTTTATCGGCTATGCTTTTGTAGGCATGGTGTTGGCACATGAATTGGGTATCAATGTACCCGACGGCATAGAAGGCATGCACGCCGATTTCATGCAGCACCCTTTGCGAGAACAAGTTATCCACCAGGTTCTGCCGCGCGTTGAAATCACAGCCGCTGGACTGAACCACTTCACCTGGATCCTGTACATACGCGACAGGGAAACCGGCGAAAACCTGTACCCGCTTTTCAGAGAACGCTTCGCATCTTTCGACCCCACATTTGAACCGCTCACGAGGGACGTGTTCGATGCCTTTGACTTGTTCCCTGTCCCCGGTGACACACATCTGTGCGAATACCTGCCCTGGGTTAGTGATCCCATAACCAAACCCTGGGAAAGCTACAACCTGCGTCTGTATGATTGGGATACCTGGGCCGGGCTGCGTGATTTCAGCCTCGACCGCCTGAACGATATGGCAGACGGACACCTGACAATTGACGGATTACTGGATACAGATTCCGAAGGCGCGCTCGAGATGATCGAAAACCTCGCTGGAGGGGGAACTCACTATCACGTTGCGGCAAACAGGCCAAATATTGGTCAGATCGCAAACGTTCCGTTGGGGGCTACAGTCGAAACCCCGGTACAGGTCAGCAGCGCCGGTGTGAATCCAATCCACGTGGGCGCATTGCCCGATCCCGTTGCCGAACTCCTTTGTCGCGAGATTACTGTTGGGCAGCTTTGTGTGGATGCCGCTATCGAAGGCAGCCGCGAGAAAGCATTACAATGCCTGTTGCTCGATCCCACGATCACAGACATTAACATTGCAAAAAAAATCCTGGATGATTATCTGACAACTTATAAAAAGCACTTACCACAATTCTGGAAATAAGAGAAAATAATCCGCAAATTTTGCAGATAACGCAGAAAAAATCGGCGCAATCAGCGTTATCTGTGGAGCAGTTCTTTCTTTTTTATTTATACATCCCCTGTAGACCACCTCGCAAACACCGCCTGCGAAAGCAAACGCCCGGCACTTTGCTCCCGCGTCACCAACTCCCCACTTTCCACGTTCCCGCTGAAATCGCCCATCATCGCCTCCAGCGCCTGCCCCACGTGGATAGCTGAAGCCTGCACCGCATAGACTGTTGCCACCAAAAAGAGTGGTTTGTCACTAAGCACCTGCCTGCAGGCTTCCAGTAAATTCGGCAGGGATTTATAAATTTCCCAGACCTCCCCTTTGGGCCCGCGCCCGAACTTGGGCGGATCGAGCAGGATACCATCGTATTTCTTCCCGCGCCGTCCCTCGCGCTGCACGAACTTGAGCGCATCGTCCACAATCCAGCGGACAGGTTTTTCCGTCAACCCGGACAGCGCCTGGTTTTCACGCGCCCAGGCCACGGCTTTTTTCGATGCGTCTATATGCGTGACCTGTGCCCCTGCCACGGCTGCGGATAATGTCGCCAGCCCTGTGTATCCGAATAAATTCAAAACCTTTATTGGCCGCTTTGCCTTTTGGATCAAATCCGCTGACCAATCCCAATGCGCGGCGCATTCCGGGAAAACGCCCAGGTGACGTCCTGGCGTGGTCATAGTCCAGAAGGACAAATCCCCATATCTCATCTTCCACTTCTCCGCCACCTTCTTTTTAAACTGCCAATGCCCGCCGCTCTCCTCCCTGGTCGGCTGGAATACAGCGTGCGCCTTGGCCCACTCCTTCTCCGGCAAGGCGCGTGACCACATCGCTTGCACCTCTGGGCGGATGAAAATATAAGGCCCAAAGCGTTCCATTTTCAAGCCATCACCACTGTCGAGCAAGGCATAATCAGTCCAATGGGAAGATTCGAGGGGGGAGAAAGTGGGAAATTCCGGCATAAAAAATGAGTCAAAAGTACTATTCAGACAGAAATGGGCAAAAATACTACTTGCTTTTTCCCGAAAAGTCAGTATAATGTGGGAAAAAGTGGTAGAAAGTGGAGGACGAGCGCCGGAGGCCCCGGCGTTCGCCTATTAAAAGGAGATATAGAACTAATGTTCCTCGGCCAATTCCAGCACAACCTCGATGCGAAAGGTCGCCTGATGATCCCGGCACCCTTCCGTCAGACGCTGGAAGGTGGCGCTTTCATCACGCAAGGCTTCGACCGCTGCCTGATGGTCATGACAGAAGCCTATTTCCAAGAAGTCTACCAGCGCATCAATGCCATGAACCTGGCCGACCCCACCGCCCGCATGCTGCGCCGCTTGATCCTTTCCAACGCCTATGGCGTAGAGTTGGACAAAGTTGGGCGCATTTTGGTTCCACAAAGCCTGCGTCAGTTCATCAATTTTGACGGTGAAGCAATTGTAGCAGGTCAGGGCGAGTACTTCGAGGTCTGGACGCCAACCGACTGGAACACACAAATGAACGCAATTCAGGATACTGAAGCCAACAATCAACGCTTCTCAACCCTGAATCTCTCCAGCCAGAACGACGGCTAACGCGGCTATGGCAGCCACGCCGCACCAACCTGTTCTTTACCATGAAATTATACACGCGTTGCAGCCAAAAAACGCAGGCCGTTACGTAGACGGCACACTGGGTGCAGGCGGCCATGCCCGCAGAATTTTGGAAGCCTGCGCACCAGACGGGTGTCTGCTGGGATTGGATGTGGACCCGCAGGCATTAGCGCTCGCCCGTGAGACCTTGGCTCCTTACGGGGAGCGCGCCCGTCTGATCCAGACTTCCTACGATTCTCTCGCCGAAACGCTGCGTGAAATCGGCTGGGATAAAGTGGATGGCATTTTGCTCGACCTCGGGCTTTCCTCGATGCAGCTGGATACCCCGGAGCGCGGTTTTTCCTTCCAGCATGATGCGCCGCTGGATATGCGCTTTGATCCGGCTTCTCCCACTACCGCGGCAGACCTGGTCAACACATTGCCCGGTGATGAACTGGCAGACTTGATCTACCGCTACGGAGAGGAACGCGCTTCTCGAAAAATCGCGCAGGCCATCGTCAAGGCACGACCGCTTCAGACCACCCGTCAGCTTGCTGCCGTTATCGAAGCAGTTCTGCCAAGAAAGGGATCCTTCGACAAGCGCAGGACGAAGCACATCCACCCCGCGACGAGAACGTTCCAGGCCCTGCGTATCGCAGTGAATGAGGAACTGGACCGGGTCGAGAATGTGCTTCCCCAGGCGGTAGCAGCCCTGAAGTCCGGTGGGAAGCTGGCGATCATCTCCTTCCACTCGTTGGAAGATCGCATCGTCAAAGTGTATTTTCGCAGAGAAAGCCGCGACTGCATTTGTCCGCCAAAGCAGCCCATCTGCACCTGTGGTCATAAGGCAACGCTGAAGGAAATTTCAAAAAAACCTATTATCCCCGGTGAGGCTGAGATGGAGGCCAATCCGCGGGCAAGGAGTGCAAAACTTCGCATCGCAGAAAAATTGTAGTTGCAGCGCTTTGCTGCCTACGATGACCATCGCCCAAATATAAAGGTCATCATGGAATCTATACACCATATAAACCATGCTCATTCTCAGGCTCCCTGGCGTATTCAGCGCCAGTGGGTCAGCGTATTCTTACTAATCGTGATCGGATTCGGGGTAATCGCAACCCTGTATCTAATGGTAACATCGCAGGCCGCAATCATTGGCCGCGAGATCCAGGATTTGCGCTTAGAGATTATCGAAACCGAGCACCAAAACGCTGACCTGCAAACCGAGCTTGCCATCCTGACATCCAAAAACGAGATTTCTAGGCGCGCATATGCACTCAGTTTCCGCCCGGTGAAGCCAGAAGAGTTGCAATATCTATATGTACCCGGGCTTGTCATTCCGAATGGCGCAATACTGGCAACCACGCCTGAGCTGCAACCCAGCCCGCCCGGCATTCCACCGCAATACACGCAGTCACTGTTGGACTGGCTGGACGAGCAACTTCAGGCACCAGGCCGAGGTCTAAAATGAGACAACAATACGCATGGCGTTCACTGCTTCTATACAGCTTTTTGGCATTAGTAGCCACTGCGGTGCTGCTACAAATGGTACGCATCCAGGCCAGTGCTGAAGCGGAACAATTTCGCATACAGAAGGATAATTTTGCAGGCGATTACAGGACTTATTATCCGGAACGCGGTGAGATTTATGACCGCAATGGTCACTTGCTGGCAGGCAACCAGACCGTATACGAAGTGGGCGTTAATCTGGGAACCATGCGTGATCCGCACAGCATTGCAATGGCCGTCAGCGTCAACTTAAACAAAAATTACGACCAGGTTTATAGCGACATCCTAAATCCACCATCCGGTCTATCCTATCTGGTTGTGGATAACTTCGCTTCTCCTGAAGCAGTTGATTATTTGAAAGAACTCAAGAAAGAACTGAATGAATTTGAAAACCCAACCCCGAGCCTGATAGGCCTGGAATTCAGTCCGCGCCTGGAACGCAGTTATCCTGAGGGCGCATTAGCATCCAACGTGCTTGGGTTTGTCAACCTTGAGGGTCGCGGTTACTTCGGGATCGAAGAAAAATACAACGATTTATTGGCTGGCAACCCGGTCAAAGTATGGGTTCCCAGCGATCCCAACCGCGCCGTAGAAATCCCACGCATCCCCAATGGCACCAGCCTGATCTTGACCATCAACCGTGACCTGCAGGATGCTGTTGAGGAATATCCTTGACCAGTCGTTATTCGAATACGGCGCGCAACATGGAACGATCATCGTCATGGACCCGAAAAATGGCGATATTTTAGCTATGGCTGCAACACCGCGTATGGATTTGAACAACTTCCAAAATTATGGCGCGATTTACAACAATGCCAGTGAATACAACCGCGCAATCGGCATGCCTTATGAGCCAGGCTCGGTCATAAAGATATTCACGATGGCGGCTGCGTTGGATACAGGTCTGGTCGACCCAAACACCACCTATTTAGACACAGGTGAATTCCTGATCGGCGGCGTCTCCCTCAAGAACTGGGACGAGGAGGCCTGGGGCCTGCAAACCATGGTCGGTTGTTTGCAGCACTCGCTTAATGTCTGCATGGCCTGGCTTGCCACCCAACTGGGCCCGCAAAACTTTTACGGGTACATGGATCGCTTCGGCTTTGGCACTCTGACAGGTCTGGATATGGCCGGGGAAGCAGCGGGCAGGCTCAAGGTCCCGGGAGATGCGGATTGGTATCCGGTTGACCTGGGCACGAACTCATTTGGACAGGGCATTAGCACTACACCGCTACAGATCATGACGGCCGCTTCAGCAGTAGCCAATAAGGGACATATGGTCACGCCGCATACTCTATACGCCATGCTGCGCGACGGCCATCAGTTCAACGTCCCGCCGCAGTATGCCGGTTCGCCAATCAGCGCCGAAACCGCAGCTACTCTAACTGAGATGCTGGCAGTTTCTCTTGAAGGCGAAGCCTCCGCGGCTCTGGTGCCTGGATACCGCGTGGCCGGAAAGACCGGCACAGCCCAGATCCCCACCCCGTATGGTTTTTATGATCTCAGCCAGACCAACACATCATTCATCGGCTGGGGGCCGGTAGATGACCCGCAGTTCATGATCTATGTCTGGCTCGAACGCCCCACAACTTCCATCTGGGGTTCATACACGGCTGCGCCCGTTTTTTCGGAAGTAGCCCAGAAAACCGCGATCCTGCTCGATATTCCGCCCGACGCCGTGCGGTTACAAATGACCGCCCGCTAAGAATTTTTGATGCTGACACTATCCGACGCGCTTGAAGCCCTGACAAACCTCCGCCCGGAGGATAACACCCCGGTCATCACCGAGGCGGTTATCGACTCACGTCAGGTCATCCCCGGTTCGCTGTTTGTCGCCATCCCGGGCGAGCGTGTGGACGGCCATGAATTCATCGGGAATGCCTTCAAGCGCGGCGCATCCTTTGCGCTTATCCAGCAAGATGTGGACGCATCTTTCCGGACACTTGACCTGCGTTCAAATCTAAACATCAATTCCATTCCCGATCTGACTCTGCCTCTCTGCTTGCGCGTTGAGAATACCCTTACCGCCCTGCAACAGATTGCTCGCTTCTGGCGGCGTCAGTTGGATATTCGCGTGATTGGCATAACCGGCAGCGTAGGCAAATCCACCACAAAAGAAATGGTCGCTGAGGTACTCAGCCAGCGTTACTACACACTCAAAAACCCTGGCAACCTGAACAACGAGATCGGGCTGCCACTTTCCATCCTAAAGCTAAGTTCTGGGTACCAGCGCGCAGTGCTTGAGATGGGCTTTTATGTTCCCGGTGAAATCGCTTTTCTGTGTGATATCGCCCAACCGCAAGTTGGCGTGGTGACCAACATCGGCACTGTGCATGCAGAACGGGCCGGTTCACAGGAAGCCATCGCGCTGGGCAAGTCCGAACTTGTCCAGGCTTTGCCCGAGGATGGCGTCGCTATCCTGAACTTCGATGATCCCCGGGTGCGCAAAATGGAAGAGAAAACGAGCGCGCAAATATTTTTCTATGGGCTTTCTTCCGAATCTGACCTGTGGGCTGATCATGTTGAAGGGCTTGGGGCTGGAAGGTATCCGCTTCCGCCTGCATTACAAACGCGAAACCCTGCACGTGCGCGTTCCATTGATTGGACGGCACTCCGTCCACACGGCGTTGCGCGCTACAGCGGTCGGTCTGGTAGAAGGCCTGACCTGGCAGGAAATTTTCGACGGACTCAACCAGGGACATACCCAGTTGCGCCTGGTAGCCGTGCGCAGCAAGACCGGCGCGTTGATCCTTGATGACACCTACAACGCTTCACCCGAGTCCATGCTGGCAGCCCTGAACCTGCTCGACGAATTGGACGGTCGCAAGATCGCCGTGCTGGGCGACATGCTCGAACTCGGTCAGTATGAGCGTCAGGGGCATGAAATGGTCGGTTTGCGTGCTGCCCAAGTAGCAGATACCCTGCTCACACTGGGAACACGCGCACATGTCATTGCAGAAGCTGCCCACAGGTCAGGAATGAAGAAATCATCCGTTCTGGAATTCGAAGAACTGGACCCCATCGTAGATTGGTTAAATGAGAATTTATCCAAAAATGACTCCGTGCTAATCAAAGGCTCACACGGTTTACACATGGATCGCATCGTCAACGTTCTGGAAGTGCAATCATGAAAGACACAACCCTGGCGATCAGCCTGGCCGGGCTGGCCTTCATGATGACTGTCATCTGGGGTGGTCCGCTGTTGCGTATCCTGCGCTATTTCAAGATCGGGAAACTCATTCGCGTGGATGAGCCGGGTCATCACAACGTTAAGATGGGCACCCCTACAATGGGCGGTGTGATGTTCATTCTGCCCGTTGTGTTATTGACAGTTCTGCTCAACGCAGTTGCTCTGCTTGGCTTGAATGTAGTTGGTCGCTCTGTGCTCGTCCCGCTGATCGTTATGGTTGGATACGGTGCCCTCGGCGCAGTGGACGATTGGCAGGGAATCCGTGGCAAACGTCGCGGCGAAGGCATGACCGCCCGGGTCAAATTCATTGCACAGGTTGTTCTCGGCGTGAGCACAGCCTGGGTGCTCAAGTACATGCTGGATGTTCCCGAAATTTACATACCGGGCGTCAACATTCCCGGTGGCTGGGATATGAACGATTACCTGTACATTGGCATCGCTGCTTTCATCATCGTCAGCGAGTCCAACGCGGTCAACTTCACCGATGGCTTGGACGGACTGGCTGGCCTGATTGCCGCCACCGCGTTTCTGGCTTATGGTGGTATCGCACTGATTCAAGGCCAGATCTATCTGGCACGCTTTTGCTTCACCCTGGTCGGCGCCATTTTCGGCTTCTTATGGTTCAACGTTCATCCAGCCGAGCTTTTCATGGGCGATGCTGGATCGCTTTCCCTTGGCGCGACCCTGGCCGTTGTCGCGTTGATGACCGGTCAGTGGCCGCTATTACTCCTTATCGGCATCGTCCCCTTTAGTGAAGCCCTGAGCGTTGTCCTGCAAGTTGGTTACTTCAAACTGACCAAAGGCAAACGTCTCTTCAAAATGTCCCCGATCCATCTACACTTCGAACTGCTCGGCTGGAGCGAAACACAGGTCGTGCAGCGTTTTTGGCTGATCGGTCTTTTAGCCGCTATGCTCGGCATTGGATTGACATTGGTATAGCCATGACAGATTGGACCGGGAAACGCGTACTCATCTTAGGAGCTGCCCGCCAGGGACAGGCGCTGGCACGCTGGCTGTCCCGTCATGGCGCGCACGTAACCCTGTCCGACAAACGCCTCGAAACGGACCTTGACCCTGCTCGGCGAGCCCTGACTGATCTGCCCATCAAATGGGCTCCGGGCGGCCACCCGCTGGAACTACTGGATAACACTGACGTGTTGTGTCTCTCCGGCGGCGTCCCGCTGACAACCCCCATCGTGGAGGAAGCCCGCAAGCGCGGCATTCCGCTTTCGAACGACACGCAAATCTTCATGGAAATTGCGCCCTGCAAAACGGTTGGCGTCACCGGCTCTGCTGGCAAGACAACCACAACAGCACTGCTCGGCAAAATGGCAGAAGCATCCTATGAAGAAAAATCCGGGCGTGCCTGGATCGGCGGAAACATCGGCGATCCGCTTATCAACTACGTGGACGAGATGAAACCCGATGACCTGGCTATCCTCGAAATATCCAGCTTCCAGCTTGACCAGATGAGCATTTCTCCAAATGTAGCAGCGATCTTGAATGTGACACCCAATCATCTGGACCGTCACGGCACGATGGAAGCATATACCGCCGCTAAAGCACGCATCCTGGATTTTCAGAGTAAAGATGATATTGCCGTGCTAGGACGTGACGATCCCGGCGCATGGAACTTGAGAAGAGCGCGTCAAAGGCAAATTGCTTTCGTTCGGATTGAGCAATCTGTCAATTGAACAATCAGGTACGTATGTCAGCGATGGACTGTACAACCTGCGCGATGGCAACGCCTACATCCTGCTGCCCATCCAGAACGCCATCCACCTGCGCGGCGACCATAACCGTCAGAACGTGTTGGCAGCTATTACCATTGGCCATGCGGCCGGGTTGAACCTGGATGCCATGCTGGAGGCCGTCGACAACTTCCACGGTGTGCCACACCGGCTGGAACTGGTGCGCGAGTTACATGGTGTGAAATGGTACAACGACTCGATTGCCACCGCCCCTGAACGGACAGTGGCGGATATCCACTCTTTCGAAGAACCTATCGTCTTAATGCTGGGCGGTAAAGATAAAGACCTGCCCTGGGATGATTTAGCAAAACTGGTACGTGAAAGGGTCGATCATGTAGTGGTGTTTGGCCAGGCGGCGGAAAAAATTCTGGGCGAGCTGGGCAAGCCGGGGTCCGGAAAGAAGCGACCGTACAGCGTCCAGCGCGGTGAGGGCCTGCAAGAGGCAGTCCGTTTGGCGGCAGAAGTAGCCGAATCCGGCGATGTCGTCCTATTTTCGCCAGGCGGCACAAGTTTTGATCAGTTTAGCGATTTCGCCGAACGAGGAGAATGGTTTAAAACATGGGTACAGGAACTTTCGTAAAAGATCGCAATTTCAGGGTATCGCGCAGTAAAGAAAACATTGCTGCGCGCGGGCGCAGCTTTGATATTCCCCTGCTGCTGACTGTTGTAGCCTTGCTGGTGCTGGGGTTGATCATGCTCTACTCAGCCTCATGGGATTTCTCGCTGGGCGCTTACGGTGACCCGATGCAAATGTTCAACCGCCAGTTGCTGTGGATGATCCTGGGTGTGTTTGGGGCCTTCATCCTCATGCAGATCGACTATCACCACTGGCGCAAACTGGTGATTCTGGCTATGGCGCTGACCATCATCCTGCTTATCAGTGTCCTGTTGCTTAGCGAACTCCGTTTCAACGCTAAACGCGCTTTCATTGATGGCTCGGTTCAGCCCTCTGAGTTGGCAAAGCTGGTTTCGATCATTTACCTGGCGGTTTGGTTGTTCTCGAAACGCCAGAGCCTGCAAAACATTCAACTGGGCTTGATCCCGCTGGGGATGATCCTGGGTATTATCGGTGGCCTGATCTACCTGCAGCCCGATTTGAGCGCCGCAGGGACAGTGCTTATCCTGGGCGGTCTGTTGTTCTTCCTGGCAGGCGGCGACTTGAAGCAGATCACCTTGCTGATGATCGTGGCAGTAATAGGCGGCTGGATGGTTGTACGAATCAGCCCGACAGGTGCTGAGCGCGTAGGTGATTTCATCAATGGCATCAAAGATCCTACCCAGGCTTCATATCATGTACGCCGCTCGTTCGAGGCCATTGTCAACGGTGGGGTTTTCGGTACTGGCATCGGGCGTGGCGAAACCAAGTTACTCGGTCTACCCGTCCCCCCTACTGACAGCATCTTCGCAGTTCTGGCAGAGGAACTCGGCCTTGTTGGCTCGATAATACTAATAGGATTATATGCTTCGCTTGTGTGGCGCGGCATGGTCATTGCCCGCCGTGCGCCCGATATGCTTGGCACACTACTGGCTTCAGGCATGGCACTGTGGATCGGACTGGAAGCATTGATCAATATGGCGGTGATGGTCGGCCTGATGCCCTTCGCGGGCAACGCGCTGCCTTTCATCAGCGCAGGAGGTTCTAATCTGGTTGTCTCACTGGCAGCCATTGGCATTTTGTTGAACATCTCAAGGCAGTCTGGTGTTACGACTGTCGAAGGAAATGAATGGAGGTCTTTCGGTGCGGTTGTTGATCTGCGCTGGCGGAACCGGCGGCGGCGTGTACCCCGCGCTCGCCGTTCTTGAGGCGTTGAAAAGGTTACAGATTGAGAAAGCGAAGAGTGAAAATTCTTCGGTTCTCCACCCTGCTAACCTTGAAACCCTCTGGGTTGGCAGTGAAGGCGGTATGGAAGCAGAACTCGTGAAACGCGCGGGTTTCCTATACCGTTCGATTCCTGCCGCCGGTGTGCATGGTGTCAGCCTGCGGTCGTTACCCCGCAATTTGACGCGGCTGGCACAAGGCGTGCTGGCATCCCGACGCATTCTGCATGGGTTCCGCCCGGATGTACTCTTCTTCACCGGCGGATATGTAGCCGTTCCAATGGCGATTGCAGGACAGCGCATCCCAACACTGCTCTATATTCCAGACATCGAACCCGGATTGGCACTCAAAGCTTTATCACGATTTGCAGACCGGATCACTGTAACTGCACCAGACTCTGCAAAGCTATTTCAACAAAAATGTGATTGTCACCGGGTATCCGCTTCGCCAGGACCTTTTGGATTGGGAGCGCGAAAAGGCACGTATCGCGCTGGGGCTTTCTACCCGCAGACCCATGCTTCTAATCTTTGGAGGCAGCCAGGGTGCGCGTTCGCTGAACAAAGCCGTGCTGGCAAACCTGCCCGATCTGCTTGAAATGGCAGAAGTTGTGCACATCAGCGGTCAATTAGACTGGGATGATGTTGAGGAAGCGGAAGCAGGCCTGAAGTCTGCGCAAAAGAAGCGTTATCACACCTTCCCTTATCTGCACGAGATGGGTAAAGCGCTGGCTGCGGCCGACCTGGTTATCTCGCGCTCGGGCGCATCCAGCCTGGGAGAATTCCCGTATTTTGGGATCCCTGCCATATTGGTCCCCTATCCACACGCCTGGCGCTATCAGAAAGTCAACGCCAGTTACCTGGCCTGGCGGGGGGCGGCAGTGATCATCGATGATAGTCGTTTACAAGAAGAACTGCTGGTCACGATAAAGGTTTTGCTCGAAAACCCGGGAAAACGCGAAAGTATGCAAGCCGCCATGTATGCCATGTCAAAACCAGATGCGGCTCGGACAATTGCCAGCCAACTGATGGAACTGGCCGGAGAAAAAAGCTTATGATGAGTATTGTTTATGTTTTCTGGATGTACGTAATCCTGTTCGCGGTCATTGGCGCGATGCGTGGCTGGGTAAAGGAACTGTTGGTGGTATTCAGTGTGATCCTGGCTCTGACCACGAATCATGTTTTGAAAAAATACATCCCGCTTGTAGAAGGATTACCCACCGAAAGCTCAGAGTTGTTCTGGATTCGCACCCTGGTAGTGATTACGTTAGTCTACTTTGGTTATCAAACCGTTGTAAGCATTCAACGCCTGGCAGCCCGTGCGGCGCGTGAACGCCTGCAAGATACACTTTTCGGCATTTTCGTAGGCGCGATCAATGGATACCTGATTTCCGGGACAATTCTCTTTTACCTGAACGAGGCTAAATACCCATTTCCCGAAATTGTCAGTGCGCCAACCGGTGGCATTTTGGAAAATGTCCAGGTCATGATGAACTGGATGCCGCCCCATCTGTTAGGCGAACCGGGCATTTACTTTGCCGTGTTGATTTGTTTCATATTCGTCATCGTTGTGTTCATCTAATCAGGATAATTTCGAGATCATTTACTATGGCTAAGGTTCACTTCATCGGTATCGGGGGCAGCGGACTTTCCGCAATTGCCCGTCTCCTTTTGGAGAGTGGTGATACTGTCACGGGTTCAGACCGTGAGCTCTCTCCCTTTGCTGATGACCTGCAAAAAGCAGGTGCAACCGTTTTTATCGGGCATCATCCGCGTAATATCACTGGCGCAGATTGGGTTGTCCGTTCTTCAGCAATTCCCGATGATAACCCCGAAGTAGTAGCGGCACTTGCTGCCAATATTCCGGTATACAAACGCGCAGATTTTCTCGGCAAGCTGATGGCTGACAAAAACGGCATCGCAGTGGCTGGAACGCATGGCAAAACCACGACTACAGCCATGATCGCCTGGGTACTGACGAAACTAAAGCGCGACCCGTCCTTCATTATCGGCAGCGTGATGAGCAACCTGGGTGTTAACGCCCGCGCCGGTAAAGGCAAAGCTTTCGTCATCGAAGCCGATGAGTATGACCGCATGTTCCTGGGACTCAAACCGCGCATTGCAATTGTCACCAATCTCGAACATGACCATCCGGACTGCTACCCCACCTTCGAAGATATGTTCGCCGCTTTCGAATCATTCGTGGACCTGTTGCCTGCTGACGGAACCCTGATCGTCTGCGCCAATGATAGCGGGGCAGCCTCACTGATCGCCCGTGCGCGCAAAGCTGGCAAGGCCATTGTTGGTTACGCCACACAAAGCGAGATGACCATCAGCAGCCCAAACTGGATGCAAGCCCGCGCGCTCAAACCGAACGCAATGGGTGGATTTAGTTTTGATGTAACTTCTAACTTGAGTGGCAGTCTTACCTCCGTCAAAGTTGATTTGCAGGTTCCGGGCGAACACAATGTACGCAATGCACTGGCTACGCTGGCTGTTGTTGAACTACTCGGCTTGTCCACACAGAAGGCCGCAGAAGCATTGGCGGAATTCAGCGGAACAGGCCGACGGTTCGAAATTCGCGGCGAAGTAAATGGTGTGACTGTGATTGATGATTACGCTCATCACCCTACCGAGATCGTGGCAACTTTATCCGCAGCGCGTGCTCGCTACCCGGAACGCCGCGTTTGGACCGTCTGGCAGCCGCATACCTACTCGCGCACACAAATACTCTTTACTGAGTTCAGCCGTGCTTTCAAAGATGCAGACGAAGTGATCGTCAGCGAGGTGTATGCATCTCGCGAACCAAAGCAGGATTTTTCTTCTGCTGAGATCGTCAGTGCCATGCCGCATGCTTCTGCACGGTACATCCCGACCTTAAAAGAAATCAGCGATTATTTAATCGAGCACATCCAACCCGGTGACGTATTACTGGTGCTCTCCGCCGGGGATGCCAACCAGATCAGCACAGACGTGCTGGCTGGCTTACAAGAAAGGTAGGAACTCATGTCAAAGGAAGAGAAAAAACGCACGTTTGAATCTGAAGCGCTCATCCTGCCTGAATTGAAGATGGTCCTGGTTGAGATGGAAAAGGATAAAAAAGATCGGCCCGCTGGGCAAGCAAAGAAGAAAATTGATAAAGATTTGAATGAAGAAACTGTCATGCGAATCATTGGCAAGTTGAGTATGAAGGAATAACGACTTGATGTCACTCTGAGGGTGCGTAGCACCCGAAAAGTCTCCCAAACTGTGAGGAGATCCTTTGCTCTGCTCAGGATGACACAACCAAAGAGAAAATGTTTACCATGCCCACCGCCCTGCCCCTCCCCACCCTGCGCGCCGAGTTTGGCGACCGGCTGCAAGAGAACGCATCGCTTGCGCCGTATACCAGCGCGCGTATCGGCGGCCCAGCGGATGCACTCGTCACTGTCACTTCGGCAGATGAGTTGGCTGAGACCGTTTCCCGTTTATGGGAACTAAATGTCCCTTATTTGATACTGGGCGGCGGCTCGAACGTACTGGTCAGCGACAAAGGTGTGCGCGGCGTGGTGGTTTTGAACAGGGCCAAAGATGTGAGCTTCGATAAGGGAAGCAAGCCCAAGGTCCGGGCGGAAGCGGGTGTAGTGATCGCCAACCTGGCACGCCGCGCCGCAGCGCACGGATTGGCTGGGCTGGAATGGGCGGCAGCGGTCCCGGGGACAGTTGGTGGCGCTGTCTATGGTAACGCAGGCGCTTTTGGCGGCGATATGGCTGGCAATCTCATTCAAGCCGAACTGCTGACAGAAGCCGGTCGCGAAACCTGGCCTGCCGAAAAAATGGAATATGGATACAGAACATCCATTTTGAAGCGACAAACCTTAAAATTTGTAGTACTTTGGGCTGAAATGCGCCTGGAACACAGCACAAAAGATGCAGTGTCTGTTAAAATCAGTGAATTCAGCGGACGCCGCAAAGCTACGCAACCGCCGGGCGCCAGCATGGGTTCGATGTTCAAAAACCCACCGGGTGACTTTGCCGGACGGTTGATTGAGGCAGCAGGTTTGAAAGGAAGGCGCATCGGTACCGCTGAGATCAGCCCTGTGCACGCCAACTTTTTCATAAATCACGGCCAGACCAAAGCGGAAGATGTCCGCACATTGGTGAATCTGGCACAGAAGACGGTTGCCGAGAAATTCGGCGTTAGCCTGGAACTGGAAATTGAACTAATCGGAGAATGGGAATGACAAGCACTGATCGCAAAATCAAGTTGGCCGTCCTTTTCGGTGGACGCTCAGGTGAACATGAAGTTTCGCTTATGTCCGCGCGGTCGGTGCTTTCAGTTCTTGATCCAGAGAAGTATGAAGTGACTCAGGTCGGCATCACAAAAGATGGTCGCTGGTTCACCGGTACGGATGCTATCGACAAACTGGAAAACGGGGTAACGGATGGACTGGAACATGCAATCCTATCCCCTGACCCATCGGAGCAAGGTCTTGTATGTGTTGCGCGATTCGCAATATATAAACTGACCGATATCGATGTTTTCTTCCCCGTCATGCACGGAACTTATTCCGAAGATGGCACCATGCAGGGTCTGCTTGAAATGGCGGACGTGGCCTATGTAGGCGCTGGTGTGGTCGGTGCTGCCGTTGGCATGGACAAGGGCATCTTCAAAGATGTGATGGTCGCCAACAATATCCCGGTTGTGGACACCATCATTGTTACCCGCCGCGAGATCGAGCAGGATATGGAAGCTGTGATCGGAGAAGCCGAAGAACTCAGCGGATATCCGCTTTTTACCAAACCGGCCAATATGGGTTCGTCCGTGGGTGTGACCAAATGCAACAACCGCTCCGATCTGCAGGAAGGCTTGTTTGAAGCCGCCGCTTACGACCGGCGCGTGCTTATCCAGCATGGTGTTCCAAATGTACG
The DNA here is from genome assembly GCA_963791785.1 of uncultured Chloroflexia bacterium. Classification (GTDB taxonomy): domain Bacteria; phylum Chloroflexota; class Anaerolineae; order Anaerolineales; family Villigracilaceae; genus JAABUE01. Next base: position 48,946 of record CAWBTW010000018.1, on the reverse strand, counting down.
CGAGATCGAGGTCAGTGTACTGGGCAATGACGACCCGCAGGCCTCCGTGCCTGGCGAGGTGGAGCCCAGCCGTGAGTTTTACTCCTACAAATCAAAATACATCGACGGCACATCCGGGCTGCTGATCCCCGCCCCCCTGCCCGATGAAACGACTGAACTTATTCGAGAAATCGCCGTCCGCGCTTACAAGGCTATTGACTGTGCAGGCATGGCACGGGTGGATTTCATGATCGACAAAGATACCAATGCTATCTACCTGAATGAAGTCAATACTATCCCAGGCTTCACCAAGATCAGCATGTATCCCAAGCTGTGGGAAGCCACCGGCCTGCCCTACGCAAATTTAGTAGACCGCCTGGTCGAGCTTGCGCTGGAACGCAAGATCGAACGCGATCGCACCAAACACGATTATCGGAGTAATGCATGAGCGAGAAAAAGACTCTCTCCCGCTCCGAGATCGTGCGCCAGCGTCGCCGGGCCCAACCCCAGCATCAGCCGCGTCCGAAGAAGAATCGAGCCAAGAGCAGCGGCTATCGCGAACTACCGCCTATCACTGCGCGTGGTGTAGTCAACGACTTTGCCATCGAACGCCGTAAGAAGGCCGGGAAACGCCGCTTCAATGCTGTCTTCAGCTTGCCGCGCCCCGCTGTTCGCTCTCTATCGCTGCCACGCGTTCAGATTCGTGTCGGCTGGCGCCTGCTGTCCTTTATCCTGGTGCTGCTGTTTGGAACAGGCCTGTACCTGTTCTGGACCTTACCCGAATTCCGCGTGACTTCAGCGCAGATAACCGGCAACCAACGCATTTCTGCGGATGAGATAAACAGCGCATTGGGGTTGGATGGATATCCCATTTTCCTGCTCCCACCAGAACAGATCAGGATGCGCGCGCTTCAGGCTTATCCCGAACTTGCTTCCGTTGAAGTGACCGTTTCCTTGCCGAACATCGTCACTGTGGACGTGACCGAGCGTCAGCCGGTCATCCTGTGGCAGCAGGACGAGGGCTACACCTGGGTTGATGAAACGGGAACAGCTTTCCGTCCGCGTGGCGAAGCGGGTGGTCTGATCGTTGTCCAGGCGTTGGGCACACCACCTGCCATGAGCACCCTGGAAGATGACCCGCTGGCTCCGCCACTTTTCATTGCTGAAGATACGGTCAGGGCAATCACATCGCTGGCGCCCCACGTGCCGCCGGGAACGCCCATTTTGTACCATCCGACTACAGGTCTCAGTTGGACAGATGGCCGCGGCTGGCAGGTTGTTTTTGGCACCAGCGGAGATGACGTGGAAGCAAAGATTCTTGTCTATCAAGCCATGGTCGATTGGCTGTCACAGCGTGGTATCCGGCCCATCCTAATTAATGTGGCTTATCCTGATGCTCCCTTTTATCGTGTGGAGCAGGTTGAAATAGAAGTGGAAGCGGAAGAGCAATAAGCATGGAAGAGATTGTTGTAGGCATCGACGTTGGCACGACTAAAGTCTGCACCCTTGTTGGGCGGATCGAGGATGAAAAATCCATCCGTATCCTGGGTGTAGGTATCGAGCCGTCAGAAGGCATCAAAAAAGGCACTATCGTTGATCTGGATGCAGCCTCTCAGGCCATTTCTCGCTCCGTTGAGCGGGCCGAGAGTACGTCCGGCCTGGAAATCAGCTCTGCGCTGGTCAGCATGGCGGGAGCGCATGTTTCATCGGTCAACAGCCGAGGCTCGGTCGGCATCAGCAGTGGTGTGATCGAGGAATATGATGTGCTGCGCGTCCTTGAGCAGGCACGGGCTGTGGCCATCCCCCACGATCGCGAGATTGTGCACGTGATCCAACGCGGCTTCTCAGTAGATGGTCAGGATGGCATCCGCTCACCGGTTGGGATGCATGGCTATCGTCTCGAGGTGGAAGCGCACATCATCACCGCTGCGAACGCCACCGTGGACAACCTGCGCAAGTGCGTCGATGAAGCAGGCGTGCAGATCCAGCAATTTGTGCTCAATCCGCTGGCCTCGGCAGAAGTAGTGCTGACGGACCAGGAGCGCGAGATGGGCGTGGCTGTTTGTGACATTGGCGGCGGCACCACCGACCTGGCCATCTACGTAGGCGGCGATGTATGGCACACCATGGTACTGGCTGTGGGTGGTAATCACGTCACCCAGGATGTTGCACATGGCTTGCGCCTGCCAGTGGCACAGGCCGAAGAAATCAAAACGCAACATGGACACGCTGTGCGTGGTGAGGTCGGCGCGGATGAATACTTCAGCATCCGCCCCTTCGGCGAAGAGCAAGCGGTGCAGATCAACCGTCAGGACCTGGCGCACATCATCGAGGCGCGCGTCGAAGAGGTCTTCCGCCTGACGCTGCAAGAGATCAAGCGCTCCGGGTATGACGGTCTCTTGCCTGCCGGGATGGTTCTCACCGGCGGAACCAGCGCCCTGCCCGGCATCAGGCGCATCGCCAGTGAAGTGCTTGGTTTGCCCGTCCGCACGGCGAAACCGGAAAACCTGGTGGGGCTGGTTGACCAACTCAATTCACCGGCATATTCAACAAGTGTGGGTTTGCTGCGCTGGGCGCTGACCATGCACTCCCACCAAATTGCAGCCGGGCAGCGAGGCCCAAAAGGAGAGAAGCGTATGAACTTTAGTTTTATGAAGAAATGGTTCGACAGGTTATTACCATAGTTTAGAAAATTCCGCACAGAAATCGGAATCATATTAGCAAGGAGGAACAAAATGGACTCGACCAAGAAACAGCAAGCAGCAAGCAAATCCTTCGCCCGTATCAAAGTAATCGGTGTCGGAGGTGGCGGCTCAAACGCCGTCAACCGTATGATCGAAGAAGGCATCCAGGGCGTTGAATTCATCGCCGTCAATACAGATGCGCAGGCCCTGACGCTCTCAAAGGCCCCCACCCGCGTCCGTTTGGGCGACAAGCTCACGCGCGGCCTGGGTGCGGGCGGTGATCCTGAAATTGGCCGCAAGGCTGCCGAAGAATCCGCTGACGAGTTGTATGCCGTACTGAAAGGCTCGGACATGATCTTCGTCACCGCTGGTATGGGCGGCGGGACAGGTACAGGCGCAGCGCCAGTTGTTGCTCAAGCTGCCAAAGAATGCGGCGCATTAACCATTGGCGTGGTCACCCGCCCCTTCACCTTTGAAGGCGCCAAACGCATGCACTCTGCCGAATCAGGCATTGAAAAGCTCAAAGAGCATGCTCATACCCTGATCTCAATCCCCAACGATCGCTTACTGCAAATTTCAGACAAGCGTTCCAGTTTACAGGATTCTTTCCGCCTGGCAGATGATGTATTGCATCAGGGTATTCAGGGCATTTCGGAACTCATCACCATTCCCGGTCTGATCAACCTGGACTTTGCCGACGTAAGGGCAATCATGTCCGAAGGTGGAGCAGCTTTGATGGCAGTCGGAACCGGAACCGGCGAAGACCGGGCCAAGAATGCTGCCGAGCAGGCTATCTCCAGCCAGTTGCTGGATATCACCATCGATGGCGCGCGCGGTGTGCTATTCAACGTGACTGGCGGCCCGAACATGACCCTGTTCGAGGTCAACCAGGCGGCTGCCATTATCCGCGAAACCGCACACCCGGATGTCAACATGATCTTCGGTGCGGTGATCGATCAGAACATGGCCGATGACATCCGCATCACCGTTATCGCAACCGGGTTCGAGCGCAGCGGTGTGCCGCGTCGCATGCTGGAGCGCACCACCAAGCGCACGTTCGATCAACGCCCTGTCAACTTTACGCGTCAGAGCGAGTCGGTCAGTATAAATGCTGATGTACAGTCAGGCGGCGGATCGAAACCACCTGCACCATCTGTCAGCAATAGCGACGATCTGGATATTCCAACCTTCCTGAGAAACCGCCGGTAATTTTTTAGACCCTAAAGGTCTTTGAGACCTTTAGGGTCTGGGAATTGCCGTTAGGTCGGTCCATCCCTTTTTTGCCGGGGCGGTTACCGCGTGTCTGGGCGAGACACGCGGTCCGCCCTGTGCGACCCCATCTGCCCTCCCCCATTGTTATCCTACAGGGGATGTACAGGAGGTCTGTGGGGGTTTTATGTTAAAATATAAGGGATGACATCTCAAATCCCTGAAAACCACCCCTCCTACCAAAAACACCGCCGCCAATTCTGGGCACAGATATTCCTGCCGATGATCCTGGCGGTATTGTCGATTATTGCTGTCGCAATACTCACTGGCATAGCCACCTTTGGCACTGGCGGCGATTCGCCTCGCTGGGCAGCCATCTCCACCATCTGGCTGGTTATCCCGGTCATGATCTTTGGCCTGCTTTTTTTCGCCATCCTGGCCGGGCTTGTCTACCTGCTGGCGCAGGCGCTGAAAGCCACGCCGCCCTACACCGCAAAGGCACAGTACTACGTCAACCGCGGAGCCAGCGAAATCAAGCGATTCTCAGACATGGCCGCCAAACCCGTACTGTTCCTTGAAGGCCTGCGTGCCAGCTTGAAAGCAATTTTTGGTAAATAATAAATAAACAGGAAGGATACAACACAATGGAAAATAAACCCAAAACGTTGCTCATGGGCGCGCTCATCGGTGCTTTCACCGGACTGCTTGCTGCCATGCTACTCGAACGACGCATTGAAAAAGATGAGGAACGCGAAACTGCCCTAACCACCGGGGAAGGACTGAAACTTGGTGTTTTGGTATTCGGTTTACTGAGAGCGATCGCCTCGCTGGGCGATGATTAGCCCTATAACTTTATGCACACCAATCCCTTCAAATAAGCCCCCTCAGGAAAATTGAGCGCCACAGGATGATCCCCAGCCTGTGACAAACGCTCCACGATCTGCGCCTCCACGCCCGCATCCAGGGCAGCGGAGGCGATTATTTTTTGGAACAAGGCCCCATCCACACCGCCGGAACACGAGAACGTGACCAGAATTCCGCCTGTCCGCAGCAGTTTGAATGCCAACAGATTGATATCTTTATAACCCCGCGCAGCTTTTTTCGCCTGCACCGCTGTAGGGGCAAATTTTGGGGGATCGAGGATGATCAGGTCGAAGGAACGCCCTTCGTCCCGGAATTTTCTCAGAACCTGGAAGACATCCCCTTCGCAGCATTCCACGCTCTCGGCCTGCTGACCGTTTAACCGAACATTTTCTTGCCCCAAAGCCAACGCCCCTGCTGAAGCATCCACCGCCACAACCGACTTCGCATCACCAGCCAACGCGTTGACCGTGAACCCACCCGTGTAGCAGAAACAATCCAGCACATCGCGCCCCTTTGCCAGCTCGCGCACCCGTAGACGGTTATCCCGCTGGTCAAGATAAAAGCCGGTCTTGTGGCCGGATTCAAAGTTTACGTTGAATTTCAGGTTGTTTTCGGTAATGGTTATGTTGGTTAATGGAGAATGGTTAATGGGTGCACGTAAGAGGCCGGTTTTGGATTGCAATCCTTCTAATTCGCGGACGTCCGCATCGGAGCGTTCGAAAATAGTGCCCAAACCTGTCTCTTCGAGTAGGATATCGGCGATGGACTCTTTCCAGAATTCGGAGCCAGCCGTCAGGGATTGCAGAACAAGCACTTCGCCATAGCGGTCCACGATCAAACCGGGCAAGCCGTCCGATTCGGCGTGGATGAGACGATAGGCATCCGTATCGGGTGCCAAGTGCCAGGTATCACGTGCATGGATGGCAACGCGAATATGCTTACAAAAGAAGTCGGGATTGATATGTTCGTCAGGGTCAAATGACCAGACACGCGCACGGATCTGGGAGTGTGGAGAGTATGCAGCCTGGGCCAGGAAGTCGCCATTTGACGAGAGCAGGTTCACGGTCTCGCCTGATGCGGGATTGCCGTCCAGTTGATGAATTGCGCCAGAGAAAATCCAGGGATGGCGGCGCAGGAGCGATTTTTCACGTCCAGGCTTAAGAATGAGATTAGCCACTGAACTTTTCCATCCAACGTTCGGGAGAATTGAGTGGGGTCCAACCATACTGGCTGTACAGGCCGTGAGCATCGCGGGTAGCAAGAAACCAACGACGTAAACCTTGCAAATCAGGGTGGCTGTGAACAGTTTCCATCAACCACTTGCCGAGCCCCTGACCACGATACTCCTCGTGGATGATGACATCGCAAAGGTAAGCAAAAATAGAAAAATCACTAATGATGCGCGCCAGGCCAATTTGGCAGGAACCATCGAAAAGTCCGAAGACAAGCGAATTGGATAGCGCGCGTTCGAGTTGCTCACGTGTACGCTTGTCTGCCCAGTAAGAACGTGAGAGCATGTCGGCGATAACATCCACATCCAGGCGGGCAGGATCGGTACTGATGGTGAAATGATCGCGATGTCTCTCAAATATTTGGGGCATAGACTGAGTCTATCACACATGATATGATGCTATTTCATGCTCAAACCCATCCGTTGGAAGACCTTTCCCCACGATTTTTTTGTGATCCAGATCGGCTTTTTGTTATATGGGCTTTCGATTGCATTGGCTATCCGCGCCAACCTGGGGACCGGCACCTGGGCGGTATTGGATGTGGCACTCTCGAAAATCACCGGCCTGACCCCGGGAACCATGACCGTTATCGTCGGGTTTATTGTCCTGATCTCCGCGTTACTCATGCGCGAGCAGATCGGCTGGGGGACACTTGGTAACATTCTGAGCATCGGCCCCTGGCTGGACCTGGCGTTATACTTCATCCCCTCCGTAGAAAACAATTGGCCCATCCAGACCCTGATGCTGCTTCTAGGCACCCTGCTGCAAGGGGTTGCCACGGCCATCTACATCGGCGTGAAGGCAGGCGCAGGCCCACGCGACAGTTTGATGCTGGCGATCAAGCGCACAACGGGTATCAGCTACCGATTAGCCCGCGGCATCATCGAGGTGAGCGTACTGGTCATTGGCTGGCTGCTGGGCGGCCCGGCCGGGATTGGGACAGCCATCCATGCACTGCTGGTCGGCACGGCAATGCAATGGGCGTTTAAAGTTTTCAAGGTACAGCCGCATCGGGTCCAGGAGAATGAACCCGCAACGGCAAAAAGCCCAGCGGACTAGTGCCCGTCCAAGTTGATTTTGATTGGTGAAGTATCCTTTTGCGTACAGAAACTTTACCCATCAATAACATGTTGTCCGGGTACTAGATTATCAGAATTGTTATCCAAATATCATCAAAATGCACATATAATTCTGGCGAGGTGCAAAAATGGCAAAAACTCAAATTAATTTCCCTACCCGGATAGACCTGGAAGAAAAAATCTCAGATTGGGCTCACGATCTGCGCTCGCCTTTCAATCAGGTGCTTGGTTTTACCAAGCTCATGTTGAAGGGACAAAGCGGCCCACTGACAGACATGCAAGAAGAAGATCTGACCACCGTATACAATAACAGCTTGCGCACCATGTTTATGGTCAACAATCTGATCGAAATCGCCCGCCTGCAACGCGGCGAGAAGGAAATCAAACCTTCTCCTTTGGATGTTCAAGCCACGCTTGACCAGATCGTTGCGCAGTGGCAAAAGGATAATCCCGGGGTGGAGGTGCCCATCGCCGTCCTCAGCACAATTCAGTCTCCATCCGCTGAATTAGACAAGAAGCCATTGGAGTGGGTGTTGCACGGATTTTTCTCGTACCTGGCCGCTTATTCGGATGGCACCGGGAGCCTGACCCTGGAAGTTGGGGAAGAAACGGGTACACTCGTTTTCACCTTGCACCAAACAGGGATCACCAAAAAAGGCTTCGATGAAATCATGCTTGAAATGCACCCTTTTATTTGCCAGGCCTATATCGAGTTACAGGGCGGGAAAATCCGACAGGGCGAATTGGACGATACAGAAGCAATAATCCAATTTACGCTCCCAAAATAACCTGCAAAAATGAGACCAGCTTTCGAAAGCTGGTCTTATGATTTATTGAACGGGGACAAAGGTCAGCGCTTCGTGATCGGACCAAAAAATCTGCAACTGACCATCAACCAATTCAAATCTCTGGGCATTTCCCAGAAACTGCAAGAACATCGTTTCCTGCTCCATCATGGCTGGATCTACGCAGGCCATCAATGTGGATGCCAACATCCCGAATTCAATCCTTTTTCCATCCACTTGATATTCGCCGCTATATGAATTACAGCCTGCCGAACCACTAACATGACCATCTTCGAATGCAATTGTGATTGTTGAACCTTCGATTGGGAAATGTTTGCTAATCGCATACAGTTCCCAGCTTGTGCCATCCAGGGAATCAATTGAAGCAGGGACAGCGCTGCAAGCTGTCAACATAATCAAAAGAAACGCAAAAGAAACCAAATATATTTTTGTCATTTATTCATCCTTTCATAATCCACCTAACAGACGTCCATTCACCTGAAAAAGTTCCATTTCGGGGTGAAAAGAATTTGCATTTTTACAATTTTGCTCTACAATATAGATAGAGAATTTCAACACAGGAGGATACGCCCATTTCATGAGGCTTTGGCAGCCTCACTTTCCGGCCTTGCAAATGAATAAGGAGAAACTATGTTTACAGACAACGTACTGCGTGAACTGTTGAACTATTCCAGTCCTGATCCTGTCCTCAGCGTGTACATGAACACTGACATGACCGAAGGCACAGCCGACGCACTAAAGCTGCGTCTTCGAACTCTGCTAAAAGAAGTGCAGCTACCCAAGGACGAGGCCGCAATAGTCAAATATTTTGAAACCGAACGCGAATGGACCGGTCGCAGCATAGCCATGTTTTCATGTGCGGCACAGAATTACTTCAGGGCCTTTCCGATCGCTGTACCAGTCCGCAGTCGTGTATTTGTGGGGGATCAACCATATGTCAAGCCACTGGCCGATTTACTGGATGCTTACGGCGGCTATGGCGTGGCACTAGTAGACAAGCAGGGGGCGCGTTTATTCCAGTTCCACTTAGGTGAACTAAAAGAACAAGAGGGTATCCTGGGGGAGGAAGTGCGCCACACCAAACGCGGCGGCGCTTCCAGCATTTTTGGACACCTGGGTGGAATTGGTGGAAAAGCACGTCACTCCGATGAGATGGTTGAACGCAATCTGAAAGAATCTGCTGAATTTGCGGCAAAATTCTTCGAGGAGAATCATATCCGCCGCGTATTGATCGGCGGCACAGGGAAAAATGCCAAGCAGTTCCAAAGTCATCTCCCCAAAGCCTGGCAGAGCCTGGTGGTTGGCACATTCCCCATCAGCATGACAGCCGCCCCTGATAAAGTGCAGAAAAAAGCCCTTGAAATCGGTCAGCAGGCTGAACGTCTGCGGGAGATGCGCCTGGTAGAGAATATGATCACGTCTGCGGCCAAGGGTGCAGGTGGCGTCGTCCGCCTTGAGGATACGCTTGGCGCTGTCCACGAGGGACGTGTGCAAACACTGATCGTTCAGGAAGGGTATCGCGCAGAGGGTTTCCAGTGTCAGGGATGTGGTTATCTCACAACACAAGAAGAGGAAGACCTGCCCGTTCTGCGGAAACTCGTTTGCAAAGATCCATGACGCTGTGGAAATGGCCGTCCGCAAGGTGATGCAAGATGGCGGCGAAGTGCAGATCGTGTATGAAAACCCGAATTTGAAAAAAGTTGGTATCGGAGGCGTGTTACGATACTAGTTACTTTAACCTGAGTAGCAAAAACGGGCGGGAAATTCCCGCCCGTTTTATATTAACCAAAACGTTCTTCCTTCCAGACATCTGCCCGGTTGTGGTAGCCAGCTTGCTCCCAAAAACCGCGGCGGTCTTTCGTCATGAATTCCAGCGAACGAAGCCATTTAGCCCCCTTCCAGAAATAGGGCGTCTCCAAATCTTCACGACTTGGAATTTGACCCACCACCCCACGTAACGGGTAACCATGATCGGGCGTGAGCGGCTCGCCGTTGAAATGGGTTGCCATCAGGAAGTTGTCTTGCATGATCACTTCGATGGGTAAGTTCACCGTAAAGCCATATTCGGCATGCTGCATAACATGCGTGGCATCGGGTTTGACTTTGATAAAGCCTTCGTCTACCAAGGTTTTGACAGAGACGCCTTCCCAAACGGTATCGAACTTACTCCAACGCGTGACACAGTGGATATCCATCTCAATTTTGGCGCGTGGGAGTTTGTTGAACTCATTCCAATTCCACTCTACATCTTCTTCCACTTCGCCCCAGACCCGAAAATGCCAGGTAGCGGGGTTGAAATTTGGAACAGGTCCATAATGCAAAACAGGGAATTTTAGCGTTAACGCCTGTCCGGGCGGCAGACGCCCTTCTTTGCTGACGCGTTCTTCTTCTGCACGACGATCGGCACTTTGGTTTGTGAACATAAACACCTCGATTAGTCCAAATTATACCCTGTGCAGGGCATAATACCCTGACGACAGTATTAGAAAACATCTGAAAAGTCTGTTCTTTCACCACAAAGGCACAAAGTCTCAAGGGCTCAAAGGGAAAAACTTTGTGATTTTGCCCGCCCCAGAACTGCCGGTCGGGCCGGGGTGTCGTAGTGACTTTGTGGTTAGGTTTTCAGACACTCTCTGAAATACCAAACGGCGGTATGGATTAGACGCTCCACACCGCCGAATGTTACTCGAAAGATGTTACAGTTTTATTAAAATTCTAGGTTTTCACCAGGTTTGAGCACTTCCACTTTGGTGCTGGTTTCTTTCTCTACGCGTTCGGCCCAACTGTGTGGATCTTGGGCAATCAAATCCCAGGTGTTGTAGTGTATGGGAACCACTGTTTTGGGCTTTAGCATTTTGACCGCTCGCAGCGCATCGTCGGGGCCCATAGTGTAGTTATCACCAATCGGCAAGATAGCCAGGTCAATGCCTTCTTCCCCGATCAGAGTCATATCGCCGAACAAACCGGTATCCTGCGCCATGTAGATTTTCTTGCCGTCATTGGTGGTCAGCAGGAAGCCGCAGGGATTGCCGCCATACGAGCCATCCGGCAGGCCGGAGCCGTGCAGGGCCAGTGTCAAGTTTGAGATAGCCGAAGGGATGTTTATATCCACCGCCCAGATGCTGACCATGGGCTTTTATATCCTGATTGTTGAACCAACCCGAAATTTCGGCATTGCTGATGACCAAAGCGCCTGTCCGTTTGGCGATTTCTACTGCATCGCCAATGTGGTCTCCATGTCCGTGGCTGACCAGGATGAAGTCTGCCTCAACAGCTTCATGGGTGGTAGATGCGGCGGGATTCCCTTCGAAGAACGGATCGATGACCAGTTTGTGCCCGTCTGTTTCGAGACCGTGAGTGGCGTGTCCGTACCAGATGAATTTATTGCTCATGTCGTCCTCCTGATTAGTTTGAGAAGTGCAACGCACTTCATTCTAGAGTGTATGAGTTTTCCGGTCAAGTGCGTTGCACTTTTAGAAATAAGAGTATAGACAAAAACCGATCAAAGGTCAATCGAATTTGGCGAATGAAAGCTTTCCATACTATAATCATGAAAAATATCTGGATCTCCAGGATTTGGCGCGAAAGAGGCCGGATTTTGGGGTGTGAGGGTGCGTATGCACCCTCACACCCCAAAATCCGGTTACCTACCACGGAAATTCCCAAAGGGTCAATTATCTTCTTTTGCGGAGGCCTTATGAAAAAAGCAACCCCCGGACAAAAATTCCGTTATTGGTTCGATAATATTATGGCAAGGGGAACACCCGCCATGATCGTGATCCTTTTTATCGCATCTGCAATTGTTATCTTGCTCGTGGCCTTGGTCGTGGCTCTGGTTGGCGTAGCCCCAGAAGGTATGAATTTCGGGCAACTTGCCTGGATGAGCTTAATGCGCACACTCGACCCCGGCACGATGGGTGGGGATGAGGGCCGCCCCTTCTTCCTGTTCATGATGCTGGTCGTTACAATCGGCGGCCTGTTCGTGGTCAGCGCATTAATCAGTGTAATTAACACCGGGTTGGAAGGGCAATTGGAACGCCTGCGCAAGGGACGCTCGCGCGTGCTGGAAAATGAACACACCCTCATCCTGGGCTGGTCGCCACAGATTTTCACCATCATCTCCGAACTGATGATCGCCAATGAGAACAAAACGAACGGACGTATTGTTGTGCTCGCAAACCAAGATAAAGTGGAAATGGAAGAGCAGATCCGCGAGCGTATTGAAACAAGGGGCAGCACGCGAGTTATTGTGCGTTCTGGTGACCCAATTGACTTGAACGATCTGGAACTCGGCAGCCCGCATAGTGCGCGCTCAATTATTATCCTGCCCCCCGAAAATGATGACCCCGATGCTAACGTTATCAAGGCCGTGCTAGCGCTTACCAATAACCCAAACCGCCACCAGGAACCTTATCACATCGTAACGCAAATCCGTAATCGAAAAAATATGGGTGTGGTCAAAATAATTGGCGCGAAAGACAGGGTCTTTCCTCTGCTCATGCGAGACCTGATCGCACGCGTGGTTGCACAAACTTCGCGTCAATCCGGGCTCTCGATGGTCTACACCGAACTGCTGAATTTCGGCGGCGATGAAATTTACTTCAAGCAGGAGCCTAATCTTTCTGGAAAGACCTTTGGCGAAGCATTGCTGGCATATGAAGATTCTGCGCTGATGGGCCTGCGCAAAGTGGATGGAACCATCCTGCTCAATCCGCCCATGGACACGCGCATCGAACCCGGCGACTACCTGTTTGCTCTCTCCGAGGATGACGATACCATCCTGTTATCGGGTCTCCCCAATGTTCCCATCGGAGAAAGCCTGATCCGCACCAGTCGCAAAGCGCACAAACCCAGCCCGGAAAGAACCCTACTCATTGGCTGGAACCGTTCCGCGGCGACCATCGTCCGTGAATTGGATTCGTATGTTGCTAAAGGGTCACAGGTAACCGTGCTGGCAGATGATAACCGTGTCGGGGGCGATATCAAAGCCTGCGAGAAGAAACTCAAAAACCAGAAATTAACCTTTGTACCAGGCGATACGACAAATCGCGAGTTGCTCGACAGCCAGAACATTATGGAATACAACCATGTGATCGTTTTGGCCGCATCCGGTCTTATGCCGCAGGAAGCCGACGCCAGAACATTGGTTACCTTGCTGCATTTGCGCGATATTGTCAGCCAGGACAAAACACCCTTCTCCATCGTCAGCGAAATGCTCGACCTGCGCAACCGCGAGTTAGCCGAAGTTGCCCAGGTGGATGACTTCATCGTCAGCGAGCATCTGATCAGTCTGATGCTGGCACAGCTTTCCGAAGATGAGAATCTATTCGATGTGTTCCAGAACATTTTTGCTCCCGACGGGGCAGAAATCTATCTGAAACCAGTGGAAGATTATGTTGAGACAGGGCAACCTGTCACCTTCTACACAGTTGTGGAAGCCGCCCGCCGACGTAGCGAAACAGCAATCGGTTACCGTATCACTGCCGAAGCTAACGATGCCGAAACACATTACGGTGTTTATACCAACCCGATTAAATCAGAAAAGGTGATCTTCGCACCAGATGACAAGGTTATTGTCGTAGCAGAAGAATAATCCACTTCAGGGCAGGTACAGATCTGCCCTGATTTTTTATTGGTATGATTACTCTATGTACTGGAAAAATGCAAAAGGCCAATTGCTGGAAGCGATTAACAAACCGCGTCTGGGCTTGATCATCGATGTGGATGGAACGATTAGTCCTATCGTTGATGTACCCGACGAGGCGCGCATCACGCCCCGGAACCTGGACCTGCTTGCCAAGCTGGAAGCTCAACTTCCACTGGTAGCGGTTGTCTCTGGCCGTTCAGTTACAGATGTTGCACAACGAGTGGGGTTACCGAAATTGATATACATTGGCAACCATGGTATGGAGAAATGGAAAGATGGCAAGGTGATAGTTTCGCCAACAGCGGCAGCTTACCGGGGAAATTTATCGGCGGCCACAACTGAAATAAGACAAATTCTGGCAAAGGGTATGCGCTTCGAAGACAAGGGGGCAACGCTGTCTATCCACTATCGGCAAACCGGAAACCCGGAAGATGCTGCGGAAAAGTTGAAACCATCCTTGCAAAACATTGTAGAGAAACATGGGCTGCGCTTGACACAGGGTCGTATGGTTTTTGAATTCCGCCCACCTGTGGAAATAGACAAGGGTACGGCTTTCGATGAATTGGTCAAATCTCACCAACTGGATTCAGCCTTCTATCTTGGTGACGACATCACCGATGTAACCGTATTTAGCACTGTTCGCTACTTACGCGAATCAGGTCGATGCCTGGCTTATGGGTTGGGAGTTGAATCCCAGGGAACGCCACAGGCAGTTCTAACGGAAGCAGACTACCTCGTTCAGGAAGTTGCGGGGGTGGAATCCTTTTTGGCCTGGCTCTTGAAGGCTTGCATCACATCATCTACCTGATGATAGAACCAATCCCGGATATCTGCATTCATAACAATTCTTCTCAAGGCCTCTGCACGTTTGCGTTTTTCTTCAGGGGGCATGGTCAATCCCTGATGAATGGCAGCGGCGGTTCCATAAGTATCAAAGGGTGACACCGTAAGTGCGTGATCACTAAGTTCATAAAACGCCCCGGCATCTTCGGAAAGCACCAGCACGCCATCCGTCTGATTGACCAGTGCTCCTTCCTTCGCAACCAGGTTCATGCCATCGGCCAGGGGATTAACCAACAGCACATCATAAAATTGCATTGCGGCAATTGCGCGCCTGTAATTATCTCCTACAACAATGCGCACCGGTTCCCAGTAAGGAGTGCTGTAAGCGGCATTGATCATCCCAGCTTCAGACATAATATCCCTAAGATAATCCTGATACTCATCCACCTTCATGCGCGAAGGGACAAGCAAGGCCATCATTTGTACTTTGCCACGATGCTCGGGATGCGTTTCCAGTAATGTGCGGTAGGCCTCAAGCCCTCGCAAAATGTTCTTGCTGGGTTCGATGCGATCCACGCGCAGAATCAGTTTACGATCGCCTACAAAGTTAATCAATTGGGACTTGAGCAGATGTGTTTCCGGTTCTTCGACCAGAGCATTCAATTTTTGGGTGTCTATTGATATAGGATATGCCGCTGCATGGACAACGCGGCCGTTATATTGAATTGAATTCCGGCTGCCATATGAGTGTGCATCTTGCAGGTAAAACCGACAGGTCTGCACAAAGTTAAATGCATCCTTCTTCGTTTGGAAGCCCACACGGTCGGACTGTAACAAGCTGGTCAAGATGAAGTTGCGTATCTGCCCGGGCAATACCCGCCAGGCATCCGGGCCCGGCCAGGGGATGTGGATGAATGGCTGGATTTGTACCCGATCTCCCAATAGCTCACGTAAAAAATGGGGCAGTAAATACAGGTGATAATCCTGGGGGAAGATAATCACGGGCCGCTTTTCATCCTTTATGGTGTCAGCCACTACCTGTGCAAATGCTTTGTTGATTTCCAAATATCCATTATCCCAGGCTTCCCAGGTTTCTTGCGTAATACTGGGGTTACGCGGCGTATCCCACAACTGATGCTGAAGAAACCACAGCATCGGATTCGCAATCACATTATAGTAGCGCAGGTACGCCTTCTTTTTCGGCTGCATCAAGCGCAATGAAATTCCCTCAACAGTTTGCGTCTTTTCTCCTGTAGCCTGTAACCAACGATAATCATCCTTACTCATAGCAACCGCTACCCAAAGCACATCATGTTTTTCAGCAAGTGCCCCCAGGGCAGTTACCAGGCCACCACTACCGCGCTTAGCGTCAAAGGTGTTATCCTTTTTTTTCTTGAAAGAAAATGGGCCGCGATTTGAGACAATAACAATCAAAGGATTCATAAAATACTCCTCTCTAAAATAACCACTTTTCTCAGGTGATATTTAGAAGGTGTAAGTATTCTAACATGTTCAGTTCAAGCACATTTTCGAATAAAAATGATGGCTTTTACGTTAAGATAGTAGCAAGGCAAGAAAACTAACGAAAGGATCTCTCGCGGTGACATTCATCTCACAAGCCAACGAAACAGAGTTGGTCACCAGGGCACAACATGGCGATCGTAATGCCTTCAGCGAACTGGTTCGCATCCACGCCCAGGGCGTGATGAATGTGGTCTATCGCATGTGTGGCAACATGCATGTAGCTGAAGATGCCGCGCAAGAGACTTTCATCCAGGCCTGGCTACGACTGCCATCTTACCGACAGAAATCTTCCTTACGGAACTGGCTCTACCGCATCGCAGTCAACACTGCCATTGACATGCTGCGTAAAGAGAAACGCATCCTGCCCAATGCGGTCGAAGATTTACACCTGATGGCTACGCAGGCTGGCCCGGAAGCCACGTTCTTGAGTGGTGAGCAAACGGAACTGGTACAAGGAGCAATTTCAACGCTGCCAGACGCCAGCCGCGCGGTACTGATATTACGAGAATATGAAGACCTTTCCTATAAAGAAATCGCAAATGCTCTCGATATCCCGGTGGGAACGGTTATGTCGCGTTTGAATTATGCTCGCAAATTATTGAAAGAGCAATTAGAAGTGCATTTGTACGCGTTTGTGGAGGTTGAAAATGTCTGACCATGTGATTGAATTGCTCGGCGCATATTTGGATGGAGAGTTACACAATGGACAGCTTCGCAGAGTAACAGCGCATCTGGACGAGTGCCAATCTTGCCAGGAAGAGTATGCAGCGTTGCGAGCCTTGTCCCTAACATTAAAGGAAGCCCCGTTGCCTGACTTCCCATCATTAGAGCGCTTTGCCGCCGATGTGGCGCTGCGCCTGCCGCGCAAACCAGTTGTTCCTGTACGCCGCAAAGCTTTGGAAATTGGCTGGTGGCTGGCCCCGGTTGGATTGATCGCCACCTGGATTTTCATCAGCACCATCTTCGTGGTCAGCGATATGGTGTCGGCGGCGAATGGTTTTGGATTGCTGAGCAGCGCATCCGACTGGCTGGTGACTGGCTCGTCAGGTGGAGCCAATTACTCCGCCTTCATTGGACAATTTGGTTTTCTTGAAACGGAATCTCTACAATGGTTCACTCGTACAGAAAGTATTACGAGAAATGTGATAACGAACGTATTCTGGCAAGTTGCAATTGGGATGTTCTATCTCAGTTGGTTAGCGATTTGGTGGGCGCGCCATACGCGTCAGGGGCTTGGACAGCCTCTTGAAAGCTGAAGCAGGCCCACAGTCAAGTTTGAAGCTATAAAAGTATAAGGAGAAAACAATGGACCCCGTAAAAATTCTTAAACGTGCATGGCACATCCTGTGGAACTATCGAGCTCTATGGGTATTTGGCCTGATCCTGGCGCTGACGGCTGCCGGATCAAGTGGAGGTAGTGGCAACAATGGCGCTAGATATAGTGGCGATGGCGGCAATCAAGGTTACGATGCGCCCCTGCCTGAGAACTGGCGCGAAGAAATGGGGAAAGGTTTTGCAGAGGCTGGGGAAGAACTTGAAAAGCTATTCACAGAAGGTCTTCCTGATGCTGGTATTTCAGGAGGAGAACTAACCGCCTTCCTGTGGATCATTGGCGCTTTCATCCTGGTCATGATGGTTATTGGGATCGTGATGGCAATTGCCCGTTACGTATCCGAAACCGCAGTCATCAAGATGGTGGATGAGTATGAAGCCACCGATACCAAGATGACTGTCCGGGAGGGCTTCCGCACTGGATGGTCGCGCACATCCTGGCGACTGTTCCTGATCAATCTGATCGTCCACATACCTGCTTTTGTGCTCCTGGGAGTATTGGTTGTTGCGGGTTTCATCGTCTACAGGATGGTTGCAGGTGAGAGTGAACCCTTTGCTGTGGCCGGAATCGTTGGCCTGATAGGCGTGGTCGTCCTGGTCATCTTCGTGGTTGCAATCCTCAGCATCATCTTGATGTTGCTACGCCAATTCTTCTGGCGGGTCTGCGCCCTTGAAGATGTAGGCGTAGGCGAATCACTGCGCCGCGGCTTTGCGATGGTGCGCGAAAACTGGAAAAACGTCGGATTGATGTGGCTGATCATGATCGGTTTAGGCATCGCCTGGATGATTGTTTCCTTCATCGCCCTCATACTGCTCATCCCGATTGTGATCATCACCAGCGTTATAGCGGCGGTTATGGTAGCTGTCCCTGGCTTGCTCCTGGTTGGCTTGTTCAGCCTGTTCCTGAGCGGATATTTGCCCTGGATCGCTGGCGGCCTCTTCGTTCTACCTCTGTTCTTTGTCATCGCCTTCTCGCCCTGGGGTTTGCTGACAGCCTGGCAGCAGGTCTACGCATCCACAGTCTGGACGCTGACCTACCGGGAGATCAAAGCCCTGCCCATCGAAACACCGGAATTGGAAATCGGGCCAGTCGGCGACTGACCCGCTCCCCCTCCCCTCCGTGCCCTCTTCTGTTGAAGGGGGCACGTTTTTATTTCTTATTGCTCTACCGCAAAGAGCGCTAAGAACGCCAAGTTTAAACTTTTCTTCGCGATCTTTGCGGGCTTCGCGGTTCAAAATCTATCATTTGTGCGGTAGAGAAATTTCTCGAAAATGGCGATGCTCTCGATGTGATACGTTTGTGGGAACATGTCAAACGGTGTGACTTCTACCAAATGGTACCCTCCAGCAATTAGTCTTTCTGCATCACGCGCCAATGTAGATGGATCGCAGGAAACGTAGGCGATGACTTCCGGCGCCAACTGCTTGATTCCATCTAAAGCGTGTTTTTCCACACCCGAGCGCGGCGGATCGACCAGGACGATAGGCTGCTCGTGGGGCGGATTGGCAATCCGCCCTACCAGAGCTGGAATCATATCCCCAGCAGTTCCCTCGTAAAGTTCCACATTGTCAAATTCATCCAAGTTGACGCCAAAATCCTCGCACGCCGATGGGGATGACCTCGATCCCGATCAAGCGCTCACATTTTGGTGCAAGGAAAGCGCTGAACAATCCCACCCCGCAGTAGACATCAAAAATAGTTTTGGCTGGCAAAGGTAATTTTTCCAGAATATGTTCCACCATCTTCCCAGCCATAATGGTATTGACCTGGAAGAACGATCCCGCCGAAACACAGAAATCACGATCCAGAACCTGCATGACGATATGATCTTCTCCCGCCATTACCAGCGCATCGTTGTCCGTCAGGTGAACAACCGAAATCCCGGCTTCGAGTTCCATTTCAGGGGCTTCTAGCTGGTCTGATTCCAGGATGAGCATCAGGTCATCGTCTGCACCGGTGCGGAGAGAGACCCTATCAATCGGCGCATCTGCTTCAAATTCCAGCTGCGGCCAGAATGCATTGATGGGTGGTTCGGGGAGGTGGCATTCTGAAACAGGAATAATGTTTGGGGACGGTCTGAGACCGTCACCGAACCCGGTACCTACATAACCCAAATTGCCTTCTTCTGTCAGGTGAAACTGCACATGATTACGATAATTCCAAGGATTCGGACAGCCAACCATCGGTTGGACTGGCGGGTTCTCGATCTTGCCAATGCGCTGCAATTGATCTCGTAAGATTTCCGTTTTGGCCTTGAGTTGTGCCTCGTAAGGCAGATTCTGATAATGACAACCGCCGCACTCGCCAAAATGTTTGCATTTGGCAGAAGTACGCTCCGGGGAAGGTTTTATTACTTCCAACAATTCGGCCTTTGCGAAATTCTTTTTTTCCATCACCAAACGGATGCGCACCTTTTCCCCCGGCAATCCAAACGGGACAAAGACGGCGCGACCGTCGGGGAGGCGTCCCATGGCATCACCGCCATAGGTGAGTTTTTCGAGTTTGATTGTGTAGGTTGATGAATCCATATTGATTTGCTACCTCTGCAAAACAGTCACGATGGCTTGCACAATCTGAGCAATCTGGATAGAAGGCAAGATGCCTAATTTTTGCACCAATCTTTGTTGTGAGACAGAGCGTATTTGCAAAGCATCGGCTGCGGAAGATTTACTCAAGCCATTCTGCTCATCCGGGTCAATTCTCACCATCCAGGGAGCCTGAGCATAACGATCTTTCCAGCCTGTAAAAGGGACGATTACCTTGACAGGCAAAATCCCCACCAAATCGCTACTGACAATAACCGCCGGGCGAGTTTTTCGGATTTCAGAGCCAATCGTAGGATCAAGGTTGACAAGCCAGATCTCACCCCGTTGCATCGTCTTCGTCTCCGTACAAAAAGTCATCGCTGTCCAGCGAAGTAAATGCTGTTAGTTCTGGGTCAGTGTTGTAGTCGGCCTGGAGTTCCTGGGCGGCCAGCATAATCTGTCGGCGTTGGCGATAGCGTAGTTCACGCTCGATCATCTCCCGTACGATCTCAGAGAGACTGCGACTTTCTTCTTTCGCAATCTGGGTGAGCATCTCGTGTTGGGATTTTTCAAGAAGCACTTGTGTGCGGTGGAGTTCCATACATGCACCTCCGTAGTGTGTAATTATTATACACAACTAATTGGCGCATGTCCAGGTTTGGATACTAAAATTTGTAAATTTTTCGGTTACTTTTATCCCCTCAGCGAATAAAACCTGACATGTCTTAACAAAAATTTGATTAACCATGATTTGTGTCCATACAAAGGACATGATTAACACACATCACGATAAGACATGTCAGGTCTGTGAGTGAAATAACTCCCACAACTCCCCTAGCACGGATTCAAGCCGCTCGGCCAGTTGCTCGGGCTTGTTTGTAGTGACGTCGTCTTCGTTGGGGAAGACGGCAAACGGGACCTGCTGTCCGCGAATCTCTACCAGGCCGGAATCGCCGGGGGCAACGGAAGCAAAATCATCGTCGCGATAGAGACGTTCCAGTTTTTCGTCTGAGAGTCCATGCTCGAGGATGCTGTCCGGTTTGTCGGGGTTGAAGCGGCGGCGGTTCTTGCGCAGGGATTCTTCGTATGGCACGCGCACGTACATGATGACAGCGTGTTCCAGCACTTCATCCGAAAGATGCTGGAAGGCTTCAGCGTAGCCGCCGTGTTCGGAGCCGCGCGAGAATTCGATCATGCAGGTGCTGTGTTCGTGATAGGACGGATCATCACGCAGGAGTTTGCCATATTCCAGGCTCAGGCGCTCGATCAGCAAATGCCAGAGTTCCTGGATATTTGAAATAACCGCCTTCATCGCTGTGCAGGCGCGGCAAGCCGAATTTTTTGCTCAGGATGGCATCTTCCTCGAACCAGGCCCATAGCATCGGGAAATCGTCATGGACTTCGAGGTTTGGCAATATGAAAGCGCTCGCGGCGGATATCATCGGGCAAATGGGTCAGAAAATGGATGATCTCGCTTTTGCCGGAGGCCGGGCGGCCAATGAGGATGATTGTGTTGAAGGTGTTTTTGGTCATAACAACCAGCCGTTCTTTCGGGGTCTGAGACCCCGAAAAAGCATGACAAAAGGTAAAGGCGGGGTTCCCCGCCCTTACGAAAGATACTCTTCCATCGCAGCGAACAGTTCTTCCAAATCGTTTAACTGGATTTCGCCCATGTGCGCAATGCGGAAGGTGATGTTCTTCAGCGGGCCGTAGCCATTGGCGAGACGCATGCCGCGCGTCATCAGGAAGGCATTCATATCCGAGATGTCGATGTCGCGCTCGTTCTTGATCGTTGTGACGGTCTGCGAGCGGAAGCCTTCGGGGGCATACATGCTCAATCCCTGTGATTCTGCCCATGCGTGAACGCGCTTTGCCATCGCGGAATGACGGGCAAATCGGTTTTCGATGCCTTCGGCCAGGATGCGGTCGAGTTGATGGTCGAGCGCGAAGATGAGCGACATGGCCGGGGTGGCCGGAGAAGAATCTTTGACCCGATGCTTTTCAAGGCGCAGGAGGTCGAAGTACCAGCCGCGGTTTTCCACCGTTTTGGCTTTCTCCAACGCGCGGTCGGAGACGGCGGCCAGCGCCAGGCCGGGTGGCAGCGCCAGGGCTTTCTGTGAGGAGGTCAGCACCATGTCGAGGCCCCAGGCGTCGGTTTCAATTTTAGCGCCGCTCAACGAGGAGACCGCGTCCACCAAGATGAGTGTATCTGGCGCAACCGTGCGGACGGCTTCCGCCACTTCCTTCACAGGATTCTGCATCCCGGTGGAGGTTTCGTTGTGGACAATTGTTAGAGCCTCGTGACCGCCGTTTTTAACGGAAGCAGCCACACGGTCCGGGTCGACCGGTTGGTCCCATTCGAAGGCAAGTTTCTCCACATCTTTGCCATTCGAAACGGCCACATCGTACCAGCGTTCCGCAAAGGCGCCGTTGACACAGGCCAGCACCTTCCTATCCACAAGGTTGCGGATGGCGGCTTCCTGAAGTCCAGTGCCGGAGGAGGCGCTCAGGAGAACACGCTGCTGAGTGTAGAAAAGCTGCTGCGCTTTTTCAGATGCGCGCCGGAAGATGTCTTCGAATTCCTGGCTGCGATGTGGCAACATAGGCTGCGCACCTGCCTGCAGGATTTCGTCATCTACGTCCACCGGGCCGGGGACGAACATGCGGGGCATATAAGATCCTTTGTAAGGGCGACCCTTTTTGGTTGTGGAAGATTCCCAAATCATCCCAACGGGTCGCCCCTACGCATTATCTAAGGAAGAAGGACAGGACGATCAGGACGACCACAAAAAAGCCAGCCAGCGAACCGATGGTTTTCAGATCCTTTTTGACAGCACTGTAATCGGGATTGAAATCCCGGTTACGGGTCGTGGCGGCTTTCACCGGGCGTTTGCTAACCTGTCGTTTGGTTTTCTTTGCCATTATTTTCTCCTTTGTCATTGCGAGACCCGCTGGTCGAGTACCGCCTGTGCCCGTTAGGGTACGAAGCGGAGTACACTTGCACCGCGCTGCATTTGGTGTAGTGCAGGTGTCGAGACCAAAGGGCATACAGCGAGTAAACAGCATTTTGATAGTCTCAAGTTTTCAGATTACTTGAGACTGCCACGCTCGTTTGACTCGCTCGCAGTGACACATTTTTAATTTTGTAATCGCGCAAATACCACAATGCGCTCACTATCTACAAGGTACGGGTAACACGAGATGAGTGTGACCGTCGGGCTGCCGGTCGAAGCCATCACTTCTACAGCGGTGGGCTCCACCAATACCGTGCGGTCTACTACATAAACATATTGCCGCTGCTGCGTGTACACGATGACTTCGTCACCGGGTTGGAGCTGATCCAGATGGCGGAATAACTCGCCGTACACATCGTTATGCGCCGAAAGCACCACATTACCATTCTGGCCGGGGTTGGCCGAGCCAATATGCTGCCCAACGCCCTTCTTCAACTGCTCCCAGCCGTCGCCCTGCACCACCGGCGCATCCACGTTCAGGCGCGGGATCTGCAGGCGCACGGTCTGGTCGGGGGCGGGCGTGGGCACCGGGATATTGGCCAGCGACTGCACCATCGGGCGCAGGTGCTCCGGGATCTCGGATTCGTTTGGGCGCGTGTTGCCCTGCTCATCTGGCGGGGTATGACCGGAAGGCAACACCACCGCCATGACCAATGGCGTGGGCGTGGGCGTTTCCGGGTTGAGCGCGGCGGCTACTTCCTGGTTCAGGTTTTGCAGCAGGCCAAAGACGCTCAACAGGATACCGATCAGCCCGACGACGGCCAGGACTTCCACTACCAGCAGGGCACGATCCCAGAAACCGCGCCGCTTCTTGCGCGGACGTTCATCTGCTGCCGCTCCATCAGCCGTATCCACCACCGGAGCCGGTGGGAGGCTCATCCACCGCCTGGACAGATTCCGGTGGCGCGACATCGTCCACCACACGACCGGTCTTGCGGAAGTGTTCCAGCCGTTCACGGCGAACACCGCGCCGCTTCTCAATCAGCAGGCGGCGCAGTTCTTCTACAGAAAGGTCTTCAGGTTTCTTGCGGCGCGGCATAGCACGGCGATTATACCGCAGGTACAGTGTATCAAATCGAAGTGCGTCGCACCTGGTTTGACGGATTATCTTGTCGTAAATAATTCCGTCTAAACGGTTTTTCCTGTCAGGTAGGTGCAACGCACTTTCATTGGATAATAGCAAACATTCAGCTATGATTTTTGTGAGGGCACCTATGATGACAACACAAACTGAAATCACACAAGTCCGCGCCGTTCTACAAAATTTCCAGGACGGCTACACCACCCGGGACAAATCCAAACTGGATGAGTTCATGGAACTCTTCGCCCCCACCGATGAGGTCGAGCTGATCGGTGTGGGCGCCTCCGAGCGCGGGGGGCACGAATGGTTCAACGGGCATGCCGCCATCCGCGATATTATCGATGGCGATTGGACCTACTGGGGCGCGGTCGATATCGATGTGGAGGGGGCGAAGATCACCGTCTCAGGAGAGACAGCCTGGTTCTCGACCACCGGAACACTGACATCCGGCGACGAGTACGAGAAGGCCTATCCCTTCTACCTGGAGCAGATGCGCGATCTGCTGATGGACGAGAAGAAATCGCTGGATGATCGCCTGACAGATGCTACTCACTTCGGAGTCAACCGTCTGCGTGACAGGATGCGCGGGAAAGGGGCGAAGTGGCCCTTTGTCATCACGGCGGTGCTGGTGAAGACAGAAGGGAAGTGGGGCTTCCACACCATCCACTGGTCGTTCCCGGCGGAATAAATCAGATCCTTAAGAAAGCATTTTGAAATTCGGATTCACCAAGGATAAACAGGGATGAACAATGCATTTTCAGGCATTTTCACCCTTGAAAATTCGCCATTTGGTGTTGAGTAAGCCAAATTGGCATGTTTATCTCTGTTCAATCTCCGGTTGAATCTTGTTTTTAAGCGAAAAGACGGTCAGCCGCACACTGACCGTCTTCCCTTTGTTTTCCGGATGATTTATGTTGACGGGGGAGCAATCAGCCGCACGCTGATTGACATCCCTTTCCGGGCACTTTCCTTATTATTTTTCTTGAGGAGGAGAAAAAATCATATTCAGGAAAGTCCATCCGGGACACCTTACCTAGTAAGGAATTTGCATCCAAATATTACGCGCACTTCCCCAAAAAAGCACGAGTCTCGATGCGTGTTTTAACACCCTCGCCAGAACTGGAAAAAACAGTGAGAATTTCATCCTGTAGAAGGGGATTTACATCGTAAAAAACCCCTCTCTGGAAGGAAAAAGATCGTCCTTGTGGTTCAACCGTTAACAGTTTTATTCAACTATACTATATGCAAATGTTTTATGGCACAAAGTTGAATGAGAGATGCCCGAAAATAAGGGGGCGGGGCATTGCCATCCCTTTATTTTTGATAACTTCTCACAACCTACGCGATTTAGCCTATATAAAAACCCCTTAAAGTCATATAATATAGGTAGAGAACAAGTGAACCGGTGAAAAAGACACGATTACTTCTAACGATCCTGGCAATATCCCTTCTGTTGACAGCCTGCAGCGGAGTGGAAGCTATTCTCACGCCTACACAAGCCCAGGCTGTGCCTACTTCTACCCCATTACCGGAAATTGAAGATCAATTTCCGGTGCCTGGAATAAACAGCACGATACGATTTGAACACATAGGATTGGCCGAAGGGCTATCACAAAGTATCATCCACGCGATATTACAAGATCATTTTGGGTTTTCTATGGGTGGGCACAGAGGATGGCCTGAATCGTTATGATGGGTACGAATTCAAGATCCATCGCCCTGACCCTGAGAACCCAAATAGCATCAACGATCGCTGGATTACAGCCCTGGTCGAGGATCAGCAAGGGTATATCTGGATTGGCACCCGCCTGGGTGGCTTGAACCGCTACGACCCCAATACAGATACCTTCACACATTATTTGAACGATCCGGAAAACCCGAATAGCCTGTCGAATAATCACATCAACGCCATTTTGGAAGATAGTTCAGGCTATCTATGGATTGGCACTGAAAATGGACTAAATCGTT
Source organism: uncultured Chloroflexia bacterium (assembly GCA_963791785.1). Lineage (GTDB taxonomy): Bacteria > Chloroflexota > Anaerolineae > Anaerolineales > Villigracilaceae > JAABUE01. The sequence goes on along the minus strand of CAWBTW010000018.1, from coordinate 23,218 downwards.
TTAATCCAAGGAACGGCTCTTTCCAACATTATCGCAATGGCCCAGACATCAGCAACAGTCTCTCCGACAATCACGTGACTGCCCTCTTCGAAGATTCGCAAGGCATCATATGGGTCGGCACAGATGGGGGCGGTCTAAATCGTTTCAATCCGACCACACTTGTTTTTCACTCGTATAAGCAGGTAGCCAGAAACAACAGCAGTCTGAGCAACAATCATGTTACCGCTATTGCAGAAGACAGCGATGGCTTTCTGTGGGTAGCAACAAAATTTGGCTTGAACCGATTTGAAGAAGCAAATGACACGTTCACCCGGTACATGCATGGAGGCGCAAATCCGGCGACCTTGTCCCATAACAACGTTCAGTCCCTGCATCTGGATCATTCGGGCTATCTTTGGGTTGGAACAGCGGGCGGCCTTGATCGTCTGGATGTAGAATCTCACACCTTTGTCCGTCACCAGCATAACCCCGGCAACTCATCCAGTCTTAGCATCGGATTTCATTCTCACGATCTATGAAGATAGAGGCCAGGTGTACTCTGGATTGGCACGTTTGGCGGGGGACTCAACAAATACAACCGCGCACAAAGCAAATTCACATATTACCAATATGAGCCAAACAACCCAAACAGTTTGAGCGCAAACTATCATTTTCCCCATCTATCGTTGACAATTTAGGAATTGTCTGGATTGGCACCTATGATGGCGGACTCAACCGCTTCAATCCACGCCTGGGCCTGTTTACCCACTATCGAAACGAACCGGGGAATCCGGACAGCTTACTCAGCAATGAAGTGTATTCCGTTTACAAAGATACTGCTGGCACACTATGGGTCGGAACAGCCCTGGGCGTATCCCGCCTCGATCCCGGTCATACTCAAATTTGTCCATTACACTTCCGACAGCCAGGATCCGACCAGCCTGGCAGGGCAGCCTGTATCTACAATCTTCGAAGATCATCTGGGCTACCTGTGGTTTGGCACAGGAAATGGGCTGTCACTGTTCGAACCAGTCACTGAAACGTTCTCATCTTTCAAGCACGAACCAGATAATACGAATAGCCTGAGCAGCAGCAATATCACCACCCTGTTCGAAGATAAAGATAGAATTTTATGGATTGGCACCTTCGATAAAGGCCTAAATCGCCTAGATGCGGAAAGCGAAAGTTTTACCCACTACTTACACAACCCCGAAGATCCACCAGCATCAGCAACAACTCGATCATGGCTCTCTACCAGGATAGTCAGGAGCGCTTATGGGTCGCGACCGCCGGTGGTGGGCTGAATCGCTATGACCCGCAAACAAATTCGTTCACCTACTACAATGAAAAACAAGGCTTGCCAAATAACGTTGTCTACGGAATACTCGAAGATTCCGACGGATATCTCTGGCTAAGCACCAACTTTGGTCTTTCACAGTTTGACCCACAAACTGAAACATTCCGCAACTACACGGCCAGTGATGGATTGCAAAGCAACGAATTCAGCAGGTATGCTTTTGCCAAAGACCCACACTGAGACCATGTTCCTGGGCGGTGTCAATGGGCTGACCGTTTTCAAGCCTTCCAATGTAACAGACAGCAATTACCTTCCGCCTGTTGTACTGACATCATTCATCCAGGAGGAAAAGTCCGCTGCAGAGCAACCGAAACCTGAAACCCTGCGCGAAGTGACCCTGGCCTGGCCAGACAACAACTTTTCCTTTGAGTTTTCATCGTTAAGCTACGCCCAACCCGACAGGAATCAATATGCTTATACGCTTGAAAACTTCGATAAGAGTTGGAATTATATTGGCAACAACAGGGAAGGCCGTTACACAAACCTGCCTGGCGGCACATATATCCTGCGCTTGCGCGGCTCCAACAACGACGGTGTCTGGACTGAAAGCGATCAGACTGTCACGATTACTGTAATCCCCCCCTTCTGGGAAACATGGATGTTCCAGGCTCTGGTCATCTTATCGCTGCTTGCTTTCAGTCTTGTGGTTTATCGTCTGCGCGTGCGCAGTATCCAAATGCGAAATTTACAACTGGAGTACCTGGTTCGTGAAAGGACCGGAGCGCTGCAAAAGCGCACCGAAGAATTAGAGGCGCTCTATTCTGGGGATGAAAGAATCATTCGCGCGATGACGCTCGACCAGGTGTTCCAAGCCATTGTTGAGGTAGCGGTCAAAATGTTGCATGCTGACCGCGGTGTGGTGTTTGTCTGGGATGAAAAGAAGACACAGGTAGTTCCGCGTATCAGTCATGGGTTCATGCCCGAAACGCTGGAGGTGCTTCATTTCGAAAAAGGGGAAGGCATGGTAGGCAAAGTCCTGGAATCGGGCCAGCCCCTGATCGTTCATGAAGTCGATCTAAAAACTACCAAACCGAAAGTCCAGGCGGCAATTGCAGCTGAAGGCATCCATTCCCTGATCAATCTGCCCATAAAAGTGAACGAAAATATAATCGGTGTTTTCAACATAAGTTTTACCCGACCTGGAGCAATTACAGGGGACACCGCACGTCTGTTTGCTGCCCTGGTACAACGCGCAGCGCTTTCGGTTGAAAACATGGAGCTTTTTGAGCAGACCAAGGAACTGGCCGTGGTCGAGGAACGGAACCGTGTAGCCCGCGACCTGCACGATAGCGCCAAGCAAAAAGCGTTCGCCGCGCTGGCTCAGTTAGGAGCCGTCAACGGCATTTTGAAAAAAGACCCGGAAAACGTCTGGTCTCACCTGATGGAAGCTGAAAATCTAGTTTATGAAGTTATTCAGGAATTGACCTTCCTAATCCAGGAGATGTACCCGATGGCCTTAAAAGAAAAGGGACTGGCAACCACTCTGCGCGAGTACATATTCGAATGGGAAAATCGAAATGGGGTTATGATTAACCTGATGATAAAAGATGCCCGGCGCATGGATCTGGAAATGGAGCAAGCTGTTTATCGCATGATCCAGGAAGCGCTGGCAAATGTTGCCCGGCACAGCCAATCGGACAAGGTCGATGTTTCGCTGGTTTATAATGCCGATACTGTCGCTGTGACGGTTGAAGATAATGGACGGGGCTTTGATATAAACCACAAATCAGGCGGTATGGGATTGCGTATTATCGAGGAACGTGCCGAGAGTATCGGCGGACAGGCTTGTATTGAAAGCGAGCCTGGTATCGGAACAAAAGTTGTGATTACAGCGCCATTGAATGGCCATTCATAGTGCGTTTTATGGAATTTGCAGGAGGCAGCCATGACAGAGCCAATTAATATTTTGATCGTCGACGACCATGAGGTTGTGAGGAAAGGGGTGCGCTCCTATCTGGAAACCCTGCCAGATTTTCGCGTGGTAGGGGAAGCAAGCTCGGGCGAAGAAGGAATTGAGATGGTCACGGAGTTGATCCCTGATATTGTCCTGCTCGACTTGATCATGCCGGGCATGGATGGGGTCGAAACCACGCGGCACATCAAGAAAATCAGCCCGCGTACACAGGTGGTCGTGCTGACTTCCTATCACGAAGATGTGCATATCTTTCCGGCCTTGAAAGCCGGGGCGATCTCTTATATTCTCAAAGATATGAAAATGGAGAAGCTGGTAGATGCCCTGCACCGGGCCGTGCAAGGAGAAGTGACATTACATCCGCGTGTGGCTGCGCGCGTGCTGCAAAATATCCGCGGCGAGCACGATGAAGACCAGCCACTTTTCACCGACCTGACTGAGCGTGAACTGGATGTGCTCAAATTGATCGCTAACGGCCTGACCAATAGTCAGATTGCTGAAAAACTGTTCATCAGCGAAAATACGGTCAAGGGGCATGTGAGCAACATCTTGAGCAAACTGCATGTGGCTGACCGCACCCAGGTGGCTGTCTACGCCTGGCAGCGGGGGTTGGTCCAACGCGACCAAATTATTGAAGATTAACAGCGTGTACAAGTGCAACGCACTTCATAAATGAGAGTGTGTTGAGGAAACTTCTAGGTCAAGTGCGTTGCACTTGTGAGAAATAAGCCCTTGCAGTTGCGAGGGCTTATTATTTTTTGAGGCTATTGATTTGCTGACCTATGGATATCACCACTACCAGTAACCGTTTTTGTGACCTTTGGTTCACCCCGATAAGTTATATCGCCGCTACCTGTGATAGTGCCCCCCAATTCTTCAGTAGCCCAAATTTTGCTGTCACCAGAGCCAACGATTTTAATGCTGGCCTCCTGGCTATGCAAATTGCGCGCATCGTAGCTGCCTGAGCCATGGATGGCGATAGTTTGATGCTGCACTTCACCGCTTAAGGTGCTGTCTCCAGAGCCGTCAACCTTCATGTTCACAGTCTCGGCGATGATATCTTTCATCGTCAGAGATCCGGAGCCATCAATTTCCAGGTCAACCGTTTTTGCAACAATCTCTTTTATGAAAATATCACCTGAGCCATCGACAGTTGTGCTAAATTGGCCCGTCATGAGACTGTTGAAGCGATACGAGCCTGATCCGTCCAGGTCGATGGTTGTGGTTTGACTCTTCACGGCACCGACCAAGATGTCGCCGGAGCCGTCCAGGTCGAAGTCCAGGTTTGAAGCGATGAGGCCTCCTGCGCGGATCTCGCCTGGGCCATTGAGTGTGACATGCGTGAGCGCATCCACATCCAAAGTGTATTGAATGGGCTTCGACGAATACAATTTGATAATTTCAGGTTCCACATAGATATATAGAGCATCGCCGCGCAGGCTGGTTTTGATGTATTGCATGAAGTTGTCATCTGCCTCGATCACCAGCCCTTCTTCGCCGTCTTGCAAAATGGTCAGTTCACCGGGGGCAGAGAAGACAACCTGGTTGTAACCACTTACATCACGCGTCTCATTGACGATTTTTCCCGAACCCGGGACTACCGCCATCCCGCAAGCGCTCAAGAGCAATGCAATTGCACTGGTTACCGTAAAAGAAAGTTTGGTTTTCATAAGAATTTCCTTGCTTTAATGTCCTGTGAAGAGTCCCGAATAGAGACTCTTCACAGCCCTTAACCTGCAACTTCTACAGAATCTTCTGTTGGGCTATCCGTGCGCTTCAACCATTGTGCCGAAACCAGGATCAACCCGCACAAGACCAACATGCCAGGCACCGCGAAGCGTAGCATTGTGCCGTTGAAGATGCTGATGAAGGAGGCGATAAAGAAGCCGCCGCCTGCAATGCCTGTCAGGATCAAACCGGCCAGTTTCGTCCCCGATGAGCGTTTGATGACGCCTACGATCAGCAGCCCAAGCCCGATAGACAACGGCTCGATCGGCCACAGGATTGCCCAGGAACTCCACAGACCGGTCAGGTTGCAGAAGGCCAGCATCAATCCGTTGACGCCGATGATCATGGCAGAAATCGCCAGCCCAGCTACGCGCATAAAGATGGCTGCCAGTGCAAATCCGACTGCTAGCGCCAGCACTTCCAGCGGCCATGCAAGTTCCCATACACTCCAGCGATCGAACAGGCTGGCGAACAGCAGGATGCCGCCCGTTGTCAACACCGGGATGCCGGGGATGAAGAAGGAGCCAAAGCCGCGCTTCTTGAAGCCAAAGAAACCAGGCAGGGTTAGAGCAATGCCAGCTATGACGACCGTCACCGGCCACAGGCGCCAGGCCTGGGTGGCCAGAAGGGTATTACCCAGCAGGCTGATCGCACCGATAGCGACCAGAGCGATTCCGAAGATCAGGGAGAGAGAACGTTCAACTTTCATGGGAAACCTCCATTGGTTTGTGACCGGCCACAGGCGACTTGAAACACACCATCAGGCGGCGGCCTGCGGCTCGGAAGGGTACAAAATTTGTATTAAAGGAACAACAGGTCGACGATAAAGGACAGCCAGCAAGTACTGATAGCAAGCAATACTGCCAGAGCTGTCAGGAAGAGACTGCCCGCTCGGGTCAAGTAAACACCTTGTTCTGTGTTCTTTTTTAAGCTCATCGGTATCAGGATCGCCGCACCGATAATCATGGGCTCAAGCATCCACAGGAACACCCAATCCTGCCAGCGTCCGGTCAGCGAAGTGTAGGACAAAATAACCGCATTCCCAAAGATAATGATAGCCGGGGTCAGCAGCCAGGGCTTGTTTATCGCCCAGGCCAGCAAGGCAAAGAATGCCGCCGCCAGATAAATCTCGAAAGCCCAACCGACGTTCCAGATATTCTGCCTGGTGACCGAGAGAACCATGGCCGCAACCATATTGAAGACCAGGAAGGATCCCAGGCTGATCAGGATCGCGCCCAAAGCAGAAGGCGGATTCTCAATGACATGGTTCAAACGCTTCGCTACGGAACCCCTGGGCTTGCTCGCCGCTATGGATGATCTGTTCTCATCCGATGCAACCGGCTGGATATCCATGTCGGTGTCTTCCCTGGCAACGGGGCGGTTCGCGATCTGCTGGCGCGAGTTGCCTGAGAACACCACCTGCGGGGCAAACCCTTCCGGCGGTGACACCATCTGGCGCTTCTCGTCGGACAATTTATTTGCCAAATCCTGAAGCGCAGCCGCCATCTCCCCTGCGCTCTGGTAACGATCTTCGGGGTTCTTGGACAGTGCCTTGAGCACGATCTGCTCGAGAGACGGAGGCAGGCCCGGGTCCAGTTTGCTCGGAAGCGGCAGAGGATCATTGAGATGTTTCATCAGGATCGCCAGCGGGGTGTCCGCATCGAAGGGCGTATATCCCGTCAGCATCTCATAGAGCACGATGCCCAGCGAGTAAATGTCGCTGCGAACGTCACATTGCCCTTCCAGTCCCTGCTCGGGAGCCATATAGTTGAGCGTGCCCATCAGCGCGCCCGAAACCGTGGCCTGCGTGCTGCCCATGATCTGGGCGATACCAAAGTCGGTCAGCACGGCCTGCCCGCTTTTTGGTCAGCATGAATGTTGGCGGGCTTTATGTCGCGGTGAATGACACCTTCGCTGTGCGCATATTCCAGTCCATTGAGCGCATCCGTCAGCACTTGCACAATTTCAGCCACACGGCATGCGCTCGCTTCTTGAGCCGGTATTCGTTCAAACGCGCGCGCAAGGTATCGCCTTCCAGCAATTCCATGACCATGTAATAGAAATCATCCTGCGCATCGAAGTCGAAGACCTGCACGATGTTGGGATGCCGCAGCCCGGAGACCGCGTGGGCCTCCTGCGCGGAAACGTTTCAAGAATTTTTCGTCTTCGACCAGGTCGGCGCGCAACACCTTGATGGCCACATAGCGATCTAGCTGCGGGTGATAGCCGCGATAGACCTGCGCCATGCCGCCGCGCCCGAGCGCATCCAGCACACGATATTTTCCCAGCGTTTGGCCTTCAAGAGAGAATGGTGACACAGTGTTTCTCCGAGCTTCTTTCTTTGAACTGTGCAAATCATACCACCCCCATAATCTTTTTACCTATCTGTTAGCTAACAAGGCGCTATTAGGATTTCTACAGGTTTCATAAAATATGTCACCCTGAACGTAGGCAAGGGTCTCCGCCGCTTCGCGGCGGGATTCTTCGCTCCCTACGGTCACTCAGAATGACAAAATAAAACTCACCCCATCAATTTATATCCCAACCCGCGCATGGTGATTAACAATTCTGGTGTATTCGGGTCGGTTTCGATTTTGGTGCGCAGCCGGCGCACCAGGTTTTCGATCTGATAGTCAAACACACCTTCCTGGTACTCGCTCCATACCACCTGCCCAATCTCATCTTTGGAGCACACCTTGCCCCGCTGTTCATATAGATACGCCAGCAGCGCAAATTCCTTGGACGAAAGCTGAACCAATTTCCGGTTTACACGGACTTCGGCGAACTCAAGGTTGACGTCCAACTCCGGAAAAGGAGTCTCAACATAAGTCCCTTCCGGATCATGAAAGATGAACGCAACATCCCCAATCTTGACCTGGTCCTCGTCTCGCAACTGGACAGCCTGCTGAAGCCGCTCCCCGTTAAGATATGTGCCATTCGTGCTGCCCTGATCCTCGAGAATGATTTTTCAATCCCTCACGGCGAATAACCGCATGCTCACGCGATGAGCGCTTGTCTAGGATGACGATCTCGTTCTCAACCGCTCGTCCCATACGGGTAACATCATTCTTTAACGGATGCTCCTGGCCACTCGGGTCACTCAGATATGGGACGGTTTCTTTGGGCATATCGCATTACTCCTGATAAAAATCTGCAATATAGTATAAAGCAAAACAGCCCCCAAAGGGACTGTTTTATGACCCAAGTGCGACGTGGTCCGAACACCACCCATCCCTAGAATCGGGGGAAAAACTACTCATTAGTATTACTTGTTCAAAATCTTAGTCGGATTTAAAGAAATCGTCAAGTAATGCTGGTGTTACCTACTTCCAAAGAAGTAATGGAAGTGTGATGTTTCTGTAATCGTAAAAACTATGTCTTTTGTGCATATCCCAGGAAATTGAGTGAGAGATCAGAATCATGTTTGAGTTCCAACCTGCGCCCCAATTTAGCCACATTGATTTTGCCCTTTTTATAACGGCGTAATTGAAATCAAATAACCCAGGATCACAAGTTGTAAGCGTAATTTGAGCACTTTTCTTATAAACCTTTAAAATCTAGCAAGAAACTATACAACCTTGAATGTTGGCGGTCTCTAAATATTGAGTAGAAGCGTTTGGTAAGAGAATGGAAATACTCGGCGGGTTGATACTGCTCGCGATTGGAATCAAAGTGGTGGTTACACACATTTTTTTGATAGAACTGGTTGAAACTTATTGTTGAATGATCTGGCGTAAATTGATCATAGCAAAGGCAATAAAATGTGCGCCAAGAAAATAAACTTCACGTTGCTCATATCTGACAAGCAAAGCCCTGAATTTATCAACCCAAGCAAAAGTGCGTTCGCTGGAAAAACGATGCTTGTAGATTTCTTTTTTGAAGAAACGCTTCGGTCCTGGTTTAGGCTTTTTTCGATTGCGCTTGTTTTCATCAATATTTGGAATGACGCCATGATTGAAACAAGTTTTTCTCGCATCTTTGGTATCAAATGCAGCATCCGCATTGAAATAAGCGCCAAAAATATCAAGCCCAAGTCGCTTCAGAAACTTGAAAGCTTCTTGTAAATGTGGTTTCAAATTGAAGGCATCGTTGTGATTGCCCGCTATCAAATCGGTTGTTGTGATAATGAAACCCCGAGCATCAGTGATTGGTAAAATATTTGTCGTCCTGGCTTTTTTGCGACCTTGATAGGTAACTAATTCACCACCTTTCTTGGCGATGGCATGACTGCCGTCCAGATTGAGTTCAGATAAATCCAGATAGGGAAGAACCCGTAAAATACTGGCTATCCAGATCTTTTTCAGGCTACCATCCCTACTCCACTTACGAAAATGATAGTAAACAGCGTGATAACTGATTTCCTTTTTATCTGAACCATCCCCTAGTGGAGCGACAGGAAGTTGATACCACTGGCATCCTGTGTGAAGGCGATAGAGAATGTAGTTGTATATCTTGTATAGTGGGATTTTGCTTATATAACCTCGCTTGGCTACTGAGAGATAGGGTAAAACATGCTCATTAAAGGCTTTTTCGGTTAGACTAACAGGGATAGTGCTCATTCGGGAACTCCTTTTGAAACAAGGTTTCCCATAATGATGCACTATCATTTCCCTTTATGTTAAAGTTTCAACGAGTTCATACAAATTAGGTCGAATGCAAACAGGGCAACCTCACAAAACCTTAGTCTTAGAAAACACTTAGATAAAATGAATTGACTTGTATGCACAAATCCTGTAAAATCTAATTACTCCGATGGGGAGTAGCTGCCCGGCTTATCGGGTTGGACAGTCGTCAATACGGAAAGAGATTTCCCGGCTGTCTGGAAGAAAAAGCAAGACCATCGCTTCATTAGAGCGATGGCCTTTTTTGTACTTATTGAGTTTGTGATAGATAAAACTTGAGATGAAGTTGAAGAAGGATCAAATCAGAATTTGCCCAGAATTTTTTTTCATCATATCATCAAGCACTTCAACTATGGATAAAAAGCACAGTTTTCGAATCCTTTTGGCATTTCTTAGCTTCTGCATTTGTTTAGGAAGTCTGGCAATCCTGCCTATAACAAATGTTGACAGTGTATCTGTGCTGGAAGTTCCTGAAATCGACTTCGAACAGGCTGAATTCGAAGAAGACTTTTTTATCGCACCAAATACTGCCATAACTATCTCAGGCTTGGTTTTCGCAAAATTGAGGTCAATGAATTTGGATTTTCAATCCGCTTTCTTGTCGAATATTTCTCCCCCTCCCAAAAACTCATAATTCATAAAACACCTTATCCAGGTAGCAGACAGTATTCTCTGAAGTCTGTGAACTGTTACCACGAGAAAATGGTTTGTTTCCATCCCCCATTGTCGCAGTATCTGGTTGGATTGTGGTGAATCGGACAAAATCACCGAACGAACTGCCATAGACGAACCAAAGTGGCATTAACACCTTGATGATGACTGGAAAAAATATAAAAAGTAACAAGTTAAAAAAACATTCCTGGACGATGTATTCGATATTGGATAATTCGCACAGGGTATAACGGAGAAACCTTTTGATTACTGAAATTGAAACCTATATATTGACTACGACCCAAGCCATCTACGATGCATGGGGCTGGCTAGGGGTGGCTGCCCTATTAACCTTTGAAAATGCTACCGGTATCACGCCCAGCGAAATTATTCTCGGGTTAGCCGGTTGGATGCTCATCGCGGAGCACCAGGCACATCCTTCAATGATCCTTCTTGGTGGTCTCTATGCGGCCACTGGGAGTGTGGCGGGCGCTTCCATCGCTTACTGGGTCGCGCGCCTGGGGGGACGTCCGTTGGTTGATCGGTTCGCTCGGTGGGTGCGTATCAATCCCAATCATATTTCGAATGCCGAAAAACAATTCCAGCGCTGGGGGACAGGGCTGATACTCATCGGACGGATGATGCCCGGGATTCGTACTCTGATCAGCATCCCGGCAGGGCTAGCCCACATGCCTTTCATCACATTTTTCCTGGCCACCTTCATCGGAGCCTATATCTGGTGCATTCTGCTGATTGGCGCTGGATATTTGCTTGGACATGAATGGGCGCTGATCAGCACGTATCTGAAGCAGTACCTTCCTTTCCTGCTTGCAGGGGGAGGCATGGCGCTTGCTCTGTATTTTTGGGTCACCCGGCGAAGCCTGGTGTATGCACCCATTCAAAAAAACAACAAGTAAGCATGGATATCTGAAATGTTTAATTCCATTCATAAAGAAAGGTTTTGATAAAGGAGATTCTCGTGTCCAAAACCTCAACACGATCCCCGCGTTTTTCAATTTTCCGGCGGCTATGGAAGCCCGCCGTGGTTACCGGCGCTGGCGGCACGGCGACGGCGATCTGGTTTGAAGAAATTGTCAGATACAGTGAGGAGATTCTGGCTCTGATCTTCTTGCCAATTATGGCTACTGGGATTTACCTATTGGATATTTTCATGTTCAAGTCTCGGAAACCACGCGCCAAAGATAAAAAAGATTGTTACAGAGAGAGGAACTAAACAATAACCTTATGTCACCCAAACCCTGGTATACACAAACTGCTGATGAAGTATTTGCTCAATTGCAAAGTCGGCCTGAAGGATTGAGCCATGTTGAAATTGTCGAGCGAACCACCCAATACGGCCCAAACGAATTGGTTGACCGCGGTATAAAATCGCCCTGGTTGATTTTTTGGGAGCAGATGACAGCCATCATGGTGGTAATTTTGATCATCGCCGCGGTGATTTCCGCCCTGTTGGGGGACTATAAGGACGCAATCGCAATTATGGCAATCGTGATTCTCAACGCCATCCTCGGTTTTACCCAAGAATACCGGGCTGAAAAAGCCATGGCAGCTCTCAAAAAAATGGCCGTACCCACCGTCAAAGTCCGCCGTGATGGTCGTATTCAGGAAATCTCTGCTCGAGACCTGGTTCCTGGGGACATTATCATCCTGGAAGCCGGCAATGCGGCACCAGCCGACGCCCGTCTTTTTATAAGCGCCAATCTGCGCATGCAAGAAGCTGCCCTCACCGGAAAATCGGAACCCGTAGACAAACTTCCTGAAGCCTTGAGCAAGGAAAACCTGCCCCTCGGGGATCAGCACAACATCCTTTTCATGGGCACGGTAGTAACCTATGGCAGGGGAGAAGCAGTCATCACCACAACTGGCATGAATACAGAGTTGGGTCATATCGCTGAAATGATCCAAACGGTAGAAAGGGAACCCACACCCTTGCAGCGCCGCCTGGAGCAGTTAGGACGCGGCCTAGCTATCGCTTCTTTAGTGATTGTCGCGGTAGTCTTTGGTTTGGGATTGCTGCGCGGCGAAGACTGGCGTCTGATGTTAATGACGGCTATCAGCATGGCAGTCGCCGCGATCCCCGAGGGTCTGCCCGCAGTTGTAACCATTGCGCTGGCCCTAGGGGGCCAGCGTATGCTCAAGCGCCAATCGCTCATCCGTAAATTGCCAGCGGTAGAAACTCTGGGTCGGTCGATGTGATCTGTTCAGACAAAACTGGCACTTTGACCGAAAACCGCATGACCGTTACCACCCTAGATGTCTTGGGTGAAACTCAGTCGATTGATGCTTTGCTCCACAAAGGCGTACCGGTGCTGGATGCAGAATTGGCATCGACAGAAACACCCGCTGTGCGCAGCCTGGGTCTGCTCCTCAAGGCTGCGGCCCTGTGCAATGACGCAATGCTAGAGAAAACCCAGGATAATGGTGATTACTTCCGGACACTTGGAGACCCCACTGAGGGCGCACTGGTTGTCGCCGCCGCACAATTGGGGATGCTCAAACCGGATCTGGAAACCCGTTGGCCGCGGGTTGGCGAAATGCCCTTCACTTCTGAGCGCAAGCGCATGACCACCATCCAGCGCGTCGATGTACTTCCAGAGAAAACCGATGCACCCTGGCGAGATTCACCTTTCGTGGCTTTTGGCAAAGGATCGGTGGACGGTCTGCTCGAAATTACCAGCCATGTCTGGTCTGGCGATCAGTCCATACCGTTGACATATAATCTGCGTCAACGGATTTTGGATGCCAACAATTCTTTGGCTCAAGAGGGGCAGCGTGTTTTAGGGGTCGTTTTCCGGCCTCTCTCTACACTCCCTGAAAAAGTGACCGAAGAAGTACTAGAACATGAGGTTACATTTATTGGTCTGATTGGGATGATTGACCCGCCGCGCCCGGAAGTCAAAGAAGCCGTGCAAACCTGTCAGGCCGCGGGAATCCGCACCGATTATGATTACTGGCGACCACCCCCTCACTGCACAAAGTATCGCGACGGGATTTGGGGATTCTCACCGGAACTGAGCAGGTGATTACTGGACGCGAGTTAGAAGATTTTTCAAATGATGAACTTGAAGACGCTAACTGAAACCACATCGGTATATGCACGTGTTTCCCCGGAACACAAACTCAAAATTGTTCAGGCACTGCAAAATAAAGGGCATATCGTTTCGATGACGGGTGATGGTGTCAATGACGCGCCCGCGCTCAAAAAAGCTGATATCGGTGTAGCTATGGGGATCACCGGCACCGATGTTTCTAAAGAAGCTGCTGATATGGTGTTGCTGGACGATAACTTCGCTACCATTGTGGCTGCCATCAAAGAAGGGCGCACGATCTACGATAATATTCGCAAATTCATCAAATATACTCTGACATCCAACTCAGGTGAAATCTGGGTCATGCTCTTAGCTCCCTTCATAGGGATGCCGCTGCCTTTGCTGCCGTTGCAAATTTTATGGATCAATCTGGTAACCGATGGTCTGCCGGGTCTGGCATTGTCGGTGGAACCACCTGAACCGGGTGTCATGCAGCGGAAGCCCTTCCACCCCAAGGAGAATATCTTCGGACGCGGCATGGGGTGGCATATTCTGTGGGTGGGATTACTGATGGGAATCGTCTCTTTGGGGATGGGATATTGGGCTTGGTCTACAGGGCGGCATGACTGGCAGACGATGATTTTCACAACTCTCACTTTATCCCAAATGGGTCACGCTCTCGCCATCCGCTCTGGGAGAAGAATCGGTTTTCAAGATCGGTCTATTTTCAAACCGGGCTTTGTTGGGAGCTGTGTTACTAACTTTCGTGCTGCAAATGGCTGTAGTTTATGTGCCCTTTTTCCAAACCTTATTTAAGACCGTCGCTCTCCCTCCCATCGATCTGGCCATCAGCCTAGGCCTGAGTATGGTAGTTTTCTGGGGTGTCGAATTGGAGAAGTGGTTCCTGCGAAGACCGCAAGGCAAAGGTGCACAATGATTTCCTGCTGGTTAAACTTTCAGTCAACTGATCTGGTATTGCACTTGGCCGAAACAGTTCGGGTAGATGTTGTTGCGATGTGTCCACGCGGCCATTCAGGCGTGGGCCGTTAGTTGATGGGCAGTGTTGCTGACCGCGTAGTGCGCAGTGTCAACGTTCCAATGTTTTTAATTCGTTCCCAAAAGGATGCTCATGCTGGTGAATGAACCTCGTAAGAAGAGCCAATGCCCCCATTGTGGAGAATTCTGTCTGTTTAGATGAGTTCCATACCCGCACATACAAGAATTTGCCTGAAGGAAAAAAAAGGTACGCGTTGCTGTCTTGCGCTGCCCTGAATGCAAGCGAATAGCTAGCCAAGGAGATAAAAAATGACCTGGATTGCCAACTCTGAAATTTGGATCGGGCTTGTTACCCTGACAGTCCTGGAAATTGTACTAGGCATAGATAATCTAATCTTTATTTCTATCATGGCGGGTAAATTGCCAGCACACCAGCGCGACCAGGCGCGCCAGTTAGGGCTTTCGCTGGCATTGCTGACACGGATCGCGTTGCTCTTCTCAATAGCCTGGATTATCGGCTTGATTGAGCCTCTATTCGCAGTATTCGGACAGCAGATCAGCGGCCGCGATCTGATTCTCATTGGCGGCGGCCTGTTCTTGCTCGCCAAAAGCACTCTTGAAATTCATGACAAACTGGAAGGAGTGGAGGGGCATGCCAGTGAGCGGGTACTGCCGTCTTTTGGCAGTGTGATCATCCAAATCCTGTTGCTCGATATTGTCTTCTCGCTCGATTTAGTCATTACCGCTGTGGGTATGGTACAGGAAATCTGGGTAATGGTAGCTGCGGTAGTTATCGCTATCATCATTATGCTCATCTCCGCGGAGAAAATCAGCGGCTTTGTAAACCGCCACCCAACAGTCAAGATTTTGGCACTCAGTTTCTTGCTGCTGATTGGTATGAGTCTGATCGTTGAAGGATTGCACGCGCATATTCCCAAAGGTTATATCTATTTTGCCATGGGCTTCTCTGTGTTTGTGGAGATGCTCAATCTGCGCCAGCGTGCCAGAAAAGCAGCTGCCCCCATAAAGCTACGCGCCGCTTACAGCGCGGAAAGTCAAAATCCAAATAATGAATAAATTCAGGAGTTTTTTTGTTGGGCAGCTAGAAAATTTCATCTTTACTATTTTGCAAATCATTCAATTCCATTGGCTGGTTAATTGTGACTGACATTGATGAGGCTGTCGTGGTGGTTCAAGACAATTTGTGTATGCTGATTAATATGCCTACTATGTTTTTGGCAGGGGCCAATATTCACCGCATGTTGCTTGTATTATCCCCCTGGCCTGTGACAGATGAAGTTGAGACTTCTCTGGAAATGCCATGACAGATATTTCTCTGGTATTGTGGCAAAAATTTGCCTTGGCTGCATTGATTGGGTTATTGGTTGGGTTGGAGCGGGAGCACTCACGGCAAGAAACAGAAAAACCTTTCTTTTTTGCCGGAATCCGCACCTTCCCATTGATTGCTTTGTTGGGATGTGCTCTGGCTATGCTGGACACCGAAAATCAGGAATGGCTGTTTGCAATTGGGTTTGTCAGCCTAGTCGCTTTGCTCTTGATTATCTACGCTGCTTCAGTTCAGAAAGGAGATATCGGATTGACCACCGAGATCGCTGTGTTGTTGATCTACCTGATTGGCGGGCTGGTCTACTGGGATCATATCTGGCTGGCGGCGGCCCTGGGCGTATTGGTGGTCGGACTGTTGGCCTTGCGAAACACGTTGCACAGCTTGGTCGCGCGCATCGATCGCGAGGATATCTATGCCACGTTGAAATTCATCGTTGTCAGTGCGGTTGTGCTACCCATACTCCCCAACGCGACCTTTGGGCCGCTAGACGTTTTCAACCCCTACCAACTCTGGTTAATGGTGGTGTTCGTCTCTGCAATTAGCTTTTCCGGTTACCTGGCTATCAAGTTGTTCGGCCATGCGCAAGGGATCTGGATAACCAGCCTGCTTGGAGGTTTGGTTTCGACCACCGCGGTGACATTGAGCTTTTCAGAGCGTAGCCGTTCAACTCCTCCCATGGCGCGGCACCTGGCTTTAGGTATTGTGATTGCCTCCTCAACAATGTATTTCCGTGTGCTGTTGGAAGTGTTGGCTTTCAATCCAGTCCTGGTGGGATATGTCTGGTTGCGCCTGGTTTTACTAATGTTCGTAGGTTTAGGTGGCGGGCTGTACATTTGGTGGGTAGTACGTCCTGAAAAACAAGATTTATCTAATTACAGCAACCCCTTCCGTCTATGGCCAGCAATTAAGATTGGCGTTCTGTTTGGCGCAATTTTATTTCTGACGGCATTAGCGAACCAGACTTTCGGCGACACTGGCTTCTACGTTGCCAGCTTTCTGTCCGGGCTGACCAAAATCGACCCCATTAACCTCTCCATATCCCAGCTAGCAGGCAAGGATATTGCCTATGGCACCGCTACTCAGGCGTTGTTGCTAGCAACAACAGCCAATATCTTTGCCAAGATGGGGCTGGTCGTTGCGTTCAGCGCGCCTGGTTTCGCCGAGCTGCTTTGCCGGTTTTAGGGGTTATGGCTTTGTCTAGTCTGGGAATGGCAATTTGGTAATAGTTTATTTCTTTAGAAAATTTACTGGAGCAAGAAATGGGATATCAATCTAAAAATAAAGCCCCGCCTAAGTTCAAAGGAGTTTAACCATGAGTTACCTGGTCGTTTTTGTTCTTGACAGCCTTGACCTGTTTCAGGATGTCCTAGATGCCTGGGAGAACGCGGGCGCAAAGGGGATCACAATTTTAGAGAGTACGGGGATCGGGCGCGTTCGAAAAGCTGGGCTTCGTGACGATTTACCACTTATGCCAAGTTTGAGCGATTTATTCAAGAGCGCTGAAACGCATAACCGCACATTGTTCTCTGTTGTGGATGAACTTGATGCTGCTCATGCTTTAGTCGAAGCAGCCCAAAATACCGCAGGGGATATGGAAAAACCCAATTCAGGGCTGATCTTCATCGCTCCTCTGGTTGAGGTCTATGGATTGAATAAGGAAGATAGACGATGATTACCTTACAAAAATTGACTGTAAAGGACGCCTACCTGTTGGTTGATGAAGATCCAATTCTGGTGAGGATGACCGATGAATTCAATCAGGTTATCAACAACTTTGCGCATCACGCCGAACTCAGGGGAATTTTTGTTATAGACGACGACAATCGTTTTTCAGGCGTAATCACCAGAACCGACCTTCTTGATTGGGCGCGTGCTAAACTAGGAGCTTTTTTACTGAAACCGTTGACTACTACGGATAAGACCATCCGATTGGTAAAACTCATCAAAGCTTCCACAGCAGGCGACGTTCTTCGCCCGGATACGAAAAAGGCAGCCGTTTTTGCCAATGATACGCTGGCACACGCGCTACGAATGATGATCGATGCAGATTTGATCCTTCTACCCGTCATTGACGAATTGCGGCACATCATTGGGAGTTTGACGCTCTCTGAGTTGCTAAATCAGGTGCCTGCCTAAAGCCAGGAACATCTATTGAGTAAACTTTAACCATGAGTTACCTGGTCGTTTTTGTTCTGATAGTCCCTACTTTTGTTGGATTGATCTTCATCGCTCCTCTGGTTGAAGTCTATAGCATGAATATTGAGAATAATGTATGATCTCGTTTTTGCAGTTTATTCTAGCAATTACTGTAATTATCTTTGCCGCAAAAATGGGTGGTTATTTGAGTTCCAAAGCTGGACAACCATCCGTGGTTGGAGAGGTGCTCACTGGATTGATTTTGGGGCCATCTGTAATTAAATTTTTTCCACTTACCAGTTTTCACTGATCCGCATTTGGAAGAAAGTATTATTCACATGGCAGAATTGGGGGTCTTACTTTTGATGTTCATAGCGGGTTTGGAGCTTCATTTGGATGATCTTGCCAAAGCTGAAAAATTGCTATCTGGGCAGGGGTTTTAGGTTTTAGCTTCCCTCTTCTCAGTGGTTTTGCCCTAGGCAAATTGATGGGCTATCCGCTGGAACAAGCTATCTTTCTAGGCTTGCTGCTCTCTCCAACCAGCATTAGCATTTCCGCCCAAGTGTTGATGGAGATAAAGCAACTGCAGAGTAAAGTCGGTATGGGGTTGTTAGGCGGAGCCGTTATCGATGATATCCTGGTTGTATTGGGGCTTTCTTTATATGGTGTTCTCCTGGGTGGCAGCGAAGCTATCGGTGGTGTTGATGAAGTTGGCATCATCTTGGTAAAAATGGCTGGTTTTTTGATTATTGCCACAGCCTTCGGTTTATGGGTTTTGCCAAAACTAATCGTTTTTGTGGAAAAGATGCCCATTAGCCAAGGGCTGATATCCTTTGCTTTGGTGGTTTTGTTATTTTACTCTTGGTCAGCTGAAGCATTAGGACATATGGCCACGATTATTGGCGCTTTTATGGCTGGACTTTTCTTTGCACGCAGCCACATCTCGCAAAAAATAAGGAATGGATTTGCTGCGATTGCTTATGGGATCTTTATCCCGATTTTCTTTATTAGCATTGGCCTCGAGGCAAATATCCGTTTGATGAATACGGAAAATTTATGGTTCATCCTAGCTCTTTTGATCATTGCGATCCTGTCCAAAATATTGGGTTCAGGTATCGGCGGTTTTCTGGGCGATCTATCGTCTCGCGAATCAATCCAATTGGGTGCAGGCATGATCCCCCGTGGTGAAGTCATGCTCATCGTTGCAACAGTCGGTTTGGTTGAAGGAATTATCGACAATACTATTTTTTCGACCGTGATTGTACTGGTCATCGCGACAACATTAATCACACCACCGCTCTTGCACGCCTTATTTGCTTCTTCAGAATCATCAAGTCCTGACCTTAGAAAATCAGATTAGGAGAACAAAAAATGTATTCAATTTTTGATTGTTCAATTGGCTGAACCAGAACGCTGGACAAGGACTCCATGATGTTCAGCGCTTTCTCCAACCACATATGGTTTTTTCCGTTCACACAAATGTAAACAGGTAGCGTTTACATTTGTTTACACTTGGCTAGAAATAAAAAAACTACTTCGGGCCAAAGCGTTGGTCGGTTGCATCTTGTGCTTTTTCAATATAGATATCGAGAGCACCTTTGTCAACCAGCCACATTTGACCTAATTTGACACCTTCCAACCTGCTGCTACGAAGCAAGCGCCGAAGGTACTGCAAACTGTAGCCACTGTATGTAGCAGCCATTTGTATGGACATGAGATTGTTTAGAACTTGTGGAAGCACTACTTGGTTTCTATAGAGTAGCGGGGCAGGACTTGAACTTGCGACCTCCGGGTTATGAGCTTCTGTCCTAAAAAAAGGGGCAAAAGCAAAAAAACACTGCAAAAGTCCTATAGTAGCGAGGATGGATTTAAGAAAAATTCCTTTTTGAATAAAACTAGAGGCGGAACTTCGAACCCTTTTCTCCAAATAAAACACTAGACATCGAGATTTAGATTTGGTAATTCCTTCAATTTCTCCCTAGAATTGAACCGCAACATAGAAAGAAACCGCTCAACATCGTCTGTTGGCGGTTCCTTTTGAGTTGATGACCGACCTGGGACTCGAACCCAGAACCTAACGATTAAAAGTCGCTTGCTCTGCCAATTGAGCTAGTCGGCCGCGCGGGGGAAATTATACCGCAAAGGAAAAGAGAGTCAATAAAATTTTGCCGTGTGTAAATAGCATCTTAGATCTGACAGGTTTTCGCCACTTCACTTCGTTTCAGAATACTTTGCAGAAACCTGTCAGGTCTAATAAGTTAATTTAACACTTCGATATTCGGTTCTAGCGGGATTCGTTCGATCAGGTCAAGGAAATCCGCATCCGTGATTTCTGGATCGGGTTTGTCCATCAGGGCGCGCAGGGTGGCTTCCATCACGTTGGTGCCAAAGCTGCGTCCTTCGAGCCGCGGCGTGGTGGTGACCAGGATATGCAGGCCGCGCTTTTGCAACTCTTCCACATTTTTGGCAGTGGTGGTGTTGGTAACCACGATCTTTCCGCTCAAGTCATCGGGCATGTGCGCGCGAACTGAGACAAAATCCCCTGCAAGCACGGTGGCTTCTTCATAATACTTCGTCCATTTCGGCTCAGGCTCCTTATCTTGCGCAGAACCGAGCGGATAAAACAATTTGAATGGCAACTGCGTGATGACGGGCAGAAGCAGCGCAGCCATGACGCGCACAGTGGAGAGCTTTCGGACGGGGATGGGCAAGCCAAGTGAAAACATCAAGTCGCCAAAGACTGGCTCGCAGCCTGCATTGACCAGGCCTTCGGCCATTACATAGCGGTCCACGGCGTTGGTCTTCAGCGCTTTCATCCCCTTGAGCGTTTTGCCTTCCGTATTCAGATGTTTTTCGAGAGCCGCAAACGCGCGCTGGACAAGCAATCCTTTGATGCCGTTGCCGTCGCCCACTTTGCTGATCTTTATGGCTGCTCGAATGTGTTTTGCCTTCGCGGAAGTAATAACGGCGCTCCCCTACGCCCAGATAAAACTCTAAGCCACCGACGCCAAACGCATCGACTTTGCCATCGTATTCGCGGTACATGGCGAGGGCCTTTTCAAAGTCAGCGCCTGTGCCTTTGACGAGATAACTCGCACTCCTGCCCCAGGAAATTCGTGCCGGGTGGTGTGATCCCGAGAGGCCGAACCCAAACTAACAGACAAAATCTTCTTCACCTGCGCCTCCTTCGATTCATTCAGCGTATACCACTATCATACAACACTATTATACGGGTGAACTCTCCAGGCAGGACAACAAATCGTTGCTCATCAGCAAATGGAAACGGCACCCCTTTCGGGGTTTCAGGATGCAGGATGTATTCCCCTGGCGCAAGCGGGACATGGAAATTTCCCTGCTCATCGGTCTGGAACTGGACGATCTTTCTGCCCTTGAGGCTGTTGACCGTTATCGTAGCCTGGTACGGTTGATCGGGACATTCCTGCCCCTCGATCATGACAGGGCACATCGGCCCGACCAGGACTTTGCCTGTAATGCCGCTGTCAGTGGGAGTAGGCGTTGCAAAGATGCCACAGGATAATATCAACAAGACAAAGGGGAGTAGCAAAATCTTCTTTTGCATATCAGCCTCCTTTGTTTGATTGACTGACAAATCGATCAAAAAGTTCCTTCAAGGCTGTGTTGTGCTCGTTGGATACTGTGTGTAAGTTGGAATTGGAGTTGCTCGAGGCAGTTGGCGTGGGCGTGGGCGTATCGGTAGGCATATAGGCCGGGTCTCCCTGCCAGGGCAGGAAACTCGCAAACCGTTTGATATCATACTCGCCTTTGACATCGCGGCGCTGCAGCCAGAAAAGGTTGCTCTTGCCCTGGTCACTGGTGAAGCCCAGCCCCATTGCGGCGATATAACCCGCAGCATGCACATACTCCCCCGTAGAATCACCCATAAATCCGAAGGGATAGGCAAACGTATCCACCGAAATGCCAGTTGCTTCCCGCAACTCTTTGCGCGCATCAACGATTTCTATCTTCTGGAGTACTGGCTCCAGCTTTCTCAGGTCTTGGTGGCTGCGGCTGTGACTGCCGATCTCCCAGCCCGCGGCGGCCAAGTTCTTTGATCTGTTCAGCGGTCATGTAACCATCGGTATCCATGTAATTTCCTACAATATATGCCACGCCGGTCAGGCCATATTTTTTCATGATCGGGAAAGCCGTCTCGTAAACGCTGAGATCGCCATCGTCAAAAGTGATGATGATCGGGCGCGGCGGCAGGCCGGCGCCTTCCTTGATGGCCTTGACCAGCAGTTCGATCGGGATGACAGTATATTCCCAATCATGCAGCAGCTTCATCTGATCTTCGAACTTTTCAGGCGAAACATAGTATTGACTGTCTATCGGGGAGACCCCGATGCGATGGTACAGCAAAATGGGGACCACAACCGCGTCCGGGCCCTGGACCACGCGCGTAGTGGTCGGCGTGGGGGTAATGGTAAAGGTTGGGGTGATGGTTGGCTGTTTGTGTAACGGTGGCAGTTTTGGTTGGAGATGGAAGCGGGGTATTCGTCCCCGTTGGTTCCGGGGCAGCGTCAACATTCCCGCCGCAGGCAGTCAAAAATACAGATACCACTAAAGTCAAAAGAATAAGTTGTTTCATTTAGTCTGAAATGTTTATTGATTGAGTTCCCAGATGATGCGCAGGCCGTCGAGGGTGAGCCAGGGGGCGATGACGTCGATGACTTCGGTCTCTTTGGCGACGACTTCGGCCAGCCCACCCGTGGCGACGACTTTCATATCGCTTCCCAAGCTCGGACCGAAATCTTGCCACCATCCCCTCGACCATGCTCACATACCCGAACAGCAGCCCCGATTGCATGGCGTGGACGGTGTTGCGCCCGATGACGGAGGGCGGGCGCTGCAAGTCCATGCGCGGAAGTTTGGCAGCGCGGGTATACAGCGCTTCGGCAGCCAGGTTGACCCCGGCGGTGATGGCGCCGCCCAGATAGTCGCCCTCTTCCGTGACGGCGTTGAAGGTGGTGGCGGTGCCGAAGTCGATCACGCAGGCCGGGCCGCCGTACAGTTTCATCACTGCGACGGCGTCTGCCACGCGGTCGGCGCCCACGGCTTTGGGGTCTTCATAGCGGATGCGGATGCCGGTCTTGACGCCGGTATCCACCACCAGCGGTTCGATCTTGAGATATTCGCGGCAGGCCTGCACTACGCGTTGCGTCAACTGCGGGACAACGGAGGCCAGCACGATGCCGGTCAGGCAGTCTTCGCCGCATTTGGCATGTTCGAGCAGACCGAGGAACTGCAGACCGTATTCATCCGGCATGCGGGCATGATCGGTTGCCAGCCGCCAGTTGGGGCCGCGTTCTTCGCCTTCGTACAGGCCGAGGGTCAGGTTGGTGTTGCCGATGTCGATGGTGAGCAGCATGGGTATATTTTATCGCATATTGTGATTGTCATTGCGAGGAGGGCTTTGCC
>CAWBTW010000017.1:0-324466 GCA_963791785.1 uncultured Chloroflexia bacterium | reverse complement strand
GATCATCTCACAACCGATCGATTTTCTCGGTCTGAATTATTACAATACTGACTATGTCGCTTTCGATCTCTTTGGTGGCTTGAACAAGGCGCGACTTATTCCCTATTCTGCACCGGGCTGGGGGCGGACCGAGACGAATTGGGGTATCGATCCCGCGGTTGAAACAGGAAGTTTTGCATGTCAAAGAAAATTATGGAAATCCCAAGCTCTATCTGACTGAGAATGGGTGTGCCATGCCAGATGTACCGGATGAAAACGGATTTGTAGCCGACTGGGAGCGCATCGATTTCCTGCGGGCGCATCTGTGCCATTGCATGAGGCCATTGAAGAGGGCGCTAATGTGCATGGCTATTTTGCCTGGAGTATCTTAGATAATTTCGAGTGGGAGCGTGGCTATGGTCCGCGTTTTGGACTGGTACGCGTTGACTATGAGACCTTCGCCCGCATACCAAAGCAAAGCGCCTATTGGTATCAGGATGTGATAGAAAGCAACGCAATTTCAATCTGACCGAGGCGTATACTTTGCTATACGAAAAATAGTACATCTAGATATCCTCGGAGTGCAGACTTCAGTCCGCTGTTATCTGCGGACTGAAGTCTGCACTCCATATTTTGGTTTGAAACTTATTGAAAGGATAAACTGGAACACACAAATACGCTTATGGATCATACGCTCTGGTACAAAGACGCCGTTTTCTACGAAGTATATGTGCGCGCATTTCATGACAGCAACAATGACGGTCATGGCGATCTGCGTGGCCTGATCGAAAAACTGGACTATCTGAAAAACCTGGAGTGGATTGCCTGTGGCTGCTGCCAATATACCCCTCCCCGCTCAAAGATGATGGGTATGATATCTCAAATTATTATGATATCCATCCTGATTATGGGACGTTGAACGATTTTGAAGAGCTGCTTGAAGAAGCCCATAAGCGCGGACTGCGCGTCATTATGGACCTGGTGCTGAACCACACCTCCGATCAACATCCCTGGTTTCGGGCGGCGCGCGCCAACAAGGATTCTCATCTTCCGCGACTACTATGTATGGAGTGACAGCAGCATGTCGTTCCGTGATGCTCGTATCATTTTCCTGGATACAGAAGAATCGAATTGGGCCTGGGACGAGAAATCCGAAGCAATACTACTGGCATCGCTTTTATTCTTCCCAACCCGACTTGAATTACGATAATCCGGCGGTACAAACGGAAATGCTCAAAGTCCTGAGTTTCTGGCTGGACCTTGGTGTAGACGGCTTTCGAGCAGACGCAGTACCCTATTTGTTCGAACGCGAAGGCACTAACTGCGAAAACCTACCGGAAACGCACGCATTCTTGAAAGAAATCCGAAACTTCATCAACGAAAGATATCCGGACCGCATCCTGCTAGCCGAGGCCAATCAATGGCCGGAAGATATCATTCCCTATTTTGGGGATGGTGATGATGAATTCCATATGGGTTTCCATTTCCCCATCATGCCGCGCATTTTCATGTCCATTCGCAAAGAAGATCGTACGCAACTGGAATTGATCATGAGCCGCACCCCAACTTAACCGAAACCAACCAGTGGTGCATATTCTTGCGTAACCATGATGAGCTTAACCCTGGAAATGGTCACGGAAGATGAACGCGAATTGGATGTGGGAGCAATTTGCGCCTGACCCCCGCATGCGCCTGAATTTGGGAATCCGCCGCCGGCTGGCGCCGCTGTTGGACAACAATCAGGCGAAAATCGAACTCGCAAACTCTCTGCTCTTCACCTTACCCGGGCTCGCCCATCATCTATTATGGTGACGAGATTGGTATGGGCGATAACATCTGGCTGCATGATCGAAACGGTGTGCGCACGCCCATGCAATGGGAAAATGATTTGAACGCTGGTTTCTCAAAAGCCCCATCAACAGTCAATTTACATCCCTGTTATAGATGATGAAGAATATGGCCCGACACAGGTCAATGTGATAGATCAACGCAATCGACTCTCATTCGCTGTTCAATTCCATACGACACATGATCGCTATCCGCAAACAATATCAAGGCTTTTGGCTGGGGCGATTTCAACTGGGTGGATGTGGGCACAAAATCCATCGCTGCCTATACACGAACTACAATTCTGAACACCATACTCATTCTCAACAATCTGGGCGGTTCAGCACATACAATAAAACTTCCAAAAAGCCCACAGGGCTATATCGATATTCTTTCAGACAAGGCCATTTCTTCCAGCACTGTTGACTTGCAACCCTATCAGTTTCTCTGGTTGATTCAAAAGGAGTAGTATGCCCGGTTTACTCTTTGGCGGCATTGAAGGTGGCGGCACCAAGTTCGTATGTTCCGTCGGAACGGAAGCAGGCCAAATCCTGGCCGAGACGCGCTTTCCGACCACAACTCCAGATGAGACGCTGGCCCGTGCGGTGGACTTCTTCAAAAAGCAAGTCAAAGCCTCGGCCCGCTCGCTTCGATCGGTGTTGCCTCGTTCGGCCCCCTGGACCCTCGGCCTGCCTCCGCTACATTCGGCACCATCTTGCCCACACCCAAACCCGGCTGGACGGGCGCGGACATCGTCGGCACGCTGCGCTCAGCCTTTGACATCCCTATCGGCTTCGACACCGACGTCAACGGCGCGGCGCTGGGCGAGTGGCGCTGGGGAGCCGCTCAAGGATTAGACACCTTCATCTACCTGACCATCGGCACGGGCATCGGCGGCGGCGGGCTGGTCAATGGGGAACTCATGCACGGATTGCTGCACCCCGAAATGGGACACATCCCCCTGCCGCGCGACCCGGAAGTTGATCCGTTTGAAGGCAGCTGCCCATTTCATGGCGATTGTTTCGAAGGGCTGGCATCTGGCCCGGCAATGGAAAAGCGTTGGGGACAGAAGGCGGAAACCCTGCCAGCCGAGCACCCGGCCTGGGAACTGGAAGCAGGCTATATCGCGCTGGCGATGCGCAATTTTATCTGCACGCTCTCTCCCCAACGGATCGTCATCGGCGGCGGCGTGGCACAGCAAGCGCATCTTATGCCGCTCATCCGTGAGAAAACGCTGGGAACGTTGAACGGCTATGTCCAGTCGCCAGATATCCTGGAGCAGATTGATGAATACATCGTCCCGGCTGCATTAGAAGGGAAGGCTGGAATTTTGGGCGCATTTGTGCTGGCCCAACGCGCGTTGAGCTAGTTGGCTACTCCTTGTTTTGGATACAGTTCAACTGCATCCTGCTTGCAGTGCAACTGCTCGCGAACATTAAAACGGGAAGTTGTTTTTGCACAACCCTTAATTCTCGAAAAGGATAAAACATGAAAGGCGATGTTATTGTTTTAGAAGAACATCATAAAGAGGCTGCGCGAAAAATCGTCCCTGAAATTATTGAGAAGATTAAAGAGCAAAGCAACTCGATACACCATCACCGTCGCAGGAGAATCAGGCAGCGGCAAGTCCGAGACGGGCAAAGCCATCGCCGATGAACTGGAAAAGGCTGAAATCAAATCCGTTTTGCTGGGGCAGGATGACTACTTCGTGCTGCCACCCAAATCAAACGATGCCAAACGGCGTGAAGATCCGGATTGGCTTGGCCCCCATGTCGAAGTCAAACTAGATCTGCTCGAACAAAACCTGAAAGATGCAATCCAGGGGAAAAGTGAATTTACCAAGCCGCTGGTTGACTATGATGAAAATTCTGTCGAAGAAGAAACCATCAATTTGGATGGGGTCAAAGTCGTGATCGCAGAAGGAACATACACATCCCTGCTCAAAAATGTTGACACGCGGGTATTTATCGCCAGAAACAGGCTGGACACCCTGGAACACCGCCGGAAGAGAAACCGGGGAGATGAAGTAAGTGACCCGTTTATCGAGCAGGTTTTGGTTACGGAGCATAAAATCATCGCCGGCCACAAGCAGTTGGCAGATTTCGTCATCACCAAAGATTACGATGTGATCATTGTTGAATAATTCGCTACTATCATGTGGTAGTGTGCCTGAATTTTTTACACGCATTATACGAATGACTGAATTTCACAAAACAAAATTTTCGCGTCATTTGCACATTTGCGGTATTCGTGTTTGGAAAATGTACGATAGAGATTTGAACAATAGGATTTCCGATGGCAGTTAAGAACCAAGTACAGCTCATCACCTATCCCAATTCGATAGGCGGAGATTTAAAAACACTTCACTATATCCTGGAAACACACTTCCCAGACGTCTTCAAAGGCGGGATTCATATCCTGCCCCCCTTCCCCTCGTCTGGTGACCGGGGCTTTGCTCCCCTAACATATTTGGAGATCGAGCCAGAGTTCGGTACCTGGGATGACATCCAACGTATTGGAGAAAAGCACGACATTTTGCTTGATTTGATGGTCAATCATATTTCTGCGAACTCGGCTTATTTTCAGGATTTCCTGAAAAAGGGACGTAAATCTGAATACGCCGACTTGTTCATTCCCGTAGACAAAATCTGGCCGGATGGAAATCCTCCCCAGGAAGAAATCGAAAAAATATTCCTGCGCAGAACCGAACCCTTTTCCGATTTCACCATCGAGGAAACAGGCGAAGTCGAGAAAATCTGGACAACGTTTGGGAAAGTAACCCCCTCCGAGCAGATCGATCTGGACGTAAACTCGGACGCAACCCGTCAACTTCTTGCTGACTTCCTGACCAACTTCAGCGAGAACAAAGTCAAGATCGTCCGGCTGGATGCGGTTGGCTATGTGGTCAAAAAACCGGGAACAACTTGCTTCTTTGTTGAGCCGGAAATCTACCAATTCCTGGATTGGATCACAGAACTTGCCAATTCTCTTGATATCGAATTGCTGCCGGAAGTCCACGCCCATTACACCACCCAATATAAACTGGCCGAGCGCGGACACTGGATTTATGATTTCATTCTTCCCTACCTGGTGCTCGACGCTTTAATAAATAAAAGCGGTTTACGGTTATGCGAGTATCTCAAAGATCGACCCCATAAACAATTCACCATGCTCGATTGCCACGATGGCGTACCGGTCAAGCCAGACCTGAATGATCTGTATGATAGCGTGGATGCTCGCAAGCTGGTAGATATTTGTCTGGAACGAGGCGGAAATCTCAGCCTGATCTTCTCCCCCAAGCACAGGGATTCGGATGGTTTCGACGTGCATCAAATCCGGGGCACCTATTACTCTCTGCTGGGCAACAATGATGATGCCTATTTAGCGGCCAGGGCCATTCAGTTCTTCACGCCCGGTATTCCCCAGGTTTATTATGTGGGGTTGCTGGCCGGAGAAAACGACCAGGAGAGCGCCAAGATAAGCGGCGAAGGGCGGGATATCAACCGTCACAACTTCAGCCTGGAAGAAATCGACCAGGCTCTAAAAAAAGATGTCGTTCAAAAGCTGTTGAAGCTTATCCGCTTCAGAAACGATTATCCTGCTTTCAATGGCGAATTCAAAGTGTTGGATTCTGAGCAGGACGAGATACATCTTTCCTGGGGTAAAGATGACGCAGTTTGCACGCTGAAAATCGATTTAGAGAATTATCGATCAGTGATTGAATATGTTGATGAGGGGGGAAAAGAAGTCACATATTTTGTGGAAATATAGAATTCTATGATGCTTCATTTTTACTGACTGAATTCGTAATCCCAATAGAATTTATATCGATAAAGGAAAACTGGTGTCCAGTGAACTATCCGTTAGATTTACGGAAAATCCAGCGGTCTAAAAATACGTGCACCCCGCCCTCGCAGTGTGGGTTGGGGCGAGCAGCTGGACCCCGCAAAAGGTGCAGGAAAGGCGGCGGGGATTCTCCCGCCAAAATAGCATTTATCTTACTTCGGGTTTATGCTGCTCTCAAGCTTTTCTCCCCCGCCCCACGTCCGTTCTCGGCGCAGGGAGAACGTCACCGAGTACCGCTACGATTACATATTTGCTGTTTATCTTAATGAACCAACCCTAATAACCGATCTCCGGGAAAGCTAGGTAGATGCCGCCATCATGATCGCACTTCTCTTTGACATACTCGACGACATTTTTAGCTGCTTCGGTTACCTCAGGTGGGCGAGTTGCAGAGCCGCCTCCCAGTGGAAAACTTACGGTTCTCCAACCCCGGTAGAGCGTATCTACATCAGCCTCAATTCCTTTTGGTGCAGCTGCTAACAAATCTTGATAGTACTTGATCACCTCTTCTTGATTCCTGGACTGAGTGCTTGTTCGGGCAATCTCACAGAATTGCTTTGTTGAAGAACATGCAGCCAGAAGAATAGAGGCCAAAACCAGACTGACCAGAAGGAAAGTCGATTTGCTTAAATTTTGCATCATGTATCCTCCAATGCTTGTGCCTGTCTAAACCAACCCAAGCCCTAAAGAGATGCTCAGAATTTCAGCTTCAATCATAACATACAGCTTATTACTGATAAAGTAGTTTGCTATTTATCCGCTTTGATATCAAGCCATCTCGTTGAGCTTGAGAAAATCGGTCTTTCCACATTCAGGGCAACTGACCAATTGGCGTTGATTCCCGGCGGCCTTTAACAGTATCCCTCTCATGCTCCAAATAACAAATTCGTGCCATCAACTACACTTGACCCCGCCAAGACAAGGCAGGTAACAAAATCATCACTCCCCTACATTGTGCAGCAAGGCCATATTCGGCGGGCGCATCGCACCGACCGGGAATCCGCACACCAGCACCACCTGTTCTCCATGCTTGATACCACTTTGTAAAAGGGCCGTATCCACAAATTCGATCATATCTTCGAGCGTATTGGCAAACGGCACCAACTGCGGATCCACACCCCACAGGAAAGCCAATTTACGATACGTTCTGATTTCGGGAGTGAACGCCATGATTCGTTTTTCCGGGCGCACCTTCGACATCAGCCAGGCCGTACTGCCGCCCGAAGTAAACACCGCCACCGCGGTCACATCGCGGTCGTGCGCCAGCGTATGTGCCGCATGTGACATGGACACCGCGTCACTTTCTCCCAGGCCGCCGGGTTCCAGCTCTGTCCCCCACTCCATAGCGTGCGATTCAGCCTCCATGACAATGCGTGTCATCATCTCCACCGTTTCCACCGGGTAACACCCGACAGCCGTTTCCCCCGATAGCATGACTGCATCGGTACCATCAAAAATCGCATTGGCGATGTCCGAGGCTTCGGCGCGCGTGGGTAACGGATTCTCGATCATGGTCTCCAGCATCTGTGTGGCCGTGATGACCAGTTTGGCCCGCGCGCTGGCCCGCCGAATGATGTGTTTCTGCAAGACTGGAACGCGCTCCGGCGGCATCTCCACGCCCAGGTCGCCGCGCGCCACCATGACTCCATCCACTACGCTCAGGATATCTTCCAGGTTATCCATCGCCTCGGGACGTTCCAGCTTGGCGATCAGCATGGGCGCAGGTTTGCCGTTCGCGAAACGCTCCATCTCATCGCGCACACACGTCACGTCTTCGGGAGTGCGCACAAAGGAGACGGCCACCGCGTCCACGCCCTGGGCGATGCCAAAGGCCAGGTCTTTTTTATCTTTGGATGTATAACCCGCAACCCGCACCTGAACGCCCGGAAGGTTGATCCCCTTATGGGATTTGAGCAGCCCGCCTACAACCACCACCGCTTTCAAGCTATTCTTTTTGACGGATTCCACTTTCAGGGACAGGCGTCCGTCATCGAGCAGAAGCAGGTCACCGGTCCGGACAGATGCGAACAGTTCCCGAAAATCCACCGGGATGGCTTTTTCGCTTCCTTTTGGCAGTTTATCTTCCGCCGCATAGAGAATTACGTACTCCCCAACATCTAACTGCACTGGGGCTGGCAATTGCCCGATGCGAATTTTTGGCCCCTGCAAATCCTGCAGAATCCCAACAGACACCCCCAGGTCATCCGCAATCGCCCGGATCGTCTTGATCCGAACCGCGTGCTGCTCATGAGTCCCGTGCGAGAAGTTCAGGCGCGCAACATTGACGCCCGCTTTTATCAGGCGCTCAAGCATCTCTTTGCCATCGCTGGCCGGGCCAATGGTGGCTACAATTTTCGCTTTTCGTCTCATTACAACTCTTATTATTACCTAGTGAACTAATTTAGTCTTGTAGGGGCGACCCTTCAAGCTCAACAAAGCACTTTGCTCTCGCCAAGCGGGTCGCCCCTACAATGTAACATGAGAACTTAAATATAATGCAATTCCTGCGCTTGCTTCTTCAACTCTTCCCTGAAATCGGGATGGGCAATGCCGATCAATTGCGTGGCACGGTCTCGGATAGTCTTACCGTACAAGTCGGCTACGCCATACTCAGTGACGATATAGCGTACATGATTCCGGCTGGTGACGACCCCGGCACCATGTTTCAACATAGCAGCAATCTTGCTCAGGACAGTCCCATCGCGCATAGTGTTGGTGCTGGGCAATGCAATGATAGGTACACCGCCCTTAGAGCGTGATGCGCCATAGATAAAATCCAATTGGCCTCCAACGCCGGAATATAGCTTGGGGCCGATGCTGTCGGCGCATACCTGGCCGGTCAAATCAACCTCGATAGCCGAGTTGATCGCTACCATGCGCTCATTCTGTGCAACCACAAATGGATCGTTGACATATTCCGTACGGTGTAATTCGATCAACGGATTATCGTCTGCCCAATCGTACAGACGTTTTGTTCCAATCATGAAACCAGCCACAATCTTTCCTGGATGCAAGGTTTTTTGCGCGTTGGTGATGACCCCGGCATTAACCAGATCAATCACACCATCAGAAAACAACTCGGTATGAATGCCCAAATCCTTTTTATCAAAGAGAAACTTGAGCACAGCATCCGGGATAGCACCAATGCCTAACTGCATAGTAGCACCATCTGGAATCAACTCCGCGATGTGCCCTGCAACTTTCTCTACAACTTCATCTGAATCCCCCTCCCCCATCGGCAATTCTGCAATTGGATAATCCACCGGAACAACATAATTCAGGCGGCTGACGTGTATAAACGAATCACCGAGCGTGCGCGGCATCTGCTCATTCACTTCGGCGATGATGACCTTGGCTGACTCGGCAGCCGTTTTTGTCAGGCCAACTTCCACTCCCAGGCTGCAAAACCCGTGCTCATCCGGGGGCGAAACATGGATCATGGCCACATCCAGGGGCAGCAAACCACGCTTGAACAGTAAGGGAAACTCCGACAGAAACACCGGGGTGAAATCGGCGCGTCCCTCGTGCACAGCCTTGCGGATGTTGGCGCTGATGAAAATCGAATTGATCCGTAAATGCCCTTCCATTTCCGGACTGACGTAATCGCCAGACCCAACCGTCAGCGCCTGGCAGATTTCCACGCCCTTAAGCTGCGGGGCATAATCTACCAGCGCGGCCAAAACTTTCTGCGGGACGGACACGTTCCCGGTCAGGAAGATGCGATCTCCAGAGTTGACGGCTTTGACGGCTTCTTCTGGAGTGGACACCCTTTCTTTGTAGGTGCTAGTCCATTCCATCGCTGCTTCCTTCCGAGCCGTTCAAGCGAGTCAGGTTCAGCATCTTACCGTCATGTGTGCTGACTGCTTTTTCGAGGGCGGGCGTTTCTTTGATGGCGGTTTTGAAATCCTTGTTTGCCAGATCGAGAATGTACAGCATTGCCGCGTTGACAAACGCGTGCGTGGCCGTGCGCGCGACCGCCGCCGGGATATTGGGCACGCAATAATGAATGATGTTCTCTTCGATGTAGGTACAATGCTCATGTGTTGTTGGGCGCGATGTTTCGACACAGCCACCTTCGTCGATGCTCATGTCGATGATCATCGAGCGCGGCTTCATGCCCTGTACCATCTCGCGCGTCACAACGATCGGGGTCCGCTCGCCAGGCACCAGGATGGCGCCAAGAACCACATCCGCAAAAGCACACGTGCGCGCAATATTTTTCGGCGTTGCGATCATCGTCACCACTTGCGGGAACAATTCGCCAATGCGTTGCAAAGCTCGTAAATCCATGTCGAGGACTGTGACGTGCGCGCCCAGGCCCAGGAACGACCGGGTCGCGGCTGTACCAGCCACACCTCCACCGATAATGACCACCTCCGCCGGGGGAACGCCTGGAACGCCGCTGAGCAAGATACCCTTGCCGCCCTTGTAATTTTGCATGTAGTGGGCTGCGATGCTTGCCGTCAGACGACCACCGATTTCAGCCAATGGTTTCTTGATCGGTGTGGACCCATCCGCTTCTTCAACATCTTCATACGCAATAGCCGTGATCTTGTTCTTGAGCATCAGGTCGATCTTGTCCTGCCGGGCAGATGCAAGATGCAAGAGTCCTGCGATCATGGAGCCCGGTCGCAGCCACTCGATTTCTTCTTTGACAGGCCGCGCGATCTTCAGCAGGAAATCCGCACGCCCAAACACTTCTTCGGAGGAGTAAACGATCCGCGCCCCAGCCTGCTCGTATTCCGCATCTGAAAAGCCCGCTCCCACCCCGGCTTCATGCTCAACATAAACAGCATGGTCCAAAATGCTTCAAGATTTCAACCCCGGAAGGAGGCAGCCCAACGCGAAACTCGAAGGGTCGTCGTTCCTTGGGAATTCCGATATTCATGTTCACCTCCACATTGTATCTGTCATTGCGAGCCCTGGAAGGGCGCGGCAATCTCAGCGCTCTTGCAATCTTACGTTTCCATGCTACATGAGACTGCCACGTCGGTTCTTCGACTTCGCTACGCTTCGCTCAAAATCTCCTCGCAGTGACACAAACCAAGTAAATTTTTACGGCATATTCAGCACTTCACGGATGTACGGCAGCGCCCAGTCGATGGTCTCCTGGTCGATCACCAGCGGCGGCGCAAAACGGATGACGTGCGCATGCGTCTCTTTTGCCAGGATGCCGCGCTCTTGCAAGGCTTCGCAGAAACGGCGCGCGCCCTGCGCTTCTGGCTTCAATTCTACACCGATAAGCAAGCCTTTTCCGCGCACTTCTTTCACATGTGGACTGGGAATCTCCGCCAACTGCTCCATGAAATATGTGCCGATTTTATCCGCCCGCTCTGCCAGATTCTCTTCCCGGATCACTCTCAACGAGGCACGTGCTACCGCTGCCCCCAGCGGATTCCCGCCGAAAGTGGACCCATGCTCCCCCGGCGTGAACAGGCCCAAAATTGGCTTATCAGCCAGCACCGCCGAGACGGGGTAAAACCCGCCCGAAAGCGCTTTGCCAACGATGGTCACATCCGGGCGGACATCTTCGTGGTCACAGGCAAACAACTTGCCAGTACGTGCCAGACCAGTCTGGATTTCATCTGCGACGAAGAGCACATTGTGTTTTTTGCAGATGGCTGCAACTTCCTTGAGAAAGCCGTCCGGGGGGATGATCACGCCTGCTTCACCCTGAACCGGTTCCAGCATCACAGCAGCGGTGTTGGGTGTGATGGCCTTTTCTATCGCACTCTGAGTTGCCATAGGGAACGGAAACAAACCCGGGCGTGAATGGCCCGAAATCATCTTTATATAATTTTTCAGATGTAAACGAAATAATGGTCGTCGTGCGCCCATGGAAATTCCCGTCACAAACGATGATCTCAGCCTGATGACGCGGCACACCCTTGACCTGGTAAGCCCATTTGCGCACCAACTTGATAGCGGTCTCGACCGCTTCAGCGCCGGAGTTCATCGGCAATGACATTTCGTAGCCAGTCATTTCAGAAAGTTCTTTGTACAGCAATGGCAATTGGTCGTTGCGGAAGGCGCGCGATGTCAGCGTGACTTTTTTGGATTGTTCAATCATTGCATCCAAAATTTTCGGATGTACGTGCCCCTGGTTGACCGCCGAGTAAGCACTCAGGCAGTCCAGATATTTTTTCCCCTCCACATCGTAAACCCAAACCCCCTCAGCTTTTTCAATGACTACATCCAGTGGATGATAGTTATGCGCGCCGTATTGATCCGCGAGTTCAATGAAGTCCTGTGTTTTCATTTTTACCTTATGAAGCTCGTGCGGGGTCTGAGACCCCGCACGAACAAATATTTATGCAACTTCGAGTAACCTGGCAAGTATTGCCTTCTGCGCATGCAAACGGTTATGCGCCTGCGGGAAAATGACCGAATGCAGGCCATCGGCTACTTCGTCGGTCAACTCGTGGTTGCGATGCGCAGGCAGGCAGTGCATCACGATCACGTCTTTGTCAGCTTCGCTCACCAACTGGGCATTGACCTGATACGGCGGGAAGACTTTTTCGCGTTTGGCGGTTTCTTCCTCCTGCCCCATGCTGGTCCAGGTATCGGTGTAGATGACCTGGGCATCTGCCACCGCTTCGTGCGGATCGGTCAGATACGTGATCTTCGCGCCGGATGCAGAGGCCAGCTTTGCTCCGGTCTCTTTGGCAATATCGGGCATGTCGTAACCTTCGGGGTTGGCGATGGTAAAGTTACCGCCCAGCATGACCACGATATGCATCAGCGAAACGGCCACGTTGTTGCCATCGCCCACATAGGTGACGTTGACGCCCTTCATCCCCCCAAATTTCTCGATGATGGTCTGCGCATCGGCCATGGCCTGGCAGGGATGGCTGAAATCGCTCAGGCCATTGATGACCGGCACAGACGAATATTTCGCCAATTCCACCACATGCGCATGGTCGAAAACACGCGCCATAACGGCCTGCACATAACCGGACATCACGCGCGAAACATCTGCAATGGCTTCGCGTTTGCCTAAACCAATCTCATTGGGGGAAAGATAAAGCGCGTCGCCGCCCATATGGCGCATGGCCATATCGAAAGAAACGCGCGTGCGTAAACTGGGTTTCTGGAAGATCATGCCCAGCACTTTGCCTTTGAAAAGCGGCTGGTTGCCAGACTCAAAATGCTCTTTCTTGAGCCGGATGGCGAGGTCTAGAATGTCCTGTATTTCAGCGGGGGAATAATCGGACACATCGAGGAAGTGTTTCATACGGTCAATCTCCTTTTGAATTGAGGGTATCGCCCCGAGCGCCGCGCAGTCGAGAGGCTATTTGGATGTGTGGTTTTGTGAGCAGTTGTACTGCATCCTGCTCGCAGTACAACTGCTCACAAACTAGGGGTTCGAGAGGCTATTTAGATGTATGAGCAGATTTTATCATATTGACATTTCAGCGAGAGTACGCACGAAATTTTCAAACCGTTAGAATAAGTATCTTACAGCATCTATTGCATACTGAGTTGCCCAAGTAACAATAATGAAAATAAAAAAGTACATAACACTATGTTTCACTATTAATTGAAGGTCAATTTGCACATCAGGGTCATTTAGCTTATCAAGTGGTTTACTTGTCGAAATAAATAATATCAATATTAAGTAGAGAGTTGCTACACTAAGAATTCCCCTAATAATGGGTTCCATATCTTCATAGTTACGAATAATCTTTCCCACTAGAATACCCAAAACAGCGGCAACAATTACTGAAAACAAATATATAGTGAATGCTTTATCGGAAAATATTTTCATTCAAAAGCCCCTTCTTTTCAACAATTCATCATTCACATTACGCCCAACGATATTTCTTCCAATAACGCAATAACCCATCCGCAGACATCCCCAGCGGGTTCGCCAGTGTATACGAGTTGATCACATCTTCGCTCAAACCCATCTCACGCGCTTGCTCTTCCATCCAAGTTGTGAACATCTCGCGCAGCTCTTCCACGGGCGGCTCGGCGGGCATTACCTCTTCCAGCCAGCGCTCGGCCTTATCCAGGTTTTTCAGCACCTGTCCCAACTGCCACTCCGGGTCTTCGAAAATCCCAAAATGTGTGGGGGCGATGCGTTTGAAATCCAGCGACTGAAGTTTGCGCACGCTCTCGCGCCAGCGCTCCAGATGCAATTCCGGCGGCGGCATGGGGATGCGCAGATACGGAAAGCCGGGGATACGCACACCGCCGATGTCACCCGAAAAGCACAGGTCTTCAAAGAGATATACGTAATGATGCTCAGCATGACCAGGCGTATTGACTGGCGTAAAACGCAAATTCCCGATGACGATCTCCTCCGCATCTTCCGGGACCTTCAACCTGTCTTCCGGAACCGACAGGAATTCGCCCCAGAGTGTATCCATCCTGTCACCGTAAATGCGCGTGGCGCTGGCCAGCAATTTTTCAGGATTGAGCATATGCGGCGCGCCCACCGGGTGCACGTACACGTCCGCGCCCTGGCGGGCAAACCAACCGGCCGCACCGGCATGGTCCAGGTGTATGTGCGTGAGCAGCACGTGGGTCACGTCAGCAGGAGAATAGCCTTCTTTAGCGAGAGCAGATTGAAGGGCTGGAAGAGTTCGAGCCGGGTCCGCATTCGACCAGAACCAAGCCAGATGAATGGGGAATGGCATAGGCGGCAATGGCCTGTTTCAATCCCTGAAAATTTAAGTCAAATGTGATAACGGGGGTCTTTGCCAAGAGGTATCCTGTGAAGTCATAGCAGATGAAAAACCGGAAAGCTCCAAAGAGAGGTCTGCGCCGCAGTACAGGCGGCAGACCGGCACGTTACGCTCGAACAATGAGTTGTATAATTTTTCGCCACCTAGCGAGCCACCAAACGAGTTGGCGATGAACAGCACAACAACCGGGCGCAGATTACGGCGTTGAAGGTCGTCCACCGCGGCCAGCAATTCCGGGTTGACCGTAGGCGTCACCAAAATGGCGCTGCTGCCCTGGGGAAGCTGCCCGGCCTGCGCAGCAACCAGACCGGCAATAGACAGATCACTTTCCGTTTCAATGAAGGCCAGGGTTTCCAGGATCTTGCCTTCCTGGCGGTCGCTCCGCTCCGCTGGAATAACCCTGAACTGACGGCTGGCTGTGACCAAACCCACAGCCCGGCGCTGTTGAAGATAATAGTGTGCCAGTGAAGCCGTGGTGCTGATCGCATATTCCAGGGTGGATGGGGGCAACTCAAATTTCGGGCGGCGGCCAAACATCCAGGTTTCCGTATTCGCTTCGGGAATTTCGTAAGGCTTTTCCGCGTGGACAGTGTGCTGCGTGTCCAGGAACAACCAGACTTCAGCCTGGGGGTCCTGCTCGAATTCTTTAACGATCAACTGCCCCCGCCGGGCTGTCGTCGGCCAGTGGATGCGTTTCATCGGGTCGCCGGGAACATATTCACGCACGCCCGATGCATGAGGGGTAACATCCAGCGCTTTGCGGCGAATGACCTGCCCGCCCGGCAACAAACCTGGCGGCGAGACAAACGAACTGATCTCGTAGATCATGGGCAGTATAACCAGTGAGTGATCTGCCGGAAATGCCTTTTCCGCCCGAAACAAACCGAAGGGATCGCCAGAACTCAGAACGGTTGGGCCAAGCTTGAAACCACCCCGGCGAAAGAGCCAGGTGCGGGCAATATACGTCCGTTTTTGTTTTCCACCCACCATGGTCAACAGTCGAGAGCCAGAAGCATCGGGCATGTTGGTTTCATTAGAAATTTCCACCCACAGCTTGCCAACGCGGCTGTCGTTCGAAAGCTCAAAATATTCTTCGAACACATCCCCCACGCTGGCTCGCAGGGATCGAGCGCGGCGCTGCACGCTCATCCCGCGCAGGGATGTCTGCGTCCAGGCCCAGGAAACAGCAACGATCAAAATTCCCAGATACAGGAACCTGGCATAGATTTCGCCCGCATCAACGATCACTCCGATCAGGCCGCCTGCCAATAGAATGGCAGCCAGTATGCGGCTTGCTCTCATTTATCCTGCTTGCCTTTGCTTGCCTTCACTCGATAGTCCCCGCCAGGAACTGCGAGATTTTCAACGATCTCCCGCACGATGCGGTCAGCACTCACTTCACGCAGACGTGCCGCCGGGCCAACAATAATGCGATGCCCCAGGACCGGAACCGCCATGGCTTGAATATCGTCTGGAAGCACATGGTCACGGCCCATGAGAGCCGCGCGCGCCTGCCCCGTACGAAACAGAGCCAGGCTGCCACGCGGACTGGCACCCAGGTAGACGTCGTCACTCTGTCGCGTGCGGCTGGTCAGCTCGACAATATAGCGTTTGATGGACGGGGAAACAAACACTTCCTTGACGCCTTCAATGGCCGTTAAAACTTCTTTGGTCTTGACAACCGCTTTGAGCGCTTCAATCGGGTGCTGAATCTGCTGCTCTTCGAGAATGCGGATCTCGTTCGGGAGGCTGGGATACCCCATCCGCACCCGCAACAGGAATCGGTCCAGTTGCGCTTCAGGCAGTGGAAATGTCCCCTCGTATTCGATCGGGTTCTGCGTCGCCAGCACCATGAAAGGCTTGGGAAGCATATGCGTCACACCATCTACAGTGATCTGGCGCTCTTCCATGGCCTCGAGCAAAGAGGCCTGTGTCTTTGGGGTAGCGCGGTTGATTTCATCTGCCAGAATGATCTGCCCGATGACCGGCCCGGCGCGGAATTCAAATTCGCGCTTCTGTTGGTTAAAAATAGACACGCCGGTTACGTCACTGGGGAGCATATCCGGCGTAAATTGAATACGATTAAAGGTGCAATCCAATGAGCGAGCCAGGCTGCGCGCCATCACGGTTTTGCCCACACCGGGCACGTCTTCGATCAGCACGTGTCCCTGACACAATAATCCGATGACGATCAACTCAAGCAATTCTCGTTTCCCAACGACAACCTTTTCCAAATTCTCAATGACTTGCTCACTAAACATTTTGATATCTGCCATACTGCAATCCTTTCCAGCCAAGAGTCATCCTGATTGTAAGGGCAATCGGCAGGAAGGGCAAGATACTTTCGAAGGGTATGCTTTAAAAATCAACGTGACTGTTTTTTCGAGTATAATCGCCCCCGTGCCCCCGTAGCTCAATGGACAGAGTACCTGACTTCGAATCAGTAGGTTGTGGGTTCGAATCCCGCCGGGGGCGCCTGTAAAAATAATGGTGATTCCCTCTATAAAATGGGATATTTGAAGAGAGAATCACCCATGCCCCGCCAGGTTTTTCCCTGCCAGGGCTTTTTTTTATTCTCCTCTTGACAAATAGAACAATTGTTCTATAATACATATGTTGGATGTTAGAAAGGAGTTTCTTATGAAAAATCGGTCCAGTCCACTTAATTTTCTCAACTCCCCTTTCAAAAACGGCTTGCCGCGTGGTACGCTGTTCGGGGGGATTCTGCTCGGCGCGTTGTTGGCCTTCGAAGTCTTCAATTACTCCACCACCGACTTCGCACTCACAGACCTGCTTGGCAGCAATCTAAAGTTTGCAGGTTTTCGTTGGGCAACCATACTCTCGATCGCTTTCTGCGGAATAGACTTTGCTGGAATTGCCCGCCTGTTCACCCCCGAAAAAGGTCGCGATGAACCCGCCGAAGTCTGGTACCTGTTTGGCGCATGGCTACTGGCCGCCGCGATGAACGCCTGCCTTACCTGGTGGGGAATCTCTGTCGCCGTAACAGACCATACCGCGCTGGGCAGCACCCTCGTCAGCCGCGCGACTCTTACCAAAGCTGTGCCTGTTTTCGTAGCAGTCATGGTCTGGTTGATCCGCGTTCTCATTATTGGGACCTTCTCAATGGCAGGCGAACGCCTCTTCAGCATGGATGCCCGCCGCCCAACTCGATCATATTCACAACCAAGACAAGTAACTTCGACCCGCGCATCAGTTGCCTCGCCTCGCCCCAAGCCCAGGCCTGCTCCCGCTATGTCTACATCTCAGCGCGGCGAACCGACCTACCATCCCATCGGAATGTCTGCACGAGGTAATGACTCCGAACAATAATGTTCGCCGCTAGTACCCGGACAACATGTTTATGATAGGTAAAGTTGCTGTACGGAAAAGAATAATTCACCAATCAATAGCAACTTGGACGGGCCCTAGCCAATAGAGGCGCTCCTACCGTAACCGGCACAGGTAGTCGCCTCTATTTATGTAGTTTGAATTCGAACGGGGGTTTTTGATTCAAACGCATCAAATACGCGCTGCCTTCCCCTACATATAAAAAGGTCACGGAACCTGTATCACATCCCAATCTCTGGAAATGGTCGAGGGGCATGCCAAGATAATGAGCGACGGCCAGTTTGATCGGGTCGGCGTGAAAGACCACAGCCACGATATCTTTTGGTTTATGGGTAGCAGCTATCTCGTCCAGGCA
The DNA here is from genome assembly GCA_963791785.1 of uncultured Chloroflexia bacterium. Classification (GTDB taxonomy): domain Bacteria; phylum Chloroflexota; class Anaerolineae; order Anaerolineales; family Villigracilaceae; genus JAABUE01. The sequence continues at coordinate 306,421 of CAWBTW010000017.1, read as the reverse complement.
GGAAGCGATGCGCGCCTGGGTTTCGAGAAAGGATTCCCCATCCGGAAATGTGAAGCGCGAAGGCGCCTGCTGGACAATCTTCCATTTCTTTGTCCGGCTCAACTGCTTCAAGGAACGCCCCTGCCATTTCCCGATGTCATTGTCCATCAATTCAGGGCGCAGTTGAATTTCAAGCTTGCGACCCTCTGCAATCGGTTCAGCGGTTTCGACAGCACGCTCCAGCGGACTGGAATAAATCGCCTTGAGAGGAACTTTCTTCAACGCTTCGGCCAGTTCGGCGGCCTGCTTTTGCCCGCGTTCGTTGAGATGGACTCCGGGCAGGCGCCCGGCCATCTTTCCGGTTTTCACAAATTCATTTTCGCCATGACGGATCAACAATAAAAGCGGCATCTAAACTCCTATTTTTTCGTACCCAGGTCACGGGCAAAATTGTTTTTCGCTACAGGAAATACCCCCTGTTCCGTAGAGCGAACTTCCTCCACAGACAGGAATGCGCCGGGCAATGCTTGGTGGAAAATATCGATGATGGGCGGTAAATCTGCTCGTTTGACCGTTGAGTAAATAATCTTTACTTCACCCTTCGAGCCATGTCCATCCACTGCTGTAACCCCAAAACCGGCATCGTGCAGTGTTTCAATCAACTCTTTTGGGTCACGCCGAATGATGGCACGGACCGTGAGCGTTCCCATCGCCAGCCTGTTCTCGATCAGCATGCCAACGAAAGTGCCCGTGGCAAAACCGCCCGCATATCCAATATATGCAGCCACATTTTGCGCATGTTTCACAATCGAGGAAACAGCGATGATCCAGACAAATGTCTCGACGAAACCCAGCACAGGCGCCAGGTTTCGCATGCCCCGCGAGGTAAAAATGATGCGCAATGTTCCCAGCGTTACATCGAAAACGCGGGCCAGGAAAATCAGCAGGGGCAAGCCGACCCAAACATACCAATCGAAGCCAGAAAGTAGTTCACGAAAAGTAAGTATCCATGCGTCAATTTTATCAGTTTGGACGCCCATCGCGGACAAATTCCTGTAGCTCTGACACGCTGTACTGTTCAATGCCCAGCTTATCCAAGGTGCGGCCACGCCGCCAGTAATCGGTGCTGTGGATAAAATTTGCCAGACGGATCATACTGTCCATGCCGCGCACGCTGACGCCATAGCGCTTCCCCAAAGCAGCCATCGGCACCAGACTCATGGGCACATCTTCAAATATATAGCGATGCTTGAGATTGTTGGGCGCTTTGATGCCATAATAACCTGGCTGATTGTGGATGGCTTCATGTAAATCGTCACCCTGCGTATCATAGGCGAGTTGCAACCACTCCAAGGACGTGCGTGCGCGAATACCCAAAGCCGAAGCAACAGTAACACGTTCGCGATCCAGCACTTCCAGGATATGCGCCACGCTGGGAGTTACACCATCAATATAGAACTGAAAATCACCATGTGTGGATTCAATCCAACCTGCGTTAAGAATGGTAATAGCCGGATGAAAGATAGCGCCCATATTATTCAGGCCGGTATGCAACACATCCACGCCATCAATGAACTGAGGATAAGCAGGTTGAATAGCTTCCAGCACCTGTGGATGTTTTTGTCGCAGGCAAAGCCGCCAAGGGAACAGCCTCTTTGATGCGGAAGATTCGCGACTGCGCCGGGCCGTCGGCGCGGCTGGCATAGATGAAAGTCTCTGCTTCAGCAACGATGACTTCGGCCTTACAGCCCGAATCCCGCAATACTTTATCGAACTCAATCGCCCCGCAAGTGCGCCCGGGATGCAAAATGAATGATCTGCCCATCTCTGAAGATAAGGCGCCATATTCTACAGCAATGCTCACATGCGCAGAAGATGGCACCACCACCATCAGCATCTCCGCATGTTGAACAGCTTCCTGTATATCCGATGTAACCAGCGCCAATTCCGCAAACCCATGCGGGCCGCCCTCTCCACCCTCCAGGTCTATGCCTTTTCGCGCCTTGATGCCTTCTATATGATCCGGGGTGCGATTATATAAAGCAACATCAAATCCCATCAGAGCCAGGTGCGCAGCCATGGCCCTCCCGCCATGACCTGCGCCAATTACGGAGTAACGTTGTATTTTTGTCATGCATGCCCTCCAATATATGTTATGAGAGGAACTCTTTCAGACGTTCTCTCTCTGAAATTATTTTTCCAGTGCATCCACGGCGACACAAGCCCCGCGCTCGTCAATGCGGGTGATAATCTCACCGCGCGCAAAAGTCATTATTCCTCAATTGGGGCGCGTCCATGATGCCCAGGGATACGGATTTGGCTAATGTGGCGGGATCAGTCCACGGGTCCGAAACGGATGCGGGGGCAATGGACTTGATCGCATCCAACGTGACCCGGGCCTGCTCCACCAATTCATCCTTACGCGCCTGCACTTCAGGATCTACCGTTAAATCCGGCTGTCCCATCGCATTTTCGATCGAACGACGCGCCATGTGTGCAGCTTCGATAATATCTTCGCCGGTAGCGGCATGATCGGCTTCAGTGTGCCCGACAATGTGGATGATATCCGGGCGCAATGCCATTTGCAGGTAGATGCTGGCCGAGAGATGCGCCCGCGCGGCATTGATCTCAACCGGATAACTGAGCAGACCAGTACGGGTTTGTTTGTAAATATGAAATTGCTCCCTCTCCCCGTAGCAGAGGGGCTGGGGAGGGCCAGGGGAGCAATCATTTCCAACATAGCCATCATCTTGGCCAGATCCATCTTGTCGGATAGCTCTGCCGGGCTGTTGAACATCAGTTGCGCGATGTAATCCTGCACGCCAAAAGCGCGCGCATTATAGGCCGCCAGGAAAGCCGAAACCACACAGACCACATCCGATGCATCGCGCATACCCCAGTGATGCGGCTCGTTGAGTTCTACCGGAATGCCGCGTTCACCATAAAATGCCATCACTTTCTGATGCTCGCGGATGGAGCCTTCCAGATCCCAGGGGCCGCGCCCGTCCATGTCGTTGAACCAGAAGAGCGGGATGGCGCACCAGGCGATGTTGATCGTATCCACGTACATCTCGGCCAGTTCGAGAAAATCGTCCGTGCCGGAATAGGTGCGCAGCAAGGGAAAATTACCGCGGCGGCTGGCCTGATATAGTGCGCGGTAATCATCCGCGCTGCGGACAGGCACACCGCCCGCACCGGTGCGGCGCGCGTCCTGCCGCTCAGGATGGAAGAAGTTTGCCTGCGCATCCTGGTCGATGCCAAGCGAGATCACATCCAAAACTTTGGCGTCAGCAATCTTTTGAATTCCATCAATCGTGGCTTCCATGGTGGGTAAGCCAAAATGATGACGCAAAATCGGGTACGGGGACTTCCAATTAATGCGTTCAACCGTTGATTGCGGGAAATCATCTTCAGCCAACTCATGAGTCTGTCCTTTGAGATAGGCCAGCACTTCCTCGACCGGTTCTGTCCCATCAAAAGAGCGCTCGAAGAAGCCAATCTTTTCTGCGCGTTCCACAACCGGCGGCGTACCCCCAAACACAAATCGGACACCGCCCTCATGCAGTTCCGATGCTTCCTCCGCGAATTGTCCTAATAAGCGTTCTCCGGTCTCAGGCGTCAGACGATACGAAACGCCGACCAAAACCTGGTCGTCATTGGCTTCAGCCCGGGCTTGTTTTACTGCATCCAGCATTTTTTGCGGGGATACAGCCGGGCCAAGAAAGATAGTTTTCCAGCCAGCCTTCTCCGCTAAACGCAAAAACTTCGAAACCCCAGCCACATGGACACATTCGCCCAATGCGCCAGCAATGACCGTTTTCATGGGAACTCCTTTCACCGGTAAATTTTTGAATTTTTTCTGGGACAAAAAAACAACCATTGACTCAAGCTTCTAGTCGCAGGCGGGTACTCAGGGTAGATTGAGACGTACAACGATAAACCTTACATGCGCTGCTTGTCGTGCCCCCGAAGTAATGAAATTATAACATAGGGGGATTTTGGGCGACCTCATCCTAAATCATTTATAATTCATGCGTTCCGCAAAAAGATACCGAAAATAAGGGGGCTGTCCAAAAAGTAAGCTAGAAACCAGATGTCATTCTTGTAGGAATGCCTCTGGTTTTTTAATACTGCGTACCCTCCTCAAAAGAGCGGAAATTTAATATAATCGGGGCATGAAAAAAGTAACCTTCAAAACCTATAGCGTAGGGCAGATCAGCATGCTGCCGCCGAGTTTGGAAGAACTGATCCCTGAAGATCATCTGGTTCGGGTGGTGAATAAGATGATAGATCAGATCGATCTCACTCCAATTTTGCAAAAATACAAGGGAGGCGGAGCGAGCAGCTATCACCCTCGGATGATGCTGAAAGTTTTGGTGTATGCGTATTCAGAGAAGACCTATTCATCGCGTCGGATTGCCAAGGCACTCCGCGAGAACGTGAATTTCATGTGGTTGAGTGGGGGGAACAAGCCGGACCATCGAACGATCAACGGCTTTCGAAGCGGGATACTGAAGGGCGATATTCGTGAAATCTTTGCATCAGTCGTGGAATTATTACTGGAAGCAGGGTATGTGAAAATGGAAAACTACTTTGTAGACGGGACGAAGATCGAAGCGAATGCCAATGCCCACAAAGTTGTCTGGTCAAAGCGGACGAAAAACTACAAAACCAAACTACGCAAGAAGATCGATATTCTGCTGGACGAGATTGGCAAAACCAATGACGCAGAAGAAGCAGAATATGGGGAGAAAGACCTGGAAGAAATGGGCGGCAACGGGGGCGTAACAGCGGAGGAACTGAAGGAGAAAGTGAGCCGGTTGAATGAGCGCTTGAAGCAAAGCCCGGAAGATAAGCCGCTGAAGAAAGCGCTGAAAACGCTGGAAAAGGACTACTTGCCTCGTCTGGAAAAATATGAAGAACAAGAGCGTATCTTGAATGGCCGCAACAGTTATTCAAAAACCGACCCGGATGCAAGCAGTCTGCGGATGAAGGAAGACCGTGCTGCCGAAAAACCTTTGCCACGCCCGGGTTACAACATCCAGAACGGCACAGAAGGTCAGTTCATTGTTGGTTACAGTCTCCACCAAAGTGCAGGAGACCCTGGCTGTTTCGTCCCGCATATGGAAGCACAGAAATTCCCAAAAGGCAAGCTGCCCCGAAATGCTGTTGGAGATGCCGCCTATGGGAGTGAAGAAAACTATGCTTGGCTTGAAAAACATCAAATCGAAAACTATCTCAAATACAACCGCTTCCACAAGGAACAGCACCCACCCCGCAAACCTGAATTGCGTGAAAAAGAGCGTTTCGTTTCTGCTAACTTCCCTTACGATCAGGATAGAGACGAGTTCACCTGCCCAGCAGAACAACCCATGACTTATCGCGAAACACGACCCTATCGCACACGCAACAATTATCTATCTGAACGCCGTTTCTACGAATGCGACCATTGCGAAACTTGCCCACTCAAGCCTCAATGCACCAAGGCAAAGGGCAATCGCTGTATTCAGGTCAGTTTTAAACTACGTGCCTACCAGCAAGAAGCCAGAACCAACCTGCTTTCAGAGCGAGGCGTTGAGTTACGCAAAAAACGTGCTGTTGATGTGGAAACGCCTTTCGGCAACATCAAACAGAACATGGGATACCGCAAATTCTTGCTTCGGGGGAAGAAAAAAGTGGAGATTGAGTGGGGGTTGCTTTGCATGGCACATAATATGCGAAAACTGGCGGTCTGATAACCGCCAGTTTTTTGGTCTTTTCCTGCAGAAACTGTTTTTTATCCCCTTTGTTACAAACTTCCTGGACAGCCCCCTTATTTTCGGGTTTCTCTTATTCAATCGCGCAATCCATATCATTATCAACAGGGCAGCAATTATTGGCAAAAAACGAATTTGCAGCATAATCAAATTCGTTTTTTGAAAAGAATATTGACTCCCAAAACGTTTTGGTGTACCATAAACTTGTACTCAAAACGTTTTGGTTTTTAGGTGCGTTTTTTGGAAACAAAACAATGACAGTTGTTACACTGAAAGACATTGCCAGGGAAACGGGGAAATCTATAACAACCGTTTCGCGCGCCCTGAATGATTATGATGATGTCAGTGCAGCAACAAAAGAACTTGTTCATAAAGTTGCTGCTGAGTTGGGCTATGTTCCCAACATTTCAGCACAACGCCTTCAAAAGCAACATACCGACACTATCGGATTAATCATCCCTACATTTGGACCGCGCTTTTCCGATCCATTTTTCAGCGAACTGTTAGCCGGAGTTGGAAATCGAGCCGCTCATTTTGGCTATGATTTGCTGGTTTCAACACATGCGCCGGGAGAAGAAGAGATCGATGCCTACTGTTCAGCTGTGCAAGGCCGACGGGTAGATGGTTTTGTTCTGTTACGAACCCGCCGCAAAGACGCACGAGCCGAGTGTTTACAAAAAGCCAACTTTCCATTTGTTGCATTTGGACGCGCTGAAGAAAATTTTGATTTCCCGTATGTGGACGAAGATGGCGTTTACGGGATGCGCCTGGTCACCCGACATCTCCTCTCGCTGGGACACCGTCGCATTGCGTGCATCTCCCCTCCCCCGGACTTGATGTTTGCGCACTATCGTTTACAGGGGTTTCACGAGGGTTTTGCGGAAGCAGGCATACGGGCGAACGATGCGCTCATCTGCGTTGGCGATCTTACGCAGCGCGGCGGGCATGAACAGGCTAGCAAATTACTCGACCTGCCATCCCCTCCAACAGCAATTGCCGCCTGCAATGATTTGATGGCTTTCGGAGCCATGAGCGCGGCTCAAGATCGTGGACTGGTTGTGGGAAAAGACATTTCTATCACCGGCTTTGACAATATTCCTATGGCTGAACATTCCTATCCCCCCTTAACAACATTACACCAGCCGCTTTATCAGATTGGCGGCATGGTGTGTGAAATGTTGATTCATCTGATTCGAGGAGAAATGTTGGAAGAAAAGCAAATTCTTCTCAAACCAGAGCTAATTGTCCGGCAATCCAGCGGATTGCTGACAACATAAAACAGGAGGTGATGCCCTGACAAGATAACGATCAATATTCTTCACCATGTTAGCGTTTAGTTTTTTCAAGAAAAGTCAATTTTGAAAGGAAAGAGCTCCATGAATAAGAAAATCACCGTTTTGTTCGCTGTATTGGTTGCCGCAAGCATGATCCTGGCAGCCTGCCAGCCTACGGAAGTAATTAAAGAAGTGGAAGTTCCCGTAGAAGTAGTTAAAGAAGTGGAAGTTCCTGTTGAAGTCGAAGTTGAAGTTCCGGTACCCTCGAAAACACTGGTCTTCTCCTCCCGTCTGTTCAGCCCGCCGAGGGAGCAGGAATATTTCATCAATGAAATCATCAAGCCCTTTGAAGAAGAGCATGGCGTAACGGTCAACTTCCAGATCATTGATGACCAGACTCTGCTTGATCGCGCTGAAGTTCAGCAAACCACCGATCACGTCACCACGGACATCGTTGTGGCTCACAACAGCCGCATGCCCGAGTGGATCGAGGCCGGCTGGGTTGAGGATCTGACCGATGTAGTTGCTGGCTGGGATGATCGCACCTTCAGTGCGGCCTTCGAATCACGACACCAATAAAGACGGAAAGCAGTACTTCCTGCCGGTTGGCGCGGATGTTTACCTGCTACTGGCTAACAACAAGGCCCTGGACTATCTGCCCGATGGCGTTGAACTCGACTCTATCACCTGGGAACAGTACGCTGCCTGGGGCGCTGCGATTGCCGAAGGTGAAGGCGAAGGTAAAGTCTGCATCACCGGTATTCCTGCCAAATCCTGGATCTACATGTTTGGCGGTACCGCACTATCCTATGGCGCTGGCTTCCCCGACGCCAACTCTGCGGGCGCTATGGATGCCTGGAAAGTTTGGGAGACCATTGGTAAGGCTGGCGGCTTCGTGCCCACCGTCCTGAACATCGACTCCTGCGTCGACCCGATGATGCGCGAAGAATCCTGGCTGACTGTTTTCCACAACGCTCGCGCTGGACAGGTTTATGCCTCGAATGAGACCCAGTTCACCCTGGCTCCCGCCCCCACTGGCCCCGTTGGCACCGGCTCTATCGCTGGTGTTAGTGGCTATGCCATTATGAAGGGCTCCGCCAACTACGATCTGGCCCTCCAGTTCCTTGAGTACCTGACCCGCCCCGACGTCCAGGTGAAGATCGCCAAGGGCACCGGCGGATTCATCCCGCCCGTGCAGGAAGCTATCGACTATCTGGGTGACGAAGCCATCGACGAAGTCATCAACAAGGCTGTTCTGGTGCTCGAGAATGGTGTTGTCTCCGGCGTTCCCGCTGGCAACTACCAGGACTGGGGTGCTGTGAAGCATGCTTCGATGATGTCTTCGAAGACACAATTCTTGCTGGCGCCGAAGTGACCCAGGAACGTTTGGACGAAGCTCAAGCTTGTGTGGATGCGCTTCTTGAAATAATCCACCAATGCCTAAGTAGATATACAAAATAGAGCCGGGAGATCAATCCCTTTCCCGGCTCTTTCATAACCTTTCAATAAGAAAGGGGTTTCTTATGGCTGTAGCAAGTGGAACTAAGCCTTTCCGGAAGGTCTGGTCGAAAGCCATTCCGTACCTGTTCATATTACCCGTTGTAGCATACTACGCCTTGTTTTGGGTGCGACCCGTTCTCACAACGGTCATCGAGAGTTTTCGGGATGCTGCCGGACAATTCACATTCCAGAACTATATGATGGTCTTTTCAGATCCGGATTTCATGCCCTGCTTTGCAGAACACGGCCATCATTGTTGTGTTTTCTGTTACCTTGGAATTTCTTGCGGCATTATTCCTGGCATTATTGATCAACCGCAAATTTGTTGGCTCCAGCTTCTTCTTATTTGTTGCCATGGTACCAATGGCTTTACCAGCGGTGGCTGTGGGCGCAATGTGGCTGACCGGCTTAACCGCCCATGGCTGGATCAACAGCCTGCTCTTCTATCTTGGGGTAAATGAGAAAATCTACTGGCTGGCGGGCTCCGAATGGGCATTATTAGCACTCATCATTATCATCGACGCCTGGCAAGTTATCCCATCAGTGATGATCATCCTGCTTGCTGGGCTTCAAAACATCCCCCCGGAAGCCGAAGAAGCAGGATATGTCTTTGGAGGCAATTACCTCACCGTTCTGCGTAAAATCACCGTTCCCATGCTGCGGCCAACCATTCAAACAGCAGTGATCTTAAGGTTGATATCCGCAATCCAAATCTGGTTGATCATTGTCCTGTTGATGGGCTTTTCTCGTTTGCCTGTTTTGGTGGAACGCATTGTTTACTACCATGAAGAAGTGCCTGGATTAGATATCAGCTTCCAGATGGCATCAGGGTATACAATAATCGTTTCCGTCATTGTCTCCATCGCCGCTCTATTTTATCTATGGGTATCGGGCGCTTTTGGTGGGGATAAGGAAGCACGACAATGAAGAAAAGACCTGTCAGCATCGGCAAGCTTGTCAGACAGACGATATTCTATCTCTTTGTAACAACGCTGGGAGTTGGGATTTTGCTGCCGGCTTTCTTCCTGGTTTCACTTTCTTTCCTGTCCACCAGAGAAGCCTACCAATTCCCACTTCCATTACTACCAGCCTTGAGCACCAGATATTCGACTGACATACGGTGACCGTGGTTACTTATTAAGTGTCTATGATGAATTCGATGAAGAGTATCAGACCGTGCTGGATACCAACGATTTTGAGAAAATGTCGGTCTACATGCGCTCACAAATTGGCGCCCCCTACACCATCCCTGAAATTGAACAACGAATTGCCGAATTGGAAAGTGGCACCGATCCCGTATACTTCAAAGCGCGTAAGGACCTTTTACTAAACTATGATACGTTCTTCAAAGTAACACGCGATGCAGTACCCGCTCTAATACGCAGCTTGCAAATATGTGCAACAACCATCCTAATTTCTCTTTCTATCGGAGGCATGGCTGGTTACGCTTTTGCGCGCTATATTTTTGCCGGACGCGATGCCTTGAAGTTCAGTGTGCTTTTCGTACGCATGTTTCCAGGTGTAGCCATCGCTTTGCCAATGGTTATCATTTTGGCAAATATGGGTTTCTACGATAGGCCGATTGGTTTATCCTTGGCTTATTCCGTTGGATCCATTGCCCTGACGGTCTGGATCACCGCCAGCATCTTCATGGGGATTCCGGTATCTCTCGAAGAAGCCGCGCAGGTCTTTGGAGCTACGAAAACGCAAGCATTCCTACGGATCACCTTCCCATTGGCATTGCCGGGTTTGGCAGCTGCAGCGATGTATGCTTTTCTGGGAGCATGGAACGAGACCGTCGAGCCTATCATCTCTGACCCAATTCAACCCAACTTTTTCTGTTGTTGTTTATCAAACTCTGTTGGGAGCGCAAGGGCAGGTTAACCTGGCAGCCGCAGGTGGTTTAGCAATGGCTCTTCCTTCCGTCATATTCACATTCTTCATCCGCAGATACATCAATCAGATGTGGGGTGGAGTGACCGTCTAGGAGGACGATCTATGGCAACTCTTACAATGCAAAATGTCACCAAACAATTTGGTCGAAAAGTTATCGCTGTAAAAGATTTCAACCTCGAGGTTCAGGACAAGGAATTCCTCGTCTTATTGGGACCTTCCGGTTGTGGTAAAACAACCGCCATGCGCATGGTCGCCGGACTTGAGGAAGTCACCGATGGCCGCATTCTGATTGGGGATCGCGATGTCACCGATCTGCCGCCTCGCCAACGCAACGTCAGCATGATCTTCCAGAATTATGCGGTTTGGCCCCATATGACGGTTTATGACAATATCGCTTTCGCGTTGAAGCTCAAGAAGCATGACCAAAGATGAGATCGACAAAATCGTCAAAGAAGTGGCCGGCATGACCAACATCGACATGCTTTTGGAACGCTATCCATCACAACTTTCTGGCGGTCAGCAGCAGCGCGTGGCCGTGGCCCGCGCCATCGCGGTTTATCCCGAAATCTTCCTGATGGACGAGCCTCTCTCCAACCTGGATGCCAAGCTGCGCGTTTCGATGCGCACTGAGTTGAAAGCCATCCATGACAAAACCGAGGCCACAACCGTCTTCGTCACCCATGACCAGTCCGAAGCCATGAGCATGGCAGATCGGATCGTCATCATGAAAGATGGCGAAGTGATCCAGATTGGCACGCCAGATGACGTCTACCACCGCAGCGCCAGCATCTTCGTAGCAGACTTCATCGGCACGCCGCCCACCAACTTCTTAGATGTTGAGATAAAAAAGGAAAACGGCGATTACCGGCTCATCAACCCTCATATAGATTTCAAACTCGACCCTGAGAATGCTGAAGTACTTCGAGGGTACGGCAAGAACAAATTAATCCTTGGCATCCGGCCCGAAAATATCACCCTGGTAGATCAAAAAGAAGCTGCTCTTTCAGCAGAATGCCTGGTTTCCGAACCGCAAGGTTCTCATCAAGTTATCGCCATCCAATTAGATAGACAAATCGTTAAGGCAATAACACCCGCTCAGCAGAAGATCCAACCGGGCGAAGCCGTCCATCTGGCTTTCAAGCAAGATACCCTCAGGTTTTTTGACCCGGAAACCACTCTCGCCATCGGTGAATAAGAATCAAACCCCTGGGGCATTTACATTACAAACCCAGGGGTTTCAAAATTGGCACATGCGACATCAAATCCGCTGGACATCTCGAAAAATCGCTGCGCGCCTTGGGGAGATAGAAGCCCTCGCGTATCGCCAAAGGCAGGCTATTCCACCCTTTCGTTTTCACAAACTCGAAAGCCCTTTTGTGTCGCCACTGGTTGAATCAGATGTAGACGATTCATCCTGGATTGAGATTCCACCTGACACATATTGGGGACTCCCAAGGACTAACTTCGTCTTGAGAACGCGCTTCAGCGCCCCGGACGATTGGCCTGCTACTGATCCCATCGCTTTATACCTGCCCATCGGCATTTCCGGTGATTTCTCACATCCCGAGACTTTGGTCTACATCGACGGCCAACCATACGCCGCCTGTGACCGCCACCACCAGGAAATTATCTTGCGGGAGAAATGGTGTGATGGAAAAGAACACCTTCTGGCTCTCCACGGCTGGACAGGCATCGGCGGCTCCACCGTTGGGGATGCAACCAAAAAACTCCAGATGAAAGCTTGCGAGGTCGTGCAAATCGACCAACCGACTCGCGATTTCATCGCCCTGGCCCGTGTGGCGCTGGGCATCGCCGATCATCTAGACGAAAACAACCCCGTCCGTCATCATCTCTACACCGCGTTGGATGAAGCTTTCAAGTTCCTGGATCTGCGCATGCCAATAGGTGACTCTTTTTACAAAAGCGTTCCCGAAGCATACAAAACCCTAAAGTATGGTGTTGAAAAGGCTGGCCCACCTCTAAATGTTGACATCACCGCCGTCGGTCATGCACACATCGATGTGGCCTGGCTGTGGACCTTAGGGCAAACCCGCCAGAAAGCCGGGCGGTCATTCCATACCGTGCTCCGGCTCATGGAACAATTCCCAGAATACAAATTCACCCAAAGCCAACCCCAACTCTACGATTACGTGCAGCAGGATTTTCCCGAACTCTTCGAAGCGATAAAAAGGCTTGTTTCCGAAGGTCGCTGGGAGCCGATCGGCGGTATGTGGGTCGAAGCGGATTGCAATCTCTCTGGCTCCGAATCGCTGGCACGGCAGTTTCTCCTGGGCCGAGAATTCTTCCGCCAGCACTTTGGTTCTGAAGGGCCGAATCACCCGTTCTCTGGCTGCCGGATGTGTTTGGCTATGCCTGGAACCTGCCCCAGTTGATCAAGGAAGCCGGCCTGGAATATTTCTTCACCATCAAGATCGGCTGGAGTCAATATAATCGTTTCCCCTACGACTCGTTTTGGTGGCAAGGGCTGGACGGGACACGCGTGCTCACCCATTTCAGTACCACCAAGAAAACCGAAAGTTTCTTCGCCGCGACCTACAACTCGGATGCCACGCCAGACCAAACCCTCGGTACATGGACAAATTTCCAGCAAAAAGATTATGGTTCCCCCGGCGTCACGCCTCCGCTGCTGATGTCTTATGGCTGGGGAGATGGCGGCGGCGGGCCAACGCGCGAAATGCTCGAAAATATCCGCGAGATGGGCGAGTTCCCATCCACGCCGCACATTCACACCGGCCGCGTGGGCGAGTTCTTCCGCAAGTTGGAAAATGATGTCGGCGACGCTCTCCCAACCTGGAACGGAGAACTATATCTCGAATACCATCGCGGAACTTATACGACGCAAGCCCGCAACAAACGCGCCAACCGCAAAAGCGAGTTTTTGCTTCACGATGCAGAATTTTTGGCAGCGTATGCCAGCCACCTTGACCCCGATTACCAATATCCTCATGCAGATTTTTCCCAAGCGTGGCGGTTGGTTTGCCTCAACCAGTTTCACGATATCATTCCCGGCAGCAGCATCGGGCCGGTATACGAGGAATCGCTGGAACAATACGAGCATGTCCGCCAATCTGTGACTGTGATACGTAACCAGGCTTTAGATGCCATTGCCAAGAAACTTAGTGGGGCTCATCTCGTTGTCAATCCAACTTCGTTCACACGCAACGATCCCATCGAAGTGGATGGAGAAATCGTAGGGGTTGGTGAACTACCGCCATACAGTATTTCGCCTGTCAAAATTTCAGACACCCAACACCTCGTCACTCTGATGTCTCCCCCACGTATCTTGAAAACGACTTCCTGCGCGTCGAGTTCAACTCTGATGGTGATATCACCAGCATCTATGACAAAACCGCTGGACGCGAGGTTCTCCCCGAAGGCGCATTTGCCAACCAATTCCAGGCCTTCGAAGACCGCCCGCTCAGTTGGGATGCCTGGGATATTGACATTTTCTACGATGACAAGATGTGGCTCACAGAACCGGCTACTTCCATTGAAATTATCGAGACAGGCCCCTTGCGCGCCACCATCGAGATCAAGCGCCGAATCTTGAACAGTGAATATACCCAACGCATCTCTCTCCCCCATAACTGCTCCCGTCTGGATTTCGATACTCACATCGACTGGCGTGAACGCAAAATCCTGCTCAAGGTCGCCTTCCCGGTCGAAATTCTGGCTCCAACAGCAACCTATGAAATCCAATGGGGCAACGTCCAACGCCCCACCCATCGCAACACCAGTTGGGACTGGGCACGCTTCGAAACCGCAGCTCAGAAATGGGTCGATCTCAGCGAGGGGAATTATGGGGTCAGTTTGCTAAACGATTGCAAGTATGGGCATGATATTCACGAAAACGTGATGCGCCTGACCCTGCTGCGCGGGACGACTGCTCCCGACCCGAATGCCGACTTAGGCGAACATAACTTCAAATACAGTCTGTTTCCCCATACCGGAAGCTGGGATGAGAGAACCATCGCTGAAGCGTATGCGTTAAACGATCCCATGATTGTGTATCAGCCAGATGCTCAGAAATCGGAAGCAGGCGTCCCGGAGAATGAAGCGGAATCTTTTGTCAAAGTTGACCAACCAAATATCGTCATCGAAACGGTCAAAAAGGCGGAAGACGGCCACGGGTTCATCATCCGCTTGTACGAAAGCCAGCGCAAGCGCGGGGAGTTCACACTGTCTACAATCTTTCAGATGGCCGAAGCCTGGCGCACGAATATTTTAGAAGAAAATAAGGAAGAAATCCTTGTTGCAGGAAAAGAATTGAAGTATAGAATCAAACCTTATCAAATTCTAACGCTGCGGCTGATACCGGGACAGTGAACAAATATGTCCAATTTACTCGATCAATACGAAGACAGGCTGCACGAACGAGAAATCCACTCAGGATTGGAACCCGACCGCAATGATAAGATCGAACCAAATAACCTAAAATTCGCGTCTAGCGGAGAGATCAAGCCATATTACGGTTTTACTTGTATCGCATGGATCGATCCTGAAACGCAATTGTATGAAAATCTCTGGAAGGCTCAAAAAGCAATCCAAGCCGAATTTGAAAGGGCTGGTATCGCGCATTACTTCCCCATCGTAGATCCGGCATCATTCCACATGACGATATGTGATATTTCGGCCCGTTCAACACCTTACACAAACCAGGAAGCGCAAGTTATTTGTTCCCAAATTCGGGATTTGTCTCTCGATGGTTTAAAAGTGGAAGTTATCTCAGCTAAAGTACGGGGAATTGGTCTGAAAGTCTACTATCTCAGCACTGGTGCATTTTGAAAGTGAACCAGAACTTCAAAAAGTTCTCCATTTAGAACACCTCATTAAACAAGCAACCCAAGTCAATATTCGCAATTTTACCGGACATATCACTCTAGCATATTGTGTAAATCAACTTCGAAATCGATTTGGGGAGGTATTGGCTATTCTTCAATCCTGGCAAAACTTTGATTTTGGTGAAATTACATTTTCAAGTTTTGATCTCACCTGCTTTACGAATATGAATACGTATATTCCTCTGGCCACAATCCACATTGAACCAGGTCAGATTGAAAACCATCCAAACCATCAGAAATGCATGTTCCACTAAAACCAACGCTATGATGAAGCTACAACGCTGTTTTGAAAAACCGATCCTTTCCCCTAGGAAAGAAAATCAATGGGAAGCCGCCGCTGTGTTCAACTGCGCCGCTATTTACGATAATGGCCTGGTGCACATGATCTACCGCGCGACCGACATCACGTCTAATGGCAGCCAGGGAAAATATATCAACAGCCTGGGGTATGCGGTCAGCAGCGATGGCGTGAACTTCAATCGCTTAGAAAAGCCAATCCTTACTAACGATGTGCCCCAGGAAGCACGCGGCCCTGAAGATCCTCGTGTGGTCAAGATCGACGGCACATTCTACATGATGTACACCGGCTACGGCGGGCGCTTCGATGGCGATTACCGTATCTGCCTGGCAACATCCAAGAACTTGATTGAATGGGAGCGCCACGGCGTGATGCTCGATGAGTCAAACAAAGACGCGTCTTTGTTCCCGGAGAAAATCAACGGCAAATATGTGATGTTCCATCGCCGGCCACCGGATATCTGGCTGGCATATTCCGACGATCTCAATACATGGCATGACCACCAGGTGATGATGAAAGCGCTGCCAGAGTCAAGTTGGGAAAACCTTAAGGTTGGCATTGCTGGACCGCCCATCAAGACACCCGCAGGCTGGTTCCTGATCTATCACGGTGTTGGCAATGGGCCGCGCTACAGCCTGGGAGCAGCCCTGCTTGACCTGGAAAACCCGGCCAAAGTTATCGCACGGCAATCCGAACCCATCCTTGAGCCAGAACTTGACTGGGAGATCAACGGGTTCGTCCCCAATGTAGTTTTCAGTTGCGGGCAAGTCATCCTGGAAGACTCAATCTATGTATATTACGGCGGCGCAGACACAGCTATTGGTGTGGCTGTTATGCTTATGAACGAAATTAAATTCTAAGAAAATGTCTAAAAAGTCTGTTCTTTCACCACAAAGCCGCGAAGTCTCAAAGACTCAAAGGAAAAAACTTTGTGATTTTGTGCCTTTGTGGCTTTGTGGTTAGGGTTTCAGACACTTTCTAATGAGGTATTCATGAAACATAATATCGGCATGTTCCACTACATCGCGGGTTTCACAGATGGCGTTTCTTTGGAGATGAACAAATGGAAACGAGTTCTGGATGAAATGGGGCACACGGTTCATTTCTGTGCGGGAAAACTTGGTACCGCTGAGGGAACAGTTATCAAAGAAATGTATCATCACAGGCCAGATGCACGGTTATTGAGCTACAACACCTTCCAGGCCTTGCGCGATTACCCCAATGAAGCGACTTATCGCGCCGAGCTTTTTCGATTATCAGATTCAATTGAAAAAAAGATTCGTAAGTTTATCAATGCGAAACAAATCAATTTCCTGATTCCCCAAAACGTGTGGTCGGTGGCTGCTAACCCAGCAGTGGCAATTGCACTGACCAATGTTATGCGTGAATTAGAATTGCCTGCCCTGGCTCATAACCATGATTTTTATTTCGAGCGCACAGATGGCTTCAGGCTGACTTGCGGAACCGCTGTTGAATTAACCGACCTGTACTTCCCTCCGCGAAGCCCATTGGCTAAGCACGTTGTGATCAACTCCCTGGCCCAACAACAACTTATCGACCGCAAAGGCATCCAAACGGCTGTCATACCGAATGTTTTTGACTTCGAAGCACCACCCTGGGTTCCCGATGAATACAATCGCGATTTCCGCGCGCGCATCGGCCTGAAAGAGGACGACATTATGATCCTGCAGGCCACCCGCATCGTTACCCGCAAAGGAATAGAACTGGCCCTTGATTTTGTCAAGGCCCTAAACGACCCGACGCGCCGCTCTCAGCTCAAAGCGAAAGGCCTGTACGATGGACGTAAATTCGATGACGACAGCCGCATTGTGCTTGTGCTGGCAGGGTATGCCCTTGATGATGCCACAGGCCATTACAAAAGTCTACTTACCCACAAGGCCAAGGAATTGGGTGTGGAAGCAGTCTTTATCGAAGATATTATTGGCGAGAGCCGCGAAACTCGTCGTGGCAAGAAAATCTACTCCCTTTGGGATACTTACGTTTATGCTGATTTTGTCACTTATCCCAGCTTGTGGGAAGGTTGGGGTAATCAATTGCTCGAAGCCTTGCGAGCCAAGCTGCCATTGATGCTCTTCGAATATCCCGTTTATGAAGTGGACATCAAAGATAAAGACTTCCGCGTCGTTTCTCTTGGGAATCAAATCTCTGGCAGGGATGAAACGGGCCTGGCCACGATCGATCCCGAAATCATCGCCAGGGCTGCCGACCGGGCTGTAGAATTGCTCACTGATGCAGAATTACGACAGGAAACCGTCGATCACAACTTCCGCAAGGCAAAACGGTATTACTCAATGGATGCCCTGCATATTTATCTGGATCAGATGATGAATGGCCGAGGATAGAGAACCATGCCCAACAAGTTGAAAAAAAAACTTCGCGATCACATCGCTTTTATATATGGAGAAGAACCAGCCGAACAAATTACCGCGCACATCTCTAAACGTTTAGCTCGTTTTCGGGCAGCCTATCCAGAATTGGCTTCTTCTTCGCCAGAGAGCCGCGTCAGTGAGCGTGATTCCATCATTAATCACCTACGGGGATATGTTGCAGCAAGAGGGCCAGCCGCCTCTCCAAACCCTGGCCGCCTTTCTCAAAAAATATCTGGGGGATGTGATCAGTACCGTTCATATCCTGCCCTTCTTTCCATACTCTTCAGATGATGGGTTCTCTGTCATCGATTACCGTGCCGTGAATCCAGAGCTTGGAGATTGGGAAGATGTTTCTCGTCTGGGAGCAGGCTTCCGCTTGATGTTCGACGCGGTTGTGAACCACATTTCAGCCCAGAGCCTGGAATTCCAGGGATTTCCTCAAGGGCGATCCCGATTTCCAGGAATTCTTTACCGTCATCGAGCCGGGGACCGACCTGTCGCGCGTCTTCAGGCCGCGGGCCACCCCTGTCACAACCCCCTACGAAACCACGAACGGAGAAAAGCTGGTCTGGACCACCTTCAGCGCCGACCAGATCGATCTGAATTACCGCAGCCCCGATGTGCTGGTAGAAGTGATCGATATCCTGTTGTTCTATGCTGCCCGGGGAGCCGATTTCATCCGTCTGGACGCGGTGACGTATGTGTGGAAGGAGATCGGAACCGATTGCATCAATATGCCGCGCACGCATCGCATCGTTCAATTGATGCGCACCGTGCTCGACATCGCCGCCCCGCGGGTGGCTATCATCACCGAGACCAACGTGCCCCACAAAGACAACATCGCATATTTCGGTGACGGCACCAACGAAGCCCAGATGGTCTACAATTTTGCTTTACCAATGCTGGTCTTGCACGCTTTCCAAAAAGGCGATGTAAGCACCCTGGCAGAGTGGGCAGAGACCTTGGATCTCCCATCCGAGCAGGCGACTTTCTTCAATTTCCTGGCCGGTCACGATGGGATCGGAATGCTGCCGGTGAAAGATATCCTCAGCGTCGAAGACCGCAACGAAGCCATCAAACGCACCTTGGAACTCGGCGGTTTTGTTTCATATAAGAGCAATGAAGATGGTTCACAAAGCCCCTATGAGTTGAATATCAACTACCTGGATGCCCTCAGTGATCCAACTCCCCCTCCCGAAAAACTCGACCAGCTTGACGAACTGAACATAAACTATCTCGATGCGCTCAGTGATCCCAAAACACCAAAAGACGACATCGAACTGATCACCAAACGATTCCTGGCTACCCAGGCGATCATGCTGGCCCTGCGCGGCGTGCCGGGCATCTATTTCCACAGCCTGTTTGGATCCCGCAACTGGACGGAAGGCGTCAAAGAGACTGGACGTCACCGCACCATCAACCGCGAGAAGCTGCCTCTGGAAAAACTGGAAGGGGAACTGTCCGACACCGCTTCGCTCCGGCACCACATCTTTCAGGGGTATTGCAAATTGCTCAAAGCGCGGAAAGATAACCCCGCCTTTCACCCATTCGGCGAGCAGGAAATTCTCGCGGTTCATCCCACGGTTTTTGCGTTGCTGCGCACATCGCTTGACCAGAAAACGAAGACGATTTGCCTCCACAATGTAACCCGCCAAAGGCACAAGGTTTCCCTTGACCTTGTGCAGCTTGAACTGGACAAAGCCACAACCCTGATGGACATCCTCAGCCAAAAGGAATTCCCCGCAAAAAGCCAAAATCTAAAAGTCGAACTGGCACCCTTTGAAGTCCTCTGGCTAAGCCAATAAAGATGCAACTTGCACCGCTCTGGATCGTCATCCCCACCTATTGGGGTACAGCGGATACCGGCATCTACGATCACCCTACCCCGTTGGGTGGAAAAAGCACGCTTCCACGCCTGCTCGACAGCCTGCTTCAGCAGAATTTTGATCTCCAATTCCAAACATTGATTTTGGTCTCAGCAACCTCGCCTGAACTTGAGATTGAAGCAACGGCGCATGTCCGCCAATTGCTTGCTCCCTTCATAGAAAAGCTGAACTTACACCTGGCAGACGCTGAAACATCGCGGTCATTAGATCGACATCTAGCAACGCACGGCCTGGATTTGGACATTGCCTCCATGCGTGGGTATGCGGCGGTGCGCAATATGCAATTATTAATTCCCGCCATGCAATGGGTGCGGAGATCATCATCGCAGTGGATGACGATGAAGTTCTGCCCGAAAACTATTTGCAGCAAGCCACAAAATGGATCGGGAAAATTCATAACGACCAACGCATCACGGGCATCGCCGGGCCTTATTTAGATGAACAGGGCAGCCCTTACATCCCCGAAGCTGAAAAGGTCAGCAACATTCTCGTCCACAAATCCATTTTCATGAACGAGACCATGCGTCAACTCATGTCACAGTCCCAGCGAATTGGCTAGAACACCGATGGCCCTGGGCGGCAATATGATCTTTCATAAGGAGTTATTTTCCCAAGTCGGATTTGACCCGGCCATCACCCGCGGCGAAGATATTGACTATCTGATTAACGCCCGCATTGCTGGTCATCCTTTCTTTTTCAACCCCAGGCTCTCGATCACGCATCTCCCACCCAGACATTTTGAATCATCCCAATACGCCAAAATGCGACAGGATGTTATCCGTTTCATCTATGAGAAAGAAAAACTCCGGCTGAACAATTTATCCCCTGATGAATTCGCGCCCTATCCCGGGCAATTGCTGTCTGATGATTTTATCCCTGCGGCATTAGAAGCTCTACACATTAATGCTTCACAAGAAGCTATTTCGCAATTTGGGTCACCTGAAGAGATTATTGCTTTCGCACAAGCTTACGCCAAAGAACGTGCGCCC
Organism: uncultured Chloroflexia bacterium; assembly: GCA_963791785.1. Lineage (GTDB taxonomy): Bacteria > Chloroflexota > Anaerolineae > Anaerolineales > Villigracilaceae > JAABUE01. The sequence goes on along the minus strand of CAWBTW010000017.1, from coordinate 285,591 downwards.
AAATATGCTGTTTTTGCAGAGCAATGGGTAAAGGCAAGCAAAGTGCCCCCGGAGAGACTCGAACTCTCAACTCCTCGTTTAGGAAACGTGGTCTCTATCCATTGAGTTACGGGGGCGACTGACGAGAATTACAGTTTATCTTCCCCCAACTCCTCCGCGATATTCTCGAACTGCAATAGTGCCGCCTGCAAACTGGATACGATCTCCTCAGCCAGAACATCCGGGTCGGGCAGGTTTTCCGTATCTTCCAGAGACTCATCCTTCAGCCAGAAAATATCCAGGCTGACCTTGTCGCGCTGCATGATCTCATCATAGGTGAAGGCACGGAAGCGTTCAGTCTCCTCACGCTGGTGGCGGTTCTCCGGGTTGTAGCACTGGATGAAATCTTCCAAATCACCGTAGCTCAGGGAGGCAGTTTTCAAAGTGAAATGCTGATTTGTCCGCAGATCGTAGATCCAGACCTTTTCAGTCCAGGCTTTTTCGCGGCCAGGTTTCTTCTCGAAAAAGAGCACATTGGCTTTGACTCCCTGCGCATAAAATAGACCGGTCGGCAATCGCAGCAAGGTATGGACATCAAACCCCGCCAGCAACCGCCTACGGACCGTTTCGCCGGCCCCGCCTTCAAAGAGTACATTATCCGGCACGACCACCGCCGCGCTGCCGTTGATCTCCAGCAGTGTAGCGATGTGCTGCACGAAGTTGAGCTGCTTGTTGCTGGTCGTTGCCCAGAAATCGTCGCGTTCATAACTCAATGCGGACTTGTCGGCCTTGCCCTCCCCATTGACAATAGTCACGCTGCTCTTCTTGCCGAAGGGCGGATTGGTCAGCACCATATTGAAGCGTTGACCAGGGTCGGAGATGAGCGCATCGTTGACTTCCACGGGAGAATCCTCGCCGCCAATACCATGCAGGTATAGGTTCATCACACACAGGCGGGCAGTATTGTCCACGATCTCCCAGCCTTTGAAGGTCCGGGTGCGAAGCGCGAGCTTTTGATCCCTATCCAGGTTGTAGTTGTTTGAGATGTAATCATGCGCGGACAGGAAGAAGCCGCCCGTCCCGCAGGCCGGATCGCAGATGGTCATCCCCGGTTCGGGACGCATGACTTCCACCATCGCCTTGATCAGCGGACGCGGCGTGAAGTATTGCCCGGCGCCGCTCTTGGTATCTTCAGCGTTCTTTTGCAGCAGGCCTTCGTAGATCTCGCCCTTGATGTCGATGTCCAGCCCCATCCAGGTCTCTTCGTCTATCAGGGCGATCAGACGTTTGAGCTTGGCTGGGTCCTGGATGCGGTTCTGCGCCTTACGGAAGATGATCCCCAGCATCCCGCCGCTCTTGCCAAGTTCAACCAGGGTTTCCCGGTAGTGATTTTCCAGGTCGCTGCCATCCAGGTTCTGGAAGGAAGGCCAGGCATATTCTTCCGGGATGATGGAGCGGCTTTTTGTAAGGTGGTTTGGTCTGCTCATCGGCCATTTTCAGGAAGAGCAGGTAGGTCAGTTGCTCGACGTAATCGCCATAGCTGACGCCGTCATCGCGCAGACATTGCAATAGTTCCAGAGACGTTGGACGATGGTTGCCGATTCGCTCATTTGCGCTTTCCCTTTTTTCCTTTACGGGCTTTTTTGGCCTGTTTTTGTTTCTTCTTTTCCTTCTTCTCCTGCTCGCGTTTCCGCCGCTCTTCTTCACGGCGCGTATCCTTGTCGGTTTCCCATTCGGCCAGGGGATCAGGCGCCCAGTGATAGCGCGGTGGCGGGGTCAGGCGTTTTTCCAGTAGGCCGACTTCGATTTGGAAGTCTTCGAAATCTCCTTGAACCGATAAATCAACCATACTCGGCCTGATAAGCTTGCTCGACTAATGAAGCAGATTCGACAGCTTTCAGGTCGGCAAGGTAGGAAATCAGAAATCCATTGACGTTCTCGTCGTTGGTTGCATAATTTTCCAAACCCTGCTTCCAGGGCTTTCACACAGTCCGCGCGGCTCTGTGGGTGCTGTTGGCCCACTTCGGTCAGACAATGGGCGATTGTGATTGGGGCCCATTCCAATTTCAATAGATGTAGCAGGTTCTCTTCAAGCGCTGGGATGCAGACCGGTCCAATCATTCCCATCACATCAGGGACTTCTTCCATAATCCAATCCATATCCCCATCTTCATTCCAAATGATAAGATCAATTAAAATGGGTAATGGCTTGCTCGGCTTTGAGTTGTCCCAATGCCCGCCAGGCATGGATTGGCGCGTAGACCTCCGGCGCATTGGTCTCCTCTTCAGGCCAGAAGGCTTCTACTTTTTCAAGAATGCGAATTAATTCCGGGATGTGCTCCGATGCGATACCCAATTCCATATAATCAGGCCATTTGGAACTACGGGCGGCTTTTTCGCCCACGGAGATGAGCGCCAATACCGGCTCAGAAAAATCTTTTGGGAATTCATAAGTCATGGTTTTATCTTCCTACTCATCAGTTCTTTTTCGTTCTCCTTGGCCACCGACAGCCGCCGCGCAACAGATTCCCCTCTCCCATTCATGGGGGAGGTGCCCGACAGGGCGGTGGGGGCTCTCACACCAACCTCCCCTCAAACACGGACTTCATCATCCCGCACACGGAGTGCTGCGGGAACACCGACCCCCGCAGCCTCTCCGCACGGACCAGCGCACCATCGAGTTCTTTCTCGATTTCGTCATCGCGCAAGACATTGCAATAGTTCCAGAGACGTTGAACGATGGTCGCAGATTTGTTACTCAGAATCTTAATATCTCCAATGATACTTGCAAGCAAACTGGACATAAAAGGTGCGAGAGTCTATAAATCCCTGTCTGAAATTACTTATCATGTCAACGTTGATCTGAAGCATTTCATCCAGATGTTTTCGTTGGGGCATGATTTCTTGCAGCGTTTCGATGGATGTTATTGGACAAATCGTATCCCGCAGTTTGCGGCTGGTTTCTGTCAGAGTGAGATGCACAGGGAGATAGACAAGAACTAATAAAATGGTGAAGAACAAGCCAAAGATGAGTGCGTGGCTGACCGGGAAATTTTCGATATTATTGGCTTCTAAGCCAACAAAGATAGCGCGATATCCAACTCCTGTGATTGCTGCCATACTGAGAATGATACCTACGATCAACAGATAAAATTGGAGCAGAGACCGATACTGTAGTAACTCACCTCGCAACTCGAAGAATTCTTCCTTGGATTGATTAGGAAGATCAATTTTTGTAGAAGTTTTTTGGGCGGCTGTATTGATTGATAGAATACCCAACAGGGCGGGCAAGGAAGATAAAGTTGTATAACCGTAAATAAAAAAGAACCTATCGTAGAGCTTTTGAGGAATGTAAGGTGATTGGTCAAAATATTGAGAAGAGATGGCCGTAATAAAACCCAACACAGCAAAGATAATCGCAGCCAGAATAAAACCACTCAAAACCAGATTAAAGATGTTTGCTCGAGCGGTTTCTGGAGTTTCGGTTTCCATCTGATCGCTGACAAAACGAAAAAGCATCACCCATAAGGGAATAATTGAGACCGTGACAACGCAAGAGAGAATAGCGTGCAAAAAGATCCAGATGACATACTCCGGTCTTGCAACAAATGCTAACCCAGCCTTGTCTGATGCATCTGGGAAATTGTAAAAAAATATGGTAAAGGTTATAAGTATTCCCAAAGACCCAGAAATGATCACATAGAGAGGGGAATTCAATCTAGGAAAATCTATAGTTTTCATCATCTCACCTTCTTGAATAAAACGCTTTTGTTATCAAAATCACACCAACCTCTCTGCACGGAACAGGGCTACATCAAGCTTACTTATCATGGCGGCTATCTCACTACCCAACTAGTTCGTTCAATACTGACCGAATTATCGTCACCACTTGAGCCCCAATACCACCACAAAGGAACTTGAAGAAATGGAGCGATATAGTTATCTGGACCTGGGGGAACTAATTTAATGTTGAAGCCTTTATTCAGGATGACTCGTTGATTGTCCATATTTCCGAAATAATAGTCACGTTGATAATCTTGTCCAACCGTAGGATCAACTGGAATCCATCCTAGTCCTTCAAGATAGAATTCTGCCCAAACATGAGTTTGATCAGTGCCGGAAATCGCCCAATAACCCACCACAGGTCGCGCTGGAATGCCATTTGCTCTTGCTAAAGCGATAAACAAGGATGCGTAGTCCCCACACTCACCCACGCCATTGTCCATCAGTGCCTTTGCACCTAATAAGCCTTTTCCCACCAATTTGTAATTAGCTGTATCAATAACATAGTCATAGATCTTTCGGGCAACAATATAGGGGTTTGTTTCATCACCAGCCACCTCGTTCGCGATTTCGACAATTTTGGAGTCAGTCGATTCAATATAGCGTTCGGGTTTTGTATAGAGTTTATACAGTGGACTGTCTTCGTCATAAAATTCAACCATTTCAGGATTGACTTTCGTATTGATTTCATTTCCTGTAAATGAGAATAATATTTTGAATGGCAATGCCTCTCCGGCCTGCGGTGAATTCGATACATCCCAGTAGATGATACCGTTCCCGTGTGTTGTTTCTGTATCTTCCCGAGTTGTTTCAGGGGAGATCTCTTCAATGACCACATCGCTTTGTCCATCCCAATCTACTGGAAGGGGCTGGTAGACCAAAAGATCATCCAGGCCAAAGTTCTGGTTATAGACAGTGACCACATACTCTACCTGGTACTTTACGGGGTTCGTAAATTCAATAGAACCCTGCTGGCACCGATATAGATGTATTCGGTGGGATGGGGTTGGCGGCACTGGGGTTGCCGTTGCAGGTATGTCAGTTGGGAGTAGCGTGGGGATGGTTCCAACCGGAGTAATTGTTGCAGGTTTGATCGTTGGCGTTTCCACGGACGCTGGTTGCGCAACTCCTGTACACCCCCCTTGTAAGAACACCAAACTAATGATTACCTGGAAAACGATAAGCAATTGCTTTCTCACCTTACACCTCCTCAATGAACACCAACCTCCCCTCAATCCCGTAAAACGGGACTTTCCCGCTTTGCGGGAACACTGCCCCCCCCGCAGCCTCTCCGCACGGACCATATCATCCCCGCAGGGGAGCGACACATCAAGTTCTTTTTCGATTTCGTCGGCCACGGTAATCATACTCCAAGATACTGGCAGATAATCTTGACGGCCTGCCCAACACCATCTTCAGCGCGGATTTTTTCGCCCAGGGCTGCGGCGCGTTGACGCATGACAGGGTCGGTGACGGCCTGGTGGATGGCTGCGGCCAGACATTCTGCTGTCAATTTTTTGCGCGGAATGGGGCGGACGCCAATTCCCAAATCGGCCACGCGCTGCCCCCAGAAGAGTTGATCTCCCAGGATAGGGACCAGAACGCTCGGGATGCCAGCCCTGATTCCGGCGGCTGTGGTGCCTGCCCCTCCGTGATGGACGACGGCTGTCACCTGTGGCAATAACCAGTCGTGGGGGATGGAGTTTACAAAATACAGCGACTTATTGTTATTTTGCTGTGCCATTCCGCAACCCATTGGCCCCTGGCCAGTGAGAATGATCCCACGCTGACCGGCCAAAGTCAGGGCCTGCATGACCAAAGCCGTTACTTGCTCAGGATTTTGGCTTGGGCATACTGCCAAAACCCACATAGACTGGCGGCGGCCCGGCCTCCAAAAAGGCTTGCAAGGCTGGCGGCGGCGTGTAGGCCGGGATATTGAGAAACCAATAGCCGGTGACCCGGATATTTTCTTCCCAATCGGGTGGCCGGGGAAGCACCTGCTCGCTGAAACCTGCCAACGCAGGGGGGATTGGCTTTTTGGATTGTTTACTCTGGTGGGGACTGCGTGCTGGAAGGTTCAGGATTTCCGTGCGGCAGCGCTTGATCACAGGCCCCAAGCCAAGTGTGACGAGCCAGTTTGTCGGCGCATAGGTGGACAAATTGAACCACTCCTTGACCACCGTAAACAAGCTATTTTCTTTGGTTTCCACACTAGGGGGCCAAGGCCAAAAAATGGAGGGGAACGAACGGGTCGGCCAACCTGGAAAGACGCTGGTTTCGATGTGGGGAATTTCCAGCTTCTCCGCCAACGCGGCTGCTGGCATGGCGGTCGCCGCATGGCTGATCAAAAGGTCACACCCCTGGCTGGCCTGCCATAAATCGGCGGTCATTTGCAGGTACAGTTCGCGAAACAGTTTCAGTAATTCAGGCACGATGCGGAAAACCGCTGCACCCGAATCCACCAACCCCGTGAGACTCGGTTTCATCATCTCTTGCACGCTCGCTCGCAAAGGGAAGAAATCTATTTCATATGCCTCCGCCAAAGTGCGAAACTCTTCAAAAGCCACCAATTGCACTGTGAAACCGGCTTTTTTCAAGCCCACACCCAGTGCAATGGCTGGCTGTACATCTCCCCGCGTACTGGCGGTCAGAAGGTTGATTTGCATGCCTGCTTCCCAGTTACTGAGACAATCACACCAACCTCCCCTCAATCCCGCTTATGGGACGGGCCGCGGACTTCATCATCCTGCACACTTTGTGTTGCGGGAACACCGACCCCGCAACCTCTCCGCACGGACCATATCATCTCCGCACGGACTAGCGACTGCAATCGAGTTCTTTCTCGATTTCGTCGGCCACAGATTCCCCCTCTCCTATTCATGGGGGAGGGGCTAGGGGTGGGGGCCTTCACACCAACCTCCCCTCAAACGCGGACTTCAACATATCATCCCCGTAGGGGGCCGACCCCCGCAGCCTCTCCGCACGGACCATATCATCCCAGCAGGGGAGCGCCTCATCAAGTTTTTTGCTTCTTTGGGAATCTCCGTGAAATGGCCACATATGGTGGTCATGCAAAAAGCCTGTAGCCTTCCAGGTCGAGATAAATGCGCTGGAAGAGGTGTTTCAGGTTGGTCATTCCATAGGAGCGCCGTTTGAGTACTTTGATCTTGTTGTTGAAGCCTTCTACAAAGCCACTGGTTTCACGCTCTACAAAGTAATTCAAGATCTCATTCCACCAACGCGCAAGCGTATTGATGAACCGATCAAAGCAGCGTAACCTGCTTTTGGCAACTGCAACAATCCACCTTTTGATTTTCGTTTTGGCTGCTGGCGGCGAAAGCTGTTCTTCAAAGATTGCTGTCAGGCGATTTTGCAGCAAGTAAGCTTTTTTCAGATCAGGGGAAAGACGGAACAAGCGTCTCAGTGTTTTTTGCTCTTTAGGTGTCAAATCCTGTTTCTCTTTCCGTAATGCCCACATACTGCCTTTCAGGGTCTTGTATTCCTGCGTGGAGAGTTCACGCTTCAAGCGTTTGAGTTCTGCCTTGCGTAGGGTGTCCAGTCCATCGCGGTACGCTCTGGCAACGTGAAATCGATCAATCACCAGGCGCACATGCGGCAGTTCTTCCCGAATGGCTTCGGTGTAGCCTTCGTACATATCACAGCAGGCAGACACAATGCTGCGCTTCAGCCGTTCTGGGATAGAGCGTAGAAATTCAACCACAGTCTCTTTCTGGCGGTTCTCCAAAACACCCAAGAGCACGATACGCCCGTGCTTCAAGCGTGCCGTCACGATCACCACATAATCACGGTGACCTTTTTTCAAAGCAATCTCGTCCATTCCCAATGTGCCCAAGGCTGTGTATTGTGACCAATCTACTTCTGCACAGATATGTCGATCAACAATCCCTAAGATCAGATCATAGGCCAAACGCTCTTTACGGTATACATCTTCCACAGTGGCATTCACCAACTGCAACAAAATGTGCTGTTCATATGCAAATGTGTTCGGACTGTTGGGTTCGTGCCAGTCCAATCGCTGCGAGGTGGTTGGTTGCCCATCGCAATACTCACAACGATAACGCTTGGGGCGATAGCGAAGATAGGTCGGATGGCCAAATACCGGCAGGTAACGCAATTTGACCCATTTATCGTAGCCGTGAAATTTCTCAATCACACGGCCACAGCGCTTACACACGGTTGTTTCTTTTGTGCTCTCGACCGTAATGATTAGCTCCCCTGCTTTGTTGATCTCGCTTTTGTGTACCTGAACTTCAGGAATATCCAATGGTATCGTGACTTGTGCTTTGACCATTCTTGCCTTTTTGACTTCATTGTACACCCCCACATCTGGGGGTTACCACGCTAACTCCCAAACAGCCAGTTTTTTCTCGATTGCTTCAGCCATAGAATATTCTACCTTTTCACTTTTACAGGAATGAAGCTATAAACTCCAATAACATTCCTAAAAAAACAAATGGAAATGTAGCTCGAGCAAGGATTTTGTCAATCGGGTATTTCGCTATTCCACGCAAAGAATTTAGTACAACTAAAACGAGCAATGCTATTGGAATAAATATGAAAGCTGAAATTATCAGTGTAAAGCTTGTAAGGCCGTAAAACAATTGAAAATCCCTTGATGGTTTAATTCCCCGCATCGCAAATGAAACATCAAATACTGTCATAATCAGCCAACCATAGTAAAACAATGCCAAAAAAAACACAGAAATTTCGCCCATCAAATCTGGCTCGGCTTGTGCATTAGACCAAACGAGGGGGATTACATTTGTGACTGCTATAAAGAAAGCAAAACCTTTAGAAATTATATTAACTAATCCTGTTACACCTCTAGTTTGTAACCAAAATAATGGAGAGATAAAAATCAAATCCTTGATTGAAAACTGAACATTCTGGCTTTGCTCACTTATGGAATGAAACCATCGTTCCCACTTCTGCGAATTACTTCTTCTAAGCAATTCGGGGAAAACGGCCAACAATCCTACAAATTGAAATATCAATCCTAATCGATTAATATTTTTTCCATTAAGAATTATTTCAATGATGGATGTACTTATTAGAAATTTATACAGACTTGATGCAAGTATCCAGAAATACCATAATCCTACCCCCCACAAGACAATCCCCGGAATTAGTTTTATTACTAACAATAATCTATCAAGGGGCTGACTTGTTTTTCCGCTCACACCAACCTCCCCTCAAACGCGGATTTCAGCACCGACCCCCGCAACCTCTCCGCACGGACCAGCGCCCATCGAGTTCTTTCTCGATTTCGTCGGCCACCGACAGCCGCCGCTCGACTCTTTGAATAATCAGGTCTTGTTCTTCGAGTGGTGGCAGTGGGAATATTATTGATTTCAATATTCGCTGGTTCAAAAAATCTCGTGTGCTTCCTTTGCATAGATCAGACACTTGGTTCAATACAAAGGGTGAACCATTAAAAGAAAGCTAAGTACTTCGGGCGCATCCCCAATGGCGCAAGAGTAATTCTCATTACATTTGTTGAAAACCTTGCATCCCCTAAACCTTCAGGAATTACTGTAACTTCCCCAACAGTTCCAGACCTAGAAATAACAACATCACCTTCTTGAATATCATATTTGGCAAGTTGTTCAGCCTTTTCTTTTGTGATGTGAATTTTACTTCCCGGAACAAATTGCATTACCCCGATATTTTCAATGCCAATAACAGGAACTCCTTCTTCTTGGTGTTCGTGCTTCTTCAGCAGGCTTCCAAAAGGGCCTGTTCTCATCCCATCTCGTGTGGTTTCTAATAATGGCTCAATATACGTCCACACCCACCCTTCTGGCAACTCGGGCAAATCATCCGTATTCGGTGCAGCAGGTTCTTTGTATTTTCCCTTCCCGCCTTCCGCTTCCCACTTCTCTCGTCTTTCTTCCAAAATACGCGCCAGCAATTTCTCGGCGGGTTCGACTTCGTCCTGGTGCGCCTCGCGCCACTCGCGCGTCAGTTCCCCTTCCACCGCGGACTTGAGCACCGCCGCCCGGTAGCGTTTCAACTGGGCTTTGGCGTTTTGCAATTCGGCGACGCCGGCCTCCAGTTGTGTGAAGGTTTCTTCGATTTTGGCGACGATGCGTTCCTGTTCGGGAAGTGGTGGGAGAACTATTGGGATTTTTCTCATTCGCCCCTGATTGAGTTTTAATCTTGTTGTTCCAGTCACAAATTCATGATAATCAAAAACGTCCAAGTAATGTTTCAGATATGAATTAAGGGCAATACTACTAATAGCTCTTAGAACATGTGCATGATTGTTTACCCACGTTTTTCCACGAATGATATATGCCTTTTGCTTGAACCCCTCAAGAAAAGGCGCGCCATCTTCTCCAAGCAAAATCAATTCTTCATCAAATATATAAGTCGTCAATCCATCCAACTTGCCCTGTTGCACCATAATATGGATATAAGGATTCTTCGGGTTTACCTAAAATTCTTTCAGTTCTCTCAGTAACGTTTATAGGTATTCTTTGACTATCGAGAATATCAACACATTCTTCTAAATTTGCTTTTACCCAACCTTGTGGCAAACCGTTATTCCCCGTCATCCTAGCCCACCAACACCTGACTCAACTCATCCAGAATGCCATCCAGTTCAGCCCCGAACAACTGCGAAACGCGGATCGCCCCGCCTTTCTGGTTGAAGGGCACGTCCTCGAAATCCTCCATCTCGATCGTCACGCTGGCCGCGATATGCTCCTTGATCATCCCCAGCCACTCCAACTGCTCCTCGCTGAACTGTCCGCCCGGCCTCCATCTGGTCCAGCAGCCAGTGCTTGTAACGCTCCTCCACCGTCAGCGGGAAGGGCTCCAGCGTCTCGCGCTGCGCCAGCGCAAAGCGCACCAGCGCGATCATCTCGGTCAGCAGTTTCGACGGTCCCGCCCCGCGCACCCGCGACTTATCCAAACGCTCATAAGCCCGCCACAGGTCTTCCGGCGTCAGGTTGTACGGCGGCAGCTTGATCGCCCCCGCCAGTTCCTTCACCGCCCCGTAGGTCAGCCGCCGCGCCCCGTAGGGCTGGCTGTACAGGATTTGCAGGGCGCGTCAGCTCGTCCTTGTTGGCCTCGATGAACGCCCGGAACGACTCCACCTTCCCCTGGGCTTCGTCCGCTCACGAATCCGGCCTCCAGCAGCTCATCCTTGCTGATCGTATCGATCACCTGCTCGTTCGCTTCTGGACTTCGACCAGCGTCTCCCGCAAGTCGGGATCATCGAACGGCGCACAGGCTTTGATTAACTACCTGAACTTGTGACGTTCTCGGGGATTGCTGCCGAATTCGGTCTGGCATACTCTAAATGGACATCCGGGATCGACCGCATCCAACAAAGCATGGATCATGTCCTTTAGCGGAAGCCCGCCTGAGACCCGTTCGATTCGCTCCCGGTCCTCCGGCTTGCGTCCCGCGCTCCAGGCGTGCCAGCCGTCCTGCCAGCGACGTCAGCACATCCGCATCCCGCACCCCCATCGCCACCCGTTGCAGCAGCTTCTCAAAGGGGACGTGTTTCTTGCGCTCCAGGGGACGGGTGTCGGTCTTATCGCTCTCGCACACCCCCACCGCATCCACGATCACAAAATGGGTCTTGTGCCCGGCATCGGGCGTCACCGCTGCAGATCGGTATCCGGATCACGCGCGTGCCGCGGCCCTTCATCTGCTCGAAATAGCCCTGCGAGCGGATCATGCGCAGGAAGAGCAGGCACTCCAGCGGCTTGATGTCGGTGCCGGTGGAGATCATATCCACCGTCACGGCGATGCGCGGGTTGTAGGCGTTGCGGAAGCTGGCGATCAGGTCTTCGGGCTTCTCGCCCGTGGTGCGGTAGGTGATCTTCTTGCAGAACTCGTTGCCCTTGCCGAACTCCTCCCGGATGATCTCGACGATGTCTTCGGCGTGCGAATCATCCTTGGCGAAGACCAGCGTCTTGGGCACTTCCGTGCGCCCGGGGAAGATCTCGGTAAACAGCCTGTCCCGAAAGGTTTGGATCACCGTGCGGATCTGGTCCTGGCGCGACCACATCCCGGTCGAGCTGGTTGGGGGCGTACTCCAGGTCTTCGTCCAGCTGCTCCCAGCGCACGGCGCGGGTCTTCTTATCGCGCTTATCGACATAATGACCGGCTTCCACGCTGCCCCCCTCGCCTGCGTGATCCGGGTGCGGATGCGGTAGACCTCATAGCCCACGTTGACGCCATCGGCCACGGCCCGCTCGTGGGTGTACTCGGTGACCAGGTTCTGGTCGAAGAAGCCCAGCGTGTGCTTGGAGGGCGTGGCCGTCAGGCCGATCAGGAAGGCATCGAAATACTCCAGCACCTGCCGCCACAAATTGTAGATCGAGCGGTGGCACTCGTCGGTGATGATGAAATCGATAGGTCTCGATGGGGATCTCGGGGTTGTATTCCACGGCCTTTGGGTGTCTCTCCATCGGCCGCGTCAGAGCTCCAACTCGAACATGGACGGCTCTTCATTCTCTTCCTCGTACTCTTCCCCCTTGAGCATCGAATACAGCCGCTGGATGGTGGTGATGGTCACCTTGCCGACCGGGTCGATCACATTGGACGTCAGCCGCTGGACGTTGTACAACTCGGTGAACTTGCGCCCGTCATCCGGGGTGACGATAGCCCTGGAACTCACGCAGGGTCTGCTTGCCCAGGTTGTTGCGGTCCACCAGGAACAGCACCCGCTTCGCCCCGGCGAACTTGATCAGCCGGTAAATGAAACTGACCGCCGTGAAGGTCTTGCCGCTGCCGGTCGCCATCTGGATCAGCGCCCGCGGCCGGCTCTCTGCAAAGGACTGCTCCAGGCTGGTGATCGCCTCGATCTGCGCATCCCACAGACCTTTGGTGATCGAGCGGGTATTTCTCCGGCATCTCCCGCAGCCGGCCACGCAATGTGGGCGGGAACTCCCTCCCTATCCGCCGGATTGGGAGGGCCGGGAGGGGCCCATTCCCGCAACGTCTCCGGTCGATGGAAACTGAACACCCGCCGCGAGCGATAATCCGGGTCGCGCAAATCCACGAACAGCGTCTCCGTCCCGGTGCTCTCATAGCTGAACGGCAGCGGCAACTCCACATGCGGAATCTGCTGCCGGGAAATTCGCCATATACCTGGCCGACTGCTCGAACACCCCGCTCAGCGTCGTCCCTTCCGTCTTGGCCTCCACCACGCCCACCGCTTTGCGGTCCACGAAAAGCACATAATCCGCCGGCCCGCTGGCGGTCTGGAACTCCCGCACCGCCACGCCCGGTCCCGCGCCCAGGTTGAGCGCCTTGAAGTCCTGCACGATCCAGCCGGCAGCGGTCAGCTTCTGGTCGATGATTTGGCGGGCGAGGTCTTCGGGGGTGGGCATGAGGGTATTTTACTCTCCGGCAGGCCATTGGGGGCAGGTGATGCGATATTGTTCGCCGGGGAAGTATTGTTGCCATTCGGCTTGGGAAAAGTTGCGGCCGACGCGCTCGCAGGCTTGCTCAACCCATGATCGCAAATTTACATTCCATAAAATTACAGTTCCATCATAACTTCCTGAGACCAGAGTTTTGTTGTCAGGACTAAAAACAACACTTTCCAATTCATCTGAATGTCCAATAAGATATTTGCTTAGTCGTACTGGATGAGAAATATCGCGGATATCCCAAAGTACAATTTTTTGATCCCTACTACCTGATGCTAACCATTTACCATCTGAACTAAAATCAAGTGTTGTCACTCGATCCTCATGACCAATAAGTGGACTTCCAAGTTGGGTGGGTTGAGCTAGATCATTTATATCCCATAACAATATAATATTGTCTGTACTTGCGGTTGCAATTACAGTTCCATCTTTACTAATCACAATATCCAAAATAGGATATGGGTTAAGCATTTTAGTTTGACTAAGTTGAATTGGCGCAGATGGTGTGCTGATATTCCAAAAGATAAAAGAGCCATCTTTACTACCTGATGCTAAATAATAACTATCCAAAACAAATTGAAGACTATAAACCGAATCGCTGTGTCCGATGATTGGTTCACCAATTTCTTTAGGGTTAAATGGATCACTTACGTCCCACAAGATTATGGATTTATCTGCACTCCCTGATGCCATTATTTTCCCATCTGAGCTAAATGCTAATGCCCATACATGCCCATTATGCTTTTCAATGGGTTTATCAATCATGGTGGGGTTTGAAAGATCGGAAATATTCCAGAAAATAATTGTTCCATCTCGACTAGCTGTTGCGACAATTATTCCATTTGGATGGAAAGCAATACTTGAAACGAGGTCTGTGTGACCTATAAGTTTCGATTTGAGCTGTAATGGGTATGATAAATCTTGAGCAGCGTATAACTGAACAGTATTGTCGCCTCCCCCTATAGCCAGAGTGTCACCGTTTGGACTAAAAACAACGGAGAAAACCGATTTCTCGTACTTATCAAGGGTTTTGCCAATGGGTTTAGGATAAGGAGCCTGATCTAGGTTCCATAAAATAATCGTACCACTTCCACTTCCAGTTGCTAGTGTTTTTCCATTGGATGTAAAAGTTAGGCTGTGTATATCATCATTATGCCCATATAGAGGTTCTCCTAATTTCTTAGGGTAGACAGGATTTTGCAGATCCCATAACATAACAGTATTATCCCAACTCCCTGATGCAAGCATATTTTCATCTGAAAGAAAAGCGAGGCTTGATACCGTTCTCGAATGACCTGAAAGAGGCTCACCTATTTGTTCAGGATGAGAAGGATCACTTATATTCCACAGTATGATTGATTTATCATACCCTCCTGATGCTAGAATATTGCCACTCGGACTGATAGCCACACTTAGTACATCATCAACGTGTCCAACTAAAGGTGAACCCACTTGTTGTGCATGAATAGGATCGTGAATATTCCACAGAATGATTGTATTGTCACCACTCCCGGATACAAGTATCTCACCATCTGACCTAAAGGCAACACTATAAACATAATCGCCATGTCCAACAAGAGGTTCCCCTAAGTGCATAGGATATTTGGGATTGGTAATATCCCATAAGATAACATTGTTGTCATAACTTCCAGAGGCTAGAAAATCACCTGTTGGGCTAAACAAAACACAGAATACCGCCTCTTCATGACCGAATGAAATCTCATTTATTTGAATTGGTTTTGATGGTTCACTAACATCCCATAAAATAATCGTACCATCCCAACTGGATGATGCAAGCATATTCCCATTTGGATTAAAAGCAACACTTAGCACTTCATTTGAATGTCCAGAAAATGGAACTCCAAGTTTTATTGGATGGGATTGATCGTGAACATCCCAAAGAATAATAGAATTATCCCCACTTCCTGATGCCAAGATTGTACCATCTGGATTAAAGGCAACACTAGGAACCCAATCTGTATGTCCATGTAGTTGGGTTCGTAAGTAAGGGTATGTATGTAAGCCATAGAATATGGCATCTCGCGACTCAGGAGTATCTAATGTCAAAAAAGATTCAATGCCTAATAAAATAGATAAGTCAAATCTTCGTTCTGCATTTGCAATAGATTGCGCAGCTAACTGGCGCATTAACGCGATTCTTGCTTGCTGTTGTGCTTCCGCTTCACTTGTCTGTGCTGTCGCGCGTGCGTTTTCCTCATTGACTAATGCTGTTGCCTTTGCGTTAACCTCTGATTCCGCTTGAGCCTGAGCTGTGGCTCGTGAACTTGCTTCGTCTATTGCGGTGTTTCTTTGCCCCCAAGCAAAAAACGCAAGAAAAGCAACGACCATCAAGCCAATGCCAAAACCAATTGTCAAACGTCTTCTTTGGGCATCTTAATATCTTCGACTATTGAGCACATAATTACGTTGTAACTCTGTTGGTGGAATGTTTTCATGATTTTCAGTTAGGCGCTCTTCAGCTTCTGTTAGCTCTTTTCCCCGTAACAAGCGACCTTTATCTTGTGTTCTTTCCCATTCCAACGCCTTAACCTGCAAGCGTGTGTGATACTTCAGCCATTCGTAATCGGTGTGAATGGTCTCGTGGGTTTCTGCGATGGCTTTCTCGAAATCATCTTGTCCTTCTCGGCAGAAAATCCAGTTTCGCTTTGAGATTTCTTCTTTTGCATTTTCAAGCAGGAAATTTGCTACATCCGCATCCCGAATCACGATCGGCAGAATGCGCTTGCCGTTTGCCACAGCATGTGCAATCTCCTTGTTGCACATCTCCGATGTAACCGAATCCGGGCTGACCAGGAACAGGAAGGCATCTGCCTCTTCAATGCCACGATAGATCTCCTGCTCCCAGTCTTCGCCTTTGGGGATGCTCTTCCAGTCGATCCAGGTGTCCAGGTCGTTTTCGGCCAGGGCATCTACGATCTTCTGGGCGAAGTCAAGGTCTTTGCGGGAGTAGGAGATGAAGATGTGGGACATTTATGTTCCCTTCACATTAAAATCCTACACGATCCAGCCTACTGCGGTCAGCTTCTGGTCAATTGTCTCACAGGCGAGGGATTCGGGGATGGGCATGAGGTTATTTTACTCGCTTGGAATTGGGAGGTCGGGACAGGTGGCATGATAGGGTTCATCGCCAACAAAATCCGCCCACTCCTGTTGGTTGAAGTTTCTTCCGGCAATCTTACAAGCCTTCTCAAACCAAAACTCTTCATCCAAATTCCAAAAAATAACTTCTGCTCTTGTTGCCGACATCAACGTTTTTCCATCTCGGCTGATAAAAACTCCGCCATTTAATATTGGACCAGAATGTCCCTTAAGAGAAAACCTGTATTTTGGATTCTGGATGTTAGAAACGTCCCAAATCGCAACCGCTTGATCCTCACTGCCAGATGCCAATATATTACCGTCCGCGCTAAATACTACACTTGTCACAGGACGTAAATGCGGGTTCATAATCTCGCCAATGCGTGAAACACCAACTTTGCCGTTATTAACTGAAACGCTCCAAAACTGAATGGAGTTACTCTCATCACCTGTACCAATTGCCAGAATTTCCCCATTCGGATGGAACCCCACACTTTTGGGGTTGTTTATTGCATCCAGCTCATCCAACTGACTTAAAACAGGCACTTTATTATCACTGAAATCCCAGAGCTGTACAACGCACGAGATAACAGCGGCCAAATCCACTTTAGAGGCATAGGCTGAATCTATTGAAGGGCAGGGTATAACATCTGCTTTATTCCCTTCCTTGAGCGGATAGGTGTCAGAAATATCCCACGGATAGATTGAAACTAAACCGTCGCCTTTATCCTCTGCGGCCAGGACAAAATTTTTGCCAAATGCAAAATAAGCAATGGAATTCAGGTCGAACAACCATCTTTTCTCGCTATAAGTTAGGTTTACAACGTCTAGGGTAGAAACAGAAGAGTCCAGATTTCCGTGCCTGTACGCCAGGACTGCAAGCCTATCTTGGGTGGGACTAAAAGCAAGCTGTATGGGAGGTTGTCCAAAAGAACTTTTTTTCAGCCACGAGTTAAGACTGGATATATCCCACAACGTGATTATATTATCCGCTTCACCTACTGCAAAATAATTGTGTTTCTCACTATAAGAAATATCATTAATTCCCACTTTGCTCGGTATCTTTTTCGTCCATACTGGCAGTTGAGGATCATCCGAAAGGTTCCAATAAAATATTTTGGAAATCATTTCCTCCCGAAACGATGATCTGCCCATTGGGATGAATTGCCATACTATTTATCCGGTTGGTATGGCCACTAAAGGTCCGTAATAATTTAATGGCGTAAATATTATTGACAGCCCACTCTGAGATCATTCCATCCCCGCTTGCTGCATAAAGTCTATACCCACTTGCATTGGTTGTTGCAGTATAAATTGACTCTTTTAGATAATCTCCATAATAAAATTTCTGTATCGGCCGAAAGGTTCCATCATAAAAGTCCAAATAACTTCCACCTACCAGGACAAAATTTGCGTCACGGCTGAGACTTATCGCGATTGCTGAAGTGCCAAAATCCCTCTGGATCGTATTCTGTAAAACAGGGCTGCCAGGTGATTGAAGATCCCAGACTCGAACAAATCTATCATCTCCACTGGAGATCAGATAATTTTGAATCGAGGGGTGAAAAAACAGATCCGTAACTTCAAAGCTTTTATGCGGAACGAACGACTCAAACATTTTTTCTGGAGATGCCAAATCTGAAACATTCCATATTGTGAGACGTCCATCCCCTGTAACTGCTAGGAAATTCCCATCAACCTTTAGAGCAACTCTAATGTTGATCGGTTTGTTTGATTGGTAAACTTGAAAGCTTCCTAGTTCTTGCAAACTTTTCACGTCAAAAAAACCAACACTTCCATCACGGTAGCCTGCAACCAAGAGAGAGCTATCATGACTAAAGACAACATCGCTTGCACTTTTACCTGTTTTGGACATAAGCAGTTTCGGTGCCTCCGGTTCTGTGGTATTCCACACATCGACACTCTCACTGGCGGAGGCCATCAAAAAACCATTTCTGTCAAAAACCACCTTTCTAACAATCCCATTGGGCGGGCTCGATAAGGAACCCTCCAGTCCTGCTTGAGTTTTTTGTAATAAAGTGGAGAGAATGTCCGACTTATTGCCTGGATCCAGGTTATTTACTTCCAAAATGCGAACGGACTCCACGCCAAGCAACAATGCTTCGGTATAATCACTATCAATTTGAGCCAGTGCCTGGGTAGATAATTTATCAGACAACGCCAACACGGCTTGTCTTCTTGCTTCTTCCGCATTTTGATTTGCTGTCTCTTCGTTCAGTTTGGCAATCGCCTCTTGGGTATGTGCAATTGCTTCTTGAGTTTGGGCATTGCTAAGGGCAGCTTGCTCACCCACCAGTGCCGTTGCTTTAGCATTGGCTTCTGCAACTGCTGTCATTTCCGAAGCTACAGCGCTGTTTCTTTGTCCCCAGGCAAAAACAGCCAGCACGGTCACAATAACCAATCCAGCTCCTAAGCCAAGAGTAAACCGACGTCGCTGTCGCTCTTCATTTCTCTTACTAGCTAGGACATATTGGCGTTGCAGGTCTGTCGGCTGTGGATTTTCTCGCTTCCCGCCGCGCCGATCAATTCATCCGCTTCGTGCAACTCCTTACCCCGTAATAGCCGGCTGGCGTCTTTTTGAGCGCGTTCCCATGCCAAGGCCTTATTCTGTAATTGGGTGTGGTATTTCAGCCATTTATAATCCGTGTGTATGGTCTTGCTGGTTTCTGCAATAGCTGCTTCAAAATCATCGATATTCTCCCTACACTTGATCCATTGAATTTCAGCGATGCCGGGTGGAAGTTTTACCTCCGTGTCTCTGATCAGCAGCGTGAGAATGCGTTTTCCATTTCTAATGGCATGGGCAATTTCTATATTACACATGTTCGAATTTAACGAGTCTTCACTGATTAGGAAGAGAAAAGCATCTGCCTCCTCAATACCGCGATAGATCTCCTGCTCCCATTCCTCTCCACTGGGAATGCTCTTCCAATCAATCCAGGTGTCCAGATCATTTACGGCCAGGGCATCCACGATCTTCTGGGCGAAGTCAAGGTCTTTGCGGGAGTAGGAGATGAAGATATGGGACATTTGGTTAGGCCTCGATGTTCGATTACTTCTTCTTATAGAGGGACCATAGATATAATCCCATTGATGTCAAAATACTCAAAGAAATCAAACTATTCATAATTATATATATTGGTTCGGTTTGTGAATTCTTGAAGAGAAACAACTGCCAGGATACCAGGAACAGGAATATCAAAAGCGGGGATAAGATCCAGAAAATGAATTTTGTCCAGGATGAAAATATCCTTCGATTGTCTCTATAATGTTTACCTTCCCGGGTAAACGCAATTCCACTAATGTGATCGTTTAATTCTTTTTCAAGATGATAGACATAATTGTATTGACGTTCCACATGCAAAACTGTTTGAAAATATGTGTGTGCCAGGCAGAGAAACCCAAACCAGAGCAATGTTCCTATAAACGAGACATCGATCAATCGAGTTGTTGCCGAATCTCCCCTACTCCCTGCTTGATTTACAACAAATGAATTTATCCAATCGCCCATAACCGTCGGGGCACTCATATACAATAAGAGTAGAAATATCAAGACCAACATGTACAGGAACAATCTATCTCGCCTTCCTGTATCTGCTTTTAATAACTCAAATGTTTCGCTATAATGATTTGCTAAAACTTCAAGATAAGTATCTTGCGTATCTCCCATTTCTATCCTCCGTTTTATCTATAGAATCATTGTAATATATTACGATTTGGAACGAGAAGTATTTACACCACTTAGAGTACAGAAATATTGTACAAGAAATTGGGACGGGGGCAAAGCGAGATTTGCTTATTCTTCCCAATAAATTTCAGCCCAATGGACAGGGTGGTCCGTGGCTGATGCGGGGGGCAGCACATAAACAGGGTTGCGCACCATCAGTGGATCGAGAGAAGAAAATGTGGTCGATGCGATTTTCTCCCGACATATCCGTGCCATCCGCGCCGATCTTGGAAGGATAGACGCTTTCCCAGGCATTGGTATATTCACTGGCAATCAATTGATAGGCTTCCTCATAATCCCGCAGGTTGTAATCTCCCAGGGCGATCACATTCGCTTTGTCCTCGATCGGCTCAAGAGCGTTTTGGCCCAGGTCAGCATGGCGGTATCCGAACCGTCCGGATGGACGTTGTAGATCGTGAAAAGCTGTCCGCCGATTTCAATCTCAGCCTCTGCAGTGCCAATCTCATCCTGGTCACTGAAAGTGAATACTGTACGTGTATTTTGGAGTGGATATTTGGATAATATCGCTGTTCCATATGTGCCGGTAACTGTCGTCGGCCCGATAATAAGAATAGTAGCCCAGCTTGCCTGCGTAATAGCGCACATAATCGTTGTTGTTCAAGGATATCCGGGTTGAGTCTGAACTCTTGCAAGGCAAGGATGTCCGGTGAAACCTGCCGGATGAGCGCAAGCTGCTGTTCATAAGATCTCTCGCCAAAATCATCGTTGGCCTGCTGGATGTTGTAGGTCATGACCACGATAGAGCTATCCGGGTGTTCAAAAGTCTGAATTCGGGTGGTATACAGGGCACTCCCCGCAGTTCCCAGAAAAATGATCGCAAGGAATGCCACCCATCCCCAGGGGAATGCTACATTTGTCTTCGGCTTGTCATCAAATTTAGTTGACCCTTTCCACCCGATAAGCAGAGTAAGCAACCCGGCCATCAACGGTAAGGGAACCAGAACTTATTCCGGAACCAGGGGCTGACCGGCTCAACGTAACCCCACACATTGGTGAAAATGTGCATGAAGACAAGCAAAACCAGGGTGAGACTTCCCAGGAGCATCCCGGAATCAGATCGCGTGGTGTTGGCTTTGCTTTCTGGATGCGCTCATAGAAGACGCGTAGATCAAGAAAGATGACCGGGAAGAGCAGCAACATCAATAGCCAGTGGCAGCTGCTGGAACCAGGTTGGAGCGCCAATCACTACGGCAGGCGAATCCGGCGTCTGTGGAAAAGAAACCCGGTGGGCCAGGATGGTGCCGGTCAGGGATAAGGTGAACAACAGGTTCCAAACCAGCAACCATGTCGGGGAGATTTTTTCAACCCATCTCGACTTACTCAGTGATACCCCGGCCCAACCCACTGCCAGCAGACTGACAACCATGACGATCAATCTATAATCGCCTTCCGTCCAACGGGCAATCACAGCAGGGGCTGAAAAGGCAAAGTAGGCCAAGGCAATGATCAGGAAAATCCCTGTTACGGCCAGCGTTACAGACCTGGAGTTGGTTTGTGCCTCATCTTGATTGTTCCAATCCAACAGGGTCAATAGAAAACCTAATGCTATCCCCAACCCCCAGCCAACCCAGCCGCCTTCCGGAAAGAGCGAGTAATCCAGGCCGTAATTTACGGTGCGCAGGAAAACGGAAAACCCTATCGCCAGGGCGAGTCCGGCAGAAATCATCAGGCCGGGACGATGACTGCTATCATCCTTCGCTTTAGCAGTTATTAAGAATAGGGAACAGCATTAGCGCTGTACCTGTCCCGATCCCGGATGCCAGCATGCGTCCAAGGGTATTCAGGTAGGGAGTGGCACCGCGCGCCAGGAATAAACAGCCCAAACAAAACCCATACCATCTGGACAGGCAGCTTTTTGCGAAAGAAGAACAACAAAGCCGGTGAAAAGAAAAACAGCAGTCCCAGCGCTTTCTCATCCAGGGATGTATTCATCAGGTCGAGAATATAGATGGATTCAACCAATGAACCGGCCATCTGGATCAAGAAGAGAAAGAAGATTCCAAATGCAATGACAATCAGGTGTGACTTTTTCATTGGCAGCTGCTCCTTTTGCAATGATCTAAAAATTCTGTACACATTAGAAGACAATGTCTTTGCGGGAGGATGTAGGACATAGTGAATTACCCCATTAAGGGTATGAATTATTGTACAAGAGAAACCAGCCTAAATACCAGTTTCAATGAACTGGTATTTTCGGTAATCGTGCGTTTTGATCAATTGCCAAACTGCAACAACCAAGGAAAAAATGGCTGCCGGCAAAGCATTTGCTGGTTGTGCCAAAAGGATAAACCTGCCCGCTATGGAGAGAACACTAAGAACAGACAGCTCTACCAATCGCCGCCATTGCCAGATTACAAACTTCTGTGGTATCGAGATGGCATCGTTTCTTAGTTTTCTGCGGATCTCGATGATATTCAGGGCATAAAAGCCAGCTCCAAAGAAAAGAAATACTCCAGTGCTTAGAAACCAATTAGCCGGCTGGTTCACCAGGCTGATACTCACTCCCTGTGAGATCAGGTAACAGAAAAACCAAATTGCTGAAAACACTGTGTATGATCGATCCAATATCTCGGTATCGAAATAGTAACGGGTCCAAAAAATCACTGAAATGATTAAACTGGCTATTGCAAAAAGGGGAGTGCTGAAGAACTGAGACTTGAATTCGTAAAAGGAAGGGGTAGCCAGAACCAAAACGAAAATACCAATGTTGATGCCCTGGGCAATGTTATTGATTTCCAGGTACATATCTTTGATGATATGGTTGGGACGATTTGCATTTTTGTTCTGTTTGGGCATATCTTTGCCTGTTCCCTTTTGCAGGTAAATTTATTGTACAGGAAAGTGAAGTGAAGTAAAGTGAGATTTATCTCGTTCAGCTTTATGACATTTACCTGTATCCTACTCGAAAAGATTGGGCTCATGCCCGGTCAGCTCGAAGAAACGCTCCAACTCCGTCTTGGATAATACCAACGTGGCCGTATTGACCAACGGGTGACAGAGAAAACGCTCCCCACCCCAAATTTCCCTATCGATCCACAAGGCCACCCGGTGATCGCTGTCGTTCACCAGTCCCATCATGGTGACCGCGCCTTTCCCCACACCCAGAAATTTCTCTAAATTCTCTTCCGAGGCGAAGCGCAAATGGGAAACGTCCAAACGTGCGGCCAAGCTGTCCAACCTGACGGTTTTCTCACAGGCGGTCACCACCAGGAAGAAATGCCGTTTCTTCTTGTCACACAGGAACAAATTCTTGGTATGGACCGCCTC
Source organism: uncultured Chloroflexia bacterium (assembly GCA_963791785.1). Taxonomy (GTDB): domain Bacteria; phylum Chloroflexota; class Anaerolineae; order Anaerolineales; family Villigracilaceae; genus JAABUE01. Next base: position 262,281 of record CAWBTW010000017.1, on the reverse strand, counting down.
TATCCCGGCGTTGTAACGGTTTGCTTCTTCGCAAGTGAAGACAGCCGGATGCTCCAATCTTTCATACTCAAACTGGTTGGCATCCATGAAACCCAGGAAATCTTTTTCCGATGTGAACATTTTATTTCTCCGCTTTGTGTCTTGTTTCCTGCCAGATCCCAGGCTGTTACCTCAATTGCCCCCTCCGCAGTGGAAGCGTATTCCCACCAGTCCTTGTCTACCTGACTGGCATCACCTTCTTCCAACACTTTTCCTTCAGCGCTTACGATTGTTACACGCACCCTGGTCACCAACACATTATCTCTGGCATCCACCCAAATCTTCCCATTTACCCGTTCAATATGATGAATGACCGGCGGGTTGAACCAATCTGAGAGCGCCCAGTTATAGGCGTTCTTCGTGGTTCCCTTTGCAAGCTCCGCATAGATCGGATACATCTTCGCCGCATCGCGTGCATATCCCGCTGCCTGTTTGAATCGGCTCTGGTGGTCTTTCTGTCCCTGGCTGAATTTCCGATGGCTGAAGTCGGGTTTCATACTCACCCGTGTGCTGCCGTCTGGCATCTGGCGGAATACCATGTTTCCAATACTGCCACTCAAGCCCTGTACGGCTACATTATTTTTGACTTTCGCCATTGCACCCTTCCTTACTTCAATCAACCTTTAGTCAACTTATAGTTATCGAATACTCATAATATAAAATATCTATATTATGAGTATATCATGGCTATATCTTTTCTATATCCTGACTTCGCCCTTCATTCGCCCATCCCAGGGTCTGACTTCGATTGTGAACTACTTTGAACTCCCTTGGGCTTTATAATTGGCCCATTCGATGTCAAAGGACCCTTGTGCGCAAACCCAACCTCATCCCCATCCTGGAAGCCATCTTCGCCGTGATCGTTTGGGGTGCCTCCTTCATCGCAACAAAAGTTGCGCTGCGCGATGTTTCGCCCATCACAGTGGTCTGGCTGCGGTTTGCGATGGGAGTGGTCATCCTGGGTATCAGCTGTCACAGCCCGCAAACAATTTGCCTGGCCAAAACGGAGTGAGTGGCTCTACTTTGCCCTGCTCGGTTTCCTGGGAATCACCTTTCATCAATGGATGCAATCCACCGCGCTGCAAACATCGCGCGCCAGCACCACGGCCTGGCTGGTGGCCACCACGCCGGTCTTCATGGCATTGCTGGGCTGGCTGGCGCTCAAAGAAAAGCTAAGCTGGCTGCAAACGGGTGGTATTATGCTGGCAACCCTGGGCGTTCTTTTGGTGGTTTCTGATGGCGACCCAACTAGCTATCTCCTTCAAACAATTTGGCGCGCCGGGCGATATTCTTATTCTGATCAGTTCGGTCAACTGGGCGGTATTCTCTGCCCTGTCTCGGCGTGGCTTGAAAACACACCCACCGGCGCGCATGATGTTCTACGTGATGACACTCGGCTGGCTGTTCAGCAGCGTTCTGTTTTTCACCGGGCCGGGAGTCAGGGAAATCCCGCAACTTACATTCAACGGCTGGCTGGGCGTGACCTTCCTGGGCGTTTTCTGCTCGGGCCTGGCCTACATCGCCTGGTACGACGCGCTACAGGCCCTGCCCACCGCCCAACTGGGCGCTTTCCTGTATCTTGAGCCACCTGTGGCTGTCATCGTTGCCGCGTTAATTCTGGCAGAGCCGGTCACCTGGGCAGCTATGCTCGGTGGCGGGATCATTTTGTTTGGAGTGTGGATGGTCAACAGGAACCAAGGACCCCCAAAGGGGGCGGTGTAAACAGAGATGAACGGAGATTTAATTGAAAGAGATGCGGGCGGTGGAAGCGTTACCCACACTTCCAACGGTTTCCGGCTGGATATTCCAGACGGGGACAAAAGGACCTACCGCGTGGCGCAACTTGATGATTATGCGAAATCTGCACGAAAAGATTTCCCCCACCGCCCCTCTCTCAGCCTGAGCCTGCGTGCCCGCGCTTCAGCAGACTCTATTCCCGGAACCTGGGGCTTCGGGCTGTGGAACGATCCGTTTGGATTATCGCTGGGATTTGGTGGAAATCCCGTTCCGCATCCCTGCCCTGCCAAATGCGATCTGGTTTTTCAGCGCATCAAAAGAAAATTATCTTTCCTTTGAGGATAAGCCGGGGAATGGATTTCTTGCACAGGTATTCTGTTCGCCCGTTTTTCCGTTTTTCCCGTTAGGTCGTTTGGGACAGACTTTCCCCTTTTCGAGGGTGAAAGCGCGGGAATTAATGAGTAATATCGTTGAGGAAGATGGAGTCCGCTTGAGCGTGGATGCGACCGAATGGCACGCATACAGGTTTGAGTGGAGTGCGAAGCGGTCCGCGTTTTGGGTGGATGAGGCGCTCGTGCTGGAAACGTCCGTAAGTCCGCGTCCGCCACTGGGATTAGTCATCTGGATCGACAATCAATATGCAGCTTTCACCCCTGAAGGAAAAATCGGGTTCGGCGTCCTGGAGAACACCGAACCCGCATGGTTGGAAATCGAGGAGCTGAGCTTGCGTTAGAGCACAGGCCAAAAACCAGGCAGGAACACGCGCAATAAAGCATCGATGATAAGGGCCAGAATAAGCAAGCCACCAAATTGACGATTATGGAAGAAGGCGTAGGCCGAGAACCAAACAGGCCAACCTTCCCAACCTTCTGGGGCTTCAGCGGGCTTGGGTTCGTTCATGATTTTGACAGCATTCCAAGCATGCTTGAAAGCAAAAAAGATGATCAGTAATACAGGAGTGAAATAACGCGGCACGAAAACCAGATAGACAGTCACAACATAGATCATTAAAATGACAAATTGATTTACGCGTAGAGCAGAAGACTTCGCCCACACGAACAGGGAATGTGCCAACGCTACGTGATTTATCATCATCTAAGCTTGTCAATATGCTTGGCCATGTTGATGCTGACCACACCCAAGCCATAAGGCACACCTGCCAGAACCACATTCCAACTCCATTGACCAGATAGCACAAAATACACACCCGCGATCATGATCGGCCCCCAGATAAGGAAGATCATGAGTTCGCCCAGACCCCAATATTTAAATGGATAGGTATATGCAAGCAACACAAGTGAACCAAAGGCAAATAAACCAATCGTGATAGGGCTAAAGTTTGTATAAAACAATGCCCAAATCGCCTGCCAAAGAGGCCAAAAAACCACTGACAATGAACCAGCGCATCTGCGTGCTTTTATCCCAAAATTTTTGCTGCAAAGGATGTACACCGTACTGAGTGCGGAAATAATTTCCCTGATCGAGCCCTTTAGAGAAATCAGTGTAATCGTTGAGCAGATTGTTGGTACCATGCGCAATGAAAAGGCCAAAGGTAAGAATCAGCCAGGGTATCCAGGAAAAATATCCATCGCGCCAGGCCAAAAGTCCAGAGATAACACAGGAATATACTGTGAGCAAAGTAACAGCGGAACGTGTAGCGATCAACCACTTGGAAACGACATCCAGCGCATCCCACTCTTTTTTGTCATCCATTTTGATAAGTTCCCACGAGGCTTTGCGCCACATGGCAAAATTGATTTTCATTGGCATTTTCTCCTTTTTGAATTAGATTATACAACCGATTATGTGAAAATAAGTACGATTATCAAAAAGATCAAAAAACAGAGTGGAGCACTCCACTCTGTTCTGGTTCTAGCGCCAAAAGGCTGGCAAGAATATCCGTATAAGCACATCCGCCAACAGGCCGAGCATGAACAACATCCCGAAGGAGCGATTGTTCCAGAAACCCAGCGGGGCGAAATAGAGAGGCCAGCCGCCCTGTCCGTCCGGGAAATCTGCCGGTCGTTCAGCAGGCTTGGGTTTCAACAAGGAAGGGTAAACTTTGAAAAAAGTCGGCAATGCAAATAAAACGATCCCCATTATCGGGGTGAAGAACTTAATGGCAATCAAATAACCCGTGAATATATATGGAAGAACCATCATCGCCAGGATGCCATAGCGCCCAGCTTTTTCACCAATCAACACCGGTAAGGTGTAGATTTTCTTTTCACGGTCGATCTCGATCTTATCAATATGCTTCCCAAAGATAACTGTCGTCACACCCAGCACGTATGGCAGGCTGGCGATGACCACATTCCAATCCCAGACATGAGCCATGACATAATATCCGCCACCGATCATGAGCGGCCCCCACACGATGAGCACAGCAATCTCGCCCAACGCCAATCCCTTGAGCGGCCAGGTGTAGAACAGCACAAAGAAAGCGCCCAGGCCAAGCAAAATCCAGACGGTCGGATCCCAGGCATTTATCGCGATCAGATAAATGCCCGCACCTAACGCCAGGATGCCTGTTACCGCAAAATAAGTCAGGTGCTGGCGCTTCGTCATTAATCCGCTGGCAATCGGCTGCGCCCCATAGATGGTACGGAAATAATTATCCTTATCTACCCCTCGAACAAAATCGGTGTAATCATTGAAGATATTATTCGCCGCATGCGCCAAAATCAACCCCAAAGTAAAGCCAACCAGGGTAGAAATTGGAAAGCGCCGTCGCGCAAGGCAAACAATCCAGCCAGGGTAGCCGAAATAAAGGTCATGATGAGAACTGCGGCGCGTGTAGAAATTAGCCAACGGGATATTACGTCCAGTTGGGCCCATTCTTCTTTGGAAACTTCAGGGATTACGTTCAGCGCTTTTCGCCACATGACAAAGTCAAATTTCATGTATCTCTCCTGTTTCTGAAGTAATTCAGACAAATTATATCAAGTTAAAAGGTCTGCCTGAAAAATTGTTTAGACATCTAAAAAGTCAATCGCAAATTTGTCTAAACAATTAAGGTTGTTCAATTGTGATTTTTGTAACAATCTATGTGTGACATACCGTACTTATATTTTTGTGATATTTGTCACATACTAGATTAGGCGTATCATCGATGCTTTCACAACACCCTGCGCCTGCTTTGGTATGAACGATATCGTATCCCATTCTTGACAATTCTTCACAGGAGGGCCGCAATGGCAGGGATTGCAATTCCGCAGGATGTCGAGTTTAGTCGACAATTCTTTTCGAGTCTGTTCGAGGGGGTAGATGGGGAGCGCTTCAAAACGTGCTTACAATGCGCCACATGTAGTGGTGCATGTCCATTTGGGTATCTGATGGATTATCCGCCAGGGAGGATGATAGCTTACTTGCGTGCAGATTTGTTTGACCAGGTGCTCAAATCGGATACGGTCTGGATGTGTGTCTCGTGCTACGCATGTACCGAGGTATGTCCATCCCAGATACCGGTTACCCCTGGCCTGATGACCCGCACCAAAGAGGAACTGCTTCTGGCAGGGAATGTGCCCAGTGAACTTCAGGATGCATTGATGAACAGCCAGCGTTATGGCAATCCACTGGGAGAATCCCCTCGCAAACGCGCAGAGTGGATAAAAGATCTGGACTTTGAAATTCCCCTGCTGGCAAAATACCGAAAACCTGTAGATGTTCTGTGGTTCGTTGGCGATTATCCATCCTATCATCCGCGCATTCAAGGCATCACGAAAAACGTTGCTCAACTGTTTAACAAACTGGGCGTGGATTTTGGCATTCTCGGCCCAGAAGAAAACAGCGATGGCGATTCTCAACGCCTGGCAGGTGAAAGTGGCCTGTTTGAAATGCTGGCAGAGAAGAACGGGAAAGCCTTCAGCAAGTATGAATTCAAAGAAATCATCACCACCGACCCCCATGCCTACAACGCGATCAAAAATGAGTATCCAAAGCTTGGGATCGAATACCCGGTTAGGCACTACACCGAATTCCTGGCCGAACGAATTGATGACTTTAAGTTCAAGGAAAATGGCACACAGAAAGTCACCTACCACGATCCCTGCTATCTGGGTCGTGTCAACGAAGTCTTCGATGCGCCGCGCGAACTGCTCAACGCCATCCCCGGCGTGGAGTTGGTCGAAATGGCGCACAACAAAACGACCAGTCTGTGCTGTGGCGGTGGAGGCGGCGGCATGTGGCTGGACGGTTTCCAGTGGGAAAAGGGGCATGTGCGCATGTCCGAGTGGCGCGTGAAGGAAGCAGTGGCTGCAGAGGCGGAAATTTTGGCTGTTGCCTGCCCATACGAACCGCCGCGTTTTGAAGATGCAACAAAGACTGTAGAAGGAGCAGAAAAACTAATCGTCAAAGATATCGCCGAACTGCTTGTGGATGCAATGGAATAGTCAAAGGAGAAGAAGTGATGAACATCATTGTCATTGCAGGCCTTGTACCCGACCTAGTCGAAGAGCTTGAAATCGACGAGAACGGTACGGCGCTTGACACAGCCTGGCTGCGCATGATCATCAATGAATTCGATGACCATGCCATTGAGCAGGCGATCTTGCTCAAAGAACGCGACGGAGGCCAGGTCACAGTGCTGGCTATCGATCAGGAGGGGATCGATGAGGTGCTGTTTACAGCAGCGGCAAAAGATGCCGATCGACTGATCAAACTGCTGGGCGATTTCGAAGAAAGTGTCAACAGCCATGCCCTGGCGCGCGTTTTCGCGGAAGTGGTCAAGGATCTCGAGCCCGACCTGATCCTGACCGGCGTGCAGGCGCACACCAACCTGGACGGAGCGGTAGGCTCGTTGCTTGCATCCATCCTGGATATGCCATATGTCGGATATGTAGCTGGCCTGGAGGCCGGCGACGGCAAAGTGGTTGCAAAGAAAGAATATCCGGGCGGCCTGATCGGCGAAATGGAAGTGACCCTGCCCGCCGTGTTGGGGATCCAGGCTTCCGAACAACCGCCCCGTTATGTGGCAGTCAGCAAGGTTCGCCAGGCGATGAAAACTGCATCTATTGAAGAACAGGATGCGGTTGAACTAGAGCCAGGCGGTGGCTTGGATGTAAGCCGGATGTTCCTGCCAGAAGCAGCAGAACGGGCAGAAATGATCGAAGGCGACGAAGATGAGATTGCGGCCAAACTCGTAGAACTCTTCAAAGAAGTGGGCGCGTTGTAGGAGGTATGCGATGAACCAGGATATTTTTGTCGTAATCGAGCACCTGCAAGGGCAAGTAGCAGAAATCTCTTACACCATGCTTGCCGCTGCACGCCAAATGGCTGGCGGCTCTGGCGGTCAGGTGGTAGGCGTATTGCTCGGCAAGGATGCGCAAAACCTGGCCGAGAATCTGGCTGCCGACAAGGTTTTGTATGTTGACCATGCAACGCTGGCCGAATTCAACCCGGACGCATATTTGGCCGTACTTCCCGGCTTGATCGAAGAAAAGCAGCCCAGAGCTGTGCTGCTTGGCAGCACGACGATTGGCTCGGACGTTGTGGGCGGGCTTTCTGTTAAATTGAACCTTCCGCTCATCAGCCAGTGCCAGAATTTCGTCCTCGATGGGAGTGCCATCAAAGCCGTGAGCAAGATCTGCGGCGGTAAGATCATGGCCGAGACCGAGCTTCCCGAAGAAACGACTTTGGTCACAATGATACCGGGTGGGTACGCGCCGGAAGACGGCCAGGGAGAGGGAGCAGCCGTAGAAACGGTAGCAGCCCCGAGCCTGGATGGGATACGCGTTACGCTCAAATCCTATATCGAGCCAGAAACAGCCGATATTGACATTGAAAAAGAACCCATTGTGATCGCCGTTGGTCGTGGAATCCAGACCGAAGATAACATCGAGCTGGCCCAAGACCTGGCGGATTTGCTGGGCGGTGTTGTGGCTGGATCCAGACCAGTTGTCGATCAAGGTTGGCTTGCGACTTCACGCCTGATAGGCAAGTCTGGTAAGAGTGTAAAACCCAAGCTCTACCTGGCATTGGGAATCAGTGGTGCACCAGAGCATGTGGAGGGTATCACTGGTAGCGAAACGATCATTGCCGTCAACTCTGACCCCGCTGCCCCGATATTTGGCGTTGCCAAATACGGCGTGAATGTGGACCTATTCGATTTGATCGATCCGCTCATTGATCAAGTCAGTGCTGCAAAAGGGTAATGCCATGTCATACGATACGGTCAAGTCCATCGTAGCTTTACTTGCCATCCTGGCATCCTTTGGAATCTTTGGCTGGCGCTGTTATCAACTCTTGTGGGTGAACTTACGGCGCGGCCAACCCAGTGGAACCTTCAAGCAATGGGGTGAGCGGATTAAAGGGTTATTTGTCTTTGTGCTAGCACAGTTTCGCCTGTTTCGATTCAGATTTCCTGGCACAGCCCATTTCTTCATTTTCTGGGGATTCTTGACGCTGTCGTTGACCATATTACAGGCAATGTTTGAAGGCCTGCTTGCTTTTACCAACCCACACTTTTTCCTACCCTTCATTGGAGAATTTGGACCTCTCGCATTACTCCAGGATCTGTTTGCCATATTTGTGATGATTGCAGTCGGGTATGGACTTGTCATGCGCCTGGCCATAAACCCCGAACGCTACAAAGGGAGTCATAAAAACCAGGGCGTGATGGTCCTGCTGTTCATCTTTGCGATCATGCTAAGCCTGCTGGTGATGAACGGTATCCGGCAAAATCTGGGCACAGACCCGGTGGCTCGTCAATGGAGACCGATTTCAATCGTTGTTGGCAGCTTGTTTTCCGGGTTCAGCGAAGAAACACAATTTTTCATCGAGCAAGCCGCTTATTGGATTCACTTGAGCGTAGTGCTAATTTTCTTAACTGAATTGCCAGGCGGCAAACATTTCCATGTAGTTACTTCCGTGCCCGCTGTCCTTCTACGGAATTTAGAACACCCTGGAAAGCTGCCCCCCGCTCCGGAATTTGACAGCGATGTAGGTATAAGCAAGGTGGAGCAATTCCGCTGGCGTCAAATGCTCGACTTTTACACCTGCACTGAGTGTGGGCGCTGCCAGGACGTGTGTCCGGCCTATAATAGTGGCCTGCCCTTATCTCCAAAACTGCTCATGATGAACTTGCGGGACAACCTAATGGAAAGAGGGGATGCATTCTCCAAAGGCGCTACCAACGGAATCCTGGAGAAGAATCTTATCGATGATATTCTGACTGAACAGGTTATCTGGGCATGCACAACTTGCTATGCTTGCGATCAGGAATGTCCGTTGTTTATTGAACATGTGATCCCTATTGTAGACATGCGCCGGCATCTCGTGATCGAGGGCAAGATTGATGCTGAGCTACAAGATGCATTATCCAACCTTGGACGTTACGGCAACTCCTTCGGCCAATCGGAGCGTATGCGTGCTCGCTGGACGAAAGATATGGAACCCGCAATCAAGGACGCTGGCAAAGAAGCGGTTGAATATCTGTGGTTCGTGGGCGACTACGCCTCCTACAGCCCTTCACTGACTGAGATCACTCAGAAAACGGCCGAGATTTTCCAACAAGTTGGCGTGGATTTTGGCATTATGTACAAAGGCGAGAATCACGCCGGCAACGATGTGCGCCGCGCCGGTGAAGAAGGTCTCTTCGAGATGCTGGTTGAGAAAAACGTCAAAGCGATGAAGCGCTGCAAATATCAGGCCATCGTGACCACCGATCCGCATACATATAACACCCTCAAGAACGAATATCCTGCCAACGGGAGGCAGCCTGTGCTGCACTATACGGAATTGCTCGATCAACTGATCGCATCCGGGAAACTCAAGTTCAGCAAGAAGTTGGGATACAAAGTCACCTACCACGATCCTTGTTACCTGGGTCGTTACAACGGCGTGTACGATGCGCCCCGTCGCGTGATCGAAGCCACCGGATGTGAAATTGTAGAGATGCCCCGTAATAAAGACTGCGCTCTATGTTGCGGCGCGGGCGGCGGGCGTATCTGGATGGCGGAAGGAGAAGTCCAAGAAAGGCCGAGCGAATCACGGGTCCGCGAAGCAGTTGCGCTCGACGGAGTGACTGATTTTGTCGTCGCATGCCCGAAGGATGTCACCATGTATCGAGATGCGGTTAAAACCACCGGTCACGAGAAAGATATCGCTGTCAAAGATTTAATCGAGCTTGTTGGTGAGGCGCTCTAACACCTTAGAGAAAACGTTCAGGCTGTCATAATGTCCGAAACAACCGCTGCAAACTCAAACAGGCATATCCCAACCAAGCATTTCCCCTGGCTGGGAAATCTCAGGATTCCTATTGCCACCAAGCTCATCCTGGGCTACTTGCTTGTGATCGTAATCATCAGCGTTGTCTTCATGGTTGTTGGTGTCCGATTGATCAGAAGCCTAATCCTATCCGAGGCACAAGAAAAAGTGCGCAATGATCTCAATTCGGCCAGAGAAATCTACCAAAACAAGCTCACCCACATAGATGATATCGTGCGATACACCGCCGATAGATTCTTTCTCAAAGACGCTTTGTTGAACAACGATCTGGATGCAGCCTTCAACGAGTTAGAACGAATCAAGGAAACAGAAAATCTTGATATCCTTGCAATTACCGACCAATATGGTTATGTGTTAATACGCACCTGCAACCCTGGTCTCACTGGCGACAACCAGGGAAGTGATGAAATTATCAATAGGGTTCTTTACAGCAAAGAATCTGTCGCATCCACAATCATCATGAGCGGTGATGATTTGAAGAAAGATACCCCTGATCTAGCCGAGAAAGCGCACATCCAACTCGTTGATACGCCACTTGCTCGCTATCGAGAAGAGACAGAAGTGACCGATGGGATGATGCTGAAAGCCGCCGCACCTATTTTCGATTATGAAGACAATCTCATCGGGGTGGTATACGGCGGCACTTTGCTCAACAGTAACTATGAGATCGTTGATAAAGTCAAGCAAACCGTCTATGAAAATGTGATCTATAAAGGCCAGGATATCGGCACAGCAACGATTTTTATGGATGATGTCAGGATTTCCACGAATGTTACAAATGAAGATGGCATCCGGGCAATTGGAACGCGTGTATCTGAAGATGTATACAACCAGGTCATCGTCCGGGGAGAACCGTGGATCGATCGGGCATATGTTGTCAACAATTGGTATATCACCGCCTATGAACCAATAACTGACCTGTATGGCCGCATCATCGGCATCTTGTATGTAGGCATCTTAGAGCAAAAATACCTTGACATTCAAGAGCAAACGGTATTTACCTTTCTCGGGATCACCGTAGCCGGAGCATTGGCGTCCATGGCCGTTGCGTACTTCATTGCCAGGCGCATCCACATGCCCATCAGGAAGCTGGTATCTGCCTCGAAAGAAGTAGCAGAAGGCAACCTGGACACAAAAGTAGTTGTGCACACCAATGATGAGCTGCAATACCTAGCCGATTCTTTTAATGCGATGGCTGAATCACTGAAAAAGAGAGACTATCAACTTAAAGATTTTGCTACGCAAAAAATCATGGAATCGGAAAGGTTAGCGCTCGTCGGCCAGCTATCTGCCAATATTGCCCACGAATTGAACAACCCACTTCAAGGTATTGTCACCTTCTCTCACCTGCTGCTCGAAGATCATAAATGCGATGACCCCACTTACGTCACTTCTCTTGAAAAAATCGTTGGCCAAGCCAACCGCTGTAGAGATATTATCCGCGGTTTATTAGATTTCGCACGCCAGCGGAAGCCAGACAAAGCCTTCTGTGCTATCAATGAAGTAATAGATGAATGTGTTTCCCTGGTTGAATATCAAGCCCTATTCCATAATATCCAGGTGATCAAGCATTTTCAAAGTGACTTACCTCTGGCCGTGATTGATGCCGCCCAAATCGAGCGTGTGTTCATCAATATGATCATCAATGCTGCCGAAGCTATGGAAGGCAGCGGGTACTTGAATATCAGCACTCGTTACAGTAAGAGAAAGGATGCCATCGAGATTGCATTTTCCGACAACGGCCCAGGAATAAGCGAAGAGAATCTAAAAAAGATTTTTGATCCGTTTTTCACCACAAAAGATGTGAAACACGGCACAGGTCTGGGTTTGGCTATCAGCTACGGGATAATCAAAGGACACGGGGGAACTATCTCCATTGATAGCGAAGAAGGTCGTGGAACAACCTTCATAGTTGGGTTGCCAGTCAAAGCTAACGGAGATAATGGAGATAACTCAAATCATGGCTGATGCAGAAAAGATTCTCATTATTGACGACGAGGAAATCGTTAGAGATTCTTGTATCCAGATTTTGGCGAGGGGAAACTATAAGATCGCCACAGCAGAGAACGGAGCCGATGGTCTGGAGTTGCTTGAAAATTTTCAACCAGACCTGGCTCTTGTTGATCTAAAAATGCCCGGCCTTTCTGGTTACGAAGTGCTCGATAAAATCCATGAATACGATCCCACAATCGTGACCATTGTCATCACAGGGTTTGCCACAGTGGATTCAGCAGTTGAAGTCAATGAAAAAAGGGACTTATGATTTCCTGCCCAAACCATTCAAACCTGATGAATTGCGCCTGATTGTCCAGCGAGGTTTGGAAAGGAGAGAATTGGTCTTAGAAACAATTGCCTTGCGCCGAGAAAAAGAAATGCTGCGCGAACAATTTGCCGCGATTGTCTCCCATGAGTTGAAATCTCCTTTGGGCGCTGTACAGCAAAGCATGTACGGCCTAGCCAGCGATCTATCAGACAAATTATCTGATGAGCAGAAAAACAAAATCGAGCGACTCCAATCCCGAATAGCAGACCTGTTAAAGCTGGTAAACACCTGGCTGCGCGCAATTTCTGTAGACATTTCAACCATCCGTGAGAACTTTGAGCCTACCTCTATTGTAGAAACCATTTCAAAAGCTGTAGAGAACGTCCAACAACATGCTGTGCGCAAAGACATCAGCATTGAAACTTCTCTAAAAAAACCTTTCGCACCTATCAATGGGAACGAAGTCACTTTGGTAGAGGCGCTCGTAAACATTATCGGTAATGCTGTAAAGTATACACAGATGGGAGGCCACATCATCGTCACGGCCAGGGAAGATAATGAAAAAATCCTTGTTGAAATCAAAGATGACGGTGTAGGAATTTCTGCAGAGGATTTACCCCATGTCTTCGATGACTTTTATGTCGGGACAACCAAACCTGAAGGCGAAAGGAGAAGTGGAGTTGGATTAGCCATCACAAAACGCATCATAGAGGCTCACGATGGATCAATTTCCGTTGATAGCGAATTAGGTAAAGGAAGCACCTTTGTAATTCTTCTACCAATTCTAAAACAAGAAGAATAAAACAATCGAGAGCGAATAACTCTTAAACCTTAAGGAGGTTCCTATGGCAAATACAAAGTTATTGATCATTGATGATGATCCCGACTATGTTGATGGGATCAAATCCATCCTTGATAAAGCAGATTATCACGTTGATGTAGCCTACAACCCAAAAGATGGCCTAGAAGCATTGAAATCTGGGGCCTATGACCTGCTCTTACTCGACATCATGATGGGCCGAGGCGCTGAAGGGGTTATGGTAGCGCGGAAGATCAACAAGGATCCCAAATTGAGAGAGATCCCTGTATTAATCATCACCGGGATTCGAGAACAGATGGCGTTCCTCTTCCCTGGCCAACCGGTGCATCCGCGTCTGCTTCCCACCGATGCCTTGCTTGAAAAGCCAGTTGAGCCCAGCTTACTATTGGAAAAAGTAGAAGCGTTATTGAAAGAGGCGGCTGAAAAAAAAGCAAAAGGAGCTTAGCAACGGCCTATGGCAACTAGACCCACATTTCGCGAGGAGATTTCCAATCTCCTATATTCACCACACGGTGATCCATTCACGAACTGCATTCACTGCGGCACTTGCTCCGGAACATGCCCGGTGGTTGAATTCATGGATGAAACACCCAGGCGTCTGATCGGCATGATCAATGCTGACATGAAAGAGGAAGTGCTGGCCTGTAATACCTATTGGTTCTGTGCATCCTGTTACCATTGTACAGTACGATGTCCTTCAAATATAGATATTACCGGCGTGATGTATGCCGTCAAACGCTATTCCATCTGGCACAAAACCTATTCGGACGATCTGGTTGGCCCGGTCTTCTCTGAAACCTTCATGAAGACCATTGCCAGAAGCGGCAGATCCTATGAGCCGATTTTGGCAACATCATATCTCTTCGGATTTGGGGCAAAAGAATTCTTCCAAGAAGTTCAGGGCGCAACCAAGATGATGCTCAAAGGGCGTATCCCGATACTGCCCTCAAAGATCAAGCACCTTAAGAATTTCCAGAACATGATCAAACGTGTCGTCTTTACGGAAGAGGAGGCGTAACCATGAAAAAATATGCCTACTTCCCAGGATGTTCCCTGGAAAAAATGGCCCTGAGCTACCATGATTCAGCTCTGGAAACTACGCGTGCATTTGGCGTAGAACTCGAAGAGCTAGAAGATTGGAACTGTTGCGGTGCCACCACTTACTTCCATCTTGACGAAATCCTGGCCAACACACTCGTAGCCCGCAACCTGGCAATTGCAGAAAAGCAGGGCCTCCTCGATTTTGTTGCCCCGTGCAGCGCCTGTTACAAGAACGCCTATTTCACCAACAAGTATATCAAGGAAGATGCCGACCTGGCCGAGCATATCAATTACGCACTCGAAGCAGACCATCTTCAACTTTCCGGGGATCTAACTGTGCATCACTTGATTGAAGTATTCGTTGATGAAATCGGTACAGAAGAGATCAAAAACAAGGTGTCAAACTCGTTGAACGAACTGCACGTAGCACCATATTACGGCTGCCAGATCGTCAGGCCAAGGAAAAATGGCGAGAACGTTGAAGACCCACAGTTTTTTGAAGAACTGCTTACAGCCATGGGCGCTGATGCGATCGACTTTGCCTACAAAACCCGCTGCTGTGGCGGATCTCTCCTGCTTACAAATCGCCATGCAGCCCTCTCTATGATAAGGCTTCTGCTGCAAAATGCACTGGACAGCGGCGCAGAAGTGATTGCCACTACCTGCCCACTTTGCCAGGTCAATCTAGAGTGTTACCAGACACAAGTGAATGAGGAATTTGGCACAGACTATGCCATGCCAGTCTTATATTTCACACAACTGCTTGGATTAGCTTTGGGTATCCCTCCGAAAAGATTAGGATTTGGAAAAGAATTAATTTCTGCAACACCATTCCTTTCCAAGTACCTCGCAAAGGAGGCTAAGTGACCTTTCCCTTTCACCCTAAAATATCAAACAACTATGAACAGCTCAACATCAAACTCAATAAACAGGAGATAGACTTATGAGCGAAAAAATTGGTGTATATGTGTGCCATTGTGGCACAAATATTGCCGGCACGGTAGATGTCGAACAAGTCGCGCAGTGGGCCGGCAGTCATCTCAAAGACCAGGGAGTGATCATTGCGCGGGACTACAAGTTCATGTGTTCCAGCCTCGGTCAAGAATTGATCGAAAAGGATATCAAGGAACTGGGGCTGACCCGCGTTGTGGTCGCTGCCTGCTCCCCTCACTTGCACGAAAAGACCTTCCGCACAGCCTGCGCGAATGCTGGCCTAAATCCGTATCTGTGTGAACTGGTTTCGATACGAGAGCAGGTTTCGTGGGTGCATTCCGATAAAGAGGCAGGCACTGCGAAATCCAAGGCAGTCATCGCTGGCGGCGTTGAGCGGGTTGCTTACAACGAGTCACTCGAACCACTTAAGGTTCCCATTCATGCAAACACGCTTGTGGTAGGCGGTGGAATTGCTGGAATTCAAGCAGCCCTGGAAATTGCAGATGCGGGTTACCACGTCGACCTGGTAGAGCGCGAACCGACCATCGGGGGACACATGGCACAGTTCGACAAGACTTTCCCCACATTGGACTGCGCTGCCTGTATTCTGACCCCCAAGATGGTACAGGCTGGCTCGCATCCTAATATCACTTTGCACACATGGAGTGAAGTAGAGAATGTAGATGGCTACGTGGGCAACTTCACTGTGACCGTGCGCAAAAAAGCCCGCTACGTAAACACTGATACCTGCACGGGTTGCGGCATCTGCTGGGAAAAGTGCCCGAAGAAGGTTGTTGATGAGGTGTACGAGGCAGGCTTCGGTGTACGCAAAGCGATCTACACGCCTTTCCCGCAGGCTGTACCCAAGTATCCGGTGATTGATAAAGAAAATTGTATCTACTTCATCAAGGGTACCTGTAAAGCCTGTGAAAAGTTCTGCCCAACCGAACCAAACTCAATCAACTTCGAGCAAGAAGATGAGGTGATTGAAATTCAAGTAGGTAACATTGTCCTTGCTACGGGCTATGATCTCTTCGACTCGGAGCGAATCCCACAATACAATTACAAGAAACTGGATAATGTCTTCACCAGCCTGGAGTTTGAACGGATGTGCAACGCCTCTGGCCCGACCGATGGCAAGATCGTGTTACGAGACGGGAAAACCGCCCCGAAAGCTGTGGGCATCATCCATTGCGTTGGCAGCCGCGATAAGAACTACAATTCATACTGCTCCTCGATTTGCTGCATGCAGAGTTTGAAATTCGCCCACTTGGTGATGGAGCGCACGGATGCAGAAGTTTACAACTTCTACATCGACATGCGTACGAACTTCAAGGATTATGAGGAGTTCTACCAGCGCATCCTGGAAGAGGGAGGTCACTTTGTACGTGGAAAGGTAGCCGAGGTCACTGATGCAATCCGCTTCCCAGGCGAGGAAGGCAAGTTGATCATCCAGGTGGAAGACACGCTGATCGGAAAACAACGGCGTATTCCGGTGGATATGGTTCTCCTTTCAGCCGCCATGGAACCGCGTCATGACGCCCAGGAGGTTGGCAAACAGTTTGGTATAGCCTGCGGCGCTTCCGGCTGGTATATTGAACGACACCCCAAGCTCGACCCGGTCGCAACCATGACCGACGGTATCTTCATCGCTGGTTGTGTGCAAGGACCGAAAGACATTCCTGCAACTGTGTCACAAGGCGCAGCTGCGGCAGCGCGCATACTCGGGCGTATCCAGCAAGGTGAGATCGAACTTGAGCCAATTCGCGCCAGCGTAAACGAAGAACAATGCTCTGGCTGCCGCATTTGTAACGATCTGTGTCCGTTCAATGCCATCCTTTTCCATGAGGATACGATGGTTTCTGAGATCAACCCGGCGCTTTGCCAGGGCTGCGGAACCTGTGTAGCTGCCTGCCCTGCCGGGGCAATTTCTGGCACCGGCTTCAGCAATGAACAGATACTTGCGCAAATTGAAGGCTTATTACTGATGAATGTTGACGATGAGCTAATACCGGCGTGAGGAGGTAAATATGACTGAACAATTCGAACCTACAATCATCGGCTTCACCTGCAACTGGTGCAGCTACCGGGCCGCTGACCTGGCCGGTACTGCTCGTTTGAAATACCCGCCAAACATTCGCCTGATCCGTTTGATGTGCTCCGGGCGACTTGACCCGACATTTATATTCAAGGCGCTCGCCAACGGTGCGGACGGTGTGATGATCACTGGCTGCCACCCTGGTGAATGTCACTACCTTGAACAGAACTACAAAGCATTGCGTCGCTTCCACTTGGTACGACGCACCTTGAAGGGCTTTGGCATCGAACCGGAACGCGTCAAGTTGGTATGGGCAAGCGCGGCAGAAGGCGTGAAATTTGCCAGCGAGACGACCTCGTTCGTTGAAGAAATCCGCGAGCTCGGCCCATTGAACTGGGGTAAAGCTTCGGGTAACGGAGGCAAGCCCATCTCCGAGAAAGAAGCGGAAAAATCCGAAATGGAGGTAGCAGCATGAGCAAACCCAAATTCGCTATGTACTGGGCAGCCTCCTGCGGCGGCTGTGAAATCGCAGTCCTGAACATCCACGAAAAAATCTTGGATGTGGACGCCAACTTCGAGGTGGTTTTCTGGCCCGTCGCCATGGATGCAAAATACAAAGATGTGGAGGCAATGGAGGACGGATCGATCTTGCTAACGCTGTTCAACGGCGGCATCCGCAATGATGAAAACGAGCACCTCGCCAAGTTGCTGCGCCGGAAATCGCAGATCCTTGTGGCATTCGGTTCGTGTGCCTGTGAAGGTTGTATTCCCGGATTGGCAAATTTTAGCAGCACAAAACAAATCTTTGATACGTATTACGAGACGGTCTCGACCGAAAATCCTGACCATATTCGCCCACAGTATCAATATACGATGCCAGAAGGTGAAATCAACATTCCTGAGTTCTATCCTGTGCTCAAAACGCTTGACCAGGTGGTCGATGTGGATTATTACATGCCTGGCTGCCCGCCTGAATCACACCAGATAGCGGCCGTGATTGACCTGGTAATCCAGGTATTACAGGGCAAAGCCGAACTACCACCTAAAGGGGCCACGATTGGCGCAGGCGGCTCGACCGTTTGCGATGAGTGTGAACGGGTGCGAAACGTAAAAAAAATCTCTTCCTTCCGCCGTATCTACGATGCCCCAATTGATCCGGAGCTTTGCCTGTTAGAACAGGGTGTCCCATGCAACGGCCCTGCCACGCGCAGCGGATGCAATGCCCGTTGCGTTAGCGCTGGTGCGCAGTGCATTGGCTGTTATGGGCCAGCAGAAGGCGTGGTGGATTATGGCGCGCGTCTGATCGCTGCTTTTGCTTCGGTCATCGATAGCGATGACCCGGAAGAAATAGAGGCCATTTTGGATGGCATTCCCGACCCAGCCGGGCAATTCTATCGCTTCAACCTGGCAGGTTCGCTGCTCAAAGCAGGCAAATCGGCCTGGGAAAAAGCATAGGAGGCAACCATAACTCAACAACGAATTACCATTGACCCCATCACCCGCCTGGAGGGTCACGGCAAGATCGAAATTTTCCTTGACGAGGAAGGCGACGTCGCCAACACCTACTTCCAGATCCCCGAACTGCGCGGCTTCGAGCGCTTCTGCGTTGGCCGCCCCGCGGAGGAAATGCCCCTGCTGACCAACCGCATCTGCGGCGTGTGCCCTGAAGCGCACCATATGGCAGCCGCAAAAGCAACAGACATGGTCTATCATGTGGACCCACCCCGCACGGCTAAGATGCTGCGTGAGTTGCTCTACAGCGCGTTCTATGTTACCGACCATGCTACGCATTTTTACGCGCTGGCAGGCCCGGACTTCGTCATGGGCCCGGATGCGCCAGTGGCGGAACGCAACATCCTGGGCGTCATCCACAAGGTTGGGCTGGAAATCGGCGGCAAGGTCATCAACGCGCGCAAGGCCGGGCATACCGTCATCGAAATGATCGGCGGACGCAAGGTGCATCCTTGCACTTCCATCCCCGGAGGGCTGACCAAGGGCATCACCAAAGAACAACAGAAAGAAATCCTAGAATTAGGTAAATGGGCTGTGGAATTCGGCCAGTTCAGTCTGAAGCTCTTCAGCGACATCGTGCTCGGCAACAAGGAATACGTTGACCTGATCCTAGGCGACATCTACACCCATAAAACCTACTACATGGGCATGGTGGACGAGAACAACCGGTCCAACTTCTACGATGGTATGGTGCGTGTGGTCGGGCCGGACGGCGAGGAACTGGTCAAATACGCCCCAGAGGATTACAGCAAACATATCGCCGAACGCGTGGAACCGTGGACCTATCTCAAGTTCCCGTATCTCAAGGCAGTCGGCTGGAAAGGCTTCACCGATGGCAAAGACTCAGGCGTGTACTGCGCAACACCGCTCTCACGCGTGAACGCCGCCGATGGCATGGCCACTCCGCTGGCACAGGAAGAATATGATAAGTTCTTCAAGACGCTGGGCGGAAAACCTGTCCATCAGCGCCTGGCTACCCACTGGGCGCGCCTAATCGAGCTGCTCTACGCGGCCGAGCGTTGGGTGGAACTGGCTTCTGATCCCGAGATCACATCCGACAATTTCCACACCGTCCCAACTGAAACACCGACCGAGGGCGTTGGCATCGTCGAGGCTCCGCGCGGAACACTCACGCATCACTATACCACCGATGAGCGCGGCATACTGACCAAAGTCAACCTGATCGTGGGCACCACCAACAACTACGCCCCGATCAGCATGTCGATCAACAAAGCCGCCAGAAGCCTGATCAAGAAAGGCACGGTTGTGACCGAGCCCATGCTCAATATGGTTGAGATGGCTTTCCGCGCTTATGATCCCTGTTTTGGGTGCGCAACCCATTCTCTGCCCGGGAAGATGCCCCTCCAGGTCACCATCCGTGACGCTGAGGGCGAGACTGTTGATGTGCTAAAACAATTCTGCTAAGGCAGGAGGAGCACCACTGAAAGAGAGGGTTGTTGGCGACGTCCGCAGCCCTCTCTGTTTGGTAGAAAACTTGTATTTAGGGTGCGTTGCACCTGATTTAACGAGACCTATATCATCGAAAGCATCAGCCCCGTTATCGGAATAAGTTTACCTGTTTGGTGCGACGCACTTCAAACCAAGGAACACTATGAAAACACTAGTCATTGGACTTGGCAACCCAATATTGGGCGACGATGGGGTCGGCTGGAGGGTGGTAGAAGCCGTCAGCAGCCAGCTATCAGCAGTTGTTGGCGCAGAACAACCGCTTGAGTTCGAATACCTGTCGCTCGGCGGATTAAGTCTCATGGAACGAATGCTTGGATACGAGCGGGTGATCATCGTTGATTCAATGGAGACAGGCCAAAACCCGGTCGGAAGCGTGAGCGTGTTTCCGCTCGCCTCGTTATCGGACCCGATGGCTGGTCATTCCGCATCGACCCATGACGCCACCCTGATGACCGCCCTGCGCACAGCCGAACAACTGGGAGCGGACATCCCTGGGCAAGTGGATATCGTCGCCATCGAAGCCGAGAACGTGTATGATTTTGGCGAGGAACTATCCCCCCGGTGGCTGCGGCGGTACCATTAGCAGTTGAGAAAGTTATAGAATTACTAAATAGAAAGTAAGTCAAAATCGTCATCGTCGGGGGAATCTTTTTACCATCCTATTGTGATTTATGGCATAAGGATGGAACCAAACCACCAACACATTGTGATTTGAAGCACAAAATTGCCATTCTGACATAAAATATCCGTATAATGTATTTAACTGTCCCGTTGGTCACCATCGTTCTCCATTTCAGAAAGCATCGAATTTCTTTCATGCCCTGACCGCAAGTTGAATTGGAGGAAAGATGGTAACACCCAAGCATCTTCGACGGTACGATTTGTTTGATTTTATGGGGGACAAGGAACTTGAGGCCGTTGCTGCAATTGCCAGGGAAAGCGAATATCAAGCAGGTGACGTGATCATTGAATCTGGCCAGCCTGCTGAAACATTCTACTTCCTGGTAGAGGGTAATGTCGCATATTACTTTGTTGTGAAAATCGCACACGACCCATATTACGAAAAGGAATATCACATCAGCGATATCGGCCCAGGCGAAATATTCGGGATATCAGCTCTCATCGAACCCTATAAATATACCGCTACGCTGCGAGCAGATAAACCATCGCATGTAATTGAGATAGGCGCCTCGGACTTACGTGCCCTTTGTGAGACTGATTCTAAATTGGCCTACGGCCTGATGCAAGCAGTCGCTAAAGTAGCGGTCAAGCGCTGCCAGGCCACGCGTATCCAGTTGATCGCAGCAAGGGTATAGAGTCAGAATCGAATAGGACGCTGATAAACGCTGATTCCGCTGATTAAATGATTTTCTCGCTAAAACTGCTCAAGCTGGCTACCCGCTGGCTTGAGTAGAATTCCCTGATTTTTCTCGAAAGTCGGGAGACTTTCGAACTCCGTACTCTCATTCCTCGAACAGCCCCTTTTTTTGCTATAATCCAGGCATCTTTGAAAAAAGTAAAAGGAAATAGGTATGGGTGCTATTAAAAAACAAAGAAACTTCCTGAAATCCGACCGCTGGGAAAACTTCGATAAGATGGAAACAGACCAGCGCGCAAACCTCCCGGCCCCGCCGGTGCAAAAACCGTATCCCGAAAACGCAGCCCTGATCGACCTGATCCCGCCCGAAGGCCTGGGCGTGGGGAATACTCCGTTGATCGAGGCCATCCGCGCACGGGTCAGCCACCGAAAATACACCGATGCATCCCTGACACTGGAAGAACTGTCCTTTTTGTTGTGGGCCACGCAGGGCATACGCGAAGTCTCGGAGAACGGCAAGTTCACCAAGCGGACTGTCCCCTCCGGGGGCGCGCGTCACAGCTTCGAGACCTACCTGCTGGCAGACCGCGTGGACGGCCTGAAACGCGGCCTGTATCGCTACCTGCCGGTGGAGCACAAGCTGCTCTTCATCCACACCGTGGACGACCTGTCAAACAAGGTCAGCGATGGATGCCGGGGGCAGAAATTCGTGGGGAACGCCGCGGTGGTCTTCGTCTGGACGACGGTCCCCTACCGGGCAGAATGGCGCTACGGATCCATCTCGCACAAGATGATCGCGATGGACTCCGGTCACGTGTGCCAGAACCTGTATCTGGCCTGCGCATCGATCTCCGCCGGAACCTGCGCGGTGGATGCCTACAACCAGAAAAAAATGGACGCCATCCTCGGCGTGGACGGGGAAGATGAGTTCGTGGTCTACGTCGCGCCGGTGGGCAAGGTGGAATAACCTCTATGCCCGAGTGCATCTTCTGCAACATCGTCAACGGGCAAGCCCCTGCCACCATTGTTTACAAAGACGAGGCTGTAACCGCTTTTCGAGATATTCACCCGGTTGCTCCAACGCATATTTTGATTGTGCCAAACAAGCACATCATATCAGTCAACGAAATCCTGCCCGAAGACGAACCGCTCATGGGCAGGCTCTTCACGGTCGCTAGGGAATTGGCCGAACGGGAAGGCATCCACGAGGCGGGCTATCGCCTGATCATCAACACCGGGGTACACGGGGGACAGGTCGTTTACCACCTGCACATGCATCTGATAGGCGGACAGCGCATGCAGCATCCCATTGGTTGACGAGTTACCGCGAAGACACGAAGTTGCGAATGATATTTATGGTCGCGAAGGATTTCCCTTCGCAGTTTTCATGAAATCTTCGCGGCCTTCGGGGTGTGATCAAGTTTTGAAGAATCCAGACGTAACACGATATTCATATCGTGCTTCCAAAGGGCGATATGAATATCGCGTTACGAAAATCTTCAACTTTTGATCGCACCCGGCCTTCGCTACTTCGCGGTTTATATTGTCAATCGCAGTATAATCAGCCCATTCGCAGCCTAGAAGGATTGAATGCACAATAAACGTAATTTAGCAATTTTATTTGTAACCCTGGTCATCATGATGATGGGCTTCGGCATCATCATCCCGATTCTGCCTGACCTGGTCACCACCTTTGGCGGCACCGGCCTTGAAATGGGTGGCCTGATGGCAATCTTCTCAGCCATGCAGTTCCTGTTCTCGCCCATGTGGGGGGGGCTGTCGGACCGCTTTGGCCGTAAACCGATCCTGATGCTGGGAGTATTCGGCAACGCCCTGAGCATGGTCGCTCTTGGGATTTCCACGCAGTTATGGATGCTGTTCGCTGCCCGCGGATTGGCCGGGATACTTTCCTCGGCAACGCTGCCAACCGCCATGGCCTACATCAGCGACAGCACAGACAATAAGAGCCGCGGCGGTGGCATGGGCGTGATCGGCGCTGCCATGGGTCTTGGCATGGTGTTGGGTCCGGGCGCAGGCGGCCTGCTGAGCACTATCTCGTTACAAGCGCCGTTCTATTTTGCAGCAATCCTATCTCTGGTAGCAATGCTCGCCATCTGGCTTTTCCTGCCAGAATCGTTGGCTGCTGAAAATCGTGAGATATCTGTCAAGCTGCAAGGTCCCCAACTAAAAGCGATGTGGCAGTCCCTTTTTGGTCCACTCGCCTTTCTATTTATCGCAGCATTCATGATTAGCTTCGCCATGACCAACTTTGAAGGCATTTACGCTTACTATGCCAAAGATCGCTATGGTTACGAGCCGCATACGATTGGGATTATTCTGACAGCCATTGGCGTAGTTTCTGTTATTGCACAAGGGGCGTTGACTGGCATCGCCACGCGCAAATTCGGTGAAGTGAATGTGATCAAAACATCCCTGATCGCCAGCGTAGTTGGCTTTTTGGTGATGCTCCTGGCAACAGACCTGCCAACCGTCATCCTGACTTCATCCTTCTTCGTGCTGGCAAATGCCATGCTGAGGCCGGCGGTCTCGTCGCTGATCTCCCAGCGCACCACGCAGGGCCAGGGTATTGCCATGGGACTGAACAATGCCTATATGAGCCTGGGCAGGGTCATCGGTCCGATATGGGCCGGGGTGGTGATCGATGTCAATTTGTATTTTCCATTTATCACCGGCGCAGCTGTCATGCTGATCGGCTTCATCGCCAGTCTGGTATATTTGCGCAGAGATGTGCCAGCACAAATCGCCGCAGAACCTGCCGATTAAGGCAACCACAAAAATAAGGGATGCGTGCAGCGGCACGCATCCCTTATTTTTTGTATTACTTCGCGAACGATGTAAATTGTATTGTTGGATGAAGGTTTACCACTTATTGGAGCGGCGCAGGTCGACCTGCTTGAAATCGTGATTTTTTCCGTATCTTTCGATCATGCGATTGAAGATTTCGACATCTTCAGGAGCGATATTGAGCAATTGAAACCCGACGTTGAAGCAAAAAGGATCGAGCGGATCGGTTTTGCACCACTTGCTGCGAGCGACAAACACCATGGAAGGCTTGAGCGCTACTTCATGGGTCAGGTCCATGCGGAAGCGAAAATCATGGTTGGGGGGTATCGGACTCAGGCTGTCCAGCTTGAAGCCTCCGGAGCTGATATCGGTCAGGTGACCAACCAGTTCCTGCGTATCATGGTTGATTAACTGCATATAGCAGGAAAAATCTTTTCGATCCGGTCCCCTGCGCTCGGCCAGGGATGGTTCCTTTTCGGGTGCATGCGTTCGATCAGATTCGCGCGTTCGGTTAAGAAATGATAATGGGTTCATAGGCACCTCTCCATGAGTACACTTTCTAACAAAATTGTAGCAAGAAAGGACAGCATTCCTCCTGATAAACCTGAAAGGTGACGTGACAAATTCATTGCAAGGATATGAGATACCTTGATTTTTTACGAAAGAATTTCGAGATACTTCTCGTCAGTCTCCATGATGAAAACCAGACTTATACTCCCCCTTTCCCTGTTCCTGATCCTGATCTTCTCAGCCTGCGCTCCAACGGTGGACAAGAGCGCCTCTACCGCTTCTCTACCTGCTACCGTTCCACCAACGTTAGCAGCACCATCTTCCGCCATACCACCAACCACTGACGGCGAGATCGACTTCATCAGCAATAGCGATATGCGTTTTCTCCCCACCCAAACCGACCTGGCCTCCGCAAACCAGATCGATATTCCCTTACCGGGAAAACCCGTTTGGATAGCTGGTATTCCACATGAAAGTAGCGTTGCCTGGGCGGTTGCCTTTGAAGATGGGAGTTTGTCTGCGTATTCAGCCAGTTACTCTGGTTACTCAAGTGACTACACGCAGGTGGCGATTTCTCCCGAAAAACTTCCCCCCGGCGCTCCGCTGACGATCTACTCGCGGGATGGAAAACTCTTCACCTTGACAGCCCCCGGCGCAGACGCTTCTCCCCTTACACCACCACTCCTTCTCGACCCCGACCTTCCGAAAATAGCCTACATTGCTACTAACGGCGATCTGGTCATATGGGGCGACGGTCAGGAAACCCGGCTGCCTGTGAACGCCCTGCCAGACAGCCGCATCCTGAAAGATGAGCAAAACAGGCTGCTGTTCCTGTCCAATCCAACCGAGCGCTACACACATGGCGTGCTGGGAGATAAGATAGAAGCGGCTGGCATCACGCTGGTTGAAACCAGCCCCGAGCCAAAAATCCTGCGAACAATCACCATCCCCGAGCCGGACGTCATCGAGGGCATCTACCCCACCTGGGCAGACCTGAACAACGATGGCGAGCGTGAGATCATCGTCACCTTGAGCAATGCACAGGAGGGGGCGCGCATCGTTGCATACGATGAAGGCGGCAACTTAATGGCTGAAGGTCCACCGATTGGGGCAGGCTTCCGTTGGCGGCATCAATTGGTCGCTGCGCCGTTCAGAGAATCAGGAGAAAACCTGCTGGCAGTCGTCCGCACACCGCATATCGGTGGCGTAGTAGAGTTCTATCGTTTGAATGGGGATAAGCTGGAAATTGTGCACACGGTGGACGGTATCAGCACACATTCGATCGGCTCACGGGTCCTGTTCACCGCCCAGGCTGGCGACTTCGACAATGATGGTCAAGTCGAATTGCTGGCTCCTGATCAAAGCCATACGCGATTAGGCATTGTCGGTATAGATAATAAGAATATCATTTGGCTCGATCTGGACGCAGAACTTACCACCAATCTCGCCGCAGTAACATTTGATGGAAACAATCAAGTGGCAATTGCAGCCGGGCTATCTAATAATACATTGAAAATCTGGCTGCCTTAGCACTCTGACAAGTTCAACGCACTTCACAATATCAAATGTGTGTTTAGCAAGTCTCTCGTCAAGTGCGTTGTACTTGTACTATCTTCCGCTTCCTGCGCGCAAGCACACCTTCCACCCAGAAGACGATCAGCGCAATCCAGACCATCGAGAAGCCGATCAGTTTTGCAGTTGTAAAGGCTTCGTTGTAAAGAATATCCCCATCAGAAATTGTATCGTCGGGGCGATGTACTGCATGATCCCGACCATCGTCAGCGGGATACGCCGGGCCGCAGACGCGAACATCAGCAGCGGGATGGTGGTCACAACCCCGGCGCCTATCAGCAGTAAATCGGAGCCCATGCCTGTGTGCCCGAAATGCGCCTCCTCCCATAGCTCTGGGTATAAATCAGGTAGCCCAACGCAGGCAGGAAATACCAAGCCGGTTTCCAGGGTCAGGCCATAGAGGGAACCAAGTGGCGAAATCTTTTTCACCAACCCATAGAACCCAAAAGTAAATGCCAAAGAAAGCGCAATCCAGGGCAGGGAGCCATAGGTCTTTGGTCAGGTAAATCACGCCAAAAGCTGCCAGGCCAATCGGGAACCATTGCGCAGGCCGCAAACGCTCGTTCAAGAAAACCAACCCCAAGCAATACGCTTAATAACGGATTGATGAAATATCCCAGGCTGGTTTCCACGATGTAACCAGATTCACGCCCCATACGTAAACCAGCCAGTTCATGCTGAGGAGTAGGCCTGCGATCAAATAGATGCCGAGCACGCGCCGGGTCAGGGTTGAACGGAACCTCGTCCACTGTTTGGATTCAACAATAATTACATGATCAGCAAAATAAACGACCACACGATACGATGTCCGATCACCTGCATAGCGGGTACATGCTGCAACCACTTCCAATAGATCGGGAATAGTCCCCAAAGTAAATATGCACCCAGCGCATACCAGATACCTGTACTCATTCAAGTCTCTCCTTTTCGAAGGCCAAGTATACACCTGAAATTTTTAACCATTCCTTGCGATGATAAAATATGCGCATCTCACAACTAAAAGGGAGCCATTATGAAACTCTTTGTTCCCGGACGTATCTGCCTGGTTGGTGAACATTCTGACTGGGCTGGTGGCTATCGCCGCATCAATGCAGAAATAGAAAAGGGCTATACGCTGATCACCGGAACCGATCAAGGCATTTATGCCGAAGTAAGCCCACATCCCACTTCGCTGGTTTTGACTTCCACGATGGAGAAGGCAATCGTCAAGGGCCGGTAGAAATTCCAATGGAGCCAAAAACGCTGTTAGAAGAGGCGCAAAAAGGTGGTTACTGGAGTTATATTGCCGGGGTAGCTTATCAGGTTCTAACAAATTATCATGTTCGCGGATTGGTAGTCGATAACTACAAGACCGACCTTCCCATCAAAAAAGGGCTCTCATCCAGTGCGGCGATATGCGTCTTAGCGGCACGCGCCTTCAATCGCGTTTATGATCTCAAGATGACCATTCGGGGGGAGATGGAACTTGCTTACCAGGGCGAAATCTCCACTCCCTCACGCTGCGGCCGCATGGATCAAGGCTGCGCATTTGGCAACCGTCCAGTCCTGATGGAATTTGACGCAGACCGTTTGGAGACAAAAGAGTTGCAAGTACATGAGCCTATGTATTTCGTAATTGTAGATTTAAAGGCCAAGAAAGATACGATGGAAATATTGAACAGGCTCAACCGCTGCTATCCATTTGCCGATAACGAAATTGAGCGCGGAGTACAAGAATTGCTTGGCCCGATCAACAAACGCATTGTGACACAGGCGGTGGACGCAATAAACGCATCAAATCCCGAACAGCTTGGCTCCTTATTGACAGAAGCGCAGTCTTTCTTCGACCGGTATGCTGCTCCCGCTTGCCCCGAAGAACTGACTTCGCCCGTGCTTCACCGGGTGCTAAGTCACAAAGCCTTTGAAGCACATATTTGGGGCGGAAAAGGCGTTGGGTCGCAAGGGGACGGCACAGCACAGTTCATCTGCCGCAGCGAAGCCGATCAAAAAGCTGTGATTCAAATCCTGGAACGCGATCTCCATATGCCGGGTCTAAAATTGACTATCACGCCGCAACAAAAAGTCCGCAAAGCCGTCATCCCGGCAGCCGGCTTTGGAACACGTCTCTTCCCGGCAACAAAAGCCGCCAAGAAAGAGCTGTTCCCGATCGTCGACAAAGATGGCATCGCCAAGCCAGCTATCCTTGTTCATTGTCGAAGAAGCTCTTGAAGCAGGAATAGAGGAAGTTATCTATCATCGTTCAAAAAGATGATTTGCCGGCATTCGAAGCATTCTTCAGTGAACAAATCTCGATTGAAAATTACAATAAACTACCACCCCAATTCCAGGAATACTCCCACCGCTTGTTGGATATGGGTCGCCGGGTAACATTTGCTATCCAGGAAAACCAGGAGGGATTTGGTCATGCAGTCTACTCAGCCCGCGAAGCAGTGGGAGACGAACCGTTCCTGCTGATGCTCGGTGATCACATTTATCGTTCGAACAACGATACGCACTGTGCAGGTCAACTTCTGGAAGCCTATCAATTGCATGGACAAAGTATTGTCGGTATGCGAACTAACACCGGAAGAAAAAATCGGCAACTTTGGCACAATCACTGGCGTCTGGCTAGATGACGGACACTTGCTGAACGTTTCTGAATTCGCTGAAAAGCCTACCCTTGATTATGCGCGCACCAACTTACGTGTTCCCGGCCTGCCGACAAACGAATATCTGACCGTTTTTGGGCAATATATTATCAAGCCAAAGCTTTTTGATTACCTGCAGGAACATATCGAAAATAATGTTCGGGAGGGCGGCGAGTTCCAATTGACATCTGCTCTCGATCGCCTGCGCCAGGAAGATGGCTTCCTGGGGCTGGTCATGGACGGCCAACGCTTCGATATTGGTCTCCCGGATTACTATCTTGAAACTTTACAAGAATTTCGCAAATAACATACGCAGAACAATAGATATTATGCGGTATTGACCTCTAATGACGAAAACACCAAAAACAGCGCTTGGCGTCAATTAGACACTTGCCAACTCTTTTTTTGGTATGGCCGTGATAAGCTTTTTCGCGTTAACTGCCGATAAAGGCCTAATACATTAGCCCAAATGTACTGGCATGTGGGGGAAATCTGACCGGGGTTGATGGATCCGAACGATTGGATAGT
This sequence comes from uncultured Chloroflexia bacterium, assembly GCA_963791785.1. Lineage (GTDB taxonomy): Bacteria > Chloroflexota > Anaerolineae > Anaerolineales > Villigracilaceae > JAABUE01. The sequence goes on along the minus strand of CAWBTW010000017.1, from coordinate 232,842 downwards.
ACTATCATCCCATACACGCTAATAACGATACCCTGTACCCTGATTGCGCGGCAGCCCCATCTGGTCCAATCAGACCTTCAGGGATGACGACAATCCCCCCTATCCTCTAAACCCGCGCAAGAAAGGAGTGCTCATGCCTGTTTTGCTGCTTAGTATCCTTGTATTGCTCTTTAGTTGGACTGCGGCCCACCTTTTCGCAGTTCCAACAACTTATATTGTCCGGGCCACTCATCTTTACAATATCCCTGTTTTTCAGACGCTTAGTCCACGGGCTGGGAAAAAAGCGGTCAGCTATCTGCGCAAACTGATTTTCGCCGCGATCTTGATCGTGCTCGGCTTACTTCTCGGCGGCGGTGCTTGGCATCCAACCGATTCACCTGACGTGGAAAGGCTATATCCAAAACTTTGTGGATTTCGAATTAACGCAAACTCTCATGAGCGGATTGCTGGACAACGTGGTGCTGGCACTCGGCATCTTTATCGTCTTCCAAACCATCACCTTTGTCAACGAGTTTTTCCCGCGTTTATACGAATTGCTGGAAAAGTGGCGTCATACCCGTTTCCGCATGCTTCGGTTTAGAAGCCTGGAACTGGTCACCCCCGATCAAATCACGGACGGGTTGATTTCCCTGGCGCGCTATTCGCAAATTGGGTTGAATCTTTTACTGGGGTTGACAGGATTGACTTTCGCCTTGTCCTTCTTTCCCGGCACTCAGGGAGTAGTCTCAAGCCTGCTTGAAAAAATTGGAGAAATGCTGGCAAGTGCAGGCGAAACCGTGCTGGGATATCTTCCCAAATCTGTTCACCCTGCTTTTCATCGTTGTTGTAACTCGTTACATCATTAAAGCTTCCTGGGGTTCTTCCACGAGGGGATACATTCCAAACAAATCAAAATTGCTGGCTTACATCAGGAACTTACCGAACCCACGTTCCAGTTGTTGCGCTTTATGATCGTGGCTTTAGCGTTGGTGGCTGCGTATCCATTCCTGCCTGGGTCCGATTCACCCGTCTTTCGCGGGATAACTATCTTCGTCGGTTTCCTGCTATCGCTAGGCTCCACTTCCCTGGTGACCAATATCGTCTCCGGCATTGTACTGACCTACACGCGCGGACTGCGGATCGGTGACCGCGTCAAAATCGGACAGACAGTCGGTGACGTGCTGGAACGGACTCTGCTGGTCACCCGCATCCGTACGATCAAGAATGTGGTCGTCACTATCCCAAATGGCATGGTGCTGAACAATGAGATCATCAATTACAACGCACCCATGCTGGAAGAAGGTCTGATCCTGAATACCACTGTGACCATCGGCTACGATGTGCCCTGGCGCAAAGTGCATGACCTGCTGATTCAGGCAGCACTTGCCACCCGCGACATCTTGAGCGACCAGAAACCATTTGTGCTGCAAACCTCCCTGGATGACTATTATGTCAGCTATGAATTGAACGCCTATACACATGCCCCCGAACGCATGGCAATGATCTACTCAGAATTACACCAGAATATCCAGGATTGGTTCAACGAAGCAAACGTAGAAATCATGTCCCCGGGCTATACAGCCTACAGGGATGGCAGTGAAGTCACCATCCCGACACAGTATAAGAACCATGGACCTGTCCCGATATTGATGCCACAGCGCTTTGGGGCCGTAGAGACCACACCGATCAGAAAATCGGAGGAGAAAAAGGAAGGTACTGGATTGTTTCCATAAAATGTGAAATCAGGATCAAAAAAATGCCGGAGCACTTTACATTTGCTCCGGCATTTAACTGTCATTTACCTATATTTTTGCTTTTCGCAGTCTCAAACTGTTACTGACCACAAATACGCTGCTGAAGGCCATCGCGCCCGCCGCCAGCATCGGGATCAGAAAACCCATCGCGGCAGCCGGGATTAAAATGATGTTATAGAAGAACGCCCAGAACAGGTTTTGCTTGATCGTACCCAGCGTTTTCCGCGAAAGCGCGATCGCACGCGACAGGCCGCGTAGATCGCCGCTGATCAATGTTACCGGCGCGGCAGCCATGGCCACATCCGTTCCCGTGCCAATAGCAATGCCCACGTCCGCCTGCGCCAGCGCGGGCGCATCGTTGACACCATCTCCTACCATCGCTACCATTACGCCAGATTCTTGCAACTTCTTCACCTCGGCAGACTTTGCCTTCTGGCAACACTTCGGCCAGCACCGTATCCACACCCACCTGCTTCGCAATCGCTTCGGCAGTCTTCTGGTTGTCACCAGTGATCATCGCCACTTGCAAGCCCATGCGATGCAACTCTTCGATTGCGGCTTTTGAGCCGTCTTTAAGCGTATCGGCCACGGCGATCACGCCCGCCACCTGACCATCCACCGCCACCAGCATGGCCGTCTTAGCTTCGGATTGCAGGCGGGATACATCAGACCCCAGGCCGTTCAGCGGATACGCGTTCGCTTCCATCATGTGGAGGTTGCCCACCGCCACGCTTCGCCCCTCGACTTCAGCCTGCACGCCCTGCCCGGCTCTGCCTTGAACCCGGCCGGCTTCCGCCAAAGCCAGACCGCGAGCTGTTGCTTCTGCCCAGATCGCTTCGCCCAAGGGGTGTTCACTGCCTTTTTCAACAGAAGCAGCCAGCTTCAGCAATTCATCTTCCTTTCACCGTCGCCGTTCACACACGATATCCGTCACCGCGGGCTGCCCTTTTGTGATCGTGCCGGTCTTATCCAACACCACTACGCCGACATTGCCAGCACGCTCCAACGCTTCCGAGTTGCGGAACAGGATGCCCACTTCTGCGCCCTTGCCGGTCCCAACCATGACAGCCGTCGGCGTTGCCAGCCCCATCGCGCACGGACAGGCGATCACCAGCACCGCCACCATATTGATCAACGCACGTTGTGAAATCACCGCCGCCCCAGGCTTCAGGCACGAGGAAATACCACGCCAGGAATGTGACTGCCGCAATCGCAAGCACCACCGGCACAAAAATCGCCGAAACCTGATCGGCCAGCTTTTGGATGGGCGCTTTGCTGCCCTGCGCTTCCTCCACCAGGCGAACGATCTGCGCCAGCGCGGTTTCCCTGCCAACTTTGGTGGCTTCAAATTTGAGGGAGCCGAGTTTATTCAAGGTCGCGCCAATGACCGGGTCGCCGGGGCCTTTTTCCACCGGCAAAGATTCGCCCGTCAGCATCGATTCGTCCACCGCCGAGCGGCCTTCGATCACCACACCATCCACCGGGATCTTCTCCCCGGGGCGCACGATCACCATGTCAGACACGATCACTTCGTCCACGGGCACATCAGCTTCAAGTCCAGCACGAACGACGCGCGCGGTCTTGGCGCGCAGTCCCATTAGTTTCTTGATGGCTTCGCTGGTGCGCCCTTTGGCACGTGCTTCCAGAAATTTCCCCAGGCGGATGAGCGTGATGATGACCGCCGCCGTTTCAAAATAAACATGGCCAGGAGATCAAGCCCAGCATGACCGTCGACAGAATACAGATAGGCCACCGATGAACCCATCGCGATCAACACGTCCATGTTAGCCGAGCCGTTGCGCAGGGATTTGAAGGCACCCACGTAATACTGCCAACCAACATAGAACTGCACCGGGGTCGCCAGCACAAACATCAGCCATTTCGGCCAGGCGGCTTCCATCCAATCATTGGCAGCAGGCCAAAGTCCATGCTCATCGAGAACAGGAACAACGGGATTGTGAAAATCAGACCAATGAGTCAACAACCGCTTCTGTTCGGCGATTTCATGTTCGCGCGCCTTGGCTTCAGCGTCTTCTGCATCGCCACCCAATTCCAACGCTTCAAACCCGGACCCGAAAACTGCCCGCCGTATCTCAGCCTGGGTCACCACTGTAGGAATATAACGCACACGCGCCTTCTCCGTCGTGAAATTGACCTGCGCTTCCAACACGCCATCCAATTTACTCAAGGTGTTTTCCAGGCGGCGAGCATCGGTATCATCCGCCAAGCGTCTGATAACAAGGTCGGCTTCGCCAGTAGCGATCCCATATCCGGCACGCTCAATGCGGGCGATGAAGTCACTCATCCCCAACAAGGCGGGGTCAAATTCAACGGTCGCCCGTTCCGATGACAGGTTCACAACAGCCGAACCAACGCCATCCAGTTTTTTCAAGTTGCGCTCTACAGTGGCGACACAGTTTGCGCATGTCATGCCTGTTACTGGTAAAGTGAGTTGCTTGGTTTCAGTCATAAACGTTTTTCATTGCTCGCATGGCCGCGATCCCGTTAATTAAAATGAATTGAGCGCAGGAAGATAATCCCCCTGGCACGAACGGGCAAACAGGAAAAACGGCGCAACCGGATAACGAACCTAAAGCGCCAGCCCGGCAACCGGATAATTGATCTCAGCCATAAGAGTCTTTGATGCTTTCTTCCGTGGCCGGGTCGCCAAAGGTGATTTCCACTACCTGGGATTCCTGGTCTGCATTCACGGATTGCACGCCATGCCAGGTCAGCAACTTCCATTTGAATCGTATGGACACAATGTCCGCAGGAAATATTTGGAACAGAATATTTTATAGTTGTCATTACAATTCTCCTTTACTAAATAATCAGAATCTAAACTTTGGTTGACATCTCAAATACTTCGGTGATCTCTTTGAGTACACGTTCTCGTTCTGATTGGTCCTGGCCTTCAATTGCTGTAATTACACAAGAATTTAGATGCCCTTCCAAAATCTGTGCACTAACCTTATTCAGTGCAGCTTCCACAGCTTGAATTTGCCGGATCACATCAATGCAGTAAGCATCATCTTCCACCATCCGGATGATGCCTCGCATATGACCTTCGATGGTTTTCATTCTCCGCAAAGTATCAGGGCTTTCCATTGCTTTCTCCTACCCCCCCCCAGGGGGGTCGGGTTAATATATCACACTTAAGAATTTGTCAAGTCTTATCCCCCAAATCTCCTATATAATTTGACAATTATTCGCTAAAGGAGTAACACCATGAAGAATAAAGCAACCTGGGTTGTAGCTATTCTCATTATCGTTGTTCTGGGGGCAGGACTGGCCTATCGCCTAATTTATATAGCCAATCATCCCCCTATTTATATTGCCGTTTTTGTCCCGGGTGAAGAAGATGGCGTGACTGCTACAGAAAACACCCTTATCCCCATACAAATGTATCTGGAAGAAATCAATGCAAAAGGCGGAATCAACGGGCATCCACTCAAACTGGTGGTAAAAGAAGATAGCGGAACAGTTGCCGGAGCAGAACAGGCCATTAACGAGATCAACGATGAAAATCAGGCCATGATCGTTTTAGGACATGCCTACAGTGATCCCGCCAGCGCCATCGGCCCAAAACTCACCGATTACGGCATCCCTGCCATTACTTCAGGCGCGACCGCTCCGCAGGTAACCATTGACCATCCCTGGTTCTTCCGTGTTGTGACCAACAATACATCCCAGGGAAGATCCATCGCCGCGTATGCAGTCGAAATATTGGGGATAGAAACAGCCGCCATTGTATACGAAGATAACAAGTATGGGCAGTCCCTTGGGAATGGTTTTGAAAAAGCCTTTCAATCCCTGGGAGGACACCGTATTCACAAAAGCAGCTGTGAATTCCGAAAGCGAAACGCTCGAACAGGATGTTACCAATATCGTCAGGCAAATTGACGAGGTTCCGGATATGGTTTTCCTGGCAACTTACAAGACCAGCGGCGCAGCTACCGTTATTGCGCTGAAGGAAAACAATGTCAATACCCTCATCGTCGGCGGGGATGACATCGGGGATACAGCCTTCTTAGATGTTTTCCCTGAAGAGATTCAGCAAGACGTTCACTACCTGGATAACGTCTACGCCGCGTCTCCGCTCATCTTTGATGTCGCCAGCGAAAAAGCCCAGCTATTCAAAGAAAGATATATCGACCGAACGGACAAAATCCCAACCTGGTTCTGTGCAACCAGCTATGATAGCGCCCTGATCGCTGTGCAAGCCATGTTAGATGCCGGTATCAGCGCCGATCCTGGACAGCTCAGCGCTGACCGCCAAAAAGTAAGGGACCAGCTAGCAAAATACAATTCATCCACTACCGCCGTTCCCGGCATTAGCGGCAACCTGTATTTTGACAAAACAAACGATGTTGTCCAACCTGCTGCGATTGGCGTTTTCATCAACCAGAACTTCATCTCCGCGCCCATCCAAATCCAACTGGTCACCCTCAATACCCAGGTAGATAGCATCTCCAAATCATATGCCCAAGGTGATCTTTTTTACACCAACAACCAGCCTGTTTATAAAACCAAAATCGTCTACGTAGGCACCGACATCAATGAATTCAACCAAATCGACATAGACGACGAACACATCTTCACTGTGGATTTCTACCTCTGGTTCCGATACACCGGCGATCTCGAGATCGAAAACATCATATTCGATAATGTCGAAGAACCAGTCGACCTCGAACCCATCAAAACTGCTCAATACGAAGATGTTACATACAAGCTGTATCGTGCCAAGGCCACTTTTTCGGGTTCTTACGATCTATTCCAATACCCCTTTGATCGTCACAAACTGCGCATCAGTTTCCGCCACCCCGACTATGATCGCTACAAAGTCATCTTCGTGGCCGACCAATTAGGCATGGGGGATATCAACAACACCGAAACCCTCCTCGCCACCTTCGAACAATCCCGTGCCTTTGAACCCATCACCGACTGGTTCCCTGTCACCGGCAGCTTCTTCCAAGATGTGATCCATGAATATACCAACCGTGGCGATCCCACTCTCTTCGGCCAAAAACTCGACATCCAATACTCACGCTTCAACATTACCGTCGAGGTTCGCCGCGATGTGATCCGCTTCCTTACCAAAACCATGCTACCTCTGCTCTTCCTCATCACCCTCGCCTATCTTGGCTTCTTCCTGCCAGGCGACCAGTTCGAAACCATTACAGGTCTTATGACAGGCACCCTCCTTAGCGTGGTATTCTTCCACGTGGACCTCTCAGGCCGTTTGCGTGTTGGCTACACCGTCATCCAAGATTACCTCTTTTACATAATCTACGGTATGCTTACAGTAGAACTCTTCCTGAGCATCATCGCCTGGCACAAACAAGACGATGAAAAAACCGTTAAAAAACTATTCTGGAGCATGCGCATCATCTATCCCCTGGCCATTATTCTCGGCTCCGTCATTGTGCTGTGGGCTTTTAGGATTACCATATAGGACTACTACAAACAACAGGAAACCATGACAAAGAATTTACGCATCTTTCTCGTCCTGGGCTTGCTCCCATTTATTTGGACAGCATGCGCCCCCAAGCAATCATCTGACCCTGATGCACAAATCAGACAGGCTGTCGCAGCGACAATTGCAGCCATTTCCACTTCTACGCCCTACCCCCAACCAACGCCCTATCCTTCTCCTACCCCTATGGCGCTGGCTGGTCTGTTTTGCGAATATCAATTCTGCATCGGGCATACACCCGACGTTGCTTTTTTTGATGTCAGCGCACAGCGGAATCCGGCATCTCCCAGCACTTACGGGCAAGGCATTTTGGCAGCCTTCAACGCCAATCTGTTCGTTGAAATTTTATGGCAGCATGCACCCGGCACAGCTGATCCACAATTCTTGCTCGACTTGATCCTTGAACCGGAAGTGGACACACGCGTCGGTAACATGGACGTCAAGCTAATTCGGGATATGAACGTTTTATTTACCCCCATCACGACGACCGCAACCGATGTGCTCCCCCATGGCGGAGCCGCCGCTTGGACCTGCGGAGAGCGCGTCTTCGCCTGGAAAGCCTACACTCCACAAGAAGGACAAGCCCTCAATTTATTCGAGGAGGCCATTCGAAGATTTCGTTGTGATAACTAGCAAAAGACGCCTTTTCCCTTTGCAAAAAAGGCGTCTTTTTTCGTAAAGCACAACTTACTCTTCCTTTTCCTTTGCTTGATCCCACAAAGCGTCCATCTCTTCCAAAGTCATGTCTGAAAGAGAGCGACCCTGTTTCTTTGCGCCCTGCTCCACATGCGCAAATCGTTGTTTGAATTTCATATTCGTCTCGCGTAAAGCCAACTCAGCATCTATTTTCTTCCAGCGCGCCAGGTTAACTAAAACAAAGAACAGATCCCCAATTTCTTCAGTAAGTTCACCCTGGTTTGTCGCATCCTTGATTTCCTGAATTTCTTCGACTACTTTATCCAAGACACCATCCACCACCGGCCAGTCAAAGCCAACGCGCGCTGCACGGTCTTGATATTCCTGCGCTTGAGTTAGTGCGGGCAATGCCATTGGAACGCCATCCAGCAAACCCTTTTCCTTTTCTATCCCCTTGGTCTTCCGTTCAGCTTCTTTCAGTCTTTCCCAATTTTGCAACACACCATCAACTTCGTTCAAGGCTAAATCTCCAAAAACATGCGGATGGCGGCGGACAATTTTTTCATGAATGCTTTTGATAAGATAATTTATCGTAAAACTACCTTCTTCATTGGCAATTTGCGCGTGCAACACAATCTGTAACAACAGATCACCAAATTCTTCCTGCATCCCCTCTATATCACCTGCATCAATTGCTTCTAAAGCCTCATAGGCTTCTTCAAGCAAATGTGTTCTTAAGGATTGGTGTGTTTGCTCACGATCCCAGGGGCAGCCATCTGGCGCACGTAAATGAGCAACAATTTCTTGGAAGGCTTCAAAGGATGTCCCCTCCCCCAGCGGTGGAACATACAAACTGGTCAGCAAACCGATGTGCTCAGAGCGATCAATCTCATACAACTTTATATCTTCTACTAACTCGTCTTTCGTCCCGGCCGCATGCACAAGTTGTACCGGATGTTCATCAGGATAGGTTGTATCCAACGTCATCTTGACTTCAGATGCTACCAGACGAGAATAAAGCTGGGCGACCAAAACAGGAATATCCGGCGGAAAAGCCGGAACATGTGCCATCGAGAGTTCCATCGCATCGAACAGCGTGATGCGCGGATACGGATCAAGGCCCAGGGCGGAGAAGGTAGGCTCCAGGAACGAGAGTCCTTCTACGATAGAGGTAGCAAGCCCTTCATCGCGCGCGAGGCGGGCAATTTCCGGACAGGTGGTCTCTGCAACAAAAGGGTGCCCCGGCACAGCATAAATCACGCCTTGCGGGCGGCGTCCCAATTCCAGCACCTTTTCAACAATGGCATCGTACACTTGTTCAAAAGAAGCTCCCTTTTCATACAAGCTGTCAAAAGAATGGGTGGTGAGCGTTGACGGCAGCGCGCCAACGGTTGGGTGTTGGCGGGTTCGCAACCAAATCTCATCAGCAGCAGAAAGCACATCCCAGGCTTCACGCGTTAATTGATCGGGGTTTCCGGGGCCAAGTCCAAGCAGGGTAATTCCAGGCATAGAATCTCCAAAGTTAAAACAAAACGTAATGCGTGTACGGAAATGTAACACGCATTACGTATGAGTGTGTAGCGACAGAACGACTTAACGCTTGGTGTAGGTCGGGGCCTTGCGAGCTTTCTTGAGGCCGGGCTTCTTACGTTCCTTGACACGCGCATCGCGAGTCAGGAAACCACCTTTGCGCATGGTGGGAACCCAATCGGGATTCATCTTGACCAATGCGCGAGCAAGACCAAGTTGCACAGCATCAGCCTGACCAGTGATACCACCACCCTTAACCAGCACAGTGACATCATATTTTGCACGTTCCTCGCCAGTTGCAGAAAGGGGGCGCCAGAATGCTTTCCAGATCGCCCAGGCGCGGGAAATACACTTCGCCTTCTTTATCGTTCACAATGAAACGACCTTCGCCGCTCATAATGCGAACACGTGCAGTACTGGCCTTGCGGCGGCCAATGCCTTCAAAATACTGAACAGCCATAATTCTTTACCGTTTCCTTTCTATGCCAGCGGTTCGGGTTTCTGCATCCCATGGGGATGATCAGGGCCAGCATAGACTTTCAAGCGTTTCAATACCGAACGACCCATGCGGTTATGAGGCAGCATGCCCCAAACAGCAGCGTGCATGACGCGATCTGGGAACTTCTTGAGTTGGTCGCGCAGTGAAATGGATTTCAAGCCGCCTGGATAACCAGAATGGCGATAATAAATCTTGGAATCCTTTTTACTGGTGGTTTTTGTACCGGTCACGGTTACGTGTTCGGCGTTGATTACCACTACGTAGTCACCCATCTCCACGCCAGGCGTGAAAGTCGGCTTGTGCTTGCCAAGCAAAGTTGCCGCAATTCGAGTAGCAAGTCGGCCAAGGTTTTGACCATTGGCATCTACTACAAACCATTTGCGTTCAATTTCGCTGGCTTTCGGATAGTACGTTTTGTACACTTTCGTCTCTCCGTTTCATTTATTCAATATGACCAAGTGATATCTCAGGTGGATAAAAGACTTCGACGAGCGTCAACCCATGTGCAGGCGCTAACCCTGACGGGAGTTCGCTTCGTTCCAGCCCCTCAGCCTGCTCGGCTAAAGAACTAGCCACATCATCCACTGAAATTTTTCCTTGCGCAACAGCCACTTGGACGAAGACCAGCCTGCGTACCATGCGGTACAAAAAGGCATTGGCCTGCACTTCAAAGTGCCATTCGTCGTCCTTTGCCTGCCAGGAAGTGTTCATCACAGTCCGCACGGTGCTGCCTCCGGCCCGGGGCGGGGTGCCGTAAGAAGCAAAATCGTGCTGACCGACGAACAGCGGGGCCACATCCTGTAATGCGTCGCTATCTATTTCCGGCCAAACGCGCCATGCAGATTTCTCACGCAATGGATCGCGCACTGGCTGGCAAAACAAACGATAACGATAGCGTCGGGATGTCGCATCAAAGCGCGGGTGAAATTCCGGCGGAGCGATTCGCACATCCCTTGCAGCCACATCGGCGGGCAGATTGGCGTTCAACGCACGAAGCAGATCTCCGTCAGCGTGGTTCCAGTCCAGGTCAAATGCAGCAACCTGACCGGAGGCATGAACGCCCGTATCCGTTCGCCCGGCCAAGGTGACCGAACGTCCAGACCATCCCAACTTGCGCAGTGCCTTTTCCAGTTCGCCTTGCACCGTTCTGGATGTTGCCTGCCGCTGGCTCCCGGCAAAACCGGTGCCGTCGTAGGCAAGGATCACTTGGTAACGTGCCATTAGCTATCAGCCTTCAGTAATAAACACTGAGCGCCGACTGCTACTTACAACTATTCTTCCACTAACTCAAGAATAACCATCTCGGCTGAATCGCCCATGCGGGGGCCGAGTTTGAGAACACGCGTATAACCACCCGGGCGGTTTGCAAATCGCGGGGCAATCTCTTCAAAAAGACGCTTGTTCAGGCTGTTATCTCCTAAACGAGAAGCTACCAAACGCTGTGCATGTACTTTCTCAGAATCTGTGCTCTCAGCGCTGTTACGCGCAATGGTAATGAGTTTTTCGGCTTCGCCACGAATCGCCGCTGCTTTCGCGCGCGTTGTGCGAATCCGCTCGTGGGTGAAAAATTGTTTAATAAGGTTTCGGCGCAGCGCAATGCGAGCTGCTTTGGTACGGCCGAGTTTATAACCTGCTACTTGATGTCGCATTTCAAATTACTCCGCAGAAGTTGTTTCGTCTTTCAGAAAGCCCTTTTCGGCCATCTTCTGACGCAGTTCATCCAGGCTCTTTTCACCAAAATTACGGATGGACATGACAGCTGTATCGCCTTTTTCAAGCAAATCCAGCACATCGCCCACAGTTGTGATGCCTGTACGTTTAAGTGAATTGAAGACACGCACTGAAAGGTCCAGAGCCTCTACCGGGGTTTCAGCCACTTCGCTTGTCAAACGCGCACCTGGCACTTCCTGTTCCACTGGCACAGCCAAAGTTTCCTCACTGATACCAGCAACATATCGCAGATGATCAATCAGTATTTTAGCGGCAGCACTCAAGGCGCGTTCGGGGCCATAAGTTCCATCCGTCCAGATTTCCAGGATCAACTTATCGTAGTTGGTACTCTGACCAACGCGGGCAGATGTCACTTCCCAGTTAACACGCTTGACCGGGCTGAAAATTGCATCCACAGGCAATTCGCCGATAGGCATATGCCCGCTACGCTCATTTACAGGCGAATAGCCGCGGCCACGCTCCACCGTAAATTCAAGATCAAGCTTGGTTTTATTATCATCAACAGTGAACAAGTACAGTTCCGGGTTGACAATTTCTACTTCAGCCGGTGCAATAATATCGGCAGCAGTAACTGTTCCTTCGCCGCGCACTTCAAGATGCATACGGGTACTGTCCACACCATCCAACTTGATGCGTAACTGTTTTACCTGCAGCATCATCTGAATAACATCTTCACGTACTCCGGGCACGTCGCTGAACTCATGCAACACATCAGCAATTCGGATCGAAGATACAGCAGCGCCTTCCAACGAAGAAAGCAGCACGCGGCGCAGAGCATTTCCAAGTGTCACACCATAACCGCGTTCAAGCGGACTAATGACAAACTTGCCATAATTGCGAGCTTCTGCTTCACGCTCGATCTTCGGCATAACCATATTCGTGATACCCGTCACGGTTCACCTCTCCCTGTCTTAGCAAAACATTGTTGATTGCGACAGTCCATCAGTCAACATCCAACAGATTAGCGTCGCGAGTAATACTCAACGATGAGCTGTTCGTTCAGGCTACCATCAATTTCAGCGCGTTCAGGCAAACGCTGAACAACACCAATCATCTTCTTGATATCACGGCTTAGCCACTCAGGAGATGTACGAGATTCAGCAAATGTGTTCAACTCTTTGAAATAAGTCAACCCTCGAGAGCCTTCACGAATTGCAATCTCATCGCCATCCTTGAGGAGCATGGATGGCACATCTGTACGGCGACCGTTCACAATAAAGTGACCATGTGTAACCAATAAACGCGCCTGTGCTCGGCTGGATGCAAACCCGAGACGATATACAACATTATCCAGGCGGGATTCCAATATCTGCAGCAGGTTCAAACCAGTCAAACCACGACGCTTAAGGGATACTTCATAATAGCGTCGGAACTGGCGTTCCAACACGCCATAAACACGGCGTGCACGCTGCTTAGCACGCAACTGACGGCCATAATCAGACACGCGTCCACGGTTACGACCACCGCCACGGCTTGCCATACGCCCATGCTGACCAGGGGCAAAATCACGCTTCTCAAACGAACATTTTGGAGTGAAGCAACGATCACCTTTTAGAAACAGCTTTTCACCTTCACGCCGGCAAAGTTTACATACCGGCCCAATTCTTTTTGACATATATTTCTTTCCTCACACCAATAACTAAACGCGGCGCTTCTTAGGAGGCCGGCATCCGTTATGCGGGATCGGTGTGATATCCGAGATAGAGCGCACCTTCATGCCTGCTGCCTGTACTGCACGGATAGCATTTTCCCGGCCAGGCCCAGGTCCTTTTACGAAAATATCAACTTCCTGAACACCAAAGTTTTGAGCAGCCTTGATTGCCTGTTCAGCAGCCAAACGCGCAGCAAAAGGTGTACTCTTACGAGAACCTTTAAAACCGGCAGAGCCAGAACTGCCCCAAGCCACAGTATTGCCCTGTAGATCAGTTACAGTAACGATAGTATTATTGAATGATGCAAAGACATGCACCTGCCCAGAGGACAATGTGCGTTTTGCTTTTTTAGCGCCACCAGACGACGCGGAGAACGTACACTTTGAGCCATATTGCCTCTCTAATCCTCTTATTTCTTCGCGCCACGGCGACGACCACGACCAGCCACCGTCTTTTTCGGGCCTTTGCGGTTGCGGGCATTCGTGCGAGTTCGCTGCCCACGGACCGGCAGGTTCCGGCGATGACGCAAACCACGATAACACCCAATTTCAACCAAACGCTTGATGTTCATCTGAACAGAGCGGCGCAAGTCACCTTCTACAATGAAATTCTTGGAAATATATTCACGCAACGCTGCAGCATCCGCTTCAGTCAAATCCTTCACACGAGTGTCAGGATTAACATTGGTTTCTGCCAAAATCTGCCGCGCACGCGTAGGCCCGATCCCATAAAATAGGTCAGGCCAATTTCAACCCGCTTGTTGCGGGGAAGATCAACACCTTCAATTCTCGCCATGGTTCACACTATCCCTGTCGCTGTTTATGTTTAGGATTTTCACAGATAACGTACAATCTGCCTTTGCGCCGTACAATTCTGCACTTGGCGCAGCGTTTTCGAATAGATGGTGAGACTTTCATTAGATCAAATCTCCTTACTCTAATTCCATGACTGTCTAGTGCAGCCAAAGGTTTTATTATACTCTTTCCTTTATTATCCGTCCAGAACGTACAGATGAATCTGCTTCCGGTGTTAAAGGACAGTCAGGACGAGAGGATCGCCTTCGGTGACTGCTACACTATGTTCAAAGTGCGCGGTCAACGATCCATCCGCAGAGACAACAGTCCACTGGTCAGATAAGACACGCGTGGCGGATGTTCCCACCAAAACCATCGGTTCAAGCGCGATGGTCATTCCCGGGCGAAGAGGCAATCCGCGTCCAGCTACCCCATAGTTGGGCACTTGCGGACCTTCATGCATTTGCCGCCCGACGCCGTGGCCAGTGTATTCGCGCGTCACGTGAAAGCCACGACTTTCTACAAATTTTTGTATCGCCGCCGACACATCTCCAGTACGATTGCCTGGCCGCATCTTGTCAATAGCAGCCTGCAAGGCTCCTTCCGTTGTGTCAAGCAATTCTTGAGCTTGAGATGAAATCTCCCCTACTCCGGCCGTAAAGGCCGAGTCGCCCACAAAGCCATTGAACACAGTGCCGCAATCAACTGAGACAATGTCACCAGCTTTGAGTTTGCGCTTCTTGCTCGGGATGCCATGCACCAACTCTTGATTGATACTGACCGTGATCGAAGCCGGGAACGGTGGATGACCGTATCCCTTGAACGGCGATATACATCCGTGTTTCCGCAGCACATCCTCAGCAGCCGCGTTGAGATCGGCTGTGGTCACACCAGGTTGTAAAAGTTCTTTGACGGCCGCCAGTGCCATCGCATTTATTCTGCCTGCATCACGCATACTTTCAATTTCAGCAGGGCTTTTTACATGTATCTGGCGCTCCCAACTCATTCTAAAACTACTTCTTCAAATGCCTTTACCAGCGCATTTGTCACTTGCTCTATCGATTGTGCCCCATCAATTTCCACCAGCTTGCAACATTCGCGATAATAAGAAATGAGCGGAGAAGTTTGATCGATATACACCTGGATTCGACGAGCAACTGTTTCTTCCTTGTCATCATCTCGCTGATAGAGCTCAGAACCATCCAGATCACAAATTCCGGGTGTCTGTGGCGGATTGAACGTTTCGTGAAATACATGCCCATTCGCGCGACAGGTTCGGCGTCCAGATAAACGCTCAACCAAAACCTTTTCAGGTGCGGTGATGTATGGCACAGCGTTCACTTCACCATCGAACTCAACCAGCATTTGTTTGAGCGCATCTGCCTGTGTCGGGGTGCGGGGAAACCCATCGAGAATTGCACCAGCTTCACAGTCCGGACGGGAGAGGCGCTCACGGATCATCGAAATGGTCACATCATCCGGCACCAGCTCGCCCTTTTTTATGATTGATTGGGCAAGCTGTCCGAGCTCAGTCTGATTTTTTATGTTTTCACGGAACAAGTCACCTGATGAAATGTGTGCTAAACCAGTTTTCTCAGCCAAAATTTTGGCTTGCGTTCCTTTTCCAACGCCCGGAGGGCCAAGCATCACAAAGTAGGTTGCCATGTTCTTTTCTCTTAGCGCACGAGCAGTGAGTCTCTGATAGCCGTGCATCTTAAGTTCAGCATCAATGTTCATAAACGTGTCGCGCACAACACCGACAACAATGAGCAGGCCTGCCGAAGAGACCAGGAAAATACCCGCGCTTCCTGCTGTGATTGGAAGAAGCAATTGCATCAAGAAAGGCATGATGGCTACCAAGCCAAGGAAAAATGCGCCTGGCAAGGTGATACGACGCTGCACTTGGGTTAGATATTTCTGCGTAGCCGGGCCGCGATTGACACCCGGGATTTGAGCACCCTGCTTTTTCAAGTTTTCGCCATAGTTCTGCTGTGCAAAGAGCACATCTGTGTAGAAAAAGGCGAATACAACCACAAATAAGAAGTAAACCAACCAGTATCCCCAGGAATTAATGCCACTGGGGTTAAAGAAGCTCTGTGTACCGACTGCCAGGTTTCTCACCCATTCTGTTCCAGAATTCTGGAAATAACTGGCAACAATCGCCGGGAACTGCAACAAAGCGCTCGCAAAAATAAGCGGGATCATGCCAGCAAGATTAACTCTCAATGGCAGGGTTCCCTTAACCGGCATGGACATACGATTGCCCACACGGCGACCAGGGTACATCACAGGCACATTACGCTGTCCCTGTTGAACAATGACAATCGCAAAGATTGTCGCAACAATCACAGCAATGGTAATACCTAACAGCAGCCAGCGATTCTGCTCATCGCTTATAATGATGCCAAAATTGTTGGGTATCTGCGCTACAATGCCTGCAAAAATGACCAGTGAAAGTCCTTGCCCACGAATACCAAACTCAGAGATCAATTCACCCAACCAGATGGCAAACATTGTTCCGGCTGTCATAGCCAGCAACACCGTGATGGAAGGCAGCAACGCAGCGCCAGAAAAGCCGAAGGTGATAATCGGCGTTTGCGCGAGCGAATTGATAATATTGATCTGCCCAATCGCGGATAAAGCCGCCATCGGAACAGCCAGATAGTACGTCCACTTCTCCATCCACTTACGCCCCTCACGCGGATCATCTTCCATACGTTGTTGAAGGGCAGGAATGATCGGCGTAAGCAATTGCAAAATAATCTGGGCGGTAATATAAGGGTAAACGCCCATAGCGAGAATGGAGAAACGCGAAACGGTACCACCGGAGAGCAAATCCAGAAATCCCAGAAAGCTGCCTTGCGCCGAAGCGCTCGCAGTGAACACACGCAATGCTTCCGTATCCACACCCGGTGCGGGTACGTTGGCGGCCAGACGATATATCGCCAATAGGCCTAACGTAATCAGGAGCTTACGGCGGATATCAAAAGATTTCCAAAGATAACGCCATCCCGAGAAGGTGGTTTTCATTTAGTTTCTCCTCGCCTCAATTACTGACCAATGGTTTCGACGCTGCCGCCAGCCTTTTCGATCTTGGCTTTGGCATTCTTGCTAACGCGATGGACACGGACTTTAAGAGCGACTTTCAAATCGCCTCTTCCGAGAATAACGATCGGCTTCCGTGCATCCCGAAGCATTCGTGCAGTCTCAAGCGTTTCCGGAGTAACATCCGCATTTGCTTTGAAGGCTTCGCTTAACTGATCCAGGTTGACTTCGTTGTACTCTACCCGGTTAATGGGTGTAAAGCCTTTACCGCGCATAAACGGTAAGCGGCGAAAGAACGGCAAGTTGCCACCCTGCCGATACAGCTTTCCACCTGCGCCGGAACGGGACTTTTGTCCATTCATACCGCGGCCAGCAGTCTTTCCCTGCCCGGCCGAAATACCGCGTCCAACGCGCTTACGGTTCTTTTTAGAGCCCGAATTGGGCACGAGATCGTGTAGTTTCATTGTCTGTTCCTACTCTTCGACTTTAATCAAATGACTGATCTTGTTCAGCATGCCGCGTACTGCAGGAGAATCATTGTGCTCAACTGTCTGGTTCATATGGCGCAACCCTAACGCGCGAACGGTTGCCTTTTGGTCTTTTTTATAACCAATTGGGCTTTTAACCAATGTTACACGCAAGGCCTTGCCTTTTGCTTTCTTAGGCATTCTGTTTCCTCCGTTCCCAGAAAGGTAGCAACTCTTCCGCTTTCTTTCCACGATAAGCAGCTTCTTGGCGCGGAGATTTCAGATTATCCAGTGCACTAAAGGTTGCCATCACAACGTTCAGAATATTGGCACTACCCATAGATTTGGTGAGAATGTCACGCACACCGGCCACTTCCAAAACTGCACGCACTCCCCCAGCAGCGATAACGCCTGTACCTGGGGAGGCAGGCTTGAGCAAAACACGCGCCCCGGCCACTTTGCCGATGATTTCATGCGGAATGGTGGTGCCAGACAGATTCACGGTTCGAAGATCCTTGCGGGCACGATCAGAAGCCTTGCGCATAGCATCAGGTACAGCATTCGCTTTCCCAACACCCATGCCAACATTGCCGCGTTTATCACCTGTTACGATCGTCACACGGAACTGAAAACGACGACCACCTTTGACCACTTTGGCAACACGGGCAATTTCAATCACGCGCTCTTCAAACTGTTCTTCAAATTGATCCTGATCCATATTCTTAAAATTTCGCCATATCGTTCTCCACTCAGCCTAGAACTGCAAACCGTTTTCGCGTGCACCATCCGCCAGAGCCTTAACGCGGCCCATATAGCGAAATCCACCACGATCAAAGATAACCGATGTGATGCCTTTGCTCTTGGCGCGATCTGCCACAGCTTGGCCAACCAGTTTCGCCTGTTCGGTTTTGTTCAGGCCCTTCATTTTCTTACGCAATTCACCATCAACAGTAGATGCGGCAGCCAGCGTATGACCAGACTGATCATCAATTACCTGCGCATAGATTTCTGTGATGCTGCGAAACACATTCAGGCGTGGGCGCTCCGGGGTGCCGGCAACATGTTTGCGAACACGGGCATGCCGACGAATGCGAGCAACGGATCGATTCTTGTTAGCCATAGCTTACACAATTCCTTTCCCGGCTTTACCAGCCTTACGGCGGATGTACTCACCCGCATAACGAATACCCTTGCCATGATAAGGTTCCGGTGGGCGCACTTTGCGCACATTGGCTGCGACCTGTCCAACGACCTCTTTATCGTAGCCTAAAACCTTAATCTGGCGCGTCTTTGCATCCGCTTCGAAGTTAACACCTTCGGGTGGCTCCATTTCAACTGGATGTGAATATCCGACATTCAAAATCAGGTTTTTATCTTTCATTTCAGCGCGATACCCAACGCCTTCTAACTCCAGCACAATTTCAAAACCTGTGCTGACACCGTGAACCATATTCGCAAGTACTGCGCGGGTGGTTCCATGCAATGCGCGCTCGGCAGGAGCATCAGACTTACGTTCAATCGTAATTACGTTCCCATCCATCTTGATGCCGATGAGCGAAGAAAATGTTCGCTTCAATTCACCTTTGGGACCTTTTACGTGAACGTTTGAGCCTTTGATATCTACCTGCACACCGCCTGGAATTTCAATCGGCATGCGTCCAATTCGAGACACTTCTTACCTCCTGCCTACCAAACTTTACAAAGGATTTCGCCACCAACACCCAACTGGCGGGCACGCTGACCTGTCATCACACCTTTGGGTGTAGACAAAATTGCGATACCAATACCAGAGAGCACCCAGGGAATATCCTGTCTCTTTGTATAAATACGGCGGCCGGGTTTACTCACGCGTTCAAGACCACTGATAACAGGGCGGCGTTCTCGACGTTCGCCAACATATTTGATCTTGACACGTAAAACTTTGAAACCCGTTCGCTCACCATTGGCCACTTCATAATTCTCGATAAAGCCTTCTTCCTTCAAAATCTTCGCGATTTCTGCTTTGATCTTGGAACTCGGCATTGCTACTTGAGAGTGACCAGCCATCACGCCATTACGGACGCGAGTCAGCATATCAGCAATAGGATCTGAAAAACTCATGCTTTTTTTTACCTCCACCCGCCTACCAGGATGATTTCGTCACGCCAGGGATTTTTCCCTGCAAAGCCAATTCACGGAAGCAAATTCGGCACAATCCAAATCGGCGCATATATCCGCGCGGACGTCCGCAGCGTTGACATCGATTTCGCACCTGGACAATGTGTTTTCGTCGTAATTCACGATAGTGCATGCACTTTTTTGCCATATTTACGCTTCCTTCTTGAACGGCATTCCAAGCAAGTCCAACAAAGCACGTGCCTGGTCATCTGTCTTGGCTGAAGTCACAATCGTAACTTCCATGCCGCGCAGTTTGTCAATTTTGTCGTAATCAATTTCCGGGAAAATTAATTGGTCCCGCAAACCCAACGTGTAATTTCCACGACCGTCAAATGCATTTGCCGAAACGCCACGAAAATCGCGCACACGAGGCAAAGCTACATTTAACAACCGATCCAGGAAAGCCCACATCCGCTCGCCACGCAAAGTGACTTTAGTGCCGATAACAACGCCTTCACGCAATTTGAAATTTGCAATACTCTTGCGTGCCTTGGTCATTACTGGCTTCTGCCCAACAATTTGCGTCAAATCTGAAATGGCGGCTTCAAGTGTCTTGGGTTCAGCCATTGCCTCTCCCAGACCGATATTGACTACAATTTTTTCGATGCGCGGCACCTGCATAACGTTCTTGAAATTGAACTCCTTGAACAGGGCGGGCGCAACATCTTTTTGATATTGTTCTTGCATTCGGTTCATAATCAATGCTCCACAGCTAATCAATCATAGCTTCGCATTTTTTGCATACCCGGTGAGCGCCTTCTTCATCGCGCTGTATACTTACGCGCGAAGGCTCTTTACACGTAGGGCAAACCAACATCACATTTGAGATGTGCATCTTGCCCTCAAACTGGATACGGCCAGGGTTGATCTGCCTGCCTGCCTGGGTTTGGACTTGGCGCTGGTGTTTGGTGCGAATATTGACACCTTGCACAACCACGCGATCCTCATCTGGCAAAACGTTGATCACCTCGCCGCGCTTACCTTTATCTTCAAGGCGTCCACTGATGACTTCTACAGTATCGCCTTTGCGAATTTTGACTCTCATTCTTTCATGCTCCTACACTGCCCTAAAGCGCTTCCGGGGCCAGTGATACGATCTTTACAAAGCCTTTTTCGCGCAATTCACGGGCCACAGGGCCGAAGATACGGCTCCCTTTCGGGTTTTTTCCATCAGTGTCCAATACAACCGCAGCATTATCATCAAAGCGGATGTAAGAGCCATCTTCCCGACGCCATTCTTTCGACACGCGCACGATCACCGCACGCACAATTTCACTCTTCTTGACCGCACCCTGTGGCGTAGCCAATTTAACGGTAGCAGTCACAACGTCACCGATTGAAGCGTATCTCCGCCCTGTACCGCCCAAAACCTTTATAACGAGCAACTCGCGCGCACCAGAATTGTCAGCTACCTTAAGACGAGATTCCTGTTGGATCATTGCCTACTCCTCGTCACTTTCTTCAAGCTCAACAGCAGCAACAGATTCAACGCCAGCATCTTCTGTACGGATTTCGCGCTTGATGATGCTTTCGACCACCCAGTGTTTTTCGCGCGAAATCGGTTTTGATGCAACGATTTTCACCTGGTCGCCAATCTGGCAATCCAACTCATCATGCGCTTTGACACGCTTGCTAGAATGTACAACTTTCTGGTACAACGGGTGCCGGTATTTGCGTGAAATTTCGACCACTACAGTTTTGGTCATTTTGTTGCTGGTAACAACACCAGTCATACGACGACGATTGTTCATGCTTCACCTTCTGCTTCAGACATCTGTTCGCGCAAGATAGTTTCCATACGCGCAACATCGCGACGAACAATGCGCAAACGACTAGTATCCGTCAATTGGCCAGTCACCTGCTGGAAACGCAACTTCATTAGCTCTTCGCGATAATCAGACAGCCTGGATTTGATCTCTTCCGGATTTAGAGCACGGATCTCGCTGGGCTTCATGCCTGTTCTCCTGCTTCATCATGACGTGCCACGATCTTGGTTTTGATCGGGAACTTATATTGCGCAAGCTTCAACGCGGAGAGTGCAATATCGTCCGGTAAACCGCCGACTTCAAACATGATACGGCCTGGTTTTACGGTAGCGACGTAGTACTCCACACTGCCTTTACCTTTTCCCATACGGGATTCAGCAGCTCTTTGCGTGTACGGCTTTGCCGGAAAAATGCGAATCCACACTTTGCCACGGCGCTTCATTTCACGAACAATAGCACGACGCGCAGCTTCAATCTGTCGGGCAGTAATCCAACCCGGCTCCAAGGCCTGAAGCCCAAACTCACCAAAAGATATCTGCGCACCGCGCAGAGCCTTTCCTTTCATCCGGCCACGCATTTGTTTGCGCCACTTTACACGTTTTGGCATCAACATAATAACTAACCTCTTTTCTTAGCAACTAGGCAGCGCAGCCTATTCGCTCACGTACACGCCTTCAGTCGTGTCAACAACTTCTTCTACTTCTGGCATCGACTCGCCTTTATAAATCCATACTTTGACACCATTTGCCCCATAAGTGGTTATTGCATTTGCGTGGGCAAAATCGATTTTTGCACGGAGTGTCTGCAAGGGTACGCGCCCATCACGCAACCAGACCGTACGAGCCATTTCAGCACCCGACAGACGGCCACTTACCATGATTTTGATTCCTTGAGCACCAGAGCGCATAGCCTGCTGGATTGCTCGTTTCATGGCACGACGATAGCTAATACGTCGTTCCAGTTGATCTGCAATGTTCAGAGCAACTAACCGTGCGTCTACATCTGGCGAGTTAATTTCTTTTATGTCCAAATCAACTTTTTTACCGATCAGAGTTTCCAAAGCTGCACGAATTTTCTTTACAGATTCCCCTTTACGGCCAATTAAGACGCCGGGCTTGGCTGTAAAAATAGCAATTCGGATTTTCCCGGGAAAGCGTTCAATCTCAACACGAGAGACGCCTGCACGGTTTCTCAGCACGGGTTCGGGCAGCTCTCTGCGCAATTTACGCACAATTTCCAAATAAGGTGCCCCGCCTTTAGAAGCAACTCCCATCAGCAAACTACGCACAGCTAAATCCTGATGCAACTGCTGACGATATTGTGTACCCTCGGCAAACCAGCGCCCTTGCCAAGTTTCATTTACGCCCAGACGCATACCTACTGGATGAACTTTACGTCCCATAATTACTCCTTCGGATCCTTTTCCTGTCCTGGTTATGCACCACGTTCGCGCAAAATAACGGTGACATGTGATGTGCGGCGTAAAATCGGCTTGAAACGTCCGCGCGCTCCAAAACGACGCCAACGACGGGTTGGAGCCTCATCGGCAAAAATTGTAGCAACAAAAAGATCGTCGCGACTGATGCCGAAATTCTCTTCCGCATTCGATACAGCGGAAGCCAGCAGTTTGCGCACCGGCAATGCCGCTCGTTTCTGAACGAAACGCAACATTTCTAAAGCTTCCACAACATCCTTACCGCGCACCATGTCCACAACCAATCGGACCTTTTGCGCCGATAGAGGAAGGAAGCGTAATTTTGCTTGAATATCCTGCATGGCTTCCTCTTACTTCTTCTCCGCTAGATGACCGCGGAAAGTTCGCGTTGGTGCAAATTCACCCAGGCGATGACCGACCATGTTCTCCGTGATGTAGATCGGCACATGACGGCGACCATCATGGATGGCTATCGTGTGCCCTACCATCTGGGGAAAAATCGTGCTGGCACGGCTCCAGGTACGGATGACTTTTTTCTCACCCTTCTGATTCATCGCCTCAATTCTCTTAAGCAGCTTCGGCTCAATGAACGGGCCTTTTTTTAACGATCGTGACATATCTGCTTACCTCATTTACTCTCAGCGCCTAACGGTTCTTTTTGCTTCGACGGCGCACAATATATTTATCCGTCTGCTTATTACGGCGTGTCTTGTAACCTAGGGTTGGCTTACCCCACGGACTCTTTGGGCCGGGGAGACCAATTGGCTGACGACCTTCACCACCACCATGGGGATGGTCACGTGGACTCATAGCTGAACCGCGCACTGTGGGGCGAATACCCAAATGGCGTTTGCGTCCAGCTTTACCAAGTTTGATATTGCCATGATCCACATTGCCGATCTGACCGATCGTAGCGTAGCAGGCTTGGCGAACCAAACGCACCTCACCAGAGGGCATGCGAATTTGGGCAAAATCACCTTCCTTGGCCAGCAACTGAGCTGAGCTGCCTGCCGAACGCACCATTTGGCCCCCTTTACCCTCACGCAACTCAATATTATGAATGGTGGTGCCAACGGGAATGCTGGAAATCGGCAAAGCATTACCTGAACGGATTTCTGCACTAGGCCCAGACATCACTGTATTGCCAACTTTCAAACCAAGCGGGGCAATAATATAGCGTTTCTCCCCGTCAGCATAATGCAACAAGGCCAAACGAGCCGTGCGATTGGGATCATATTCAATCGCTGCCACTTTCGCAGGAATACCTCGCTTATCACGTTTGAAGTCAACAATGCGAATGCGGCGACGGTGTCCACCACCGCGATGACGAACTGTCACACGGCCATGCACATTTCGACCGCCCTGCTTACGCAGAGGCAATAGCAAGGAACGCTCAGGCTTAGATTTTGTAATTTCTTCAAAGGTATGCCCCGTCATTCCACGCTGACCTGGGGTTACCGGTTTATACTTTTTTACAGGCATTACTGCACCCCTTCAAATATTTCTAGCGTTTCCCCTTCAGCCAGGGTAATAATCGCCTTCTTGAAACCAGGGCGACGCACTAGAAGACGGCGGCTTCGGGCACGCCGTCCGCGCTTGGCAGGGGCATTAATAATATTTACGCGCACCACATTCACATCAAATAATGTTTCAACCGCATCTTTCACCATCGTTTTTGTAGCTTTCTTGTCAACTACAAAAGAATATTGGTTCAACATGCCAGATTGATAACTTGATTTCTCAGTAACCAGCGGGCGGATAAGCACATCATAAATCGTTGTCATGCTTACTCTCCTATCCTAAATGTGCTTTCAAGGCATCAAGCGTCTTGAGCGGCACAATGACTTTGTCATATCCAAACAAATCGCGGATATTCAAGTACCCAGCCAACAAGACCTTGGCATCAGCCAGGTTATCAGCTGACCGCATAACATCATCGTAAGCCTGATCTTTTTCAGGCATCAGAACTAAAGCACTCGCACCACCTACAAGTTTATCCAATGCATCAGCCATCAACCGCGTCTTGGACTCAGCCAGCGTGACCTCATCCACAACAACGATGCCTGCTTCCGCTGCTTTGGCCGAAAGTGCCGACCGAAGCGCTGCACGGCGCATTTTCTTTGGCATAGCCTGCTCATAGCTGCGTGGCCGCGGGGTGTGCACACGGCCTCCACCTTTCCACTGCACAGCACGGGTGGAACCCTGACGAGCACGACCAGTCCCCTTCTGACGCCACGGCTTACGACCGCCACCAGAAACTTCGCCACGAGTTTTAGTTTTATGCGTACCCAAGCGTGCATTCGCCATCTGACGAACATATGCCTGGTGCATCAAATCAACATTAATCGGCGCTTCGAAGACAGTCGCAGGCAAATCAACCTGCTTTACCTTCTTGCCTTTCATATCGAAAACGTCTACTTTCATCGCTTTGATACTCCCATTCACAGCGCCTATTGCTTGCGCGCCTCTTTAATCATAATCAAGCCGCCCTTTGGTCCGGGGACAGCCCCACGCACACCAAGTAGATTTCGCTCAGTGTCAACAAGGACAACTTGGAGGGCCTGTACAGTCACACGCGCGTTGCCCATATGCCCAGGGCTGCGCGAGCCTTTATACACACGACCAGGCGTTGTACCAGCACCGCGCGAACCAGGCGCACGGTGACGGTCAGATTGACCATGGGTTTTCGGGCCACCACGGAAGTGATAACGTTTCACGCCGCCAGCAAATCCTTTGCCCTTGCTGGTACCGATCACATCCACGCGCTCACCAACAGCGAATGTTTCAACAGTCACTTTTTCGCCAACATTTATTTCCGAATTTTTAGTGCGGAATTCGCGCAAGATGCGCAGTGGGGGAATTTCATTGGCCTTGAGATGCCCTAGTTCGCCACCTGTCAATCGCTTGGGGTTAATCTCATTGAAACCGAGTTGAACCGCCGAATAGCCTTCCTTTTCAGGATGACGAACCTGCGTAACATAACACGGCCCAGCTTCGATGAGTGTCACAGGATTTGCGACACCATTTTCATCGAAGATCTGGGTCATACCGATCTTCTTTCCAATAAGCCCTTTCAACATGCTCAGTTTTCTCCTTCGAAAAGTTTTGTCGAGACTGTCAGCCTGGGCTTTGGCTGCATCATCTCCACACAGAGCAGTCAACAGGTCCGGCGCGACGCGCTTTGTTTTGCGTCCACACACAGACGAATTCTTGCGCTGTGCTGTCTTACCACACTAACAGGCCTGACGGCCGAGCAAGTCAGACCTGCTTAGTTTCAAACAATTATATTTTTATCTCGATGTCCACACCTGCAGGCAGGTTGAGGCGCATCAGCATATCAATGGTCTTTGAGTCAGGGTCAAGCACATCGATCAAGCGATTGTGCGTACGAATCTCAAAGTGCTCGTGCGAATCTTTATCAATAAAAGTCGAGCGGCGTATTGTAAACCGTTCTAGCTTAGTTGGCAAGGGTACTGGGCCAACTACATGAGCGCCACTACGCTCCGCAGTTTCGACAATCCGTTTGGCAGACTGATCAAGAACGCGATGGTCATATGCCTTAAGGCGAATGCGAATTTTTTGTTTAGACATTCTTCACCTATTCGATGATCTTGGTGACAACGCCAGCGCCAACAGTCAAGCCACCCTCTCGGATAGCGAACTTCGAGCCCTGCTCCAACGCCACCGGCACGATCAACTCTACTGTCAGGTTCACATCATCTCCAGGCATCACCATCTCCACACCCTCAGGCAAGGTGATGTTTCCCGTCACGTCCATCGTGCGGATGTAGAACTGCGGACGATAGCCGCTGAAGAACGCCTTGTGTCGTCCACCCTCGTCCTTCTTCAACACATACACCTGCGCCAGAAACTTCTTGTGTGGCGTGATGCTCTTCGGCTTCGCGATCACCTGACCGCGCTCAACGTCCGTGCGCTCGATACCGCGCAGCAACAGACCCACGTTGTCTCCTGCCATGCCCTCATCCAACAGCTTGTGGAACATCTCCACACCCGTGCAAACGGACGTCTGGGTTTCTCGCAGACCTACGATCTCAACCGGTTCACCAACCTTGATGATACCGCGGTCGATACGACCCGTTACCACTGTGCCGCGCCCCTTGATCGAGAACACGTCCTCGACCGCCATCGCAAACGGCTTGTCCGTCTCTCGCGTCGGTTCGGGAATGTACTCATCCACAACACGCAACAATTCCTTGATGCTCTCGTACTCCGGCGCATCCGGATCCGTGCTCTCGCTCTCCAACGCCTGCAAGGCCGAGCCGCGCACGATCGGAGTGGTGTCTCCAGGAAACTCGTATTCGTTCAACAACTCACGCAGTTCCAGTTCCACCAGTTCCAACAACTCGGGATCGTCCATCTGGTCGATCTTGTTCAGGTACACCACGATCGCAGGCACTTCCACCTGACGTGCCAGAAGCACGTGCTCGCGCGTCTGCGGCATCGGACCATCCGGCGCAGCCACTACCAAGATCGCACCGTCCACCTGCGCCGCACCCGTGATCATGTTCTTGATGTAGTCACGGTGACCAGGCATATCCACATGGGCGTAGTGACGGTTCTCGGTCTGATACTCCACATGTGCAATGTTGATCGTAATCCCACGCTCTTTCTCTTCCGGCGCGTTGTCGATCGTGTCGAATGCCCGAAATTCCGCTCCACCTGCAAACGCACAGTATTTCGTGATCGCCGCTGTCAAGTGTCGTCTTCCCGTGGTCGATGTGTCCCATCGTCCCTACGTTCAGATGCGGCTTCGTCCTCTCAAATTTTTCCTTCGCCATGTATGATTCTCCTTCTAGAATAATGAACGAATGAATTTATTTATTTCAACATTTCTTGCATCACCGACTCAGCTACTCGCTGATAGTGATCAAATTCCATACTAAAAACGCCACGCCCTTGAGTCGCAGAGCGCAACTCAGTTGCATATCCAAACATTTCACCCAACGGCACCATCGCGCGGACAGCCTGGGCGTTCCCGGGTCGCATTTCCATACCAAGAACATTCCCGCGTCGGCTATTCACTTGGCCAATAATATCACCCAGATAATCTTCCGGGACAACCACTTCCACTTTCATCATGGGTTCAAGGAGAACAGGCCCGCCTTTTTGAACACCTTCTTTGAAATGCCATCGAAGCCTGCTATCTTGAATGCCATCTCACTTGAATCAACTTCGTGGAAAGAACCATCAAGCAGAGTAATTTTCATATCCACAACTGGATAGCCAGCTAGTACACCACTGTCAGCCGATTCCTTGATTCCTTTTTCAACCGCCGGGATGTATTCCTTCGGAATGGCGCCACCAAAAATTTTATTTTCAAACAAAACACCGCTGCCGCGCTCACCTGGCTCGAGAGAAATCACAACATGGGCATACTGACCATGCCCCCCAGTTTGCTTTG
The DNA here is from genome assembly GCA_963791785.1 of uncultured Chloroflexia bacterium. Taxonomy (GTDB): domain Bacteria; phylum Chloroflexota; class Anaerolineae; order Anaerolineales; family Villigracilaceae; genus JAABUE01. The sequence goes on along the minus strand of CAWBTW010000017.1, from coordinate 204,499 downwards.
CGTATTTGTAAGATAGTTTCTCCACCGGACGTTTAATCGACTCTCGATAAGCAACACGCGGGCGACCAACATTTGCCTGCACTTTAAACTCGCGAAGCATGCGATCAACCAACACGTCCAGATGCAACTCCCCCATCCCGGAAATGATCGTTTGGCCGGTGCTCTCATCAGAACGGACGCGAAAAGTCGGGTCTTCTTCTGATAATTTGCGCAAGGCCTCACCCATCCTATCTTGATCTGCGGTGCTCTTTGGCTCAATCGCAATTGAAATCACAGGTTCAGGGAAGGTAATGTTTTCCAGCACAACTTTTTTATTGTCACATAACGTATCGCCAGTAAAAGTTTCTTTGAAGCCTAGAACGGCGCCAATATCTCCTGCGCGAACTTCTGTGATATCTTCACGACGGTCTGCATACATGCGAATCAAGCGACCAATTCGTTCCCGTTTATTCTTAGAAGTATTCAGCACCATGCCCCCCTGGTTGACAACACCAGAATACACTCGAAAATACGCCAAACGACCAACATAAGGATCGGTAACAATCTTAAAGACCAGAGCACTCATTGGGGCGTCATCATCAGCAGGGAGTTCAAAAACTTCTTCTTCATTATCGGGGTTGGTTCCTTGCACCGGAGGAATATCTTCAGGTGAAGGCAAGTAATCAATAACTGCATCTAGCAAAATCTGAACACCTTTATTGCGCAGGGAAGAACCACAGAAAATAGGGGTGGACTTCCCGGCAATTACGGAGCGACGCAATGCAACCTTGAGCTCATCCAAGCTGATTTCTTCGCCTTCCAAATATTTGACAGTAAGTTCGTCATCAAGCTCTGCAATCCGCTCGACCAATTGAGCACGAGCCTCTTCCGCTTGCTCTTTCAGTTCATCCGGGATATCAATCTGCTTCGGTTCTTTTCCAAGGTCATCTTCCCAAACAGTGGCTGTTTGCTCTAACACATTGACTACGCCATGAAAGGTTGCTTCAAAGCCCAGCGGGATTTGCATCGCAATCGGGTTGGCACCCAGTCTGTCACGAATGGAATCAATTGTCCGTTCGTAAGAAGCGCCCACTCGATCCATTTTGTTCACAAAACAAATGCGAGGCACACCATATCGATCTGCCTGACGCCAAACCGTCTCACTTTGCGGTTCAACACCTTGAACAGCATCAAAGATGACTACACCCCCGTCCAAGACACGTAGAGAGCGTTGTACTTCAGCGGTAAAGTCAATATGTCCGGGGGTATCGATGATATTAACCTGATACCCCCTCCACTCTGCAGAAACCGCAGCCGATACAATCGTAATTCCACGCTCACGCTCCTGTTCCATCCAATCGGTGACAGTCGTACCGTCATCCACTGAGCCTATACGGTATGTCTTGCCCGTATAGAACAAAATTCGTTCCGTTGTAGTGGTTTTACCCGCATCGATATGCGCAATAACACCAATATTTCTATAACGTTCAAGCGGATATTCGCGTGCCATTACAATGATTACCTTATTAGAGTGCGAGGAAGCGCACTAAACACGATAGTGAGAAAAAGCGCGGTTGGCTTCGGCCATTTTATGCGCTTCATCCCTCTTACGGATCGCGGCACCGGTTTCGTTCAGCGCATCAATCAATTCTGATGCAAATTTATCAGCAAAAGATTTCCCTGAACGGTCACGCGCAGCAGCTAAAACCCAACGGATCGCCAGGGTAGTGCGGCGTTCCACAGAAACTTCCATTGGAACCTGATAAGTAGCACCACCCACACGGCGCGGGCGGACTTCCATAGCGGGCGAAATATTTCGCAACGCAGTATCAAACACTTCCAATGGCTCTTTATTAGTGCGTTCCTTGATCAAATCCATGGCATCGTACATGAGACGTACCGCAAGACTCTTCTTGCCTCGTTTCATGATATGCAAGATCATGGTCTGGACATTTACACTGTTATATCGGAGATCGGGCGGGATGATCCGCTCTTCAGGCTTTCCTCTTCGCATTCTTCTCTCCCAACTTACTTAGGACGCTTCGCGCCGTACTTGGAGCGGCCCTGCTTACGATCAGATACACCGGTCGTATCCAGCGAGCCACGCACAATATGATAACGAACACCCGGCAAATCTTTGACGCGGCCACCGCGGACAAGCACAACCGAGTGTTCTTGCAATTGATGTCCCTCACCAGGGATATATGCTGTCACTTCGATGCCATTGGTCAAACGTACACGCGCAATCTTCCGCAAGGCTGAATTCGGCTTCTTAGGGGTCATTGTACGCACAATAGTACATACACCGCGCTTTTGCGGAGCGCCCTTATCTTGACGAAAACGACGCTGCTTGTAACTGTTGAGCGTATATTGCAATGCCGGAGCTTTGCTCTTAACTTTCTTCGTTTTGCGGCCCTTGCGGACCATTTGATTGATAGTCGGCACTTTCGCCTCCGATTACGAATTACTTCACAAAGATTTTTCGCAAGAAATGAGGCCATCATTAGTGTAGTGATGGCCTCATTTGTAGCTGCCATGCTATAGGCGGGGTAACAGCCGCCTTTCAGGGTCGGCAACGAAAAAGAATTTTATCACCGGCCTACTCATACGTCAAGGCTTCGGTCGTCCTGCAAACTTCTCGCCAATGTCCAACAAACCCGTTTGCATCTTAGGTGGATGCGACTTCTCTTCATCTTTACCAAATTTAACCACATCACCGCTTTCGTTTATGGCTTCAACAGCAAGCCCCAAACTTTGAAGTTCTTTCACAAGCACCCGGAAGGAAGCTGGGATGCTGGGGTCTTCGATTGGCTCTCCCTTGACAATGGCCTCATAAGTATTGACACGGCCTTGCACGTCATCAGATTTGACCGTGAGCATTTCCTGCAAAGTGTACGCAGCACCATATGCTTCCAGTGCCCAAACTTCCATTTCGCCGAACCGCTGGCCGCCAAATTGCGCCTTACCACCTAACGGTTGCTGTGTAACAAGGCTATATGGGCCTGTCGAGCGCGCATGCACTTTATCTTCAACCAAGTGATGAAGTTTCAAGATTGTCATTACGCCAACAGTTACTGGCTGATCATAAGGCAGACCCAATTTGCCATCACGCAATACCTGCTTTCCAAGAATAGGTATCGGAACGCCCGTAGACGCCATTACTGCCTGAGCTGATTCAAGCAACTTTTCATCACTGGCTTTTGCGGATTTCCCCAGGCTTTCGATCCACAAACGCAGGCACGCGTTTATCGCTGAATCATTGAATGACTGGCGCTCCTGTGGATTGATTTCTTCTGAGTAGAAGATAGTATCGGGGTCATACCCATGATCACGCAGCCATTCGCGCACAGTGGCATCACGGGCAATGTCAACCTTATAAAGATCGTAAACATCATATCCGCGCTCACCCAGATATCCTTCCAGATACAGTTGGCGCACTTCAGCGTCGTCTTGGATTGTCTCTGGATCGTACTCTTCCTGTTTGAGCCATTCCCAGGCTGTTTGTGCAGCCTCGGTCCACGCTTGATCCACAAGCCAGGCGCGAGCCAGTTCGGCTTCGATCTCTTCTTCCGAAGCGCCATCAAAAACTGGTGTCAATGCACGAAACCCAAGACGTTTGGCAGCCCAACCAAGATGCACTTCCAAAACCTGACCTATGTTCATACGTCCTGGCACGCCTAATGGATTAAGAATTAGGTCAACGGGTGTTCCATCTTCAAGGAAAGGCATATCCTCTACCGGAACAACTTTTGAAACCACACCTTTGTTTCCATGACGGCCAGCCATCTTGTCTCCAGCTGTGATTTTGCGTCGCTGTGCCACAGAAACCCGCACCATCATATCCACGCCCGCAGAAAGATCTGAATTTTCTTCACGGGTGAATACTTTGACATCCACAACCTTACCTCGTTCACCATGTGGCATACGCAAGGATGTGTCTTTTACGTCACGAGACTTTTCACCAAATATAGCTCGCAGAAGGCGTTCTTCCGGTGTAAGTTCTTTCTCACCCTTCGGTGTAATTTTACCGACAAGGATATCGTTCGGACCGACCTCGGCACCAATGCGAATGATCCCATTCTCGTCCAAATCTTTGATCGCATCTTCCCCAACGTTGGGAATGTCTCGCGTTATTTCTTCTGGTCCCAGCTTTGTGTCACGCGCTTCCACCTCGTACTTTTCAATATGCACGGATGTAAAGCGGTCTTCTTGAACAAGTCGTTCTGAGATCAAAATAGCGTCTTCGAAGTTGCCACCTTCCCAGGAGATAAAGGCTACAACTACGTTTTGGCCAAGAGCCAGCTCGCCGCTTTCGGTTGAAGACGAATCGGCAATGATGTCACCAGCTTTAACAACCTGTCCCTTGACAACTGCCGGGCGTTGATCAATACATGTACTTTGATTAGAACGTTGATACTTGCGAAGCTGATATGGGCGCAAGCCATCTTTTTCGCGAATGGCAATCGAACTACCGGTTACAGATGTTACCTCTCCATCTGCTTCCGCTACGATCACTTGACCCGAGTCAAAAGCCGCATGGTATTCCATACCTGTCGAAACCAGTGGAATTTCAGGGCGCACCAATGGAACAGCTTGAGCCATCATGTTAGAACCCATCAATGCACGGTTGGCATCATCATGCTCCAGGAAGGGAATTAATGCTGCGCTGATGCCCACCACCTGGTGCGGAGCCACATCCATAAATTGAACATTTTCTGACGACGAGAAAACAAAGCCGGAGTGGAATCGGCTGGAAACTCGATCACGAACATACTCACTGTGCTCAGTCAATGGAGCATTTGCCTGCGCAATCACATACTTATCTTCTGCATCTGCAGATAGATACTTAATTTCATTTGAAACATAAGGAACAATTTTTACTTCTTTGCCGATCTTGGCCATCTTTTTGAACGCTTTTTCGTCAATGCGTTCACCGGCTTTAACAATCACTGTGCCCCTGGTGTTCGTCACATCTTCTTTCGCCATACGACCAACCAGGTCTGGATCATCACACGGTAAAGAATTCAATACTTTACGATAAGGGGTCTCAATGAAACCATATTGATTGACACGAGAAAATGAAGCCAGGCGGCCAATCAAACCAATGTTTGGCCCTTCCGGTGTCTCAATCGGGCAAATACGCCCATAGTGTGAATGGTGCACATCGCGGACATCAAAGCCCGCACGCTCACGGCGAAGCCCGCCAGGCCCTAATGCCGAGAGAGTTCGTTTGTGACGTAACTCCGCTAACGGGTTGGTCTGATCCATGAACTGTGATAATTGGCTTGAGCCAAAAAACTCGCGCAAAGCCGCAACAACCGGACGGATGTTCACCAAAGTGACTGGCGAAAGTTGTTCCTGATCACGAATGGACATGCGCTCTTTGATAACGCGCTCCATTCGGCGCAGGCCGATTCGTAATTTATTCTGGATTAACTCACCAACCGTTTTGACCCGGCGGTTGCCAAGGTGATCGATATCGTCCGGTTTCTCTACGCCATTATTGATCTGGATCATGCGGCGCACAAGGCGAACAATGTCATCTTTGGTGACATTACGATGTGGAATAGGAACTTCCAGATCCAGTTTTTGATTCAGCTTATAGCGACCAACACGCTCCAAATCATAATGCCGCTGATCGAAGAGCTGTTCTTCCAGGAATTCGCGCGCGTTCTCCAGTGTAGCCGGATCACCCGGACGCATTTTGCGGAAGAACTCAATCAAAGCTGCTTCAGCAATCGTTTGACCAGTCGAAAGATCCCACTCAGGTTCTTGGCGCAAAGTGGATGCAATGTACATGCGCTCTGGATTGTTGTCTACATCATCAAATAGCGAGAGAATTTCCTGGTCTGTACCTGTTTCCAGCACTGAACCACCGTTACCATCATCAACTACAGCCAACGCGCGCAAAAACACCGTAATTGGAACGGTGCGTTTACGATTGAATTTCAGAATGATGTAATCGCTCTTGCGTGTTTCGAACTCCATCCACGCACCCCGGTCAGGGATGAGTTTCGCCATCGCCAACGCGCGACCAGTTGCTCGGTCGACGGGTGCTTCGAAGTAAACGCCCGGGGATCGAATCAACTGTGAGACAACGACTCGTTCCGTTCCATTGATAATGAAGGTCCCTTTATCAGTCATCTCCGGGAAGTCACCCAAAAAGATGTCCTGTTTCATGGGTTCCGAAACATCTGCACCTGCCAACAACACCGAGACATATAACGGACTGGCATAGGTCAGGTCGCGTTCGACACATTCATCAATTGTATGCTTGGGTTCCTCAAACCAATATTTCAACCCCCACTGCTCTGACTCAGGGCTGCGGCTGGGGAAATAAAGTTTCATCCCTTTGTTATACGATTCGATCGGTGAGACCTCATGGAAGAGATCCGCCAATCCCTCACGCTTTAAACGCTCAAAAGAATCAAGTTGTACTTCAATTAGATCGGGAAGATTAAGTTTTACGGGAATGCGGGCAAAGTTCTTACGAGGCAGGGAAGGTGCCATTCGTTTCTCCTGAACTAGGGCTAGACACGGTTACAACACAAATCCATCCCACTAACTATTATAGTGGGACAGCAATCGGTAATTATAAACGAAAAAAGGATGTTCGGTCAAGTTGTTTTTGGATGAGTTTCTGAAACCCGCTGTATGTATATTCTAAATCAACGGAGGCATTTTATCATAATTTTTACAACTTTGCTGTCGGCATGAGGTTTATTTTGATGTAGAATTCAAGGACACCAAACAGGAGGCATTATGGCAACACTCGAAGGCACCAAACCTGTAGTTAATGATAAACGTGAAATCTTTGGTTGGGCCATGTACGACTGGGCCAACTCCGCATTTAGCACCACGATTGGGACAGTATTTTTAGGCCCTTATATCGCTATCCTCGCACGGAACGCCGCAGAGGCTGCTGGTACAGCAAGAGTTCCATTCTTAGGGATGCAAATAGCTCCTGATTCTATCTTCCCTGCTAGCATTTCTATATCAGTGTTATTGCAGGTTCTATTTCTCCCAATTCTTGGAGCAATAGCTGACTATTCTCATTTGAGAAAACAAATGATGCGCACGTTTGCTACCATTGGCGCTCTGGCAACTATTCTTCTATTTTTTCTAACAGGTTCGAAATGGGTATTAGGGGCAACTCTATATATTGTAGCAAACCTCTCCTTTGGAGCAGCAATCGTTTTCTATAATGCCTACTTACCAGATATTGCCAGTGAAGAAGAGCGAGACAGAGTTTCTTCCTACGGCTGGGCCATGGGCTATCTTGGAGGCGGCATTCTCCTTGCTTTAAATCTTGCCTTCTATACTTTTAGTGATGCCATAGGAGTGCCTGGTGATCTTGCAGTCCGCATCAACCTAGCATCAGCAGGTATTTGGTGGCTAGGCTTTTCCTTTATTACTTGGAAAAGGCTTCGCTCTCGTGCTGCTACACATACTTTACCTGCTAGTGAAACCTACCTGAGTGTTGGCTTTAAACAACTGGGTAAAACTATCAAAGAAATCAAGAATTTTCCCGAAACCCTTAAATTCTTACTTGCCTATTTCTTATACAATGATGGTATTCAGACCGTAATCGCTGTTTCTTCTACCTTTGCTGCAGCACCATTACTTCAAGGCGGTCTTGGGCTTGGGTCAGAGACTCTAACCGCCGTAATCTTAATGATTCAATTTATGGCTTTCGGCGGAGCGCTGCTCTGGGGCAAACTTGCCAAATGGATGGGTGCTAAGCAGTCGGTCGTGCTCAGCCTCGTGATTTGGTCGGGAGTCGTCATCTATGCTTATGCTGGCCTCAAAGGCGAGAACGTCACCACCGAATTCTTTGTGCTCGGCGCCTTCATCGCGCTCGTTATGGGCGGCTCACAAGCTATCAGTCGGAGTCTCTTTGCCCAGATGATCCCTGAGGGACATGAAGCCGAATACTACTCCTTCTATGAGATCAGCGAACGCGGCACATCTTGGATTGGGCCAGCAATATTTGCAGCAGCCAATCAACTCTTCAACAATTTGCGCCCCGCCCTACTCTCATTGATCTTCTTCTTTATAATGGGTTTAATCCTGCTACCATTCGTAAAAGTGGATAAAGCCATCGCCGATGTAAAAAAATACGACGCAGCTCGCTCCTGACCCAAACCTGTTTCCACCAAACAGGCCTGGGCAAATGTCCAGGCCTGTTCTTTTTACTAAAGTAGTAGCGACTTCAGTCGCTATATTTATCTCACAACTTCGGCAACTCAATCGTTTGCTGGTTTTGATATTTACCCTTCTTGTCAGCATACGAAATCTCGCAAGTTTCATCTGCTTCAAAGAACAACACCTGGGCGATACCTTCATTGGCATATATCTTGGCAGGCAATGGCGTAGTGTTCGAAATCTCCAACGTCACAAAACCCTCCCACTCTGGCTCGAAGGGCGTCACATTGATGATGATGCCGCAGCGCGCATATGTGGACTTACCCAGACAGACCGTCAGCACTTTGCGCGGGATGCGGAAATATTCCACCGTGCGCGCCAGCGCAAATGAATTCGGCGGGATGACGCACACATCTGCTTTGATATCTACCATGCTTTTTGTGTCGAAATGCTTGGGATCCACCGTCGCACCAAAAACATTGGTGAATACTTTGAACTCATCAGCAACACGGATATCATACCCATAAGACGAAACGCCATAAGAAATCACATGGTCGCGTACCTGATTTTCAACAAACGGCTCGATCATGCGCTCTTCAGTTGCCATCTTGCGAATCCAGTGGTCTGGTTTTAAGCCCATACTATTCTCCTATAAAGCTCTACCGAGGGCTAAGCCCCCGGTAGAGCGAGTTGTTTATTCTAACGAAAAACCACCGCGTTCCTGCATTTTCTCGCGGATGGATTTCTCGATTTCGGCAGCTTGTTTTTCCAACTCACGCAATGGATTCAGGAACTGCTCTCCATCTGACGGATCATCAAGAGACGCAACATTAACCCGGATATTGTAGCCTGCTGCCGTTAAACCCGCCTTAGCCATCACTGCAGCAGATGCGGCATCGCTGATCGCGTTGACATTTGCAAATTCAACACAGCGCAAAGCCAACTCCATCACCTTGACCGCGCCCTCAGCCACATGCAGTGGCACATGTGCCGCATTAACCGTTGCGCTTTGAATAGATGCCGTCCGCGCTTTTTTCTGTTTGGGCGTATCTTTCGGCAAACGAAAAGCGCCCATCACTGCTTCAAAGGCCGCAGCGTCCGTTTCAACCGCATTAGACAGGTCTTCGCGCAGCTTTTCCGCATGCACACGAATAGCCTGCATCTGCGCTTCGACTTCAGCATATTTCTTCTTACCCATCGTCAGCCCGGCAACCATAGACACTAACCCCGCACCCATCGCTGCCGAAAAAGCCGCAGCCGAGCCGCCTCCGGGAGTCGGTGTGGGGGCGGCCAGTTCATCAATAAACGAGGGGCAGTCTCGGGCCTGGTTTGAAGCGGTGGCGTCATACAGTCGGGATTCGAGAATCTGCTCTTTGTCAAAGGCGTCCAACTGGGTGTACCAGACCGATGCGTCCACGAGTGCTTCTTGCGGAATCAAGCCGACCAATTCACTGTGATTGATTCCAACGCCATAGCGTTCAGCTTCACGGCGGATAGTTTCTACCACGAGAGCCAGCGGGGTCTTGCGAAAATTGGTCAGGTTCATAGACACTTGCGCACGCCCATCTACCAATAATCCCAGCGCCTTGACATAACGCAGGCCGCCCGAAGAGTGACGGATGGTTTTAGCGATCTTCCTGGCAATCTCCACATCATCGGTGGTGAGATAGACATTGTAAGCGACCAGGAAGTTGCGCGCGCCGATAACCGTTGCTCCGGCGGGGCCTAACTCGGATGGGCCAAAATCAGGCGCACGGTCGGGATTGGAACCGATCTCATCCTTCAGCCCTTCAAATTCACCACGGCGGATGTTCTCCAAATTAGTCCGTTCAGGGCGGGCAGCGGCTTCTTCATATAGATAGACCGGAATACCCAATTCATCGCCAACACGCTGACCAAGTCGTTTGGCGAGGGCAACACATTCACTCATGGTGACATCGGACAGCGGTACAAAGGGACAGACGTCTGTGGCGCCGATGCGCGGATGCTCGCCAGTGTGTTTGTTCAGGTCAATCAACTCGGCTGCGGTTTTGATGGCGCGGAAAGCAGACACTTCCACAGCGTGCGGCGGACCGGCAAAGGTCAGCACGGTGCGGTTGTGATCCATGTCGGAGGAACGGTCCAATAAATGGACTTCATCCACCGATGTGATGGCCGCTGCGATCTGGTCGATCACTTCAGGGCGACGAGCTTCAGAAAAGTTAGGGATACATTCAACGAGTTTGGTCATAGGATTCTCAGTTTGTGATTTGCGATTTATGATTTTTGATTAGCGAACGGGGCAATTATACTCGTTTCATCCACACTACTTTATAAACCATTCTCTGAAAAAAGGTAAAATAAACCACCTCATGAAAATCCTTGAAACAAAAAGATTAACCCTTCGTCAGGTATCCACTGATGATGCCGAATTTATCCTCGCGCTCTTGAACGAACCATCATTCATTCGAAATATTGGCGATAGAGGCGTACGAACGCTGGATGAGGCACGAGCTTACATATTAGACAGGCTGGTTGCCAGTTATGATAATTTTGGATTTGGCATGTATCTGGTCATCCTAAAAGAGACAGGTGCGCCGGCAGGATTGTGCGGTCTGGTAAGGCGAGATAGTTTGGATGACGTTGATATCGGGTACGCATTCCTTCCACAATATTGGTCAAAGGGGTATGCGACTGAATCAGCCCTAGCTGTGAAAGAATATGCAAAAAATACAATTGGGTTAGAACGCCTTGTAGGCATAACCGATCCAGACAATCAAGGATCGATCCAGGTGCTTGAAAAGATAGGGCTTGAATTTGAAAAAATGGTCAGATTGTCAGAAGATGATATTGAACTAAAATTGTACGCCGTCGACTTCAATAAGTAGGCTGCCAACTCACACATCTCGCATCCCAATGAAAAATTCCGAACGCCTAATTTCTGAACTCGAACTGCGCCGCAACAACGGCGAGGATAATTCTCGCAAATGGATCGCTTACGATGGCATCGTCTACGATGTGACCGATTGCCCCAGGTGGCGGCTTGAGATGCACGAGCGCATGCACTTCCCCGGTCAGGATTTGACATCTGAATTACCCGATGCACCGCACAAGGCGGATGTGTTCACCAGGCCTTGTGTGAAGGTAGTTGGCAGGCTGGAGAAGATAGTTGTATTGGTATTTTCCTCTTTGACTTCCGATTTTGTTCTGCTGTACACTTTGTATTAGGCTTAACCGCCAACGTCGAAGCTTGAGGAGGCCAGCATGGATCAATTCTTTGCAAAGGAATTCGCCAGTGGGGAATTCGCCTTTATGGGGACAGCCCATCTGATCGCATTACTCAGTATTGTTCTCTTCAACATCTACCTGCTGCGCTACAAAGCAAAAAGCGAATCCGATCGCTCGAAAATCCGTTGGGGCATGGCTATCGCGCTATGGGCCAATGAGTTGGGTTGGCATATCTGGAATGCATCTGTCGGCCAGTGGAACATCCAGACCATGATCCCTTTACACGTGTGCAGTGTGCTGGTCTGGCTGGGCGGCGTGATGCTGGTGACCAAGAATTACACCATCTACGAGTTCGCCTATTTCATGGGCATTGGCGGCGCGCTGCAAGCCCTGCTGACCCCCGACCTGGGTATCTATGGCTTTCCTCACTATCGCTTCTTCCAGACCTTCATCTCCCATGGATTGATCGTCACCTCCGCAGTTTACATGACCACGGTTGAAGGCTTCAGACCCACCTGGAAATCGTTCGGGCGAATTTTTATTGGCATGAACATTTACCTGTTGGTCGTATTCTTCATCAACCAGGCCATCGGCAGCAACTACATGTTCGTGGCCCACAAGCCCGAAACCGCCAGCCTGCTGGACGCGCTGCCCGAATGGCCCTGGTACATTTTGTGGCTGGAAGCTATCGGCTTGCTGACCTGCCTGATCCTCTATATTCCTTTCATTATTAAGGATTGGAGAGCAAAAGCAAGAACCAACGCTTGACGAAATTCTTTCATCGTGTAGAATATAGATACCCGGGGCGATGGCGGAATCGGCAGACGCAACGGACTTAAAATCCGTCGGTGGTGACACCATGAGGGTTCGACCCCCTCTCGCCCCATATTTTCAGTGTCATTGCGAGCCCCGCAGGGGTGTGGCAATCTCCTCGAAAAATGAGATTGCTTCGCCGCTTGGTCTTGATACGCCCCGCAAAATCATGCGGGGTTACTCGACCAGCGCAGCTCGCAATGACATATTCTTCTAAAGGAAACTATGTTTTTCACCCGCCAACAACTGGAAGAGATCGAAGATAAAAGCCTTGCTCCGTATGGAATGCGCAGCAAGGATAGTAAAGGCCGCGCCTATCTCGATAACGAGCCGGAGTATCGCACATCCTTCCAGCGCGACCGCGACCGTATCATTCACACGACCGCCTTCCGACGCCTGGAATACAAAACCCAGGTTTTCATCAACTACGAAGGCGACTATTATCGCACGCGGTTGACCCACACGCTCGAAGTAGCACAGATCGGTCGCACCATCGCACGCGCATTGGGCGGCAATGAAGATCTGATCGAAGCTATCTGCCTGGCACACGACCTGGGTCACTCACCTTTCGGTCATGCCGGAGAAGCCGTGCTGGCACGCCTGATGAAAGATCACGGCGGCTTTGACCACAACAAGCAATCCCTGCGCATCGTGACGAAACTGGCACAACGCTATCCTGACTTTCCCGGCCTCAACCTGACCTGGGAAGTGCGCGAAGGCATGGTCAAGCACGAATCCGAATATGACATCTCAGACGCATCGGACTACAACCCCGACCTGCGAGGCAATCTAGAAACTCAGATCGCCAACATAGCAGACGAACTGGCCTACACCGCCCATGATCTGGATGATGGCCTGCGCTCCGGCATGCTAACGCCGCGCATGCTGGGAGGCATTTCTCTCTGGGAAATCCTGACAGACCAGATTAAATGGCGCGGCCCCGATCTGGAAGATAGTCGCCCGCCACAAGCTGATCCGCCAGTTGATTGGCATGGAAGTCACCGATCTGGTCACGGCTACTGATACCAAGCTGAAAGAAAGCGGCGCAAAATCACCACTGGATATTCAAGAATTGTCTTATAATGTGATTGGTTTCAGTGAAGAAATGAGCCGGCGCAACCGTGAATTGAAAGATTTTCTGTATAATAAAATGTACCGACACTATAGAGTGGTACGCATGCAAGTCAAAGCCGAGCAACTCATTGAGGATATATTCAATGCTTATCGCAAAGAGCCAGCTACGCTGCCGGAACAATTCCAGGCCTTCGTAGATCAACGCGGCCTGGAACGCACGGTCTGCGATTACATTGCCGGCATGACAGACCGTTACGCCATCGAAGAACACCAGAAACTCTTCAATCCCCTTGAGAAACCATAACCGGGTCAATCTATTCAGTATTCAAATGACCCGGTTAGAGCAACCGGGTCTCATTTATTTTCAATTGGAAACAAATTTCGCAAAGGAAACAACCATGACAGAACCAACCTATCTCACCCCCGAAGGCGCTGCCCGTTTGAAAGCCGAACTCAAAGAGTTAACCGGTCCCAAACGTACGGAGTTGGCTGCGCGGTTACGCTCGGCTATTCAGATGGGTGATCTTTCTGAAAACGCTGATTATCACAAAGCCAAGGAAGACCAGGGTTTTCTCGAAGGCCGCATACAGGAGCTGGAATATATTCTTAGCAATGCAGTCATTATCGAAGAGAACAATCACAAAGACATGGTGGCCATCGGATCACATGTCACCATCCAGGAAGAAGATTTCCCGGAGGAAACCTACTACCTGGTCGGGGCAACCGAAGCAGACCCGACCAAGGGAAAGATCTCTCACGAATCCCCCATTGGCCAGGCGCTCATCGATCACAAAGTTGGTGAAACGGTCGAAGCGGAAACACCGGGGGGCGTGATCAAGCTCAAAATCTTGAAAATAGAATAAAGTCCGGAAAGAAGCGTAAAAGAAAAAGGCTGGGAAATTGATCCCAGCCTTTTGTCGTCTATCCTTCTTTTGGCCAAATCGCCAATTCCAACGTCACTCGCTCAAAATAGCTGTTTGGCGGCAAAGCGCCATCGCCGTATTCCAAATCATTCACCGTTACCAGCAACTGGAGCGTGTCTGTTTCCAGGATAATCTGCCCTTGCGGTTCCAGCAAAACCAGTTCCCCTTTTGCCTCCAGCCGCGCCCGCAAATTTGCATCTTCGAAGGCATGCGCACTCATGAGCACTTTGGTAGCGGTCTTGATATCGTTCTTATCAAAGAGCCATATCTCCAAAGCTGTGACCTTTTTAGGATCACCGACACCAATCGTCTCAGAAACGCCCACACCATATTCGCCCAGGAAATCGCCTCCCTGCGTGTCAATGCTAAATGACTCATCATACAAATCATCACCCAGAACATAGGTGGTCATGGTCTGCGTAACCGGAGGGGCCAAGCCCATTGATTGAAAATCGGTCTTTTCGGTCTGACGGGTTACTTCGGCAGCCTGCATGGCTGCTGAGACGGCGCCAGAGCGCGGTCGGAATACTTTGCGAATAAAATAGAACGCGCCAAAAATAATCACCCCAAGAATTAGTATGCCCGCAACACTAATCAGAATGGTGCTGAAGGAAGATGCCTTCTTTCTTCGGGAGGTTGCGCAGCCGGGTCAGCTGACTCCCCTGCAGCCTGAATTAATTGCATCAAAGGCCAAAATAGCCGCAGGATCCAGACTGCCGGGTCTTGTTTGATTTTCAATAATACTTGCGACGCGTTTGACCCCAAAGCTTTATAGCGCTGCATACGCCAAACCCTGGTCACCATTGATGCGGAATGAATCAATCGCCATTCGAAGTGGTCTTCCTGCAATCCCACGCAACAAGGCCTGAGGCGTGGCATCTGTCCATTCCACTGGCCAAATTCCCCACCCAATGATCAAGCCGAGCGCCAACCCTGCGATCACACCTAATATGGCTGCAACCACCGGTTTTTTTATTTAACAAAGATATTACTTGGAGTATCGAGGCCATAGCGTGTCCCTTCGGTAATAACGTGTGTATGTAATTATATACCAAATACCAAACAACCGGTAAACGCACCGCCCAAAATGATTATGCACGCTCTCATGAAAATTGTGTCATTTCCAAAAGAAAGTTATGAACGAGCGGCTTCAGGAATAATATTATCTTGCAAGAAAGTTTCTTCGCATTTGATACATTGTACTTCACGTTTGTTGGTAATCACCAGCAAGCCCTGGCAATTGGGGCAGGGTTGCTCAATCGGTCGTTTCCATGAAGTAAAGTCGCATTCAGGGTAATTATGACAGCCAAAGAAAGTGCGACCCTTACGCGTCTTGCGCTGGACAAGATCGCCGCCATCCTGCGGACAGGTTACACCAATCTTCTCCAACCAGGGTTCTGTATAGCGACACTCAGGAAATCCACTACATGAGATGAATTTGCCATATCTTCCATAGCGAATGACCAGTTCTTTGCCGCACTTGGGACAATCACGCCCGATCGGCTCCGGGCCGGATTTGACAACAGGCATATCTGCCTGCGCCTTCTCGACCTTTTTTGCGAACGGCCCATAAAACTCACCAATGACTTTAACCCATTCTGCCTCACCGGTAGATATTTTATCAAGACTCTTCTTCCATGCTGGCCGTGAAATTGAAGGACACAATTTCCGGAAAATACTGCATCATCAGATCGTTGACCAGAATGCCCGTTTCAGTCGGCTCGAGGCGTTTGTCTACGCGGACAACATATCCGCGCGCCTGGATGGTGGAAATTGTAGGCGCATACGTAGAAGGACGGCCAATGCCATTTTCTTCAAGCGCCTGCACCAGAGACGCTTCCGAATAACGCGGCGGTGGTTGAGTAAAGTGCTGCTCGGGAATCAGGCGAACTAACTCTTGTTTCTGTCCTTCTGCAACACCTGTCGGAATGCGTACATTTTCTTCGTCACTCCGTTTTGACACTTCACTCCGGGATTCCTCATACACTACCAGGAAGCCAGAGAATTTAACCGATGACCCGGAAGCGCGCAACAAGTATTCATGGTCATTTGTTTTACCCGTTACTTCCACCTGTATGGTATCGTATACGGCTGATGCCATCTGGGATGCAACAAATCGCTGCCAGATCAGGCGGTATAGTTTGAACATAGCCGGCTCAAGGAACGGTTTAACCTTATCCGGGTCGCGCATCACAGATGTGGGTCGAATGGCTTCGTGGGCCTCCTGCGCCCCTTTTGACCTGGTTTTGTATTGCGGCGGTTTTGGCGGCAGAAAATCCGCGTCATATTTTTCGGTCACGTACGTGCGCGCCTCTTTTTGCGCCACGCCGGATACGTGTGTTGAATCGGTACGCATATAAGTGATCAAACCGGTAGTGCCACCATTGCCAACATCCCGACCCTCATACAAGCCCTGAGCCAACCCCATCGTACGTTTTGCAGTAAAACCCAATTTGCGGGCAGCATCCTGCTGTAATGTGGATGTGGTAAACGGAGCAGCCGGGCGACGTTTACGCTCACCACGCTTGACCTTTGTAATCGTGTAAGCAGCCGTTTCCATATCAACCAGAATAGGCTTGACCACCTCTTCGCTGGGCAATTCAGGCTTCTCCCCGTTAATTCTTGCCAGCGTTGCGACGAAAGTGGATTTCAATCCATCCGGCTTCAGTTCAGCGCCAATCGTCCAATATTCAACTGGGACGAAATCATCTATCTCGCGCTCTCTCTCGACAACAAGCCTGAGCGCCACAGATTGAACACGTCCGGCCGATAGGCGACTGCGCACCTTTTCCCACAAAATTGGGCTGATACTGTATCCAACCAGACGATCCAAAATACGACGCGCTTGCTGGGCATTGACCAGGTCTGTATTGATCTCACGTGGATGGGAAAAAGCCTCTTTAATGGCCGGTTCCGTGATCTCATGAAAGACCACGCGTCTTGCCAATTCAGGCTCGATTTCAGCCGCTTCCATGAGATGCCAGGCGATGGCTTCGCCTTCCCGATCGAGGTCGGTTGCCAGATAAACTTCTTCGGCTTTCGTGGCTAGTTTTTTAAGTTCTTTTACAGTTTTGCTTTTCTCGTTTGGTACACGATATTTTGGTGTGAAATTGTTCTCAATATCTACCGACAATTGCGAACGCAGCAAGTCGCGCACATGTCCGACTGATGCCTTGACCGTATATCCCTTCCCCAGGAAACGTCCTACTGTTTTGGCTTTGGCGGGCGATTCAACAATCACTAATTTTCCCTTACGTTTCTTCTTTGCCTTAACCGGCTCAGGAGGTACAAGACCCTCGTGCGCCGGGGTTCTCCCCATACGATAAAGTTTCGTGCCACAAACGCCACATGTGCCAATCGTGACCGGTGAAGCTTTTGCATTAAACGTTGCTTCAGCGTTTTGTACTTCTCTTTTGGTCTTGCATTTCATGCAGTAGGCTTCCAAGTCAATCCTCCTACGTATAATGTTCTCTGTTTGAATTTTTCAAATTGTCAACCACCTGTCGCACCCCGGCGGCCTGATCTTTGCGGCACACGAGCAATACGTCACCCGTATCCACGATAATCAGATTCTCCACGCCAATGGTGACGATCAGGCGATCATCTTTATTACCATACACAAGCGAACTGGAGGTTTCAATCGGGATGTGATGACCGCTAAAGACAATATTGCCATCTTCGTCAGGGGTCAATACATCGAAGAGTGAGTTCCAGTTACCAATATCACTCCACTCTAAGTCGCCAGCCGGGAGCACGGCTACCTTTTTAGCATTCTCCATGATGCCATAGTCAATGGTTTCGGTCTGCAAGTCCGACCAAAACTCGTCAGGACGGAATCCTGTTCATCGGTTCCCCATGCAGCCCCAATTTGAGTCAGAGCCGCGTGCAGGTCCGGCATCTGGCATGCAATTTCTTCCAGTATGGTGTCTGTTCGCCAGAGAAACATGCCCGAGTTCCAGGAATGATCCCCGGTTGCCAACATCTGACGGGCTTGCTGGTCATCCGGCTTCTCTTTGAAACGCAATACCTGATAGGCAGGATAAGCAAATTTCTCCGTCAACGGCTCACCACGCTGGATATACCCATAGACTGCTGCAGGGTAAGTCGGTGTAATACCAAGTGTTACAAGATATTCTTTCTCCGCCACATCCACCGCCGCATGCAACAACGAATAGAAAAGGTCACGGTTACGAATGTAGTGATCGGACGGCAGCACAACCATTACGGCCTTGGGGTCGCGACTTTGCAGAACGACTGCCGCCAATCCTACCACAGAGGCCGTGCCACGCGGCGCAGGCTCAAGGATAAAATTTTCGACGGGCAATTCCGGCGCTTGCTTGCGCAACTCCGCAGCCTGTTCTGCAACCGTAACTACCAAAATGCGCTCTGGTGGGAAAAAACCTTCCAAGCGCTCCACTGTACTCTGGAACAGAGAGTTTTTTTCAACCAGTGAAATGATTTGTTTTGGATGACTGCGGCGTGATACCGGCCACAAGCGCGTGCCACCGCCGCCAGCCATAATGACTGCGTATGTGTGATCTATTGATTCTTGCATACTTTCCTAAACATATATTTAAGCGCTCTGTTAGTTGATCGTACAAGTGCAACGCACTTCAAATCACTAATCTTTTACCGAATAGTCGGATTGTACCTCACGCACCGCCACATATTGCATGCTACCCACCTGACGCACCATACCCTTAAGTTCCATCATTACAAGGGTAGCAGAAACTTTCTCAACTGGCAGGTTTGTTTGATTGCGTATTTCATCTACATGCAATGGCTCTTCGCCCATCGCATCCAACAGCTTTGCCTCTACATCGTCAGCAGGCAAAACTTTGCGAGCCGCTTTGTATTGGCCCACACGCGTCAGGTTGAGAGCTTGCATAATATCACTGGCACTCAGCAGCGGGAGCGCGCCTTGTTGTATTAACTTGTTCGTGCCTTTGCTCTGCGGCGCAAGGATGTTGCCCGGCACAGCAAAAATCTCTCGTCCCTGCTCAGCTGCAAATTCGGCTGTGATCAGCGCGCCGCTGGTCTTCCCAGCCTCGACCACCACAACAGCCATCGAAAGCCCGGAAATGATTCGGTTTCGCGGCGGAAAATTGGATGATTCTGGCGGCGTGCCGGGAGCATAATCGCTAATAATCGCGCCTTGTGAAAGCATTTGTTCAGCCAGAGCGCGGTTTTCAGGCGGATAAATCCGATCGACCCCAGAGCCTAAAACCGCCAACGTACGTCCACCGGCTTTGAGGGCTGCATTATGTGCAAGCGAATCTACTCCACGAGCCAAGCCGCTGACTACCGTTATCCCATTAGCCGCCAAAAACGAGGCGATCTCTTCGGTCACCTGGCGGCCATATGGCGTTACACGACGCGTACCCACGATAGAAACCGCCCAGGTATCTTCGGGCAATAATGCGCCTCGTAAATACAGCACTGGCGGCGGTTGCTCAATCTCCATCAAGCGCTGGGGGTAGGCTTCGTCCATCCAGGTCAGGACCTGAATGCCTTTTGACCGGGTCTGCTCCCAAACATGGGATAGATCCACCTTCTCGCGGAGAGCGACCAGACGCTCGATCAATTTAGCGCTCAACCCTGCTTCCGTCAAATCAGCCGGGTTCGCACCCCAGGCCGATTCCGCATCTCCAAAGTGATCTAGAAGACGCCGGAAACGTACTGCGCCAATTCCTTTTACAAGAGTAAATCCAATCCAATAACGTTTATCGTCCATAAAAAAAGATGCCCCCAGAAGAGCCCTAGATCAAACCGTCCAGCAGATGCACACACATTTGACGGGCAGAAAGATCCACACCCAGAATGACCGGGGGAATGGCCGGGAGAAGGGTTTCCTTCCCGTCTGTATCTCGTATTAAGTAAACATCATTCGCGCCCGTCTCAAGGATATCCACCAATGTGCCCAATTCGCGATCATCATCGGTCACCACGCTCAAGCCAATCAACTGATGATGATAATACTCACCTTCAGGCAACTCTGGCCGATCCGCAGTGGGGACATACACCCATGTGTTGCGGTACAGCCCGGCATCTTCGGGAGTTTTAACGCCGCGGAAACGGATCAACATGCCCCTCGCATGACCACGCCGGCTGGCGATAACCCTGGGCTGGTAATCATCACCAACGAAGACGGTCATGCCCGTTTTTATGCGCTCCGGGAAATCAGTGTGAACGTTCATGAGCATTTCGCCCTTGACGCCATGCGGGCGGCGCACAATTCCGACCACCAAATATTCAGGCTCGCCAATGGGCGGCGAGCCTGTTTCAGCCGTAGCTGTTTTGTTTCGTGAGGCCATCAAGGTTCCATCACATCTAGCGTGGCCTGCTTACCATCGCGTTCAGCTGCAACTCGCAACAAGGTACGGATCGAGTTAGCCACACGCCCGTTTTTGCCGATCACGCGGCCCATGTCATCTTTAGCCACGCTTAGCTCCAGGCGGACACGATTCCCATTCTGGGTTTCACGCACTTCAACCTGTTCGGGGTGTTCTACAAGGGATTTTGCAATATATTCAATGAGAGCCTTCATGGCGTTTCCATTCAATCAAAAATACAGGCGCAGAGCAGAATGATTGTACGCTCTACGCCCATTTGGCGGCTAATCGCGGCGAGTCTTATCCGTGATGTTACGGCTGGCTTCTGCCTCGGCAGCTTCCTTCATCAGGGCTTCCACATCTTCACCCTTTTTGAAGCGCTCCCAGCGATCCAGCGTGCCGGATGTCTTGAAAACCTGCTCCACGGATTCGGTCGGCTTGGCGCCGTTTTTCATCCAGTGAAATACACGATCTTCCTTCACTGTTATGGTAGCTGGCTCAGTACGGGGATTGTAAAAGCCGAGAATTTCAAGATAGCGTCCATCACGCGGACTTTCTTTGTCTGCCGCGACAATACGGTACGAAGGTTGTCCCTTCATACCGACACGGCGAAATCGAATACGAACCATTGAAAATGTTCTCCTTCAAACTTATTTGGCTAGGTTAAGTGCAGGTTGGACAAGGGAGAGAGGTATGCGTGAAAGGACGCGCTCACAAGCCCGGATGTCCCGCGCGCACTATTTTACCAGAGAAATTCTATAAAGCCAGAGTTACCCAAATAATCGCCCCAAATCACGCCCCCCTGTTTTCTTTATTCTTTTCATCACTTTCTGCAATTGACGGAACTGCTTCACCAGGCGGTTGACATCCTGCACTTCGGTTCCAGAGCCGGCTGCAATACGGCGGCGGCGAGATGCATTCAGAACATCCGGATTGCGACGCTCCTGGATGGTCATAGAATAGATGATGGCTTCGCTGCGCTTCAACTGCTTCTCGATCTCATTCGGATCAGCCTGGCGAGCGGCCTGCCCCATTTGCCCGGGCAGCATATCCATCATCTGGCCGAGCGGCCCCATTTTCTTCACCTGCTTCATTTGATCGAGCCAGTCTTCAAAAGTGAACTTCCCTTTCATCAGGCGCTCGGCCTGCTTCTCGGCAGTCTGCGCATCGAAAGCTTCTTCGGCCTTCTCAATCAAGCCGATCACATCCCCCATCCCCAGAATTCGCGAGGAAAGTCGAACTCGGATCGTAGGTTTCGAGCGCATCCAGCTTTTCGCCTGTTCCCAAAAATTTGATAGGAACGCCTGTCACCGAGCGAATGGAAATGGCAGCGCCGCCGCGGGCATCACCATCCATTTTAGACAGGATCAGGCCAGTCAATGAAACTGAATCCCGGAAGCCTTGCGCCACGTTGAGCGCTTCCTGACCGATCATGGCATCCACAACCAGCAGGGTTTCGACGGGATTGACGCGCACGGCAATGGACGTCAGCTCATCCATCAATTCCGCATCAAGCTGGGACCGACCGGCTGTATCCACGATCATGACGCTGAATCCGCCCTTCTGGGCTTTGTCGAAAGCGCGCGCTGCCAGATCGGGCGGCTTGACGTCTGCCGCGGCCTCCACCGGAACATCCAGGCGCTCCCCTAATTGCTGTAACTGCTGGATAGCTGCCGGGCGATAGGGATCGCCCGCAACAAGCATAACGCGTTCGCCTTTCGAACGCAGCAGTCGTGCCAGCTTACCGGCAGCGGTCGTTTTACCCGAACCCTGCAAACCAACCAACATGAGTACGCGCGGCTTAGGGCCAGAAAAGTTTAGCGGCGCAGGATCGCCAAGTGTACCGATTAACTCTTCATTGACGATCTTGATAACTTGCTGACCAGGATTGAGCGCCTTCGAAACTTCCGCACCAACAGCGCGCTCGCGCACACGCGTGATGAAATCTTTGACCACACTGTAATGCACATCCGCTTCGAGCAATGCCAAACGGACTTCGCGCATGGCGGCGTCCACATCTGCTTCAGAGAGTTTTCCTCGGCGGCGAAGTTGATCAAAGACCTGGTTGAGTCGTCCGGTGAGTGTTTCGAACATGATATCCTTTCAGTGGGCGCTGGGATTGTAGTGCGGAAGCAGGCGAAGGTCAAGGGAGGTGCGCGTTTTGCGTTATAATAACGATGGTCGCTTGACAATCCATCTGTCTACGAGTAAAATCCTGGACGCTTAACAACCAAATAACAGGCCGAGATAGCTCAGTTGGTAGAGCACGCGACTGAAAATCGCGGTGTCCACAGTTCAATTCTGTGTCTCGGCACTCTCGGCCAAAGTAAGTGGCCGACCAACGCGGGTGTAGTTCAGTGGTAGAACGTCTCCTTGCCAAGGAGAAGGTCGTGGGTTCGAATCCCATCGCCCGCTCTGCCTTTTTAAAAGGCACGGCGTCGTGGCCAAGCTGGAAAGGCAAAGGTCTGCAAAACCTTGATCACGGGTTCGAGTCCCGTCGACGCCTCTGTAAGCGACCTCGATCGAGGTCGCTTTTTGTATTGAAGTTATAAGGCTAGGAGCGGTCAAAGAATCTATAATAAATAAGCGGTTCATTTATTAAGGAGACTTTGTTTGAATATTTCTAATCATCAGAAAGATGAAGATTATCAGAGTATATTTGATAATGCTCTTGAGGGAATCTTTCAAACATCACTCAACGGACGCTTCATAAAGGTTAATCCTGCCCTGGCCCGTATCTTTGGGTATGATTCGCCAGAAAACATGATGCAAACTGTCACAGACACATCGGCGCAACTCCATGTTGATGAAGGTGTCCGTGAAAAATTTGCCGATATATTATCTAGCCGAGGAAGTGTCGAGGGGTTCGAAGCACGCAATTATCGTAAAGATGGAAGCATTATCTGGACTCGCACAAACGCGCGTGCCGTTCGGGATGATAAAGGCAACATTCTGTATTTTGAGGGTTTTCTTACAGATATCACAGCGAATAAAGAGGTCGAACTTGCACTGCGAGAAAGCGAGAAGCGGTATCGTGCACTCGTTGAACGATTACCTGGTGCTGTTTTCCTCGATGATCCGGTTGATAGTGAAAAAAACATTTATATCAGTTCAAAAATTAAAGATATCCTTGGATATTCTCCGGAAGAATGGAGAACAGAAATCTATTGGTCAGAGATTATTCATCCTGAAGACCGCGAACTTGTCCTTAATGAGAGCAAACTTACTGCTGAGACTGGAGAGAATTTCATTCAGGAGTATCGCCTTCGGGGAAAGGATGGCAAGTATGTATGGGTGAGAGAGGAATCATCGCTTGTAATAGATGAAGCAGGAAACCCCTTATTCTGGCAGGGTTTCCTGCTTGACATCTCTGAGCCGAAGGAAGCGGAAGATGCGATACGCCAAAGCGAAGAACAATTCAAGACAATTTTCCAGGCAAACCCAATCGCATCTTGCATTGCTACACTTGACGAGGGGCGATATATTGCCGCCAACGATTCGTACTGGAAATTAACTGGTTTCAAGCCCGATGAATTTCTCGGCCGCACCAGCAGGGAACTTGAATTCATTGATGAACAAAGAAGAAGTCAATTTCTTGCAAGGCTAATAAAAGAGAAGTCTATTCACAATGAGGATGGAAAGATAATTACAAAAAGCGGGGAGATCCGTAACACATTAGAATTTTGGGATCCTATTGTTTTCGAAGGTCAAGATTGTACTTTGGGGATGTTCTATGATATTACCAATCAAACCAAAGTTCAGGAGGAATTAAAAGAAAACGAGGAGAAATTTCGCCAACTGTTCGAGGCTGAATCAGACGCAATATTCTTAATCGACAATGAAAGTGGAAATATCTTAGAAGCCAATGCGGCTGCAACTACGTTGTACGGGTATAGCAAGGAAGAGTTGCTTCACAAGAAAAACTCAGATTTGTCGGCAGAACCGGAAGATACTCGCAAGGTAACCCAGAAAACCCCGATAAATCGTGAAACGGTAATTGCAATCCCTCTTCGCCATCACAAGAAAAAAGATGGGACCGTATTTCCTGTAGAGATCACCGGTCGCTTTTTTGAGTGGCGCGGACGTCCCGTCCACATTGCAGCCATTCGAGATATCACCAACAGAAAAAACGCTGAAGAAGCCCTGCGTGCAAGCGATGAGCGTTTTCGTTTAGCATTCCTTACCAGCCCAGATTCTAATCAATATCAACCGTATGGAAGATGGCCTTTATGTAGATGTTAACGAAGGCTTTACTACCATTACCGGCTATTCACGCGAGCGATGTTATTGGAAAAACCTCAATTGAAATAAACATCTGGGACAATCCAAATGATCGTGCCAAACTGGTAGACGGAGTTGAAAAAAAATGGCTTCGTCGATAATCTGGAAACCAAATTCCGCATGAAGGATGGACGTGTCCTTACAGGTTTAATGTCAGCAAGAATTATTATGCTGGATGATGTCCCTCATATCATTTCCATCACAAGAGAAATTGAGAACATCAAACGGGCCGAGGAAGCGCTGCAACGCCAATTGGAAGAATTATCTATACTACACAATGTTGCTTTGGCGGCTTCTTCATCAAAAAGTGTGGGTGAACTGATTCAACGCGTAACAGACACAATCGGCGACACGCTTTATCCTGATAATTGCGGTGTGGAGTTGCTTACGGAGAGCGGCGATACGCTTGTGCCACATCCATCTTACAGAGGCGCAACGACGATGTGGATCAGATGGCGCATGCATATTTCGCAAGGAGTAACCGGAAAGGTAGCTTCAACCGGCATCCCGATCCGCCTTGGCGATGTGAGCCAGGAACCAGCTTACATTGAAGCAACCGCTGGCGTTCAATCTGAACTATGCGTCCCCATCAAGATACAAGATCGGATCATTGGTGTAATTAATATTGAATCAAAAAAACCAGATGCTTTCAGTGAAACGGATGAGCGTTTGCTCAATACAATCGCGGGGACAATGGCTACTGCTATTGAACAGTTGCGCCTCTTCGAAACATCTCAACGTCGCCTGCAAGAATTGACCACTCTCAATGCGGTCAGCTTGGCCAGCACAGAAGCAACAAATGTGGATGAATTAATCGAAAACGTTACCCGGATTATTGGCAAATCGCTCTATCCGGACAATTTCGGCGTGCTTCTGATCAACGAAAATAGGTACCGCGCTTTCTCCACACTCCATCTTATCGAGGCATAGTCTGACGGAAAATTTCCGACGAGCATTCCCTCTTCGATGAGGGAGTTAGTGGTCAAGTTGTAACCACGGGAAAACCTTTGCGTATCGCAAATGTAAGAAAGCACAAAAATTACATCGAGGTGACATCGCAAGTGCGCTCTGAATTATGCGTGCCAATTACTGCGCATGGAGATCGCATCCTTGGCGCAATAAACGCCGAGAGCCTCACGATTGACGCGTTTACAGAAAGCGATGAACAGCTTCTCACAACTATTGCCAGCACCCTTGCTACAGCGACAGAAAAACTTTACCTGCTCGAAGCAGAAAAAAAGCGTCGTCAAGATGCGGAAATATTACGCAAGGCAACCACTGCTCTGACAACATTCCTCGACTTACCAACCTTGTTAGAAACAATTCTCGACAATCTGGCCGAAATTATCCCTTACGACAGCGCTTCTATTGCCATGATGAAAAATGGCAAGTTGCTTATTGCTAGCCGGGCGAGGATTTCCAAAGAACTATGATGCTGTTGGGAAATCAAATAAAGAGCGACGGATTATGGACCACCTTAGGCAAAAAACGCGGTTCTGTAATAATTCCAGACGCTCAGTCTGACCCAGAGTTTGAACAGTGGGAGGGTTCTGGGTATATTCGCGGTTGGATGGGCGTATCCATGACAATTCACGACGAAATTATTGGTTATATCTTCATCGACAGCAAAAAACAAAATGCGTACACTCAAAGTGATGCTACCCTGGTAGAAACTTTTGCAAACTCCGCTGCCGTGGCACTTGAAAATGCCCGCCTGTTTGAAGTCGAACAGCAAAGTCGTGAAAGAGAAAAAGCACTGCGCGAAGCAACAGCTGTCCTGACCACTTCTATTGAACTCGAAGCACTCTATGAGATCATCCTGAATTCGTTGTCAAAGTTGGCGCCTTATGACAGTGCGTCTATTGAGCTGGTAAAGCAAGGATATCTCGAAATTGTTGCGGAAAACAATTTGCCAAAAGATTATCAATTCATCGGCCAAAAATATGTGTACGAACCTAAAAAGTGGGAAATTCCAGTAAGTGAACGTTGGCCTTTGATCATCCCGGATGTCCAAACGGATGAGCGATTTGAAAAACTGGAAGGAACCGAATACATCCGCAGTTGGATGGGTGTCCCCATGTTCGCCCAGGACAGGCTTATAGGTTTTTTAAACCTTGATAGTTGCGAAGTCAATTTTTACACCCAGGAACACGCAGCACTGGCACAAACATTTGGTAATCAGGCTGCAACTGCAATCGAAAATGCACGCCTCTTCCAGGAGGAAAGCCAGCGATCCCAAATCATCGAAGCGATGGCAAATATTACCAATGAATTTGCAACCGCCCAAGAAATGATGCCAGCGCTCGACAAAATTGCCCAGCGCTCATTAGAACTTTTACAAGCGTCCACAATAGCGATTTCCTTGCTCCAAGATGACAACAAAACGATAAAAGTTGTCACAGCGCTGGGAGCATACCGCGAGCAATTAGCCTCAGTCGTGTTACAGATCGGTACAGGTATCACAGGCAATGTTATTGCGAACGGTAAACCAGAAATCGTTGACGATATGTCCAAAGATCCTCGTCGAGTAACGGTTCCCAACACACCAGAAGAGGATGCA
This sequence comes from uncultured Chloroflexia bacterium, assembly GCA_963791785.1. Classification (GTDB taxonomy): domain Bacteria; phylum Chloroflexota; class Anaerolineae; order Anaerolineales; family Villigracilaceae; genus JAABUE01. The sequence continues at coordinate 177,185 of CAWBTW010000017.1, read as the reverse complement.
CAACGCGACACGATCATGTCTGCGCCGTTAAATCTTGCGAGGTAAAACAATCGGTGCAATCAACGCATGGAGACAGCGTTCAAGCGGTCTGTTCAACGAGTCTGAACTTAATTTCCTGGTCACCATTGCAAATGAAACCTCCATGTTGATTGAATCGATCCGAACTCTTTCAAGAAACAACAAGACGCGCACAGGAAGCTCAGGCGGTTGCAGAGGTTGGTAGAGATATATCGGCTACGCTCCAGTTAGACATAGTGCTGGAAAGGATTGCTCAGTATCCTAAAGAACTATTGAGGGCAGAAACCAGCGCTGTTTACCTGTTAAATCCAGATGATGCGCAACTTCGGGCAATTGCGGCAATTGGGGAAGATGCGATAGAGATTAAGAACGATCCCCTTCTGCTCGGAAGAGGCATACTGGGCAATATCGCCTTGCAGAAATCTGGAGAGATCGTGAATAATACGCTGGAAGACGACCGTGCGGTCATCGTCAGAGGCACCGGCGCAATTCCATACGAACACCTCATGGGCGTGCCGGTACTAACAAAGGATCAACTAACCGGATTATTGGCGGTCTGGCGCACAGGTGACGGTGAAGAGTTTAAATCATTTGAGCTAGATTTTCTTAGCAGTTTAGCGCAACAAGCCGCCGTGGCAATCGAAAATGCACGTCTATTCGAAGCAGAACTACGGCAGCACCACGAATCTGAAACCCTGCGCAAAACAGCAGAAACTATCACTTCATCACTGGATATTAGACAAGTCCTGAATGCCATCTTAAATAGTTTCAGTCAGGTTGTTTCTTTTGATAGTGCCGCATTATTTCTCATTGAAGGAGATATGGTGCGAATAACAGCAGGAATAGGCTTTGAAAACAATGAAAATGTAGTTGGTTCCCTCTTCCCTGCAAGCAATGCTTTATTGCAAGAGGTATGGAAAACCGGAAAGCCCCTGATACTGGAAGATGCTCAGGTTGACCAGCGATTTGAAAAATGGGCTGCGGCAGACAAGGTCCGAGGCTGGATGGGAGTTCCCTTGGCTGTTCGTGGCGAGATGATTGGTTGCATCACAATAGACAATTATGAGCCAAGGGCATATGATCAACATGATGCATCCTTGGCAACAACTTTTGCCCACCAAGCCGCAGCCGCAATAGAAAACGCCCGTTTATTTGAACGCAGTGAACAACAAATACGTCAACTCACTGTTCTACGGGATATTGATAGTGCCATATCGTCAAGCTTTGATCTACGTGTAGTTTTGGATCTGATATTGGAACGCGCAGTTAGAGTGTTGGAAGCGGACGCCGCCGTTATCTTGCTCTACGATTTCAGATCTTCATTCTCTCTCCCCTTATGCAAACACCGGATTTTTAAACAAACGTAGCGCGCACTGGTCCGAACAAATTCGAATTGGCGAAGGTTCAGCCGGGCACGTTGTACTGCAAAGAAAAATGGTCCACATCGCAGATCTTCATAATGCGACAGAATTTACACAAAGCAGTTACAGTATTGAAGAAGATTTCAAAAGCTACTTTGGGACCCCTTTAATTGGAAAGGGATTGATCAAAGGTGTTCTCGAGGTTTTCACAAAAAAAGAAAATCACCCCACCCAAGATTGGCTTGATTTTCTGCAAACACTGGCCGGACAAGCTGCTATTGCGATTGACAATATCCAATTGTTCAAAAACTTGCAGCGCAGCAGCCAGGAGCTTATTCTCGCTTACGATGCTACCCTGGCGGGCTGGGGGCAAGCGCTTGAATTACGAGACAAAGAAACCCGGGGTCACTCAGACCGTGTTGTGGAACGCACCCTTGAGCTTGCACGACGTATGGGAATTGAAGGGGAAGAACTAACTCACATCATGCGCGGCACAATGCTTCATGATATTGGAAAGATGGGCATTCCCGATCATATCTTGAACAAACCAGGCACACTCACAGAAGAGGAGTGGGATATCATGCGGCAACATCCTCAATACGCTTTCGACTTGATGAATTGCATCCCATATCTGCGCCCTGCTCTGGACATTCCCTATGCGCATCATGAACGATGGGATGGAAGTGGTTATCCACGCAGTTTGAAAGGCGAAGAAATCCCTCTGTCTGCTCGCATCTTTGCTATTGTAGATATCTGGGATGCCCTCAGTAACAAACGCCCTTATCGTGAGGCATGGCCGGAAGATAAAGTGCTTGAATACATAAAAAACACATCTGGAATTGAGCTTGACCCCATCGTAGTCGAAAAATTCCTTAAACTAATTGAAGAAGAAATTTCAGTAAATCACAGATTTGATTGACAAGGGGGCAACTTTGGTAAAAGATAAGGTACCGACCCAAACCTAACCAAAGAAGCCCTCAAACATGATACACCAATATGAGCTAAAAGCAGAAGATATTCATGCATACACAAAGCAGGTGATGATGCGACATTTTCAGATCGAGGTCAATGGATATTGCTGTAAAACCGAGATGATCTTTGACCTTCTAATGAAAGCCAGCGCGGAATGTAGCAGTCTGGAAGCCGCATGCGCTGATCTTGAAAAAGTGGCGGATAGTAATACCGTACGAGAATATGTGAACAAATTTTTACCTGTGGATCAATTGAGCGAGCAAGAAGCAGCTGCCAACCAAACTCTGGCGGAGTGCATTCCAGAGAAAATGGCACGAAAAGGGATTGAGGCTGCGGTCGATTTTCATGACGAACCATTCTACGGAAAGCTAGAAACCACACGGGCAGTCACTTGCGCGGGAAAAGCGAAAAAAGGGACAACTCATTTTGTGCGCATCGCGACAGCCTATGTGATCTGGCGGCAAGTACGTCTGACGCTGGCTGTCCATTATGTCTTGCCCGAAGAAAAAGCGCTAGATGTGCTCAAAACCCTGCTCAAGCGTCTGAAAAGCCTTGGATTTGAAGCAAAAGTGCTCTATCTGGACAAAGGTTTCGCGGCCACACCCATCATTACATACCTGACCACACAGCAACAACCAGCCATCATTGCCAACCCTATTCGCGGCAAAGAGGGTGGCACTCGTGCGCTTTTAACTCAGCCCGTTTTCATTTTGGTTATTTCACACGCACAAAACGCCGTTTTCCCACACGCAACACACCTGGACGCGGGAACGGGTGATCACCTCGCTCCAAGACCTCGTCATCCAGGCGCACCCCCTTCTGGTCAATGAGTTGGCGCGCCTCGCTCTTACTGGACGTCAGGCCTGCTCCCATTAAAACATCCAGAACTGTTGCCCCATTTTCCATCTCGTATTCAGGCATATCGTCGGGTGTTTGCTTCTGCTGGAACAGATTTACAAAGGCCTTCTCAGCTTCCAATGCTTCTTCATCACTGTAAAAAATGCTGACAATTTCGCGCGCCAGTTTCATCTTTGCATCACGCGGATGCAGCGATCCAGATTCTACCGCATTTTCCATCTCATCAATTTCTACAGGCGTCCAGCGCGAGACCAACCGTGAGTAAGTGCCCATCGCGAAATCAGGCACGCTCATCACCTTACCGTACATATCTTCCGCGCCACTGTTGATCGGCACGATATTGCCCGTCGATTTGGACATGCGCTGCGCACCATCCGTGCCCGGCAGAATGCCACAGATCACACCAACCAGTGGCTTCTGCCCCAGCGCCTCTTGCAGCTTTCTTCCGGCAACAATGATATTAAACAACTGATCTGTGCCGCCGATTTGTACATCGGTTTCCTGTGCAACAGCATCATACCCCTGCATCAAGGCGTAAAACGTCTCGTGTAAGTAGATCGGCTCACCGTTCTCCAGCCGCTTGGAGAAATTCTCCCGTGCCAGAAACTGCTGCACAGTGAAGTTCTGCCCCAGACGAATCAAATCCACTAGTGACAATTCAGACAGCCACTCACCGTTATAACGGACTTTGGTCTTCTCGCGGTCCAGCACGCGAAAGGCCTGGTCGGTGTACGTTTTTGCATTTTCGGCAACCTGCTCCTCGGTCAAGACCGGACGCGCTTTATTCTTGTCCGAAGGATCGCCTACCAGCGCGGTATAGCTCCCGATCAAGAACGTCACATCATGACCCAAATCCTGGAACTGCCGCATTTTCCGCATTGGGATCGTATGACCTAGATGCAGGTCTACATGGGTTGGGTCAAAACCACAATACACGCGCAGCGGACGCCCTTCCTTCTCGGCCTCAACCAACCGTTCGCGCAACTCCTTCGTCATGGCTTTTTTCAACTCCTCATCGCCATACTCGGTGCCCTGCATCAAAAATTCAACTTGTTCGTCAATGTTCATGGGAACCTCCCGCAAAAAATAACGCATCACGTTTTACGTTCCGTGATGCGTGAGAATAAAACGTAAAACGTATATCAGCCACGCGCATAATAATACGCGTTATTTGACTCCTCGGCTAATTCTAAACCAGTTTTGCGCAAAATGATATCCAGGATGGTTTTCCCTTCGGCAAACCCCGTCTGCCCGCGCATCTCACCCTGGAAATGGACTTCACCAAGCGTCTTGAAATCCAAAATGAGATTTTTCGCCTAACACTTGCACTGATTTACCCCATCGAGCGGGTAAAACCGCCACCTTCTGAACCTCGGGCCAGCCCAGCCGCACCCGGCGCAAGCCGTTCTCGAAGCTGATTCCGTCCGCATCCAGCCTGACGCGCGTTTTCCTGTCCATCCAGTTTCCAAAAGAAATGCTCAAAGCTGAAAAAGCCAGGAAGGCGCAAAAAATCCAGGCCCACCCTGGCACAATATCCAGAGTTTGGTTCAGGAAAAACAAACCCAATGCCGCGGCCGCTGTTAATAACCAGGCATTTATCTCACCGCGGCGCGGCATCAATTCAGGTCGAAACTCGTGAACTTCGCTTTCGGACATGGGTCGTATTATACAACAGGTTAGTGAGCATCCAGAAATAAATCTCCATACCTGACAGGTTTTAGCGAGTTTTCACCTAATACAGTGTGTCAAGAAGAAATCTGTCAGGTTTTTTCGGGAAATTTTTTTATAACGATCACTTATTGAGCCAAATTAAAAGTAAATTCCCAGGGGCCTTTGATGGTGAAGAACTCATCACTGTACACAAGCTGCTCGGCTTCTTCCTGGCTCATGGTTTCTGGCCTGCCGACAATTTGCATGGTTTCTACACCATTCACATCGTTGCACGCTAACGTGATGGCAACACCACGCTCGTTGAAAGCCTGCTGGATCTTGGGCATATAAATCGGGCAATAATCTTCCTGTCGCGGGAAAGAACCAAGCGCTTCAATACTCACTGTAACAGTGGAGAGATTAGCATCCGGCGGAACGTAGAATTCCAGCGTGTCGCACCGCAGACCGGTTTGCCCGTCTCCGGTTGACTCCTGAGAACTGAGCAATGTTGTTCCGTATTCTTGTAAAACAACGTCAGCATACTTCAGACTGGCATTCCATATTGTCCAATCGGAAGCATCCGGCAATGTGTAGCATACGTCAGCATAAACCTGCTTCCCTTCCTGCCAGGCGCGCTCCACGCGGACATCGATCCCACCAACAACTTGATTGGGCGAGATTTCATCTGCCGCTGTAGTAGGATAGGATTCAGCAATAAAAGGCGTTGCAGATGGCGCCGCGGCCTGTGGGGAAACCTGTTGACTGGGAATTGGTGACGCACATGCTATACCAGCCAGGATGAGAACGAGCAAAACCAAGTAAATACGAGTAGTCATAATTATCCTTTCAGATTTATCGATATTCAAATATGTCCTTGAGGGCATCTTCTAAATTCTGGAAACGGAAAGTATACCCTTGTTCCAGTAAACGTTTTGGCTGTGCAAAACGGCCCTCTGTCACTAGAACGCTCATTTCACCTAACACCAAACGCATCAAAAATGCCGGGACAGGGAACCAGTACGGCCGACGTAAAACCTTTGCCAGCGTTTGCATGAATTCGGCATTGGAGGTTGCCTGTGGAGCGATCAGATTATATGATCCTTTTGCGTCTGGGGTATCTATCAAATAACGGATCGCTCCAATTTGATCGTCAAGGTGTATCCAGGGCAGAGCTTGTTCTCCATTTCCAAAACGTCCGCCAAGGTACAGACGCACCGGCAAGGCCATAAGTTCCATCAAGATGGCATCCCTGGCAAGCACAACCGCCGTGCGACAGACAACGTGTCGCACGCCAACTTCCTCTACGGATTTTGTGGCCTCTTCCCAGGCGACAGTGAGTTGTGCCAGGTAATCGTCCCCGGGCGGGGTGGATTCGTCCGCGATGTCTTCTCCTCGTAGACCGTAATGGTTGATTCCGGAAATCTGGATGAAAACATTGGGGCGGTGAGAAGCGTTCTTTATAGCGGTAGCAAGCGCAAGTCCAGGCCTGACGCGCGAGTCGTGAAAGCGCTGTTTCTTGCGCTTTGTCCACGGCCAGCTATGTAAGCTGAGCCCCGATAGGTTCACCACAGCATCCATCTCTTCGACAAGATGTCCCCAGCCATCCGCCGACTGCCCGTTCCAGGGAACGGTCTGGGCACCTGTTATGTTCTTATTCGGATTGCGGGACAGCACCCAAACCTGATGGCTATCCGCAGTCAGCGAATTGATCAGGTGATTTCCCATAAATCCGGTTCCCCCGGCAATCAGGACTTTCATCTCAGATTCTCCGTAAGGTTGATTATGCTATAATCAGCGCTATTGTGGAGGCTCCATGAAGAGCCAGTACTGGTCTTAAATGCGAATTTCGAGCCGATTAATGTGTGCTCAATGCGGCGGGCCATCGGGCTGATTCTGAAAGAAAAGGCGGCGATGGTGGTCAACGGACGCGGACACATCCACACCATCAATCAGCTACTACCGCGACCTTCCGTTATCCGTCTTGAATACATGATTCGTCGGCCACGCCCGCGCGTGAAATTGACTCGACGCGAGGTTTTTCGCCGTGACAATTATACCTGCCAGTACTGCGGCCGCCGCGACACCCCCCTTACTGTTGATCACATCCTGCCCAAGCGTTTGGGCGGTGAACATACCTGGACAAATGTAGCAGCGGCCTGCCCGGGCTGCAATCATCGCAAAGGCGGGAGACAACTCGAAGATGTGCATATGAACCTGCTACATGTACCCAAAGAGCCGCCAGCCAGCGCCCTTTATATGTATGGTAGTCATTTGAAAGAAAATGGAGAGTGGGAAGAGTTTATTGTCGGGTGGTAGATAAAAACTTCTCTGGCATTTGCCCCGCTTGCAATAGGAGCGGGGTGTTTTTTTATGAAAACTCCAGGGTCATAAAGTCGGTTGCCAATTCAACTTCACCTTGAAAATGTTGGCGGGCTTCGGCGACCATATTCTCATTGGCGAATTCACCTGTTGGGTAATGAATAAGATATAACTTACCCACCTCGGCCTGGGCAGCGATCTGACCAGCTTGTCCAGCAGATGAGTGCCCCAGGGATTCACCAGATGCCTCGTGAATCAATACGTCAGCGCCTGATGCAAGGCGTGCAACTTCCACACAAGGTTCGGTGTCACAAGAATAGGCCAGCGATTTTTTCCCCTTTTTGAAGTCAAAGCGCAGGCCAATGGTCGGAATTAAATGGCGAGCAGGTGAAGAGACAATCTTGAACTCGTCACAATCCATGAGCAACGTGTTCTCACTGGCAGGGAGTCGGTGAAAAGCAACCGGGAAGAAATTAGGCCAATCTTCCCAGGCGTACATTTCCATCAGCTTTTCCATGCGATCAAGAGTGTAATGCAAGCCGTAGATATTGATCCGCTTTTGGCGGCCACGCAGCCACATATCCATGAGAAGCAGCGGGACGCCGGAAACATGGTCAGGGTGGAAATGGGTCAGGACCAGGTCCGTCAAGTCCATAAAATCGACGCCCGCCTGCTCCAGCCGACGGATGGGACTGTTGACACAATCGACCATTACAATGCGTTCCTCACCTACAAGGATCATGTGGGTGTTTTCGCTGTCTTTCGAAGACAGCGCATTCGAGGAACCAAGTATGATCAACTTTGCCATATCGTTTCTCCAAACCCCTAAAATGCAGACGCAAGCAACACTGGGGTAATATATGTTTCAATCACTGCGGCAACAAGCAGTAATGGAATAACCAAACCCACTGTAATCTTAGCCCAATCTGCCAGCAATTCCAACACAACTTCACCCATCGAACGTCCTACTTGCGGCGTGACCAGCACAACGCCGATGCGCAGCATCGCGGCACTGGCTAATATCAAAGCCGGGATTTCAAAAATGCCATGTGGCAATAATCCGTTTACAGCCAACAACCCCGGGGAATACCCCAACAACTGAAATACACCCAGCAGAGCGCCCACTACACTGAGATTCACCAGATAAACCAGCGTCCCCAGCACACTGAAGGAAACCAGGCCTGCCAGCAATATAATTCCAACAGCGCGCACATTATGGGCAAAGATAAACGGTGCCGATAAACTTTGTCCAAACCCAACCATGGTAGTGGACTGCTCAAACTGTTCGGATAATTTTTGAACAGAATCAGGAGAAGTCATATCCATGAGTTCAGGAACCAATGTAACCGTCCATTGAAATCCGAACCAAAATGTGAGTACTGCCAAGAGGAACAATACTCCGATCGGAAGCCATAACTGTCGCAATCCCCTCCAGACCTCAAGCCTGTACCAGCCTTAAAGAGACTTTGCTTCGCCCTTGAAATATTTCCAGAACGTCCGCCCAACCCACTTCAAATTGAGCACATCGATCTCACGGCCTAAAAGATACTCGCGCTGGAAGTGTGACAGGCCGACGCGAATGAGCAATCCCGCCAAAATCAACACCCCTGCCACAGCCAGCCATAGCACCTGATTGTTACCCCAAAACAGGAGTGCGCTTTCACCCTGCATCAGCACCGCAACCGGGATAACGATAAAAGACGCCAACAGGTTAGCCGCCTTCACAGAAGTAGACTGCACTGAAATCACAATTGCCGCGCTGACCATCAGCACAGCATGCGCGACCGTCAAGGATAACAACTGTATCAGCACAGACAATTCCGGCATTTCGATTTTTTGGCGAGAAACAATAATCAGGTAAAACCCTATCGCGATCATGCTGGCAAATAAAGGCGTGAGCACACCGATCAGCAGCTTGCCCACGTACATGTGCCAGTCTTTCAAGGGGGTGCTGAGCAAAGGCTCAATTGTCCCGCGCTCTTTTTCACCCACGAAAGATTCCAGCGCCACCACCAGCGAGATAGTAATTGGGAAAAAACCGATGATCAACACAGAGAAAGGCACCAGGCGGTCAACCAGCAATGTGCCGCCATACTGACTCACAAACTCCACTGCTGAACGGGCGACCTCGTTCATTAACAGCGGGAATATAAGAGTCAAAACAATCAGTGGGAACAAGATGCGCCAATCGCGGAGTTGATCACGCAACTCGCGTTTGGTCACAAGCCAGACAGGAGCAAACCAATTCATTTATTATCCTGTTATACAGATGCTGTGGCCGGGACGGGATGGACACCCACCGGCGCTTGCGCATCTGCCATTACTTTGAGATAGACTTGTTCAAGACTGCGCGGGACTTCTTGAAACGTCACAACGGGAGCCTGGGCTTTGGACAACTGACGCAATAGCAGCGGATTCGTCTCCTGCGGTCGCTTCACCCGGAACCTCAGCCTGCTTCCGTTTGATTCACTTAGGGCTACCCCTTCCGGTAAAGTCAACCCATCAAGCTGCCAGGGCTGGGATAACTGCGCCTCATACTCCACAGGCCCCAGAACTTGCTGCTTGAGTTCATCTAACGAACCGCTCATCAAGATCTTCCCTCGATAAATGATGGCGATAATATCGGCCAGCGACTCTGCTTCTGCCAGGTTGTGCGTACAAATGACAATCGTCCGTTGAGATGACTTCAAGCGCGCGATCTCATCACGCACCAGCCGCGCAAACTCCGGGTCCATGGCCGATGTTGGCTCATCCAGCAGCAAGACCGGCGGCTCATGCATCAGCGCACGTGCCAACGCCAGCTTCTGACGCATACCTTTTGAGTATTCCCCTGAGCGCTGGTTGGCTGCTTCAGACAAGCCAAAATATTCCAACAAATAATCAATGCGCGTCTTCCGGGCTGCAGGGTCAAGGCCATAAACTTCCCCAAAGAACTCAAGGTATTCCTGGCCGGTCATGCGCACATACAAGCCGTGCTGCTCGGTCAACACGCCGACCGAGGCGCGCACATCTGCTGCCTGTTTGACGATGTCAAAATCATTAACCTTTGCCCACCCGCACGTGGGGTTCAGTAAAGCCGTCAACATGCGGACAGTGGTTGTCTTGCCTGCGCCGTTTTGACCCAGCAAAGCCAAAATTTGCCCCGGCCCAACTGTCAACGATACACCGTCAACGGCCTTGAATTCATCAAAATGTTTCGAAAGATCGTGAGTCTCTATCATTATTTCACAGGGTACTACGTAATTGATTGAATAAAACTTGCAATTTCAGTTAAATCTTCAGGAAGGAACTGTAAAACGAAGCCAGCATAGCGGCTGAGCATACCCACGTCAATAAGACAAGGGTCACCTGCACTTTACTCAACACTAGAGATTAGTCTGGGGTGATTTCATTCGGTGACGCCAGAAAAGCGCCAACCCCGATAGCACTGCTACAACGGCCATCGCAGCCTGATTGGCATTGATTCCACCCAACATAGCGGCATCCAGCCTCAAAAAGTCCAGTAAGAAGCGCCCGATGGGGTAAACGATCAGGTAAACGAAGAAGATGTCACCATGCTTTAACCGATCCCCATGCCGACGCGTCAACCAGATAAGTAAAAATAGATTACCCAGATTCCAAAGCAACTCATACAAAAACAGCGGATGATAATACTCTTGAGTTTCAAAGCCGGCCAGTCGATGCAAAGGGTCTATATAGATTTTCCAAGGAAGACCAGTCGGAGCACCGTATAGTTCCTGGTTCACAAAATTTCCCCAGCGCCCAATCGCCTGTCCCAGCGCCAGGCTGGGCGCGGTGATATCGGCCCATTCTGCAAAGTTCAAACCATGCTTGCGAGAGAAAAAGAATAACGTCACAAGGCCACCAATCACAGCGCCGGGGATGCCCAGACCGCCATTGCGGATATTGATCAGGTCAAACGGATGGGTCAGGTAGAACAGGGTGGTTCTGCCCTCTGCAATGGCCGATGGAGAAGGCGTAAATACATGCCATAAACGCGCGCCGATCACACCGCCAATGATCAACCAGATCAGCAAATCCCATACGATTTCCGGATCATGGCCACGGCGTTTGGCTTCCCGCGCTGCCAGCCAACCACCCCCCAATGCTCCCAGCATGATGATAATGCCGTAGTAACGGATAAAAACAGGGCCTAACTGAAATCCTTGTGGCATAACAATTTACCTCTAAATGTTTTACTTCATTTGCGCATGTGCCTGCTTGCGGACAAACCAGATGCGCTGCAAGGCAGTGAAATTCGCTAAAATCGCCAGAATCCAAAGCGCAATGATCGGCTTATTGAAAACCAATAAGGGTGCTAAAACCAAGTAGCGCTCTGCGCGCGTTAATAAACCGACCTTGGCATCATAGCTCAAGCTCTCTGCACGCGCCCTGACATATGAAACCAGCACCGAGCCAGCCGCAGCAGCAAAGGCCAGAATACTGCCCAGGGCATTCCCCTGACCGGCGAAATGGTACATCAAACCGCCCAGGATCGCCAGTTCTGCATAGCGGTCGCTGACTGAATCTACGAAAGCACCAAAATCACTTGGGTCACCACGCAAACGCGCCATGGTACCGTCTAACCCGTCGATAGGTGTCATGACCAGCACGATCCATCCGCCGATCATCATCTTTCCCTGAGAGAGAAAATATGCGCCCACAAAATTGCCCAGCATACCCAGGCCCGTCATCATATTGGGCGTCATCCCAATGCTGAGAAAGAATTTCCCTAACGGGTCCACCACCCACTTGAACCAGGCGCGCAATCGATCGGTCAACGTTACGGGTGTACGAACACCATTACTTTCCACGAAAGCCACTCCCACAATAGATATCTATAGTTATGTTCATTCTGTCTAATCCTCGTCGAATTCGTCATCAGGATCGATCAACACATCCCGTTCGCGACCGCCGCCTTGCGATGGACCCACGATTCCCATCTCTTCCAACTGATCCAGCAGGCGCGCTGCGCGTGGATAGCCGATACGCAAACGGCGTTGCAGCAAGGATGCAGAAGCCCTCTGCGTTTCCTGGACGAGTGAAATTGCTTCCGTCATCAAGGCATCATCTCCGCCTTCTGCCGGTTCCTGTAACAACTTCTCCCAGGGGGGGTCATCATCCAATGGCAGGTCACTGGCTTTTTGCCAATGCGTAATGAGTTTATCAATTTCCTGGTCAGTGACCATCACGCCTTGCGCACGCAGTGGGTTGCCAACTTCCGGGTTGAGGAAGAGCATGTCGCCGCTTCCCAACAAAGTTTCTGCCCCGGATGTATCCAAGATCACACGCGAATCCACGCCCGAAGCAACCGCAAAGGCCAAACGTGCCGGGAAGTTTGCCTTGATAAGGCCCGTCACCACATCTGTGCTTGGGCGCTGTGTAGCCACTACCAGGTGAATACCAGTGGCGCGCGCCATCTGCGCCAGACGCACAAGATTGTGCTCCGTCTGGTCTGGTGCTGACATCATCAAGTCAGCCAGTTCGTCGATAATGACGACAATGCGAGGCAATTTATCTGCTTCTCCGCGTCTAGCAAGCTTGCGGTGGTAGCTGTCTAGGTCACGGGCTTTGGCACCCTCCAACAAGCGGTACCTGTGTTCCATCTCGACCACCACCCAGCGCAACACGCCCATGATGCGTTCGATATTGGTCTCAACCTTGCCATACAAATGCGGCAGGCCGTTGTAACGAAGCAGTTCAACCATCTTGGAATCGATCATCACCAGACGCAAATCTTCGGGGGAATTGTTCATCGCCAGGCAAGCTGCGATAGATGTGATGCAAACTGACTTCCCCGAACCTGTCGCACCGGCGATCAACAGGTGCGGCATACGTGAAAGGTCGGCAACCAATGGGTGGCCGGAGACATCCCGCCCGAGCGCGATCGCCAGGGGCGATTTAACCTTATAGAATTCTTCAGTCTCTAATACCGGGCGCAAACGCACAACTGAGGAGCGCGTATTTGGAACTTCAATACCCACATAGGGTTTACCAGGAACAGGCGCTTGAATACGCAAACGTTCCGCTGAAAGCGCCAGAGCCAGGTCCTTTTGCAAGGCAGCGATCTGTGCCACGCGCACCTTCATCTGCCGGGCATCTTCTTCTGCAGAGCCTGTTTTCTTGATGAAGCCTGGCTGGACAGCAAATTGTGTGACAGTAGGGCCAACCCGAAAACCGATAACCGTTGCCGGGATACCAAACTCAGACAAGGTTTTCTCGATCAGCCCGGCAATCTGATTTATCGTGCGCTCATCAGGGCGAGATGCTCGCTCGCCAGACAATATGGTGAGCGGCGGGAAATTCTCACCGCGCGGTGGCGGTTCAGCCGGACGATTATCTTGTGACTTAGGCGCACGCAACGATTTTCGAAATTCAGGCGGTAAAGGTTTGGATATCTTTTTCGGTTTCTCAGGCTTCTCAGCAGACAGGGCAATTTCTTCCTGGGGCGTTTGCACGGTATCAGTATCCGGTTCAGAAGCCGGTACGTCCCCGGCAAGCCGCAACAGCCAACGTTCCACGCGGGCCCACATACCAAAAGCGCTCATGGCTGCTAAGATCCATAGCACAACTAAAATGACCGTGCCGAATATGTTCCCGGCCAACATCCAGACCAGGGTAACAAGCCCCCATCCTACACGGCCGCCGTATGAATTGGAATCAGGCTGCTCGCCAGATAATATTCCGAAAACGGCCAGCAGGCTTATGGTCAGGAGAAGAACAAGCTCGATAGAGATGAAGCGCCCGAGCGAGATCACTTCTTGATCCCAGCGCATGATGACAATGCCCACCAGTCCAATCGAAATGGCAATGAGGTAACTGCCCCATCCAAACCAGTTCGTAAGCAGCCTCACCCAGGGCGTAACCAATGTACCCTGCGCCCAGGCAGCGGGCTGTGCACCTTGGTTCTGGCCGGTCCCCATTAGCACCAGGAAAGTTATCAGCGCAAAAGCTAATAGAACAACGCCAACCGCATCGCGAGCAAAACGCCCGAAATGCAGGTTGAATCGCATCAAACGGTCGAGCAAATCATTCCCAGGCTCTTCCATTTGATGAAACGGTTCGCGGCGCATTTTTGAAGTTTGTTTGGTGCGCCGCGCCCGACCCTTCTTTTCAGGCATTCACATCTTCCAGGTTGAGACTCAGTCCCATCCGCTGGTGCGCAGGATCAACATGCAGGATACGAACCTGAACATTTTCTCCCTCGCTAACCACATCACGCACATTTTCACCGTCACTGAGCGGCATTTCAGAAGCATGGATCAAGCCCTCAACCCCGGCATCTAGGCGGGCAAATGCGCCGTAGGATACAACGCTGGTGACTACCGCTGGCACAATCTGCCCGACAGCAAAATCCGAATCCGCTTGTTCCCAGGGATTGGGAAGCAAGCGCTTCAGACTAAGGGCAACCCGGCAGCGCTCAGGGGAAATTTCGAGCACCTGCGCCTCGATTTCCTGACCCAGTTCGACAATCTGACTCGGATGAGCAACGCGTCCCCAGGAAAGCTCAGATATATGGATCAGGCCCTCTACGCCGCCCAAATCAATGAACACACCAAAATCTGTAATATTGGTGATGTTGCCGGCAATTCGCTGCCCGGGTTCGAGGTTTTCGAACAACTGCATACGTTTGCCAGGTTCGGCCAATGCAGCCCGTTCTGAGAACACAACCCGCCCATCTTCAGGGGCACACTCGATCACCTTGAGGCGCAATGTGCGGCCAACATAGGCATCTAATTCATCTTCGCGTTTCTGTTTTTCTGGATTGGCAACCATTTCTACCAGATGGGAGTAAGGAACAAATCCACTCAATCCTTCCCCTTCAACCAGCACCCCACCCCGGTTATACCCGGTGACCTTTAAGTCCACAATACGATCCTGATGGTATAGTTCGCGAACTTCATGCCAGTCCGGGCTCTGTTTCGCGTCTTCGTTTTTTACCGGCTCATCCACTTTAGTTCGTTTCTGCTGGGTGACAGGATAAGAATAACGCTCCTCTTCAGCCAATACAGATTCCCACCAACTGTCATCTAGTTCCGGCATTGTTTTTTCACTCTTTCGATAGTTAACCATTAAGGCCTCCTTCCCTACCTCATTTGTTGAGACTCAGTCTCCATTTCTATAATGGCACGTGCAACAGCTTCTACAGCAACTCGCTGCTTTCGATATAAATCTGCCTCCGACATAGCCAGGCGTGCTGCAACCTCACGCACTTTGCGCCCCTCAATAAATTTCATTTCCAAGATGTTATATAAAATCCATTCTGTTGTGAATCGGCGTTCTCCTTCCGGCTTGACTTGATTGACGGCTTTGCGCAAAAGTGCGCGCAAGGCGTTGGGGGTATTTCCTTCATGTTCGCGCGCCAAATCGTGGACCACACTAAGCTCCATCAAAGGATTATTGGTCAGCTTGGGGCCTCCCCAATAATGTGTGAGCGCATCTTTTACCCAGTTTGCCAAATCCACTTCTGGCGGCATTTCGTCTGAAAGCAAATTAACACGCGAGTCATAACGGCCAACGGCACGCAGTCGCTGGAGCATATCCATTTGCGGCTGCAAATCTTCTAATGATCGAAAAACGCGCTGCTGCAATTGGCGATCTTCCAGGGCAAAGGCAGCCCGGTCAGCCAGAAGCCAGAGAGAGTCACGTTGTTCACCTTCAATTTCAACAAGCTGGTCTGGTTGTCGTGCCACCCCCAGAAGCCCCAGCAGCGCCGGGATTTCATCCCGATCCATATCGTTTTGGCGACGTTGGCGCAAAGGCAATATCCAAAAATCTCCCCAGACAAACTCCTGTCGCTCACCGCCATTCGTATGCTCGGCTTTTTGCAATGCTTCTGTTAAATCCTGCTGATCGATCAGTTTGCGGTTACCAGCCACCACGATCATCGACAGGCTGTCCCCATCCAATGCGGCGACGAAAGTGCTGGGCGACTGCATGTGATCGCGCACGGCTGCCAACACCGTTTCAAGGAACTGCTGCATATCGCCCCGTGTGAGCAAACGTTCTTCGATGTTTTGTAATAACTGCAACTCTGCCCTGTCACGCCCGAAGAACAGCCAGCGCTCCCACAACGGAGAAACCAACGTAATCAAATGTTCCAACAACAATACGGACACAACCACAGCCAACGGTACAAAGGCCGAATACTCCTGCTGGAAGAAAAGTCCGCCACCGCGGCGAACGACCGTCATCAGGCCAAGCGTCGCCGAGGCAGTGACCGGCCCGCGCATGATCCACTTAAACAGGCGGCTTTTCACCAGGCGATCCGGCCAGGAGACGCCAAAGAAAGCCACCGCATACGCCATAACAACAACCAATCCGCCTACCAGCAGATTGATGATTGTCGCAGCGCTCCAGAACATGAGTGGATATTTCGCCGCCAGTGAGTATCCATACAGCATGTACGGGTACGAGCCAAGCGCAGGCGCTGTAGCCCCGGCCATCAGGTACAGCATGCGCCGCTGCCCGGAGCGGGTCAACATGCGAGAATAGGCACGCGCAAAATTAATGCCTGCCAGCACCATCGCTGTGATGTAATAGAGGGTGAAAACTTCAGTCCAGGATGTCCGTTCAAGGTGAGGAGCAGGCTGCCCGTCCGGGACGAAGCGCCCGACCAGATAACCTGTGCTCAATAAAAGCAGGAACCCCGCCGAAACCAGATACATCAAACGCACTGCCATCCTGCGACGTCCGCGCGAGGGGCGTCCAGCTGTCACCAGAAGAGCGTCTGAAAGATGCAAATAAGCAGCAGGCAGGAAGACAAGGCCGATCCACTGCAAACGTAAAAGCAGGTCAATTCCCCATCCAGGCATGTCTTTATTTTGCAGGGCTTCGGTGGTAAACACGACCACCACACATAAAAGGATGACTGCAAAAGAGCGCGCCACACGGTCACGCAAATTAAATGATAGAGCGTACAGAAACAAAGAGAAGGCGGTGATGGCTATTCCCGCCGTCAGAATTTGATTGATCGTTTGTATCCCCGCCAGTAAACTGCCGGTCCAACCGTTAAACATAAACCTTCCCGAACTACAATAAGGATCTCCCGAAAAACAGGGCTACGTCTTGTGTGACGTAGTAATGGTCATTATACCCGCAGAATTCAAATCCGAACTTGAGCGCCAGGCGGATAGCGGGATGATTTTTGGACGACATCTCCAGGAAAATATCCCGCGCGCTTCTATCCAAAGCCCAATCCTGCGCAGCGTTTAACAAGGCACTACCAACCCCCTGACGTCTGTCTCTCGCATCCACGACGAGGTCCGTGATCCAGACCGTGGTGGCATGGCTATGCTCAAGCAGGCACACATAGCCAGCCAGCACATCACCCGTCAAAGCGATAAATGTTGCAGAGCGTTGTATCCACTCATCAGCCAATGCATGTGGATCATGGGGATAAGTCACACTGACGGGACGCGGCAAACGTACCTCCCGAAACCCTGCCAGAACCTGACCATTCTCTTTGCGCAAATCCAACTGCCAGACGTAATCGCTGGTACTGGTGTGATCAAGTTTCATCAGCTGGGGTATGTCTGTGGCAACTGCAGGTCGAACGTGAATATTACTCAAGAAGAAATCCTCCAAAACCTAAGGCGCACTTACACGAACGGAGATCACACAGGGGGGAAGCGCCTGACCCTGATTATCGGTCACTTCCAGGCGCAATTGATAATCGCCGGGTGTCAACGATGATGTGTCCCATAGACCTAAATCACCATTCCTGACAGTTTCCCTTCCCGCCGAAATAGTGGCCCAGGTTTCAGTCCCTTGTGGTGATATTTCATATTTGTAAAATCCAAAGTTGTCAACATCCACCGTACCAACAAGTGTAACCGTACCGCTAACGTTTCCTCCCGGCTCGGGGGAGGTTAGAACAAGCTCGCCTGGAATGCAGCCACTACTCTGTTCGGACAACTGTCCACCGGCAGGAGCTGCCGCAGCAGGCGCATCTCCAGAAGGAGCGCCTTCTGTTTGATTCAAAATATCAAAGGTGGGGGTAACCAGAATATCAGATGCGGGCAGGGATGGAACCACAAAGGAAGCCAAAAATAGTTCACCAAAAAACAGAAAAAGGATGAGCAGCGAGACAATCGCTGCCTGACTCAAGCGACGCATAGCAAATTCACGCTCCAGCCCGAACACAGAGTCACGCCACTCTCGCCAGGATTTCCACAACCAGCGAAAGGCGAACAAGCCACCCAGAGCTAACAGGATATATATCAGCCCTTCGTACGCGGCTAAAAATCGATAAACAGTGTTCATTCCAGTCCGTTTTTAGATGGTCTTTAGAACGCCGCGAATGATCTTTTCGATTTTGGGTGTGATCACTTTGCCTGCCTCGATCACCTCTTCATGGGTGGTTACTGTGGAGCCATCCAAATTGGCTTTGTTGCTGATACCCGAAAGCCCCAGCGAACGCAAGCCGCCGTGGTTGGCCACAATCACTTCAGGCACGGTGGACATGCCAACCGCATCCGTACCGGCCAGACGCAAAAAACGCAAGTCTGCCGGGGATTCGAAGGATGGGCCGCTTAGCCCACAATAGACACCTTCCCGGAGAGTAATACCTTCTTCTCCAGCGATTTTTCTGGCAACGGACATCAACTCTTTGTCGTAAACCTGGCTCATATCAGGAAAGCGTGGGCCGAGTTCATCCAGGTTAGGCCCCATCAACGGGTTCAGACCACTCATCCCCATCAGGTTCAGGTTATCGGTGATCAGCATCACATCACCGGGGATAAAATCCGGATTCACGCCGCCAGCTGCGTTGGTCACGATCATCATCTCAAGCCCCAAACGCAGCATGACACGTATTGGCAGGGTGATCTGTGACATAGAGTAACCTTCATAAAAATGCGTGCGCCCCTGCATCACAAGGATTGGCTGCCCTTCTAATTCGCCGATCACAAGCTGCCCAACATGCCCTTCGACAGTGGAAACAGGCCAATGCGGCAAGTCTCCGTAAGGGATGGTAACGGCATTTTCAACGGAAGCAGCCAGATCGTTCAGTCCTGAACCGAGTATAGTCCCCACGCGCGGATTGATACTGATTTTGGCGCGAACCGCGTCTACTACCTGGTCAATTTGTTCGAGTGTAATATAAGGTCCCATACATCACCTGGTTTTGAAGTTTTTTGAAATACACACGTAACGGTCTCTTGATAATCCCCGCCACGTCTCTGAAAAATTATATCAGAGATTTTTTACCACCGTCTTCTAAACACTTTGACTCTAAACAGAGAATTTGTAGTAAATTTTAAGCAGTTTATGAAAGCAAAGCTGCCATCTCCTGCATATGATGAAAACGAGTATAAACACTCACTATTTAGCGAGTGGCGTCAATGGATAACACGTTCTCTCAAATCATTTACTTCTCCATCTCAAAGTTTACGCAACAAGGTTGAAATCCAATCGGAACAAATTGCCGCGCTTAGCCATCAATTAGGAAAAGAAAAAAAACGCACAGCGCAATTAAATCTTCTGGTAGAACTCAGTCACCAATTGGATGCACAGCTCGACCAATATGTTGCCGCGCAATTGGCTGTAAACACACTGCAACGGGCACTGGAGTGTGAACACGTTGCCATCTTTGAAAATGAAATTGAACATCGAGAATTCTCGATCATGTCACAGGCAGGGAGTTTTCTCCCAACCGGATATCGTCAGAACATTTCGAAAGGGTTGCTTGGCCGCACCTTACGTTTGCGAAAAACGCAGGTTGCTAATGACACCGAACTGGATCCGGATTTCATTCAACCTGAAACATCTCGTGCCCTGTCTGCATTTGCCGTGCCGCTTGTCTATCACGGTCATATAAAAGCTATCCTTGAAGCAGGTGACAGCAAAGCAAATGCTTTTAGCAGCCACGATGTGCACCTTGCTGAAATGGTTGCAACTAGGCTGGTCCGGGCGTGGGAACAATCCAGCTATCATCAAAGATTGACAAACCTGATCAAGGCGGGCATCTCACTCGCGCCCTTACTGGAACCGCAGCAAACAATCGAAGAAGTTGCAACCATTGCCCGTGACACTTTGGGTGCCCGATTTACTTTTGTTACTCTGCTGGATCAGGAAGGGAATTTCTCGCGCACAGCATTCTCTGGTAATGCACCGCGTTTGTTAAATTCCTTAAATAAAAATCCAATTGATGACACTACAGTTCAGGCAGCCATATATGCATACGAAGCATTTCGCATTCGAGATATTCGTAAATACAGCAAAGCTTCGCATATTGAAATTGACCATAATGGATTAAGGAGCCTGTTGGCTATTCCTATTCGATTGCATCGTTTAAGCATTGGAGCCATTTTGGCCTTTGGAAAACAAGGAGAAATCTTTTTTAGCGAGAACGATGAATCGCTGGCCAGTTTGCTGTCATCACAGGCCGCAAATGCGATTGAAATCTACCTGGTTGTATCAAGAATTGCGCAGTACCCTTGGCACGACCACTCAACTATACAATCTAAGTGTAGATATTATAAAAGCGGAAGAATTACAGCAAGCGGCTCTCCACATTGCGGAAACCGCTATAAAAGTTGCCAATGCTTCTGTCGCTGGCATTGTGCTTTTTACAAAAGATGGTCAAATCGAAGCAGATGTGGAAATCGACGAAAGCGGCGCGCACCCTGGCACACATCATCCAATGGATTTAATCCAACAGACACTGCAATCCGGTGAAAATGTGCATGTAACACCCGATCAGATATCAGCCGTTATCTGCTTTCCTTTGCAAACGCCTCTCCGAAAATACGGCGCGCTCTGGTTGGAAGTTCCCGAAATTCGAAATTATTTTTCCCGTCATGCTTCGAATATGCAAACGCTTGCCAATCAAGCTATACTTGCCCTGGAACGCTCTATTTTGCTGGTCGAATCACAGCAACAGGCAAAAGCGATCGAACAAGCCTATGATGAGCTGGAACTTTCATATGACCGGACGCTGGCAGCCTTAATGTCGGCATTAGACGCCCGTGATCATGAAACAGAAGGCCACAGCACAAGAGTTAGCAAGCTCACTTGTCTGCTGGGTAAAGAACTCGGCTTGGATGCAATCTCGTTGAAAGCGCTCGAACGAGGCTCCCTGCTTCATGATATTGGAAAAATCGGCATTAGCGACACGATCTTGCACAAACCAGCTTCTCTAACCAAAGATGAATTTAAAATTATGCATTTGCACCCCGATATTGGAACACGTATCGTTGAGGGCATTCCTTTCTTGCAAGACACGCTGCCCGTCATCCGCTATCACCAGGAGCGCTGGGATGGCAGCGGATACCCGGTGGGGTTAAGCGGCAAAGATATCCCATTGCAAGCGCGCATCTTTGCCGTTGCAGACGCATTCGACGCGCTGATAAGCGATCGTCCGTATCGCAACCGGATTCCTGTTAGCGAGGCGATGGCTTACTTGAAGGAGCAGGCTGGCATCCTGTTCGACCCGGAAATTGTGTCCGCCTTCGAACAGATGTTGGAAAAGAATAATCTTAAGGGCTTAGGCTCATGAAACTCCCGGGGATATTCAAAAACATGAAGCATCAAAAAGATGTCGGGTATGTCATTCCATCCTCAATAGCTGCATCCGTCATTTTTTTAGCAATTATCATTGATGCCGTTTTTGGCAATTACTCCGAAGAGAAAAAAAGGCTGATCGTAATTGGCATAGGAATTGGTGGCAGCCTCTACGTTACTTTGCAAACCATGCTGGTGGCTCCACGGATACAGAAATATCGCGCTTTCTACATCTGGGTAAATGCTGTTATCAGTGGTTTCGGCTTGAGCCTGCTGGCTGTTTTGCTGGATGAAACACATCACGCTTTCTTTGATGCCCTTTTAATTCTGGCTGTAACTTCAATTACGATCCTCTCCGGTCGCGGCCCCACATATCTTCTGATTGCAGTCAGCGAGGCTGGTTACACTTTTGCACACTGGGGGAATCTGGCAGGTTTCACAAATTGGGTGATCCATCTTATCCCCGTCGTCGTGGCAGTTGTCATTACAGAGACCATTTTGCGCTTGCGCGAGGCAACCCAAAACCAAATCCACCGCCTTGAAATGATGAATACCTTTAGCCAGCAGATCAACTCATCACTGGAAACCGGACAGGTACTTACCATCCTGAATGCTGCCCTGCAAAAAGCGATCAATGCCGATTCTTATTATGTTGGCCTGGTTGATCAGGACATTATTCGCCTGGATCTATTTTATGATGACGGTGAATATTTTAACGATATCAAGATTCCATTGACCGGCACATTTTCCGGCTGGGTGATCGAAAATCAAAAGCCGTTGTTCTTACCCGACTTGCGAAAAGATGTTCAGTTAGAGAACACACAGAGGGTGCAGGTTGGAAAAACAAAACCCAGCCTGTCCTGGATGGGTGTTCCAATGAAAACCGCGCATATCACAGGTTTATCTGCCGTAGGCTCGTATAAACCCAATGCCTTTAGCCGGAGTGATATGGAGCTTCTCTCCAATTTGGCGCAACATGCTGCACTTGCGCTGGACAATACGGTCCACCATAAGAAAGTGGAGGAGCAGTCACGGCTGGACAGCCTGACCGGCACATACAACCATAGATATTTTCTTCAAGCCCTGCAAGAACATATCGACCAGGTTATTTCCAGCAAACAAGTCATCAGCCTAATCATGCTCGACATTGATTTCTTCAAGAAATACAACGATACGTATGGGCATCAGGTTGGCGACGAAATTTTGATAAAACTATGTGAGACCATACAACAATACACAAAAAAGACCGATTTCATCGGTCGCTGGGGGGGAGAAGAATTTGCCATCGCCCTGCCCGGCGCAAGAGGAGACGAAGCCTATCAGGTTGCAGAACGGGTACAAAACTCCATGCAAAGCATGACTCTCGTCGACCCGAAGCAGGTGAAAATTCCGGCCCCAACCGTCAGCCAGGGAATATCCGTTTTTCCAGATGAGGCAGTCGACATAAGTCACTTCGTTTACCTGGCAGACCAACGTCTCTATATCGCAAAAGAGCGAGGCCGCAATCAAATCGAGCCAGATCTTTCTCGCCAGAAAAGCTTTCATTCACCAAAAAGAAAACGCGGCGCTTCAAGTTAGCGCCGCGCTATTCGTCATATCAAATGGCTATTTTAGCACAGCATCAAACGCTGCGATTGCTCGTTCGACACTTTCGTCGTCGATCCAGTAATGCGTTACCAGTCGAAAGCGCCGCGACCCCGCTACGCCCGCCAGAACGCCGTGCTCTTTCATCTTTTCTGCCACCTCATCAGCCGACATTTCAACATCGTCGCTCAAATTCATGAAGATCATATTTGTGGCAGGTGTGCCCGCATCCAGGACGAGACCCCGGTTCTCGCTCAAGCCCTCGGCCAGCGTGCGCGCCCGGACATGGTCCTCGCCCAGGCGGGGTGCCACCTTTTCCAGCGCCACGATCCCGGCCGCTGCCAAAACCCCGGCCTGACGCATCCCGCCGCCCAGCATCTTGCGCGCGCGGTGAGCTTTCTCGATGAATTCTTTCGAACCGCACAACACCGACCCAACCGGTGCCGAAAGTCCCTTGCTCAAACAAAACGTGACCGAATCAACCGGCGCCGTCAACTCTTTGACATCCACGCCCAATTCCAGCCGCCGCATTGAAAACGCGCGCCCCATCCAGATGGACTTTCAGCCCGCGCTCGTGTGCAAACGCTGCTACCTGATTGGTGTACTCTACCGACAGGCACTTCCCGCCACAGCGATTTTGTGTATTCTCTATTGTCACCAAGCGCGTGATTGGCTGGTGCGGGTCATCGTAACGGATCGCGCCTTTAATATCGTCCAGCGCAATCGTGCCATCCGGCTGATTTGGTAATTGGCAAGAATGCACTCCACCCAACACAGAGATGCCTCCCGCCTCGTATCGAAATGTGTGCGCTTCCTTTCCCAGAATGACTTCATCCCCACGACCACAATGCGCCAGCACCGCCGACAGGTTTCCCATCGTCCCTGATGAGACAAATAGCCCGGCTTCGTGACCGGTCATCGCAGCTGCCATCTCCTGCAAACGATTGACAGTCGGATCATCCCCATACACATCGTCGCCCACTTCGGCTTTCGCCATGGCTTCACGCATCTCAGGCGTGGGCTTTGTGACGGTGTCGGAGCGCAGATCTATATATTCCATATTAGATCCTTTCGTTTATTACCTTTTACTTCTCAACTCATCTAGTATCTCACTCAACTTATCCGGTAATGGCGCCTCAAATGTTTGCATATCTTCCTCCCCCGGCAATACAATCTTCAGCCTAACCGCATGCAAAAAATGCCGGTCAAGCGCAATTAATTGCTTGCGATGCCCGTAAATCTTATCCCCCACGATCGGGCACTCCAAAAACATACAATGCAACCTGATCTGGTGAGTCCGCCCGGTGAGTGGATGGAATTCCAATAAAGTGTGTTTCTCAAATGATTCCAGTGTAATGTATTCAGAAACCGCCTCGCGCCCCTTACCCGGCGGCATGATCGCCATCTTTTTGCGGTGGCTGGGGTCGCGGCCGATCGGCGCTTCCACCCGCCCGCTGGGTGTCGGCGGCGCGCCATCCACCAACGCCAGGTAGGTCTTCTCCACCTTACGCAGGCGGAATTGATCCTGCAGCCAGCGGTGGGCGTGGTCGTTCTTCGCAAGCAGAATCAGGCCCGAGGTCTCCTTGTCGAGGCGGTGGACAACGCCCGGTCGTTCCTCGCCGCCGATCCCCTCGATATCCGGGGCATATCCAAGCACGGCATGCACCAGCGTCCCGGTATCATGCCCGGCAGCGGGATGCACCACCATCCCGGCCGGTTTGTTCACCACCAGCAAATCATCGTTTTCAAAAATAATATCGAGCGGAATATCCTCCCCCACCAGCTCACTCGGCGCAGTCGGCGGAATGACGCACCTCCACCTGCGCATCCCGGCTCCAGCTTTTGCCCGGCCTTTTTTGCCGGGACGCCGTTCACGCTGATAAAACCGTCCTTGACCAGCTTTTGCAGACGCGAGCGCGAAAACTCGGGCAGGCTCTGGACTAAAAAATGGTCGAGCCGCTCATCCTGCTCCTTTTGGAACTCGAAAATTTCGCGCCGTTCTGTCATATGGACTTATTCCTCGGACAGGATGGCTTGCTCCCCATCCACCCCCGCATCGGACTCAGCTTGAGCATGCTTCCCCGCCGCAGCTGGTCGGGGCTTCGCCGCTCGTTCGCTAAGCCACACTCCCAGGATCAGTACCACCGTTCCCACGGTAATGGCTGAATCTGCCACGTTGAAAACCGGGAATGTGCCCACCGAAATAAAATCTGTGACCTTACCATCGTGCGTCAAACGGGAAATCAGGTTTCCGATCGCACCAGACAATTGCAAAGCCATCGCCAGCCGGAAGGTCCAGCCTTCTGATTCGATCTGGGGATAATAAACTAGTATGATCCCGATCACGATGAACGCCAGCACGGTAAACACAGTTGCGCCGCCCTGGAACATACCGAAGGCCGCACCGCTGTTTTCCCAATGGACAAGCCGCGCATACGGCATCAACCACAGCAAATTATCGGGCAGCCATTGTGTGGCAAAGGGGATATTCTCACGCACCAGCCACTTCGTCCACTGGTCGAGTGCTACTACGATGCCTGCTATTCCGAGCAGGCACTGCATACATGGATAGATATTTTTTCACGTTCACCTCGTGGTTAGAATTCTACTCGATGTTTCGAACCTTGTTCGGTACCTGTCCCCGAATGGGGGCAACTGCTCACGAATCCAGGATTATTTCTTGCATCGCTTTTCGCAAGCGAGATAAACAAAAACCAGGCCGACGCCTGGTTGACGTTTCGCCGCGATTTTACCAGATTCTCATGTCAATTATGGATATATTGTCCGAAGTTCACGCAAGATGAGGGATATGCCTACATAAGTTGTTGAAGAACCCACAAACAAATATCCTAAAGTAAATAGTCGTTTCATTGAGATGGTTAATCGTTTCCATTAAACCAAAACGAAAACGATTAGAGATACACCACCTATTATTAACCAAACTCATTTCCATGCTCTACAAGAAAATTTATTGATTCTTCCATAAAGTCTCCTTGCCATTTTTTGCATCTTGTTGAATTGTAGGAGGATTACTCCGTGATGTAGATTCGCGGTACTCTTGTATTGATATTGGTCAAAATCTCATATGGAATTGTACCCGCCCAACGCGCCAGGTCTTCGGCTGTGATACATTCACCGCCCTGCTCGCCGATCAGCATCACTTCGTCACCATTGTAGCCAGTGCCATCCTCCCCTAGGTTGACGACCATCTGGTCCATGCAGATGCGCCCAACTTGCTGATACTTGACTCCGCGAATGATGACCTGGACCTTATTTGACATGGCCCGGAAATAGCCATCGCCATAGCCAACCGGGATAGTGACAACGCGCACCTGTTTATCGGATTGCCAGGTCGAGCCATACGAGACGGGGTGTCCCGGCTTGGTGACTTTGAAATACACAACTTTGGACGACCACGTAAGGGATGGTCTTGACGGGGACCGTACGCTTGACCTCATCCGAGGGATAAACGCCGTAAAGCAGAATTCCAGGCCTGACCATATCGAAATTCGCTTCAGGGAGTTGCAATATCGCGCCGGAATTAGCCATATGTCGCAGCGGAGTGGGAAGAGAATGTTTCTCGTAGAAGTGAAGTACCTCGTTGAAACGAGCAAGCTGCAGCCGCGCATGACCCAGGTCTTCCGCATCCGAATTCGCAAAATGGGAATAAATCCCTTCCACATCCACATGCTTACAACCTAGTGCCGCTTCCTGCAGGGTGTGGGCGCTGTAATAATGCACGCCGATGCGTTCCATGCCGGTGTCGATTTTTAGATGCACCCTGGCTTTTTTCGCCAGGCTCTCGGCGACGCGGTCGATCTGCTCGAGGCGTTCAACGGAGGAGGCTGTCAGGGTCAGGTCATGTTTGATGAATTCGGGAATCTGCTCCTCCCAAATGCCGCCCAGGACAAGGATAGGCGTGCTGATCCCCATCTCGCGCAGCAGGACGCCCTCCTCGAGAACGGCCACACCGATATAGTCGCTGTGCGGCGCAAGGTGACGGGCAACCGCGTCCATACCATGGCCGTAGGCATTGGCCTTGAGAACGATCATCACTTTGGCAGGTGACGTTTTCTCACGGATGGCTTTCAAGTTCTGGCAAAGCGTGTCGAGATTGACAGTAACATGCGTGGGTCGCAAACTGCCGTTCGTGGCGATAGTTGGCTGGTTGATGCTCATGACAGTATTCTACTCCATCGCTCCCCAGTGATATTCCACATCCGGTTCGGACTCGGGCGGCGGGCTGATGCCGAGTTCGACAGCGTGAAAGCCGTTCTTCTCGTAGAATGCTCGCCCCCCCGTATTGATCTGGAGCGTGTACAGCCAGAGATGTCGCGGAGACAACCTTCGGGCATGGGCAAGCAGGCTTTCGCCGAGTCCGATGCGCTGATAGTCCGGGTCAACGTACAACTGATCGATGAAATCTCCTGCGAGCGCCATAAAAGCCGCCGGGACTTCATCGACTTCCACAATCCAGACATCTTTATTGGCCAGGATCACATCGCGGAAATAGGCCTGGTCTTCTTCAAAAGAATGACCTTTTCTGCGCTGGAAATCAGGAAAGGCCTGCTCTCGGGCGCGCCGCCACAGGGTTGTGACCGATTCAAAGTCATCAGATCTGTATGGGCGAATAACCATATTCATTGCAAAATCTTTCTGGTCTGCTAGTATAATATTTCACATATCATATCTGAAAGAGAGACAATAATGAAAATTGTAACCGACTGCGCGGCAGACATGCCCGCTGAAGAACGCAAAAACCTGGATGTTGTCGAAGCTCCACTGTACATCCAATTCCCGGAAGGTGAAGTCAATTCCGCTGACCTGACCCCCGACGAATTCTATAACCGCCTGGAAGCCATGCGCCCGGAAATCCCGACCACGGCGCAGCCCTCCAGCGGCGTGTTTGCTGACCTGTATCAGAAGCTGGCTGAAACTAGCAAGAACATTATGTCGATACATATTTCATCTGGTCTGAGCGGCACATTCAATTCGGCTCGCCTGGGCGCAGAACAGGTCAAAGATGCTGTCGTTAACGTTCTTGACACCATGACGCTTTCCGGTGGCGAACGCTTCCAGGTGATAGCGGCAGCCATGGCTTCAAAAGCAGGCTGGGGCCTTGACGCAATTAAAGAGCGCATGTCATCCATTCGCGAACAGACAGAAGTGATCTATACCCTCGAAACGCTGGAATACCTGGCGCGCGGCGGTCGCATCGGACGCGTGCAGGCTCTAATGGGTTCAGCGCTAAAGCTCAAACCTATCATCCGTGTGGATCGCGCTGACGGCAAATACAGCACGGTCAGCAAGAGCCGCACCATCCCGCGGGCATTGGAAAGCATTGCAGACCATTTACAAGAGATGTATAAAGACACACCTGTATGGGTCACTGTGTTACACGGTCGTTTTCAGGATGGCGCCGATAAACTGTCGGATATCCTGTCCGAGCGCTTGAACGCAGCCAAGATCGAGACCATGCGCATCTCCCCCGTCTTAGGCGTGCACACCGGCCCAGGCATTGTCGGCGCGGCGGTTGTTCCAATTGAGTTGATGGAGGGGATTGAATAGTCGGAAAGTAAAGACCGAACTCAGCATTCAGCAGAAGAGTAACGCGTAAAAACCGTTACTCTTTTTGTTTATGTCGGAACCCAAAACTTCATCCAGTCCC
Source organism: uncultured Chloroflexia bacterium (assembly GCA_963791785.1). Lineage (GTDB taxonomy): Bacteria > Chloroflexota > Anaerolineae > Anaerolineales > Villigracilaceae > JAABUE01. The sequence goes on along the minus strand of CAWBTW010000017.1, from coordinate 148,250 downwards.
TTCCTTCGCGCAGGCTGAATTGCACGCCTGCTTTCAGGGATTGGAAAACTGGTACATCCATTCTCTCGACCAGACCAGGAGATTCGTCCTCGATGTGACCGAAAACGCGTGTGAGGAACGCTTCTAACCAGGCCTCAACCTGCGAGGCCCGTTCAGCATTGACCGTGACGATAGGCCAGGCACGCCGCGCCGGTCCGCGCAGCAACAGCCAGCGCAGGGTCTGACGGGCGTCAAAGTCAACATCTTCCATACTTTCCAGATCGTCCAGCAGCAGGATCACAGATTGCTGGCTCCTTTTGTTGGCATGTGCCCAGCCAGAAAGTGAATACAAAAAATCCATCGCGGAGGAGTGATAAATGGGAAACACTCCAACGCTGTGCGGCATATCAGAAAAACCTTCCCACTCATCCGGGAAAGCCGTAATGACTCCAAATTGCACATCTTCGGGTGTGTGCATCCGCTCCACCCCGCGGGCGATGTTCTGCAGGAAAGCCGTCTTGCCAGCACCAGGATCGCCCGCTACCAGGATTGGTCCCGGTGCCGATGCATGCAGGTTCAACAGCATCGGCAGTCCATCGGAAGCAACGCCCATGAACAGGGCTTCGCGCGGCATCGGGCCGACTTCATCCAACACACTCTCAAGCGAAGGCGCCAGCGAGACAGGTACCAGGCGCGACTCGATTTCCGCATCGGCGCGCTGGGCTTGAAGCTCCGGTTGCAATTCTGCAAGGGCTTCTAAAGCAAGGGAAAACTGGCGATTGGATGAATAAGAGGACATTTTGTACCTACAACATTATTAGAACATATTTTCTACTATTCGTCAATAGCTCAACTTTGCAGGTCGGGCTTTCGCGGAGCATCCCGCAGGGACAGCCTGAAAAATTCGAGATACCAAGATGTCTAAAGGTGTTACAATTTTTCCGGAGAACTTCACTTAATGGGACTCACCGAAAGCAAAGCACGTAACTTCTTCATTTTCTCAACCGTCATCAGCACAATTGGATTGATCGCTGCAATTGCCACGCAATTGTCCAAAATCAGCACCCTGCTGGCTGGCATCCTGTTCCTGGCACACCTGCCCCTCTTATGGATGATCCAAAAACAGACCCGTCCCGGCAAAGCGATTCTCACCTGGATGGGTAAGTCCGGTTTTACACAGATTGGGTTTCTGTTGTGCACATCCCTCCTCAGCAGCGGATTGGGCTTCATCTCATGGATATTCCTGTTCGATCCCGAATCGCTGGTGCGAGAGATGCTGATCCAACTGAGTCCGGTGATAGGCTGGGGCGTAGGAGTGGCCGCTTATCTGCTGGCAGTTTTGGGCGCGGCCCTGAACGAGGGGGCTAAAAAACGGGACGGGCTGCTGATCGGCGCCGTCCTGTTCTCGGTTATCGGCCACTTGTTCCTGTTCTGGTTGTCGTCGCAAATCTTTTCCTACACGATCGACGACGCTTACATCACTTTCCGCTACTCGAAAAATCTGGCGACGGGATTCGGGCCGACCTACAACCCCGGCCAGTCGCCCGTAGAAGGCTACACCACTTTCCTATGGATGCTGCTGATGACGCTCCCGCATCTGATCGGGGTGAATGTTGCTACGTTTTCAAAGATCCTCGGCGTATTGCTGACGTGTGGCACCTTCGCGCTCATCTCCCTGCTGACTTTCACGCTGACCAGAGGGTTTCCGGGTAAAGCGCGGCTGTTCTTCGGGTCATTTGGGGCTTTCTTGCTGGCGATGCTGCCCATCACGTCCATTCACGCCATCGCCGGGATGGAGACAGGGCTGTTCATCTTTTTGACCGCTTTAATGGTCTACATGGTCACCCAAGGGCTGCTGGACGGATCGCGCCTGTTGCTCTGGTCACCACTGGTGGGACTGCTGATCGGCATGACGCGCCCGGAAGGCAATGCCATCGCGCTGCTCCTGCTGGCATTCGGCTGGTTCTTCAGCACATCGGCAATTCGCAAAAAAATGATCTGGTACAGCCTTGGTTTATATGTACTCCCCGGAGCGGTCTATTTCGCCTGGCGCTATCTGTATTATGACCTGATCCTGCCGCTGCCATTCTATATGAAGGTTTTGCACGGCGGCGGATTGTTCGGCGGCGCGAACGAGGTGGGGACTTATTTGCTCTACCTGCTGCCCAGCATCAGTGTGCTTTTGCTGGCCGCAATCTTGCGTTTGAAAAAAGAGCATTTTGCGGTCTTGATTCCGGTCGTTTTCCTGATAATCTTCTATCTCTTCCCCGTGCATGCAATGGGCTTCAACTGGCGTTTTATCTATCCGGCCACACCCTTCATCAGCGTGCTGGTCGCTTTTGGCGGAATCACTATTTTCGAATTGTTGCGCGATGCAATAAAATCCAGCAAACCCTGGGAGCCGATCCTGCTGGTTGGGCTCTTCCTGATCGGCCTGGGAAACCTGAGTGGATTGGACGGGCTGATCAAGAACCAGAACTTCTACGGCGCGGGTATCAGCAGCTACAAAACCTTTGGAATCCTGTTGAGCGAATACAACGACCAACACGAAATGACCCTCGCCATCGGCGATGCTGGAACGGTGCCCTATTTTTCAGATTGGGGTGTGATCGATCTGTTCGGGCTGAACAGCCGGGAGGTCGCGTTTGGAAGCATCCCGGTATCTCAGTTGGTGTTCGAAGAGCAGCCAGTGGATTTGATCCTGCTCAGCGTGGGGCCCAATCCCAACCGCATCTCGGACGAACACGCCGGGGCACAGAGACTGTACAACGCGGCCCTTCAGCGAGGCATGACACACATCGGGACATTCCCATTTGGGCGAATCAATAATATCTGGGTGTTGGGCTATCCGGATACAGACCTGGCAGATTATCTGCAGGAAAATATGGATTTCAAAGAAACAAATTGAGGGGATGTGTCAAAAGTAAGTTGCATAAAATATTTTTAAGAAATTCATTATTGGGAAGCATACTCTCTAAACACCCCCCAATCCTCTACCCGGTTATACTTATTTTGCCCTCGAAGAAAAATGGACCCGGACTTTCGCATCATCGAGCTGCGGGTAGGCGGAGACCAGTTCACGGTCCCCGTAACGTAGCGCTTCGATCACCATCCGCATGTGATGGTGCAGGATTTCGTTCCGCCAGCCTGCCGGTCCAAACACAATTCCTCCACTGACATGACAATACACATGCATAGAAACTGCCCCTTCCTCCTCTTTGAATTCCGCCAGCACCTCATCGCGCATCAGGCGGGTGTACCAGCCTGAGATCTGCTTCTGATCATACGTCGCGCCAATCGACAGGAACATGTCGCCGGTGACGTCGGAGTGCGTCAGCGTGTACCGCCGCGGCAGACATAGTTCGCGCTCGGCCGTGCCCTTATGAAATGTGACATGCAGTTTGTTTGGGTTCAATTCACTCATGGATTGGATCGTTTCAGAAAATCAATAAATAACACACATAAGCTTACGCGCTAGGATTTCGCCGGTTTTGGGGTCAACCAGAAAGTGGGCTTCTCTTAAAAACGGCTCCGGGATACGTGGCGGAGCGGTAGGAGAAGGCGTGCCATCGAATGGCTCGGGGGTTGCCGGATTGGGGATCATCAGAACGTACCAATAAGATTTCGAGGCGCGAATTTCCTTGTTCTCAACTGGCTTCGGGCCAGACCAACAGCCCGGGGCGGGCTCTCCTTCAAAAAGTTCAGCCACACTCTCCCCGGTGACAGACCCCACCTCCACCGCTTGCCAGTTTGACCGCTCATGAGAAGACGTGTTTGGCTCGAGCGCCTCCCACACAATATCAATCACTTGCGATTGGCTGGTGTCAGGTATATCCCCCGCATCAACTTCCTTTAATTTCTCTTCAGCAGTTGTAAATGTAGAGCAGGTGACAATCACGGGAATCATCATAAAGATCAATGCAAACAGGTATAGCCGATGCTTCATACAATTCTCCTATTTTTGAGCGTTTGGTTCTATAATATCAGGAAATCAATTGCTGGCGTACCATTTTGCAGGTAGTCGGCGTCAAATAACAGTCACACATCTTCTGACAAAACAAGGAGGATCCCCATGAGCGATAAAGACAAGCGAAAAAAGGAAGACAAGAAAAAACCCAAGCTTACTCAGAAGGAGAAGAAAAAGCTCAAACAGGAAAAGAAGAACAGCAAATAAAGCCTTCTGACCATCTAAACCACAGCCCTCAATTCACTAATCGAAGCGGGGGCTGTATGGTACTTCTTTAGTCAACCATACTCCATAGTGTGATCGTCTTCAATAACTTCCTGTAATACAGGTAATTCTCATACGGCACGTCCGCCCGCACGCGACCATCGGCCAGCGGGATATACCCGCCTTCTTCCGCCAGGGGTGCTACCGCCTCAATCGCCTCCCGAATTGCTTCCGGACCCTTTCGCAGCGCATCCAGATCAATTCCGCCGATCAACTTCAACTCGCGACCAAATTCCTGCCGCAAGCCGGGGTAGTTCATCACTTCTTGTTCCACCTCGCAAGCCCACAGGCAGTCGATGCCCCATTTCAGCAGGCTTGGGATCAGGGCCTTGATATTGGCATACGTCCGACAGATGAGCGTGCCTACCCCGTGCTCACGGGCTAACGCCAGGATTGGCTCATAGCTGGGCAGGACCAGGCTTTCGTACGTCCGAGGCGAGATCAATGCCCCGGCATTGCTCCCGATCGGTTCGCTGAAAACCAGCGCATCCGCTTCGACCTCGCGCAAGACTGCTTCCGTCAACCTGGCCGCATACTGCCCCATGACCCGCATGAACTCGCGCACGAAATCCGGCTCATCCATGATCTGATACATCAAGCGCGTGAAAGACCGCCCATCCTCCACCCCCATGGAGATGAAAAAGCCTTCATGGACACGCACCATCAGCACGTGCTCCCGTTCCCTGAGCCGCTTGACTTGCTTGTGCCATTTGGGAAGAACTCTTTTGAGCTTTATTTTTTCCAGGTGTTTTTCCAGGGATTCCAGTTCCTTGAACGTCTTCGGCCACCCTTTGAACCCGGGAACAGGAACCAGGTCGATCTTGATCTCTTCCATTCCATCTGATTTGAAAATTTCTTGGGCCTCCGCCCAGACAGGATGGCCCTGTTTTTTCCAGGTCTCTAGAACGTCATCTCGGATGCCTTCCTCGAAGTACGGCAGGCGATCGGGGGCGCCGTAGTGCAGGCTTTCATAAAATCGTTGACGGTTGTTCATAGTATCCAGAAGGTTCCGCTTACGAAACTCTACTCCTTGTAAGTTCCCAGAACCAGACAGGCGTTCTGGCCGCCCAGGCCGAAACTGTTCGAAAGTGCAACCTGGAAATCCAGTTCGCGCGCCTGACCGGGAACATAATCCAGATCACAGGCGGGATCCGGTGTATCCAGGTTAATGGTCGGGTGGACGATCCCCTCCTCTAGTGACTTGACACATGCAATCGCTTCCAGCGCGCCTGAACCGCCCATGCAATGTCCGGTCATGCTTTTGGTCGCGCTGATCCAGATCTGGTAGGCCCGTTCACCGAAGACGCGCTTGATGGACTTGGTCTCCATAACATCATTTGCAAGAGTACCCGTGCCATGTGCGTTAATGTATCCCACCTCTTCGTGTCCGCAACCTGCATCCTCCAGCGCCCATCTCATAACATTGGCCGCCCCCTTGCCTTCGGCATCTGGCGCGGCGCTATGACCGGCATCCGAGGATGTCGAATGGCCCAACACTTCGGCATAGATACGCGCTGATCTCTTTTTTAGCACCTTCCAAACTCTCCAGGATCAGGATGCCGCAGCCTTCTCCCATCACAAACCCATCCCGGTCTGTGTCGAATGGCCTGCTGGCGCGCTCGGGCTGGTGACTGTAACGGCTCGCCAGCACGGTCATCGCCTCGAAGGCCAGTAGCACGTCCGGATGGATGAGCGTGTCCACACCACCCGCAAACATCAGGTCAGCCTTCCCGGACCTGATCTGGTCCAACGCTACCCCAATGGCCTGTGTGCCGCTGGCACAGGTGGCAGAGACCGTATAGAACGGACCTGCTGCACCCGTATAACTGCTGACGTAATGGCTGGGCATGTTCGGCAGACCGTTGATCAACGCCATTGGCATGATGCGCTTGCCCTCCAGGCGGTAATCCAGCGAACTTTGTAATAGAAGCTCGAAACCGGCGTTGGCCGTGCCCAGTGAGACCCCGCTGTGTTCGCTTGTATTCTTGATACCTTCCAGGGTTAGACCGGCGTCTGACAGCGCCATTTTTGCGGCCGCTTGCGCCAGTAACGAAGCGCGCGACATGCGCCGGGCGCTTTTGGGGTGGATATCGAATGCGGACGGATCGAAGTCCGGGATATCACCTGCAACCTTCGCCTTCAATGCGGAGGTATCGAAACGCTTGATCTCTCGTATACCGGAACGCCCGGCCAGCAATCCCTGCCAAAAATCATCCAGTGTGCCCAATGAACTGATCGCGCCCAGGCCGGTGACAACAACCCGTTGTTTCGTCATACCTTATCTATTTTCCTTAAAAAATGCATACACATCGTAAAGCAGGGCATACGCCAGGTGCTCGTCTAACGGGATATTCAGGTCACCATGATCTTCGCCGTATTTGTTCTTGAGATTTGTCGCCAGGATGCGTCCCATCAGACCTGTACTGGTGCCCCGCATAGCCCACTCCTTGAATTGGAGTTCGGCAATCTTCTGGTAAGCGATCAATATGACATCTGTATGCCGCGGGTCGCCCACCACATTGCAATAGATCTGATTGACCGCCTCGACCTCTCCCTCCAGAACCTGCAAATAATGGGTTTTTGTGGCCAGCAGAATACCGGTCACGCCCATCTCAGCGTTTCGTCTGGCGCTGACATCTGCAATATCATTGATGGATTTTGGATCGATGGGAGAAACTGCCTTACTAACATAAATTAACCGACACAGGTTCATTTTTTCTCCTTACCAGCGTTCGTAACGCACCAGTTCACTCAGCGGCTTACGGACTTTGGGGCCGGGCTCATCCGCCGGATAACCGAGTGGTGTGAAGATGACCGGCTCGGCTTCATCGGGCAGTCCCATCACGCTCGCGCAGCCTCCACATTGAAGGCCGCCACCCAGCAAGTTCCCAATCCCTGGTTAGTTGCTTCAAGGATCAGATGGTCAGCCACAATGGCCGCGTCGATCATGCGCGCGTTGAAGCGGTCGCTTTCCCGCACCCAGGCCAGGGACGAGATCGCGCACACACCGATCACAATCGGCGCCTGGACGAACCACGGCTTGCGGTAGATCCTTCCGATCTCCTCTTCGCGTCCGGCCGTGCGCATCACAACCAATTGGAAAGGTTGCCGGTTGGCAGCAGTTGGTGCCAGGCGCGCGGCTTCCAGAACAGCCTGTAATTTTTCATCTTCAACCGGGTCAGGACGATACGCTCTTACACTGTACCGCGCTGCAATCAATTCTGAATAATCCATGAATATTTTCCTTTCTTCTGTCCAAACACCATTTCTCCAACCTACAATTTCTATTCCCTCAACACCGCCTGGCTCCGCGCGCGCAACGCGGACAGGGTCTGGCGCAGTTCGGCCAGGCTGGCTTCGGCCTTTTCCAGGCGCTCACGTTCGCTCCGGACATAGCGTGTATAAGGGGCTACACCATCTTTCAGGCGGGTAATGGCGCTGGTGCTCTCGTTATTGAATTGCGTTGTTAACGCATCCAGCAGTTTGGTACGCAGGGCGAGCATCTTGGCTTTGAAGTCTTCTTTGGCTTTCCTGCGTTTGAATGGGATCACGAAAAAACCGACGATAGCCAGCGTGCCGGCCGCCAGCATCCCGGTGATGTCCATGCTGGAAGATAACACAGCAATCGAGACGATCGTTCCCAGGCCAACCGCGCCGGCTTCCAGCAGAGCGGTCTGGGCTACGGCGGCTTCAACGGCATTCGCCAATTCGCGCGCTTCCTGGTCGCGGTTGTAACTCTCCACGATGGTCTGGACGCTCCTGCCGACAGTATCGATCAGTTCACGGCGGTGGGCATCACGCGGACCGGCGCTTTCGCCGACCAGCTTATCCAGATTCTGCGCGCGGCGGCGCTGCAAATAGCTCATGACCTGACCCCATTCGTGCAGGTCTTTGGCCACCAGCCAGTCGATCAGGCGCTGGACCTGGTCTTCGATCTGCCCCGGAACGTCGGACAGCACGCGCTTCTCGAACTCGGCCCGCACTTTATCGCCGCGCATCAGGTTCTGGACGTTGGTCAGGCGCAGGGTGCTGTCGAAGAAATCCAGGCCGCGCTGCTCCAGGCGATGCAAGATGTTCTCCACTTCGGCCAGGCGCGGAGGCAGTTCGCTGTGCAACTCGCGCTCATATTCGCTGATGACCGTTTCCAGAGAGGTGGCGGTTACCTTGTCTTCCTCCAGCGCTTCGGACTGGACCTCGAGGCCCCCTGCGGCCTGCTCGATCAGGTTCTCGGCCACGCCCAGCGGGTTGTTGAATTTGAGTTCCAGGCGCGTATGATCGTCGAGCGTGGCGTTGATGAAGCCCTCCAGGTCATCCAGGCGGCTGAGCGCCCGCAGGCGGGAGCGTTCGTCGGGATCAGGCTCGGAGCGCGCGCGCTGGGCCAGTTTGGCGGATACAGGATAGAGCTGGGGTCGATCGCCAAGAATCGTCGCGGCGTGTTTCAGAATGAAGTCTTGCACTTCCCCCAAAGCGGTCTCGTCCTCCAGGATGTCCAGTTTGTTCATCACGAAGACAATCTTCTTGCCCCAGGTCAGGATGCGCTCGAGGAATTGGCGTTCACTCTCCGTCAACGGATGGTCGGCGGAGGTGACGAACAGCACCAGGTCACTGCGCGGGACGTATTCATCCGTCAGCCGTTCGTGGCGGCGGATGATGGCGTTCGTGCCGGGGGTATCCACGATGTTCAGTTCCTTTAGCAGCGGCAGCGGATAGGTGTAGACGGAAAAGCCTTCGTCGCGGACCTGCTCGGCGGGCTCCTCGCCCCACTTGACCAGGGTGACGCGCGAGGTGGTAGGCGTGGCGCCTTCGGGCAGCACCTTTTCCCCCAGCAACGCATTGACCAGTGCGCTCTTCCCGGCGTTGAACTCGCCCGCGATGACGATCAGGAAGAGTTCATCCAGTTGCAGGATGGCTTTACCCAGGCTATCAAGAGACTCGCGCGGCAGGTCGAGCGCCGCCAGCGCGAGCTGCATCCCGGCCAGGGATTCTTTCTCTTCGCGCAGGAATTGGGCTTGTTGGTCAGTCAGTACGGATGCTCGCATGGGCTTCTCCTCTGAAACGCTTCAATAGTCCAATGCTATTATACAGTCTCATCTTGGAGAATAAAATATTGGCTGTACAAACGAAGAGTTTTCGAATATAGGTAGTCCCCCTTCCCCCCTTTGGTAGAATGTAGACATGCGCTTCGAAATTGAACTCGGCCCCAAACGCTTGATCTTTGACTCCGACCTGCGTGGCACCCGGATTTAAGGCGTGGAGTATATATCCAGCCGGGACGGGGTCTTGATCTACGACCAGACCCGCGACCTGCACGCCGACCAGGTCGAGCTGCAAATGTCGACCAACACCAGCACCTTGATCCCCGCCTTGCGGACGCTGGGGATTCCCTACAGCGCCTACTTTGACGACAGGGGTGTGGTCGAATCCCAGAACGACATCACCTTCTATTGGAAGCCTTCCAAACTGGCGGCCTTCTATAACCGTTTTTCAACCGATGAACTGGACTACGCCGACCGGGAGCCGATCATCCGTGCGGCTGTGGAGTTCCTGCGTTCGAACCCCGGGGCGCCCCCGCTGCCGGAAGAGTTACTGACGCGTATGTCCGAGCCTTCCAGGCTGCTGGGCTTCTACCAGGGATTCCCGATCTTCGATGGCTCGACGGGCTTTGCCAAACTCCAGTCCCGGCTGGGGATTCACCTGGATTCCGAAGCGGTCATGATCTCCACGCCGCTCGATAAATATGAAGCCGATGTCTACGAACTGGCCGATAGCCCTCTCAAGGGAGACCGGACTGAGCTACTCGAAAAAGAAGAACAGAGTCATCTTCCCAAAAGACGAGAAGTTGCTTAAGCGCTTAGAGGTGGAAGCATAGAAAAGGGGCAGGCAACCGCAAATCTACAAACCGCCAGCGGACTCGATCACCTCGGCCACCTTCTTTTTTCCACGCGGACGAATCGCACCCATTCTTCTCTCAAGCTAACTCCATCTTCATCCACTTTCCAGCCCGCTTCGAGCCATGCTTGTGCATGAGAATGGGTTCCGCTTGAATAATCATTTCCCCACCAGGGACGCTGCTTGTAGGCAGATGGCGGCAGTTTCCTGCCAAGAACTTTTTCCAGTTGTTCAAATGAAAATGCTGCCTCCCTTTGGTAATAAGGCAGGCTCGCAAGATAAGCTTTCAATGCTTCGTATTCAGACATAGATTTCTCCTATATTCTCAAGTTGTCCAAAAACTCTGATATGGAGATTTTTTTTCACGCGGGCATGCGCTGAATAAACTGGATTTACAGCGCCTCCATTTTGGGATGCATATCCGAAAATAATGAGCCCATAAATTGATTATACCCAGTTCACCGGCTTTCACATTATCGAGATTTCCACGAAATTCGCAAGCCTGCACCGGTCAATTCTGCCACACGTTTGATCGCAGCAACTTTGTTGCCTGCAAGCAAGGTAAATTTCAGGTCCTCAACGATCTCAGGCGGCAAATGGATGGTATCTGTCTTACGATTGTACGGATATTTCGGCTTGATTTTGGGCCGTTGTTGTTCGTAGAGCTTTTCGAGCTCATCAAGCAAGGGAATGGGATTTTTCTTTTTCTTTGGCATATTGTTCTACTCATCTCTCAAAGCGTGCATAATGGCAAGTATAACGCTCTCAATGTTGTTCGTCACATCGTTATTCCAAAAGCGGATGACTTTGTATCCCTGCTCTTCTAAGTATTTTGTTCGTTCCTGATCATATTCTTTCTGCTCCAAATGTTGACTACCGTCCAGTTCGATGATGAGCTTTGATTTTAGGGAACAGAAGTCAGCGATATATTGACCGATTGCATGTTGTCGGCGAAAGTTCACTCCCAGTTGATCATTGCGCAAGCGTGCCCAAAGCTTGCGTTCAGCGGGAGTGAGTTCTTTGCGGAGTTTTATAGCGCGGTGTTTGGTTTTGGGGTTACTTCGTTGAGGGCGCGGCATTTTGCCCCCTCCGTACTCCCCCATTTGCATCCCGCATAAAGCAGCGGGACGAAAATGGGGGAGAGACAACTCCATGTTGATTTGAAATTTCTGTTTTCATAATAACTTTACACACCCCTCCCCCAAATCCCGCTCTTTGGTATTTGGGGGAGGCCGGGAGGGGGCTGGTTTTGAACGCCTCGCTTTACATTTCTCTAAAACTCTGACTCAGCAAACTCATAAACAACATCTCCCCGCCTGCCACCTGTACCCGATAGGGTGAAAGGGGACAAACTCTTCTTGCAGGCTCAGCAGAGGGAAACGGGATGACCCGATGTTTGAAAATGCTCCATTTACTCCCAGCCAGGCGGGATCGCAAACACATCGAACCACGGCAGGCGATAGTTGAAAATCACAATTTCTGATGCAGTCAAAATAAACAGAATCACTATTATCCATTTAAGCGGACGTGAAGGCTCGGATTGTTCGAAATATCCCTCCAGTATGAAGATGGTCGTAGAAAGTGCTAGCAGGACGATATTGGCGAACAAGATTTCGAGTAGGATATTTATCAAATGACCCACATACGCGGCGGCGGTGAAATAGTAGACGTTCATCAGCAGGGGCATTATTACGGAACAGAATAAACGGGAATAGATGTACCGTGAAAGTGACGGCAAGCTGCCGCGCGTCAGCCCATACTCGACCGCAGTCACCAGGATGTAGGTAAAGAATACAACCTTCATATGCTGGAAAATACTCTCACTGACCGTACCAAACAGATACGTGACACTGCCGGGAAACCAGTCGTAGAGATAGTGCATCACCAGGAACACAACTTGGAAACCAATGATTTTTACAACCAGCGGAATGTGCTTGATTCTCATGGCAGCTCCTCAGATTGGATTTACAACCGTAATGATTATAAGATTTGCGAAAACCGTTCGCAAGCAAAGACCGTTAACCGTGAATCATCCATCGGCTACCGTCCATATCATCACCTTTGGGGATCCGTCAAAGCTTTGCAATAGCAAATTTGAAACAGCTCCTCCCCACCTGCCCCGGCGCTCGCCCGCCCCGTTAGGGGGTAGCGCGTGACCTTGGCAGCGATTGCATCCCCGCAGGGTAACATCGTACCCGCCGAAGGTCCCCGAAAGGGGGAAGGGTGAGCCCTCTTGCTCGGCACGCGGACGTGCGTCGCACCACACGGACAGGGAAATGCCATCGTCTCACGCAGGGACATGACCGGCCTCCACATTGAAGTTACAACTCAACCGTATTCAACAACTCTTTCAACGCGGACAACTCTTCCGTGGACAGAGTGCCCCCCTGCCCCGCCTGTCCCGATGTTCTTCGTCGGGGCGCACTCTGCGGGGTCATATTTTGGCTCCCGATCGTTCCAACTGACCAGGTTGAACTTCTTCCCCTAAATCCGCTCTCTGGATTTGGGGGAAGTGTCCGAAGGACGAAGGGGGCTGGAAAGCACGCCGATCTTCTTGATAATTTCGTATTTGATTTCTGACATTGTTACCATTCCTTTACTAAAAATCTGACGTGGCTACCTGCGCCGATGTTTCTTCTGCGGGGCGCGCGGCTCGCCTCCACCGGGTGGCAGGATCATCTTGCTTTCTGCCGCAACCCATATAAAGTGTGACTTTCTCTTGCTTCCCTTGTAGGCGGGGACCTTGTAACGGCGCACGTGGAAGTTGCAACTCATCAAGAGCTGCTCGAAATCCTTACTTGGCTCAGCAGACCAAATAGCCAGGCATCCTCCTTTGCGGAGAGCGCGGCGACAAACTTCAATTCCAGCCTCAGTGTATAGCTGATCGTTTCCCGAATCGCTTATCGCGTTGGGTCCATTATCGACGTCCAGCAGAATTGCATCGAAGCTGCCCATTGAATTGCAGAGCAACAGGAAGATGTCGCCGATACTGATTTCAGTGCGTTTGTCCTCCAGGGGCTGACCGTTGAGTTCTCCTAAAAATTCGTGATTCCAGTCAACGACAGGGGCAAGGAGTTCGCTGACAATCACTTTTGCATCCTGACCCAGCATATCCAGCGTTTGGCGCAAAGAATAGCCCATTCCCAATCCGCCAATAAGTACGCGGGGGGCTTCACGCTTTAGCAGATGCGCGCAACCCAGCCGCGCTAGAGCCAGTTCCAACTCATGCTGGCGACTGCTCATTAATTGCTGACCATTGACCTTGATCGCAAAATCACCATCATGCTGATAAAGCCCCATCTCTCCGCCGTCCGGAGTCTTGGTTGACCCTAATTTTATTTCTGGTTTCATGAGTTTGTGAGAGAACCCAGATATAACGCTTCAACTTTCTTTCTCGCCCAGGGAGTACGACGCAAAAACTTCAAACTGGATTTGATGCTGGGCTTATCACGAAAGCATTTGATGGGGATACGCTTTCCCAATTCATCCCAGCCGTATTGCTCAACCAATTGATTTAACATCATTTCAAGCGTAATCCCGTGTAAAGGGTTATTGGGTTGTGGATTTGACATCTTATTCTCGCTTCACACCACCAGTATCATACATCAAGTGCGGGATATCATCCCCGGCCAGGGGGCAGACGCTCACGTGTCCCCTTGTGCCCGCAGGGGTACGCCAGGGGGTAGCGCACCACGATGTTAGTGAAACGTTCTTGCTCGGCACGCGGACGTGCGTCGCACCACACGGACAGGGAAATCCGCTTTAGCGGTGAAATGCCATCGTCTCGCGCAGGGACATGACCGGCCTCCACATTGAAGTTACAACTCAACCGTATTCAACAACTCTTTCAACGCGAACAACTCTTCCGCGGATAAAGTTACACCTTTGCCCCTTCTCTTTCGATCTGGGGACCAATCGCGCAGGTCATATTTGGGTTCCCGATCATTCCAGCTAATGTAGTTCAGCTCCTTCGTCCACCCCGAAGCAGACGTGGACAGCACGCCAACCTTCTTGATAATTTCGTATTTGATTTCAGTCATTGTTCAGATCTCCTCAGAACCTCCCCGGTCACAGACCGGGGCTTCTAAAACAACTCCAACTGTTTTAGCGTTTTCTCTTCTTTATTGTGATATTCAATATAATTCCTTATCATTTCCGTTGTCACTTGGTCTCCTGATGTCCGCACAAAGTATCCAACTTGCCAAAAATGCCCTCCCCACAACTCTCGCTTCACTTCGGGATGCTCTTCAAATATCACGCTTGCTGTTATGCTCTTTAGCTTCCCTACCACGTTTGATATCGACATCCTCGGTGGAAATGATACAAACAAGTGCACATGATCCTCTGCTATTTCTAACGTATCAATCTCTATTTCATGATTCTCTGCTATCTCGTAGAATAGCTCCTCAACTCTCTTGCGCACATCACCACGCAAGACCCATTTCCGATACTTTGGCGCCCATACCAAATGATATTTTGTCTCGTATACTGTATGACTGGTTCGCTTTAGCTCCATCTTTTCAGTATACCAACCCAGCCCTTCACGCGAATTCATCTCCGACCACAGGTCGGAGCATTCTTCGAGCAAATAATTGATTTAAGAGTATTGCTTCTGCCTTTATCTTTATTCGTTCCTTTGTATTGCTTCATCAATTTTTTTCATCAACACTGTTTCCAACTCTTCATAGTTGGTGAAAAACTCAATGACAATATTTCCTATCCTTGAATTTCCCGTCCCCAAAGCGGACTTTGCGTTATTCACTATATTTTCAATTTGCTTAATTCGCTTATCTTGCCCCACGCCTTTACCAAGGATGATTAAGGTTGTCCAATTTCCTACATCCGCTGTTATTTTCCTGCCTGGAAGATGAACAGAATTTCCCATTAATGTTGTAAAAACATCCCCGATTAAAGTCTTTGGGGTGTCCGTTGTTTCCTCTATTTCGATCAAGGCGATCGCTTTATATGTATCTCTTTCCACAACCGCAATATCCAGTTGACTTATTTGATTTTTACCACTTAATTTTTTTTCAATTGAAACTGCAATCTTCCCCACAAATTCACTCTTCTTGCCGTGATCGTAATAGACATCGAATCCCCTTTTGTTCAGTTCATCCGTAATGGATTTTGCAACTGCTGATGTTGATTGACCGTGTGTGCTCAAGATGTTTTTCCTTTTTAATTTAACAGATTTATTGCCTTATCGACCATCCCAAACCTTGGCTTCCCCCAAATCACTCCTTATTTGGGGGAAGTGCCCGATAGAGCGGAGGGGGGTGATGATTTCGTAATTAATTTCAGACATTGTTCGGGACTTATTAAGATATTAACGATGGGCATGTCTAGTTTTCCTTGATTTCTGCGAATAATTGATCCAATCCTTTTACAAATTCCTGAACATCTTTTTGTGTCATATGACGCCAGTCACGGTTATCACCTAAGAGTTCGAATGCTCGTTTATCAGAAATGGGATAGAACTCTGCAAACACCGATGGTTCAACTACCACTTTCAACGTACCAGGAACTTTTGGCTTTGTCCATACGGTAAACAACATTCTAGTTCGGTTGTTCTGTGGAGTAAACATCGCGCTCCTGGTATAGGTTCGGATTGGAAGACCGTGTCTCTTTCCAGCCTCGAGCAAAGCTTTGAGAGCCTTCCTGGATCCGGTATGTTCAATTTGATTGAGTAACTCATCTACGCTTGGTGCTTTACGATTGCTTGGTTCTACAGTTGATGAGTAATCCGTCTCTGTAATTTCCCTCACTAAAATATGATCGCCATCAAGGAGTTGAAATACATCAAACGTGACAATCGATAGGGGGACATCAAACCGATCCGAAAGAAGATTGGCCATGCGTTCAAGCCCTGCTTCTCGTCCACGCCCAGCGATAATCATCATCACTTCACGTTCGTTTTCTTCATCATCTTCGTCAAAGCCAGGAATATCATCTGATGATTTCTTTTTTACTTTCAGATATTCGTTTACCTTTTCCTTCAACTGCTTATAAGGCATTTCTGCGATACAGGCGGAATAATCAATAACTTGAGCAATTGTGTCACGCCTGACCGATCCTGCTTTGAGTTCGATCACCACCCAGCGACCTAATAGATCTAGTGCAAGTAGATCAAGTGGGCCACTTTCTGTGTACACCTGCCTGCCTACAATGGTCGATCCACTCCGGAGCAATTCAGGATCGTTTTCAATCCAATCCTCTAACTGCTTCTCTAGATCAAAATAACCTTCTTTGAGAAGGTGGGGGATATCTTCAGATTTGACGTGCCATAAGCCGATCTTTGACATAATCACTTCTACCTTTCGAGCTTTGTTTCAAGGGCAGACGAATAGAATTTCTCTACCCCACCGGCCACTCACAATGGGACCCGATCACCTCATTCACCTCATACATCAACCAAATCGTTACTCATGTTCCGATTAACCAGATTGAGCAAGCCATACGAGCTAATTCCCTGCCGCGTTCCTGTATCTCTTTTTCGGTAAAATGTAGTATTTCCCCATTTGCTTAAGACTGTTTCACTTAAAAACAGGGTGCTGTGTTCTTGAAGACCTTGTTTTTTTTTTCTCCAGGGGCCATTTGATAACGCGGGATTTAGTTTATTGTTAATGAGGGTGAGATTCCCAATGTGTGTTTGATCCGTTCTACGTTCATTAACACGTTTCATATATTCTTCTGGAGTTTCTTCGATCCGTTATTGGCCAATGTTCATGCCAACTTTGCGGCAGTATATGCTCAATCGTCAGGCTTCCTCTCGGCGTATATGCTTCTTCCGCCTTTCCCTGTTCGAGTGTTTCTTCTAAAATTCCAACACAAATCGAAGCCTTCCACGGGTTAATAAGCCGATAGAGCGGGAGATCCTAGGACAGCTTTTTCCACCTGTTCATCAGTAGGCCAAATCGCTGAACTCTGAAATTTGCCCTCGGAAGATGTTGTATCAAAATTTCATCAGCCTTTTGGATGTTTTTGCCACTTTGGGGATTAGTTCTATAACAATCTGATTGTAATCTTTGGTGGTCATTCGACATATCATCCGTCGAACCAGATAACTCTCAAGGCCTTGATACAGAGTTCTTTTCTTTCTTGTGATAGCTGTTCTGTCTTCGCTGAGAATAACTGTAACAAGCAACGGCGTGGCTACGCCGGCTTGCATTATTTCCCATCGATATATAAATGTTCCTTCAGGCGAGTAGGCGTTCGACACTTTCTAGTTGACGATATGTATTTCCAACATGTTGAATATCTTTACGATATCGTGATTTTCACTTCCTAATTCTTCAACGTATTTCGAAAACCCGGAAAATTTCGTGAGATTGCACTTCTTCCTGTTTTCTAGCCACTAACCAGTAATTGAGAAATATATCAATACGAGGTCTCACCAATCGGCCTTGCGAGAATTTCTTCACTCCACCAGTTAGTTTTCAAAATCTTTCCAACTGCTCTTCATAAATTTTGTCTGTATCCATCCCCTTGGCTACTTCCTGTTTGCAATATATGGTTTTTTAATAAATCTGATGCCAACAACGGTGTTCCGCGGGCGTTCAAGGTTTCGAATATCATATATGCGTCATCGTTGGTTTTTAGATCGATCACCACTAGTTCAATTAGCCCAATTAGGGCTGTATTTAGGGATCGGATTTTTCTTATTCGTTCTTCTTCATCTGCGGTTCGTAGCCATTCTTGGACTTGTAAACTGAAAAACTCATGCGCCTGGACTACTTTGGAGTCTTCAAATCCTTCTATAGTATGTCCGTTTGTCATCGCAGCACGGAAGGCATCCCGATCACCACTTGTAAAGCCATATTTTAAAGACGTCATCACCTTCTGAAAAGTCTTCATCGTTGAGCACTAGCTTGCTTAATTGCTTTGCGTCCTTCTTGAATTCTTCCTTCTCCACGACATCCTGTGCCGCATCAAGCAGGATTTGTAAGGTTAGCATTCGCTGCTGACCATCAATCACATCCCGGCGCTCGATCTCGGTGCAGAGGTCGGAATTTGCTGTAAACAATTGCTCCCAAGAAGTGAGTTCCAGTTTTTTCTTCCGCCATTGCTGCTTGAATATCGGCTTCGACCAATGCTTCTGCATATCGCTCAGCCAGATTACGGACGTCATCCCACAATGGCTCCCATTGCTTTTCCTGATCCCATACGTATGGGCGCTGGAAACGTTGGAATAATATAACGTACATCTTTTTGGAATAATTGCTTGATGGTGGTTTGCCTGCTTCCATGATGCTCCTCTACTACAATCATCCCAAAGTGACGGAATGCAACTTTTAATTGGTTCTACTTTATCTGGCGGACAAGGCTTTTCCCGCTTTGCAGGATCATATCTTCTAGGCGATACGCGTGGTTGCAGCCCGCACATTTCTTTTACATGCGCGATCCAGCAAGATTGAGGCATAAAGCCGTACTATTTTCGAACATATTTTTGGATTTGAGCATACGTAGCCATACAAAATCTCCCTTCTAAGAACGCTTTATAAACCCTTCTCCTGCCCATCCCTCACCACGGACAGCCGCCAATCACGCAGGTTATCGACTTCTTTTTTCTTGTTTTTATTTTTTCCAAATCTGAACCAACTACGAATACGGGTAAGCAACAAGATGATTTTGCTCTCCGTTGGATTTTCGATTTCATTAAGTCTACACTGAAGCCACTTTCCGTTTAAGCCACGCAAAACTATTTAGTTCTCGCTCGACCCATTCATTCCATTCTATTTCTGAAATGACATGAAGTTTACTGTCATCTATCGTTCGTTGCTGCTCGGAACCTATGGTATTGGCAATTACAACATTCGGTTTGTCAGTCAAATCGCAAACCGATGCCTTAATAGTTTAGCTTTTTGACTAAAAATATCCTTTCCTGTTTTGAGTTTTCCCGCAAAAGCTACTTTACTGCCTTTTAGTGGGGGAAGCTTTTTACCCTTCGAGGGTATATCTGGCTTTACCAGTACAGCAATAACGACAAGTGCCACAATCGCAACAATGGAAATGGTGCTGTTATAAATATTCAGTTCCTTCTCCATGGCCATGCTGCTAATTCCGAAAATCAGAAGAGCTAAAAGAGCCACTACTGTTATCGGTTTTTCGGCAACTTTTTGCAGTTCATTTCTTTCAGCGATTTCAGCATACAGGTTCCCTTATTAGCTCTATCAACCTATTCATCATTCACACCTGCACTTGCGCCAGGTGCAAGTGTCATTCTGCCTTCATCCTTCAACCGTAACCTGCCCATTCATGAGCATTGGCAGGAGCCAATCGCGCAGTTCCGTCAGCGTTTGGGATTTTTTGATTATTCTGGCTTTTTGCTTTTCGACATTTAAAACCATTGATTTATATTCTTCTAGTAAATCATCACTTGGTATAGGAGTTCTAAGATGAAACGCCATCAAAATTCAAGCCAAGAATATTTGTGCCTGTAGCATAACCTGAGATATAACGATGAAAATACTCTGTGTTGAATAAACTGTTTAGATAGTATTTCAGAACTTCTTTGTTTACAGTGACTGTAGTAACGTGATGAGATGAAACAATTTCGGAATTGAAAATATCAGGCACTAAGAATGATTTGCCAATGATGTCTTTTTTGGGGTCTAATGCCGTTTGCTGCGTGTTGCACATTACCAAATCAAACGGCTTCAAAACTTTATTTTCGCCATAATCTCCAGAATATGTTTTTATACCTTCTGGCTTACAAGAACCATCTATATTGAACGAGTTCAGATTTATCATTGGCAGGCCGCCGCCAACAATGTCTTTGCCGCTGTAAGATACACCTCTATTGGAAGTTATATACTTCCTGAGTTCCGTGACCTCCCATCCAGCAGGAACATCTTCAAACTCCTCATTCAACACCATCTTCCCGCCAGCGGACTTGTAGGGCTTGCCCTTCTCATTCGGGAAGTCAAACTGGACAAACCAGTAATCGTACAATGTCTTCGCCATTGACTTCAACTCGGCATTGATGCGTTGGTTGAGTTCGATTTTTGCGTCTAGGGCAGAAAGCAAAGTAGCAATCTTTTGCTGGTGCTTTGGTTCGGCAGGCATTTTGGTTTGTATGACTACTTTATCATTGCCCAGAGCTGCCTGTCATAAACGACATCAGTTTCTCTTCAAAGGAAAAGTAGGACATAGCTAAGGCATTGAGCCTCATAATATGATTTGCATCTAAATATTTAAAATATGTGATAATTAACAGTCAGTTTTTTGTTTTTTGGTATGTCTGTCACAAAAGCGCATTGTCCAGCAGTTCCTGCGCCTGTAGAATTTACAAGGATGTCACCTTTTTTTACGAACTTTGTTTCAGAGAGTTTTTGTGACTGCTCAGGCAGTCATGGTACGAAATCGGGCAAGAAAGGTGTTTTAGCAAAAGCCAAACGCAAAGCGGATAATACATTCTGCCCATTTTTTCTGGCAGTTGAGATGTAGCCACGGATCTGGCAGAAAGCTTTTGCGCCGCGTTCAGAACGGAAGCAACCGGAAACTTTCTGCTTCACCTTCATCATACGAATATCCCGTTCTGCCTGATTGTTCTCAAACGGCACATTAAAATCATTCATAAAGGCCAGTACCGCTGCTTTGTGGTCATGCAATCTGTCCAAGAGATTTTTGGGCGGGCTTTGTTTCTTGGGTCCGCGTTTCTTGTTGGCTAGGTTGAGTTCTTCAGGTGGAGGTGTTTCGACTGGTTCTACATGTGCATTTGCCAGTAAGCCTTGCTCGACCAGTTCATCGTAACGGCTATTGAAATCGGACAGTTGCGTCTCGCTCAAACACAGTTGCATCTCTCGCTCATGATCAACCGCTGTTTTGATCTCCATCAGTAAATCACCGAACTTTGTCACCCATTCCTGGGGATAACGCTCCCCGATAAACTCCAGTTCACGCAAATGATGTTCGTTACACAGGCCATGCTGTGCCTGTTCATAAGTCCAATAGGATTTCAAACCGTCATGCACAGCCGTACCACGAAACCTGGGCAAAATATCCATCGCTTTCATAGCTTCCTGCCCCCGTTTTGTGTGAACTTCGTAATACGTCAAGTTTGACGTGCAGGCCACGTGCAACCAATGCAGCTTTGCGTTGATCCGCAGACCTGTCTCGTCGAAATGCACCACTTGCGCCATCTCGGTCAAGTATTCCTTGACGGCCTGATTGACAGATACAATACGCTCGGCAGCTTCCTGGCAATTTTCTACGATCGTCCCTTCAGACAAACGATGCCCGTAGAAATCTTCAAAGGTTTCGCTCACTCGTTCCAATGGGATCATCTGGTACTGGTTCAAGTAAACCGCTTGCGACTTGACTTCTGGCCCATACTGCACGGGCTGACTAACTCCCTGCGGAAATTCACCCTTGCTCTCTTTCCCGCAGCACAAACATTGTTTCACTTCCGCTCGATGCTCGGTTACTTCCATGCGCACCGGTGGCAAATCGAATACCTGACGCTTTTCATACCGCTGCACCTTGGCCTTGCGTAATGATTTCTGACAATGCTGGCAGGTACGAACTGTGTGAACCTTCACGTGATCTGGTTTCGCCACGGCCTTGAGGGTGTACCCTACGTGCCCTGGCTGCCCACCACTTTTTCGGCCATACCGTTTCCGTCTGCTCTTCGGCGCTGGCTTGTTCAACCCATCACTCGAGGGTGGCTTGCCACTGTTCTGACTGTTTTTTGCCACCCGGTCTTCCAATGTTTGAAGACGAGCGCTGATCTGCTTGAACGTGTTATGGAAAAGCGCGATCACAGCTTCTTGGCCTTGATCATATGCTTTCCCTATTTCTTCGTCCGTAGGCAGATGCAGCCTTTCCATTTCTTGATTGTGCATGACTTTTACGCTTTTGGCAATCCTACAGTTTTCATGCCTGAACAGTCACTATTTTTTGCATATCAACTGTATATCTCGCCAATGAATAGTCAATTTTATTATTTCTGATACATTTTTGATTTAAAACAACTACTGAACTGTTATCAACATATTTAGGAGTGATACCCTTTGTCGAAAATGTAACTAAGTCTCTTACATTTCTCCAACTACTCATACTTAATTCCTCCTTAGGTTTTGATCTCATTCTCCAATTTCCTGGCTTCTCAAAGAGCGAAGTCAAGGTTTCCTTGAACCCACCCATTTTGGCGGCTCAATTCTTCGGGCGTGATATCCACATACTCGATCTTCACTTCAAAATACTGCCCGGCACTGAACGAATAGTTCTTGGTCGCGATCTCCTCGTAGCTGACCACCACCGAAAAATCTTCCACCGCCTTGGCCGTTGAAGGTGGCGATAATTCGGTCTTCCTCTTCAGCTCAGAGCAGTGTTTTCTGGTTTTTGCCTTCCTTGACCTTGGTGCCCAGGTTGGAGGCATCGATCAGCACCACATCGCCTTCTTGTTGGCTTTGTCGATAAAGAGTATGGAGACATTGGTGCCGGTGGTGGCAAAGATGTTGCTGGGCATGGAGACCACGCCGGCGAGCATCTTGTTCATCCACCAGCTTTTGGCGGATCTTCTTGTCGATGCCGGTTTGGGCGGTGATGAATCCGGTGGGCACCACGACGGCAGCTTTTCCGCCGTTTCAGCGAATAGATGATGTGCTGGAGGAAGAGAAGTAGATGGCCATCTTGTCTTTGCTTTTTGGCGGGTATTTTTGGAATCCCTGCAAAAAAACGCTCATGGTTCTCCTTGGTGTCCAGATCATCTCGGAAGTCGCTGAAATCCAGTCTTGAAAGGCGGATTGGAGACGATGTAGTCGAACTTCTTCAGCTGCCTTGCCGTCCTTGTGATAGGGGTGCAGGATGGTATTGCCCTGGATGATGTTCGGGATGGAGTGGACCAGGTTGTTCAGTATGAGATTCAGTCGCAACAGGCTGGATGATTTCTGGAAATATCCTGGGAATAGATGGTACATCGGTCTTCACCGATGGCATGGGCAAGGTTCATCAGCAGGGTGCCGGAACCGGCTGAGGGATCGTAGCAGGTGACATTTTTGACATTGCCCTGCTGGCTTGCGGCACCAGTATGGCGGCCATGATCTTAGCCACGGCATGGGGGGTGTAGTACTCGGCGTATTTGCCACCGCCATCCTTGTTGTAGTCCTTGATCAGGTATTCAAAGATGGTGGCGTAGAAATCATACTTCTGGGTGAAAATCGCTCGAAGCTGAAGTCGATCAGCTTGTTGATGATGGCGCGGCAGAAGTCGTCTCGCTTGGAGTATCAGTGATGTATTCGCTCGACTCGATCAAAGAGCTGATTTTTGCGCCGCCGTCGGTCTTGACCGAGAAGATGTCGTTGTTGGTGATGGCTATATCGCGCAGGGTGTCATCGAAGATCTTGGCGAAGTCTGGCGTCGTTCTGCCGGCCGAACAGGTGAGCGATAGAAGTGCTCCGGCTTCAGCCGGGCGGTGTCTGGCCCCAGCTGCATGCAGCAGCATTTCGTAGTCGTCTTCGCTGAGGGCTTTCGATGGCCTGCTTCCCAGCTTTCGGCCTTGGCGAGGCTTGGGTCGATGCTTGTTTGACTTCATAGGCGAATTTGTCGTTGAGGAACTTGTAGAGAAAGACCTGGGTGATGATCTTGAACTCGTTGCCATCGTTGCCCAGGCCTAGTTGGCGCAGACGCTCTTGAGGTTGTCGATCAGTTGCTCTGGTTTGTTTGGTGAAATTGCTGGGTATCATTCATTCAGTTCTCCTGCTGTTCATCTGGCCGTGCCAGTAGTAGCTGACGCCTGATATTCATTCATGTATTCTCTCACCACCATGATTGATTTGATCTAGTGTGCTGATTGGCGTCAGTGGTAGTTTGCGTTTGCGTTTTGAATCTGGCTCGATGACCAGCGCGCATCATCATGCTCTCGAAATAGTCCTCATTGTCGAGGATGTTGGTGTTTTGCAACACTTTGTCATCGGCTTGCTGCTTTGATGCCGATCAGGGCCTCGAAGAGCTTCGCTCTGCGATCAGTCAGTGCGTCCGCTTTCCATCAGACGCTTGTGGATGCGGGTGTATTTGGCGTCGTTGTGGTACTTGGCCTGTCAGCAGGTTGTTTCTGCGGTTCAGCTCCTTGACCTTGCTCGTGGATCTGTTGAGCGCTCGATGTTCGCTTTCCATTTCCTCCTGGGTGACTTCATTGAGATTCTTCTTTTTAAACAGCCGCTCCAGTTCTTCTTTCAGGGTGATGAACTTTGGGTCCTGCGTGGTCGAAGTTGCCAGCCAGGGCTTCGCGGGTTCTGCGCAGCGTGTTTTTCAGCTGGTCGGCCAGCACCAGTTCTTCTTCCCCGACTTTGGTGAACTTGAAGATCACATCTTCCAGGCCACATTGAGCAGATTGCTGGTGTCGGCGGCGTTTTCGAGTGCTCTTTCAGGTTGAGCAGGGCGAGATGGTTGTTGGTTTCGCGGTAGAGCTGGTTGAGCTTCGGAAATCGAGCTGTTCCAAGCAGTTCGTATCACCCTATAGACGGATCAGGTTGTAGAGGCTTCTGGCGTCGTTGAGCGCTTTCTTGATTGCCAGCATCTCAGCACGGTCCTGGATCTGGCTGATCTGCTGGGAGAAGACTTCCGGCGTTTGCAGTATCGAAGTGGAAACAGCACGTCCTTGATCTGCTTCGATCTCCTCGGTCGATTTCCTCCTGCTGATTTGAACAGATTGGAGTAGTGCTCCATCTCATCGCCCAGCTCTGATCTGCAGTTCTTCAAAATAGCCTTGTTGGTTTCATCAAATTCCTTTTCGATGTCGGCGAAATCGACCACATAGCCGTAGCGGAAATCCTTATAGGGGCGATTGACCCGGGTCAGCGCCTGCAGCAGTTGTGGGCTTTGATCACTCGGCCGAGGTAGAGCTTTTTCAGGCGTGGGCATCAAAGCCGGTGAGCAGCATGTTGTAGACGAACAGCAGTCGATCTTGCCATCTTTGAAATCTTCGACCCAGTCTTTTCGTTCTTCTTTGGTGCCGATATCGTGCAGGATCAAGCGACGCTGTTGACCTTGTGTCCTGCTTCTTGTCGGCGCATGTAGCTGGCTGACTGGCCTCGGCAGCCATCGCCAGGTCGGCTGCGGCGTCTTGAATGACTTCTGCTCAGTATTGCATTCGCTGCGAAGATCTCGAACATCTTCTTGGCTTGCTCGGCACTGTCGCAAATGACCATGCCGCCGATGGTGTCATCGTTCATAGCGTCCGCGGCTTTTTTCGAAATCCTTGATGATGTAGTCGAGCATCGGCTCGACAAAACTTCGGATGGGCATAGAGAAGCGTCTTGTCTCATATCCCCTTGCAGCATTCGACTGCTTCCAACGCCTCTTGCAGGGCCATTTTGTATTTGGTGGCGATCTCTTCACGGATCAGGCGCAGAGTGTAGCCGTCGGCAATGGAGGCGTTGTAGTAATATTTGTGGATGTAGTCGCCAAAAGTGCTGCGTGGAGTTGTAGTCGTTCACCCAAGCAAGCGGTGTGCCGGTCAGGCCGATCTTGATGGCGTTCTGTCGGATTGGCTCAGGTTGGCCAGAAAACTGCCTTCGGGGTTGTAGCTGCGATGCACCTCATCGAGGAAATAGACGCGCTGAATGTTGACATCGTAATCGCTCTGTTTCGACCACATCTGGATCATCTTTAAATTTCTGGATGTTGACCACTGTGATTTCGGGCTTGCCCGAGTCATTGTGGATGACCTGCGGTCGACTTGATGTCTCTGGCAAGGCTCTCGCGAGTTCGACCGTGATGCACGACAAGCCGCGGCTGGTGAACTCGCGTTGGCCTGAGTCAGCAGATCCAAGCCGGTCAACGATGAAGTAGAACTTTGGAATCGACGCCCTTTCGTCTGGAAATAATCGGTCAGATAGTGGACGTTGTAGTAGGCCAGCGCGGTTTTGCCGCTGCCCTGGGTATGCCAGATGATGCCTTTCTTATCGCCCTCATCGAGCTTTCGCTCAATCGCTTTGGTGGCGAATATCTGCGGGTAGCGCATGACGTGCTTTTGCAGGCCGTCTGCTTTCTTTGACATAAGCAAGGCATATGCAGCAGAAACGCCAGCCGCTCACGCTGAAAAGCGAGGTGCAGATGCGGTTGGTCGGCGTGTTGGGTTTTTGTTGGTGGCAAACTCCGGGGAGTGCTTGATGCCGTTCAGGTTGTTGTCTTTCAGCACGTAGTTTTCGATGTCGTCATCCTCCGCAGCGAGCAACGCTGCCAAGTCGAACTTCTCCTCTTCACGGAAATAATTGAACACGGGCTTCTGCGTAGGAAGGGGTGGCGTAAAAAGCACCTTCAATCGGCTCGAGGGAGCCATCGTCGTATTCCATGTTGTTGGAGAACACCATCAACTGGGTGATGTTGATGAACCGGCTGAACTTCGGGTTCTGGAAGCGGGTGATGATTCGGTTGTGCTCGGCCAGCATGCCTTCCCGGTTGTTCGGCTTTTTGACCTCGATGAACACCAGCGGCATGCCGTTGATCAGCAGGGTAATGTCCGGCCGGAATTCGTCATCACCGTTCTTATAGGTCAGTTCGGTGACCACATGGAAGCTGTTGTTGTCGAAATCTTGAAGTCGATCAATCTGTGTCCCCGAAGTGGCGGTCAACCTTTGTAGAAAACGCTGCCCAAGGTCTTCATTGTCCAATGCCAAGGATACAGTTTTGTAAAATCGCTTTACATCACCTTCGTCCATTTCAGGGTTGATTTCAAGGATTGCCTCGTTGAAAATATCCGTGAAAATATTAGTGCTGTCATCGCGTTCCGCCCCCGATAAGCGATAGATAATCGTATCCTAATCGGATAGATGCAAAATAGCAGGGATTTTTACCTCTTGTATTTTCGTTGAAGCTCATAGAAACCTATCCCTAAACAATGTCATATAAATTGTTAAATATTATTATAAGTCTTAATTTGTATTGAGAAGCGATGCTACAAAAGAATGACATTATTTTGATATGGCGAAGGTGACAGTCACCTGCGAGGTGACTGTCACCTTTACTACACCTACGGCATCTTGGGATGGCCTTTCAGTTCGGTCCGCTCGGTGACGTGCCCGGGCAGGTCGTTTGCAGAAACGGTCACGCGCATGTTGTTTGCAGCCGCCTGCGCGGTGCTGTATTCCCACCACAGTGCGCCCACTTCATCCGCTTCGCCTTCTTCCAGGAACGTGCCGGTCTCGTCGCTGATGGTCACCTTCACCTCGTCCACCCTGACGTCGTCCTGCGCTCTCACGCGGATGGTGCCGCCATCCCCGTTGACCCAGCCGCTCAGGTCGATCTCCAGGATCTCCGGCCGGTTGAACCAATCCCCAACAGCGATGTTATAAGGGTTCTTGGCCCCGCCGTTGGCCTTGGTGATATAGATTTCTTCCCCTTTCATCATCTTGCCATAAGCAGCCGCCTCGCGAAAGGCCTGCTGCTGCGCCAGTTGCGCCGGGCTGAATTCCCGGTTGCTGTCGAAACTGGGCTTCGCGCTGATAATCGTTCGTCCGCCCTTGTCGGTCTTGATGATCAACTGGTTTCCCAGCGTACCGCTCAAGCCTTGCATTACGATGTTTTCACGTACTCTGGCCATTTTTAGGCCTCCTTATTTTATAGTTGTTTGGAATTACGCAGTTTGCGAAATGATTGCGTAACTCCTATATTTTTTGGTCCGACATCGGGCTTGCACTCCCCTGTCTGCAAACCGTCCTGGCACTGCGCTTCCGTGTTTTCTCCTTTAGAAGCGCTCATCCTATATCCATCCTATATCTAACCTATATCCAACCTATATCATTTATAGGTGTTCAACCTCCATATTCAAATGTGAGTATTGCGGGGATTGATTCAAGTCCCTAAGCTGCCGCTATTATCCTCATCTCATTTGGAGAGGCAAGGGCCCTGCCTAACAGCTCTGTAAGAAAGACCTCAAACTAACAGGACTGTAAACTATATATGATTTTTGTAACAAATAACTCGCGCTTCAGGAGTGGGCTCATTGCCACTTTTGAACCGCAAAGCACGCTAAGCGCGCAAAGATTCTCATTTGCAGGACTTACGCACTTGGGGCTCAAAGCCGGTCTCTGACCGGCGTGTTTGCCAAAAAGCGGCGGTCAGAGACCGCCTGAGAGCGTATAAATATGCGTGAACTGCGTAAGTCCTCATTTGTTTTTTCTTATGGATAAATTATTCAAACTTCGCACAATGGGATGTCATTGCGAGACGGTTTCATCGTTGAAGCAATCTCCATGTAGGTGGCGGAGACTGCCACGCTCCGTAAACTCCGCTCAGCAGTGACACTATTTGTACGACTTTTATTTATTCTATCCATTAGCGGCCTTCGCGCTCTTTGCGGTTAATTTTGGATTAGCCCATAATTTTAGCCACTTCTACGAAAACGCGCTCAACCAGCCCTCAGCTATCGTTGATATAATCCTCCCGAAAGGTAGACCGGATGAAAAAACAAACCCTGATCCCCCTCATGATCCTGCTCCTGCTGGGCGCGGCCTGCGCGCCCTCCCCCACCCTTTCCAGGGACGACCAGCTCGCCACCATCGTCGCGCGCACGCTCACCGCGCAGCCCACCCTGCCCATCCCAACTTCTATCCCAACTTCCACCGCCACCAGCCTCCCAACCGACGCCAGCCCGCCCGTGGTCACCCCCAGCGGGCCGGTTTACGTCAACACGGTCGTTCAGAACGTCAACCTGCGCACACAGCCCGGCACGCTTTTCCCGGTCAGCCGCGTCATGCCGCAGGGCACGCGCCTGCAAGCGCTTGGGCTCTCGCCCGGCGGGGAATGGGTCTACGTGCTGAACGACGAGGGCATCAATGGCTGGGTTGGGGTTTGGGTGGTGGATGAATTCCCGGTAGAAGGCTTTCCCGACCGTTGAACCCGCGGAAGTGAAGCGCATCACCGGGCGCGTGCTGGACCCAAACGGACTGCCCGTCAGCGGCATCGGCTTTGCCATCCTGCAGCAGACCGCTTCCAGCTCCCTTCGAACGGATGCCGTTACCGACGCGGCAGGCACCTTCTATGCCTATCTCCCGTTAAGCGCCTCCGGCCAGTGGACCGTTTCTCACGTCTCCGTGGCCTGCACCAGCAACACCATGGACGCCGACTGCAACTGCCTCAACGGCATCTGTGGCACATCCTATCCCGAAAGCGCCACCGTCAGCCTGCCCGCCACCGAGCCATTAACCTTTACCTGGAAGTAAGTAAGGTGACAGTCACCTTTGACCGGGCGATGGTCGGACGAAGGAGCAGTACCCCATTCGGGGCACTTTCCGCTGCGACTACCTGTCCCAAGAGCGGAGCGAATGGGGTCGTCCACCCCGCCGCATGAGAATCGGGGTCGGGCGAGGGAGCAGTCCACTGCGACTATCTGCCCCGGATGGAGCAATGGGTACTGAAATTGAGGGTCGGACGAAGGAGCAGTCCGCTGCGACTATCGCCCACGCCCGCCGCATGAGCGGCGGGGAGACCACTGGAATCATGGCCACTTGTCTCAACGTCATCCTTTTATGAGAAGATATAGAAAGTGATGTCATTGCGAGGAGGCTGCAGGCCGACGTCGGCAATCTCCGCATTTACAGGAGACTGCCACGCTCCTTACAGTCGCTCGCAGTGACACCTATGCACCAGGAGAACAACCATGACCGAAAACAAGAACAACACCCGCACCTTCACCATCATTGGAATTATTATCTTTGTTATCACCGCGCTCATCGTCGCGGCTGTTTTATTCATTCGCAGCCGTGGCAGCGGCCCCGGGCAAACCATCCCGCCCGTCTCGGGTTCGTCAGATGAAACCGGGGGAACAGCCGCCGTGCAAGGATGATGGCGAAGAAGGCCCCGGCCTGTCCATTACCTTGAGCGATGGCTCGTCAGAACCGGGGGAATATGTTCCTTTACCCCTCGCAAAGGGAGAGCCATTAACCCTCGAAGAGATCAACAACATCCTGCTGCGCCTGCCGCCCCTGGCAACCGACCCCGACGACCGCCAGGCCTTCAGGCTGCCGGAAGAAGTGCTGCCCCCGCCGCGTACCGGCGAAACCATCACAGACCCCTTCCCGCTGCCGCCGGAGATCGCCCCGCCCGATGTTGAGAGCGGCCCGCTGGAAGTGCTGCGCTACAGCCCGGAAGGCGAAGTCCCGATTGCGCCCTTTGTCAACGTCACCTTCAACCAGCCCATGGTGCCCCTGTCCACGCTGGAGCAGACTTTCCAATGAAGAATCGCCTGTCCAGATCGAACCCTCCCTGCCGGGAACCTGGCGCTGGCTGGGGACCAAGACGCTCAACTTCCAGTTCGATTCCGACCTGATCGACCGCATGCCCATGGCCACCGAATACACGGTCACCATCCCGGCTGGCACGACCTCCGCGACCGGCGGCGTACTGGCCGAAACCGTGCAGTTCACCTTCCGCACGCCCGCCTCCCGTTTTGCAGAGTTCTTATCCCTATTCCGCACGAGCCGCAGCCGCTCGATCCCGCTCTTCTTCGTCTCCTTCGACCAGCGCATCGACCCGGATGCTGTCCTGGAAACGATTCAGGTCGAGGCCGAGGGCGAAGCGGTGCGCATCCAACTGGCGACCGACGAAGAGATCGAAGCCGATGAAGATGTCAGCCGCCTGGTCGAGAACGCCGTCGAAGGCCGCTGGCTGGTCTTCAAAGCCACCAAAGATCTGCCCAAAGCCAGCTCCATCCGCGTAGAAATCAGGCCCGGCACCCCTTCGGCGGAAGGCCCGCTGGTCACCCAGTCATCGCAGATCCTACAGCTTCAACACCTACGCGCCGCTGGAGATCGTACGTCACGGCTGCTCCTGGTACGAGGACGACTGCCCGCCCCTGGTGCCCTTCTTCATCGAGTTCAACAACCCCCTGGATGCCGAAGCCTACGACGAGAGCATGTTGCAGGTCGAGCCGGAGATCCCCGGTGTATCGGTCAATATCCTGGGCGATACCATCAGCATCCGCGGCGCCACCGAAGGCCGCACCACCTACCGGGTCACGGTGGGCGCGGAGATCAAGGATATTTTCGGACAGAAACTTGGCCGGGACAAAGTGCTCACTTTCAAGGTCGGCCCCGCCGAACCCTTCCTGACCGGGCCGGATAGCAACTTTGTCACCCTCGATCCTGCTTCCAAAAAACCGGTTCTCTCGCTCTACGTCATGAACTACAACCGCCTGGACGTGCAGGTCTACGCCGTCCAGCCTTCCGATTGGAACGATTTCAAACGCTATCTGCAGGATTACCAGCGCACCGACCTGCACATCCAACCCGCCGGGAACATTGGTGCGCGATGAAGTCCTGCGCATCGAAGCCGCCTCCGACAAGCTGACCGAAGTGAGCATCGACCTGAGCGACGAGATGGATGGAAACTTCGGCCACTTCATCGTCATCGCCAAACCGCCCAAAGGCCTGTTCGAAGACGAGCGCTACTGGGAGCATATCCAACGTCTGGGTGCAGGTCACGCAGATCGGCCTGGACGCCTTTGTCGACCACAGCGAGATGGTGGTCTGGGCCACGGCCCTGGCGGACGGCGCCCCGCTTCAAGACCTGACGGTTGAAGCTGATTCCGGTATAAGGCAAGCTGCCACTGGCCCTGACGGCGTGGCCCGTTTCACGATCCCAACCGGTGGCGCTTCCTATCTGGTCGCCCGCCAGGGGGAGGATGTCGCCATGCTGCCAGCCAGCACCCATCTCTGGGACGAAAGCGGCTGGTCGCCGCGCTCCGCAGAAGACGACCTGCGCTGGTATGTGGTCGACGACCGTCAGATGTACCGCCCCGGCGAAGAAGTCCACCTCAAGGGCTGGATCCGGCGCATAGGCGGGAAGCAGGATGGTGATGTCGGTCTGGTCGGCGGCATCCTCGAAGAGCCTCAACTACCAGATCTTCGATCCGCAGGGCAACGACCTGGGAACCGGGCGTGTGGACGTCAACGCCCTGGGCGGTTTTGACTTCAACTTCACCCTGCCCGAAAGGGTCAACCTGGGCTATGCCCGCATCGAGATGGATGCCGGGGTTGGCATGGACGGGCGCTATCACTCGCACAGCTTCCAGATCCAGGAATTCCGCCGCCCCGAGTTCGAAGTCACCGCGCGCAACGAAACCACCGGCCCCTATTTTGTGGGCGAGTCTGCCACTGTGGCCGTGGAAGCCAAATACTTCGCAGGCGGCCCCTTGCCGAACGCCGAGGTCAACTGGCTGGTAAGTTCCACACCCACCAACTACAGCCCGCCCAACTGGCCTGATTTCACCTTCGGCATCTGGGAGCCCTGGTGGTGGTTCTATCACGACTTCGATGAACGACGGGACAGAATACCAGAACTTCAGCGGCGTCACCGATGCCACCGGCAACCATTACCTGAAGATGGATTTTGAGCCAAACGATAGCCTGCGGCCGCACAGCGTGCTGGCCGAATCCACCGTCACGGATGTCAACCGCCAGGCCTGGGCTGGCTCGACCAGCTTGCTGGTGCACCCGGCGGACATCTACGTGGGCATGCGCAGCGAGCGCTATTTCGTCGAGCGCGGCCAGCCGTTGGAGATCGCCCTGATCGTGACAGACCTGGATGGGGAGCCAATCGCCGGGCAGGAGATCGACGTCAGCGCCGCCCGGCTGGTATGGAAATATGAAGACGGCAGCTGGCAGGAAAAAGAAGCCGATGTGCAGGAATGCACGCTTGACTTCGACGGAAGAACCGGTTACCTGCGAGTTCGAAACCCCGGTGGGCGGCCGCTACCGCATCACGGCCCTGGTCAGCGATGAGCTGGGACGCGGCAACAAAACCCAGTTCATCCGCTGGGTCAGCGGCGGCGACTTGCGTCCCTCGCGGGATGTCGAGCAGGAAGAAGTCACACTGGTCCCGGATAAGGAAACCTACCAACCCGGCGATGTGGCCGAGATCCTGGTGCAGTCGCCGTTCAACCCGGCCGAAGGTCTGCTGACCGTCAGCCGCAGCGGCATCCTGTACACCGAGCGCTTCACCGATCGAAGATGGCAGCATCACGCTGAAAGTCCCCATTGAAGAGAAACACATCCCCAACCTGAACATCCAGGTCGACCTGGTCGGTTCTGCCCCGCGCACGGATGACCAGGGCGAGCCGCTTCCCGGCGTCCCTGACCGGCCTGCTTACGCCAGCGGCACGCTCAACCTGAGCATCCCGCCGCTGGAACGCACGCTCGAGTTGGAAGTGACACCGCAAGAGACGAAGCTAGAACCTGGCGCTGAAACCACCGTCAATGTTGTCTTGAAAGATGCGGACGGTGAGCCGGTCGCGGATGCGGAACTGGCGGTCATCGTGGTCGATGAAGCCATCCTGGCGCTGACCAATTATCAGTTGCTAGATCCCATCTCCGTCTTCTACACGGATCGCCCGTCTGATGTCTGGGAGCATCTACAGCCGCGCCAGCATCATCCTGGCCAACCCAATGGACTTTATTGGTGATGGCGCCACGCCCATGCCTTTACCCACCATGACTCTCGGTCTTGGCGGTGGTGAGCCCAGGGAAGGCGTTGTCATGGAAGAATCCCTGGCGATGGAAATGCCAATGGCTGCCGAGCCTGCTGGCTGACATGGCCAAGTCGGATGGCGACGCAGGGCCTGCCCAGACGCCCATTACCGTGCGCTCGAATTTCAACCCACTGGCAACCTTCGCCCCCGAAGTGCGCACGGATGCCAATGGCAAGGCGAGTATCCGCGTCAAGCTGCCCGATAACCTGACGCGCTACCGCGTCATGGTCGTTGCCGTGGATGATGGCGGAAACCAGTTCGGTTCTGCTGAAGCCAACATCACCGCACGCCTGCCCCTGATGGTACGCCCCTCCGCGCCGCGCTTCCTGAACTTCGGCGACAGCTTCGAACTGCCGGTTGTGCTGCAAAACCAGACCGATGAACCCATGACTGTGGATGTCGCCATCGAGAGCACCAACTCCAGCTTGACGGATGATGCCGGCCTGCGCGTGAGCGTGCCCGCCAACGACCGCATCGAGGTGCGCTTCCCGGCCGCAACCGACCGGGCTGGAACAGCCCGCTACCAGATCGCGGCTGTCTCTGGCGGTTATGCCGATGCCGCTACCGTGGAGTTGCCGGTCTATACGCCTGCCACCACTGAAGCCTTTGCCACTTATGGTGTCATAGACGAAGGCGCCATCGTCCAACCTGTATCTGAGCCGACGGACGTCTTCCCGCAGTTTGGCGGGCTGGAAATCCAGACTTCC
This sequence comes from uncultured Chloroflexia bacterium, assembly GCA_963791785.1. Lineage (GTDB taxonomy): Bacteria > Chloroflexota > Anaerolineae > Anaerolineales > Villigracilaceae > JAABUE01. The sequence goes on along the minus strand of CAWBTW010000017.1, from coordinate 113,977 downwards.
TCCACGGCCCTGCAAGCGCTGACGGATGCGGTCATCTACCTGGTTGCCTATCCCTATGAATGCTCGGAGCAGTTGTCTTCCCGTATCCTGGGTGTGGCTGCCCTGCGGGATGTCTTGACGGCCTTCGAGGCCGAAGGGCTGCCATCCGCCGCTGAAATGGAAGCAGCCGTAACGCGCGATATCGAACGTCTGCGCGGGTCTGCAAAACTACGATGGCGGCTTCCCGTACTGGCGTCGCGGACAGGATTCGATCCCGTTCAATACCATCCATGTGGCGCATGCCCTGCAGCGTGCCGAATCAAAAGGGCTTCGATGTCCCCCAGAACATGCAGGAAAGTCTGCTCTATTACCTGCAGGATATCGAGAGCCACTACCCGCACTGGTACAGCCAGCGCACGCGCTGGACGCTTGAGCGCCTATGCGCTGTATGTGCGCGACCTGATGGACGATAACGATCCGGCCAAGGCCCGTCAGTTGCTGGACGAAGCCACGCTGGAAGGCATCCCGCTCGAAGCGGTCGGCTGGATCTGGCAGGTGCTGGTGGATGACCCCAACTCCGGCCCCGAACTGGAATCCATCCGCCGCTTCGTTGCCAACCGCGCCGTTGAAACCGCTGGAGCGGCCAATTTCACCACCGACTACGATGACCAGAACTACCTGATCCTGGGCTCCAACCGCCGCACGGACGCGGTGCTGCTGGACGCCCTGATCGCCGACGACCCGGACAGCGACCTGATCCCCAAACTGGTCAATGGCTTGCTGGCGCATCGCACACGCGGACACTGGGGCAACACGCAGGAGAACGTCTTTGTGCTGCTGGCATTGGACCGCTATTTCAACACCTACGAAGCCCAAACGCCCGATTTCGTGGCGCGCATCTGGCTGGGTGAGACCTATGCTGGCGAACACGCTTACGAAGGCTACAGCACCGAACGGCATGAGACGATGGTCCCGATGGATTATCTGGTTGACCCTGAAGTCGGCGCTGATATGCAAGATCTGGTTATCCAGAAAGATGGCACCGGACGGCTGTACTATCGCCTGGGCCTGAAATACGCGCCCACCGACCTGTGGCTGGATCCGCTGGATATGGGCTTTGTCGTCCAGCGTGAATATGAAGGCGTGGATGACCCCGAAGATGTCTATCGCGACGATGAGGGCATCTGGCACATCAAGGCCGGCGCGCGCGTGCGCGTCCGCCTGACGATGGTGGCCGATAACCGTCGCTATCATGTGGCGCTGGTCGATCCGCTGCCCGCCGGGCTGGAGATCGTCAACCCGGCGCTGGCCGTCTCGCAGAGCATCCCGCAAGACCCCGAAAGCCCGGACTTCGAATACGGCTGGTGGTGGTGGCGCACCTGGTACGAGCACCAGAACATGCGCGACGAACGCGCCGAAGCCTTCACCTCCCTGCTCTGGGATGGCGTCTACGATTACACCTACATCGCGCGCGCGACCACGCCGGGTACGTTCGTGGTCCCGCCTGCCAAAGCCGAGGAGATGTATTCGCCGGAAGTGTTTGGGAGATCTGGGAGCGATTGGGTGATTGTGGAATAGTATGCTATCAGCTTTTAGCTTTCAGCAGTTAGCCGTTAGCATACAGCAAAAAGAGTTTCTGCATGATATGTGGAAACTCTTTTGCTTGATCGAAGATAGCACAGCATAAAAAACGACCCGCAGATGTGTTAGAGCACAAATACGGGTCTGACCCCCGTCGTAGATGGTGGCTACGACGAAAGCTGATATAGATTATAGTCTAAAAAGAGATGAATTGTTTTCGTAGGGACACGACACCTGCGCACAGTGCAGGTGTCGTGTCCTTACTGTTGATGTTTTAGCGCCCTTGTATAAATTCCAGAGCCTGCGCCAGATATCTGATTAAAATCTTCCGGGAAAGTCATGCGCGATGTCTGGCGATGATGACTAATTCGCAGGCCAGCCCATGGGAGTTCAGCATCTCATGCAAAGCCTTGATATTTTCAATGCTTGCGTCGTTCTCCCCGACTACGAAATATCCGCGCATGTTCAGAAAGCGATTTGCAGCTTTCAAGGAGGGGCAGCCAATTGTCAATTTCCTGGATGAAGGGGCCGCCGGGGTTGACAGCAATAAATCCCGCTACGGGCATAATCTCCTTGAGCGCCAGCCAGATAGCCATTTCCCCGCCTTTTGAGAATCCGCTGATTACTACCTGAGCGGGATCGACCTGGTGTTCCTCGCATAACTGTTGATAATGCGCATTTATTTCACTGGCTCCCAATTCGAGATCGTTCCAAACATACATCTCCGGGCCAAAGATCTGGGATGATTGCAGCAAGACAGTCAACCAGCCCTGCTCCACGGCGCTCTCCCAAAAAGCGACAGAGTTCTGTGCGTTTTGGTTGTTGCCGTGCAAGGCCATAAGCAATGGGAGGGGTTCAGTAGCGCTTGCGGGAGTAGGCAGGGTCATTGCAAGCGGTTTGGCTTCCGCCTGGGCTGCCTGCCGCAGTTTCTCGCTTACCTCAATCAGCCGGTTGAACTCGGGCAAGTCCTGCAATGATTTTAGATCCTCGTCGCTTCTCAGGTAATCTTCTCCCCACCAAAAGCCTGCATCGATTGACTCTTGCATGATCTCCAGCGCCAGGTCTGATTTGCCCAGCAAGGCAGCCGCGCAATACCGCCAGTTATAGAGCAAATTGGCCTGCTCAGGAAATTGTGGGACAGCTTCGGTCAGCATGGCATAGGCGGCTTGCTGGGTCTCTGGCTTGCCGTGATACTCAAAAAACTGCTGTTGAAACTCCGCAAACGATGCGAATTTTGACATAGGCTTGCTCCTTCTGGGTGTCCACAAGCACCGCGTTTGAAGCGGTTCTGTGAAATAATTTTGCTTATCTTATTTGCTCAAAACTATTCTATATGAAATTGGCGTTCAAGAAACGGTAGTGGAGTATGGTTTTCTCCAAACCATTGTATTGTTCGAGATCGCGCGTCACTCCCATCAGCTAACAGAAATGTGGGTTGACTTTTATGGCTCCTGGTCTTAAGATAGGCGCGACATCGCAGCTAACATCGAAGAAGCAAGCCCCGTCACTTTCGTGACGGGGCGCTTTTTATCTCATATCGTATCGTAAAAATTTTATTCTTCGGAAGCAGGCGGAAGCGCGGGGGGATCCGCTTCATCCTCACCCCTACCTGATGACAACAAATTGACCGAGCCCAGCACCCCACCAATGAACGGTACAGCGGAGGGTAAGGCAGTCGGGATAGCCGTCAAGACACCCACAAGCATGCCTTTGCCGATGGCCGACCCCCAGTCATCCTTGTAGTTATACTTTTGAATTAGCACAGATGGAATGGTGAGAAAAATCGCCACCGGAACGGTGACCAGCCAGCCGATTTCAAAGGTTCCCGCTTCGACACCAAAGAGCATCAAATCCGTGGCAAACATGCCAAAGCCGACCAGGGGGTGCAGACCAAAAAACTTGGAAAATCTTTGAAGGGTATTCGCGCGCTCTTGTTTCATGGCACAATCCTTTTTGACACTATTGTAGCACATCCGTTCTGTCAGCGTTTAAAAACTAATTCTCGATCTCAATCCTCAAGCGCATATTCAAACGCTTCCTGAACGGTCATTCTTTGTCCTTCTTGCCAGGCTTCCAGAAACGATTTTTCATCTAATAACTTTTTCGTTTCATCCAAAATGTATTGAATCACAACTTTATCCGTCTGTTGATGAAAAGCTTCTAAAAAGTCAAGTCCTGCACTTGAAGCCCCTAACAACTTCGCAGCCCGTTTTGGTTTACTCAATCCCAGAGCTGCACCCGCAAGTCCGCCAATATCATAATAGATACCGTAATATGCATCCATCTCGAAAAAATTCTAAGTCCCTGTTTCGTGAGTTCTTCTGCGCGCTGGTATTCCCCTTTTTGGTAAGCAAGAATTCCCATATTTGCATATTGAGTCCCTTCCCTCAATATTTCCCCTGTCTCTTTTGCCAGTTCAAGACTTTGTTCATAATAGCGTTCGGCCAAGTCGAAATCTCCAACCATGCGAGACAATTCACCTAATAAATTATTGGTGAATGTCATACCTCCCTTATCGTTTATTTTTTGAAATTTGCCCAGGCTCTCTTGAGCTTTATCCACAGCGTGAGAGATTTCATCTTTTGATCCAATCATTGCAACGCTCATAATGGCATAACACCAGGCAATATTACGTGCGTCATCAAACTTTTGGAAAACATTTAGAGCTTCGCTCAAAAACTCCTTTGCCCTGTCATCTTGATAGAGGTCTAAACAATACTCAGCAGCAGTTAATAGACCACTTGCTCGCAAAGGCTCTGGAATTTCCCTAACTCTTTCAAGTGCAATTTCAATCCATCGTAAGCCTTCTTTTTGATAGCCATAATTTCGCCAGTAATTTTTCAAGGCAATAGCCAATCGCATACATTTTTGAAATTCGTTGTTGGCTGCCAACCATTTGAAAGCAGACCGAAAATCATCTTGCTCAACTTGAACTCGCACAAACCAGTATTTATTTTTCGGGCTGCTGTATTCCTTCATCGCACGCTCTGACAACTTTGTATAGTAAGCGGCATGAAGTCTATGCACAGTATCAGCATTCCCGCCTGCAATCAGATTCTCCTTATTCAACTGCCGGGTGGTTCCTAACATCTTGAAATACATCTCACCATCGCGCCCTTCTTTGGGGATTAGCAAGTTTCGATTCACAAGGGATGATAACGCGTTGACGAGATTTCCATCAGTCTTCTCACCACAAACAGCTTCAACTGCTTCCAGCGAACCTCCCCCAGACAAAGACCGCCATATTGGTGAACAGGACCTTTTCATCTTCGCTGAGCAAGCTATAGCTCCATTCCAGGGTAGCGCGCAAAGTCTTTTGACGGGCTGGCAAATCGCGTGGGCCACTGGGCAAAGCATCTAAATCATTTTCCAATCGTTCAGCGATTATGGAAGGAGGAAACAATTTCACCAGTGGAGCGGCCAACTCTATCGCCAAAGGCAATCCATCCAACAGTTTGCAAATCTTTACGACATCCTGCATTTGATCTGCATTGATTTTGTATCCAGGTCTGGCAGCTTGCGCTCTTTCGATAAAGAGCGTTAAAGCATCATATTTTTTTATTTCATCAAGTATCTCAATGCGCTGGAAATCCGGTAAACCCAGAGGAGAAACCGCGTATTCAGTTTCACCGTAAATGTGAAGCCGTTCGCGGCTGGTCGTCAGGATAGAAACATCTTCTGCATAGCAAGCAGCTCTCCGACGAGAGAAGAAGCGCTTAGTAAATGTTCGAAATTATCAACCACTAGCAGAAGGTTTTTACTACTCAGGTAATTCTTCAACGCACTGATAAGAGATATATCTTTTCGCTCGCTAACAGACAGAACCTTCGCAACCGCATTCACTACTTGGGCTGGATCGGTGATTTGGTCTAACTCAACCAGCCAGACACCATCCCGATAGTGATCGTGCAATTCACTGGCAACCTGGGTGGCCAACCTGGTTTTTCCAATTCCACCCGGGCCAGTAAGCGTCACTAAGCGATTCTTCCGGATGAGCTCCTCGAGTTCGGCACAGTCTTTTTCACGTCCGATGTATGAAGTCAACTGGATGGGTAAATTACCGGCTTTCTGCTGTGAACGTTCCTTAGGTACAGTCCCTTTTCCGAACTTGAGCAGTCCCGCTTCATCCGCCCTTAGAGCTGCTTGCGTACGATTTCTTACTCCCAACTTGGGAAAAATCTGTTTGGCATACCACTTGACCGTCTCGGTAGAAACGTGCAGCTCTTGAGAGATTTCCTGGTTGGTGAGTTCCACCAGCAATCAAACCCAGCACTTCGATCTCGCGCAGGGTAAAAGAATTTTTCTTGATTTCTACTTGAGGCGTGTTCATTAGGAATATTTATTATAAGTGGAACTAAAAACTATTACTACTCTTTTTCACCACTTTATGGGGGGAGACAAAATCCTGATCGATAGATAGTATTGGGCCTAGTTAGAAATCGCCAAGCCAAGTTTATTTTCAAAGGAGATGAGAATGAAAATATCAAAAGTTATTCGCTATAAGCTTCGCCATATTCCTGTTCATCTTTTTGCTTTCCGCCTGTGGTGGACAGGCAGAGAGTGCAACCAATTGATGAACCCGAGGCGGAACCTGCTGTTGAACCTAGACTAGCATGAACCAACCGCCGAGCCGACATCCGAACCAACGCCTGTACCTGAGATCGAGCCGGAGATTATTGATCTTGGCTACGATGCCAGGTTATTAGTTCGAGGGCTTCCCGATGATGTCATTTTGGATGCAGATATTGATCTTGAACTAAAAAATAACATTCCAGATTCAAGGTATGTTGACAACGTCCATTCAGAAATCACTGTGATTAGCATAACCAAAAATGGCGGGCCTGCTACCGTAGATAAGGGCGTGGTGGAGCTTTGTTACACCACAACCTTAACACCTGGAATGAATGAACAACCCGTCCCATTTTACTGGGATACCAGCAACAACCCCCTGCTGGATGGAAGACCGCTCCGTGTGTCAAACGTTGAAAAAGAGCCGGAATTAGTGGTCTGCGCGATGGTGGAAACCAGCGGCGCCTATGCGCTCATAGCTCGGTAACAAATCTCTTATATCTACTTAAAACGAAACTCCCTCTTTAAGAGGGAGTTTTTTGTCGGGGCGGGCGGATTTGAACCGCCGACCTCACGGACCCGAACCGTGCGCTCTAGCCGGGCTGAGCCACGCCCCGTGACAATCCCCGTAGGGGGATAGCAGACGGGATTATACCTGTCGCATATGCTTTTGACAAGCCCGCCGCTGTACGTGCGAAAAATATATCAGTGAAGTGAACCAAAAAAGGGGTGTGGGCGGCGACGCCGCCCACACCCCTTTTTTGGAAAGTTTTCCAACAACATTACATGCTTACCAGATCATGGATTGAGAGTGATTACCTGACTATAAATGTATACCTGGCCATCCAGGCGGTCATCATCCTGGCGCAGTACTAAACGAGATATGGTCGGCTCAAATACTTTATATGGGATAGTAGTGCTAAAAATTTGTTCATCCGTGCCGATAAAATCCAGCACGCGCAAGCCAACCGTTTTACCCTTCGGATCAAGCAACTCCAACACCACCGGATTATCGTTGAACGGCAAAAAGCGCCCTTCAACATTGACCACCCCATCTGAAGCAACGGCATCCTTCACAGGAGGCGAGTAAAGAACCGCGCGCTCCGATGAGTCGCCTTCAGGATTAATTTCATCCCCCCCAACCGACAGCAGCAGTACACGCATGGCCAGTAGAGATTGAACACGCCCAGCAGCATCTTTTGTGCTGATCGTGATGCGTCCCACTTCTGCCGCTGCGCGGATCTCAAAGGGGATTTCCATTGTAACGATATAACCCGCGGGCCAACTCTTGGCCCGCGCCAGGTTACGAGCCAGCAGACGTCCATCCTCGCCTTGCAAGTCGATTTGCACCAACTCGCTTGCCCCAGACACAACCTGCATCCGCAAATTCAGAGGCGAGATTATCTTGGACATCGCCCCCGGCGAAAGGATACGGATTTGCGCGATCGGCGCAGAAGGAGAGGGGGTGAGTGTATGAGTTGGGGTAAGCGTTGGCGTTTCTGTCAGGGTAGGCGTTAGCGTAGGGGTGAGTGTTACTGTAGGAGTTGCGCTGGGAGTTTTGGCAAGATCGGTTGCCCGGGCAGCCTGCGCAGTCTGCACCACCACTGTCGGGAAGTATTCAGGCGGAAACGGCGTGGGAACAGGGTCCACACCCGGGAGCACGCACCCAGATAGAAGTCCAAGGAGAGATGCGAGCAAGAAAATGTGAAGGAGTGTTAGATGTTTCATAATTCAAAGACGCCCCATTATAAGTTACTGCAAGTATAAACGGGGCGTCTTGGTTTTAGGCTTGCAATTTGTTTATAGCTTGTAAATGTCGCTATATTTCTGCTTCAAATAACGGACATATGGAGCCGAGTCGATCTTGGAGCCGGTCACACGCTGGACAAGTTCCTGCGGCTCGTATTTGCTGCCGTGCACATGGATCTTCTCACGCAGCCATTCGAGCAAAGCGCCGAATTCGCCTTTGCGGAATTGCTCCTCCAGGTCAGGAATGTCAGATGTGATCTTCTCCCAAAGCTGGGCAGAAACCAAATTTCCGAGCGCGTAAGTGGAGAAGTACCCCAGCATACCACCCGACCAGTGGACATCCTGCAAAACACCTTTGGCGTCATTTGGCGGAGTAATGCCAAGATACTCTTCCATCTTTGCGTTCCAAATTTCAGGCAAATCCTTGACCTTGATCGTACCTTCGACCATGCCAATCTCAAGCTCGAGACGTAACATGATGTGCATGTTGTAGGTGGCTTCATCGGCATTGACGCGGATGAGCGATGATTCAACCCTATTGATGCCGTTGTAGAAGGTATCCAAATCGATGTTTCCAACCTGCGACGGGAAGAGCTTCTGGAACTCAGGATAGAAATGCTCCCAGAAAGGCATCGAGCGTCCAACCAGGTTTTCCCACATGCGCGATTGCGACTCATGCACAGCCAGTGAAGCGCCGCCTGCCAACGGGGTGCGTTCGTACTCTTGCTTGCTACCCAGTTCATATAGTCCATGACCAACCTCGTGCATGGTGCTGAAGAGCATTCCGGTGGGATTATCATCTTCAAAACGAGTGGTTATGCGCACATCATTGATACTGAATTCGGTCGTGAAGGGATGCGCAGCCCTATCCTGGCGGCCACGGTCAAAATCATAGCCAAATTTACCTGCGATAACTTCACTGAAATCCCACATCACATCTTCGTCATATTCGATATGCAGGAAAGCATCGTCTACCTGCGGTTTCTCCGCAATAGCCTTGAGCAGTTCCACCTGCTGTGGGCGCAGCGCATCGAATATCTCTTTGACATCAGCGGTTTTCATGCCGCGTTCAAATTGATCGAGCAACACATCGTAAGGATGATCGGCTGGCGGGAAAAACGTGACATAACGCTGGTTGAGTTCCACCACTTTTTCCAGATGCGGCTCGAAAGATGGAGAAATCCGACTCTTTCTTGGCTTCTACCCAGGCTTCAAAGGCCTTACTGGTTACGACCGCAAACTCGGCAACAAAATCAGACGGAACGCGGGTGGCCCGATCGTATTCGTGGCGGGTCAGCTTGAGCAAGCGCAGATCGTCCGAATTCGGAATCGGCGCCTTCAAATTCCTTTTCCAGATCGCCCAGCAGTGTACCGATCTCGTCCGAAGTGAATTTCTGGTGCGAGATCTTTCCAATTGTGGCAAGTTGATTGCCGCGCGCCTCGTTACCTCCCTGTGGCATGTAGGTCTGCTGGTCCCAGCCTAATAAGGCCTGGGCCGCATTCAGGTCAGCTACTTCAGCTAGCAGGGTTTTGAGTTGTTCCAGCTTTTCTGACATTGATTCTCCTTGACATCGATTGACCAGCAGTTGAACTGCTGGTCGAAAAAGTAATAAAAATTAAACGATCTTCCAGCGCAGCGACTCGCCCTTCAGGGCTGCCAGCACTTCGTGGGCAATATCCTCCGCCGCACGTGACTGGGCCTCTGCAGTTTGTGCGCCAAGATGTGGGGTTGCGATCACTTTGGGATGTTTAACCAGGTCCGTAGCACCGGGCGGTTCATGAGCAAACACGTCCAATGCAGCGCCAGCCACCTGACCGGAATTCAACGCGGCCAGCAAAGCAGGCTCGTCGATGATACCGCCGCGTGCCGCGCAAATAATACGTACTCCACGCTTCATACGCCCGAATGCCTGCTCATCCACCATCGAGTGGGTCATATCCGTCAACGGCAGGTGGAACGAGATGTAATCAGAACGGGCATATAAATCTTCCAGGCTGGTCGGCTTCGCCCAGCGCTGCCGAATCACTTCGTCCGGAAGCAGGGGATCGTAGGCAATAACATCCATCCCAAATATGACTGCGCGTCTGCCCACCTCGCCACCGATACGCCCCATCCCGAGGATGCCAAGCGTCTTGCCGTTAAGTTCCCCCCCACCAAATCTTTCTTGGGCCATTCCCCCTGTTTCATAGCAGCATCCGCGCGCGGGATTTCGCGTGACAGGGTCAGCATCAGGCCAAAGGTCAGTTCGGCAGCCGCCATCGTTATAGATCCGGGTGCATTGATCACAGTGACGCCATTTCTCCTGGCGGCTTCAAGATCGATATTGTCCACACCGACACCGGCCCGCCCAATCACCTTGAGGCGTTCGGCAGCCCTGATCACATCCTCAGTGACCCGGGTGCGGCTGCGCACAATCAGGGCATCGTAATCCTTGATAACCCGCAGCAGTTCTTCAGGGGAAATGCCAGCGCGATCATCTACTTTGGCAGCAGAATGCAAAATGGCCTGTCCAGTTTCGTTCAGGCCATCTGTGATGAGAACATTGAAAGCAGTCATGGGATAATTCTAACCGAAAAAATTTTTTTCAAAACACCCTTTTCAGAAGGGGTTGTCCATTTCATCGATCATGCGCAGACAGGCGTCATCTGTCTCGTTGGTCACGTAAGAAGTACTGAACCACATATCCAGAATCTCTTTGAGAACGACCTCCGATGTCCGCCGCATGGAGAGGCACAGCACGTTGGCATTGTTCCACAAACGTGCACCGCGCGCGGTTTCTGCGTCATCGCACAGAGCGGCGCGGATGCCTTTGAATTTGTTCGCAGCGATGCTCACGCCGGTTCCTGTCCAGCAGAATAGAATGCCTTCGTCGGCCTCAGCAGATTGAACGGCCAGAGATACGCGTTTAGCTACGTCCGGCCAGGGATGAGTTTCATCCTTCTCCGGACCGTACCAGGTCACATCACATCCCTTTTCTTTGAGATAGTCCAGGGCAATATCGACAATGTGCAGGCGTTCGTCTGCGCCGATGGATATTTTTATCTTGTTCACCTTTTATAGGTGCCGGTCGTATGCCAAGGAGGACGAAAAACAGGGGGGTGTGCGTACGCACACCCCCCTGTTTTTCGGTATCTGTTTGTGAAGAACATGAACATAGCATTCAAACTATTCATAACGAAGCGCTTCCACCGGCTCGAGATTGGCCGCGCGGCTGGCGGGATAAATCCCAAAAAACAAGCCGATAATCGTTGAAAAGATGGTCGCCAGCAAAATTGCATCTGCTCCAACAACGGGGGTGAAATCGGTGTTGGAGGCAACAGCGATCTGGCCCACAACAAAGGCAATGAACCAGCCAAACGCAATGCCGATGATTCCGCCGATCAGGCTAAGCAAAGATGATTCGGTCAGGAACTGGATCAGGATATCGCGCTTGCGTGCGCCCAGGGCTTTGCGCAGGCCGATCTCTCGTGTCCGCTCGGTCACTGAAACAAGCATGATGTTCATAATGCCGATACCGCCCACCAGCAGCGAAATGGCGGCGATACCGCCCAGGAAAATCGTTAGAATTCCAGTAATCGACTCAAAGGTGGTCAGCAAATCTCGTTGGGAGAAAACGGTGAAATCATCCGCACCAATGGGTGTGCGATGACGCGTGCGCAATATCTGAGAAATCTCATCAATGGCTTGATCCACCGATTCCGCGTCCACAGTCTGTACCAAGATGATATCTACGCGGTCGTTCGAGCTCCGGCGAATAAGACGGGCTTGCGCCGTGGTGAAAGGTACGATAACTAGATCATCCTGGCTACCAAAGCTTCCGCCGCCTTTCGATTCGAGCACACCCAAAATCCGGAAAGGTTGACCTTCGATCCGAACAGTTTCTCCAGTTAATCCTTCACGACGGTCAAAAAGCTTGTCGGCCACATCCGGTCCAATCAGCACCACTGACGCACGCCCAAGGATATGTTCCTCGTTTATGTAATCCCCTTCTATGACAACATAATTGCGTACAGAGAAATACTCAGGCGTGGCCCCAATGATCTGTGTCGTGGTGCGTTCGCCACCAAACGAAACCTCCGCATTGCCTTGCAAGGCAGGTGCAACTGATTCCACTGAAGGTGCCTGGAACGGGTCGCCAATTGCCTGTGCATCGCCCAATGTCAGAGGTTTGGGGTTGCGAATGGTATCACTGAAATCGCCACGGAAGACGAACAGCAGGTTGGTACCGATACCGCTGATCGAACCTGTGATGGACTCTTCCGCGCCGCGCCCGACGGACAGCATCGCAATCACTGCGGCCACACCGATGACGATGCCGAGCACAGTCAACCCGGATCGCATCTTGTTTCCATTCAGGCTTTCAAGGGCTTCCAGAAATGTCTGGGCAAGATTCATTTCCTACCTCCCTTTTTCGCTTTCTTCGCAGCGACCTTCTCCTCTGCGTTCTTCCATTCCTTGGCGCTTTTCTTAGCCCTTGTTTTTTTACCATTGCTGCTCAAATCTAAAGAGCCATCGAGCAAGCGAATCACCCGTCCTGTTTGAGCAGCGATGGTGGGATCATGCGTAACAATGATCAAGGTGGTACCGCGTTCCTTGTTGAGCGAAAGTAACAAATCCATAATTTCCTGCCCAACCTTGGAATCAAGATTGCCGGTTGGCTCGTCAGCCATAATGATGGATGGGTCATTGATAATGGCGCGCGCCACAGCCACACGCTGCTGCTGGCCACCGGAAAGCTCATAAGGTTTATGAGTCACACGATCGCCAAGGCCAACCGCCTCCAGGGCTTCCCTGGCAAGGTCGCGCCGTCCGCTGGTTATACCTGCGTAGCGCAGAGGCAATGCTACGTTTACCAGGGATGAGACTCGCGAGAGCAAGTTAAAGCTCTGGAAGACAAACCCCACTTTCTTATTGCGAATCCTTGCTAACTGATCATCCGTCAGGCTAGAAACCAGTTCGTCATCCAGATAATACTCCCCTGAAGTGGGACGATCCAGGGCACCCAGCATGTTCATCAAAGTCGACTTTCCTGATCCCGATGGCCCCATAATGGACACCACCTCGCCACGCTCAATGTTGAACGAGACCCCACGCAATGCATGAACTTCAACCTCCCCCATAGTGTAGACTTTGGTGATATCGCGTACTTCAATAACATTATCCATACTATACCTGCCCCTAAAAGGGTGGTCCGCCGCCTCCCTGAAACTCCGCTGGCGGATTCAGAATAATCTGATCGCCCTCTTGCAAATCGCCGCCTACTACTACGCTCATAGTGTCAGACGACGGCCCCCAGGCGGATTTCAATTTTCTCCGGCATACCATCTTCACCTGTCACATAGACAACGCGGTCGCCATCCACTAAGCGAACGGCGCGGTTGGGCACGAGCACGGCATCATTGATCTCTTTCACCACAATATTGACCGCAGCCGTCATGCCTGGCTTTACAAGGTCATCGGCATCTGTAAGTTCGACGGTCACAGTGAAGTTAACCACGCCACCAACAAGAGTGCCAGCCTGCGAGACTTTGATCACCTGTCCTTCATATTCCTGACCCAAAATAGCATCAAAGGAGAGCGTTACGGTTTGTCCCACCGTCACACTATTGATATCGACCTCCGAAAGCTCTACATCTACTAGCAGGCTGCTCAAGTCGTCTACACGGAAGGCCAGCACGCCAACCGTCACCTGGTCGCCAGGGAGAGGCTGGGCTTCGGTAACGGTGCCAGCAAAGGGGGCGGTCAGACGCGCCATATTGATGGTGGCCTGGACTGCATCAATACGGGCCTGCGCGGCCGCCAGGTCGTCTTCGTTTGGGCCATCCGCCAGGCGCTCGTACGCTCGTTTGGCATCTTCATACTGAGCTTCTTTCAGAGCCAGGTCTGCATCGGCTTTTTCGATCTCTTCTTCCGTGCCCTCTACTTTATAGGTTTTGGTTCTTGGAACATCCACATACCCGTAAGGGGTGGATTCTTTTACCAGAATTACCTGTGTCTTTCTTACCGGATAGTTCAACGCATCGCGATAATCATAGGCTTTTTCAAAGGCATCTTCCGCTGCTCGCAGCGCGATCCAGGCCTGTGCGCGGGCGGTACCAGAACTCGAGCAAATCTTTCATAGCCTGTTGTGCTGACACCAGATCTGCTTCCGCCAAGATGAGATTCTGGGAAAGGGATGTCTTGGAAAGCAATGCGAGCACATCATCAGCTTTCACCTGATCCCCAATCTGAACATTGACTTTTTCAACTGTTCCGGCCGTTTGCCAGACCAGTGTGGCTGTTTGCCGCGCACGGACAGTGCCCGTGGCCCCAACAGTTGCCGTTAAGTTACCGCGCTCAATCGTGGCTGTCTGAAACTGACCCGCCTGCTCCCCGCCACCAGGTCGAAAGACCAGAAACAACACGACAGCAATTAGAATCACCACTACAGCAATAATGATCCCTTTTCTCTTTTTGAAAAACTCTTTCATAAACTTTACCTCCGCAGGAAAATACCCTGCCAACTTGACATTTTACCCTACTCTCATCCCAAATACTGCCTGAAAACATGGAGATATTATGGAAATCTTACATTGTTAGCACTTAATATCTATCCGAAAATTGTTTTGTAGTAACGGCTTCAGCCGTCCAAAATGCGACTGAAATCGCTACTACGGTATTTTACGGACAGATTTTTACTCAATTCAAGAAAAGCTACTGAAAATAAGGGGTGCGTGCTCCGCACACACCCCTTATTTTCGGGGATACTCCATTCAACCGTGAAACTCCTAATTGTTTTATTGTGACAATTGTCGTCCACTTTGATGACATCCGAGCCTGCCTGTGCGCTTCAAGTTTAGGTATCATCACCCTACTCAAGTAACGAATTTTTCTGGAGGAATGCATGCAGGCTGTACCCGGCGATTGCCTGGATATTAACCGTAAAGAACGCGTGAATAAGCCTTTTGTCGACCTTATGCTACGCGATCCTGAAGAGCGCACTCGCGACTTCGATGATGTCGTAATTGAATTCACCCCCGAACAGGCAATGGTACAGGCCGCACGCTGTATCCACTGCCCGGACCCAGCTCCCTGCATGGTGGCCTGCCCTGTGAACAACGACATTCCCTCCGCTATGTGGCTGATCGAACAGGGGAAATTTGCCGAGGCGGCTGATTTGTACCATCAGACCAGCTCATTGCCAGAGATCTGCGGACGCGTTTGCCCGCACGAGATATTATGTGAAGGCTCCTGCGTGCTCAACAAATGTCACGAACCTGTGCTGTGTGGTCAACTGGAAGCTTTTAGCGTCGATTTCAAACGCCGCAACGAAGGGCATGAAATTCAGGCCGGGGAGGCCACAGGCAAGAAGGTTGCTATCATCGGTGCGGGCCCGGCCGGGTTGGGCTGTGCAGACATCCTGGCCCAGCTAGGACACGAGGTGACCATCTTCGAGTCCAAGCCTGCGGCAGGTGGCCTGCTCGTATACGGCATACCCGAACTTCAAGCTCCCGAAAGATGTCTGGTTCGAAAAATGGGAAGAGTTTGAGCGCGCCGGGGTCAAGTTCGTCCCCAATACCTATATCGGCAAAGATAAGACCATTGATGAGCTATTCGAAAAGGATAAGTTCGATGCAGTCTTCATTGGCGTGGGTTCGGAGATCGACGCCAAGATGGAAAACACACCGGGAACTGACCTGCCGGGCATGTACGAAGCGACGGATTTCTTGATCCGCGGCAATGTGGACCACAGCCTGCTTCCGCCTGATATGCTGGAACCACTCGAGATAGGGAAACGTGTGGCTGTCATCGGTGGCGGTGACACCGCTTCTGATTGCTTGCGGACCGCACTGCGCATGGGCTCCGAAGAAGTGACCTGCCTGTATCGGCGCACGGAATCTGAGATGCCCGGGGGCAAAAAAGATCGCAAGATGGCCAAAGACGAAGGCTCCAAATATCGCTTTCTGACCCAGCCTGTCAAGTTCCTGGCTGACGAAGAAGGGCGTCTGGCCGCCGTGGAATGCCTCGAGATGGTACTGGGCGAGCCGGACGATAGCGGCCGCCGCCGTCCGGTGCCCGTGGAAAACTCCAACTTCAGCGTGGCCTGTGATACGGCCATCATGGCGCTGGGCTACTGGCCCGATCCCATCCTGGGCAAGACCACGCCTGACCTGGAAACCCACAACTGGGGACTCGTCAAAGTGGAAGATCACGAAACCGGTGCAACCAGTCGTGAAGGTATATTCTCCGCAGGTGACTGTGTAACCGGTCCCGACCTGGTCGTGACCGCCATGCGCGGCGGGCGTAAGGCTGCTAAAGCCATTGATGAGTATTTGAGAAACAAATAGCCCTTCAATTTCTGATGTCATTGCGAGCCGCCAAAGGCGGCATGGCAATCTCCTCGAAAACATGAGACTGCCGCGCTCCGCAAGCTGCGCTTGCAGTGACATATAAGATTACTCACCATTGAGGGCAGCGGTGTCACAAAGCCGGGATGCGATGCATCCCGGCTTTATCTAGGGGTATCGTGAATGGTTATCACCCTGGGTTCTTGCTTCCGCAGGAGAATCTACTGTACTTTTGAATTCTCCAAAGTCTTCAACTGCTTGCGAAGAATAAGGAGCACGATTAAGCCACCGATCCCAAACAATGTGTCTACCCCTCTCCAAAAAAGCGGGATGCCACGTATAGCGCCAAAAAAGATGGCAAACGGCAGTACAGCCAAGCACGCGAAAATCCCATATGTAATAACCCAGGAGTGGCGGATGGGATCACGGATTGCCATCAGGAACGGAATGGAAATGATGAAGTGTCCGAAGGCCAGCCAATCATATCCATAGGCCAGGAAAGGATACTTATCATATATCTCCTCGATGGCCTGGAACACCAGAGACAACCATGCCGACATAGAAGGCCAATATGTCCACAAGATAGATCCGTGGATGAAGAGCGGACTGAGTAAACGCAGGCCCTCTCTGGCAAATATAGCGGTCAAGCCACTGGCTATCAGTGCGATCGAGAACAAAATGAGCCAAATTCTTGTGTGGGTGAGTGCGCGTGGAGTTTTCATGCTTCAATCATGATAGATTCTCAGTCTCAAATTCTATTACTTCTCTGTCAAAACCTATCTAATATCCTTGCGCTTTTGATTTTTGAAACGAATCAAGGAATGCAGCCGTATATCTTATTGACAGATAGGACACTCGAAAGGAAATTGAAATGACAACTGAAACAGAAACCCTAAAACCTGTGAAAAAAGAAAGAAAAATAGTTTACAGAGGAGCCTCTTCGGCACCCCTTTATGGATTTGGCTTGATTGGCGCATGGGTCTACTATCTGGTACAAGCTGAGACCTTTTGGATGGGCGTGCTTGGTATTCTCAAAGGTATCGTCTGGCCGGCAATGTTGATTTTCGAACTGATGAAATACCTGAATATGTAAGTTGTGATTGTCCATTCAAAACCGGGATGCGTTTGCATCCCGGTTTTGTTTTTATCTCATGATTACACATTCGCATTACGTCCGCCCAACAAACTCATCCGTAACTTCATCCAGTCGCAGGCTGATAATCTGGCTGGCCGAGTCACGGCCCATGGTCACGCCGTAGATCACGTCCGCAGCTTGAACAGTATTGCGGTTGTGGGTGATGATGATGAACTGCGTTTCCTGGCTCAGTTCTTCCAGCAAGTCACGGAAGCGGGCTACGTTGGCTTCGTCCAGCATGGCGTCCACTTCGTCCATCACGCAGACGGGTGTGGGCGAAACCTTGAGCAAGGCAAAGACCAGCGCGATGGCCGTCAGGCTTCTTTCCCCGCCTGACAATAAAGCCAATCCCTGCTCACGACGACCGGGTAGGCGCGCTTCGATCTCAATGCCGGTATTCACCAAATCTTCGGGGTCGGTCAAACCCAGCCGAGCCGAGCCACCGCCAAACAGACGCACAAAGACCTTGCGAAACTCCTTATCCACCGCTTCAAAGGTTTTCGAGAATTCCTGTTTGGTCAGTTCATCCAACTCAGCGATCACCTGGCGCAGGTCGTGTTCAGCCTTGCGCAAGTCTTCGATCTGGGTTTTCATGAACTCGTAGCGCTCGCTCTCCGATTCGTACTCCTTTTGCGCTTCGGGGTTTATGGGCCCCATTCGGCGCAGCTGCGCGCGCTGGCGCTTCATCTGCTCTTCGAGTTCAGGAGAAATTTCATTTACCACCGGCAACTGCTCTACCATGCCATCCAGCGGCAGGGGCATCGGGCCGTCCACATCGTCCTCATACTCGAACATCACCAACCCGAAATCATCCTGGATGCGATTGCGCAGCGCATCCAGCGCTTCCTGTCGCCGGATGACATCCACCTGCACCTGATTGTACAGGCGGTCCGCCGAGGTCATTCCCCGCTGGGCACTGTCATCCTGCGCTTGCAATTCCCGTTCCTGCTTCTCCGCGGCCTCCAGTTCCTTCTCAGCCGGGTCGATTTTTTCACGCAGTGCGGTGATCTCCCCGTTCAATACACCTTCCCGCTTGTGCAGGGATTGGCGGTCATCTTCCAACTGTGACAACTGCATCACGACATCTTCCAGTCGTTCCGCGAAGCCACCCCGCTGCTCTTCCAGGCGTACCAGGGCCGTCTCACGCTCACCGCGGCGGGCTTTGGCATCTTCCAATGACTGCTCGGTCACCGCCGCGCGCGTCTTCCAGTAGGAGACCTGCTCCTGCGCTTCATCCAGCGACATGCCAGATAACTGCTGGCTTAAGACGCGGATATCTTCCTGTGCCTGATCCGATTCAGTCTCGATCTTCGTTTGCGATTCGGACAGCTCCGTCAACTCCGCTTCGGCACGCGAAACTTCGGCCTGCAACGCTTCGATCTGCTTTTCCCCCCACTCAAGCTGGCGTTTCGTCGAGTCCAGTTCGATGGCTGCTTCCCGCTCCGCAGTCTGGGCGTTCTCGAATTTCAAACGCGCTTCACGCGCCGCCGCTTCAGCAGCGGATAAAGCTTTTTGTTCAGCAAGCAGGCTCGAGGTCAGGGTTTGAAGCGAGGCTTCCAGGGTTTCCAATCGTCCACTTAACGAAGTCAACGATTCCCCTAATTCGCGGCGTTGACGCGGCCTACTCAGGGTCGAGCCGCGCGATGATTTGCCAGCCAGCACCAGCCCATCCCCGCGGAAGACTTCACCGCGCAACGTCACCACTTTGACATGGTTCGGCTGCCCAGCGATCAGCCTGCGAGCGGCACGGCGGTCCCGGGCAATAAACACTTGGCCGAGCAACACATCCACGGCAACTTTCAAGTTAGCAGGAGATTCGACCAGCTCAGCAGCCACACCCAGGCAATCGCCATCAGAGGGCGCTTTGAGTTTCGGGGTTTTCACCAGCCCTTCCAACGGAAGCAGCGCAGCACGGCCAGCATCGTCGGCTTCGAGTATAGTCAGGGCTTCATCGAGCTGCGCACCTTCAAGCAATACCGCGTCCAGGTGTTCGCCAAGCGCAGCAGCGATGGCGGTTTCAAGTTCGGCAGGCACTTCCAGCGAGGCGCTCAAGGCGCCGCCCGTGCCTTTCAGCTTCGACTGGCGGGCGGCATCCAGTAGGAAGCGTGCTCCATCAGCATAGCCTTGGAGCGACTCTTCGGCCTGCTCCAACACTTCAAGCTGAGCAGCCAGCCGGGATTTATGAGCCTGGCGGGCGGCCAACTCTTCGCTCTTCTGGCGTTTTTCTTCTTCCAGGCGGGTGACTTCGCTTTTGTGTTTTTCCAGATCAGATTCGGCCTTTTGGGTGGCTTTCTCAGCCTTATGAAAATTTTCCTTCGCTGACTGATGGTTCTCTTCCGCGTGGCGGAGATCATCTTCTGCACCCTGAATGGTCTGTTTAGCAGTCTCCATACGCTCAGATTGGGCCGCCTGACGCGCACCCAGTTCATCCAGACGCGCCTGTGTTTCCGCCCGACGTGCGTTCAAGGATGTGACCAGTGTTTGTGCCGCATCCAATTTTTCTTCGATCTCGGAGCGCTCCGCCTGACGCGACTCAAGCGTTTCTTGGGCTACGTCCAAACGTTCGTTGGCCTCTTCAAACTCACTCTGCACACGCGTGACTTCGCTTTCGGCTTCTGCCAAACGCTCTTTTGACAAAGTTTGCTCATCCACGGCACGGTCGCGGTCGAGTTCTAGAGATTGACGAGAAGTTGTTAGTGAGCGTTGGCGTTCATCCAGCACAGCCAACTCCCTGCTGACAGATTCGCGCTGGCCGTGCAGATCAGACGATTCGCGATGCCAGACGCCCAGTTGTGCGCGCAGTCCATGCAAACGCTCACGAAAAATTGTGTACTCATCCTGGATACTCTGGTAGCCTTTGCGCGCTTCCTTTTGGCGGGCTTCCTGCTGGCGCTGGATCTCACGGCTTTCAGCCAGATCCTTTTGGGCTTTGTGCCAGTGATAGCCATACCACTCACGTAGCAGCGCATGTAAATCTTCCTGCAACTGCGAGTATTCCTGCGCGCGCTTGGATTGCCTGCCAAGTTTCCGAATGCGCGGTGCCAACTCGGCCATGATGTCAAGCACGCGTTCCAGGTTGCGCTGCGTGGTTTCCAGGCGGCGCAAGGTTTCTTCACGGCGGGTGCGGTACAGCCCCACGCCAGCAGCTTCTTCGAACAGCTTGCGGCGCTCGTCGGCCTTGAGCGCCAGGGATGCGTCCACCAGGCCTTGGCCAAGAATAGTGTACGTTCGCTCGCTGAGGCCAGACTGTGCCAGCAGTTCTTTTATATCTCGCAAACGGACATGCTGATTGTTCAACACATAGTCATTGCGGCCATCACGGTAGGCGCGACGCCCCATGGCCACTTCGCTGAAGTCCACTGGCAGCCACTCAGCCTCATTGTCGAAAAGGATAGAAGCCGAGGCCATACCAGCCCGCGTACGGCCTTCCGAACCAGCGAAAATCATATCTTCGGTCTTCTTAGCGCGCAGCAGGCCATAAGATTGCTCACCCAGCACCCAGCGCAGGGCATCAGCGATGTTGGATTTACCCGAACCGTTCGGGCCAACAATCGCAGTGATCCCCGCGGCAAACTCAAAGGTCGTGCGCGAGGCAAAGGTTTTATATCCGTGTAATTCGAGAGATTTGAGACGAAGAGGCATGGATTTTTTAATTTACGGTTTGCGATTTTTGATTTTCGATTGATTAAATTATATTCAGTGTTTCCAAGGCAGCCTGGGCAGCCACCTGGGCCGCAGCTTGCTTGCTAGAACCATTTCCCTGGCCATAGGTTTTGCCATTGACCTGGACTTCCACAGTAAATATCTTGGCATGATCCGGGCCAGTGGCATCGACCGTGACATAGCGCGGGGTTCCTAGTTTATTGGATTGCGCCCATTCTTGCAACGTACTCTTGGGGTCGTAGATTTCATCGTGCCCGATCACTTTCCTGCTGAAACTGGAGAGTAAAGGCTCGACGAACCTTTCCACAGCCTGGATACCTGTATCCAGATACATGGCCCCAATAAGGGCTTCAAAGGTAGCGCACAGCAGGTTGTCGCGCTGACGGCCACCCGAGGCCAGTTCGCCGCGTCCTAAGCGGAGAGCAGGCCCAAGGTCAAGTTGACGCGCGAACTCGGCCAATGTATCGGTGCGGACAAGCGCGGAGCGCATGCGCGTCAGGTCGCCTTCCTGCATCTCAGGAAAATGATTGTATACCCATGCACCGACAATGAAGTCCAGTACAGCATCACCCAAAAATTCCAGACGTTCGTTGTCTTCAAGCGCATTCTGATTTTCGTTCACAAAGGAACGATGCGTTAACGCACGCATCAACAAGTGCAAGTTGGAAAAGTGCAAATCCAGCCGTTCGGCCAAATCAGCGGCGGACTCGGTTTCCGCCTGTGAATCAATTTGTATTGACAAGGGAGCCTCCCCGGAACTCAGGGAGCGCCAACACCCCACCATATGGAGTAGTGGGGCCGCTTGCGGTCCATCAGTTCCTGATTAGAAATAGTGTCATGATTGTAATGCCACTTTAGCAAAATGGCAAACTTTTACGAATTTTGGTGATTTATCTGTTAGAATCAGCACAATTTGGCTTGGAGGGGCTACCTCATGAATGATACAGTTAGCAGCGAAACGCGCTTTTTGCACGCGGTTGATTTTGGGCTGGGAGCCTGGCAATGGGGAGACCGTCTCATCTGGCAATACGGGCAGACACACAAAGATGAAGATTGTCTAGGAGCATTTCAGGCTTCGCTGGAAGCCGGAATCCGCTTTGTGGATACCGCCGAGGTATATGGCAGCGGACGCTCAGAGCGTTTGCTGGGACAATTTTTGCAAGAGACTGACCAACCAGTGTTAGTCGCAACCAAGTACTTTCCTTATCCCTGGCGCCTGAGGAAGAAAGCCCTATTGCAAGCTCTGAGAAGAAGCCTGGAACGCATCGGGGTCGAGAGCGTTGATTTGTATCAGATCCACCAGCCTTATTCACCCATCTCAATAGAATCCCTGATGGAAGCGATGGCAGAAGCAGTGTCCGAAGGCTTGACGCGCACGGTCGGCGTTTCGAACTATGACCAAAGCCAGATGCTGCGAGCTTATTCTGCACTGGCGCGCAAAGATGTGCCACTGGCGGCCAACCAGGTGACGTACAGTCTGCTCAACCGGGAAATCGAGAAAAATGGCTTGCTGGCGCGCTGTCAGGAATTGGGGATACGCGTGATCGCTTACAGCCCCATCGAAAAGGGACTGCTGACCGGAAAATATTCAACTGAAAACCCGCCGCCAGGTGTGCGCGGTCGGCGCTATGGAAGCCTGCTCCCGAAAATCGGACCTTTACTTAAACTGATGACAGAAATCGGGCAGGAGCATGGTGGCAAATCCAGGGCGCAGGTGGCGTTGAATTGGTGCATCCAAAAAGGGACCATGCCCATCCCCGGCGCGAAAAACGCTAAGCAGGCGGAAGAAAATGCAGGGGCGTTGGGTGGAAATTGACTGAGGAAGAAGTGGCAAAGTTAGATGAAGTGAGCGATTCTGTCCTGGCCTAACTGTGCTATAATACGCGGACTTATGGAACACAATTACAGCTTCCCCAACAATAATAATGACGATAATAATCGCCAACCATCCGTTGGGCGAAGCTTTGTTGATTAACAAAAAGTCTTCTGAAAACCAATCGCCCAACGCAAATGCGAAGGGCGATTTATTTTTGTGTGAATAAGTGTCATTGTGAGCGAGCAAAGCGAGCGTGGCAATCTCATGTAACAAGAAACATTTTGTTCATTTCATCAATGGGATTGCCGCGTCGCCCTACGGGCTTCTCGCAATGACAACATCAAACTGGAGGTGCGGCATGTATAAAACGCATACCTGTGGCGAACTGAGAGCTTCTCACGCCGGCCAGACGATCACATTGGCAGGCTGGGTGCATCGACGACGCGACCACGGCGGGGTGGCCTTCATCGACCTGCGCGACCGCTTTGGACTTGTTCAAGTTGTTTTTAATCCCAATCTTCCCAAAGAAACATTGGATTTAGTCGCTGATGTGCGCTCTGAGTGGGTGCTTCAAATTACCGGCCTAGTTCAGAAGCGTCCAGATGGCATGGTCAATCCCAAGATGGGAACCGGCGAAATCGAAGTGATTGCCACAGAAATAAAGACCTTGAACCCGGCTAAGGCACTGCCCTTCGTCATCAACGACGACGACAAACTGCCGGAAGAAAACATTCGGCTGAAATACCGCTATCTCGACCTGCGCCGCGAAAAGATGCGCTACAACCTGGAACTGCGTCACAAGGTCATCAAGTTCATCCGAGATTATCTCGATAACCAGGGCTTCCTGGAGGTCGAAACCCCCATTCTCTTCAAAACCACGCCCGAGGGCGCGCGTGATTATCTCGTGCCCTCGCGCGTGCACCCCGGCGAGTTCTATGCCCTGCCCCAGTCCCCTCAGCAGCTCAAGCAGATGCTGATGGTGGCCGGTGTGGAGCGCTACTTCCAGATCGCGCGCTGCTTCCGCGACGAAGACCAGCGCGGCGACCGTCAGCCTGAGTTCACGCAACTCGACCTGGAAATGTCCTTCGTGGAACGTGAAGATGTGATGGCGCTCACCGAGGAACTATTCACCAAGCTGGTCGCTGAAGTGGTGCCACACAAAAAACTTCTTCAAACTCCCTGGCCGCGCCTGACATATCAGGAAGCACTCGAGCGATTTGGCAAGGACAACCCCGACATCCGCTTCGGGCTGGAACTGGTAGATGCTACCGATTTAGCACCCGATTCCGGCTTTGGCGTGTTCGAGAACGTGGTCAAGGGCGGGGGTGAAGTCCGCGCGATCAATGCGAAAGGGTTAGGCAACTATACTCGTAAACAGATCGACGAACTAACAGCTTATGTCCAGGACCTGGGCGCGAAAGGGCTGGCTTACATCGCGCTGACGAGCGAAGGCGAAATGCGTTCTTCGTTCGCCAAGTTCCTGTCAGATGAACGGAAGCAGGCCATTCTGTCCAGAATGGAAGCGGAGAACGGTGACCTGTTGCTATTCATAGCCGATAAACCTTCCATCGTCTTCGAAGCACTGGGGCGTCTGCGTGTCCTGTTAGGCGAACGTCTCGGTTTGCGCGATAAAGATGTGCTGGGCTTCTGCTGGGTGATCGACTTCCCGTTCGTGATGTATAACGAAGAGGAGGAGCGCTGGGATCCCAGCCATCACCTGTTCACTTCACCCATGCCAGAAGATATTTCCATGCTGGATAGCGAACCCGGTAAGGCGCGTGGTACACAGTACGACCTGGTGCTGAACAATTATGAGGTAGGCGGTGGTTCGATCCGAATCCATAACCGGGCCTTGCAAGAAAAAGTATTCAAGCTGATCGGCCTGGAAGATGATGTTGCACAAGAACGCTTCGGGCACATGCTGGAAGCCTTTGAATACGGTACACCCCCGCACGGTGGCATCGCCCCTGGTATCGACCGCATCTGTATGCTGCTGGCCGACGAGCCAAACATCCGCGAGGTAATTGCTTTCCCGAAGAACCAGGCCGCCAAAGATGTGATGGCCGATGCACCTTCGGTGGTAGAAGAGAAGCAGTTGAAGGATTTGCATATTAAAATAGTAGAATGATATTGTCATTGCGAGCCATCCTGAGCGGAGGGCGTAGCCCGAAGTCGAAGGATGGCGTGGCAATCTCATGTAACCTGTAACTTATTATTTCTTGCAGCGAGGAGATTGCCACGTCACCCGCGTTGCGGGCTCCTCACAATGACATCTGAAAACGGGAGTATGAACATGCCAGAACTTATTCAAGTAAGCGACATTGCCAAATACGAAGGTCAGGAAGTGACCGTGCAGGGTTGGGTTTATAACCGCACCGACAAGGGCAAACTGGTCTTTCTGCTGGTGCGCGACGGCAGCGGATTCGTGCAGTGCGTGGCTTTCAGGGGCGACCTGAACGAAGAGATTTTCGACCGGTTGGTGCGCATACCGCAGGAATCGTCGGTGGTCATTACCGGTCCTGTCCGTGCGGACGGGCGCGCGCCCGGCGTCCCTGGCGGATATGAGATCGGTGTGAAGCAGGTTGAAATCGTGCAGGAAGCGGGCGAAGATTACCCTATGTCGCTCAAAGATCACGGTGTGGATTTCGCGCTCGATAACCGCCATTTCTGGCTACGCATGCCCAGCCAATGGGCCATCCTGCGTATCCGTGCGACGGTGATGGCCGCCGTCCGCGAGTGGCTCGACACCAACGGGTTCATCGCAATGGACACGCCCATCCTGACCCCTGCCGCCGCTGAGGGCACGACCACATTGTTTGAGACTGAATATTTTGATGAAGGAAAGGCTTACCTGGCACAGACCGGTCAGCTTTACAACGAAGCTAACATCTTCGCCTTTGGCAAGGTCTATTGTTATGGGCCGACCTTCCGCGCTGAGAAATCCAAAACACGCCGCCACCTGACCGAGTTCTGGATGGTCGAACCTGAAATGGCCTTTACTGACCTGGATGGCTTGATGGAGATCGAAGAGCAATTTGTCAGCCACATCGTCCAGCGCGTGCTGAAGGAACGTTTAGCTGAGTTGAAATCGCTCGGGCGCGACCTGTCCAAGCTTGAGAATATCAGCGCCCCATTTCCGCGTATCTCTTACGATGAAGCCGCCAAAATGATAGAGAAATTGTACGAAGAAGAAACTGACCCAGAGAAGAAAGAATTACTCAAATTCGAATGGGGCATGGACTTCGGCGCACCGCACGAAACTGCCATCACGCAACAATTTGATCAGCCGGTCTTCGTGTACGGTTACCCGACCAAAGTCAAGGCCTTCTACATGGAGCCCTGGCCTGACAGACCTGAAGTGTGCAAGTCGGTTGATTTGCTGGCTCCCGAAGGTTATGGCGAAATCTGTGGCGGCTCTGAGCGCATCTCAGACCCTGATCTGCTGCTGGAACGCATCAAGCACGACAACTTGCCTGAAGAGGCCTTTAAATGGTATCTGGAATTGCGAAAATATGGTTCCGTGCCCCACTCCGGCTTTGGGATGGGAACAGAGCGCCTGGTTGCCTGGATATGCGGAATCGAACACATCCGCGAGGCGATCCCCTTCCCGAGGACGATCAAGAGAGTGTATCCGTAACAACAGCGTTCGGCCAGCAGATAATCTGCTGGCCGATTTATTTTCTTTGTTCACCCGGCAGATGATCTACCGGGTGAACAAAAGGTGACTTACTTATTTACGGAATCTTTATCACCTGCCCCTCAAAGATGATGTTCCTATTCGTGATCTGGGGGTTGGCCGCCATGATCGCATCCACAGTTGTGCCATGCTTGAGCGCGATGGCGAAGAGGGTGTCGCCCACTTTTACTGTATGCGTTTTTGTGCTGGTGGTTCCACCTGTAGAGCCGCCTGAAGAGCCCGTTGATCCGGTTGGCGTGCTTGTACCGGTTCCACCAGTAGGAACAGAAATTTGAACGCGACCGGGAATTTTCAGCGTGGAACCCACCTTCAACAATGATGGATTGGCATCCAGTAGTTCGGTCAGGCTCAAGCCATTGCTCTCGGCAATGCCTTTGAAGGTGTCGCCTGATTTGACAGTGTATGTTTGCTCTTCAGTCGGTTGAATCTTTGCAAACGTGTACAACTCGGCTTCGGTGCCGCGGAACCAATTTAAGTCGATGCGCGTGGGGCGATTGATTTCATCGGTTACACCTTCCACAATGGCAGATTCGGAATATTGCCAGAACTTCCAATCCTTCCAGCCAGTGGGCTGCTTGGGCATGTTGACATTTGGCATACGGGCAGGGTCGAACTCAAATGGATATTGTGCCACCCAAAGATCGTAGTCCTTGGCCCAAGTTGGTGCCTTTCCATTGATAGATAGGCGTGGTTCCAGATACGTCCTGCGCGAGTACACCATTGGTTTACGACTGAAGGCAGTCTCAACGATATCCATGAACACTTTACATGTTTGCATCAGTTTGCGGTTGGGCACATTCTCGTTGTAAGCATCTTCAAGGTCAACAATGGGCGGCAATTCTCCTTTATCCGCGCCGACTGTATCAATAAAGAACTCCGCTTGTTTTCTGGCATCCAGCCCACCAAACAGGTAATGATACGCGCCGCGTAAAATACCCGC
Organism: uncultured Chloroflexia bacterium; assembly: GCA_963791785.1. Taxonomy (GTDB): domain Bacteria; phylum Chloroflexota; class Anaerolineae; order Anaerolineales; family Villigracilaceae; genus JAABUE01. The sequence continues at coordinate 86,520 of CAWBTW010000017.1, read as the reverse complement.
TTCACGCGCGCCAGCCCAATGTTCAGCAAACTTTGGATCCGTGTAACCAGTACTCGAAGTTGCGCGGATCAGCGCGAACCGAAATCCCTGCGCGCGCAGGGAACGCCAATCCACGTTCGGCTCATAAACGCTGACATCAACACCGTGAACAAGATTCATATCTACCTCCTTGGCTGAAAAAATAAAAGCGCATATTTAGAGTAGCACAAGTTATATGCAAATTCAATGCTTTCCCAAAAAACACTTCCAATCACAAACACGGCTTACAAGGTTGTATTTAATATTTCCCTACCCACGCCATTTGGTTTATGGTATAAGAAAGTTGGCCCTGCTATGTTCGTGATGTTGCACACACGGTTTTGAGCCAACACTTTAAAAACGGTCTTTTGTCTCACAGAAATAACGCGATAGGCCTGAGCCAAGGCGGCGTTTCTGGGGCGGAGACCACCTGCGAAAGCAGGTTCAAAACTTTGCGACACACGGCACTGGCGGGGTTCCTTTTGTTAACAGACCTGACAGGATTTCTGTCAGGTCTTCGTTTACCTGCAACTTGACTCCCCATAATGAAACGTGTACAATCCGTGCCAATGTAGCCAAGGCTACAACTTAACAATTGAATATGGAGAATAAGCGACTGGATCCTGTGCTTCGGCCCCCTTACGGGGACAGGCAAGCTCAGCACAGGATTACGAGGTGGAGGTTCCCCCGTGCGAACGGGGCGCTAATTGCCCTCACCCTACCCCTCTCCCGAGGGGAGAGGAAACTGGGCGAGAAAATCGGATAGATCAGCGGATGCCTCTGGAGCCCGGTCACAGGCTCCCTTCTCCCTTCCAGAGCAAGCGTCGACTGAAACCTGCCCGGTAACGAGCAGCACAAGGTCAGCGCAGTGATACAGGCAGCAAAGCATGCCTGTTTACATATGGAAGGGCTGCTTTTTTAATGAAGAATTGTATTTAACAGGCATGCCCACGCATGCCTGTTTTATTTTCATTCCTCTTCCGTGAAAGATGAGAATGAGAGAGCAAGAATTGGGTGTATTTTAGTGAAAGTGATTTGTAGAATGGGATCAAACTTAGAAATGGAGAATACTATGAACATCCCTGTCACTGATTTCCACCAAATGTCCGAAGATTACCTGCGCATTGAGCAGGCAATCGAGCACCTTGAAAAGCATGCCAATACCCAGCCCGAACTGAGCGAGATTGCCAGCGCATTCGGTTTGAGCGAATACCACTTCCAGCGGATTTTCAGCCGCTGGGCGGGCATCAGTCCCAAGCGCTTCTTGCAATTCATTACGAAAGAAAGCGCAAAGGATTTACTAATAAAGTCCGAAAACCTGCTGGATACCACATATGGCGTTGGCCTGTCCAGCCTGGGACGTTTGCATGACCTATTCGTCACAACTGAAGCGGTCACACCGGGACAGTACAAATCCGGCGGCGCGGGGCTGACTATCCGCTACGGGATTCATGACACACCCTTCGGCAAGGCGCTGATCGGCACTACTGAGCGCGGCATTTGCCATCTTGGGTTTGTAGGTACCAGCGAAGGCGACGCCATTGACACATTGTACGCCGACTGGCAGCAGGCAAAAATGGTCGAAGACTACAATGAGACTGCTCCGTTGGTCGAGCCGATTTTCGACCTGGGCCAGCGCGTCAAAACGCCCTTGCACCTGCACTTGCGCGGGACGAATTTCCAGCTCAAAGTGTGGGAAGCGCTCTTACGTATCCCGCCCGGGGCCGTGACCAGCTATCAGGGTCTCGCCGAGCAGGCCGGACGTCCGGGAACGAGCCGGGCGGTGGGCACGGCGCTGGGACGCAATCCCATCGCGGTCTTGATCCCGTGCCATCGCGTCATCCGAAAATTGGGTGAGTTCGGGAATTACCGGTATGGCACCATCCGCAAGAAAGCGTTGCTGGCAAGAGAATTTGCATTAAGACCTGACATGTCTTTTCGAGAGGCCTGATGAAAAACAACTTTGCCCAGGCACACATTCAGGTTGAAAACATTGAACGTGAGACATGTCAGGTCTTAAAAATCTTTTAGGAGAAAAATGAATGGAGAACGTTTCTCGAAGCACCAGTAATTACCATCGATACCACATCAAAACCGAGGCGGTTCCCAATATCGTTCCCTGGCCAAATCGTTTTCTGGTCGGGGTGAATAAGTTTCAACTTGCCAAGTATATGCTCGGGGAGGTTTTCCACCAGCGCGGGGACATCAAAGCCATCACCAGCCGCCCATGCATGTATGGCACCTTTTCCGGCCCGATCGGCGGATTTGCGCCGCGCCCCCAACATTGCGTGGGCTGCCTGCGCTGCACCGTCCAGCACCCGGAGATCCTGACTATCCGTCACAATCCTGCCTACCAGGGCCTGGGCGATGCTTACTTCCATTTCGGGCATGTCGGCGCGGTGGCTTACGAAGCTGAAACCGGCAGCATCCCCGTCAAAGGGGCTGGCTATCGCGGCAAGTTTGGTGGCGAAGGCTGGGACGGCATGTGGACCGACATGTCCGAGATCGTGCGCCCCACGCGCGATGGCATCCACGGTCGTGAATTCATTTCGACGGTTGTGGAAATCGGTGAGAAACCTTCTTATCTGGTTTTTGACGAAGACGGGCAACCGCTGGGCACAGCGCCGCGCACCCTGGCGATTCCGATTCCCTTCATTTATGACGCCCCGCCTCCTTCTGTGACCTCGGGCCTGCTGGCCGATATATTGAGCGACTCAGCGGCCCGGGCGGAAACGCTTGCCATCCTGCCGATTGAACAGGTTGCAAGTTCCAGGTTGAACGTTGAAAGTATCGTGCCGCTCATCAAGGTTGACGAAGTAGACAAGCTTTCGAGTTTGCCATTTACTCCAAAAGTCATAGAGATCGAGATTGGCCACATACAAATCCCTACTCTCCACTCTCTACTCTCTACTCTCTACTCATCCTTCCCCGACACCATCCTGGCCCTGCGCCTGCCTTACACAGATGGCGAAAGGCTCCTGAGTTACGCGGAAACTGGAGTACGTGTCTTCCATCTGCTTGCTGATTACCACGGTCGCGGACAGGATGGGCGCTTCGTGTTCGATCTGATCCGTGATGCGCACCTGGCCTTTGTCGAAGCCGGTATGCGGGACGAAGTGACCCTGATCGGTAGCGGCGGGATCGCAGCTGCCGAACATAATCCCAAGGCCATCATCGCTGGCCTGGACCTGGTTGCGTTGGATACGCCGCTCCTGGTAGCCATGCAGGCTGAATTCGAAGGCGAATGCCGGGATCGGGTTGAAAGCAAGTTTTCATTGCCTAAAAATTTGAACCGTGAATGGGGCATCCAACGCGTTTTGAATCTAACCGCCGCCTGGCGTGACCAGTTGCTTGAAATCCTGGGCGCGATGGGTCTGCGTGAAGTGCGCCGTTTGCGCGGCGAAATGGGACGCGCTATGTTCCAGGTCGATCTCGAGACGTTGCGAACGGCCTTTGCGAGAAATCGAAGGACTGGATGAATAAGGTGACATCATGACAACTGTACATCTACCTTCCGTCGAAAAACATAAGAAGCACCTCGAAAAAGGGTTCGAGTATTGGCCGACTTTAGAAAATGGACTGCCCCCGGCCATGGGTGATGCTCGCTGGCCGGCTGAATTGATCTTATCCACCTGGCACCAGGCCGCCACCGGACGTCCGCCTGAAAACGGGCTAGAGTATCGTATTGGTAAATCCGGCGGCGGATTCGATCTTCTGGATTTCAAATTTCTGGCTGAAGATGAATGGACACCCCCGGCGGAAATCGATCAATCTCTCTATCCCGCTAAACCGCCGTGGATTTGGAAAAGAGATCGAGATCTCGGTGCCCTGGTACGGTGGCGGGATGTCGTTCGGCTCTGTCAGTGAACAAGTGATGCTCGCTAGAGCCATGGCTGCGAAAGACTGGTCTACCTTCACATCCACCGGGGAAGGCGGTTATCCCGAATCCCTAGTGCCATACAAAGACCAGATCATCACCCAAATTGCCACAGGCATGTTCGGGGTGCGAGAAGAAACCATCCAGCATGCGCCCATCGTCGAGTTCAAATATGCGCAGGGCGCCAAACCCGGCCTGGGTGGTCACTTGCTGGGCGATAAGACGACAATGGCTGTCGCCAAGATGCGCGAAAGCGTGCCCTGGGTGAGTCTGTTTTCGCCCTTCCCGTTCCACTCCGTTTATTCGGTGGAAGATCACAAGAAACATGTCGACTGGGCCAAAACAATTAATCCAACTGCGCTGATTTCTGTGAAAGTGTCCACCCCTGTAGATGTAGATATGGTCGCCGTTGGGAGCTACTATGCCGGCGCAAACATCGTCCATCTGGATGGGTCGTATGGCGGCACGGGCGCGGCGCCTGAAATCGCTAAGAAAAACATCGCCATGCCCATCGAATTTGCTATTCCCAAAGTTCATAAGTATCTGGTGGCTGAAAACATCCGCGATGAAGTGGTTGTGATGGCCAGCGGCGGCGTGCGCAGCGCCTACGACATCGCTAAAGCGATTGCCCTGGGCGCGGACGGCGCTCGTTCTGGGCACATCAGACCTGATCGCCCTAAGCTGCACACGCTGCTCGAATTGTGAGCGTGGACGCGGCTGTCCGTTTGGGCTGACGACGACAGACCCCGAACTTTCGCTGCTGGTAGACCCTGACAACGGGGCCGAGCGAATTGGGAAGATGTACGAGTCCTTTGCCTGGCAGTTACGCGACATCCTGCGCCGCCTGGGGCTCAAAGATGTCCGTGAGTTGCGCGGTCGCACCGACCTGCTGGTTTATAGGAAGTAAACGATGACAAAGAAAATATCTATTGAAAAAATATGGGGTTCTGGAAATCGCCGTGATTGTTTTGCCAGCAGTGCAACTGCTGGCGGGCGGCAGTTGCACTGCCGCCAGAACTGGGGTGAACTATGACAAAAAAAATGTCTGTTGAAAAAATGCTGGCATCCAGAAAGTCGCTGCACAAAATCGAGATCAGCCCGGAAGCGCGGGATGAAGCGGCTGAGGGCGGCTGCGGCGTGATCGGGATCGCCTGCTCGGAAAAAATCGCCGGGCGGCACCTGTTGCAGTCGCTGATCCAGATGCGAAATCGCGGAAACGGCAAGGGAGGCGGAATCGCCGCGGTCGGTTTGGTACCGGAAGAGTTCGGGGTCAGCCAGCAAGTGATGGAGGAAGATTATCTTATCGCAGTGGCTTATCTGGAATCTGCCGTGCGAGATGAAGTCGAGAAAACTTCTATTTATCCGACTTTCGAGGTAGATCAGGTCCGTGAGCAGACATATATCGAGGATTTCACCATTTTAAGCCTGGATGTGCCCCCGCCAGAAGTGGTCTATTATTTTGTGCGCATCAAGCCTGAAGTTGTCAAGGCGTTTCGATCTGAGCACAACATGGGTGATGCTCCCCAGCGCAAAGTCGAAGATGAGATCGTATTCCAAAACACCTATAAACTGAATACGCAGTTCTACGCCTCCACCGGAGAAACGCGCGCTTTTGTGCTTTCGCACGGTAAGAACCTGCTGGTGCTCAAGATGGTCGGTTACGGCGACGATGTCGTCAAGTATTACCAACTCGAAGATATGCACGCGCACGTCTGGATCGGGCATCACCGTTATCCCACCAAGGGACGCGTCTGGCATCCGGGCGGCGCGCATCCATTTGCGGGCTTAAACGAGGCGCTGGTTCATAATGGCGACTTTGCGAATTACGCCTCCATCTCTGAATATCTGGCACAGCGCAACATCTACCCGCTCTTCCTGACGGATACCGAAGTTTCGGTGCAGGTTTTCGACTTGCTGCATCGCGTGTATGAATATCCGCTCGAATACGTGATCGAGTCCCTGGCTCCAACGACCGAACGGGATTTCACTAAACTGCCAGAGGATAAAAAGAAACTTTATCAGATACTGCAGACCACGCACATGCACAGTTCGCCGGACGGCCCCTGGTTTTTCCTGATCGCCCAGTCTGCACCGGAGCGAGATGAAATCGGAAGCCTATCGACTGATCGGCATTACCGATACCAGTATGCTGCGTCCGCAGGTTTTTGCCCTGCAGGAAGTTGGGGAAGACGGTCCTTCTATCGGATTTGCTGCTTCCGAGAAACAGGGCATCGACGCGGCCCTGGAAAGCCTCGCTGCCGAAGACAATCGCTTCTGGCCGCGCGCTGACCGTTACTGGAACGCGCGCGGAGGCAGCCACACCGATGGCGGCGCTTTCATCTTCTCTGTGACTCCTGAAGGCGATTCGGCGAAAATGGTCTGCACGGATAAATTCGGTCGCGAGGTGGGCGTTGATTCAACCACGCCGCCCTACCAACAAAATGGCGATTCTGCCATGAAATCAGAAACGGTTACTTTGCCTGTATTGAATGCTGCGGAAATGTCCGATTGGGTCAAGAAAAATATTCCTGCATGGGATTATGTTGAATTCAAAAGCATCTTAGCCGCGCTTGTGCAGGATACAAACTCGGATATTGGGAGAAAACGTGCCATCAGGGTGCTTACTTATTTACTCGACCGCCGCTATCCAACCGGAACGATGCGCAGGAGCAGCCTGGTCGCTTTATGTGATGAAGCCTTGAAGCAGGTTTTCGATGGCATCAAAGAGTTGCCATCTGAATCGTACGAATTCGTATCCCCGGATCGTCCGCTGCCCGAACCTGCGCACTCCGATCAGATCGCCGTCATCGATGCGCGCGGGTATACGCCCGAAGGGGAACACTCGGTCGCATATCTACTGGTGGAATTGAACAAACGCGGCTTCAGCAATTTCATCATTGCCAACGCGCGCGGACACCGCTTTATTGGTAACGGATTCGGTGTAGATTTAACCGGCATCCGAATCGATGTCTACGGCTCGCCCGGCGATTACCTGGCCTCTGGCCTGGATGGGATGGAAATCCATGTGCATGGCAACGCGCAAGATCAGCTTTGCCAGATCATGAAATCCGGCAAACTGGTTGTGCATGGCGATGTCGGCCAGACGTTCGGCTATGCGGCCAAGGGTGGGCAAGTTTATATTTTAGGGAATGCAGCGGGCCGACCGATGATTAATGCGGTCGGGAAACCGCGCGTGGTTATTAATGGCACCTGTCTCGATTACCTGGCTGAATCGTTCATGGCCGGTAACCCGCACAATGGAGGCGGTTTTGTCATCCTGAATGGGATTCGCATCACCGATCAGGGCGAGATCGTCGATCTGAATGAGCCATATCCTGGAGGCAACCTGTTCTCATTGGCATCGGGAGGCGCTATCTACGTCCGTGACCCGCAACGCAAAGTCAGCCAGGATCAGCTCAACGGAGGCGAATTTGCTTCCATAGAAGAGCGCGATTGGGAATTGATCAAACCATATCTCGAAGAAAACGAGCGTCAATTCGGTATCTCGATTGATGAATTGTTGAACGGTGAGGAACCCGCCAGTATTTATCGCAAAATCCAACCGCAAGCAGTGCGGGCTTTGCAGGCTGAGGAGAGTTGGGTGAGACATTAGCGTGAAATGACCCTCACCCCTGCCCCTCTCCCTCAAAGGGAGAGGGGATAAAGGAATTAATGAAAACAAAAACCTGGCTGGCTTTACTCTCACTTTATATCGTTTGGGGTTCGACGTATTTAGCGATCCGTTTCACGGTTGAGACCATTCCGCCTTTCCTATCTTCCGGGATGCGTTTCCTGGTCTCAGGTATCATCCTGCTCATCTGGCGGCGCGCTGCCGGGGATGCGATGCCTACCAAACGCCAATGGCGCTCGACAGCAATTATCGGCACCCTGTTGTTGCTAGGAGGCAATGGATTGCTTGCTTTCGCTGAACAGTTTGTACCTTCTGGCATTGCCTCCCTCATCATCGGATCTGTACCCATGTGGTTGGTGCTGATCGAAGCACTGCGCCCAGCAGGTGTAAAGCCAAACTGGTTGACAATTCTCGGCTTACTGATAGGCTTTGGTGGCATTTTCCTGCTGATTGGCCCGGCTAATCTGATTGGAGATTCTCACGCACTCAACCCACTGGGAATCGGCGCGTTACTACTGGCTGCTTTCTTGTGGTCGGTGGGGTCAATTTACAGTCGCAGCGCCGACCTGCCGCCATCTTCACTGATGGCAACGGGTGCAGAAATGCTAGCTGGCAGCGTCGTGATCTTCGCCTTCAGTGGACTTGTGGGTGAATGGAATGGCTTCGACATTACTGCGGTCTCTACCCGCTCCTGGCTGGGATTGACCTACCTTATCGCCGTTGGCTCTCTGATTGGATTCGTCTCATACATTTGGTTGCTAAAACATGCGCCGGTTTCATTGGTAGCTACCTATGCTTATGTTAATCCATTAGTGGCCATCTTTTTGGGTGCCTTATTTGCCAACGAAATCATCAATGCTCGCATTTTGGTTGCCGGGTTAGTCATCATCGGCTCGGTGGTGCTGATCAATCAGACCAAACATAAACCAAAAGGCTCACAGCAAGATAAGGCCCGGGTGGTGGCTGCCAAATAATCGCCAGAAAAAGGCTATCTGCGAATTCCGCTAATCTTCGCTAAATTCAAAAAAGATTTGTGTAGATTAGCGAAGATTAGCGGATAACCAACACTAATGAAAGAAGTTTATTTACCGGAAGCAGGCTCAGAAACGTTTCGAAGCGCCAGCGTCCACAAAAGGAGATAAAAAATGGATTCAAAAGATTTACTCAAGCGCGTCAAGGAAGATGGGATCAAGTTCATCTCCCTGCAATTTTCGGATGTGACCGGAGCGGTCAAGTCGGTGGACATGCCGATCAACGGGTTGGAGGGCGCACTGGAAGAAGGTGTGTGGTTTGATGGCTCGTCGGTAGAAGGCTTCGCGCGCATCCAGGAATCGGACATGCGGCTGGTGATCGACCCTGAGACGTATGCCGTGCTGCCCTGGGCGGCTGAGGAACGCAAACGCGGACGCGTGTTCTGCGATATTTACACCCAAGACGGAGATCCGTTCGAAGGCGATCCGCGCGGGACCCTGAAGCGGGTGCGCACCAAAATCGCCGAACACGGCTGGACGTTGAACGTTGGCCCGGAACCGGAATTCTTCCTGTTCAAGCGTGCTGAGAATAACGGTGGAAGTGTTCATCCGGTGCCGCACGATGTGGGCGGATATTTCGATTTCTCCCCCAGCGACGAGGCCGTGCGCGTGCGCACTGAGTTAATGGATGCGCTCAACAATATGGGACTGGAGATCGAGGTTGGCCATCACGAGGTAGCGCTTGGCCAGCACGAGATCGATTTTCGCTATACAGACGTGTTACGAGCTGCAGACAATGTAATGACTATGAAGTACACCGTTAAAGCCATTGCCGCCAAGCGCGGATTAGTAGCATCCTTCATGCCCAAGCCCATCGCTGGCATCAATGGCTCTGGCATGCACTGTCATCAGTCATTGTTCGACAAGGATGGGGATAACCTGTTCTTTGATGACAACGACGAATTCAAACTCTCGAAGATGGCCTATGGCTTCATCGCCGGGCAATTGAAACATGCGCGCGCGCTGGCGGCCGTGGTCTCGCCGACGGTCAACTCGTACAAGCGTCTGGTGCCGGGATATGAAGCCCCGGTCTATGTCGGCTGGGCAACGCAAAATCGCTCAGCTTTGATCCGCATCCCGCGCTACAACGAGGGACGTCCGAAATCGGTACGCGCCGAACTGCGCTTCCCTGACCCATCCTCGAACGCGTACCTGGCCTTTGCCGCCATGCTGGCCGCCGGGCTGGATGGCATCGAAAAAGAGATGACCCCACCCGCGCCGCTTAACAATGTCAATTTATATGAGTTGAACAAGGCCGAGCGGACGGAGATGGGCGTGGGCGAACTGCCCGGCTCGCTGGCTGAAGCGCTGACCGAACTGGATAAGAGCGAAGTGTTGAAGTCAGCCCTGGGCGCGACCATTTACGAGGCCTTCACGCGTGCCAAGTGGGAGGAGTGGGATGCCTTCCGCACGGCGGTATCCGACTGGGAAGTGGAGCGGTATTTGGAAACGGCGTAGCTGTCAGCTTTTAGCCAGACTAGGAGAGACTTCCGAAGTTTAAAACTTCGGAAGTCTTTTTGCTACGCGCTCTTTCAAGATCAGCCAATCACCAAAAAGCGGGGAAAAAAGACTGTATTGATCTTCAGCGTGCTTCATGACCAAGCCGCGTTTTAGCAAGTTATTGATCAGATAACCAGCTTGATCATATGCCTTGTTTAATTTTTCCAGTGTGGGAAAACCTTTTTTATCAGATGACAGAGCAAGTATTGCGAGCAATGATATTTGCTCGCCCTCTTTTGAATGTGTCCACTGATAGGCGAAATGTGGCTCCGCCTGTGTCGAGAAGTTGTTACAGGCATGTTCATACAGTGCTTTTCCCTGCAATTCCATTTGATACCCCTCAAAAAGATAATAGCCCATCATTTGATTAAAGATCGGATGACCATCAGCAACTTCTTGAATTTTTTGGAAGTCCTTCTTCAGAAAAGGTTTGAGCAGTTTCAGCGATCGCGCCCTCTACGAACGAGCGAGCCTCTTCAGTTTTGAAGGGCTTTAAGATAACGCTTGCAAAAATATAAAGAAAGGAGAGCCCTGAATGGCTTCCGAGTGACATAAATCTACAGGGGTTGCGGGTAGCTGTGATCAAGGATAAAGGAAAGTGAATAGCCAAAGCTCGTAAACCTGCAAAGAAATCGAGACCGAATTTCTCGTTCTTGTGTCACATATTCAAATTCATCCATCAGCAGAACGAGTTTAAGGCCGCGATCTTCGATCTCCAGGAAGAGATCTTCGAGGTCGAATCGGTCGATCTCATCTCGCCGCCGCAATTCTTTTGCCATGGTAGCAAGTTCCTCGTCCGCGAGTTTTCGGGCAACTTCGCGCAGGATGCGGCTCCAAAAGCGGAGGGGTGATGTTGACACTTCCCTGAAAATCGACATAGACCATCACATATTCGTCAGGGGTAAGGCCAAGGCTTTCGGCGACTTCTGTATTGGCGAGATATTTGAGCAGGGATGTCTTGCCGATACGGCGCTCGCCGACAACGGAGGTGCTTTCAAAGGCGGATGAGAAGAGGCGATCCGTGATCTGACGAATTTCGCGCTCACGCCCGTAGAATTTACTCGGGTCGCTGACTGGATTGCCAAGGAAAAGGGATTTCTGTTCATTATCGCTCCAGTCTGAAGACGCCCAACGGCGTGATCGCGTAAACATTTCTGTCTTTATCTACGGCAACATCATAGATGACGAGGCCATCCAGCAGACCGTCATTGACCAGCACCCATTTTTTACCATCATCATAGGAGATGAAAAAGCCACCGTCTGTTCCGGCGTAAAGAATATCCGGATTGTTTGGATCAGCCACTATGGCGTTGGCGTAATAGCTGTCAAGTTGATGTTTGACGAAAACATCTTTCTCTTCAGGAAGCTCTCCACACTCTATTGGTTGCCAGGTATCTCCACTGTCCATACTTTCAAAGCAACCGCTACCGCCTCCATCTGCATATTCACCGGTCACTATGACTTTAATAAACAACCTGCCACTGATCGTTGGGTCTGCATAGAGGTAATGGATAAGAAGTATTTCATCTGGCATGGGCGGTCCGATTTCCCAAGTTACGCCTTGGTCATACGAACGCATAATGGCCGCGTTTTCTCCCGGCCCCCTACCTTTCCTTGATCGGTAGAGAATTTCCTGATTGGCATCAAAGACCAACTCATCTCCTGCTTCATCAACCAGTTCCCAATTAGTTCCACTATCTGTAGAGCGATAGAGTGGTTGGGGATTTCCACTATAGCTAAGTCTGGATTGAAGATACAGGATCGAGCTATCTTTCGTGTCAACAGCGATTCTTGAGCTAGAAGCACCCAGGCCGCTGCTGCGCTCTTCCCAGGAAAGTCCGCTGTCGGTTGATAGATAAACGCCTTCTCCGCCTGCCAGGAATTTGGTTGGGTCTGTCGAGGCGATGGCAAGGGCTTGGCCATTCTGTATGCTAAGTTGGTTTACAACCTGCCAGTTTTGGCCGCCATCCAGCGTTCTTCTTAGCCAACCTCCCCGGTCGATGCAGTAGGCGGTTCTTTCATCTTCAAGGGTGAAAGCCATCATCTTGCAGCCATTGGAATGCTCGCCCCAAGTTTCTCCACTATCTGTCGATCTGGTACGAAACATCAGCACTGCCTGACCCGACATAAGCATAATTGCCTTGACTGGGTTCGATCCACAGGTCGTCCCAAAAACCCTCCTCCAAAAACCTCAATCCCTGTAGAAGCCCAGGTTGTGCCACCATCTGTTGAGCGGAAAATACCGTTGCATATATCAAAAGGCCCGCCCCTGACCAAAATCACAATATTGGGATCAACTGGTGAAAAGCGGATCTGGGTTGGGACACCGCAATCTGAAATTTCTCATTTCAAAACGAACCTTCTTCCATGTGTTGGCGCCATCTTTGGTTTCATAAACGCCGCTGGAATTCAGGTAAAAAAGATGGTCGCTATCCTGCGGGTCTATGGCGATGTCACCATCACTTGGTCCCCTATTGTTCAATGAGACGCCGTTTCTGACATTTTCCCAGGTCAGGCCACCGTTTGTTGTTTTGTATGGATGACCTTCACCTGTGCTGAGATAGAGTTTTAGTGGGTCATCATGCGCAATGACCATGTTGGAGATGCCTGTGCGTCCCAATCCATTTTGGATCGGCAGCCAGGAAACGCCACCATTGACTGATTTGTATACCCCACTCCCAAATGTAGCAGCATACCAAATATCTGTATCGGTTGGGTCGATGACAAGCACTCTCACTACTTCACGTGCCAAGAATTGAGTTGAGTTCAAGCGCTTCCACGCAAAGGGGATAGGGGTCGGTGTGGGGACAGGTGTGGATGTCAGCACGGGAGTTGGGGTGATCGTTGCGGTAGGAGAAGGGAGAGCTGTTTTTGTTGCTGTCGCAGTGGGCGTGTTTTCATAAAGTCCCATTTGAACGGCTGCAGGCTGCATTGCGCCACCTGGCCTGAGCAAGAACCAGCCTAGGAACCCAACGATCACCAGTGCCATCGCACTAAAAGCAAGCTTGCTGAAGAAATCCCGCATCCAATGATTTCTGGCTTCGCTTAGCAGCCAGTCCACATCGCGGTAATTCTCTTCCAGATATTTGATTTCTTGCAGAAGTGCGATGGCACGGCGGGTGACGCCTCGCTCAATCGCTTGGCGCGCGGCTGCATAGCGTTCGGCTAATTCTTCCTGTAACCGGGCATCCTCGATCCAGGCTTTTGCTTTTTTGACTCGGCGAAAATCATCGGGGTCAAGGTCCAGATAGCGCTGCAGGATGTTGGCCGCTTCTCCCCAGCGCTGGGCATTGAAGGCGCGTTTCCCCTTTGTGTAGATCTTGTCGCCACCTTCTGCTCTCTCTGCCTCTTTCGTGGTTTGAATTTCTTTTTGGATCTCATCTAACGCTGGGTTGTAATCCAGTGCGTGTTCAAGCCTTAAAATTGCCAGCGCTATACTCCTCGCGTTCTCGCAGCTCGATTGCTTTGGTCAGATCTTCTTTTGCAAGTTGCGCCCGAAGTTCAAATAAGGATTTTCTAAGGGTAAAGCGGTCTCTTCCAATTCATCGATCGTTTTGAATTGAATTTGGTCAGTGAGCGCTTTTGCCCCTTTGCGTTTTCGTATCTCTTCCGGAATATATTTCTGCGCTTCCAGAAGGTTCTCTCCGGCAATTTTCCACTTCTTTTGAGAACCCAAAGCATGGCTTGAGAGATAGCCAGAGCAGCCAAACGTTCTTTTGCTTCAAGATTATCCGTATCGATCTTGAGAAAATCCAGATACCGTTCTTTTGCATCTGCCAGGTCATCGAGCTTGCGTGCCGCGTCCCCCAACGCGATCAGAGATTCGCAGAGCCCAGCTTTTGCTCTCGCCCTCTTTGGTATCGATCTTGAGAACTTTTTCATAAGCTTCCGTGTCAAAGTTCGGACGATTTCTCGTGCTAATCGATATAAAAACTTGTTGATCGTTGTGTGGGTTCTGCCCTGCAAGTCGAAGAAAACAGGAATGTACTGATTTGATATATAGTTCCCCAATTGTTTCAAGACAGATGTTTTTCCAACCCTGCGCTGGCCGTGAATGACGAGCATATTGTCACTCAATTGCCCCTCGATATTTTGCTCGATCCACGTGAAGACATCTTCCCGACCGAAGAACATACGTTGATCAGTGACCGGTGCCCCCGCGACATACGGGTTGTTATATTCTGCCATTCCCTGCTCCCTGCATAGTCAAGATTGTGAAAGCTGTTTGATTATAACATTTTGGGGTTTGCAAAAAATGAAGGTAAGCGTGAAAACTGCTTATCATCATAAGTTTGTTGATTTAATTGTTTTCCCTTCGATAAATTCCGAAAGAGCATAGGAAAGCAGATTCGATTGAGGGATAAGTAGAAACATAATATCCCACAATTTTCATACAAGTTTCTTACGCTGGTTTAAGCCCCTTTTAAGAATAGAGCGTAAAATTTGAAAGTGGGAAACCGTCAATATACTGTGAAAGGAGTAGCAGTATGAACTGGAAACGCGTATTGTATGTATTATTTGTCGGCCTCGTCGCCATCGTTAGTGCACTTGGTGGTGCTATCGTCGGTGGACGTGTGGTTTTAGAATTTGTAAAACCCCAGGAAATCAGCAGCGCCCCGACATTTTCTGATAGTCCTGCCCAATTAGAACTCTCCAACACTCAGATCGAAACCGCCATCACACAGACCGTTGAAAAAGTCGGCCCGGCAGTGGTGACGGTGGTCGGAACCGTGCCCGGTCAGATGACCTTCTTCGGCCGCACACCGGATGGGCAATCCAGTGGCAGCGGCGTGATCATCTCCACCGATGGCTATATCGTTACCAACAACCATGTGGTTGAAGATACAACGGATGTCACGGTCATTTTGTCAGATGGGGCACAACTGCCAGCACAAGTCATCAGCACTGACATCTTCGCCGACCTGGCCGTGCTCAAGGCGGACGGTCAGATGCCGGCCGTGGTCAACATCGGCAACTCGGACAACCTGAAATCCGGGGAAACGGTCATTGCCATCGGTTCGCCGCTGGGCGAGTTCCGCAACACGGTCACGGTAGGTGTGATCAGCGCCACCGGTCGCATGCTGGAAACAGGCAATGGCTACTTCATGGAAGATTTGTTGCAAACCGATGCCGCCATCAACCAGGGCAACTCCGGCGGGCCGTTGGTTAATCTGAATGGAGAATTGGTCGGGATTAACACCCTGATCGTGCGGGGTGGAAATGGGGGTAGCGCGGTGGTCGAGGGATTGGGCTTCGCGGTGCCATCCAATACGGTCAGCTTGATCGCCCAGCGCATCATCGACACGGGTTATTTTGCCCGGCCTTATCTGGGGGTGAACTGGCAATCCATCAACCCGTCCATCGCGCGGCGATATCGTCTTGGAACAGAATGGGGCGCGTATGTGACCCAGGTTTTCTCAGGAAGCCCGGCTGCGCAGGCAGGCATCCAGCGCGGCGACATCATCTTGAGTTTGGGAGAATATACGTTGGGTGAAGATATTTCTTACTTGAATACGCTATTCAACTACCAACCCGGGGAACAAGTAGATATCAGAGTGTTGCGCGAGAATGAAGAAATTACAGTGACAGTTATACTCGGAGAGGCGAGACCGTAATGCCGATTTAGTTATGAACAAAGCAAGCTCTCACCGGATCTGAAACCCGACGAGAGCAAGTATATCTAAGCAAACATCCGAAGCCATCGTGACTTCGGATGTTTTTGGTACTCCCGAAAGTGGTTATTCCCCTTTTGCCAATTTCGCGATCTCCTTCTTATCATCAATAATTTGCACCAGCTTACCATCCTGCATTTTGAGCACACGATCTACATACTTGCACATGCGCAGGTCGTGCGTGACCATGATTCCGGCACGTTCGTTTTCGTGGATCAGATTGGCGAAGGTCTCCACCACCTGATAGGCACGTTCAGTATCCAGGGAGGCAGTTGGTTCGTCGGCCAGGACAACAGCCGGGTTATGGATCAGCGCACGGGCAATGGCCACACGCTGCTGCTGTCCGCCAGACATCTGCCCGGGCAGGTTGCGCAGGCGATCGCTGAGTCCGAGGCGGGCGAGTAATTCTGCTGAACGCATGCGTCCGGCTTTGTTTCCCTTGCCATTCAGGCGCAGCATGAAATCCACGTTTTCCTGCGCGGTCAGGAAGGGAATCAAGTTATTGGATTGGAAGGTGAAACCGATCTTCTCGCGACGCAATTTGACGCGTTTGCGCTCGTTCAGGCGGGACAGGTCTTTCCCATCGATCAGCACTTCCCCATCCGTGGGCGTAAGCAGGGCTGCCAGAATGGAGAGCATGGTGGTTTTCCCCGAGCCGCTTGGCCCAACCAGCGCCACAAATTCGCCGGATTTGACTTCGAAAGAGACATCGTCCACGGCATTAATCGTCCCGCCGCCTTCGATATCAAAGGTTTTGACTACGTTACGAACTTCAAGGGCTGTATTATTCATCGCAAAACCTCATGCTAACTTCAACGCTTTGAGCGGCTCGATGCGCACAGCGTAAATAATAGAGGCCATACCGCCCAACGGGCCAATCAGAAGCAACGCGACAACAGCCAGGATCGAACGCGTGCCGTCAAAAGCTAATGGGATGGTTGGTGGGAAACTCAACGAGAACAGATAGGTCAACCCACCGCCGATAGCCACACCGATGGCTGTCACCACGATAATCTGAATCACCGCCGCCAGCCCAACAGCTCCGTTCGATGAGCCAATCGCCTTGAGCACACCGATCTGCGGCACCTTTTGCAGCACCTGGATCTGGAAGAAGCCACCAATCACCAGGATACCGATCAAGAGTGTGAATGCGCCTTGCGTTTGCACCGTGCTCTGCTGGGCCGAGTAGCCGGGGATGTTGTTTATGGTGGTTTCAATGTCAGCCACTTCGATATTGGATACTCCCGCCACCAAACGCTCTTTCATCAATTCAACCTGCGCCGGGTTTTCCAGCTTGACCGCGATGATGTTCGGGTACGGCGTGGAGTCGTTCAGGTCTGCTTCGGGCTGCGGGCGCATTTTTTCCCATGTAGCCTGCGGCACAAAGATGGTCGGCTGGAAAAAGTACGACTGCTTCGCCACCAGCCCAACCACCTTCAGATAGAAGAATTCGTCTTCTGTGCCCTGCGTTGAACGGATTTCGATCTCGTCTCCGACTTTTATATTTGTCTGAAGAGCAACGCCTTCATCTATGACGGCTTCGCTCGCTTCGCCCCCGCGAAACGGCCTGCCCTCGATTAATGCCGGCATACCCGGCTTGCCTGGTTCTGCCGCTAACATAGAAATCGACAGTGGTTCATCCAGCGAGACGATTTCACTCGTAGAAGTGAAAACCGCTCCGGCATCAGCAACCCCATCAACACGACGTACTGCACGGATGGTGTTTGTATCCAGGCGACTGGACGAGATACTATAGTCTGATTTCTCAAGGAAAACGATCAATTGCGCGTCCAGGTTGGCAACATACTGACGGTTGCCATCGGCCAATCCCTCCCCCAGGGCGGCGATAAATAGCACCAGCAAGGTGATCAACGCAATCACCAGGCTGACAAGGAAGAAACGTCCCTTATTGCGGACGATTTCTTTTATGGCTAAGTAAAAAGCTAAGAAAAATGTTCTCATTGAATTCCCTATCCGTCCTGAGCGGAACGAATGTAGTGAGTGCAGTCGAAGGACAAGCTACTATGCCACAAGCGCTTCGACTGCGTTTCACTCCGCTCAGCGCGAAAAATACTTACGGCGCGACCGGCCCCTCAAAAGGCTGGTTCCAATCCATTCCCAAGACACCATGCAAAAGCAAGTCTACAGGTGGATGATCCGCAATATCGTCATAGTAATATGGCATACGAATGCGGCCATCTGTCGCAATCACAAACGTTCCAGCTAATTGCATGGCATCCTGCCCCTCGGGCGGAAGGTCCGTATTCCAGCCACGTTCTTCCTTCAAACGCTTATTCGACTGCCACACATTCCATGAAAGGAAGGTTTGCCAAATGCTAGCCCGTTCCAGACCATAAGCCTGATAGGCTTTGCGCTCAGGGTCTGCCAGGCATAATTGACCAGGTGCGCGTTCTTCGCAAAAAGCTTTTGCGGATTCTGGCGAACCCTGGGTGACAAAGGCAAGCCCCAACCCACTCGATTTGATTTCGGAAGCAGCGGTACTCAACGTTTCCACCATTTCTTTGCACTGCGGGCAGCCAAAGTGACGGGTGAAGGCCAGCACCAAAATCTGCTTTTGCCACAGAGAAGAGAGCCGTACAGGCTTTCCTTCTATATCCAGCAATTCCATATCAGGCGCTAGATCGTTGAATTTGAGATGAGCTAATTTTGACATGGTTACATTCCACCACCTTAATTTTCCAAACTCCAGTTATTTTTCACAACTAGCGCCGCAAAGTTCCGGATAGGGGGCTCTTCTCTTTCTACTATAATTCATCTGCGTATAACTCACTATGTGTTCAAACTAGATATTTTACCTGATTGAACATGTTTTGTCAAGGTTTTGTATAGATTATCGAATTTTGTTCCACCACACATTCGGGAGCAAACATCCGAACGTGCTTTTCCATCATATCCAGTTGCGCCTGGACTTGCTCTTCTGTTATCCCCTCTGGAGCATAAGCTACATACAATACATGCGCTGTGGCCTTCGAAATCGGTGAGCGATTGTCCTGTCCGCGAAGGATAGTGCAGGCAACATCCCGCGCATCTCGCATGAGCATATCCCCCACCGGCACATCTTTTTGCTTCCCGTTCATCTGGATGATTTGGTCTTCCTCGCGGGCAACATCAATCACTACAGGAGCTTCAAGCAGGCCGACATCATGCCCCGCCGTCAGGATGAGTGTTTCCAACTCGGCAGCGAAATTTGCATCTACTAATGGAGAAACTTTTGGCAACGATTTACCTTTGTGCACTACCGATTCCAACTGCTGCAAGACATGATAGGTATAGCCAAACTTGCGATAGTAGCGATGATAAGCAGCCATAACTGGTAGTTCCAGAAAGTCGCTGCGAGAAAAGCCAGCATATTTCTCGCGCAAATGCTCCTCGATGGCTCTCTTTTCCTGATCCAGCGCAGGGGCAGGTTGAGAGTTATCTACGCCCGAAATTTCAAGCAAGCCAATCTTTCCTCCAGGATGTGCTTCTTTCCAGGCGTCCGTTGCAGTAATTGTCAACATAGTATTTCCTATTTTTTTGTCGCCTAATGTTTGCGAGCAGAATACAGTCCAATCGCGCAGCATCCCTGTGGGACTGCATCCAAAACAAGGAAGATGATCAACTTACTGAATCCTATTCCGTTGTTTCAACTAAGGCTGTAGACGCCCGCTCCATCAATCGGCAAAACGAGCACAGACCGGGCGCGGAGGTTGGCTGTCCGCAGTTGGGGCAAGGCGTGAGAGGAGGTCGTATCTTTTCTTTTTCCGCAAACAATCCTTGTTCCCGGGCTTCGAGGAATTTCAGGTAAAAGGTTAGTTTTGCGCCGGGGCGCTCAGTTTCCAGTTGGTTGAGCAATTCTTTGTAGTAGGTTGTTTTAGAGCCTACTGCAAAGGGACATTCTTCATAGATGTATTCAATCCCACGCAACAAAGCATAAGCCGCCATCTCGCGTTCGTAAAAGCGGCACAACGGCTTGACCTTGCGCGCCAACCCAGGGCTTTCAGGAAGTACCGGGCTTTGTCGCAGCAGATATTCGCCCAGCCAATTCAGTGTATTTCCAAATAAAACGGCGGCCTCGTCATCGAGGTTATGGCCTGTCGCGAGCACAGCATACCCCAGGTCCCGTGCGATGCGGTTCATCACGTGTCGCTTGGCCAGGCCGCAAACCGAGCAGGGTCGGCCTTTGCCGCGATGGGTCAACTCCGAAAGCACCGGGATGGGCTGGCCGTACTCTTTTTCCACATCCACAATGTGTAATTTCAGACTTCGTTCATCGGCAAATTTTTGGGTCAGGCGCTGCGACTCAGACGAGTATCCATTCTCCCCTTCATCAATGCCAAGTCCGATATACAACCCATCGGCCTGATAACCAAGTTGAGTGAGAATATCCCACAGCGCCAGCGAATCCTTGCCGCCTGAGACTGCCACCAGAATTTTCTCC
Source organism: uncultured Chloroflexia bacterium (assembly GCA_963791785.1). GTDB lineage: Bacteria > Chloroflexota > Anaerolineae > Anaerolineales > Villigracilaceae > JAABUE01. Next base: position 66,350 of record CAWBTW010000017.1, on the reverse strand, counting down.
TCGCGGGTGAACATCTCATATTTTTTGATAAAGCGCTCGGTCTGCTCAGGGAATCCATTCGAGATAGTGATCCTTGCACAACGCCAGTTTATGCTGGCGCATGTTGACCGAGGCTTTGCCGCCACATTTTCTACATTTCATAATAGCATACCTGTCACTGCGAGGAGGGCGAAGCCCAACGTGGCAGTCTCATGCCAACCGGAGATTGTCACGCCCCCCGTCTCGGGCCGACGCCCTTACGGGCTCGCAATGACAACAAAAAAAATCATCCTCCAGAAATTACCGAAACCAACTTGACGACATCTCCGTTTTTCAAGATTTCATCATCCAGGATCAATTCGCCATCCCGCGTGGCAATGACGGACTCCGATAAAATGCCGCATTTCTCCAGCGCCGCGAGCAAGTCCATGCCCGGGCGCACTTCATATTCTTTGTCGCGTAAAATCAGTTTGACCATATCTCCTCAAAAGCGGTATTCTACTCCATATTGTACTTGACAGCCGCCTTCCCATGCCGTACGATTGACCAGAAAGGCGGACCCATGCGCATTGGCATGATGGCCGACACTTACAAACCTTATGTCAGCGGCGTGACCAATTATATCGACTTGAACAAACGCTACCTGGAATACGATGGACACGAGGTTTATGTTTTCACGTTCAGTGAGCCAGATCACGAAGATGAAGATGAACGCATCATACGCAGCCCGGGCCTGCCACTGGCCGATACGGGCTTTTTCCTCTCCCTGAAATACTCCCGCGAGGCAAAGAACCTGCTCCAAAGCATGGACGTGGTGCATGTCCACCATCCCTTCCTGAGCGGACGGTTGGCTTTGCACTATTGTCGTCCTGACGGAATTCCTGATTATTTTCACCAACCACACACGCTATGACTTATTGGCACAGGCATACATTCCCATGCTGCCTGAAGAGATCAGCGAAGGTTTGTTGCAAGCCTACATGCCATCCTTTTGCGAAGCAGTTGACCTGGTCATCTCGCCCTCGGCAGGGATGGAAAAGGTGTTGCGAGAACTTGAAGTGGAAAGCCACATCGAAATCGTTCCCAACGGCGTTGAACTGACGCGGTTCATCCAGGCCGAACCTTTATCCCGCGCCGATATACGGATTTGGCGAAGATGATATTTTACTGATCTATACTGGTCGCCTGGCACCCGAAAAGAATCTGGACTTTCTCTTGCTGGCCTTTGCTGGCGTTTCTCAAGCCGTAGAAAATGTACATCTCTTGCTCGTTGGTGATGGGCCGATGAAAAAAGAACTCGAAGAACTGGCAAAAGATCTTCAAATCACCGAAGTCCCTCCAATTTGCAGGCTTAGATCCCGTACGACAAAATGCCCGGATATCTGGCAATGTGCGACGCATTCGTAACCGCTTCCGTAACCGAAGTTCATCCGCTCTCAGTGATCGAGGCCATGGGCGCAGGTTTACCGGTTATGGGCATTCATTCTCCGGGCGTAGGTGATACAGTTCGAAGATGGCATTACTGGATTTCTCTCCACCAAAAACCTGCCAGCCTTCACCGCCAAGCTGACCCGTCTATGCCTGCAAACCCAACTCCGCAAGAAAATGGGCGGGCAGCCAGAAAAGCTTCCCAACAATATGATATTGAACGTACAACCCATATGATGCTAGAACATTATGAAAGGCTGGCGAGCGAGCCACGCCCCACAAGCTGGATTGGGACGAACGCTTGCTCAGTATTCTGGAGCGTTTCCACATATGAGCGGACGAAACCAAAAGATTGGTGCCTGGGGCGAAAGCGTTGCTGCAAAATATCTTGAAGTACGCGGACACCTTATCATAGCGCGCAATGTCCGCACACCTTATGGGGAGATCGATATCGTTGCAGAGAAAGATGGCTTTACCATCTTCGTCGAAGTCAAGACGCGCACATCAAAAAGCCTGGGGCCACCTGAGATTTCAGTCACGCCGCGCAAGCAGGAACACATGCTGGCCGCGGCAGAGCATTATGCGCAAGAGAACGAAATCGATCACTGGCAGATCGATGTTATTGCGGTGGAGGGAAAAATAAACACACGCCCCAAGATCACCCACTTTGAAAATGCTATTTAGATTGTCTGTTTTTCAGGGCAAAAATGGCAGTATCCAGCCGTTCGCCCCTCACAAGAATCGAGGCGAGGAGCAGGTTCAACCTGAGTAAGGTGCAGCGGGACGTTCAAATTCTCGCGAAGTGCTTTCGAGCGGGATCTTCAACTCAACGATCACGCCAGGACCGTCATTGCGATTCCGCAGCCAAAGCTCTCCACCGGCCTTCCAAATCAGGGTAGCAACCATAGGGAAGCCAAGTCCCATACCGGGCAATTCGCCAGTGAAATCTTTTTCTCCCTGCACATAGGGAAGCCAGGCCCAAGAAAGTTGCTCGGGAGAAAGCGTAAGACCATTATCTGTGACACGAATATTGATATAGCCGATTTTCCTTTGCGTGATATGAAGTTTAATTTCGAGGGTCATGTTCAGGATGAAATTTGCGAGCATTTTCAAATAATTCATGCAAAATCATTTCGAGGGCTTCCTGAGTAAGCGCCAATTTATTGTTTCGCAACTCCGTAGGAAGAGAAAAATCCACGTACCTCCAATTTCAATTCCTGACATAATTGATTTACCAATTTCAGGTAAGTGATCCAGCGTAACTGGTTCGCCAACATTCAACGCCAGCGGCGCATCAATAAAGGATAATATCTGGCGGATCTCATCTACCAGCCTGTAGGCATTCTCAATCGATGAGGCAACATAATCCTTGATCTCATCTGGTGAAAGCATATCCATCTTATTCTTTATGATAGATAGATTGCTAAACATTATCGACATGGGTGTGCGCAATTTATGGGCAACCACAGTATGAAAGCGACGCATATCTTGATAGACCGACATGCGCTCAGTGACATCTTCCAGGCGCACAATACGATGCTGGTCCACCCCCAACACTGTATCAAGCGCATCCAGTTGTATCCATGCTGCACGCGCCGTTGGAGTTTCATGCTGGACAAGAAAGCATGAGGCTGGTTCATCGACCCAGTTCACCCAGACATCCTCAGGTTCTGCTTTGAAGCCATGTTCCACGACTGCTACGAAAGGCAGTCCCAGGTAATCATCTGGCAAATTGAGTAAGGTATGAGCGCTTTCATTGGCATAATGTATGACACCTGATATATCCAACAGTAAGTAGCCATCTGCTGCGTGAGATGCCATCCAATTGAAACGCGTCAGATCGGTCACCAGCATACGTTTGGCATTCAAACGGGTGACGGTTCGCAAACGTGAAAACAATTCGATATCATCGAGTGGCTTGCTGAGAAAATCGTCTGCCCCTGCGCTGAGACCAAGCGCCCTCGAGTCGTGGTCGCTGCGCTCGCACAGCATGAGAATGGGCATCCCCTTCAAGACACGGTTGGAACGCAAACGTCGGCAGGTTTCAATAGCGCCCCCATCCAGATCCATATCCAACAAAATGGCATCAGGGAGTAATTCTTCAGCCTTATTAATGCCTTCACGCGGAACGACAGAAAAGGCCAGGTTGAAATCTGTGCCATCCAACAAGGTTTTCAGGTTACGGAGCAAATTCTGGTCAGAAGTGATAACCAGGACAAGGGCGGATGTATTCTTTGGCATAGTCACCTTGCCCCCATTTTATGGCATTCAGCGATAATGTTTAATTACATCTTGCGTACAAAAACTCCCGCCTTACCCAACGGGAGTTGAACCATGTGCGCAGGAATTCTAACGCCACGCAGACAAAACAGCACCACAAATCAGAAGGAACACCAGGTGGTTACCTGCTTCAATCACCCAGACTTTGAATCCGCGCCCGGCAAACAGGTTGTTGACCAGATTGGTGGTAGCCACAAAGCCCAGCCAGATCATGAAACCGGCTGTCAAACCACTCATGATGGTGGTGCTACCCATTGCGGCGAGCAGGAAGGAAACAAAGACAGCTTCGACGAACGCAGCCAGGATTGTCCAGGGTTTCCGTTTTCAAAACACCGATCCCGCGGATTTTCCCGCTGGTTGCGGAGGAATCCAATTCTTAGATATATCATTCTAATAGAGAAGTTAGATAAAAATTGCACAATATGTCGCTGCGAGGAGGCCAAAGGCCGACGCGGCAGTCTCCTGACTATCGTGAGATTGCTTCGGTCGCTGGGGAACGCTCCCTCGCAACGACATACCCGATTGTATGAAATTTAAATACTGGCCTATAAGGAGCGGAGCGACAAAGAATCTCATCTTTCGATTACAGAATGCTCTGTATTAGGAGATTTTTCGTCGCCCATGGCGCACTCCTCAGAATGAGATGTTAAATCTTCCCCGCCACGTAATCCAATACATCGATCTTGGTCAAGATGCCGACCGATGCCAGAGATACTGCCCCCCGTCCCCATGCCGATGACCACATCGGTCAGACGCCCTTCAGTCTGCTCCCACAACTCGGGGCCGGTCTGTAACTCGTGCGTTTTCGGGTTATCGGGATTGTGATACTGGTTAGCCAGATATTTGTTTGGCATTTTTTAGAGAAAAGCTGTACACTTAGGCGGTGACCCAAACCGGTACTATTTTCGATATCAAGAAATACGCCATCAACGATGGCCCCGGCATCCGCACGACGGTATTCTTCCAGGGCTGTCCCCTTTCCTGTTGGTGGTGCCATAACCCGGAGAGTCAATCGCGCCAGCCTGCCCTGATGTATCGCGCCAACCGCTGCATCCTGTGTGGGGAATGTACTGCGGTCTGCCCGCAAAATGGGATTCAGATCAATGGCAGCGCAGAAACCGACCGTTCGAAATGCGATACCTGCGGCACATGCGCAGAGACCTGTTATCACGGCGCGCGCGAAATTAGCGGAAAAGAAATGACCGTCGCGGAAGTGATGAAAGAGATCGAACGCGATATCCCTTTCTATGACCAATCTGGCGGCGGGGTGACTTTCTCTGGCGGTGAGCCGCTCATGCAACGATCCTTTTTGCTGGAATTGTTGCGCGCCTGCCGGGCACAGGAAATTCACACTGTGGTAGACACATCCGGCTACACAACCTGGGAAGCATTGGACAGCATTCGGGAGTATGTGAATTTATTCCTGTACGATCTAAAGTTGATGGACGATGAACGCCATATCAAATATGCCGGGGCGTCAAACAAACTGATCTTGAGTAACTTGCAGCAACTTACCCAAAGCGGCGCGCAAGTACACGTGCGCATTCCGCTGATTCCAGGGATTAACGATGATGATGAGAACCTGCGCCAATCCGCTGATTTTGTTGCTGCATTGCCGAACATCACCGGCATCGAGTTGATGGGCTATCACGACATCGCCCAGGCAAAATACGAAGCGCTGGGAATGTCTTATCGGTTAAATGGAACAAAACCGCCTACCGCAGAACATATGCAACAGGCGGGGAGCATCTTGGAAGAATATGGAATGAAGGTAAAAACAACCTAACCACAAAGTCACCGAGACACGAAGATACTAATTTTTTATTTTGTGACTTCGCGTCTTCGTGCCTTCGTGGTAAGTTCTCAGGAGAAATCCATGACCACTACCCTCACACAAAACATGACCGAGCGCGTACGCAAGCTACGCCAGAATTCGCTAGACACCGTCGAAACGCTCTCCACTGAGCGTGCCGAATTGCTGACTGATTTCTACCAGCAAGATTTAGGGATAATGTCTGTCCCGGTGCAGCGGGCCATGTCGTTTGCTTATCTGATGGAACACAAGCACATCGATATCTATGAGGGCGAGCTGATCGTCGGGGAGAAAGGCGACAAACCCAAGGCCGCACCCACCTTCCCGGAGCTGTGCTGTCACAGCCTGGAAGATTTGGATATCCTGGATTCTCGTCCGCTGACATCCTTCAAAGTTCCTGCTGGAATGCGCGAAACGTACAAAAACAAGATCATCCCTTTTTGGAAGGGAAAAACCATCCAGGATTTGCTCTTCGCCGAGATGACACCGGAGTGGAAGGATGCCTATGATGCCGGCATCTTCACCGAATTTATGGAGCAGCGCGCGCCCGGCCACACCGTGCTGGATGACAAGATCTATCACAATGGCATGCTCGATTTCCAGGCCAAGATCGACGCCAGCCTGGCCAAGCTCAACTACCTGAATGACCCAGATGCTTATGACAAGCAGGAAGAACTGAAAGCCATGCACATCGCAGCAGGGGCGCTGATCCGTTTTGGGGAGCGATACAGCCGATTGGCACGAGAGCAGGCCCAGGCTGAGTCCGATGCGGCGCGCCGGGCGGAGTTGGAGAAAATCGCCGAGGTGTGCGCACACGTCCCGGCGCATCCCCCGCGAAACTTTCACGAAGCGCTGCAATATTACTGGTTCGTGCACCTGGGCGTGACCACTGAACTCAACACCTGGGACGCCTTTTGCCCCGGCCGTCTCGACCAGCACCTGCTGCCCTTCTACGAAAAAGGGTTAGCCGACGGCTCCCTGACGCACGAATCCGCCAGGGAGCTTTTGGGCTGCTTCTGGGTCAAGTTCAACAACCAGCCTGCGCCGCCCAAGGTGGGCGTGACCGCTGCCGAGAGCGGCACCTACACCGACTTCGCGCAGATCAACGTGGGCGGCCTGCGCCCGGATGGCTCGGATGGCGTCAACGATGTCTCCTACCTGCTGCTGGACGTGATCGAAGAGATGCGCCTGCTGCAGCCGTCGTCGTCGATCCAGGTCAGCAAGAAAAGCCCGGACCGCTTCATCAAGCGCGCCACGAAGATCATCCGCACCGGCTTCGGCCAGCCATCGATCTTCAACGCCGACCTGATCGTGCAGGAACTGATGCGCATGGGCAAGAACGTGGTAGATGCGCGCTGCGGCGGCTCGTCCGGCTGTGTGGAGGTAGGCGCTTTCGGCAAGGAAAATTACAACCTGACCGGTTACTTCAACCTGCCCAAGGTGCTTGAAGTAACCCTGCACAACGGAATCGATCCGCGCACCGGGAAACAGATCGGCCTGGGCACCGGCGACCCGCGCCAGTTCGAGAACTTCGATGAACTCTTCAACGCTTTCGAGAAGCAGGTGCTGCACTTCGTAGATATCAAGGTGCGCGGCAACAACGTCATCGAGCGCCTGTACGCGCGCTACATGCCGGCCCCCTTCCTGTCGCTGCTGACCGACGATTGCATCGCCAACGGGGTGGACTACCACGATGGCGGCGCGCGCTACAACACCAGCTACATTCAGGGTGTGGGAATCGGCAGCATGGCGGATGCGATGGCAGCTATCAAACACCATGTTTTTGACGAAAAGACTTTTGGGATGGATGAGCTGCTGACCATACTGGAAGCGGACTTCAACGGTCACGAACGAACCCGCCAACTGCTTCTGAACCGGACGCCGAAATACGGCAACGACGACGACTACGCCGACGAGCTGATGGTGCGCGTTTTCGATGCTTACTACAACGCGGTGGATGGACGCCGCAGCACCAAGGGTGGTGAATACCACATTAACATGCTGCCCACCACCTGTCACATCTACTTCGGCTCTGTAACCGGCGCGACTCCCGACGGACGCCTGGCTGGAACGCCGTTATCCGAAGGTGTATCCCCCGTCCAGGGTGTGGACCGACACGGCCCGACCGCTGCTGTGCGTTCGGTCGCCAAAATGGACCATGTCCGCACGGGCGGCACGCTGCTCAACCAGAAGTTCACCCCGCAAGTGCTGGAAACCGATGAAAGCCTGAACAAGCTTGTCCACCTGGTGCGCGGCTACTTCAACCTGGACGGGCACCACATCCAGTTCAACGTGGTGGATGCCGACACCCTGCGTGCCGCCCAGGAGAACCCCGAACAATATCGCAGCCTGATCGTGCGGGTGGCTGGCTACAGCGATTACTTCTGTGATTTGAGTAAAGATTTACAGGATGAAATTATCGCGAGAACAGCGCATGAGGGATTTTGATGTGATTTACGGCTTGGGTTTGTGCAACACAACAATTCATCGTGTAGTCGTTGGATTTTCTTTCCACTTCAAGATTTTTTACTAGAGAGCGCCTATGACGATCCCATTTGCCCAGCGCATGCAGCACACCCGCCCTTCTGACATTCGTGAGATCCTGGTTAAGACATCCGGGGGAGACTATATCTCCTTCGCAGGCGGAGTGCCTGACCCTGAACTCTTCCCGGTGGAGCAGTTAAGCGAAATGGCGCAAAAAGTGCTGCATGAACATCCGGCGCGTGCCTTGCAATACGGCCCAACACCAGGACTCTTGCCATTACGTGAAAAGATTGTTTCGCTGATGGCTGAAATTGGCGTAGCAACCGACCCCGATCACGTCCAGATTGTTACTGGCGCGCAACAAGGAATTGGCCTGAGCGGAACGGTATTCCTCGACCCGGGCGATAGGGTCATCGTTGAGCGCCCAACCTACTCTGCCGCCATCAACGCCTTCGATCAGTTCCAGCCAAATTATCTGGATGTCGAAAGCGACGATGAAGGGCCGGATGTTGAACAGGTCGCTCTCATCCTACACGGAGAGCAACCTGTCAAGCTTGCGTACGTCATCCCCAACTTTCAGAATCCATCCGGTCGTCTTTGGAGCGAGGCGCGGCGGGAAGTCATTTTTGGATGCCTTTTCCGGGACAGATACGCTAATTATCGAAGACGACCCGTATGGACAACTGGCTTTCCGAGGCCACCCGCCGCAACCGCTCAAGGCTATCGACCGGAATGAGCGTGTAATCTATCTGGGTTCGTTCTCGAAGGTGCTTTGTCCCGGTTTGCGTGTGGGTTGGATCATTGCCTCATCCGAGATTATGACACAGTACAATCTGGCAAAGCAGAATCACGACTTGCACACCAGCGCTTTCGACCAGGAACTGATCAACGCCTATCTGGAAGAGGAAGATCTATCGGCGCAAATAAAGCGCTTGCGGGATTCCTATGCCCTCCGTTGCCAAGTCATGCTTACTGCTCTTGAACGTGAATTCCCGGAAGGAACCCATTTCACCAGGCCTGAAGGCGGATTGTTCACCTGGGTCGAACTGTCTGAAGATGTAAATGCAAGAGATGTGTTAGAGCTGGCGATGCAAGAAAAAGTTTCTTTCATCCCCGGAAATGGGTTCTATGCCACCCGGCCGCGAAGCAACACGATGCGACTCAATTTCTCGGCGATGGGCCCTGAGAAGATCGAGCAAGGCATTGCCATTCTCGGGAGGATCGTGCAGAATTTGCTGGATTAATACAAATGAACCGCAGAGAAAAAAATATGCAAATCTCTGCGTACTCCGTGCTCTCTGCGGTTAAAAAAGAGCGAAATACATTTTAAAACGCTTTACCTAGTCTCTATGGAGGAACAAGTATGACCAAATCAGATCAACTTAAAGGGTACGCTTATCCCAGCCCGCAAGGTATTTCTAGTTTAGTTGGGGATATGCCCTGGCATTACGGGACTGAACATCTCGACATCATCTTCACGGCTGATCCGCAGGCAATCGCCTCTTTCCTGCCGGAACCTCTGCTGCCGGGCGAAAACCCGGACCGCGTGGTGCTCTCATTTGGCAAGTGGTGGTCCCTATGGGAAAATGGGCTAGACCTGCCGGCGGTCAACCCTGAGCGTACCTGGTACATGGAAACCATTCTGTGGGTGGGCAGCAGTTTCGAAGGCAAGCAAGGCAAGACCTGTATCCAATCGTGGGTGGACAATGACTTTACCATGGCGCGCGGCATGTACATGGGCTTCAATAAAAAGCTGGGCAAAACGGTCATGACCGATTTGCAGCCAATGAACCCCAAGATGCCGCTTATCGAAGCAGGGACGCGCCTGTCGGGCTATACCGTCTCGCATGGCGAGCGCTTGTTCGAGGGGGCTGTTACGCTCAAGGAAGAAATTCCTTACGAAGCTTTACCCGACCCTATTCTCAAAAGCCCCTTCAACATTCGTTACTTCCCTAGCGTTGTCCGGGATGCGCCACCTTCAGTGTTCGAGCTTGTAGGTATTCACATGGGTGATTTCAGGAACAGCGAGACCGCCTGGGCTGGCGACGCCACGGTTAAGCTACTCCCGTCGCTATTGGAAGAGTACATGGTCTTTGAACCGCGCGAAATCCTGGGAGGCTACTATTTTTTCAACGGGGCTTCTTACTACGGTGGCGAGGTGCTACATAGTTGGGTTTAACTTGTTTTCAAGGATAGTTTTACATGATCCAATCCACATATTAACCTGGGAGCTATGAAGCAGACCATGAAAAAAAAGATTGTAGCGCTAACAAACGAACTCGACGGGCTTTCAAACCCGCGGAATTTCTTCTTATTAACCAGCGGAGCCCTGATCTCGGCTATCAATGTAAACCTGTTTTTAGCACCATGGGAAATAGCTCCAGGCGGGCTTTCAGGAATAGCCATCATCATTAACAAATTCACCGGTTGGCCAATCGGATTAATGACGTTAGCCATGAACATCCCCCTGTTTTTTGTGGGCTTTAAATATTTAGGCCGATTCAATTTCTTGATCCGTACCTTTTATGTCGTCCTCATTTTCAGCCTGGGGGTTGATCTGCTGGCGCCCTGGCTGCCAGCGACAGGTATCAGCGATAATTTGATGCTCAATGCACTTTATGGCGGCGTTGTAGGCGGGATTGGCTCGGGCCTTATCTATCGCGGACAGGGCACATCTGGCGGGACCGGTATTCTCGGCCGGGTAATCCAATTCAAAACAGGATTCCCGATCAGCCAGGTTTATTTGTTGACCGATGGATTTATCGTTCTTATCGCCGGATTGGTATTTGGCTGGGATAAAGCGCTCTATGCAATGGTCGCACTCTATATCTGGGGAATTGCTGCCGACCAGGTGCTGGAAGGCCCCAGCGTAGTGCGAACGGCCACAATTGTTACCGACCGTCCAAAAGAGGTAGCCGAAGCAGTCTTCGAGCGCTTGCGACTGGGAATTACCGCCTGGCCTGCCCAGGGCATGTTCACAAAAGAAAAACACACGGTCTTGTTTTTCGCGGTTAGCCGCCCAAACATTGATATGCTAAAAACCGTGGTAATGGAGGCCGATAACCAGGCATTTATTGTGATTGCGCATGGTCACCACACCGTTGGGGGAGTTAGCAAACCGCTTCAAGTCACGAACAAGATTTAGGAACTGCAACTTGATCGTGCGGAATATTCCACTACAACGTAGAAATCCAACGTGGAACCTGATCGATCAGATTCTCAGCTCCTAACCCCTGACAAAGCGTTTTGAACTCATCCCGTGCGCCGCGCCATTCCAAGTTATCCAAACTTTCTTTGATCGGTACATCTACACGCAACGTGGTCAGTTGACGATACAGGAAGGCCTGTTCTTTGTTAGCAGCTAGGTTTTCAGCCAGACGGCGGGCGCGGCCAGCGGTCAGTCCATACTGCTCAATATCTTCCGGGATATCTTCGATATGCCCGAACCTGGACAAAATCCCGGCGGCCGATTTCGCCCCCCAGGCCGGAATTCCGGGAATGCCATCCGCTGCAGTCCCCTACCAGCGCCAAATAATCGGGAATTGAATTTGGAGATACTCCATATTTTTTGGCGACCGCTTCTTCATCATAGATTATCTCGCGACGTCGGTCCCAGCACACCACATGACTCCCCGAAACCAGTTGGGCCAGGTCCTTGTCCGGTGAGCAGATGACCACCTGTTCGACATCCGCATCGTCCTTGAATCGAACTGCTGCCGTTGCGATAGCATCATCAGCCTCGAACTCCACCATCGGCCAGACCACAATCCCTAACGCAGCGACGGCTTCTTCGGCGAGCGGGAACTGCGCATGTAAATCCGGGTCGATGCCTGCACCGGTCTTGTAGCCTGCGAACATCTCGTTGCGGAATGACTCAATGACAGAATCGAATGCGCAACCGATGTGGGTAACTCCCGAATCCTTTAACAAAAAGAGCAGGCTCCTGAGTAAGCCAACCGTAGCGCCGACTTCCCGGCCGTCGGGGGCTTTCTTCGGCGGCGGGCCGTAGAAACCGCGGAAGAGTTCGTATGTGCCGTCAATGAGGTGGATTTTCATTTTTCGAATCTTATGTAGAATAAATCGGACTTCTTCTCTCCTTTTTGATACTGCTATTTTACCAAAACAGGCCGCTCCGAACGGTAGTACAGATACAAAAACCAGATAGCTCCAGCCATACCGATGTGCCAGAGCGAGTGCAGTTGCATCCAGCTATTTGGTAGGCAGAATAATCCATTGATGTCGAGCAGCCAGGCTGCGCAGCCGATCACCAGGCTGGCAAAGGCGGCCAGGAGCATCTTCATGCTCAACCTGGATGAGACCAGCTTGCGGGCCAACAACTCCGATAGGAGAATAACTGCCAGGATGCCGATAAATATCGGTCGGCGGGAAACAGGCCAGAGGGTCGAAATGACGCCCAGAGCGATATTTATCCCCAGGTAGACCCCGAAGAATGTACTTCCTTTCAGTTTGAAAGCGCGGGACAAGTTGTACAGCGCCATGAAGGTGGACAGCAGGTACATCCCCAGGATATCGGCCACCTGCCCGTAGAAGATCATCGTCCCGTGGTAGAACATCGAGCCGAGACCGATCAGGGCGGCAGCGTAGCTGTAGATACCCGGATAAAGCCATTGGGAGCGCATCAGGTTCGTGCCATCCCGTTTTGCTGAAGGGGTAGCAAGATCGCTGATGGCGACCAGAAGCGTCAGGGTTCCGGCCAGGATGAAGGCCAGATTGGTCCAGGTATTGATCGGTTGACGGATCAAGCCATGCACGACCGGTTCACAAAAACAGTTGTCCGGCATGCAGGTGGCGGGTTTCATCAGCTCCCAAAGGTAGGGTAATTCCGCCAGGCTGGGAAACCTTTGGAACATAGAGGTCACCAGCATGTTTGTCAATTCTCTAAGTGAAATAAGGGGCCACATTGTCTAAACTACTTTCTCCTGTTATCGGTTGGAATTTCGCATTTGATGCAGGAGAAGTGTAGCGTGGAGGCTCGATTTTTTCCTATCGGTTAGCTAACAGAGGGCTTAAAGTTTGAAACCAAAAAATAGTTATTACCAAATTCAATATATATGTCATAATTTGACATATATCCGTTCTATACTATGACTGCGAGCCACCCATGAGCACAACCGCTACCCGCCTGATCACCCTGATCATGCTGCTGCAACGTCAGCCCAACCAGAAGGCCGCCGACCTGGCCAAGAAACTAGGCGTCTCCATCCGCACGCTGCACCGCTACTTCGGCATGCTGGACGAGATGGGCATCCCTATCTACGCCGAGCGCGGTCCGTATGGCGGCTTTTCGCTGGTGCGCGGCTACAAGCTCCCGCCGCTGGTCTTCACCCCCGAAGAAGCGACCGCCATCTACCTGGGCACCAGCCTGGTGAGCGAGATGTGGGGGCAGCTGTATCAGGAGTCCGCGCAAGGGGCGATGGCCAAGCTGGAAAACGTGCTGCCGGACGAGCAACGGAACGAGATCGCCTGCCGTCTCGCACCGGCGTGACGCCGGTTTTCGCGCACAACTGGGCCCGGCGTTCTCTGATCGCAACCGGCATGCACCGCGCCGACCCGTCCGCACAGGCACCCTATCTGGAGAAACTGCGCCGCGCCGCGAGAGAGAAACGTCAGGTGGATATGCTCTACCAGAGCACGAGAAAGGCCGAAGCAACTCAGCGCCAGATCGACCCATACGCGCTTGTCCACCGCACAGGCTGGTGGTATCTGGTCGGTTACTGCCACCTGCGCGATGCGCCGCGCACCTTCCGTGTGGATCGCATCCAGACCTTGGAACTCCTAAGTCAAACTTTCCAGATGCCGGACGATTTCGACATCCATGCCTACCTGGAAAGCGAATTCGCAGACCAGCCGGTGGTCCACGCGAAACTGCGTTTCACAGCCCGAAGGCGCGCACATCGCCAAAAGCAACATCTCGGGCTGGGAATCGCTAGGACGAAAACCCAGACGGCAGTGTGGATGTGGTTCTGCTCCGCACCGGACCTGCCCTGGCTGGCTTCCATGGCGCTGAGCTTTGCGAGTCTGGTGACAGTGCTGGAGCCGCCCGAACTGCGGGATATGGTCCGCGATTGGGCCAGGTCGGTGGTGGAACAATACTTGTAAGAACGACCCGTTCTGATCAAAAGAGCAAGTGCACTGAATAACCTAAGCGGGTCGCCTCTACTCAAATGAAAATACTGAAAGGAAAAATCATGAAAACCCTTGACCTGAAAAAAGACCTGAAAGCCTTTTACAAACCCTCGGCCAAAAAAGTGGAATTCATCGAAGTGCCGCGCTTCCAATTCATCAAGGTTGACGGCGCGATCGAGCCTGGCAAGGAACCGGGCAACTCCCCCATGTTCGAAGAGAACATGCAGGCCATGTATGGTGCAGCCTACACGCTCAAGTTCACCTTCAAGAAACGAGATGTTGAACCGTTCGATTACCCGGTTATGGCACTAGAGGGACTATGGAATGTACGCGATGGCAAATTCGATATAAATATCAAAGACAACTGGGATTACACGCTGATGATTCTGGTCCCGGATTTGGTCACGCAAGAAAACTTCGAAGAAGCACTGGTTCAACTACGAAAGAAGAAAGGCGACCTACCCGGATACGCCCGTCTGCGATTGGACTCATTTGAAGAAGGCCCCTGCGTGCAAACCATGCACATTGGTCCGTATGCCACAGAACTGGAAACGCTTGAAAAGATGCAAGCCTTCATGGCCGAAAATGGATACACCGATCTGGTCGGCAAAGGCAGCAAGCATCACGAAATCTATCTCGGTGACCCGCGACGAGCAGCACCTGAAAAGCTCAAGACGGTTTTGCGGCACCCAGTTAAAGCTCAAGCCGGGGTCTGAGACCCCGGCCAAGCAAAAGAAAGAGTTCTCGCAAACAAGCAATATTTAGTATATCGGCAAACTCTCATCGACTTCCTGCGCCCAGGCATTGATACCACCTTTCAGATTCTTGACCTTCTTGAACCCGGCAGTAACCAGCAGTTCCAGTGCGCGCGCCGAGCGCGTTCCGGATTTGCAGAGGATCACCATTTCCTCTGCAGAATCCAGTTCTGAGAGCCGGGCAGCTAGTGTACCCAGCGGGATATTGGTCGCATCCGGCAAGGCAGAAATCTCCAACTCGTGTGGCTCGCGCACATCCAGCAGCTTGAGATGGTTGCCCTTAACGCGTTCAGCTAACTCTGGGGCAGTGATATCCCAATCCGCACCGGCAGAGCCTTCGTCGTGGTCGAAGCCGGGAACGCCGCAGAACTCTTCGTAGTCGATCAGTTCTTTGATGTCTGCATCAGGTCCACACACGCGACATTTGGGGTTTTTCTTTAGTTTAACAAAGTCGAAGGACATATCCAGCGCGTTGTACAGAAGCAGTTTCCCGGTCAGGGGTGAACCGATGCCGAGCAAAACCTTAATCGCCTCGGTGGCCTGGATGGTCCCAATCGTGCCGGGCAGCACACCCAGCACACCGCCTTCCGCACATGAGGGAACCAGCCCTGGCGGGGGCGGCTCAGGGAAGAGACAGCGATAACAAGGTCCCTCTTTGGCATAAAAAACACTGGCCTGCCCGTCAAAGCGGAAGATGGAACCGTAAACATTGGGCTTACCCAAGAAAACGCACACATCGTTGGTCAGGTAACGGGTGGGAAAGTTATCGGTGCCGTCGATCAGAACATCGTAATCCTGCGCGATGCGTATGGCATTTTCAGATGTGAACGGCTCGTTATAGATCTCGACTTCGATGTCAGGATTCACATCCAGCATCCGATCTCGTGCCGATTCGACTTTCAGTTTGTCAATCGTACTCGTGCCATGGATAATTTGCCGTTGCAAATTGGACGAGTCGACCACGTCATAATCCACCAAACCGATGCGGCCTATCCCAGCCGCGGCAAGATAGAGCGCAACTGGCGAGCCCAATCCGCCCGTTCCAATAATCAGGGTAGATGAACCTTTGAGCTTCTTCTGTCCTTCTAACCCCACTTCGGGGATCAGCAGGTGGCGGGAGTAACGCAGGATTTCATCGCGGGTGAGTCCGGGGAGCATATCAGCCTCCTGCAATCGAAGGAATGATTCGCAGCGTATCCCCTTCGCTCAACGGGGTCTCGAGTCCCTGCAAATCCCTGGTATTATTTTCACCCAGGAACAGGTTGACAAAGGCGCGCATTTCACCGTCGCCATTGTACAGATGCTGTTCAAGCGCAGGGAATTGCCCTACAAGGTCTTGCATGGCCGCGGCCACATTGGGGCCGCTCACGGCTACTTCGGCCTGGCCGTCCGTGTATTGACGCAAAGGGGTGGGTATTTTCAGTGTTGTCATACTCTTCCTCAAAATCAAGTGGTTTCTGTCATTGCGAGGAAGACGAAGTCCGACGAAGCAATCTCTCACCTAATCGGAGATTGCCACGCTCGTTTCACTCGCTCGCAATGACAAACCTAAACTATTCTAACCTTCAACTTGCCCAAATTCAATCCGCAGCCGCGATGGGTTCGCAGCTTTCGCGTTCAACAACCATCTCGCAGGTGGATGCATGGGAAATCTCAACCGAACCCACCATCGCAAAGGGCTGCATGTACTGCTCGATATACGTTTTATCTTCGGCTTCCAGGATCAGTACGAAGGTGTGCTGACCATCTAAAACGGCATCGGATAGCAAGTCCACGCCAAATTTTCGCGCGTTCGATTTGCTGACATGTTGAACTAACATTTGCCCCATTTCGGGATCTTTCGCGGGGCAGGTTTCCGGGTCATGTTGGTGACGTACAAAATAGAGAGACATTTTATACTCCTAAAGTTAGATTCTCCCTGAGCGGAACGAAGTGAAGTCGAAGGGTGCGCTTCGACTACGGGCTACGCCCTCCGCTCAGCGAGACAAAATTTCTTCTTCTTCAAACTTAGAGCGATCTTCGGCCAACCGCCAGGAACGCGACTCAACAGCCTTCCCTTCATTGACACTGGTAATGACATACGAAAAAAACGGCTGTGCCCATTCGCGGTCAAATTCGGATGGTTGATTGGGGTGGTCTGGATGCGAATGGAAAACACCGATCAGACTCAGCCCAAGCATTTCTGCCGCTATCTCAGCCTGGAGATATTCCTTCGGCGTGACCAGGTACCGATTGTGCCGCGCCTCATCCTCACGCGCGTTCTCGGTGATGAAAATCTGCGCGACATGGCGCTGATCGGCATCATCATAGCCAAGCAGGAAGCCTGCCCCTTCATCGGGGTACGATGTCTCGCCATGAGCATAAATCTGTTCCAGAATTTCTTTTGAAAGAGTAAGTGTCATTTTTCTTCTTTATATTAAGTTTCTTTGGCAGTTGCATTGCCGAAGTTCCAGCAGTACAACTGCTGGACAACAAGATTTGCAGCGTTACACTTTTTCCCAAAGGTTTTTGTCGCTCAGATACTTATAGCCGGCATCCGGGAAGACAGTCACAACCAGGCCTTTTTCCAATTCGGAAGCAACCTGTAAAGCTGCCACCGCTGCCGCACCCGATGAAACGCCCACGAACAAGCCTTCTTCGCGCGCCAGCCGCAATACCATCGCATGCGCATCTTCGGTCGAGACTTCAACCGTGCGGTCTGCGAAATTGACATTATAGATACCCGGCTTGACGGCCGTTTCCATGTGCTTCAACCCTTCCAGGCCATGGAAGGCAGCATCTGGCTGACCAGCAACAATCTGCACATCAGGATTCATCTCACGCAGATATTTGCCTACTCCGGTCATCGTCCCGGAAGTGCCCAGGCCAGCCACAAAATGTGTCACCTGCCCACTCGTTTGCAACCAGATTTCAGGGCCAGTTGACATATAATGCGCACGCCAATTTGCAACATTATCATACTGATTGGCGTACCAGTACAAGTCAGGATTCTTGTCAGCCATCTGGCGGGCAACCTGGATGGATCCATCCGAGCCTTCGAGCGGATCGGTCAGTATCAATTCCGCGCCTAATGCACGCAAAATGCTGATGCGCTCAGGGCTGGCGTTCTCTGGCATGGTCAATGTGACCGGGACACCTAACGAGGATCCAAAGGTAGCATAGGAAATGCCCATGTTACCGGAGGTTAAATCAAGCAACCGCTTGCCAGGTTTTAAATCACCCATTGCGATGGCAGTATGGATAATGTTGAGCGCCGGGCGATCTTTCACCGAACCACCGGGGTTGAACCATTCGGCTTTAGCAAAAACGCCCACAGACGGAGGCAGGCTTGAGGTCACCCGGCGAAGCGGTAAGAGGGGCGTGTTCCCTACATGAGCCTCCAATCCCACCGGCTCTGATACAGCGGCCTGTATTTGTGAATATTGTAAGAGTGTCATTGAAATCTCCAAAAGAAAACGGCCAACAAGAAAACAAAAAGGACAGCGCGCGAACGCTATGCGATAAGTTGTCGCATGCGGGGTCGCCTACCGTCCTTCAGATGTTGGCCGTTTGATCTCTACTATGAAGGAGCGGTGGTTACGAGCCCCGCTCCAGACACGAGCAATAAAAAGTCATCTTATCTCCGAAAATAAACTAGAAAACCTTGATGCTTATTTTACAAATTTTGTCCGATTTGTCAAGACAAAAATTCGAACTCACCAGTTAGACAACCATCAAATTGTATTTCTTACAAAAATCCCGGTTTCTTCGCGAAGCACCCTGTAGGGACTGAGAAACCAGGATAAAAAAGACGGGCTTTCGCCCGTCCTGTTCTTACTCTTCCTTCTCGGCCAGTTCTCTCTTGTGAGCCTCGATGATTTCCGCTGCCAGGTGCTGCGGAACCGTTTCATAACGGTCAAATTCCATTGTGAAGTAGCCACGTCCGCCAGTAATAGAGCGGATGTTGGTGGTATAGCGCAACATTTCAGCCAGTGGGACATGCGCTACGATAACAGTATTTCCGCGTTCGGACTCAGTGCCCTGCACGCGTCCGCGACGGGTGTTCAAGTCACCCATCACATCGCCCATATTTGATTCCGGCACCACAACACGCACATTCATGATCGGCTCAAACATCACTGGAGCGGCGTCCTGTACGGCCAGCTTGAAGGCTTCACGCCCGGCAATTTCAAAGGCAACCGGCTTGGAGTCAACCGGATGTTCCTTGCCGTCATAAACAATGACTTTCACATTGTTCATTGGATAACCAGCAATGACACCCTGTTTCATAGTTGCAGCAATGCCTTTTTCAATGGCGGGCAAATATGATTTGGACAGGTTCATACCAACTAACTCGTCAGTAAACTCAAAGTCAGCATCCGGGAAAGGCTCAATGCGCAGATGTACCTCGCCAAACTGACCGGAACCGCCGGACTGTTTCTTGTGGCGATACTGTGCCTTAGAATTCTTGGTGATACCTTCGCGATACGGAACTTTCGGCTCAAAGGTTTCCAAACCAACCTGAAACTTGTTTTCGGCGCGGCGAATGGCTGCGTCAATATGCTGGTCGCCCATGCCCTGAAGGATGGTCTGCCTGGTAGCCTGTTCGTTGTACCAGGAAAGAGTCATATCTTCCTCGCACAGGCGTGTGAGTGAGGGGCTGATCTTGGCGGCATCGGCCTGAGTTTTAGGGCCAATGGCAACGCGATACAGCGCGGAGGGGTATTCTGGCAAAGGCATGGTCAACGGATGGCCTTTATCACAGAAAGTGTCGCCTGTGGCAGTAACGGATAATTTCGCAACGGAGGCAATGTCTCCAGAATACACGGTCTTGACAGCGATCTGATCCTTGCCACGTTGAATGTGAAGGCCAGACATGCGCTCTTCCTCGCCCTTATTCTGGTTCCACACGCGAGCATCTGCTTCCATCGAACCAGAGAAGACACGGAAGTAAGTCATCTTGCCTACGAACGGGTCAGCAGTCGTCTTCCAAACGTAAGCAGCCAGGGGGGCGGTGTTCGAAGCGGTCAGTTCTTCGTCGCCATCTTTGCCCTGGGCTGTGCGAGCGGGAACGTCCGCGGGTGAAGGCATCAAATCGATCATCGCATTAAGCAGCGGAGCAACCCCAATTTCACGACCACCAGCCGTACAGAAAACTGGAATAAAGTCACTGGAGAGAATGACATTCTTCAAACCGCGCAATAACTCTTCGCTAGTAAGCTCACCGCTTTCGAGATACTTCTCGAGCAGCGCATCTTCACCTTCAGCAGCCGCTTCAACCAATTCCATGTGCGCTGTATCCGCTTCGTCTTTCATCTCTGCAGGGATGTCGGATGCAGTCTTGCCGTCGCCCAGGTAGGCCTTCATGCTGATCAGGTCTACAACACCCTTAAATTCCTGCTTTTCACCGACCGGCAACTGCACCTTGATCAGGCGCGTTTCGGAGAACTCTTCTACGCTGGACAGGGCTTTGGTAAAATTTGCGTTATCACGGTCAAGTCTGTTGATAACCACAAAGCGCGGTATTTTGAAATCGTCCGCGTAGCGCCAGGCAATTTCCGTTCCAACTTCTACGCCAGCAACTGAATCGACCAGCACAACTGCGCCATCAGCAACCGAAAGCGCTGAGATGACTTCACCCACAAAGTCGGTATAACCCGGCGCATCCAGCACATTGACCTTGTGGTCGCGATGCTCGACAGGGATCACACTTGTATAGATGGAAATCTTGCGACGAATTTCCTCTTCATCATGATCCGACACGGTCGTCCCGTCTTCCACACTGCCGAGACGCGTGGTAGCCCCCGAAAAATGTAAGAACGCTTCAGCAAGCATGGTCTTGCCCGCACCGCCATGCGAAACCAGCGCAATATTACGTAAAAACTCAGTGGTATACTCTTTCATCGATAACCTTTCCTGTGATTGGGATAATTCCAGCCGAGTGATTCTAAGTGAAGAGCCTTGAATTGTCAAAGTGTGAACCGTCACGTTCGGAGCAGGAGCAATGGAACAACTTATAAATCAGTATTCAGCCTTGTGGATGGCCGGCGCGTTTGCGCTGCTGGTCGTGCTGATCATTTTACGACGAAAACCAACAACAAGCGACTATGTTGCCCTGGGGGTGGTTATCGTTGGGCTGGCGCTGGCCTGGATCATGCTGCACCCCCGGCAAACCCCGTTGATGGACGATGCAAAAATGGTGCAGGAGATGATCGGGGCAGGCAAACCGGTACTGCTCGAATTTCAGTCGCCCTATTGAATAGTCTGCACGCAATTGAAGCCCGTCGTGGACGAGCTTGAAAACAATCTCATGGACCGCATCGTTATCATCCGGGTGAATGTTCAAGAAGAAGTGGGGCGCGAACTGGCTCCCGTTTATAATTTCGGCTTCACGCCTACCTTCATTTTCTTTGATGCTGAGGGGGATGAACTCTGGCGCGAAATCGGAAGCCTAGATGCCCAGCAGGTGTACGAAAGCATAGAGTGAGTTTTCTTCACCGCCTGACCTTCAACCTGTGGTATTACTTCAACCCGCCCTGGGATAGCGGCATCAGCCCGCCTGAACTACTCGATTTTATCGAAAAACACCCTGCAGGGAATGCTATCGACATCGGCTGCGGGACGGGCACAAACGTGATCACATTGGCGAAAGCAGGCTGGGATGTCACTGGTGTGGATTTCGCCCCGCGCGCGATCAGGATCGCCAAACGCAAAGCCAGAGTTGCGGGGATAGAGGCAGAATTGCATGTGCGCGATGCGACGGATCTGGAAGGCATCTCCGGCCCCTTCGACCTGGCACTGGATATGGGCTGCTTCCACAGCCTGGGGGAGAAGAAAGCAGACTATCTCTCCGAACTGGAGCGGGTGCTGGCCCCCGGCGGACACTGGCTGATGTACGGTTTTTTCAAATCCGCTTCAAGCGACCACGGGCTTGCTGAGGCTGACCTGGAACTGATCCCAGCCTCAATGACTCTCGTCTGGCGGCAGGATGGGTTTGATAAAAGGGAGCGAACGTCGGCGTGGTTTTTGTTTCAGAAACAAAGGTGACAGTCACCTGATCAGGAAAAACTGCCCCGCCCGGACGGTCTGGACAGGCTCAAGGCCTGCCCTTACTGGAACGGACGGGGCTTTTTTATATTCGGCCTCCGATTATCTGGGTTAGCCAGGGCCTGGCCGGGCTATCTCTCCTGGGTTGCCTCGACGCGTGTCCGTGAACACGACGCACTGCTGGCATCGGCGCGGGCATGAAGCCCGAAACCTTTATTTTAGAGAGGCATGCGAAACCGCCACACGAAACCCGATGTTGTTGTTGAGGTTGTTGATAGGGTTATCGTTGCGAACCGCACAGCGGACATTCCTATGATTATTGTTGAACGACCCGCCCCGAAGCACGCGGCAGTTATCAGCGGCCGGCCCTATCGCCAGTTGGCGACAAGCCAATTATAAACCCTTGCTACCATAAACCTTGCGAAGACTTGGAGCCTTCGCAAGGTTGGAAACAGAATGCAGAAAACAGAAAACCCCCACTTCGCTGCGCTGCGTGGGGGCGAGCAGAAAACAAAACCTATCCAGGAGAGATCGGCGAAACCGCCACACGAAACCCGATGAGTGAGGAGCGATAGGGAATCGAGGCGAACCGCACAGCGGACAAGCCTACGATAACGTTGAACGACCCGCCCCGAAGCACGCGGGCGCCGGAGGCGCTCTCATCTTCGCGCCCATCGTCAGCCTTGTAAGGATAAGGTTTGTACAGGCTGTGCGTCCACTCCCAAACGTTGCCGCTCATATCCAGCACGCCATACGGGCTGGCGCCGGAGGGGTAGGCATCCACCGGCGTAGTATTGCCCTTCCCGCCCTCGCTGGAATTGCACCTGCCCTGACCGAACTCGTTGCCCCAGGGGTAGATATTGCCGTACGTCCCGCGGGCGGCTTTCTCCCATTCGGCCTCGGAGGGCAAACGGTAGCGATAATCTTTCGGCAAACCTGCGATCTGGTTTTCATTCAACCAGGCCACGTATTTCTGGGCATCTTCCCAGGAAACCTCAACAACCGGGTGATCCTCCTTTTTTTGCCAGCCTGAAACGGGATGCTTTCCGCTAACCGCCTGCACAAAAAGATCGTACTGCTGGTTGGTGACCGGGAAGCGCGCCATGTAGAATTCCGGCAGTTCCAGGGTGTGCTGCGGGTGTTCATCATCGTAAGCATCGCGGTCATCTTCCTTGCTGCCCATGATGAACTTGCCCGCCGGGATGGGGATGAATTCCATCTCCCCAAAGGTGCGCGCGCCCTCGCGGGCCGGGCGGGCTTCTTTTTCTGCCATGCCGCGCATGCGTCTCGCGGCTGTTTCCAGTTCCGGTTCGGCTTCGAGAGCGAAATCCACGGCTTCTTCCGGCATTTCGAGCGCTTCCTTTTTCACCTGCGCGGGGGCCTTCTCAGGGGCGGGTTCAGGTTTGACCTTCTCCGCCGGGGTGGTCAGATGGATGAAGGCATCCAGCGCATCCGCGTTAAATCCAGCACTAAAATTGACATTGCGCAAGGCACGTTTCATCCTGGCATATTTTTCATATTCCTGGAATACTGTTTCTACGGTCTCATCGCCTTCACCCTTGCCCCAGCGTACGGCGTCCAGCGCAAAATCGAAGCGCAAGTCTTTGTCCATATCGTGCACGCGTTTCTTGAACTCGTCCGGCGCGGCGTGGTTCACAGCCTGCCAGCGGATGAAATCGGCGCGGTCCACGCTGGCCGCGCGCGCGTCCGAGTTCTTGAACATCGTCCACAGCAGGTTGACATCGTTGATGACCGACTTGACCCGCCGCGGGTTGATCTCAGCCGCTTCGACCAGCGTCTGCCACAACTCCTGCATGACTGCGTCCACCTTTTCATTCCCTTTCAGGAACTCCTGCATACTGTCCAGCACGATGGGCGGCAGTTCGAAATTCAACTGGATCACCTTTTCAAGATACTTATCGGCGTTCTCGTCCTCGACCCTGGCGTTCTCATAGTGGCTCTGCACAGCGGCGCGCACCACTTCAGTGTCCGCACCGAGCACGAAGATACAGCCTTTTTTGTCCAGGAACAACTTGACCGCTTCCAACACCTGGACGGTCTTCTCCGGCAGGCAGCGATCCAGATCATCGATGAAAACCACCAGCACGCCTTTTTCAGGATCGATCTTGGCCTTATCTGGTGTTTGATGCACCCAGGCGGCCATTAACTGGTCAAAAGCATCGTTGAACAGATCAAGCGTGGCGGTCTTCTCTCCAAAACGAGTCTCTTTGGGATCGCCGGTGCTAAGTTCCACGCCAACATCGGCTACCTTGATAGAAAACCAGCTCAAAACTGTTCCAACCACATCTCGACGCGGGTAGGCCGGGTCGAGCAATTTTCCAATTACCTTGTTGACGATACCATCATCGGCCATGGTCTGCACGATCACGCGCACCAGCGCCACCAGCAGTTCGTCCTCGTCGGCATATTTCCAGGCGTTGAACCAGACCGTGCGGCAAGCGCGGTAATCCTTCTGGGGATTTTCCGTATCGTTGATGAACTCCGCCCCCGAATAGGCATCGTTGTGCAAATCTTTGAGCGGTTCCAGCATGGACTGCACACGCTTCAGCAAGGTGGTCTTGCCTGCCCCCCACGAGCCGCTGACGCCAACTGCCAATGGCGTTTCCGTTGTTTTATCAGCAATCAGGCGCGCCAAGGTAGCCGCATAATCATCGAAGTGAAAATCGGCGCTTCCGGCTTCCACCGGCGCATCGTGCAAAACTTTTGGGGTTTCGTAGTTTTTCTTCTCGGCCATATCCGCTCCCTGGCACTTTGGGTTTCTATCATTGTACAACAAATCTCACCACAAGTCATTGCGAGGAGTTGCGTAGCAACAACGAAGCAATCCCCTGATAAATGGGAGATTGCCACGCTAACTTAGTCTCGATATTCCGCTTCGCGGTACTCGACCGGCGCTCGCTCGCAATGACATATGTGGCGGGAACGCGGTACAATAAGCAAAACATGACAAAAATACTCTTTATTTTCATGGACGGCATCGGCCTGGGCGCAGACAACCCCGAAACCAACCCCCTGGCTCGGGCTGAGATGCCCTATCTGGGATCGCTGCTTGGCGGGCGAAAGTTGACCCAGTCAGCGGCGCCATATGAAAGCGAACAGGTTTCGCTTCTAGCGCTGGATGCCGGGCTGGGTGTGGATGGCCTGCCACAGTCTGCCACCGGGCAGGCGGTGCTGATGACCGGGGTCAATATCCCGGCAGCGTTGGGCTATCATTACGGGCCGAAGCCTAATCCAGAAGTAGCGGGGTATCTCAACAATGGGAATACGTTATTTTCATGGCTACGCGCAGAAGGCAAAAAGGCTGCATTGTTAAACGCCTTCCCGCCGGGATATTTTAGCGGAATCGAAAGCGGCAAACGCTTGTACTCGTCCATTCCGCTGGCGGTCACGAGGGCGGGCTACCCCCTGTTCACGCAGGAAGACTTTTTCACAGGCCAGGCGCTCTCGGCGGATTTCACCGGTCACGGCTGGCGGTCCATGCTCAAGATTGCGGATGCGCCCACAATGTCCGCGCATGAGGCGGGAGAAAAGTTGGCGAAACTGGCAGGGGATTACGATTTCTCCCTGTTCGAATACTGGGCCAGCGATTACGCCGGTCACAAGCAAAATACAGATTGGGCTCTTGAGCAACTGGAAGTTTTCGATGACGTGCTGGAGGGCCTGGTTAAAAACTGGAACCTGGACAAAGACCTGATCCTGATCACATCCGACCACGGCAACATGGAAGACCTGTCCACCCGGCGACACACGGATGCCAGGGTGCCCGGGCTGGTCATTGGGGCAAAACACAAAGCATTTGCAGATGGGCTGACAGATCTGACTGGCATCGCGCCGCGCATCCGGGATTTTCTCCTGGACGACGAGGGACACATCAGTCAACAAAACGCATAAAAACCTGATTGCCCAACAGACACCCTCGCCGCGTCAACACCACACGTTCAGCCTGCTTCGCGAGCAGCCCCAGCCGAATCAAATCTTCGATCTCTTTCCCAAAGACAACATCCAGTTCCCGACCGAATCGCTCGTGAAAGGTTTCCGCCGAGACGCCTTCACGCGTCAGGCGCAGGCCGGTCATCATGAACTCGCCCATGTCGTCCTGGGCTGATTGGCGGTGGTGGTTGACCGTGGCGGGAGTGAGGGGAAAGACAGTGGACAGTGGTCTGTCGTCGGTGTTCAGTCGATCTATGTACGTTTTGATGCGCAATACGTTGGAATAACGATAGCCATCCACATAGCCATGCGCGCCCGCGCCGACGGCCAGGTAGGGTAATCCACGCCAGTATTGCAGGTTGTGGGCACATGCACACGCGGGTGGACGGTGGACGGTGGACGATGAGTCGCCCATGGTCTGCGGTCGATGGTCTAATGCCCAATTGGAAATCTCGTATTGTTCATAACCGGCAGATTCCAGCGTTTCCCCAGCCCACTCATACATCTCGGCGGCCAGGTCGGGATCGGGAACAGGCATCAGCCCGCGAGCAGACCAGCGTCCGAAGGGTGTGCCATGTTCCATCGTCAGGGCGTATAACGAGAGATGTTCGGGGGCGAGTCCTAAAATCAATTTGACGGTGGCAGACCAATCATCAAGGGTTTGAAGCGGAAGACCGTAGATCAGGTCGAGATTGAGATTATCGAATCCAGCCTGGCGCGCCCAGGTTACAGCATTGATAACGTCGAAATAATTATGCGCCCGCTCCAGCATGCGCAACTCGGACGGGTTGGCCGACTGCACGCCGAAGCTAATGCGGTTGATTCCCAGCGAATGCAAATCTTGTAAATCAATTAGTGAAACGGTGCCCGGATTGGCTTCAATTGTGGTCTCCAAGTCTAACAAGTCGAAGTGGTCTGAGATGGTCTTCAGAACTGTTTCAAATTGACGCGGATTCAACAATGAAGGCGTGCCGCCCCCAAAGAAAATCGTATGCAGGGATATTCGTTCTGGCGCATTGTTTCCGATAAATTCGATCTCGCGACAAAGTGCATCCACATACGCCGGGATGGACTCTTCCTGGCCAGCATATGTGTTGAAATCGCAATAGGCGCAACGGTGACTACAAAAGGGGATGTGGATGTAAAGCGAGTGTACCTGCATAACTTTTTGAATTTACCACGAAATCTATAAAATTGAGCATAACTCAAACCAAAAGTGACTGTTAAACCTATTAGCAACTCAATTGAAAATGATTGGTAAAATAACGCATCAACTTTGAGTGGTCGGGCGAACGAAAGCAATCCACCCCTCCAGAGAGGAATTGTATGACAACAGACACAATGGACGCCAAGACCCGCAAGCGCAATCACTGGGCCTGGTACATGTATGACTTTGGGAACTCGGCGTATGCTGCCGTGATCTTGTTAGCCGTGTATTCAGCTTACTTCAAGGGAACGGTGGTCGGTGGCGCGGAGGGCACGCTCTTATGGGGTAGGTCACTGTTTGTCGCTATGCTAGTGGTGGCAATTATCTCCCCCTTCCTCGGAACCATTGCAGATTTCACGGCTGCCAAGAAGCGTATCCTGTTCGTTTTCTCAGCCCTTTCGTGGGTCTTCACTGCCCTGCTCTTTTTTGTAGAAAAGGGCGATGTTTTCACCGGTATGCTGTTCTTTATCCTGGCGGAAATTGGTTATCGCGGCGGCCAGGTTTTCTACAATGCACTGCTGACTGACATCACTACACCAGAAGACATTGGTCGTGTTTCGGGGAATGGCTGGGCGATCGGTTCGGTGGGCGGCATCATCTGCCTGCTGTTCATCTTGCCAGCTATCGTGATGACCGACAGCAATCCGTTGGTTGTGCGCGGCTCGTTTGCCTTTACAGCGGTCTTCTTCATCCTGTCCACGCTGCCATTATTCATGCGTCTGCAAGAGCATGGTGTAGGGCGTTCACTGCCTCCTGGAGAAAACTATCTCAGTCTGGCCATTAAACGCCTCAAGAATACATTCAGTGCGGTGCGTGATTTCCGCGAATTCATCAAGTTCATTGTTTCGTTCCTGGTCTACAACGATGGTATCCTGATGGCGCTTGACTTCGCAGCTATCATCGGCGCGGTATTGTACGGTATGACACAGACCCAATTGATCATCTTCATGATTATCGTGCAGGTGACCAGCGCCATCGGTGCGTATGTATTCGGCATCTGGGGTGAGAAAACTGGCTTCAAACAGACCTTGATTTACTCTATTTTGCTGATGATCGTGGCTGTGGTCTGGATGATGTTCAACACCACCCTCACTGGTTACTTCATTATTGGAGCGCTGGCTGGCTTCGCACTGACAGGTGTGCAGTCACTAAGCCGCACGATCACCGGGCTGTTTGCGCCCAAGAACAAGGCTACTGAATTCTTCGGGTTTTTTGCTGTGGCAGGAAGATCATCATCTTTTATCGGTCCGTTCGTATATAGCCTCGTCGCATTCCAAACAGCAATTTTACTGGAAGGTAGAGGGATGAGTACACTGTTGGCAGAACAAACTGGGCAAAGAGCGGGCATCCTGTCGATTGCCGTTTTCCTAGTTGCCGGACTGCTAATTCTACTCTCGGTGGATGAGAAAAGCGCACGCAGGGTCGCCATCGAGCATGCTGCCGCCGCCGCAGACTAACTATGTCTCCTAAATCGGAGTTCAAATACCCGCGCCGCAAACTGCTCCGCTTTATATTGCAGAAACTATCCATCCCGGCTTTTGGACTGGTCAGCAGGATGGAAATCTTCGGCGAGGAGAACCTGCCAGACAAAGGCCCGCTGCTGCTAGTGGGCAATCACTTCTCTTTCATTGACCCGGTCAGCTTTGTGCGCATTGCGCGCTGGCCAATTGAATTTCTGGGAGGCGCGGAATTCGCCCACGCGCCCGCCTGGGTGCGGATATTTCCAACGATGTGGGGATATTATCCGCTCTACCGTGGAACCGGCTCAACCTATGCCCTCAAAGCTGCTCAAGCGATCCTGAGTCAGGGGGGCGTCCTGGGCATTTTTCCGGAAGCAGGCAACTGGGCGGAAGTGCTGCGTCCGGCACGCCCTGGCACAGCATTTCTCGCCACGATGACCGGTGCTCCGTTGCTGCCAGTCGGCATCCACGGGCTGAATGATGTGTTCCCCTCTCTTGAAAAAGGAAAACGCGCTAAAGTGACCCTGCGCATCGGCAAACCTTTCGGCCCCTTCGAAGTCACCGGGCACGGACGGGAGCGCCGCCAACAACTGGACGAGATCGGGCACGAAATCATGCGTCACATCGCGGAACTACTCCCACCCGAAAAGCGCGGGCACTATTCAGACGATCCCGCCATCCGCGAAGCCGCGAAGGGAACAGAAAAGTATCCCTGGGCTGACAAAGTAGAAGGCGAATATAAGGGAGAAATCCACTAATCCACAGGTAATAATCCCCCAAAAAAGCACGTCTAACCCGCATACAATCAAAATAGGCCGGAACTGTTCTAACAGTTTCCGGCCCTTTCATAGGTATAAGGAAAATATTATGCATCCTATTTCGCGAACCAGCTTCGTCGCTCTAATCGTCGCATTCCTGCTGGGAGCCTGTGGTAGTTTGCCAGGGCTGGCTACTGTATCGCCAACTGTGACAAGCACACCAACAAATACATTCACCCCACCTCCCCCTCCGCCCGGGCAAACAGCGACACCGACATTACCGCCTACCGCAACGCCAACCCCTACACCTTTTCCGCATCCACTTAGCATTGAGTTGCAGCGGCAGGGAGAATATCCGGGCAGTCCAATCGCAGTCGAGAACACTTTGGCACCGGGCAGCAATTACAACCGTTATTATGTCTCCTATCTTTCGGAAGGCTTAAAAATTTATGCACTGATGACCATCCCCAACGGGGAGAAACCTGAAACCGGCTGGCCTGTTGTTATCTTCAACCATGGCTATATTCCCCCAGACGTGTACCGTACTACCGAACGCTATATCGATTACGTCGACAGAATTGCTCGCAACGGCTACATTGTCTTTCGCTCCGACTATCGCGGGCACGACCGCTCCGAAGGCGAAGCACGGGGCGCATACAGCAATCCCGATTACACAATTGACATCCTGAATGCCGTCGCCAGCATGAAAGCCTACCCCGATGCCGACCCGGATCGCATCGGCATGTGGGGACATTCGATGGGCGGTTACATCACGCTGCGTTCGATGGTCATCAGTGAAGACATCCAGGTCGGGGTGATCTGGGCCGGTGTGGTCGCATCCTATCCTGACCTGATCAGCAAGTGGCGACGACCGCCATCCTTCATCCCGCAACGCGTCACCGGTTGGAGGACATCTTTCGCCAACGAATACGGCACACCTGAAGAGAATCCGGCCTTCTGGGATGCTATCTCGGCCAATTCATATCTCGCCGATCTTTCCGGACCGATCCAACTGCATCACGGCACGGACGATGAAGACGTTCCCCTGGCATTTTCGATCTCGCTCTACCAGCAAATCATGATGATGGGCATGCCGGTTGAATTGCATACCTATGATGGAGATAATCATAATATCTCCAATTCATTCGACGTGGCAATGCAACGTACAATCCAGTACTTCGACACGTATCTGAAAGAATAATCGACTACAAAAGGAGTCCTTTTCGCATGGCTAAATCTCAATCTTCAACTCATAAGCGCAAAGTTCGGCAGCGCAGACAGAAACAAAAACAACTTAATCGTAATTTGAGTATCGGAATTGCCGCGCTGGTTGTAATCGTGCTGGTTGTAGTTTCATGGCCCAAACCTGAAGCTGAGCCATTGACTGCTGAACGCTTAGAAGCAGACCCGGCACTGGGAGCCACCGATGCGCCGGTGACCATCGTTGAATACGGGGATTTTGGTTGTTCAGCTTGCCGCTCCTGGCACTTAGCCGGGATCAGGAAACAGGTTATCGCTGAATATGGTGATCAGGTACAATTTGTCTGGATAGATTTCCCTGTCATCACCGCACAATCGCCTAAAGCAGCCGAAGCCGGGCAATGCGCATTTGACCAGGGGAAATTCTGGGAATATCACGATTATATTTACGAACATGGTCGTTCGTTAGGTGTTTCAGACTTGAAGGGTTACGCCAAAGAAATCGGTTTGGACAGTGCGCAGTTCAACCAGTGTCTCGATTCAGACCAGAACCAAGCCAAGATAGATCAAAATTTAAATCAGGCGTACAGGTTAGGATTACCGGGAACACCTTCTTTTACTGTCAACGATCAAAAGCTGGCCGGGCCGCCAACGTATGCGACTTTGAAAGGATTCATCGACGATATCCTTGCGGCGCAGTAACATATTTCTCGTAGAGCAGAGATCGCAGGTCGAAGTCGAAGCGTGCTTTTGTTACGTCACCCTTCAACTTCGTGTTTCGATACGGCCTCCAGCCTACTCAACACTCCGCTCAGGGTGAATAAAAAATCCTAAATCCATATGCCCCATCGTCATGCGGACTTCGGGATGGGTTCTTGCAAATTCGCGCAAGCGCGGCTGATGTGGGCCCAGAACGAATTTCACCAGCCAGTCGGGAGCATCTTCGGCAAAGGAGGCTGCGTCTCCAACGTGGAACAGCCATTCATCACCGTTTTTGACAGCTACGCCGCAATGGCCGTCTGAATGTCCATGTAACGGAAGCAGGTACATTTCAGGTTCGAACGGCAAACGAATGGCGTCGAAGTCGTACCATTTATCCCCCATCTCTTCATAAAGTGCGATATCCGGTTCATGGTCAAGGATATGACGATTGTAGCCACCGTCTGCCCAGCGACGGAATTTTCCGGATTTGATGGCTTCATATTCGCGGCGATGCACATGCACCTTCGCCCAGGGAAAATCGGGCAAGCCACCAGCGTGGTCAAAGTGCATATGCGTGAGCACGATGTGACGGATATCTTCAGGCTGATAGCCCAGCTTTGTTATCTGGCGGATGGCAGCTTCTTCCGGATTCAGCGGCACGATAGTGGCCAGCTTGAACGTCCAAAGAATTCCTGGTTCCTCGACATAATCTCGCGTGCCCAGGCCGGTATCCACCAGGATCAGCCCGTCGTTGCTTTCGATCAGCAGGCATAATTGCCCGGTCTGCCAGTGACGGGGGAAGCGGGCGTTGCAGGTAAAGCAGTTGAGGTAGTGGATGATCATATCGTAAATCTTACACCAAAACTGCTGAGTGTGGACTGAAGTCCGCACTCCTTTTATAGAAAAAAGACAGCGGCTTATCACCGCTGTCTTTCCAGTTGCTAACGAATGGAGGCTTACTCGCTCTCTTCCTCGTCTTCGCCTTCTTCTTCCTTGCCTTTCCCGATGACTTCGGGCTCTTCGCCTTCTTCACCTTCGAGCAGTTCTTCTTCGACTACTTCCTCAACCTCTTCAGCAGCCGGAACTGTAGCAAGAACAAGCATTTCTTCAGGATCTGTCAAAACTTCCACATTCTCGGGAACAGCGATATCTCTAACATAGATACCATCCCCGATTTCGGCCAGGGACGAAACATCCACAGTGAAGCTTTCTGGCAAATCGACCGCCAGACATTCCACTTCCAGTTCAAACAGGCCTGTAACCAGAACAGCGCCAAATGCAGCGACTGCCGGGGCGTCGCCGATAACATTGACACCCACGTTAGCGGTAAGCTTTTCGGTCATCGAAACAGCCAGGAAATCCACATGAATGATGCTGTTGCGAATGAAATCAAGCTGCTTCTCGCGCACAAGCGTTGGATACTGTACCCCTTCCAGTTCGATTGTCACCAAGGTAGAAGTGCTAGCCTTTGCCAGGATTCTGGATGAGCTGCGCATGTCCAGAACAATGCTGATCGGATCGATGCCATGTCCATAAATGATTGCCGGAAGTTTTCCTTCGCGGCGCAGGACCTTGACCTTCTTGCCGATCACTTCGCGTTTTTCAGCTTGAATTACTACTTTTTCCATCTTTACTCCTCGAGCGCCTCTCACCCCTAACCTGCGGGGTTACCTTCGCTCTTTGAATGAATTTCTGTAACGCGACTTATTTCGCGAATACATTCAATTAATAATTGTCACCCTGAACGTAGTGAAGGGTCTCCGGGCGAAGCCCGGGATCTTCGCTCCCTACGGTCGCTCAGAATGACACAAGATCATTTATGACCTTCTCCCGAACATCAGACGCCCGATCAACAGGATAATACCCGTCAGCAGCCCGCCGACCGTACCGGCGATGAGCGCGCCGCGCGTGTCGACCACGGTCTGGACATCGCCTTCGACCTGGTTGCTGAGCAGGAACAAGGTCTCGATCTGTTCAGCTTTGACCTGCCCCCCTACAACCACACCGGCATAGGTGTTCCCCAGGTTGACAGTATCAGCCATCACCACTCCGACAGAGCCATTCACGTTGACGTTCTCCGCACGGATAGCAGCCGCCGCGCTGTTGGTCATCTCAACATCTTTGGCGTTGACCAGCCCTAACGCGGACTCGTGCGCCGAGACTTCCGCTGCGGCTACATCCAAAGCCGCGGACTGGTGTAAGGCCACCTCATCGGCGGTAATCTCCTGCACGGCGCTTTGGTGCATACGCACCATTTCGGCCTCGATCACTTCCACGCTGGTGGTATCCAGGTTGGTCACCTGCGGGATTTCTTCTACGTTTTCTTCTGGAATTTGCTTCTTCTCAGCCATCTCAACTCCGGGCGGGTTTGGGGAAGCCCCAGTCAATTTTGGGGCAAAAAACGCGCCTCCTAGCGGGCAGGAGGCGACGCGTCAACGGCCTGCATTGTACCATAAAGCGAGGTTCCGAGACAGGCGGATTTACCCATCCGGATGATGATAATGGGTGTGTACAGGCTTACTTTGCTTCCGGCTGCCGGACGATGAGTACGGAACAGTTGGCGTAATGCACCAGCTTGCGTGAGACGCTGCCCATCAGCCAGCCCTTGAAGGTGCTCAGTCCACGGGAGCCGGCGACGATCAGGTCGACGTCTTCTGCATCGGCGTATTTGATGATCTCGGTGGCGGCATCGCCGCGGACCATGACGGGAGTAGATTTAAGTCCCTTTTTCAGAAGCAGGCTGCAGGTCTTGTCGAGAAGCGCTTTTCCTTTGTCCTCTTGCTTCTCCATCTCCAGTGCGATTTCTTCCTGCGTCTGCACGGGATAAGGGACTCCATGCCAGCCGTCTATATACGTCCCTGCCGCAACGGGATCGGAGACGGGCGCAAGCACATGCAGCACACCGACTTCAGTCTTTTCGGGCAGGGGGAATACCCCCAGATGGCGCGCAGCACGCTGACTGTAGAGCGAGCCGTCACTGACCAGCAGTGCATGCCGCAGTCCATGATAGGGCGCGCGCACGACCAACGTCGGGCAGCAGGCATATTCCACCACCTGCTGGGCAACGCCGCCGAGCAGGATGCCCAGCGTGGCGCGCAGCCCCTTGGCGCCGATCACGATCAGGTCGGGTTTCATTTTTGTGGCGATTTCGACGATCTTTTCAGCGGGATAGCCAAGCACCAGTTCGGCATCAGCGTTGACCCCATGTGACAGTAACTCTTCTTTAGCAGCTTCCAGACCGTGTTCTAACTGTGAAACCACGGACGTTTTCCCCGGCGGAAAGACATGCAGGAGATGCACCCTGCTCTTGGGCGGCAAGGCGAGTTCCTGCACCAATTTGACTGCGGCCTGCGCATGCTGTGAACCATCATAGGCGAGAAGGATCTTCATCCTTCGTTTTGTACCCGCGTTCATCGACCACCTCCTTGTCTCATAAAACGCTTCTCCCCACATACTTACTGTAGCATATTTGGTGGTGGTTTTCTAGTGGGTGTTTACGCTAAATTTTCAGAGATACACTGGAAAGAAAATAGAAAGAGGAAATTCAATGTCTCCTAAAACTCTAAACCTCCTAATTGGCGCTTCCATTGGTTTATTTGCATCCCTTATCACTTCTTGGTTCAACAACAAATATCAGCGAGAGCGTGATGACAAAACCAGAAAGTGGGAACTTGAAGATCGTCATTCTCAAAGAGAGCGGGAGTTATTCGATAAACGAATTGCGGCAGCTGAAACCAACACAAACGATATTCTGGCCGCAATTCAAAAAAACCTGAGCAGCAATTACTCATTTTTCTTATAAGTCTGCTGAATTCGCCACAATTTTCAAGGAAGGAACAGCATTTATCTCAAATTCAGGAAGTACCGCATCATCATTAGCATATATAACTGATGAGATACTTATCCGAGAGAAAGCTTCCCTATTTAAAATCAATGAAGAAATAATTTCTATAATGAGTTCACTTCTTAAAGGTGAAGTTGTTGATCAATTACCCGAAAGAACTACTACTTTGGGTAGCCAAGCCATATCTCATCATATGGCAATTATTAAGCGACTACAATTCTAATAGCATCTGAGTACTATTAAGAAAAACCCCTTTCAATAAATCTGTGTAGCGGGCTACGAAGGTATAATCCCCACTATGCAACGCTACATCTCCTTCACCGTCTTCTTCGCCGGGATGACCACGCTGGCCGCCGAGTTTGGCGCCTCGCGCCTGCTGCAAATGCGCTTCGGCAGCGTCAACCTGGTGTGGGCCGTCATCATCGGGTTGATCCTGATCTACTTCGCGGCGGGCTACGCCATCGGCGGGAAACAGGCCGACAAATCCCCATATCCCGAAACGATGTTCACCTTCCTGGCCTGGGGCGGCGCGACCCTGGGATTGATTCCCATCATCGCGCAACCCATCTTGCTGGCGGCTGCTTCCGCCATGGATGCGCTCAACCTGGGCGTGATCGCTGCCTCGTTCGTCGCCACGCTGCTGCTCTTCAGCGTCCCGGTCACGCTGCTGGCGATGACCTCGCCCTTCGCCATCCGCATCACGCTCAAAGACGCCGAGCAGGCCGGCAACGTCTCGGGCAACCTGTACGCGCTCTCCACGGTCGGCTCGGTGCTGGGCGCCTTCCTGCCCACCCTGCTGCTCTTCCCGCTGATCGGCACCAGCCGCACCATCCTGCTCTTCGGCCCGCTCATCCTGCTGGTGGCGCTCGGCGGCCTGGGGATGGAAAAACGCTGGAAGAAAGTCGCGCTCTTCGGGCCTGGGCGCTCGTCCTGGCGGGTTTCCTGTTCTTCGGCGACTTCCACGTCAAGGACTCGCCCGGTCAGGTTTTCGAGACCGAGTCGCAGTACAACTACATCGAAGTCCAGCAACTGAACGGCTTCACGCTCCTGCGCCTGAACGACGGCCAGGGCGTGCACTCCATCTATCATCCTGACCAGCTCTACTACAACGGTCCCTGGGAGCAATTCTTAGTGGGACCCTTTTTCAACCCCGATTACGCCCCCGAAGATGTGGAACGCTACGCCATTATCGGACTGGCCGCCGGGACGTCCGCGCGTCAGGCCGCCGAAGTGTTTGCTTCCGTTAAAATCGACGGATTCGAAATCGACGGAGAGATCGTGGCCGTCGGGCGCGAGTATTTCGGCATGACTATGCCAAACCTGACCGTTTACGTCGAAGATGGCCGCTGGGGTCTGGAGCACAGTCCACATCAATACGACCTGATCGCTGTGGACGCCTACCGCCCGCCCTATATCCCTCCGCACATGACTACACAGGAATTCTTCCAGATCGCATACGATCATCTGACGGACGACGGCGTACTGGCGATTAACGTCGGGCGTGCCCCCGGCGACCGCAGCCTGATCGATGGCCTCTCCACCACCATCGCGACAGTCTTCCCCTCCATCCACATCATGGACATTCCCAATACGCTCAACTCCATCGTCTATGCCAGCAAGCAGCCGACCACAGCAGACAATCTAATTCACAATTACAATGCTCTCCTGCCGCGCAGTGACATCCATCCGCTGCTGGTGACAGCCATGAGTTCCACGATTGCCAACATGCAACCCGGCTACGAAACCACCCAGGTTTTCACCGACGAGGTAGCCCCCATCGAGTGGATGACGAATAATCTGATCGTCAACTTTATGCTGGGTGGTGATGTGGAGGCGTTGCAGTAACATTCCGCTTTGCTTATGATGTTCCGCAGTTGCACTGCCGAACGTTACTTCTTCACATAGACAGGCATCTAGCCGAATAGTCAGCAGTGTACGAACTGCTGACTACGCCGCACAAACCGCGACTCCGCTAATGGAAAAATTCTATGAACCCCAAACTAACAACCACTCCTTTCCTACCTCACCACCATCCTGACCCCCATCTTCCTGCTGGGCCTGGGCCTGCGCATCCTGCTCACACCGCTGTTCTACAACATCGAATACCGCATGCCTTACTTCCCGGAAGACCAGTACGGCATGACACAGGAAGAACGCCTGAAATGGGCTCCCTTCGCCATCGACTACCTGATCAACAACGCAGACATATCCTACCTCGCCAGATTGACCTTTGAAGACGGCACTCCGCTCTACAACGAACGTGAACTGAGTCACATGCACGATGTCAAAGGGGTGACCAAAGGGTCGCTGCAAGCCTGGTATTTGACAGTTGTTCTAATGCTAGCGCTGGGAATCTGGGCCAGGTACGGGGACTGGTGGCAGGCCTTTCGCGCGGGATTGAGGCGCGGCGGCTGGTTGATGATCGGCCTGGTCGTAGCGGTCGGTCTGTTCGGGGCGCTGGCCTTCCGTCAACTGTTCACCCTGTTCCATGCGCTGTTCTTCGAGGGCAATTCGTGGCTCTTCCTGTATTCCGATACACTCATCCGCCAGTTCCCGATGCAGTTCTGGCAGGATGCCTTCCTGTGGGCAGGTGTGATCGCCATTGGGGGTGCATTATGGTTGGCATTGGGGTTGAAAGAAAAGGCATCACTAAGCAAGACGGATTGAACGCTCTGGTGTTAATAACGGTATAATTCTAAACCGAGGAGAAATAATGAGTGAATCAAAGCCATTAGAAGGTCGCGTAGCTGCCGTAACAGGTGCTTCACGTGGCATTGGACGCGCAATCGCGGAACTTCTCGCACAACGCGGTGCGGATGTGTCTTGTGGAGATCGTTTAGTTGAAAAGGCCGAGGAAACAGCTTCCGCAATTGCTAAAGAAACCGGACAACGCACCAGCGGCTGTCTGGTAGACGTAGCCGACTTTCAAAGCGCGCAGGGTTTTATTGCTTGTGCCATAGAAGAGTTTGGGAAGGTAGATATCCTGGTCAACAACGCCGGCATCACACGCGATAATTTATTGATGCGAATTAATGAAACTGATTGGGACGATGTCATCAATGTCAACTTGAAAGGTGCGTACAATTGTTGCAAGGCTGTCGTCCGCCCGATGATGAAACAACGCTTTGGCCGGATCGTTAATATCACCTCGGTAGTAGGCTTATCGGGGAATGCCGGGCAGGCCAATTACGCCTCCTCCAAAGCTGGCATGATCGGCCTGACCAAATCATTAGCAAGAGAACTGGGTTCAAGAAATATCACGGTCAACGCGGTAGCACCCGGCTACATCACCACAGCGCTTACCGATGTTTTATCAGACGAGTATAAAGAAAACGCCATCTCGCAGACACCCATGGGTCGCCTTGGCGTACCCGAAGATGTTGCCAAAGCCGTTGCGTTCCTGGTCTCAGAAGACGCAGCTTTCATCACTGGACAAGTGCTGAGTGTTGATGGCGGCATGGTGATGATGTGAAGAAGATAATTAGAGATTAGATAAATAGAAAATGGTTGTGCAGCAAAAGCTGACTTCTCGAGTGATGATCACTACTCTCTACTCACTATTCTCTACTCTCTAAATATAGGAGCAACTATGTCAAACTCAGATCGCCCCCCTGGAAAAACCACCGTTTCCCCCGACGTACTGATTAGCATCGCCAAACTGACTGCTATGGGCGTACCGGGTGTCAGCCGCATGGCATCTATCCCAGGCGGGGTCAACCGTCTGTTCCGCAAAGGTGCGAACGAGGGCGTCCGCATTGAGGTAGAGGAAGATACCGTTTTTGCTGATATGTATCTCGTCCTGAAAGAAGATGTCAACATCCGCGAAGTCAGCCGAAACGTGCAGAAAAAGGTTGCCCGTGCGGTTCAGGAAATGGTCGGCATGGATGTCGGCCACGTCCACATCCACATCGAAGATATAGATTACGAGGAAAGCATCGAGGCCTGACCTTATATGAAGTCCCGCACCAGGGCGCGCAGCTTAGCCCTGCAAGTACTTTACGAAGTAGATGTTTCCAAACACCCTCCAGCCCAAGCCTTCAAAGAGCGGCTGGAGGAAACTCCCTTAACGGATGAACTGGCAGAGTTCGCCCGTCAGATCATCTTTGGTGTGCTTCCCCTGATTGAAATTCTCGATAAAATCATAGCCGAATATGCTCCCGAATGGCCGCTTGAACAGATCGCAGCCATTGACCGTAATATTTTGCGCCAGGCCTGTTGGGAATTCGCCGCGCCAGATGGAGAAACACCGCTCAAAGTTGCCATCAATGAAGCGGTAGAATTGGCAAAACTCTTCGGCTCCGATAGCGCCCCCCGCTTTGTCAACGGCGTGCTGGGCAGCCTGGCTGATCACCAGCAAGAGATTCGCCAGAGTTTACAAAAAGAAAATTTAGGATAGATATGGATATTTTTGGCATTGGCCCAACCGAACTCGTTTTCATCATTTTGATCGCTCTCATTGTTCTTGGCCCCAAAGACATGGAAAAGACCGGGCGCACCATCGGCCGCTGGCTGCGCGACATGACCACATCCGACGGATGGCGTGCTTTCCGTGATACTTCACGCGAAATTCGCAACCTGCCCAACCGGTTGATGCGCGAAGCAAACCTTGAAGACCTCGAAAAAGATATTGGCAAAATCGGCAAGGATGTTGGCAAAATCGGGAAGGAAATCGAAGAAGAAGCCGACGTAAAGGGCTTCGGCACCTGGGCCAACCCGGCCGCAGTCAAACCCAAAGCGCCTCTATCCAAGCCTGCGCCTGCTGAGGCATCCAAAGACCAGGTCACAAACCCGGAGCCTGTCTCGCCAACAACAAAAGAAAAGAACAAGGAAACCGACAAGGATGCGTAAATTCTTTTCCGGCCTGTGGAGGCTGGTCACCGCCCCATTCCGCCTGTTATGGGCGATCATCACCTTTCCATATCGCGCTTATCGCCAGATCAACACCTTCCTGACTGACGAACCCGACGAACACGAACTGATGGACGTGGTCAGCGGCGTGGTCTCAGACAAAGACATCCGCCAGGCCATGTGGGAACAAGTCGAGGATTTACGCAAGCACCTGTTTCGTTCTATCATCGCGCTGTTCATTGCGGTCGGCGCTTCATTCGCCTTTACAGAGCCGATTTTGCACTACCTGGCCAAACATGTTCCCGGTGGCGGACTGGACGCAATGAAAGCGATAGAAGTGACCGAATCTGTTGGCGTCTTCATGAAAGTCTCCCTGTTGACCGGGTTGGCGGTCTCCCTGCCTTATATCGCATTTGAATTCTGGCTGTTTGCCGCCCCTGGCCTGCGACCAGATTCGCGCAAGTTTGGCCTGCTTGCCATTCCATTGGCAACCCTGCTCTTTATTTGCGGCATGGCATTTGCCTTTTACATTATGATGCCTGCTGCGCTGCCCTTCCTGCTTAATTTCATGGGCATCCAGGCTGAGCTGCGCCCGGCTTCTTACTACAACTTCGTCACCGGCGTAATGTTCTGGATCGGGGTGTCTTTCGAATTCCCACTGATCATCTACGTGCTCACAGCGGTCGGCTTCGTTAAACCGCAGGCGCTGTCCGAGCATTGGCGCATTGCCATCGTGCTGATCGCTGTCCTGGCTGCTGCCATCACACCCACTGTGGACCCGATCAATATGGCGCTGGTGATGGCGCCCATGAGCCTGCTGTATTTCATCAGCATAGGGTTGAGCCGTATTGCCTATCGCGGTAGAATGCGTCGGGAGCAAGAGCGTGAAGCGTCACAGGAGGTGGAATGAGTTCGATAAAACGAAGCATGCATCGGCTAAGTTTGGTTGCGCTTCTGGTCGTCTTTATGTTCAGCAGCACGGGCTGCCAGTTTTCCCTGATCCAGCTACCTTCCTGGCTGGGAGGAGATGGGGGGACGGAAACTGAAAACCCCGCTGTCCCCAGCGGCCCTGCACCAACACCCATGCCAATGGCACAGGTGACTTTTATCGCGGTCATCCCTGAGCCGCTCGAGGGTGGCGAAAGCCTGGCAATTGCTATTCTGGATGAAGTCACCGGCCTGGCGCTGAACAGCGTGCTGTACCCAATGACGCCGCGCGATCCCCAGACATACGAGGTTTCCCTGCCTCTTCCGCTCAACTCGGTTGTGAAATACCGTTACGTGCGCCGAACCAACGTGCAGTTGCAGGAAGACAGCGGCACGGATGTTTCCGTCCGCTATCGTTTATTCCATGTTGGCGGGCCGGGAGAGACGCGCGACATGGTCGCCAGTTGGATCGATCGCACCTTTGCCGGGAAGGTTGGTAGCATCGAAGGAGAAGTCTACGCTGAGGGAGGCGGCCCGCTGGCCAATATCCTGGTCACAGCAGGAGGCGTACAAACCATCACTGACTCCGCCGGGCGCTTCGATTTAGAAGGTCTGCTGCCTGGCACGCACAACCTGGTGGCCTATGCAATAGATGGCACCTATCAAACTTTCCAGCAGGGCGCGACAGTTCTTGAAAACCTGAACACACCGGTCAAGCTGTTCATGAAGCCCGCACCGCTGGTAAACGTGACATTCAATGTCGCTGTGCCATCCAACACTTTGCCGGGTGCGCCCGTGCGCCTGGGCGGAAACCTGTTCCAATTGGGCAACACCTTTGCCGACCTGCGCGGCGGCATGAGCACCGTAGCCAACCGTATGCCCATCATGACCGCTCTACCTGATGGGCGCTATACCATCTCGATGCGCCTGCCCGCCGGAGCAGACGTGCGCTACAAGTACACATTAGGAGATGGTTTCTGGAACGCGGAACATAAAACCAGCAGCGAATTCGTCGTCAGGCAGTTGATCGTTCCACAGGCTGATACTGTTATCAATGAATCCGTTGAAACCTGGCAGGCGGGAACATCTTCCCCTATCCTGTTCGAAGCTGATGTGCCAGCCAACACACCGGTTGGTGATATTATCTACATCCAATTCAATCCTTATGGCTGGACCGAGCCCATCCCCATGTGGCCGATTGGGGGCAACCGCTGGGTGTACAAACTCTACAGTCCGCTTGGCATCCTGGGTTCCTTCGGCTATCGCTACTGCCGCGCTGGTCAGTGCGGCAGCGCGGACGACAGCGTCACCATGGGTGATTCCGCACGCGGCAGGCAGGTAAGTACCAGCCTGGCCCCGCAGGATATCAAGGATACCGTCACTGAATGGGCCTGGCTTGAAAGCACCCAACCCGGCGATCTGGTCGGTGCGCCAGTCACCCCTCGTCAGAGTGATTTCATCGCAGGCATTGAACTGCAATCCACCGGGCATCCAAACTGGATCACCTCCATCCCGCAAGCCATGCAAAACGTCCAGGCAATTGGCTCGAACTGGGTTGTCCTGACTCCCACCTGGACATATGGCGATGCCTACCCGCTGGTGCTGGCGCCCGTTCCCGGCAAAGATTCGTTTTGGAATGACACATTCCAGGTGGTAAACCAGGCGCGCGGGCTGAATATGAACGTGGCGATCTTCCCCACCCCACGCTTCGCATCCAACGCGGACGATTTCTGGGCCTCCGCCCCGAAAAATGGTGACTGGTGGCAGACCTGGTTCGACCACTACCGCGCCTTTATCATCAATTTCGCCGACCTGGCTACCCAATCCGGCGCGCAGACCCTCATCCTGGGCGGCGACTGGATCGAACCGGCACTGCCCGGCGGCACCCTGGGGGATGGCATCACATCATCACACGTTCCAACTGACGCAGAAACCCGCTGGAAAGCCATCATTGCGGAGGTGCGCACACATTTCCATGGCAAGATCTTGTGGGCCTTGCCCTATGAACACGAATATGTAAATGCGCCCCTCGGTTTCCTGAGCAATATCGATGGCATTTACCTGCTGTGGAGTTTGAAACTGAGCGATTCGTCCAACCCGTCCAAGATTGACATGACCAATGAAGCCGGTCGCATTCTGGACACGAACGTCTCGCCGCTGGCATCCTTGCTCGGCAAGCCCGTCATCATCGCAGTCGCTTATCCCTCGGCCAGCGGATCGGCCAGCGGATGTCTCTCAAACGGAAGTGGCGGATGCCTGCGCTGGACACAACTCAGCCCCCCGAACCCGGACGCATCTTCCCTGGACTTAAAGCTGCAACTGCAAGCCGATATTTATGAATCCATGCTGACAGCGGTCAACGAGCGCCAATGGGTAAGCGGGTTCGTCAGCCGCGGCTATTATCCCCCGACGATTTTGCAGGATAAATCCGCTTCGGTGCACGGCAAACGTGCCGCAGACATCTTATGGTACTGGTATCCAAGATTGTTGGGGACGGTAAAATAACATCTTGTTCTCGTAGGTCGGGCTTTTAGCCTGACACATACCACATTCGGCGGGTTACAAACCCGCCCTACGTTTTAATTTTCTAGTTCTATTTTGAGAAAATCGCTGCGTTATTCGTTTCATGAATCAACTCATATTGATTTGAACGATAAACTGACTTATACAATAAAGCCAAAGATGCTTGCAACGGAGATGAACTTCCCTCCGGCAACTTCTTAATGACCAAATATTGGTGGCTTAAGCCAGTTTGCTCTCCCCAGGCTTCAACACAACCCACATCCGCACAATGCTGCAACGCGACAAGTTCGCCATAAAATGGGAAGAAATCCTCGGCCAGAGTCCATTCCTTGCCTTGTAAAGTTGTATGGCTGCGCTGCTCGGTCAACGCCGGGAACCACTCCTGGAAAGGGTCTTTCATCGAGTATTGCTCACCCGTCAACAGCAAAAAATCGCTGCCGGGCGGGATATTCTCATCTACCCAGGAGATCGTCTCACGATCAGAAGCAGATAGACTATTTCCAGCCAATCCAATCCCAAACACTCCCGCTCCGAAGAACAGGTAAAAAGCCATAGCAAACAAGGTCAGGGTTACAAAGCGATCTGCCAGCCAATCACCTTCGTGCTTCCGCAAGGAAACCAGGGCAGGCGCTAATAGCCCGTCAAAGCAATAAGCCGCTAACAGGGATATAGGCATCAGCGCGATACCATCCGCGCTGCGCGGATCCACAAAAAATGGCAACACCAGCCAGGC
The DNA here is from genome assembly GCA_963791785.1 of uncultured Chloroflexia bacterium. Lineage (GTDB taxonomy): Bacteria > Chloroflexota > Anaerolineae > Anaerolineales > Villigracilaceae > JAABUE01. The sequence continues at coordinate 22,285 of CAWBTW010000017.1, read as the reverse complement.
AAGGAAAAAGAATTCCCTGCGAGCCAACATCCCCAATAGCCCGACCAGACCCAGCGCAACCGTCAGGTTGAAAAAGACCCCACTTCCAAATTGCAGCGTGACCAGGGACACCCACGCAGAAGATGTGCCATCGTTGCTGGAACTCATGGCAGACTGGATAGGAGCCCAGCCATGATTCGATAGTACCGTTCCCCACCAGGGTGCGGTTAACGCCAAGACGCCAAAAACAACCGCCACTGACCAGAGCAAAGTTTTTTTTGAACGCCCACGAAAGAGCCACAGCAGGATACATGCTGCAGCGGCCTGCAGTCCCGTCTCGGGGTGGCTGAGAAATGCCAGGGCGCCGAATATGGCCGTTAGCGCGGCCTGTACCCAGGGGCGCAGGCCGGAGGTCCGCGTGAAGAGGCGGTTGGCAAATGCGATGGTCAGGAAAAGGAACAACAATCCAAAAGAGCGCGTAATCCCGCCGCCCATGATCGCCCATCCAAACGAGGCCGGGAGAAGTCCATAAAACAGCGTTGCCAGTGCGGCCTGCGTTTTTGAGCGCAAAAGTTCATCTGCCAGTAGGTAGAAAGCAAGCAAAGAAAGCGTGCTGACCAACGGCGGCAGCCAGCGCACGACATCCAACGCCGGGATACGGAAAAGACTCGAAATCAGAGCAGTGATGTAAAATCCAAAGGGCGGGTAGGCGTAAGGAATATCAGCTAGGTTGTATTGTGTGAAGGCTGGAAGGACAAATTTGTTGGCCTGAAGTTCCTCGACCATGACGTAGAACATGCCTCCATCATTGACCGGGAAGCCAGCCATCGCCACCGGCATAAAACGGACGATGCCACCCAGCAAGAGAGCTAACAACAAGAAAAGTTTATGGGAATCTTTGATGTTCATTTTTTTTTAATTCTACCCGCTATTTGTTGAGTTCGTTATTTTCCGGAATAACCCAGCTCGCGAAAAAGCACCGAAAATAAGGGGGCGAGCTGCGCTCGCCCCCTTATTTTCGGATTTCTTCTACTCAACTGAGCAGCTCATAATTGAGTATAATCGCCCATATTCGCTATTCGGAGGAGAATCATGAAAAAGGTAGGGCGCGTACTATCACGAGTTGGTATTGGGGTGGCAGTTCTGGCAATACTTGTTGGCGCATCTGGCACGTATTATCTCAACAGCTATATTCCCAACACAGTGGCACCGAAATCCTTCCCGCAGATCGACGGGGAGATTCAACTGCCAGGTCTGGATGGCCCGGTGGACATCTACCGTGACAACATGGGCATACCGCATATCTATGCCACCACCATGCACGACCTGTTCATGGCGCAGGGCTACGTACACGCCCAGGACCGTTTCTGGCAAATGGACTTCTGGCGGCACGTTGGTTCCGGTCGGCTGTCAGAGATGTTCGGGGAGGGGCAAGTAGATACGGACAAGTTCCTGCGCACACTCGGCTGGTTTCAGACCGCTGAGCAGGAATATGCCATGCTCGGCCCGAAATCAAAAGCCATTCTTGATGATTATGTTGAGGGCGTGAATGCCTACATCCAGAGCCGGGAACCAGTCGAGCTCAGCCTGGAATACCTGATCCTGACCGGCGTGCTCAACCCCGATTACGAGATCGAACCCTGGACGCCCGTCCATTCGCTGACCTGGGGCAAAGGCATGGCCTGGGATTTAGGTGGCAACATGGATAATGAGATCGAACGCGCCATCCTGCTCAAGACACTAACCCCGGAACAGGTGGACGAACTCTTCCCGCCCTATCCACAAGATCATCCGGTGATCGTGCCAGTCATCGGAGAGGGCAGCGGTTCGGCACAACAGATGGATGCCACATCCGGTTACTCTGATATACCTACGGAAAGCCTGATCGCTCTCCAAAGCAATATTGATCTACTCGAAAGTGTGCTTGGCTCGCGCGGCGATGGTATCGGCTCCAATTCCTGGGCGGTATCCAGCAAACTGACAGCCACCGGCAAACCATTGTTTGCCAATGACATGCACCTTGCCAAACGCATGCCATCCATCTGGTATCAGAACGCGTTGCACTGTCTGCCCAAAACAGATGCCTGCCCCTTAGAAGTAACAGGATTCTCCTTTGTGAGCGTGCCGGGCGTGGTAGCCGGGCATAACGATCAGATCGCATGGGGATTCACCAACGTCGGCCCGGACGTGATGGATCTGTACATCGAAAAGGTTAACCCGGAGAACCCTGACCAGTATGAAGTGAACGGCGAGTGGGTAGATTTCGAAACCCGCACAGAGACCATCAATGTCGGCGGCGGCGAACCGGTCGAGATCACGGTTCGCATCACCCGGCATGGTCCGGTCGTCTCCGACACCTACGGGCCGCTCAAAGATGAAGTTGATCCGGATGATCCGGAAGCATATTCCCTTCAAGGAAGAAGCGGGGGTCGAGTTACCCGAAAATTATGTTATCTCGCTGGCGTGGACCGCCCTGCAGCCATCCACTCCCTTCGAGGCCATCTGGGGCTTCAACAACGCACAGAACTGGGAAGAGTTCCGCGAATCGGCACGCATGTTCCATGTCCCAGCCCAGAACATCCTGTATGCCGACACGGCTGGCAACATCGGCTATCAGATGCCCGGTGATATTCCCATCCGTGCTAAGGGGAATGGAACCCTACCAGTCCCTGGCTGGACGAATGAACACGACTGGACTGGCTTTATCCCCTTTGAAGAACTCCCTTACGCCTTCAATCCCGATAGCGGTTATATCGTCACCGCTAACAATCAAACCCATCCCTGGGAGTATCCCTACTTCGTCACTGCGGATTGGAACTACGGATTCCGCGCCGAGCGCATTGTGGACATGATCGAAAATGCGCCTGGGAAGATTGACATGGCCTACTTCCAATCCATGCATGGCGACTCAAAAAATCTGAACGCTGAAACCCTGGTCCCCATCCTGCTCGCGCTCGAACTGGACCCTGAGCCTGCTTCCGTCAGAGATCAGTTCCTTAGCTCCTGGGACTACCGGAACTCGGCTGACTCACAGTCTGCTGCCGTATTCGAATGGTTCTGGTGGAACCTGCTGATGAAAACCTTCAGCGACGATTTACCCGAAGAGTACTGGCCAAGTGGTGGCTCGCGCTGGTACGAAGTGACCCGCAATCTGGTAACCCAACCCGACAGCCCCTGGTGGGACGACAAGAATTCCGAATCCGAAGTCGAGATGCGCGACGACATCTTTGCCCTAGCCTTTGAGGAAACCTTGGAGCAAATGCAAAAGGAACACGGTCGCAACCCCGACAAATGGCCCACCTGGGGTGAATTACACACAATCATCTTCCAGAACGAAACACTTGGTGAATCTGGCATCGGCCCGATTGAAGCTTTATTCAATCGCGGCCCATTCGAAACCGGCGGCGGCGATGAAATCGTTAATGCTACCGGTTGGGCTGTAGGCGAATCATTCGAAGTTGACTGGATTCCATCAGAAAGGGAAATCGTGGATCTAAACGATCTGGACAACTCGCTAGCTATCCACAGCACCGGTCAATCCGGGCACGCCTACCATCCACATTACGATGATATGGCCCCGCTTTGGGCTTCGGTTGAGTACTATCCGATGTGGTGGGAGCAGCAGTCCGTTATGGATGATGCGGAAGGGTATCTACGGTTGGTGCCTTAAACAAAAAAGACCTGACAGGTTTTTTAAGATACACCCTGCGTAACAAAACGCGGGGTGAAACCTGTCAGGTCTTAAGAGAATTGGCACACGGCCAATCGGATTTAGATCCCTCAGACACTGCCAGGGGCGCACGCAGCAGCCGAGTTATTCCCCAACGAAAGCGAAGCGCCATCCCCACCAATCTTCGACGAGAAAGTGGACATTTTTTTCATAACCTGTTCGCTTCCACAGGATGGGCAAATGACGCCCTTTGTATCGCTTCCAAAAACCAGGTCTTCGAAGGGCTGCTCGCATTCACTGCATACAAATTCAAAGATAGGCATAGTTACTCCTCAAAAAAATAGATTCCAAAGTATTTGATGCAAAGGCAAACAAAAAGTTGCATTATCACCTTGTGTGATACGCAAAATAAGCAAATAGAATCACGCCCAAATAACCGGCGAGCAAATCTATGACCGACACCGTCCGGGCCGGGAACAGGGACTGGCTCCATTCTTCGAGACCAATCAAAATGAGCAAAAATATGCTAATAATCAGGATAAGGCGCACCGGATTTTGTTTTGGGAATAGAAGCAGGACGCTTTTGTTCAGCAAAAAGCTCAGGATACCGAACAGGAAGAGATGAACAAATTTGTCCCCTCCCGGGATGCTTGATGCGACGTCAAGCGCAATCGCCAAGTGGCCTGTATCAGTGGCAATCACCAGCGCGGGGATCAGTAACACCATAAATACAGTTGCAAAGAGCAGCCATTTCTTCTCTAATAACCGAGAGATTTCAGGGCCTTTCATATCCAACGTCCGGTACGCTAATAAGGCGAACAAAAACACGCCCAGGCAACTTGAAATCAGGTCCTTAATTGACAAATTCCGTGTCGGGAACAGGGACTGGCTCCATTCTTCCAGGCCAATCAAAATGGACAGCAGCAGGCTGACGGTCAGGATGATGCGGATGGGATTCCGGTTGGGGAATAGAACCAGGGCGCTTTTGTTCAGAAAGAAACTCAGGATGCCAAAAAGGAAGAGATGAACAAATCTGCCCCATCTTGGAACGCGATAGCCTATATTGAGATAGGCCATCTCAAGCACAGAAGGCAATTGGCCTGTATCGGCGGCAATTATAAGCGCGAGAACAAATAAGGTAATAAGTGCTGTCAAAAAGAACAGCCATTTCTTCTCTAACAGTCGAGATGCTTTAGGAGAGGGCAGCCTTAACGTCCAGTATGCCAATACGGCAAACAAAACCACGCCCAGATAACTTGAAATCAAGTCCGTAATCGACATTGTCCGCGAGGGAAACAGGGACTGGCTCCATTCTTCGAGACCAATCAAAATGGACAGAAGCAGGCTGACGGTCAGGACGAGGCGGGTGGGATTCCGGTTGGGGAACAGGGTCAGGGCACTTCTGTTCAGCAGAAAACTCAAGATTCCAAACAGGAAGAAATGTCCCACTTTATCTCCACCTGGAAAATTATAGAGGCTCTTTAGTGATTCAGGAAACTGACCTGCATTTGCAAAAATCACAATCGCAATAATGAACAACAAAAACAGCAGGGTTGAAGCGAGCAGCCACTTCTTCATAACTGATTAAATTTATAGGGTGAAAGCGGTCAGTTCCACCTTCACCCTACGATTTCAATCTATTCCAGCGCTAAGGCGTTTCAGCTTGGACAAATTTACTTTTGCCCTCCTGTCGCGCTTTCCAGGCTTCATAAAAGACCGGGATGAGCGAGATCAGAATGATGGCAACGATCACAAATTCAAAGTTCTTTTGCACAAACGGCATGGTTCCAAAGAAATAACCTGCAAATGTGAACAACGGAACCCAAACAAAAGCGCCGATGAAGTTGTACGAGATAAAGTATCCATATGACATCTTGCCAACACCCGCCACAAAAGGTGCAAAGGTGCGGATGATGGGCACAAAACGCGCCAGGAAGATCGTCTTGCCGCCGTGCTTTTCGAAGAAGGCCTGTGTGCGGTCTATATATTCCTTCTTGATCCAGCGGCTGCCGTAAGCGCGCTCCCCTACATAATGGCCGATCCAATAATTGACCGTATCGCCCAGAATAGCAGCTACAGTGAGCAGGCCAACCATCAAGTACACATTGAGAGCTTCTCCCATCACGGGTGAAGCAAAAGTCCCGGCTGCAAAGAGCAACGAATCGCCTGGCAGGAATGGGGTGACAACAAAGCCTGTTTCCATAAAAATTACGAAGAACAGGATTCCATACGTCCAGGCGCCATACTGGCTGATAATGTTCGCCAGATGTTCGTCCAGGTGCAAAAACAAATCGATCAGGTAAGTAATTAATTCCATAATTCTCTCTTTACTGCTTCTTTCATAAAATGCATGAACTTTATACAATCAAATCACGTTCAATTTACAGAAATTCGGATTCAATTTTTATAAAGCACACAGTAGTTCAGGACAGCAATCGCCGATTATACCCCGTTCCCACAATCTGAAAAGGCCTATGAGCCTCCTAGCTTGAAGTGACTGATCCAATCTCCGGCAACTAACAAAACCAGGCTGCCTATTGTAGACAGGCCAAAATTAAGCTGTCCCATTGGCAGTAAAAGCCAATCCTGCCAGATGCCTACCACATGTCCCAGCACAAATCCACCCCAGCCAAATAAAAGAAATAGGATCAGACGTCCCGACCCGCCACCACGGATCAGGTGATAGAGCGCGCCATACAGACTGGCAATCAGAAATGCAAAAAGAATAGATGGAATGGTCATAACAAATCTCTGCAACTCTTATAAATTCACGATCTCATAAAGCTACTACAATCAGGTGACTACACGCAAATTCAGATAATTATTCCACCACCGACAAGGTTATCTCCATCATAGAAGACTGCTGCCTGCCCCGGCGTGACATCTCTCTGCGGCGCATCGAACCGGACCCGAACCTGCTTCCCACCGTCGAGAGGCGTGACCTGCGCCTTAGCTTCCCTGGCTGTGTAGCGGATCTTGACTTCAGCCCGGAAAGGCTCTCGCGGCACTTCACCGGATATCCAGTTGACATCATTTGCGGTCAGTTCATCCGTGCCGAGTTCATCCGCTTCACCGACAATCAGCGTGTTTGTATCGGCATCTTTGCCCAACACATACAGAGGAACAGGTGAACTCACACCCAATCCCTTGCGCTGACCGATAGTGTAGTTCGCCAGTCCATTGTGCTGGCCGAGTGTCTTTCCATCTCTATGTACGATTGCGCCCGGAACCAGCATCTCGGCTGCATTACGCTGGATAAAGTTGCGATAATCTTCACCAGCCAAAAAGCACAAGTCCTGACTATCAGGCCGTTTGTAGACGGGTAAATCCAGCGATTCCGCCATCTGTCGAATTTCTGACTTGGGATACTCCCCTACCGGGAAAAGCGCTTTTGAAAGTTTCTCTTGATTTAGAACATGCAGTACATACGACTGGTCTTTCGACGGGTCAACTGCTCTTAAAAGTTCGTACCGTCCATCGTCTGTTGTCCGTCGTCTGACATAGTGTCCGGTGGCCATGAAATCTGCGCCCATCGCCAGGGCATGTTCAAGCAAGAACGTCCAGCGGATTTGACGGTTGCACAGCAAGCATGGATTAGGTGTTTGACCTGCGGCATAGCCATCCAGAAAATACTGCACCACAGTTTCGCGGAAAATTTCCTTGGCATCCACCACATAAAAGGGAATGTCGAGCTTAGCCGCCACGCGGCGCGCCATCGCCATCGAATCAGGGGTACAGCAGCGGTTGGAATCTTCCTTGCCTGGCTCTGACCACAAACGCATCATCATGCCAATGACATCATAACCCTGCTGTTTAAGCAGAGCGGCCGCGACGGATGAGTCCACGCCACCAGACATGGCTACAACGACTTTAGGCATAATCTTTTTTCACCACAAAGGACACAAAGGGCACTAAGAAGTACATTATTTTATTAACCCAACTTACGAACTTTTTCAACTAACAATGGCAAAGTAGACAAGAAAGACTTAACATCCTCCACAGTAGTGCCGCTGCCAAGGGTGACGCGCAGGGAGCCAAGCCTCCATTCACGGGATAGCCCAATTGCGGACATGACTTCGCTTGGTTCGGGGTTGCCCGTTTTGCAGGCTGAACCAGACGAACAGGCAAAACCGGCGGCATCTAGCATTTGTAAAAGCATGTTGCCATCTACATCTTTGAAGGCAAAGGATGCGTGATTCGGCACACGTTTTTCAGGATGCCCTGTAAGTTGGGAATCGGGAATTTCTTCCAGGATGGTGCCGATGATACGGTCACGCAACGGCTGGACATGCGCGGTGCGCTGCTCTCGCTCTTCCACCGTCAGGCGCAGGGCTTCGGCAAAACCGACAATGTATGGCACGTTGGATGACCCGGCCCTAAAGCCAAACTCCTGGCCACCGCCTGTGACCTGTGAAAGGAGCGGCGTGCCCTTACGGACGTATAACGCTCCAATGCCCTTCGGCCCGTAAAATTTGTGTCCGCCGAGGGAAACTAGGTCAGCGCCAAGATCTTCGGCATCAACCGATAAATAAGAGGCCGCCTGGACCGCATCCGTATGGAACAAAGCGCCATGCCTATGGCAAATCTCGGCAATCTCTTTGACCGGATTGATCGTACCAATCTCGTTGTTGGAGTACATGACCGAGACGATGGCAGTATCATCGCAGAGGGCCTTCTCAACCGCTTCGGGCGTGACCATGCCATGCTCATCCACATCCAGCCATTCAAGTTGGAAGCCATAATGCGCGGCAAGTTGTTTAGCCGTCACACTGACGGCGTGATGCTCAGCTTTGGATGTCAAAATCCATTTACGGCCCGTTTTTTCGAGCATGCATTGCGCCGCTCCGCGCAATGCCAGGTTATCAGATTCGGAACCGCAAGAGGTGAAGATAATTTCGTCCGGATGACAGTTGATGGCTTCAGCGACGGTTTCACGGGCTTCTTCCACGGCGGCATCGGCATGCTGTCCATAACGGTGAACAGACGATGGGTTCCCGAAAGATGCGTTGAAATAGGGCAGCATCACGTCCAGGACGCGGGAGTCCACGGGGGTGGTGGCAGCATAGTCCAGGTAAATTTGAGTCATGAAATATTACACCGCCTTGAGATTAAAAGTAGGATGATTATACCGTCTCAAGTCAAACTTTAATTTTTGGATAAACTATTGACAAATGCCCCTGTCTTGCGTACACTAATTGCAATGAGTTACACATCCCTTCCCCTGCCCCGCGTTATGATGATGTCCATGATGATGGATATGTCGAGCCGCGCCTGGGCAGCGAAGGGTTTGTGCTAAGAATTGATTTTGCACACTTCACGGGCTGTCCAGTGACGCGGACGGCCTTTTATTTTGTCAGGGAGTAGAGAGCAGAGACTAGAGAACAGTCGCTCCGTCCTTACTACTCTCTCATCGTCTAATCATCTATTCTCTCCAAACGGAGTTTGCCATGACCGAAAACATCCTTATTGCCATCGCCTGGCCCTATGCCAATGCTGAGATCCACGTCGGTAACATCACCGGCTCACACCTGCCCGGTGACATCGTCGCGCGCTACCATCGCCTGAAAGGGAACAAGGTGCTGATGGTCAGCGGCACGGACTCGCATGGCACGCCCGTCACCATCGCGGCTGATAAAGCTGGAGTAACCCCTGAGGAAGTCTATAAACAATATCACGACACCTTCCTGGAAGTTTTCCAGGGCTATGGCATCACCTACGATCTATTCACGTCCACACATACCGAAAACCATTTCAAAGTTTCGCAGTCCATTTTCCTGGCGTTGAAAGAGAACGGCTTCATGTTCACGCAGAAGTCGAAGCAGTGGTATTCGCCGTCGGCCAAGAAATTCCTGCCCGACCGCTACGTGGAAGGCACCTGCTATATCTGTGAATACGAGGGAGCCCGTTCCGACCAGTGTGACAACTGCGGCAACGTGCTCGAGCCGGAAAAACTGATCAACCCCAAAGCAAAAACTGGCGATGGGGCACTGGAGCTACGCGAGACCGAACACTTCTATCTCGATCTCTCCAAGCTGGAGCCAGATGTGGCGGACTTCCTGCGCCAGCGTTCGAAGCACATGCGTGAGCCGGTGTTGGGCGAGTCGCTGGGAAAGATCGAAGCTGAGGGACTCAAGCCGCGCCCGATCACGCGCGACCTGGATTGGGGCATTCCCGTGCCTGTCGAAGGATGGGATGGCAAATGCCTGTACGTCTGGTTCGAGGCCGTCATCGGCTACCTCTCCGCTGCGATTGAGTGGAGCAGGCTGGGGCCCGAGTCCGAAGCGTGGCGCGAGTGGTGGACCAACCGCGAGGCGCGTCAGTTCTACTTCATCGGCAAGGACAACATCTTCTTCCACACATCCCTGTGGCCGGCGCAGTTGATGGGTGCCGGAGCGGAATTCATCAAAATCTTCGAGCCGTCTGCCGAGCATCCTGAAGCGCTCAACGTCCCGTATGATGTACCCGCCAACCAGTTCATGAACCTAGAACATGACAAGATCAGCGGCAGCCGCAACTGGGCGGTGTGGGGACGCGACGCGCTGACCCGCTACGACCCCGACGCGCTGCGTTACTACCTGACGGTCAACATGCCGGAGATGAAGGACAGCGATTGGGACTGGGCCGAGTTCGTGGCGCGCAACAACAACGAACTGGTGGCGAACTGGGGCAACCTGGCCAATCGTGTGCTGTCGTTCTGTTACAAGCATTGGGAAGGGCACGTGCCCGACCTGGACGCCTCCACGCTTCGCCCCGCGGACCAGGACCTGCTGGCCACTATCGAAAGCGGATTCGAATCCGTCGGCGCCCTGTACGACGGCGTGAAACTGCGCGCCGCCCTGGACAAGACGATGAAACTGGCCACGACCGTCAACCAGTACCTGGACACGATGGCCCCCTGGAAGCAGGTCAAAGAAGATAAGGCCGAAGCCGCCAAGACCATCTACACCGCGCTGAAAGCGATCGACTCGCTCAAGGTGCTCTTCGCGCCCATCCTGCCGTTCACATCTGAGAAATTACACGGCTTCTTCGGCTACGAGACGCCGCTCTTCGGCGAGCAATATGTGGAAGAGATCAGCGACTCGCTCGGCACGCATACAGGATTGAAATATAAAGGTGTAGAGCGGGATGGCATCCCGCTCCACAGTGGAAGCCAAGCGAACTCAAGCCGGGACAGAAGTTAAACCAGCCGGGGCCGTTGTTCAAGAAGCTTGATGAAAGTGTGATTGATGAAGAGCGGGCGAGGTTAGGAAAGTAAGTAAAAGAGCCTTGAAAAGTGAACCCTTCAAGGCTCTTTTTTATCCGATTACTCTCTACGTTAGGGTGAAAAATGTTTGATACTCCAGATATAACACCCCTTTTGGGGATTTGTGCTGCAATTCTATTTCTTATTGTTGCACCGCTATTCTACTTGGGAATCAAAAGCAAAGATCCAAATGATCCAGTGAATTTGGATAATCCCTCGATGATGATAATCGTAGTTGTCCTCAGCATATGTGGAATTTGTTCTTTTGCAATTTGGATAATGCCGGTCTTAAAATCGTTCTAAAAATTTGTAGAGTTCGCGGACGATGGGTGCGCTTGTCCCGCACAGCAGGATCCTGCGAGGCGTGACACAAGAAGACGCGGAGTTTTCGGTTGTAAGTCACTAGGGTTACCTGCTAAGCTGTTTTATCTTTTCTTCTTGTTTTTCAATACGTACGGTCAATTCAGCATCAATCAATTTTCGATACAGATAGCCAATATCCAAAATATAAACCGTCACAATAAAAATAAAAAAGAGGCAATAAAACGGAATAGAAAGAGTGGTGTTTATTACATAAACAAAATATGTTATCAGAACAGGCACAGGCACCATCAAAACAATAATCGTATACCGAATCCAGGGGGATAGCGTTTGCAACAATTCCATTCGTAAAGCGGCCTTCTCACTTGTACCTCCGTAAACTAATTTCCGAGAAGCGATGGATTGCAATTGATTTAGTTCTTCATTTTCTTCTTCTAGCAAAAACAATGTGTAATAATCCAAACTATCCTGCGAGTTTACTTCATAGTCACCAGATTCAACCTTTTCCTTCACCTTTTGAATAGCGAATTGACGGGCTTGCAAACTTTTCAATAAGCGATCATAAGCTCTTTCGCGATTTGAAGGAAAATAATCTGCATATTGCCACGACCGCAAACGCCGAGGAACCTGGCATTTGTCAAGACGCAATGGAATAACAAAAATAGCGCCTTCTGGCTTTTCTAAAGCAATGTCCAAAACAAAACGTAATTCCTTCTGAATATATCCTTCTTTACCAACTGAACGACTGGAAAGACAGACAATCACCGCATCCGCGGCTTCCACGGCTTTTTCAATTTCCATATCCCAATCCTGGCCGGGGAGGAGCTTTTCTTCGTCCAGCCAAGGATCGATCCAACCCTCACCGAGGAGGCGCTGGTAGAGGTCGTGGACAACAGGCTTGTCTTGCGATGCATGGCAGAGAAAAACGCGGAGTTTGTGGTTGAGCATAGTTTTATTATACGGGAAAATGACATGTGGAGAACACAATTACAGCAAAGGTGAACGAACATCCCCAGCCAAACCCTTGACATATCGTTAACATTTTTATTATCAAAGTCGGGTACACTAATGAGCATTGATTGCCGCTCATTGCGGCACATGTAGAAAGGAAATCATCATGCTGAAAAAACAATACGCCAAAGACAAGAAAACCTGCAAGGTCACGTTTTCGCTCCCCGATGAGGTGAACGCGACCAGCGTCACCTTGCAAGGCGATTTCACCAAATGGGAAAAGTCCCCCCTGAAAATGCGACGCTACAAGGACGGCAACTTCAAGGCTTCGGTCACATTGAAAACCGGGAAGAGCTATCGCTTCCGCTATCAGTTGGACGGCGAGCGCTGGGAAAACGATTGGGCAGCCGATGCCTACGCTCCAAATGAGTTCGGTGAAGAGGATTCGATTGTAGAAGTTTAATCCTATAGATCAAATACAATTCCAAAACAGGGACTGGCAGTTGGCCAGTCCCTGTTTTTTGTTTTGCACTCTATTTCGCTTTACGAATCTCTTCCACAGCCCCCGGATTGACCAGCGAGCTGGTGTCCCCCAATTCCTGACCAAGATACGCCGCACGGATCATGCGCCGCATAACCTTGGCATTTCGCGTTTTAGGAAGATCAGAGACGAACAGGATGGCCTTTGGCGCCAGCGGTTTACCCATCACTCCGATGACCGATTCCCGCAGTTCGATCTTTCAGCGCTTCATCTGTCCGGACCCCGGGCCTGCATACCGCGAAAAGGACCAGTGCCATACCCTTGACCGGGTCCGGCACGCCGATGGCCGCTGCCTCGACAACATCGGGATGCCCCACGAGCACCGACTCCACCTCCGCCGGGCCCAGGCGTTTTCCCGCGATCTTGAGCGTGTCATCCGAGCGACCCAGGATGTACCATAAGCCATCTGAGTCAATGGCGGCGAAATCGCCGTGCACCCAGACGTTCTCCCAGCGCGACCAGTAGGTATCTATATAACGCTGCTTGTCTTTCCAGAAGCTGCGCGTCATCCCGATCCAGGGCGCCTTGATGACTAGTTCACCAACAGTATTTCGGATGGGTTTACCATTTTCGTCCAACACATCCGCCGCAATGCCGGGACAGGCCGCCGAGAACGAACACGGTTTGAGAGGTAGGATAGGATTGCCCATCACGATGCCGCCGGAGATCTCTGTCCCGCCGGAGTAATTGATGATCGGGCGCTTCCCCTTCTCCCACCTTCTCGAACAACCACATCCAGGGATCGGGGTTCCACGGCTCGCCCGTGCTGGCAAAGAATCGCAATGAAAATAAATCGTACTTCTTGAACGGCTCCTCGCCGTGCGGGATCAAGGCACGAATCAGTGTCGGTGAAACCCCTAACTGTGTGATCTTATGTCTCTCCACCAATGACCACAATCGGTCAGGGCCGGGATAATCAGGCGCTCCGTCGTAAATTAAGAGCGTTGCGCCAAGAATGAGCGCCCCAAAGACCAGCCAGGGCCCCATCATCCAGCCCATATCGGTCATCCAGTAGATCACGTCCCCCTTCTGCACATCTGTGCCAAAGGCCATATCCTGTGCGGCCTTGACTGGGAATCCGCAATGCGTGTGAACTGCCCCTTTGGGCGCTCCCGTAGTCCCGGATGTGTAAATGACCATAAGCACATCCTCGGCGCCGGTCACTTCGGTTTCGGCCTCAGCAGGCTGGGGGGCGATCAGATCCGTCCACCAGTGATCGCGGCCAGTCGTCATTTCGACCGGGATGTCCGCGCGGTTGAGCACGATCATATGTTGGAGCGTCGGCACCTGTGCGGCAGCTTCGTCTGCGACCGGTTTCATCGCAACTGGTTTCCCGCGCCGTAAAAATCCATCTGCTGTGAACAGTGCCTTCGCATCCGCATCCGCGAGACGAGTGACAACTGCACCCGCGCCATAGCCCGAAAATAGCGGCAGGATGATTCCACCGATCTTGGCAATCGCCAGCATCGCGACCACGATCTCGATCGTCATCGGCATGTACAGGCCAATCGCATCTCCTTTGCCTAACCCCAACGAACGCAGTGCGTTGGCAATCTTGTTTACTTGCCCATACAGTTCTCGATAGGTCAGCAATTTCGTGTCGCCTTCTTCCCCCTCCCAAACAACTGCTGGCTGACCGCTAATAGCTAATTGCTGATGTTTATCCACACAATTATGAACGATGTTCATCTTCCCGCCCACGCACCATTTCGGGAATTGGATGCCTTCGCCCAAATCTACCACCTGTGAATAAGGCTCATAGAATTGGACATCCAGGAACTCCAGAACGGCATCTGTGAACCAGGCCACATCCTCGGTGGAACGGCACATCAATTCATCAAAATCTTTTATTCCGTGCTGGCGCATGAAGCGCGTCAGGTTGGCACGTGCAATGTATTCGGGCGTTGGCTCCCAAACAATATCCCCCCCGAACTTGAAAGAATCAGGCATAGCTCTACTCCTTGGGCACCCTTATTTTAGCAAAAAAAATATGGCAATGTTTGTTGTCATTTTTTGGTGTGGAATATTGGGTGATGGGGCAGTGTGAGTGATGTTTTTTTGGGGCGGGATGTGATCCCACTAAATTACAGGTTCGCGGAATGCCATTCCGCACCACATCACTTACTCTTACACCAATACCGAATATTGAACTATTTTTACTTGGTCTTTTCAATAAAATTCAGCATCTGCTGACGATAATTTTCAAATGCTTCTTGCCCGGCCTCGGTCAACTTGCAAACTGTCAGTGGAAGCTTACCTTTGAACATCTTTTCAATATTTACATACCCCGCTTTTTCCAGCTTGCTGAGATGGGCAGACAGGTTGCCTTTTGTCAGGTTGGTTTCACGCTGCAGGAAGAGAAAATCTGCGCTTTCAACATGTGGATAGTATAGTAACGATCAATAAGCGCGCTGGTTCGTGGATCAGGCGATCCAGTTCGGTCAACCCCCGCAGATCGTCACTCATTGTCCATCTCCAATTGCGGAGGGTTTTCCGCCAGGTATTGCCGCAACACCAGCCCACCTGAAATAAGGATAGCGATACCAAGCAATCCATAAAAAAGGGTCAGTGTGTAGACTTGGGACAAGCCACTGTATGCCAGACCAATACCCAAAACAATTGCCAGACCACCCAACACATAGAAACGTTGCAAACCGGAAGATTTTCCGCGCAGGGCAATGAAGATGACTCCCACCAGCAAGCCGGTGATGAAAACCATCGAGTCCAGACCGCGGATGTAGTCAACCAACACGATCGAGGCAGCAGAGATGACCATTGCAGAGGCCACAATCACCAAGCGACGTTTCCGGGTATCACCATCTTTCACGCGATATTCCACGTACCCCGTTCGCGGATAAGTCAAACGCGATTTTAAGGTATTGACTAACCAACGCACACCGTATGCTCCCCCGACAAAAACCAAAATCATGCTGACTTGCAAAATGATGCTTACCAGCGAACCTTCCTGGAAATATCCTAACACCCCGAAGTAAAGTCCCAATAACAGGAACATGCCGCCGCTTGCCAGTTCGGCAATTCCATCGCTGTACCAATAGCGTCGAACGCGCTTCTCAACCTGTTTCATATCATCGTTATTCATGAGTTACTCCTTGCAGACTGGTTTGTTTTGCAGACCAGTTTACATAAATTATATCCATGTTGCTGCACTTGTCAAGATAAAAACACCCTACTGGAGAACTATTTTTGGAAACACGTGATGATCTCTTGAATCGCCCCCTGCGGTTCTTCACCCACAAGTGCCAACACCGGCACATCCTGGATGGTGTACACAAAACGCGAGTCCCCGCTTTCCAAGGACGCGGCAGAACACCAACGGTATTTGGCTCATTATTCAACGTATCAGACATGTGCCCCGGGCTAGTTGCCAACCTCGCCAATGATGTAACGCTTCGCCCGTCCATCACAGCCTGCTCAAAGACCCTCTGCACATCCTCCCCCGAAGCATATACCCACACCCCCACCGACGGATCGCCCTGCCCGGCGAACAACTCGCGTACTTCATCCACACTCATATTCTGTACCGGGCTTTGACGATGGGTCACGATCAGTATTTCTTCGGTATCAATCTGGTAAACATAGTCAGGCGCAAAATCCGGTTCACCAAGGCGCAGCGAGATGTCTGCTGAGGCCGGAGCATCTGCCACACGGATGACCGTCTCAGCAGGCGCGCAAGCAAAAACATCCGCAAGCCAGGGCTGCGTTGAAGGAGTTGCATACACGCCGACAATTTGAGTTTCGGATTCGGGAGAATCTGCCGGGGCACACGAGGCAACCAGCAGCATCAAGATGAAACTCAAAAAAAGTTTCGAGCGCATTTTCACCAATTCTGGATAAGCGCAGCCAGCAACTGTACCCGTTCCCGAAGGCTGTCTGCGAAGATGAATTCCCGCTCCGAATGCAAGCCATCTCCAACCGCACCAAGACCATCCAGCACAGGGATGCCGAGCGGCGCAACAAAATTGGCATCTGAGCCGCCGCCGGAACCGCCTGCCTTGAGTTCAATCCCAATCCCTGCTGCAATAGATTTGGCTTTTTCAAAAGTAATCTTCATTGTTTCATCAAACGGCATGGGTGGGCGATTTAAACTTCCGGTAATCTCCAGCGAAGTGCCATCCAGCACAGGTCTGAGCGCGTGCATCTTAGCTTCGACGCGTTCCCATTCGCCAGGCTGCATCACACGCACATCCACCTGCGAAACCGCTTCTTCGGGCACTACATTCGAAACTGTGCCACCCTGCATCACGCCCACGTTGAGCGTAGTTCCTTTCTCGTAATCGGTCAACTTCTGGATAGCCAGCACCTGATGCGACATCTCTTCGATGGCATTGCGGCCTTCTTCATGCGCGCCGCCTGCATGGGCAGCGCGCCCCTTCACCTTGACCCAGAACTCGCCCACACCCTTGCGCCAGGTTTTGAGCGAGCCATCCAGTAGAGCTGATTCCATCACCAGTACCAGGTCGGATTCCTGTGCAAGCTCAACGATCAAATCTTCCGATGTCAGGCTGCCCACTTCTTCGTCGGATGTGCATAGCAAGGTGACAGGACGTTTCAGGCCGCCATCCTTTTGCAGCACATCAATCGCCCCCAGGCTGATGACGATGCCGGCTTTCATATCCAACACGCCGGGGCCATAGATCTTGCCGTCTGCTTCGCGGCAGGGCATTTTGGCGAGCGTGCCGAGGGGGAAGACAGTGTCCATGTGGCAGAGGAGAAGAATCTTACCCTCACCCCTGGCCCCTCTCCCTGAGGGAGAGGGGAATCGTGCTATCAGATGGTTTCCTGCGTCTATAACAGGAGCAGATTGAACGTCCGCGCCGAGGCGGCGAGCTTCGTCCGCCACGATTGCAGCCACACGGTCCACAGCGACTTTGTCGGTCGAGGGCGATTCAGTTTCGACCAGTCGTTTGAGAAGCGCTTTCACATCCATGCCCATCTACCAGATAAAGTGCAGGGTGAGAGCGATCGTACCAACGATGGCACAATAAACAGAGAAAGCATACAGCGAGTTGTCTGCCAGATAACTGAGCAGCCAGCGCACCGCCAACCAGCCGACAATTGCTGCCGCTATAAAACCGACCACCAACGCTGGAAGGAATTCCTCCAAACCCGGCATACGGATAACATCCAACATCTCGTAAGCACCTGCCGCCAGCATAACCGGCACCGACATGAGAAACGCAAAGCGCGCCGCAGCCGGTCGATCGAGGCCACGAAACATACCACCGGAGATGGTCGAGCCAGAGCGGGAAGCGCCGGGAAAAACCGCGATAATCTGGAAAAGCCCTATGATGAGCGCGTCCAGCCAGTTCATAGAATCGAGTTGGCGGTTCTTTTTGGTCAACCATTCGGCCAGGGAGAGTAGGATAGCTGCAGAAAACAGGCGGATAGAGGCTTCGAGCAGGGGCAGCCGGAACAAGGCTTCGACCGCATCCTTCAGCAGGTACCCAGCCAGCAAAGCCGGGATGGTGGCGATGATGATGTACCAGCCCATTTTTGCGTTCCCCGGCAAGGATTGGAAATTCCGCAGGCCGCCCAGGTTCTTAAGTGTATCCGCGAGAATGGATATCAGGTCTTCCCAGAAGTAAATGAACAGGGAAACGATCGTCCCGATCTGTACGAGCACGAGGAACGAAAACATGGCGTCATCCGCCGGCAGGCCAAGCAGTTTTTGCCCGATCAGCAAATGCGCGGTAGACGAGACCGGGATGAATTCGGTCAGGCCTTGGATAATTCCGAGAAATAAAGCGTGAAGTAGAGACATGGAGTTCCTTGATTTAATGTTTAAATGGTTAATGGATATTGGTTAATGGTTGGTGTCTTCGATTTCATCATTAATGTATATTTCAGGCTCATCGCGGACTGCATGACCACCTGGAAATTCTTTTTCGCCCTGTTTTGATCGCTTCAAATAGGCGATGTAGTTATTCAATTGTTTGGCTATTAATTCTGCATTTGAGGTAATACGCTGATAAGTATCATCGGGCAAATAATCCAAGAGAGTTTGCCAGAGATAGATGGCTCTGTACTTCTGTCAAGGAGCCGCGCGCCATGTAACAAAAACGTACATTATCCAAATAATGATATCGTCCATGCCCTTCAGCAATATTTGCCGGAACGCTGGTTGCTGCTCGTTTCAATTGGTCAGTAAGATTATATTTTTCGCTGACAGGCAAGAGAGGGATAATTTGTTTGTAAACCAAGACTGCAAAGTCTCTGGCCCTTTTCCACACTTCTAATTGGTCAAGGTTCATTACGGTCATCTCAATCCTCTATTATCTATGATCCATTAACCATAACATTTCTTTTCGCATTATTTGACCATTTCTCCAAAAGCATCGGGATTTGTTCTTCAAAAGTGCCTTCTGTGATATACCCGCGAATATCTTCCACCAACCGAATCAGTGCGCGCAAATTGTGAATGGACAGCAATGTGCCAGCCAGCAATTCTTTCGCCACGATCAAATGCCGGATGTAGGCACGCGTGAATTTTTTGCAAGCATAACAATCGCAGTCTTCATCAATGGGGCGTTCATCGCGAGCAAAGGTTGCGTTCATCATGTTCAGGCGGCCTTCGGGGGAGAAGGCGGCGTGATGGCGGGCCAGGCGGGTGGGCAACACGCAGTCGAAGATATCAATGCCACGTGCAATGCCATTGATGATATCTTCTGGGGTACCGACGCCCATCAGATAGCGCGGTTTGTCTTCGGGCAGAATGGGTGCGACCACGTCCAGCGTGGTATGCATTTCTTCTTTGGTCTCGCCGACGGACAGTCCGCCAATAGCAATTCCGGGTGTATCGAGTGAAGCGATGAATTCAGCGGAAGCAGCCCGCAGGTCCGGGTCGACGCCGCCCTGAACAATGCCGAAGAGCGCCTGGTCCGCGCGTCTTTTTGTTTTTACGCAGCGCTCGGCCCAGCGATGTGTGCGTTCCATGGCCTGTTTGATATATTCGTGGTCGTTGGGATCGGCGCACTCATCGAAAGCCATGATGATGTCGGCACCCAAATTCTCCTGAATGCGGATGGATTTCTCCGGCGTGAAACGATGCTCGGAGCCGTCAATGTGACTTTTGAAAGTTACGCCATCATCGTCCACTTTACGCGTGTTGGAGAGTGAGAAAACCTGGAAGCCACCCGAATCGGTCAGCATGGGATGGGGCCAACGCATGAAGCGGTGCAGGCCGCCGAACTCGGCCACCAGATCATCGCCGGGACGCAGGTAGAGGTGGTAGGTATTGGAAAGCACCAGCGAGGCACCCAAGTCAGCCACCTGCGCCGGGGTAAGCGCCTTGACTGCCGCCTGCGTACCCACTGGCGCAAAGACCGGTGTTTGGAGTGTGCCATGTGGCGTGGTAAATGTGCCTGTGCGGGCACGGTCGTTTTTGGCAATGAGAGTGAATTCGAACATCGGGCTGATTATACTTTACCCCTTGCCCCCGCCCCACTCACCGTTTTCACTCATCCCACAACTGATCAACTATCCGGCCCGAAAAGGAACAATGTTATACTACGCCGAATCAAATATTATCCGGAAAGGTCATATGGGTAGAAGAAACTCAACGCAGAAGGTGATAGATTTCATTACTTTTCCTTTCAGAGCTTTGGCGCTCATTGAAACGGATCGCTGGGGCTTATCTTCACTGGCATCTGAAAGGTATGATTTTGTATCAAGGGAAGTGATTGGCTATTGTTTAGACGTGGGGTGTGGCAAGAACAATCGCTTTGTGGTTGAGTACCTGCGTGGAAATGGCATAGGTATTGATATCTATCCATACGAGGGGTTAACCGAAGAGCACCTGGTTGACGATCTTTCAACATTCTCTTATAAAGACGAAACCTTTGATTCAATAACATTTATTGCTAATCTCAGTCACATTCCCGAATCACAACGAGACCAGGAACTTTGTAAAGCTTATCGTGTTCTCAAGCCAATCGGGAACTAGTTGGATACGTCAAAGTTAAGTTTCAATGAAAAATAAGAAAATATTTCACTCTTCTTCTCTATCAAAAAATCAATAAAAAACAACACTAATACCCAAAACCCTGTTCTTAAAATCATATTATGGTACATAGAATGCCTGGCAAGATCATTTGCATCAGCATTCCAAACTAATATTGCCTGGGGGTATGTCAAAAGGATCAGTGATATTGGTAAAAACCAAAGAAGTTTTTTTTCATACAACCCCACTACCGAAAGGGCAACTGCAAAAAAATTTGCGACTAAGAACAAGAAAAAACCAAACCTGTTGGGATAAAGAAACTCTTCTAACCGGGAGTCTTTAATGATCGGTCTGAAACCTGTGGCAGTATAGTAGTACAGATCAGGGGAAAAGACAATTCCAATATCGCCAAATAAGTTCTGAAATGTATCTGCCTTATAAAACCAAAGGAAACGGATAAATTCGTTCTTACCATTTTCTTGAACCCATGTACGAAAGGCTTCTAATCTTGGGTCTACAACAATCGCATTCTCGTCGGCGTGGAGATGTTTGCCGCTACGCTCCATTAAAGCCGGGGTAATTGGCATTCCTTTATTTTCAAAATAAGCCACATAATCAGGATTTGGGAGTATACGCAAGCCAATTGTGTTTAGCAAAGGGCGATACCATCTTAAACTTTGCGAAGAAAGTGAGTTGCTAACAAAAAACATTAGGAATAACGTACAACTAACAAACAAGACTTTACGCCAGTGTGTTGTGCAGAACAATAAAATCAATAAACCTCCCCCCAACATCAAAACAAAATATGAAAAATCATCCCGCGTAAAAGTAAACAAAAGAGAAGCTATCAAAAAAACGGATAACCGCACTGGGGTCCATTTTGCAAGCAACCATAAACCTGATGCGAAAAAAAGAATCATAAAAGAGATTGATATTGAATTTCCTAAAACAATATATTCCCACATAATGAATTCTTTAGAAAGGCTAAATGCTAAGATTAGGGCAAATCCAAGAGCTTTTACCCAATAAGATTGAATTACACTTGTAACAGCCAAAGCCAGAATTAACCAAGCAAAGACCGAGAAAGCAAATTGGAAAGTAACAATATTTTGAATGTCTCCCCCCAAAATTTTGTAGACTAAAGGTACACCGGCTGGTCGAAGAGAAATCCAAAAGTCTTGAGATAAAAACGTTTCAGCAGCAATATCTAAAAACTCATGTGTATCACCAAATGATGTCCTTGGCTCATGTATTTGCTGAACATTCTCAACTCGTAACCATACATAGCCAGCAAAGAAAACGATTTGTATAAGAACAATGGCCAACTTAATAAATTTCTTCTTTTCCATACTTTACTTTCACACCTCGTTACAGCATTTTACTTACTTCAACAAAAACATAAGTCATCGAAACAACCAAAATTTGAGTTTGCCTTTGCCCTTGCAGAAATCCCGATTATACTGAAGTACAAACTATGAAAAAAGCATTCCAAATAAGCTACCTCGATATTTTACTCGCAATCGTGCTTGGTCTTTTCAGCCTAGCATTATACACGCGCACGCTGGCGCCGTCCGTGCTGTACGGGGACATCTCTGAGTTCCAGACACTTTCCTATACACT
>CAWBTW010000016.1:0-368763 GCA_963791785.1 uncultured Chloroflexia bacterium | reverse complement strand
GCTTCCGTCAAACCAGCCTTTATCTCTCTATTACCCTGGTTCCGATAATCTCATCCTCGACGCCGACCCCGTTACAAGACGGCCGAGATACTCTTAATCGCTTCTCCACAAATGACGCGGCGCGCTGGCCTGATTTCCTGGACTTCATGTCCAAAGCAACGGATTTTCTCGAAACCGCTTACAAAACGCCCATGCCGCGCCTGCCCCAACCCAAATCCCCGAGCGAAGGTCTGTCCTCGCCCAAACTGGGACTCAACTGCGTTCCATGGGCCGAAAGGATATGCTCAACATCATCCGTGCCTTGCCAATGACGGCAGTTGAGTTCGTGGAAGAGTGGTTTGAAATCAGGGCAGGTAAAGGCGGCAGTTGCCTCGCTCGGCATCCACGGCGTGACGCTGGGAGTCATGTCTGCGGGCACGGCCTTCAACCTGATCCACAACTGGCTCAACCGCGGCGGATTGGCGCATCAACATATTGGCCAGGCCGGGCAGGTCACAGGCGCGCTGGTCGAAGCCGCCAAAGCTTATGGTGCAGAAATCCGCTTGAACGCCGAAGTGACCAGTATCAAAGTTAAAAATGGACGTACCACAGGCGTAGTTTTGGCAAATGGCGAAGAGATCGCCGCTCAAACCGTACTCTCCGCTGCCGACCCTAAACGCACGTTCCTATCCCTGGTCGGCCCAATGGAATTACCGCCCACATTTGTCTGGAACGTGCAGTCAATTAAAATCCGCGGCTCGGTTGCCAAAGTGCATCTGGGTGTAGACTCCCTGCCAGATGGCATGACACCGAATACTACCTATGTGTTTGCCCCGTCAATACGTTATTTGGAAAAGGCTTATGATGCTGCCAAATATGGTGAAATTTCAGAAAAACCCTATCTCGAAGTAACAACGACCGAGAATGTAGTTTCGATACACTTTCAATTTGCGCCGTACAAGTTGAAGGACAAGGATTGGCAGGTTGAACGGAAGCAGGTTGAAAACCTGGCAATTGATGCGTTGTCCGAACATTTCCCCAATCTAAAATTGTCAATCGCAAATCGTAAATCCCTAACGCCAGCTCGATCTCGAATCCACCTACGCCCTGACCGAAGGCGACCTCAACCACGGACAGATCATGCTCGACCAGTTCTTATTCATGCGCCCCATTCCTGGCTGGTCGAACCACAAAACACCAATTGGAGGGTTGTATCTTTGTGGCAGCGGTGTTCATGCAGGAGGTGGAATCAGTGGTGCGAGTGGTCGTAATGCGGCGAAGGTGGTGTTGAAGAATATCTAATGTAATTGCGAGCCGTCGACGGTCGAGTAGCCCGTGTTCGTCCCAAAAGTGTTGGTAAACCCGAAAAATTCAATCCTCACCCGCCAAAAACACCTGGATCAACCGATTTATGTGTCTGGCGGGGGAGGGCAAGGTGGGGGCAAAACGAATTTATTTCGTAAATTCAGTAAATCACAGATTTGATTGACAAGGGGGCAACTTTGGTAAAAGATAAGGTACCGACCCAAATCTAACCAAAGAAGCCCTCAAACATGATACACCAATATGAGCTAAAAGCAGAAGATATTCATGCATACACAAAGCAGGTGATGATGCGACATTTTCAGATCGAGGTCAATGGATATTGCTGTAAAACCGAGATGATCTTTGACCTTCTAATGAAAGCCAGCGCGGAATGTAGCAGTCTGGAAGCCGCATGCGCTGATCTTGAAAAAGTGGCGGATAGTAATACCGTACGAGAATATGTGAACAAATTTTTACCTGTGGATCAATTGAGCGAGCAAGAAGCAGCTGCCAACCAAACTCTGGCGGAGTGCATTCCAGAGAAAATGGCACGAAAAGGGATTGAGGCTGCGGTCGATTTTCATGACGAACCATTCTACGGAAAGCTAGAAACCACACGGGCAGTCACTTGCGCGGGAAAAGCGAAAAAAGGGACAACTCATTTTGTGCGCATCGCGACAGCCTATGTGATCTGGCGGCAAGTACGTCTGACGCTGGCTGTCCATTATGTCTTGCCCGAAGAAAAAGCGCTAGATGTGCTCAAAACCCTGCTCAAGCGTCTGAAAAGCCTTGGATTTGAAACAAAAGTGCTCTATCTGGACAAAGGTTTCGCGGCCACACCCATCATTACATACCTGACCACACAGCAACAACCAGCCATCATTGCCAACCCTATTCGCGGCAAAGAGGGTGGCACTCGTGCGCTGTGTCGAGGCCGTTCCAGCTACACAACAACTTACACTTTCACCGATGGTACCCAGGCAACAATGGCAATGAAAGCTTCTCTAGTTCCTGACAAGACCGGCCAACGTCGCCGCAAATGGCTGGCTTTTATCGTCATCTTGCTTGATTGGTCTGCTGAGAAAGTTTATCAAAACTACCGTCGGCGATTTGGGGTCGAATGTAGCTACCGCTTGCTTCGCCGTGTGCGTGCCACAACCACTTCTCGTAATCCTGCTTTGCGCTTCTTCTTGTTGAGCATCGGTTTGATACTGACCAACGCCTGGGTCTTCCTAAGATGGGAGTTCGCTCGCTTGATGGCTGTTGGCCCTCGACGCGTAGACCAAGCTCGATTTCGCCTTCACCGCTTTCGTAAGTTGTTGATCCGCTCTATTGAAAACCATTATGGCACTATTACTGCTATCTCTACCCATAAATCACCGCAATCTGTGATTTACTGAAATTAGATATTCAGTTTACGCAAATAATTTGACAAAATTTATCTGATTTGTTACAGTGTTCGAGTAGAGAAAACCAAAATCAAGGAGGAAAAATGAAAAAGTTTGTATTAATGCATTTTGGATTTGAAAACCCCACCCCGGAAATCATGGATGCCTGGAATGCCTGGTTCGAATCGATCGCCGATCATTACGGTCGAGAACGTAGGCTTCGGTGGCGGCCGCGAAATATCGAAAAGCGGAACCAAGGACCTGTCCTGGGATATGGAATCGATTACTGGTTACTCGGTCATCGAGGCAGAGAGTCTGGATGCTGCGGAGAAACTTGCCAAATCCAATCCGTATATTTCAAGTATTCGAATTTACGAAGTCAGGGAATCGATGTAAAGGATTTGTTTCTGAATCAGACAAAAAGCGATGCCGACCAGCATCGCTTTTTGTCTGATAACGAGAGTTCAAGCTTAGGCAACAGTAATGACGATGTTCCCTTTTTTCTTTCCTGTCTCCGCATATCTGTGTGCCTCAGCAGTCTGTTCTAATGGAAAGCTGCGATCAATAACCGATTTTAGCTTTCCGGCTTCAATCAGCTCTCTCAGGAAAATCAAATCATCTTTCTTTTGGCTGGATGACTCAATTTTTAGTTTCTTATGGCTCGTCATCGAAGTCCATATCTTTAGCAGCATGTGGGACAGCTCTGCATACGCCAAAAAATAATTGCCATCTTGTTTGAGCAATTTCAGTCCGCGAGAAGCCGTACCTTTCCCTACCACGTCAATAATGAGATCATATCTTTCACTGCTTTTGGTGTAGTCTTCTTGAGTGTAATCAATCACGTGATCTGCCCCAATCGAGCGCAGCATGTCCAATTTCTCTGTGCTGTCCACGCCAGTCACTTCAGCCCCAAAGTATTTGGCAAGCTGCACTGAGAAAGTGCCAATACTTCCACCTGCACCAATAATCAAAACTTTTTGTCCGCGCTGGATATTTGCTTTTCTGAGAAAATGCAGGGCTTCAAATCCTGCTGTAGGAACGGCAGCAGCTTCTTCATAGGTCATGTTGGCTGGTTTTGTGGCCAGCGCTCCACCCATTTCATTAGGTTCTCCATGCAGACAGATGTACTCAGCATAAGCGCCAAAACCAAAACCGGTGGTACCAAAAACCTGGTCACCTTTTTGGAATGATTTCACATTTACCCCAACTTCTTCAACTTCCCCGGCCAGTTCCTGCCCGAGTATTGGTATTCTTTTTGGCTTGATGAAACCCGCATACAGCCGCACGGGGAACGATAGCATAAGAGGAAGTTTGAGTCTTCGCATCTCACTGTCCCCGGCTGTTACGGTTGTCGCATGGACTTTTATCAGGATTTCATCATCTTTGGGAATCGGTTTTCAATCTCTTGAAGTTGAAGACCTTCAGGTGAGCCGTATTTTGTCCAAATGATTGCTTTCATAAAATACTCCGGATTTATGGAATTCGGAAGGGATAGTTTTCAAATTGCTGCGGTGTCAGATCTGAGAAAATTGTTTGTAATCAGGTTTAGTACCAAGCGGATAAAAATGACGATGGTAAACCAGAGAAACCCTGAGCCGTAATCGATATCTGCAAAAAGAAAGGGAAGCAAAAAGACCCAGAAGACAATGTTGTAAGCTGTTCTGATTAAGGACAGGGGGTGAGCGCTTGCCTGCTTGACTACTTTGCCGTTAGTTGAGTTTTCCTGAAGCCATGCGAACCGCACGGATGTATGATACTCAATCCCAATTCAATAAACCAGGCCGATAAGCGCGAGCCCGATCAAGCCACTCTTTGTTGACCAAAAGGCGTTCGAAAACGCAGCAAGAACATAAACTAGGGTGGGAAGCCCCAGCGCCAGCGTAAGGATATTATTCCAGCGTACGGTTACGAACTTTTCTTTTGTCATCGTTCCCATCCTTTCGGCCTTTTTACTTTGAGATATGAGCGTTTGTGTTCAATTATTTATGCAGCACTCTGTAATGCCTCGATAATTTCCGAGCAGCCTCCATCGCGCAGATAATTGGCATGGTCGCCGGCATCCTCGAACTTACGTCCAACGATTTTGGAGCACTCGAATTCATAGTCGCTGCTCTCCAGGAATTTTTCGATCGTGTCGTTGACCCAGGTTCCCGAATAATTTAACCCATCCAGTTCTACGGGATGGTTCATGCCGATGACCCAGATGGCAGCCCCCAACGCTCCGCAGCCGCCTCCGCTCAAGCCAAGACCGCCTGCAAATCCCGCCGCCATGACCACATGCATTTCGGACACGCCCATCTTTTTCGCCAGCATCGACGCACAGCTTACCGGCGAGGAGGGCGCTTCAATGTGTTTTTCGGAAAAAGCGGAGACTGTCTCACTATATGCATCCGGGGCATATCTTGCCGCCATGCGGAAGCAGCCTATCGGCCCGCCTTTTAGAAAGAATTTCAGTATCGATACCAACTCAGTGTTCCCTTGCAGGTTCAGGTGACTTATTTCCATGCAATTGATTTCGTTCCTGGTGTGAGCGCGGAAGGCCTCTACCAACTTTTGTGCAGCAATAATGGCTTCAGCTTCAGCCTGCGGACCCGGCCCATAAACTCGATACGACTGTGCCCCCGCGGCCAGCGCCGCGCCCCACAGCATGCCGCACTGATAGCCCATGTTCGCTACCCCGCCCGCTAGGGGCATACTGGCTTTCTCCTCGACTTTTAGCGGGTGATCGAATGAGGCGTCAACGACACCCATGATTGTCTCCGATCAGGTGCCGTCCTTCAGGAATTTCCGTATCGTCCCTAATGATGACATCTTGTATTTTTCTTTGGTGGGCATCGTTTTTCTCCTTTATCAGGTTTTTTCGTCATGTTCCACAGTGATGACGACATTTCCCTTTTTGTGCAATTTTTCTACATACCGATGTGCCTCGGCAACTTGTTCCAGGGGATACTGTCGATCGATTACCGCATCGAAAGTCCCCGCCTCAACCTGCTCGGCAAGAAAGGTCAGATCCTCAGCCCGGTCTTTTCGATCCATTTCCACACTCAGATAAATCCCATCTTGCGTAAGTGCTTTCTGAGCTTTTGATTTTGAGAACTCCCGAAATCATTTTACCAACAGCATCGAAAATAACATCATAACGTTCATCGCCTCTTGTGAAATCTTCTTTAGTGTAATCAATGACTTTATCAGCTCCGAGCGATTTCACCAGATCAAAACTTGCTCCGCTGCATACCGCGGTCACTTCAGCGCCCCAGTATTTGGCCAGTTGAACTGCATAGGTTCCAGTGCTTCCAGATGCTCCATTGATAAGAACCTTTTGCCCTTCCTGGATATTTCCTTTTTTAAGATGGTTTAATGCAGACAGCCCGCCAAAAGGAATAGCAGCAGCTTGTTCAAAAGAAATACCGGCTGGCTTTATTGCCAGCAACCCATCTTTTCCTCCTGGGCCATTTTCAGGCAGACAACGATATTCTGCATAAGCACCGTAGCCAAAGCCCGTATATCCAAATACCGGATCGCCAACCTTGAAGCGCGTAACATCTGCTCCAACTGCTTCTATTTCTCCAGCTATATCAAACCCTAAGATATTGAACTTTTTGGGTCGGATGAGACCGTTGAAAAGCCGAGCAGCAACAGGGTCTGGTTTACGCATGCGCCAATCGGCTGCGGTGACAGCAGATGTATGGACTTTTATCAATACTTCATCATCTTTTGGAGTAGGTTTGGCTACATCCTTCAGTTGAAGTACATCCGGTGATCCGTATTTTTCAAAAACGATTGCTTTCATGATTTCTCCTGCTTACTAAGCTTTGTCGCTGTGCGTCACAGTGATAACTACGTTGCCCTTTTTGTGTCCCTTTTCGACATAACGATGGGCTTCAGCCATCTCTTCCAACGGATAGACTTCTGTCTATCACAGCTTTGAGCTTCCCGGCTTCAATCAATTCTGTCAGGAAGGCAAGATCTTTTATTTTCTTGCTGGCTGATCTCAAACCTGCTGCTAAAAACTTCACCTTTTTACCGCTTTTAACAGGCATCAACGCGCGTAACATGATGCTTGGTGTTGGGACAGTCGTCAGATAAGTGCCTTCGTCGGTGAGTGAAGCTTTGCAGTTTTCAAACGAAAGTTTTCCTACTGTGTCATAGATGATGTCGTATCTTTCGCCGTTGTCTGTGAAATCTTCTTTGGTGTAATCAACGACTTGATCGGCTCCGAGAGATTTAACCAACTCTAAGTTTGTGGTGCTGCACACTCCGGTAACCGTTGTCCCGTAGGTTTTGGCCAGTTGTACGGCAGCAGTTCCAACGGAGCCAGAAGCGCCGTAGATCAGCACGTTTTGTCCGCTCTGGATGTTTCCCTTATCTCTCAGGAAAGGCAGTGCGGTTAATGCCCCATTCGGCACGCTGACCGCCTCATCATAGCTCATATTTGTCGGTTTGATGACCAGGGCTTTGTCCTCGCGGATGCATTTGTATTGGGCGGATGCGCCAAACATGTCGAAGCCAAAAACCTGATCGCCTGCCTTGAAGCGGGTCACATCTGTTCCTACAGCTTCAATCTCACCGGCGAATTCCTGTCCCAGGATGGGTTTTCTGGGTTTGAGAAATCCATTGAAGCCGGGGGATCTTCTCATATCAGGGTCTTCCTTTACAACGCTTGTGGCGTATATTTTTATCAGCACTTCGTTATCTTTGGGTGTGGGTTTTTCCACTTCCTGGAGTTGCAGATACTTCCGGCGGCCCAAACTTTGTATATACGATTGCTTTCATTTGTTTTCCTTTAGTTTTTATTACGAACCAAAATCGTCTTTTGGGTTGTATGAGAATACTTCCTCAAGTGGCACACCAAAAGTGAGCGCGACACGAAATGCCAGTTCAAGGGATGGGGAGTATTTTTCCTGTTCCATGGCGATGATGGTTTGACGGGTTACGCCAACCTTTTCGGCCAACTGTTGCTGGGTCATTTCGTCATTTAGGAAGCGTAATTTCCGAATGTTGTTGCTGATCTGACTTTTACCCATGTTAGAACCCCCTGCGATAGATAACCAATCTTGAGATATCGCCGATAACCTGTGCAAAGATTCCAAAGAAGATCAACAGGCTGAACATCACCAATGGCGGTTGACCGAGGACAAAAGCTAGCATTGAAAAGAGAACACCGCTTGAAGAGACGATATAGGTAATCTTTGTGCCTCTCAAGTCAATTAGCTTGTCTCGTTCATCCTGAATATCTTCGATTTTCGGATCTTTTTCGCCCGTTTTGACGGCCTGAAAGATGGCGGAAAATATATGAGTGAAAATCGTGGTGATAATCGTTCCAAAGATTGTAAGGACGATGACAATTCCCCAGAGACGAAATACTTTTGTTGAAACAAGGCTCTCTGTGAAAAACATATTGAGTATCCTGATCAAGTAGTATCCTAAAATCAGGGCGGAAGTAACCAATGACGCGCTGATGTTTTTTTCTTGATGGGACATCTTATTTCTCCTTATGTCTATGCTTTTTTACTAAAAGTAAAATTTGATAAACATATAGTAATATATATTATACATTATGTCAAGATGTTTTTACATAAAGCCAGGAGAGAATATTTGCAATCTTTGAGTAACAACATGAGCACTCGTTATATTAAGAGGTGCTCATGTTGTTTATTCGGTTTAGATAACTGGTGACTAAATCTTTTGAAGCACTGCCCGATAACCTGATACGATCAAATTACTCCCCACATAGGTTGAAATTATCAGAAGTAGGTACTTCACAACGGCGGGCAGATCGAGATCTAAAAGCAGTGTGCCAAATATCCCGATCATAATCACATGGATGATGTAGACCCCATAAGAATTTTGGTTCAACGCACTCCAGACTTTTCCAGTCTTATCGAGATAAAGCCAGAATGAAACGAATCATCACGTACATCAGACAGAGCAGTGAAAGGTAAAAACTGAGGTGCCAAATAAACCGATAGAGCGGCGTGATCGCGAAATCCTTCCGGGTAAAAGAAGGGCCATATCCGTGCAAAGATGTGTAGGGTGACCGGAATCCAGCTATTGTATTCGACGATGTTATATAGCGTTTTGCTTTTTGGTTTTTCCGCAAACATGTTCTGCTGAAAACATAATACTCCCAGCAGGAAAGTCATAAAGTACAGCAGTAGTCTTTCGTTTTCAAAATCGATCAATGGAGTCAGCGTCCAACTCCGAAAACCGATATGCCCACCGATACTAAAGCTATAGACCAATCCGATGATGAAGATTCCCAAGATGGCCCACTTTAGTGAAATGTTCGGTATCCTGATCTTTGTTTTCGAAAGAAGCAGATAGAGCATGTCAAAAGTGAACAAGCACAGGCAGGAACCATAACCAGTTTTGGCTGTTCGGATTGGTTATATGGAAATAGGTGCTCCAATGCTCTTGGGGTAAGCCTCGAGAGTACAGGAAAATGACCTTGTAAAGCGGAATCAGCGTAAACACGGCGATCATCCAGGGAACGATCAATCGCTTGAATTTACCTTTTATAAACTCCCAACCTGTTTTGTTTTTCAAGGAGGCCGGAGTCAAATAGCCCGAAACAAAGAACATGATCGGCATCACCATGGTATCGAACATGATCCCTACGATACCGACCCAGGTTATTGTTGCAGGATCGTCCACGATCCAAAACCAGCCCCATAATCCTGCTGATTCGTAAACACCGCCAACATGATATAGGACTACCAAAAGGATGGTGATAGTTCTGAGATTATCCAGCCAATGTCAACGACTTGTTTTCGTTACAGATTTTTCTTCGGTTGTCATTGCCCGACCTCCTGTGTCATAAATGGCATCTATATTTACGATGGAAGGGCTAATTTGTTTCACAAGCCCCCCAATGCGTTTTTTGTATGGGTTCTTTTTTTATTTGCCTATGAACTTTTTCAATCGTTTTCCAATAAATACCAACAAGAAGAAAGCTGTCGCCGTCAACACAATCGCCGCACCGGAAGCGATGCTCAGATAGTATGAGAGATACAGTCCGATCACGCCGGAGAACGAAGCGAAGATCGCCGCCAATCCCATCATGACCGGCAGGCGATGAGTCAGCAGGTAGGCTGTTGCCGCAGGGGTGACCAGCATGGCGACCATCAGCGCCACGCCGACGGTTTGCAGTGAGACAGCGATCGTCACGGCGATGAGCGTCAGCAGCAGGTTCTCCAGCAGGCCAACCGGCAGGCGCATGGTCATGGCCAGGATGGGGTCAAAGGACAGGGTCAGGAATTCCTTGTAGAAGGCAAAAATGGTCAGGAGTACGATCACGCTGAAGATCAGGATCAGCCACAGGCTGTGGGATGAGACGCCCAGCACGTCCCCGAACAGGAAGTGACTCAAGTCCACGGCGTAGCTGCGCACGGTGGAAATCAAGGCAATCCCAAGTGCGAACATGCCAGCGAAGATGATACCGATGGCCGTATCTTCCTTCACCTGGGCCTGCTTGCTGATCGCCCCAATTCCCAGCGCGGCGATGATAGCCGTTCCGAGCGCCCACCAGAAAAGCGTATCCTTTGCCCCGCCGCTGACCAGATAACCGAGCGCTACGCCCGGCAAGATGGTGTGCGCCAGCGCGTCACCGAAAAAAGCCATGCCGCGCAGCACGACATAGGTGCCTACCACCGCGCAGACGATGCCAACCAGCACGGCAGCGGCCAGCCCGCGCAGCATGAAGGGGTATTGGAGGGGTTCAAGGAGAAAAAACATAATGATTTTCGATTTTGGATTTATGATTTACGAGATCCAGAGCGAGCGCGTAATGTTTTGATGGAGGCCATCACAGTAGAAACCTAGCCACGAATTGCACGAATTTCTCGAATTTTTCGTGCCAATTTGTGGAATTCGTGGCACACAATAGTTAATCATTATGGTCATCGCAGCAGTCATCCACGGCCAGTATGTTGTCACCATCAACAGAACGTAATCGCCCTCCATAGGCCTGGACCAGTTTCTCGGTTTGCAGCACATCATCCGGCTTGCCAAATCCGATCAGGCGATGGTTGAGCAGCATGATGCGGTCAAAGTATTCCGCGGCCTGCTCCAGATCGTGCGTGGCAACCATAACGGTCACATTTTGTTTCTTGAGTTCATCTAACAGTCCCAGGATACTTTCCTGCGAAGGAGAGTCCAGGCCGGTGAGCGGCTCGTCCATCAGCATCAATTCGGCTTCCTGCGCCAATGCACGCGCGATGAACATGCGCTGCTGCTGCCCGCCGGAGAGCTCACTGATCTGGCGTTTGACAGCTTGTCCAGACTTAACGATACTCAAGCATCTCGTGGACCAAATCCCAATCCCGTTTCTTGGGCCAGCCGAGCAGGCCAAGCTGCGCGATGCGTCCCATCATGACCACATCCGCCACGCTGACGGGAAAATCCCAGTCCACCTGGCTGCGCTGGGGAATGTAGGCAATGCAGACGTGCTTTGCGCGGCGTAGAGCCAAAAATCCTGACCTCGCCACTGGATGGCTGCAAAACGCCAGCCACCACTTTGAAGAGCGTGCTTTTTCCCGCACCATTTGGCCCGACCACCGCAATCCGCTCTCCGGCATGTAAGTGAAAAGTAATATCCTCTAATGCAAAACGCCCGTTATAGCGCGCGCTAATTCTGAGCACATCCAAAATAGGCTGATCGTCCTGATGGTGCGAGTGCGGGTACATGCTATTTTAAGGCCTCCACGATTTGCGAGACGTTATGCTTCATCATGTCGATGTACGTTCCGGCAGGAGGGCCATCGGTCAGTGAGCCAAAGTGCAGGTCGGTGACCACCGTTACGCCTGTGTCGGATGCAATCTGGTTCGCCAGGGTAGGCGACTCAGCCGCATCCAAAAAGACAGCGGGTGCGCCGGTGGCCTTGATCTGATCGATCAGCGCAGCCATTTGCTGTGCCGATGGCGCCGCGTTTGAGCTAGTACCTTCCACCACTGTCCCGATAACTGTGAAGCCATAGCGCTCCGCAAAATATCCCAGGCTGTCATGGTTGGTGACCAGCAAACGGCGTTCAGTTGGGATGGATGCCACCTGCTCGTTGATCCAACCATCCAGCGCACCCAATTGCTCGATGTACTTATCGGCATTGGCTCTATATACGTCTGTGCCTTCAGGGTCAAACTTTGCAAATCCATCCCGGATGTTTTCAACGTAGATAATTACGTTATTCGGATCGAGCCATAAGTGTGGGTCAACGCCGTGTTCACTCTCCGCATCTGTTCTAACGCTCAAACCTGCTGAGGCTTCGATCACCATTCTCTCGCCCCCGGCGCTTTGGATAATATCCTCCAGAAAATGTTCGTATTCTGCACCGTTGACGATCAGCAAATTGCTGTCAGCGATTTTGGCCACATCCTGCGGGATGGGTTGGTAGCTGTGCGCATCCGCACCGAAAGGCGTAGCAGCGACTTCGACTTGCAATTGATTCCCGGCCACGTTCTGGGCGATGTCTGCCAGGAAGGTGGTGGAGGCCAGAACAACGGGGCCAGCATTGGGCAAGTCTGATGCGAGGGGTGTACAAGCTGAAAGGATGAGAACAAATAGCAGGAAAAATTTTCTAGTCATAGGGCTAATTGTATCGCAATGCAAAAAGCCACGCTCAGGTTGAGCATGGCTTTTATCGTTGAGTTTTGCAAATCCTACGGGCCGCTTACGATGGGGTAGCCGCTGTCACGCCATTGGTTCAGGCCGCCGTTCACGCTGGTGACGTTGAATCCGGCCTGCAACAGGATGTCGCGCCCGGTCTGGCTGCGATTGCCTGAGCGACAGATCACCACGATGGGCTGGTCTTTGGGCAGTTCGCTCACGCGCGAGGCCAGTTCATCCAATGGGATCAGGGTGGTGTCCGGCGCATGGAATTCATTCCACTCTTCGGGTGTGCGTACGTCCAGCACAAATGTGCCTTCTGTGTACATTTGGTGGGCTTCGTCAACACTGACAAAAGCTGGCAATGTACCTGCGCTGCTGGTCTGTTCGCCTCCCATAGATGCGATCAGAAAGATAATCACGGCCACAAAGGCCAGGATACCGATCTGTACAATTGGACGGCGCATGGTTGCGCCCAGGCTGGAACGTGAACTGTAACTCCTACGGCGGCGTGATGATTTTCTTCTTGGCATAATATCAATCCTTTTAGTGTGAATTAACCATTGGATGTTCAGGCGGGTAAAATAGTTGCAAATTTAGAAAGATTGTACCGCTTCATCCAGATCGGTGTAAATTTCAAAGAACTGCTTGAAGCCGACCGTATCCAGCACATTGTCTACTTCAGGCGAGGGATTGAGCAATTTGACATGGTTTTGCATGCCATCCTCGCGGTCGCGGTCGATTTCCTTGAAAGTGCCCCAGCCATCTTGCGCATCGGTTTTTGCGCCGCGGAACAACCTGGTGACCATGTTCAGGGAAGCCAACCCGGCGCTGCTGAGGAATACCAGGTCGGTCAAATCCAGCAGCAAGCTGCGCACGCCGGCGTTATAGAGTTTCTGCGCTGTATTTACCAGTTCAAGATAACTTGATGCGTCCAAATCCCCTTTGATGTGGATTACGCTCACAGGGACTTTGCCCTTTTCCTGCGTAACATTGATCTCCATTTTTCTTCCTCCTTTGAATCATTGCCGATCTGTTTGCAAATTATACGCGAAATCAGGACGAGCCTAGTCCGATAGACGAACATCGATTCATTTCTTAGCTTTCTTCTTCTTGACAGGATTGCACTTTATTTTGCCATCCAATCTTCGCAGGCGGTGTTCAAGTTCAGCCTGCCAGTGCTCGCGAACGTACTCTGGAATATCTCCGTCTGATTTGACAATTTCCAACGCATCCCTCGCCCATTTTTGTGCTTCAACGAAATTTTTTACCCGATGCTCGTAATGCTTGGCCAATTCCACATGAGCGTATATGTGCCCTTGCCCTGCAGCCTGCTGCCACCAGCGGACGGCTTCGTTTAAATCCCCGCGCCTCTTTTGCAGGACCGAGAGCCTGCGTACCGCTTTCCAGAAATCATCTTCATTGAGGGGCATCTCCAATCCCCGCTCGTAGAGACGGGCGGCCATATCCCAGCGGTCGAGGTCTTCATGAAGCTTGGCCAGCGCGATTACGTCCAATCCGTGCCGGATGCGCTCGTCAAACGGATCGTGCAGCATGTTGGCTGTATGGCTGAACATGGCAGCCAATGCAACAATGTCCATGGCATTGTGGTAGAAGACGCCTTTCATCTCGCTGGCATCGCCAGAACGCAAATAGTCAAAATATAGCCAGGGAATCTCGTAGCCGGGCACTTCCTCGCTGGTGCGGGGAGCATCCAGTACGTTTTCCTCGATGTATTTCAGGGTGCGCGAGGGCAACCGGTCACGCCACAGCCGGCGGGCTAAGTGTAGCAGGTCTACATGGGCATAGTCTTTAAACGGGATGGGGATATTGTGCAGGGTGTAGCGCGTTTTGAGCAGCGGCGCATCAAAGGCTTTGCCGTTGTAGGTAACCAGTGCCTGGCACGGAGCTAAGAAGTCAGCCAGGGCTTCGAGCAGGGCTGGTTCCTCGCCGGGATCACGCATGAAGAACTGAAGCAGGCGGAAGACGCGTCCTGATGCGCTTTTCTCAAATCGTCCTGCGCCAACCAGGAACGCATACGTCCCGGTGCCACCCGCCATCCCGGATGTTTCCGTATCCAGAAAGGCGAAGGCCTTCAACGGCATGTCCAGCAGGCGGGAGTCCTTTGCCCAGGCAGCCATCAATGTGAGGGGAGCCTGGGTTTCGAGCGGCGCCCAGCCGTGGCGGTAGTCGGTTTCGTAGATCTCCTCGTGAATAAAGGCCTCTCCGCGCCGGGTATTGACGAATTCGCCCGACAACACATCCTGAATAGATGCGCCGGTCTTTTTCTTCGCAACCGGGACGTCAACCGTGCCAACTTTTACGCCCAGCGATTTTAGTTTGTCTGAAAGTGAGGGCATATGGATAATCGTATTCTTTGTAACAAAACCCGGATATTCCCGTCATGATAACAAGGAACCAACGGAATTGTAAGGTCGCCTTCAGGGGGGGTTGTATTGCGGTCTACACTCATGGGACGGGTTATTGGTGAGACCCGGCGACTAATATGCAATTCTCATCATTTGATTTTGCACTGCCAGAAAAGGTAATTGTGGCGTGCTTTGCCCTTCAATGGTAAAAAGTATATAAAAAAGTTGTCTATATTACTTCAAGAAAGCCCAAAATATGTGCAAAACGTCACTTGACATTTATTTTTAATGTTGTAGTATTATAAGTACTTAACAGTTTTGTAAGGTCGTTCTTTGGCAGGCTGGGAAATCCCATTTTCGACCCCACCCATTGGTACCAAACGCGGCAGGGTCGGGCGACTGAGATACAAAACAAACGACACGGGGACGAAATTTTTCACTCGGTGTATATCTGGCAAAGGTGATTGGAAGTAATGCCAGCCAGGGGTCTCACCCCCCACCTTACACCCGGGCGCCTTCAAAAAATTTCAATCCACATATCTGGTTATTACATCTGCAGCCTTTGCGGGTGTACTTTGCTTTTTCGGCAATCAGACAGGATTTTATTTTTTGGAGGAGAACCATGCATACAAGAACTCTATACCGAGCAACTATCAAATTCATTGCCGCGCTCATGATCGTTATGCTGGCGCTGGTGGGTACGGCCTTTGCAGACACTGCAGGGCCAAGAAACGCTGGCGCAGGCGCTACCAGTGGGTCAGGTACAGGGTGGACAAATCCCGGCGGCATTACTGCAGACGATACCAGCTATGCCACTGTAGGTGTTTCATCATGGTCCGGTAGTACTTCTGAATACCTGCAGGGCACCAACTATGGTTTCAACATTCCTGCAGGCGCGACCATCGATGGCATCCAGGTTGTGATCTGGCGGCAAAGTGATTCCAGTAGCGGTTCTAATCATTAATGACAACGTGGTCAGGCTGATCAAGAATGGTACGAGGGTTGGAGACAATAAGGCAACCTCGTCA
Organism: uncultured Chloroflexia bacterium; assembly: GCA_963791785.1. Classification (GTDB taxonomy): domain Bacteria; phylum Chloroflexota; class Anaerolineae; order Anaerolineales; family Villigracilaceae; genus JAABUE01. The sequence continues at coordinate 353,093 of CAWBTW010000016.1, read as the reverse complement.
AACTGGAACAATAACTGGGTTGCAGCCACTTACGGTGGCCCAACTGACCTGTGGGGAGAAACATGGACGTATGCGGATATCAACGATCCCGACTTTGGGGTGGCTCTATCTGTTATAAACGATGAAACTTGGCGAACTAGGACAGCACGTGTTGATTATATGCAGATCACAGTCACATATACTGTTCCCCTGCCTCCCACCACCACTACGCTTGTCTCCTCGTTGAACCCCTCGAATGCTGGCGATTCCGTGACCTTCACGGCTACAGTCACCGGAGCTGGCGGAACACCCACCGGCACGGTCACCTTCCTGGATGGCGCGGTCTCGCTTGGCACCGGCACGCTTGCCGGTGGTGTGGCCAGTCTCAGCACGAACGCGCTGGCGGCTGGAGCGCACGACATCACGGCTGTGTACGGTGGCGATGCCAGCTATTCCGGCAGTACATCCGCGGTGCTTGTGCAGGAAGTCAACCAGGCGCCGATCATCACCTCCTCCGACGCGATAACCTTTGCGGTAGGCTCTCCTGGCAACTTCACAGTAACGGTCAGCGGTTATCCAGCTTCAAACCTCACCTTGACCGGCGATTCGCTGCCCAGCGGCGTTAATTTCAATACTGCGACGGGCGTGTTTAGCGGTACACCGGCCTCAGGCACAGTTGGCGTTTATAACTTTGTCATTACGGCCAGCAACGGCCTCAGCCCTGATGCCGTACAAAATTTTACACTGACGGTTATCAAAGGCGACCAGACGATCGACTTCACGGCGCCTGGCTCAGCAACTTATGGCTCCACCTTTACCATTAACCCAACAGCCTCCTCCGGCCTGACTGTCACAGTCACAGAATCAGGGGTGTGCACGCTTGCGGGTGACGAGGTCACCATGACCAGCGGCACCGGCGTCTGTACGTTGACGGCCTCGCAGGCGGGGAATGCCAGCTACAATGCCGCCCCTGACGTGGTTCAAACTGTTAACGCCCAGAGGGCAGGTACAACGGTCTCGGTGGTTCCGGACCCAGGCCAGTCCTTTTACTCTCTCCCCATCACCTTTACTGTCACAGTCACTTCAGCAGGAGGCACCCCGACCGGCGATGTAACATTTACGAGCAGCAGCCCCAATCAGAGCGTCACTGTCCCACTCGATGGCTCGGGAACAACTCAGATTACCATCAGCAATCTGAATGTAGTCACTGTCCTGGGCGCTCCCGTTGCGCATGGTACATGGCTCACTGGGACTGATCCACTCAGATTCACCTACAATGGTGATGCCAATTTTAGTACAGATTACGAGACAACCTCTCACACTGTATATCCGGCGCCTACAGAAGTTAATGTCACCTCTGATATCAATCCGTCTGCCGAGGGCCAGGAGGTGACTTTTACGATAACAGTCTCAACGTTGCCGCCGGGAACTGGCACCCCGCCCGGCACAGTTATTGTATATGATGGCCTTACACCGATTAGTGGTGCACTTACGTTGACCGATGGTGTGGCTACCTTTAGCACCAGTGCACTGACATTTGGCTTTCACAATATTTCAGCACAATATACCAATACCGTTACCAACTATGCGACCAGTAACAACACAGACAATCCATATGTCCATGAGGTGCGGCGCGGTACCACCACAACCCTGACCTCGGACAACAACCCATCCATCTACGGCGAATCGGTGACCTTCACGGCAAATGTCACCTCGGAGACACCGGGCACGATCAATGGATTTGTGGACTTCATGGATGGAGCAACGACACTCGGTTCTGATACGCTCTCCGGTGGCGTGGCTACCTTCACCACAAGCGACCTCGAGGTTGGTTCACACCCCATCACAGCTGTTTATCGAGGCAATACCACCTTTGCCACCAGCACTTCCGAAGTGCTGGATCAAGTCGTGAATCAGGCCACGTTGACGGTAGCAACCAATGACAAGGCCCGTGACTACGGTGAAGCCAACCCGACCCTGGATGCAACCATCACCGGGTTTGTGAACGGTGAGACGCTGGGGACAAGCGACGTCACAGGCGCACCCTCGTGTACAACAACTGCGGTACCCAGCAGTCCTGTGTCAGGAAGTCCATCTCCCATCTATCTCATCACCTGCGAGGTTGGCTCGCTGGTTTCCTCCAACTACGACTTCGTTTATGTTGATGGTGAGCTGACGGTTAACCCGAAGGCGCTGACCATCACAGCCGATGATCAGGGCAAGGTTTTTGGAGATACGTTCGTCTTCCTTGGGACGGAGTTTGCTGCCAATGGATTGATATTTGGTGACACCGTAAGCAGTGTGACTCTCCACCAGTGCAGGTGCACCTGCATCCGCAACGGTCGCTGGTTCACCATATCCTATTGTTCCGAGCGCCGCAGTCGGTACCGGCTTGAGCAACTACAACATTACCTACGTTAACGGTTTATTGACGATCGGTACAAACATCTTGACCATTACGGCGAACGATCAAACCAAGATTTATGGTGATGTATTCACCTTCGCCGGTACTGAGTTCACTGTAACTGGTCTTCAGGGTGGTGATTTTGTTACAAGTGTGACTCTTACCAGCACGGGCGCCCCATCGTCAGCGGCGGTAGGCTCCCACGACATTGTGCCGAGTGCTGCTGTAGGTAACGGGTTGGGCAATTACACCATCATCTATAACAGCGGTACGATGACCGTTACTCCACGCGACCTGTCTTTCGTGCCAGAAAACCAGATCAAAATCTATGGGGATGTGTTCACGGCTTACACAGGCGCGTTTACCGGCCTCCAGGCTTTTGACAACATCACGCCGGTCTATGACAGCCTGGGTGCACCGGCGATGGCCCTGGTGGGAGATTACCCCATCACAGTCACGTTGGATGACCCGGATGGCAAGCTGGGTAACTACAACCTGGCCGTGATCACACCCAGCACGCTGACGGTAATCGAGCGCGCCCTAACGGTGACGCCGGATGACAAGAGCAAGCTCTACGGCGAGGTCTTCACAGCCTTCACCGGCACGATCACGGGCATTCAGAATGGCGAAAATATCACAGCAAATTATGCCAGCACTGGTGCACCGGCGACGGCGGCGGTCGGCCAACACCCCATCACGGCTACGCTAAACGATCCGGACAGCATGCTGAGCAACTACAGCGTGACCCTCAACACCGGCACGCTGACGGTCACAGAGCGCGACCTGGTCGTGACATCGGACAACCTGAGTAAGATCTATGGCGATGTCTTCACTGCCTTCACCGGCACGATCACGGGCATCCAGAACAGCGACAATATCACGGCCTCTTATGACAGCCTGGGTGCGCCGGCGGATGCGCCAATTGGTACCTATCCGATCACAATCACACTAAACGACCCGGGTAGCTTGCTGGGTAACTACAATGTGATCCAGGATATTGGTGAGTTGACGGTTACCAGGCGCGACCTGACCTTCACACCAGATGACCAGACCAAAATCTATGGCGATGTCTTCACCGCCTTCACGGGCACGGCTACAGGCCTGCAGCCTTTTGACGCCGTTACGCCGATCTATTCCAGTCTGGGCGCGGCGGCGACAGCCCCGGTAGGGGATTATCCCATCACGATCACGTTAGACGATCCCGATGGCAAGCTGAACAACTACAACTTCACGTTGAACACCGCTACATTGACGGTGACACTGCGTGAGTTGGTGGTAACGCCAGACGACCAGTACAAAGAATATGGCACCTGGTTCATCAATTTCACGGGCACGATCACAGGCATTCAGAATGGCGAAAATATCACAGCAAATTATGCCAGCGCTGGCTCACCGCCCTCGGCTGGTGTGGGTACGTATCCGATCTCTGCCACACTCAATGACCCAACCGGTAAGCTGAGCAACTACGACGTGACCCTGAACGAAGGCATCCTGACCGTGGGTTCCTCTGTTTTGACGGTGACAGCGGACGATAAGACCATCTCTTACGGAGATTCTGACCCGGCATTCACCTTTACCTACACTGGCTTCGCGGCTGGTGACACGCCCGCAGTAGTTGATACGCCTCCGACGTGTACCGTATCTGGCCCCCACACCGATATTGGCACCTACCCGATTGAATGCTCGGGCGGTGTGGATGACGCCTACACTTTCATCTATGTTCCGGGCACTCTCACAGTAGAACCGCGCAACCTGGTGGTCACGCCGACGGACAAGAGCAAGGTCTACGGCGATCTCTTTACCGCCTTCACCGGCACGATCACAGGTGTTCAGCCTGGCGACAACATCACGGTCACTTATGACAGCCTGGGTGCGCCAGCAGATGCGGCGATCGGCACGTATGACATCGATGCCACGCTAAACGACCCGGATGGGAAGCTAAGCAACTACAGTGTGACCCTCAACACCGGCACGCTAACAGTAAATCTGCGCAACCTGGTAGTAACCCCGGGTGACAAGATTAAGACTTATGGAGATGTCTTCACGGCCTTCACGGGTACGATCATAGGCATCCAGAACAACGATGATATTACGGCCACGTATGACAGCCTGGGTGCGCCGGCGGATGCAGCGATCGGTACGTATGATATCACTGCTACGCTAAATGATCCCGACACCAAATTGCCCAACTACAACGTGACCTTGAACACCGGCACGTTGACGGTAACGGAACGCACCCTGGTCGTGACACCAGATGACAAGGCCAAGGTGTTCGGCACACTCTTCACAGCCTTCACTGGCACAATCACTGGCATCCAGAACAACGATGACATTACCCCAGTCTACGCCAGCACCGGGGCCCCTGTGGACGCTCCGTCGGGCACATATCCCATCACAGTCACGCTGAATGACCCGGACAACAAATTGCCCAATTACAACGTGACTCTCAACACTGGCACGCTGACAGTGGGCACGTCCGTCCTGACGGTAACGGCAGATGATCAGACTATCGTTTACGGGGATCCTGATCCGACCTTCACCTTTACATATGCCGGGTTCGCTGCCGGCGATACGCCTGCGGTTCTCGATACACCACCCTCATGCCAAGTTACTGTTCCACATAACAATATGGGCACATTCCCGATCACCTGTTCGGGCGGCAATGATGACAACTATATCTTCTCGTATGTGCCCGGCACATTGACAGTCACCTCACGCGCACTGACGGTAACACCGGATGACAAGAGCAAGAGCTATGGTGATACATTCACGGCCTTCACTGGCACGATCGCGGGCATACAGGGTAGCGATAATATTACGGCAACCTATGCCAGCACTGGAGCGCCTGCTACGGCCGCGATCGGCACCTATCCAATCACGGGCACATTGAATGACCCGGGCAACCGGTTGGGTAACTACACTGTAACTCTGAATACAGGTACGCTGACGGTAACCGAGCGCACCCTGGTGGTTACTCCAAACAATGCCAGCAAGATCTATGGCGACGTATTCACAGCCTTTACAGGCACGATTACGGGCATCCAGAACGGCGATGCCATTACCGCGACTTACTCCAGCAGCGGTGCAGTGGCAACTGCCGAGGTAGGACCATACCCCATCACCGCTGTATTGAATGCCCCGGCGGGTGTCCTGGCAAATTACAATGTCACATCCAACACAGGTACGCTAACTGTAACTCAACGCGATTTGGTTGTGCAACCAGCGGATAAGACCAAAGTATTTGAAACGCTCTTTACAGCCTTCACAGGCAGTTTGGTTGGCATCCAGAATAGCGACAATATCACAGCCACTTATGACAGCCTTGGTGCGCCTGTAACAGCCGCGGTTGGCACATATCCCATCACTGCCACGCTGGTTGACCCGACGAATAAGTTGCCCAACTACAATGTTTCCATAGGCGCGGCCACACTGACGGTTACCCTGGCCAATCAGACGATCACGATCACAACCTCGGCACCGGGTAATTTAGTCAATGGAGACAGCTTTACTGTGGCGGCTACCGCATCTTCCGGCCTGGCTGTTACATACACTTCTACAGGAGTTTGTACGAATGTTGATGATACATTTACGATAAATAGTCCGACTGGAACCTGCGTAGTACATTACAACCAGGCCGGTAATGCTAATTTCAGTCCTGCACCGGAAAGAACGGAAAGTGTTGCTGCAGTGGCGAACAGTCAGACCATCACGGTGATAACATCTGCACCCACTTTTGCGACCATGGGAGCCAGCTACGATGTTGAAGCCACAGCCAGTTCTGGCTTAACTGTTTCGATCACGATTTCTGGTGTTTGTAGCGCGGTTGACCATGGTGATGGAACTGCCACGATAAGGGTTGTCTCTTCAAACGGAACCTGTATCGTTCATTACAACCAGGCTGGGAATGCTTCCTATGCAGCAGCCCCTCAAATTAATGAGAACATAACGATTGACAGCATTGCTCCAACTGTAACTGTCAATCAGGAGGCTGCTCAGCCGGATCCAACCAATATCTCCCCGATCAATTTCACGGTTGTCTTCAACGAACCCGTAACCGGCTTAACTGACACGGATATTACTATTGAAGGCACTGCAGGAGCCACTATAGCTGTGGTCACTGAGATCGCGCCTAATGACGGCACAACCTATAATGTTGCCATAAGTGGAATGACGACTGATGGCACAGTGATTGTTTCCATTCCTGAAGGCGCAGCGCAAGATCCTGCAGGCAATGACAGTTTTGCCAGTTCAACCACCGACAACACCGTCACGTATTTCGATGCGAGTGGGCCGACCGTGCAGTTAATCAATTCCGCCCCCGATACAGGAGATGGTGAAATCAAAGAATTTGAAAAGGTTACCGTTAATATCACGCATTTCATGGTGAAGTTCAACCAGGATGTCTATAATCCCGACGGTGATAGCGACACGGATGATGTGACCAATCCCAATAACTACATGCTGATACGCGACCTGGGTGACGCCGCCGGATTCCAAACTGTGAGTTGCAGCGCTGGAGCGGTCATACCAGACGACACTAATATTGCAATCGGTACTGTGACCTATGACAGCGCCACGTCTACAGCAACCTTTACGGTCAATGGCAATCTGCCTCTCTCGAATGGTACCTATCGCCTGTACGTCTGCGGCACCACTTCTATTGTTGATCTATTAGACCCTGCTCTCGGACTGGAGGGCATTCCTGGACAACCTGATTCCGATTTCCTCCGCAACTTCACAGTCGAAATCGCTCAGGGAGGCGGAGGCGGAGGCGGAAGTGGTGACGATGATGGAAGAGGGATAGGTCGTCCAAGATTCGGCATCATTCCGGTCACTGGCTTTGCTCCAGGTCAGGTTACACTTTTGCCGATCCAACCTGCGGATAAGGCCTACAATCCTTTAGACGAAATACGGATTGAGATCCCCACGCTCGGCATAAACTTCCCGATCGTTGGTGTTCCCTTAAGCAAGAGAAACACATGGAACCTCACCTGGCTGAGAGATGGTGTCGGTTACCTTGAAGGCTCAGCTTATCCAACCCATAGCGGCAATACTGTCCTTACGGCGCACGTGATCAATGCCGACAATAATCGTGGCCCCTTCAATTACATTGAAGGTATGCAATATGGTGACAAGATCTATATCCACGCCTATGGGAAGATTCATATCTATCAAGTGCAGGAGAACAGGAAACTCTCGCCAACCAATCTTAAGGCGGTCTTCAAGCATGAAGAGTATAACTGGGTCACGCTCGTGACTTGCGAAGATTACGATGACAACACTGGGCTGTATAAATCCAGGCGCATAGTGCGCGCGGTCTTGATCAGTGTTGTTCCTGTAGAGTAATACAGGAACAGTAAGGTAACTGGGCGATGTCAAAATGACACCGCCCAGTTTTTTCTTTCGTGTAGACTTTCTTTACAAACCACCTTATAAGCTTAAATGATTTCGGCGAATGGGGCATCTCCAGCGTCAACATGATGCGTTCCATTTTTTTACGCCATCTATTTTGACAAATGTTGTCGGGTTTGAACCGCGCCTAGCTTCCTACGGTGCGCTGACTGGCATCGTCTGGGACGCGATCAACGATCCAATCGTGGGCTTTCTCAGCGACCATCTCAATACACGCTGGGGCAGGCGGTGGTGGTGGAGGCGAAGCTGGCGCGAAGCCCTCATCCCGGTGACTGGCTTCGCTCCTGGAAGAGTTACAAACCTGAGTGGCCTGCCCGTGACCAATTACAACAACCTGGGTGGGGTAATCCTGGAGATCCCGACACTCAAGCTCAGGCTGCCCGTCGTTGGCGTTCCCAAGAAGGATAATGCCTGGGATGTCAACTGGCTGCTCAATAATGCTGGCTGGTTGGAAAGCAGTGCCTTCCCTGGATACTCAGGCAATAGCGTTCTGACCAGCCACGTCACCCTGCAATACGGTCAGGATGGCCCATTTGCGAACCTGCATAAGTTGATGGCAGGCGATAAGATCTTCGTACATTCCTATGGGAGCTTGTACGTTTATGAAGTAAGGTCAGTTAATGTGTCAAGTCCTTCCAACCCGTCCATTCTGGGACATGAAGATGATCCCTGGTTGACTCTGTTCACATGCGCTGAGTATTACGATAAGGCAGGCTCATACCGTAAGCGCCTGGTAGTCAAGGCGGCCCTTGTCGAAACTCTGGTTGATAGTTATCAATCGCCAGGGCGGTAACTAGCCCGCGGTGCAATAAAAAACGTGCGCTGCAGTTTGTCTGCAGCGCACATTTTGGTTTCTGAACTAACTTGACTCTAAATCAGTATAAATACGGTAGCAAATTATCGTGAATATGTTGCTGGTCGACAAACGGGAATAGTTTTGGTTTCGCAACGATGAAAAGACGTCCCCAACTGCTGTTGCCTTCGGCTTCGATACAAGTCTGAAAAGTGACATGCCTTTCACCACGATATACCTGACGAAACAATTCTTCTGCTGTGATTGTGATTTGGGTTTCCAGATCGCGGAACTCACTGTATGGGCTGTAAGGCTGTAGGGCCTGATATTGCAGTACCTGCTCAACTAAGAAATATTCGACTGTGCCATCGCCATAGATCAATCGTACTTCCTGCCCTGGAGCCAGGTTTGCAAACTCTTCACCACTCAGATAATTATGAGCTAGCAAGCCAATGTTGCCTACTTCAGCCGCCATACCGAATTGGGTGATTTCGCCATCATTGATAGATACAAACCCCGGGTGGCCAACAGGCTGCTGAACAATGGGCAAAGCAAATGCGTCTGGTACGTATACACCGCGCAGAATTCCCGCCTGGCCGTTTTGAACACTTTCCACAAAACTAAAATAATTCGGCAGTGTGGTTTCCGTGCTATTTCGCCAGGCGGGGTTGTCCTGCTCTGCGGGGTTACCCAGCGCCAGAGCAGACATCGGTGTGGCGAACAACACGAGTGCGATAATACAGATTTGAATGCTGTAGAAGAGAGATTTTCTGCGGATAATTAGATTGTCAGGTGCCATTAAGAACTCCTTTTCGAGAAGGGCACCTGTTCTCAATCGCGCAGATGAACAAGTAAATTTCGTTTTCGGTAGTCTGGCAATCATGGTCGTACGAGTACGACTTTAGATCCAAAACTTTGCGTCTCCGTCTTTCAACGGGTTTGCCCTTATCGAACGATCAGCTTTTAAGAATTCAAGAAACAAAACGAGCCTGGGGTGTGCCAGACTCGCGAAAAAATTCAAGAAAGCTTACTTATTGTTTTCGGCAGTCTGGCGGTCATGGCCATGCTGGGCACGGCTGTAGACCCATGACTTTGCGCCTCCGTCTTTCAACGGATTTGCCTTTATCGGACGTTTGTTGATTGCATTATACGCTTATCTGCAAGGCTCTTTCCTTTACATTAATGTAATGTCGCACCTCACAAAAAAGTCAGGTGACCAAAGGTGGATACAATGCGAGGTGATTTGGTATTCACCACGGAGATCACCCGGCGCGGCTGGCAGCATCGGTTGTGGTAGAAATTCAAGCCTATCTTGTTTGTCACTCTCTGGGGGAATTCTTTGTTTGACAGTCTTTGATACTGAGTTATAATTCAGCGACTGAATTTTGAAATGGAAATCCCTGAAGAAAACGTCCGAGAACTGACTTTGCTCGAGCAGATCGAGCATAACCCCGATGTAACCCAGGCATCCCTGGCTACCCAGCTGGGCGTGGCGGTGGGCACGGTCAATTGGCATATTAAGCGCCTGGTTGCCAAAGGCTATGTCAAGGTTAAGCGCGCTGAGCGTAAGAAACTGCGCTATATCATCACGCCGGAGGGCATCGCTTTACGCGCCCGCCTGACGGTGGACTATATTGAGCGTTCGTTTGGTCTATATCGCCGAACCCGCCAGCGTGTAAAAACACATCTGAGTGAGATCAAAAGCGCCGGGCATAATAGTGTACGTTTGATCGGCGAAGGGGATTTGGCTGATATTTGTCGGTTTCTTGTCTAGAACAGGATATTGAAATCGTGCCCGATGGCAATGCTCCTGCTCTTGAAGTCAAGGGATTTAAAGTACTATTGCACATGGATAATAACGATGAATGATGAACGCCACATCTTGATTACCGGTGGAGCGGGCTACATCGGCTCTCTCCTGACCTCGGAACTGCTTCGGGCCAATTATCGTGTCACTGTCCTGGATGATTTACTCTTCGGGGGCGAATTGCTGCTGGGGTTTTTGCATCACCCCAACTTCAACTTTGTCAAAACAGATGTGACGCAGCCGCGCGCGATTCGTGATAATGTGCGTGGCGAATGGCCGGTACCTTATGCCGTCGTGCATCTGGCAGCGATTGTCGGTTTCCCGGCTTGTCAGGCTGTTGGGGTGCAGGTTGCCTGGCAGTATAACGTTGAGAGCTACGAAAACCGTTTTTGGGCAGGCAGCAGATTTGGGCGTAGAAAGATGCGTGTTCGCGTCCACGTATAGCAATTATGGTCTTTCCACAGATGGCAAGCCTGTCACCGAAGAATCCCCATTAAATCCCCAGTCTTTATATGCAGAGACAAAGATCGCAGCAGAAGAATATTTGCTAAGCCAAAAAGATGCGCCAACTGCGCCGTTATCGTTCCGATTTGCGACCTTGTACGGCATTTCGCCGCGCACGCGCTTTGACTTGATCGTCAACCAGTTTGTGTTGGAAGCGTTTACCAAACGGGAACTGATCATCTATCAGCGCGGATATTCGCGCTCGTTTGTACATGTGCGCGATACGGTGCGCGGCATTATTATGGGGTTGGAAGCGCCGGAAGAAAAGGTGCGCGGACAGGTGTTCAACCTGGGTACGCCAGATGGCAATTACACCAAAGATGAGATCGTGGGGCTGGTGCTGAAGCGTATGCCGGAGACGGTGGTGGAGTACAAGGATCTGACCTTTGGCGGCGATATGCGCGATATTACGGTTTCTTTCAAGAAGATCAGGCGAAGTATTGGGATTTGAAACAACTCTGACTGTAGATGATGGCGTGCGCGAAGTGCTGCATGCTTTGAAAACGGGAATTATTCGTAATCCAACAGATGAAAAATATCAGGAACGCACAATTTATTGTGCAGTAAGTGAAGAACAGATAAATGGACAATGTCTGATTTCTGGAAAGATAAACGAGTTATTGTTACTGGTGGAGCGGGCTTTTTAGGCTCGTTTGTCATTGCAAAGTTGAAAGAACGTGGCGCAACGGATATTTTTATTCCGCACATCGAAGATTATGATCTGACAGACCGTGATTCTATCAAGCAATTATTTGATGATACGCTTAGTAGCGATGTTTGATGCCAAAGAATATGGTGATCATCCACCTGGCTGCCAACGTGGGCGGGATTGGCGCCAACCGTGAACATCCGGCCGAGTTCTTCTACGACAACTTGATGATGGGTGTGGAGTTGATGCATCAGGCCTAGCAGCGCGGTGTGGGTAAGTTCGTGGCGATTGGCACGGTGTGTGCTTATCCCAAGTTTACGCCTGTCCCGTTCAAGGAAGAAGACCTGTGGATCGGTTATCCCGAAGAGACCAACGCGCCTTATGGCCTTGCCAAGAAGATGATGCTGGTGCAGGCGCAGGCCTATCGCCAGCAATATGATTTCAATGCGATTTATTTGCTGCCCGTGAACCTGTATGGCCCGCGCGATAACTTCAACTTGCAGACTTCACATGTCATCCCGGCGTTGATCCGCAAGGCCATTGAAGCGCAGGAACGTGGTGACAAGGAACTTGTCGCCTGGGGCGATGGCTCGCCGACGCGTGAATTCCTGTACGTGGAAGATGCCGCGGATGGCATCGTCACAGCTGCGGAAAAATACAATGGTGCAGAACCTGTCAACCTGGGTTCGGGCTATGAGATTTCGATCAAAGACCTGGCTGAGATGATCGTCCGCCTGACCGGTTTCGAAGGTACGTTAGCCTGGGATACCGAAAAACCCAACGGCCAACCCCGCCGTGGACTGGACGTCAGCCGCGCGAAGGAATATTTCGGCTGGCAGGCCCAGGTCCCGTTTGAAGAGGGCATGCGTCGCACGATTGAATGGTTCAAAGAAAACAAGGAGAGAATAGAGAGCAGAGAGTAGGGATTTGATCTTTATTACTCACTACTCTTCTATTCTCTAATTATCTTATGTCTGAACTTGCAAAAAACGAACCAACCACGATCTACATCAAGCCCACCACGGGACTAGCAGCACTGAACCTGCGCGACCTGTGGATTTATCGTGAGTTGGTGGTCTTCATGATATGGCGCACGCTCAAGGTGCGCTATAAGCAAACTGCGCTTGGGGCGGCCTGGGCTATCATCCAACCGTTGATGACCATGATTGTCTTCAACTTTATCTTTGGCAACGTCGCCAAAGTGCCTACGGACGATATCCCCTATCCCATCTTTTCGTACACGGCGCTGTTGCCCTGGGGTCTATTTACAACAGCGCTCAACCAGGCCAGCCGTTCACTGACCGCCAATCAGAACATGGTCACGAAGATTTACTTCCCGCGTCTGGTGTTGCCGATTTCATCAGTGCTGGCCGGATTGGTAGATTTTGCGATTGCCTTTGTCATCTTGATCGGCCTGATGTTCTACTATCATGTCACCCCGGCCTGGAACATTCTATGGACATTGCCGCTCTTCCTGTTGCTTTCGATTGTCACTGCGTTGGGCGTGGCCTTGTGGCTTTCTGCCATCAACGTCCAGTACCGTGACGTCAACTACGCGCTGCCCTTCCTGACCCAGTTCTGGCTCTTCATCACGCCGGTTGCTTACTCGGCCAGCGTGATCTCGGAGAAGTGGCAATTGGTCTACTCGCTCAACCCGATGGCGGGTGTGGTCAACGGATTCCGTTGGGCACTGCTCGGCTCAGGCAGCGGGCCAGATCTGGCGCTCTGGGTTTCGGCTATTATTTCTCTGGTCATCCTTGTCAGCGGACTGTTCTACTTCCGCAACATGGAACGCACCTTCGCGGACATGATCTAATGACAACAGCCATCAAAGTCGAAAACCTCGGCAAACGCTATAAGATCGGCACCGCGCCGACCAAATTCCAATATAGGATGCTGCGCGATGTCATCGTGGATACCGCCACGGCTCCTGTCCGCTGGGCGCGTTCGCTTGGCAACAAACAACCCTTGCTGGACGACCAGCCCAACTACATCTGGGCGCTCAAAGATGTCTCTTTTGATGTGGAAGAAGGCAAAGTGCTCGGCATTGTGGGACGCAACGGCGCGGGCAAAAGCACCCTGCTCAAAGTTCTCTCGCGCGTCACCGAACCGACCCGTTGGAACTGTCACCGTGCGCGGACGGGTTGGTTCCCTGCTGGAAGTTGGCACCGGATTCCATCCCGAACTGACCGGCCGCGAAAACATCTATATGAACGGCGCAATTCTGGGCATGAAACGCGCCGAGATCGAAAGCAAATTTGACGAGATCGTGGCCTTCTCCGAAGTCGAGCAGTTCATCGACACGCCCGTCAAGCGCTATTCATCCGGCATGTACCTGCGACTGGCCTTCGCCGTCGCTGCTCATCTTGAACCCGAGATTTTGGTCGTAGACGAAGTTCTGGCCGTTGGCGATGCCGAATTCCAGAAGAAATGCATTGGCAAGATGGGCGACGTTGCCCAGCAGGGACGCACAGTGCTGTTTGTCAGCCACAATATGTCTGCCATTTTGCGCCTGACCGAAGAAGCCATCGTGCTGGATAAGGGCAAAATGCTCATGCGCGGTCCCACCCAGCAGGCCGTAGACTTTTATCTTTCGTCTGGGCAGGCCCAGGCAGGTGAGCGCATCTGGGACGCGGACGAAGTCCCAGCCAACGCTGCACCTTTCCGCCCGATCGCCATGCGCCTGAAAGACCAGAAGGGCAAAATCATCGATACCGTCCGCTCTATCGAGCCAGTCACGGTCGAAATGGAATACCGTCTCGAAGCGCCGATCACTGGCCTGCGCGTTGGCTTCTATCTCAGTTCCATGCGCGGTGAGTACATCATCACAACCTTTGATACTGACGATGCCCAGAAATACGAGAAATTCAGCGCGCGCGATAGCGGCCATTACGTCAGCCGTTGCACCCTGCCCGCCGACCTGTTCAACGAAGGCCGTTACTCGCTGGGCGTCAACGCCAGTACCTTCGGCGTGCAGCGTTATTTCCAGGATGAGCAAGCCCTGGCCTTCAACGTGGACATCTCCGGCGCGCCCGGCACGCAATGGGCCGAGCCGCGTCAGGGGCCCATCCGTCCGCGCTTGGATTGGAACATCGAGAAGGTTGAATAAGTCTTACAGGTCTAATAAGTCTAACACGTCTGACTTGTTAGACCTTTGACCTGTCGGACTTGTTAGACAGAATCACATGGCAAACACTTCATCCATCAAACACCTGCTCGGCCAAATACCTTACACCGCAGACCTCTACGACGCCATTCGTAAAGGCCGTCCGCGCACGCGCTACAACCTTGAGCAGCTTCAGGCGCGCGCTGCCTGCCGCTGTCGAGCAGGTGCGCCCCTACGCCGAGCAAGCTCCCAAGGGCAAAAAACTCCTGCTTTTCGCCACTCTGCACTACTGGGTCGAGCAGGCCGCCATGATCGGCCTCGCCCTGCGCGGCCTCGGGCATGATGTCACCGTGGCCTACCTGCCCTACGGCGATTGGCGCAAAGACGTCAACAGCTTTGACCTGCGCCGTCAGGATTTATACACACAACGCGTTCTAAAACCATTAGATGGACTGGTAAAGACCGCATCTTTACTGGAAGTCCAGCCTGCTCCCGTTTTACCAGCAGAATCTGATCGAAGACATTCACCTCGTTTCCACCTACGACGCGCAGTACACCCTGCAAGTTGAAGACGTGGACGAGAACTCCGACCTCTTCCGCCTGCGCCTGTCCCGCAACGACTACGCCGCCCGCGCTGCGCTGGCCTATCTACAGGCCGAACACCCCGACGTGGTGCTCATCCCGAACGGGACGATTACCGAGTTGGGCGCAGTCTATCGCGTGGCGCGACATCTTGGTATCCGCAACTGTCACCTACGAATTCAACGACCAGCGTGAGCAAGTCTGGATCGCGCAAGACGACGAAGTTATGCGTCAGCACACGGATGATCTGTGGGCAGCGCGTGGCAATACCAAGTTGACTGACGACCAGCGTAACCTGATCGAAGAACTCGAGTCTGCGCGCATGGGCGCCAAGGCATTTGGCAAATCCGTTCGCAAATGGCAGGATGTGGAAACTCGTCGGTGGGGAGCAGTTGCGGGAGGATTTGGGCTTGGACGAGCGCCCCATCTTCCTGCTGACGACCAATGTGCTGGGCGATAGCCTGACGTTGGGACGCAATACCTTTGCACCGAGCATGGCGGCCTGGATCGAGGAAACAGTCCGGTTTTTGGCTGGCAAGCCCGAAGTCCAGTTGGTGATGCGCGTGCATCCCGGTGAACGTCTGACACATGGCCGCTCGATGGTCGACGTCGTCAACGAGGCGCTGCCGTCCATCCCCGAACATATCCACGTTATCGGGCCGATGGAAAAGGTCAACACCTACGACTTGATGGACATCGCCTCGCTGGGATTGGTGTACACGACCACGACCGGCATGGAAATGTCGATGAGCGGCATCCCGGTGATGGTGTGCGGCGAAACGCATTATCGTGAGCGCGGCTTCACGCTTGACCCGTCAAGATTGGGGCGAGTATTACGATATGTTGGAGACTGCTATCAAAAAGACGGAGCGCTTGAGCCAGAAGCAGATTGAAACCGCCTGGGAATATGCTTACCGTTTCTTCTTCGAGTATCCCTTGCCATTTCCCTGGCGTCTGATGCACTTCTGGAAAGATGTGGACATCTGGCCGTTGGAGCGCGTGCTTTCTGATGAAGGCCAGGCTGAATATAAAAAGACTTTTGATTATCTGGCCGGTGAGCCGATAAAATGGTGAAAAGTCTAAGGTTACAGGTCAAGTTGTTAGGCTGACCCTAATCTGAAAATTCGTGAACCTTTCAACCTTCAATGAAACGAAATTTATGACTAACACAAAACAACAAGTACGCGAATTTTACGATCAGATCGGCTGGTCACAAGTCGGTGACGGGTTGTACCAGAACGCCCGCTACGAAGACCTGCGGCCTGTTTCGCGTGATTACATCCACAAGTGTCACTTGCGTGTCAACCGGCATCTGGCCCCCTCCGGGGATTTCCTGCTGGATGCTGGTTCCGGTCCCGTGCAGTGGCCTGACTATTTGACCTATTCCGAAAACTATCGCTACCGCGTCTGCGCGGACATCTCGATCACTGCCCTGAGAGAAGCACGCAAACGACTTGGCGAACGCGGACTGTATGTGGTCGCTGATATCGCCAACCTGCCTTTCAACGCAGACGCTTTCGATGGCGAAGTTTCAATGCATGCCATCCATCACCTGCCCTTGAGCGAGCACAAAAGCGCGTATCTGGAACTGCATCGCGTGCTCAAGCCTGAACGCAGCGCAGTCATCGTCAATGGCTGGCATGAGCCGCTGCTGATGCGCATGGCCGAACCCTTCATCCAACTGGGACGCCTGCTCTCAGGGCGTGGACTGAAGCGCAAAAAAAACTGGTCTGAAGAAGATGACCAAGCTGGTACCTTTGTTGAAAAGTTAACCCCGCGTTGGTTGAAGAGTGAACTCAAAGGCGTAGTGGATTACAAAGTCTATCCCTGGCGCAGCCTGAGCCCGCGCTTTATGCGCTGGTTTGTGCGTCCGCAGTTTGGTGGAAAATTTTCCTGCGTTTATCTTCTGGAAGGAAAAATTTCCGCTTCTTTGGAAGCACGGGCAGTATCCGATGATTGTTATCTAGGCAATGGAGGAGCATTTCCCGCGCTTTTTTGGAAATCATGGACAGTATCCAATGATTGTTATAAGAAAATTAGAGAGTAGAAACTAGCTTTGCTCAATATATGTTGTCTCTACTTTAAAGGTTCTGGATGCGAAAAAACTTGTAAATAGAATTTTTCTAATTAGCGTTGCAATTTATCTGGGTGGGGATATATTGCTTTGGTAGATTATGCAATAGGCATGGAAATGTTTCGTTTTCTCTGTGTTTACTTATTTGTTTCTCAAAGAGCGCTAAGTTTGACAATTCCAAGAACTATCCTGATCTCGATAAAAAGATGGGCCTGGAGTATTGTTATTCCACTGGGTTACATTTTTTGGAGATTAATTATATTTGAAAATCAACGAAAAACCACTGATATTTCTCTTCAACTCAAGGGAGTGATTGATAAACCGATTGAAGTGATACAAAATATCATTATTTATCTTCTCAAAAGTTATGCTAACGTCGGGTTTCGTGCATGGTTTTTGCAGTTTTATCAAAACTTTAATTTTGTGAACTATAAATTTCTATGGGTGATATTTGTAATTTTGTTAGTAATAATTGCAGGATTCCATTTACAAATGCTGAAGGAATAATCATCAAAAGCTTAGCGTTCTTATGAAGCACTTCGCGGTTCAAATTCTATATTAAATCCTTCGTTACAAATCAGAAACTTTATTGAAGAACTATTTTGTATCTAAAAATTGATGTTACTAATTGGCATTCTTTTCGCAGGCTATTTGCATTAAATTATAAAATTAGTTGGTTCTTTATGATCGTGCTTTGGAAATAGAGTCATGTCAAAATTCACCGACCAGGAATATCTAAAAAACGATCAGTATCGTGATGCATCCAACCTGGAAGCGCGCGTAGAACTTCACCGCCGTTTCGGCACCAACCCTTACGGTTGGTATCCCTGGATATTTGACGTCCTCGAAACGCTACCGGCTACAGCACGCGTGCTTGAACTGGGCTGTGGTCCCGGTTACATGTGGAAAGAATGTATCGACCGTATTCCTGATAACTGGAACATTATTTTGAGCGACCTATCCGATGGAATGGTAGATGCCGCTTGGCGCAATCTGGTCGTGACTGGGCGAGCCTTCAAGTATGAGCAAATTGACGCGCAGTCCATTCCTTACCAGGACGAGACCTTCGACATCATCATTGCCAACTTCATGCTCTATCATGTCCCGGATCGTCCAAAAGCGTTGCAGGAGATTCAGCGTGTGTTTCGAAGCCCCGACCCAATGTCGGGGAAACAAGGTGGGTATCTTGTTGCTGCAACATCTAGCCATGGACATCTTAACAAAATAAATATATGGCTTAAAAAAGCCAGTCTCGGACAAATTTATCCCTTTCAATAATCCTTTTTCGCTCGATAATGGATTGGATCAACTCAGGCACTTCTTTTCAAACGTAGAAGTAAAACGTTATGATGACAATCTGCGCGTGACCGAGATCGAGCCGCTGATGGCTTATGTTTTTTCTACAATTAAGGCCAAGGAAATTCCAAAATCCTCATTGTTGGAAATCCGTCAAGAATTAGAAGATATACTTTTCCAAAAAGGCGATATTTTTATCACGACAGACGCCGGCCTTTTTTTGGCCGTCAAATAGGAGCACTTATGAACTGGAATGACAAAGTAATCCTCATCACCGGCGGCACCGGCTCGTTCGGTAAGAAATTCACCAAAATCCTG
The DNA here is from genome assembly GCA_963791785.1 of uncultured Chloroflexia bacterium. GTDB lineage: Bacteria > Chloroflexota > Anaerolineae > Anaerolineales > Villigracilaceae > JAABUE01. Next base: position 334,169 of record CAWBTW010000016.1, on the reverse strand, counting down.
CTGGCCGAAAAGAACCCTAAGAAAATCATCATCTTCAGCCGTGATGAACTCAAACAACACGAAATGCGTGTGGCAGGCTACGATGATCCGCGTTTACGCTACTTCATTGGGGATGTGCGCGACCGCGACCGTCTCGTGCGCGCCATGCACGGCGTGGACATTGTTGTCCATGCTGCCGCGCTCAAGCAGGTCCCGGCCTGCGAGTACAACCCGATGGAAGCTATCAAGACCAATATTCAGGGCACCTCCAATGTGATCGAAGCTGCTCTGGATGCTGGCGTTGGTAAAGTGCTGGCTCTCAGTACCGATAAGGCTGTCAGCCCGGCCAACCTGTATGGCGGCACAAAACTGGTTGCTGAGAAATTGGTCGTGCAATCCAATGCTTATGCGGCTGGCACCTCCACGCGTTATTCATGTGTCCGCTATGGAAACGTAGTCGGCTCCGCGGCTCGGTTGTGCCGCTCTTTCTCAAGCAGCGCGCCAGCGGAAAGATCACTATCACTGACGACCGTATGACCCGCTTCTGGCTTTCTCTGGAGCAAGGCGTGCAATTCGTCATCAACTGCATCGAACAGATGGAAGGCGGCGAAGTCTTCGTCCCAAAGATTCCCAGCACCAAAGTGGTTGACCTGGCACGTGCCATCGCCCCCGATGCCGAGATCGAGATTATTGGCATTCGCCCCGGCGAAAAGCTGCACGAAGATCTGCTCTCCGCTGACGAATCCCGCCACACCATCGAACTCGAGGACATGTACGTTGTCCAGCCTGCCGGAGCATTCTGGTTTGGCTACTCCTGGAAAGACAAAGGGAAACCCGTCCCTGAAGGTTTCTCCTATACCAGCGATAACAACGCCGAATGGCTGGACGTGGAAGGCATCAAAAAATACGTCGCGCCTTTTGAAGCAAGCTTTTGCTGAAGGAAAACTGGAGGGCTAAATGCGAATCCTTGTCACAGGAGCAAGTGGTTTGCTGGGTCTCAATCTCAGTTTAGGGATGACCGGGACTCATACCATCGTGGGCGTTGACCGGAACAAATTGGCCGGTACACCCTTTGAAATTGTCAAAGCGGATCTGCTCGAAGCCGGGGTCTGCTCCCGCTCAATGGACGATGTTCGTCCCGATGCGATCATCCACACCGCCGCCATCGCGAACGTCGACGCCTGCGAATCTGACCCGGAGGGTGCGCGCACGCCTCAATGCAGAATTCCCCGGTCAACTGGCGGAACTCTGTGCGAAGCGTGGCGTTCAGCTGATCCACATCTCCACCGACGCAGTCTTTGATGGGACAAAGGAAGGCATCTACACCGAAGATGACATGCCCAACCCGCTCAGTGTGTACGCCCGAACCAAGCTGGATGGTGAGCAAGCAGTTTTATCGGTCAATCCTGATGCGGCTGTGGCGCGGGTCAACTTTTTTGGCTGGAGTCTGTCCGGGACACGTTCTCTGTCTGAATTCTTCTATACAAACCTGTCAACGGGAAAACGGGTAAACGGGTTTAACGATGTCTACTTCTGCACCATGTTTGTTGGTGATCTGGCAGATACCCTGGTCAGGATGTTGGAGAAAGGCCTTTCGGGGCTGTACCATGTGGTCGGGTCCGAAGCGATCACGAAATATGACTTTGGGGTGAAAATTGCCCGTCAATTCGGATTCGATGAAGGGCTGATCCAGCCCATATCCGTTGAAGAATCCGGATTGAAAGCCAAACGTTCTCACAATTTGCGACTATCTGTCCACAAGCTATCCACAGATTTAGGTCGTGGAAATCCCCGGTGTTTCCACTGGAATCGAGAAGTTTTATACACAGTATCAACAGGGTTATCCACAGAAAATGCGGAGTTATCAACAGGTTTAATGTCATTGCGAGGGCGTAAGCCCGAAGCAATCTCCCGTTAATGGAGATTGCCACGTCGCCGCTTTGCGGCTCCTCGCAATGACACAATAAAAATTGGAGGAACCTATGGAATTCAAAATTGGCTCTCATACCATCGGCCCAAATCACCCAACCTACTTCATCGCGGACATCGCTGCCAACCACGATGGCGATCTGGAACGCGCCAAGTTGCTCATCCGCCTGGCGAAAGAAGCTGGCGCGGATGCGGCCAAGTTCCAGAATTTCAGCGCCAAGAAGATTGTCTCGGACTATGGCTTCAAATCCATGGGCGGACAGGTTTCGCATCAGGCCACGTGGAAGAAATCGGTCTTTGAAGTCTATCAGGATGCGGAAGCTCCCCTTGATTGGACGCCGATCCTCGAGGAAGAATGCAACAAAGTTGGGATCGACTATTTCTCATCCCCCTATGACTTTGAATCTGCTGATATGCTCGATGAGTATATGCCTGCCTATAAAGCTGGTTCTGGCTTGATCTCCTGGCCGGAGATGCTGGTTTACATGGCGAAGAAGGGCAAACCGATTCTGGTCTCCACTGGCGCATCGGACATTGGCGAGGTGACTCGGCTGTGCGCGCAGTGCAGGCTGTCAACAAAGAAATCGTGCTGTTCCAGTGCAATACCAATTACACCGCCAGCGATGAGAATTACGATCATCTGAATTTCAATGTGTTGAAAACCTACGCGACGATGTTCCCTGATGTGGTTTTGGGTCTCTCGGATCACATGCACAGCCCGGCTCCGGTTGTTGGAGCGGTGGCTTTGGGTGCATGCGTGATCGAGCGTCACTTCACGGACATAACGACCGCGAAGGTCCGGATCATAAGTTTGCGATGAATCCTGAAAACTGGGCGGATATGGTTTTGCAAGTCCGCACGCTGGAGCGTTCGCTTGGCTCTGCAGATAAATTTGTTACGCCCAATGAGAAAGAGACTTACCAGTTGCAGCGACGCTGTTTGCGTGCCGCACGGGATATCAAAGCCGGTGAGACTTTCACCGCCGAGATGGTCGAGCCGCTGCGCCCCGCCACTCCCGGCGCCATCATGGCCTGGGAAACGGATGATGTGGTTGGCAAGAAAGCGCGCATCGATATGCCGTATGGTAAGGAATTGCGTTGGGCGAATTTGGAGGAATAAAATCAGAAGAACGTATAAAGTCAATGTAGGTGAGCGAAGCATGACGTTTACCTCGTAATACGTGGCACTCATGAAAATTCTCTACTTCTCCAACGACTACTCCCCCCACGACCACCGCTTTCTCTCAGCAATTCGAGACGGCGGGCATGAAGTGTTCCACGTTCGGCTGGAGAGGAATCTCCGCCAAACGGAAGACCGCCCTGTGCCGGAGGGCGTAGAGATCGTGCAGTGGGCAGGTGGAAAAGACAAATTTCGTTGGCTGGACTTGCCGAATATGTGGTTAGTTTGCGGCGAGTTATCAAGCGCATTCAAGCCTGACCTGATCCATGCCGGCCCTATCCAGACCTGTGCCTTTATCGCTGTGCTGACCGGTTTCCGCCCGATCCTGACCATGTCCTGGGGCTATGACCTGATGCAAGATGCCGATAAAAATCGCTGGATGGCAAGAATTACGCAATACGTTTTACGCAATAGCACCTACTTCACCAGCGATGCGATGGTCACGCGTGACAAAGCTGTTGCGTATGGCATGAACCCTGACCGAACGGTTATCTTTCCCTGGGGCGTGGACTTGGATCGCTACCTCCCTAAAAACTGGTCAACGGACAAACGGCAAAACGGGACAACGGCAAAACGGGATAACGCGTTCACGCTCTTCTGCAACCGCGCCTGGGAACCGCTTTACGGGGTAGATGTTCTAGCACGGGCATTTGTCAAGGCAGCGCAAGCCAGGCCTGAGCTGAGTCTGATGCTGCTGGGAGGCGGCTCGCAGGGCGCACGCATCCGTCAGATCCTGCACAGTGGCGGTGTGCTCGACCGTGTCACGTTCGGCGGACAAATCTCACAAAATGAGCTGCCACGCTGGTATCATTGGGCTGACGTATATATCAGCCCATCGCACTGTGGACGGTTCGTCGGTCTCGTCTGATGGAAGCGTTGGCTTGCGGCCTGCCCTGCCTGGTATCGGACATCCCTGGCAACAAGGAATGGGTGACCGAAGGCGAGAACGGCTGGCTATTCCCCAGATGGAGATGCTGATGCGCTGGCGGCGAAGATCTTGCAGGCCATGGACCAGCGCAAGTCTTTACCCAAAATTGGTAACGCGGCGCGTGCTGTGGCAGAAGAGCGCGCTGATTGGAAGAAGAATTCTGCCAAACTGATGCAGGCCTATCAACAGGCTTTGCAATTGAAATAAATTCAGGAGGTTCCTATGGTATTCGCATTGATTCTTGGCTCTGGCCTTCGCTATCGTGGCAGTCATTTTTGCCTTGCAAAATACCATGACTGGTCACCGTCTCATTCTTCAGCTTTTCGTATGAAGGCTCACTGGCGGTGGTCATTTTGGTGGCGGTGGCTGTTGGTATCTTGATTGGTGTGCTTGTGATGACACCTGGACGTATCAAGAGCAGCCTGTCGAACGCGCGCAACCGCAAAAAGATCGGATCGCTCGAGGCCAAACTGACAGAAGCTGAAAAGCCTGCCCCGCCCCCTCCGCCTGAACCACCTAAGACGACCGATCAATAGATTTTCATGTCACAACGTGTGATTGCGATCATCCAGGGACGGATGAGTTCTTCGCGCCTGCCCGGAAAGATACTGGCAGACATTGCCGGACAGCCTATGCTTTCGCGCGTCTACATCCGGACCTCGCGGGCTGCTACCGTTACCGAGACCATTTTCGCAACCACAACCGATCCCACTGACGACCCCGTGGCCGAATACTGCGACTTTGGCGGCATTCCCTTTACGCGCGGCAGCCTGCACGATGTGCTCGATCGTTACTACCAGACTGCCAAAGAATTCAAAGCAGATGTGGTTGTGCGCATCACCGCCGATTGCCCGGTCATTGATCCAGATCTGATCGATGATTGTGTCAACACTTTGTTGGAAGGCGAATATGATTTTGTCTGTAATCGCCTGCCGCCGCCGTTTGGCAGAACCTATCCAATTGGCTTGGATACAGAAGTTTGCACCTTTGCAGCATTGGAAATCGCCTGGAAGGATGCCAAAGAGACCTTCCACCGTGAACACGTCATGCCCTATCTGTATGAAGGGGTAGAGCTGATCACTGAAAACCGATCACTGTCCACTGGAACTTCCCCGCGTGGATTCAAGATCGCTCAACTGCATCACACCACTGACTTCGGCGATTACCGCTGGACAGTGGATACCCCTGAAGATTTGGAATTCATGCAGCAACTCTATGCTCGCTTCGATGAGCGTGATGACTTCTCCTGGAAAGAGTCCTTCAAGTTGTTCATGATGAATCTCGCGAGTTAGCTGCCATCAATTCCACTGTGCGACATAAAACGCTCTACGACGAGTAGTCATGGCGTCTTGATCTACACTCTTTCTCCGCCCCCAAACCCTTCACCGACCCGCACATTGCGACCATCCAGCGCAATGCGATCAAATCGTGGACTCTGCTCCCGGATGTGGATGTCATCCTGCTGGGCGAAGAAGAAGGTCTTGCCGAAGCTGCAAATGAATTGGGTGTGAAGCACATTTCCAATGTCGCCCGCAGTGAGAGCGGCACGCCGTTGATCTCGTCCATGTTTCAACTGGCGCGAGAAAACAGTGACAGCGACCTGCTCTGCATCATCAACACCGACATGCTCCTGATGCCCGATTTTGTCGAAGCGGCGAAGCAAGGTCGATAGCGAAGGCGTTGAAAAACGGATAAATTCGTCTTACTCAGTCAACGCTGGGATTTGGATGTCACCAATCCGTTGTTTTTCTCAGATGGCTGGACTGATCGTCTGCGAGAAGATGTCGGTAAACGGGGGCAGCTCCATCGTCCCGCCGGAAGCGATTTCTTCCTGTTTCCAAAATCCTGCTACACTGATGTCCCCGACTTTGCCATCGGTCGCGCCGGTTGGGACAACTGGATGATCTACAAAGCCCGCCAGGAAAAATGGCCGGTGATCGACTGCACGCCCTCGGTCATGATCGTGCATCAGAATCATGATTATCGTCATCTGCCGGGTGGCAAGTCGCATTACACCCACCCCGAAACGGACGAAAATATCCGTCTCGCGGGCGGTCCCGCCGCGGTACGTTACACTATCCTGGATGCCACCCATCGTCTGAAGGACGGGAAACTCGTCCGCCCGGCGTTTACCAGTCTGCACTTCTGGCGTCGTGTGGAATTATTCTTGCGAAAGATATTTTTCTTTTTGCCAGAGAATACTCTGGAAAAAGTCGTTCGCCCCAAGCGTTGGGTGAAGAGTTCAGGAAGATCTTCAAATAAAAAGATATCCGCTGGTTGAGTACCGCGAAGCGGAGTATCGAAACCAGTAGGCTCTAAAGATATTTGTTTTAAGTTATTGTTGGTTTCGACACCTGCACTGCATCAAACACAGTGCGGTGCAAGTGTATGCCTTCGAAATAGCGCTCGGCACTCAACCAACGGAGTATGATGAATTATGAGAAAAGGCCAAAACCCTGCCAAATTTGTCAAAGATGTAGCCAAACCTGAGCGCATCACCGCCGCCATGCTGACCTATATCCCGTTCCTGAGCGGATTCTACGAAGAAACCCTGGATGTGCTCAAAGTCAGCCTGGACTCGATGCGTAAGGATGCTGGCCTGCCTTTTGACCTGCTGGTCTTCGACAACGGCTCCTGCCCCGAAGCGCGTGATTACCTGATTCAGGAAAAAGAAGCAGGCCGCATTCAATATCTGATTTTGTCCGAGAAGAATGTCGGCAAAGGCGGTGCCTGGAACGTGATCCTGGCGGGCGCACCGGGCGAGATCATCGCCTACGCGGACAGCGACGTGCTGTTCTCGCCGGATTGGCTGAAACGCTCGGTTGAAATCCTGGAAACCTATCCCAACGTCGGCATGGTGACCGCGCGTCCCTTCCGCACGCCGCCGGAATTTTACAGTGCCACGCTCGATTGGGCGCGTGAAAATGCCACTCTCGAAGAAGGTCAATTCATCCCCTGGGAAACCTTCCTTGAGTTCAATCTCTCGCTCGGACAGACCGAAGAAGAGAACGTAAAAGTGTATGATGAAACTAGAGATTGGAGAGTAGAGTACAAGGGTGTGACCGCGATGGCAGGCGCTTCCCACTGGCAGTTCACGGCTTACAAATCCACACTGCAACAATTCCTGCCCTTTGACATGTCCCGCCCGATGGGGCAGGTGCGCCAGCTCGACCAGCGCATGAACGAAGCCGGTCTGCTGCGGCTGATGGTCTCCGACCCGCTGGCGATGAATATGTCCAATACGCTGGGGTATTTGCGTGGGGAGTTGGGGAAGGATAAGGTAAAAAGTAAAAAGGAAAAAGGTCTTGCTGGCCGCATTTTGGAATTTGCGCCGATCAAAAAGGTTTTGCTGGCGGTGTATAACAAGATTTTCAACTGGTATTATTCTTAATTGATGTCATTGCGAGCGACCAGAGGGAGCGTGGCAATCTCAAGGAATTTTGAACACACAATTGTTTGAAAGTCTGAGATTGCTTCGTCGGGCTTCACCCTCCTCGCAATGACAATTGAAAAATAAATATGACCAAACGTATTTTCATCTCCGCCGACCACGGCATGGCCATCGTCTACTTTCTGCAGAGCGACGTTGTTTCGACCCTCCTCGATGCAGGCGTCGAAGTCGTCCTACTGACCGACGACGAGACCAAAGATCGCATTGCGGAGCGTTTTGGATGTCCGGGGCTCATTTTTGAAGGGCTGCGGCTGAAACAGGCCGATGCCTATGCCAAAAAAGTCCGCCCGCGCGCCCAGTGGCTGCTGGCCTACCTGCGCCGCGTCGGCGGCTCGTGGCGCATCAACAACGAAGCCCAGGACAGTCACATCTGGGAAGTGTGGGCCGAAAACTACCTGGAAATTCAGATTGGGGATCTGGATCCCTGCCGCGCTGGCGACGTTGATCCTGCGCTCCAGCAGATCCGCCCGCAAAGCCTTGGTTCAAGCCCAATCCCGCTTCACGCCCAGACCCGGGCCTGTATACCGATCTATTTGAAAAATACCAGCCCGACCTAGTTATCGCTTCGACACCCGGCTGGAGAATTGACCGCTATCTACTAAGGGAAGCAAGCCGCAGGGGAGTCCGAACCGCAACCGTCATCGTGGGCTGGGACAACCCGTCCAGTTACGCCATCCCCGGCGCAAAAGTGGATTACGCTACCTGCTGGTCTCAAGTGCAGAAGGACGAGTTGGTTTACGGCTCCGATTGGGACGCGGAGCGCGTCCACATTGGCGGCATCCCCTCCTATGATGGTTATTTCCGCAAAACCTGGCTGATGCCGCGCGATGAGTATTTCAAACTGCACGGGCTGGACCCGGAGCGCAAGCTGATCTCGTATGCCAGCAGCTTCGTCCATTTTGCGCCCAACTTCCCGAATGTGGAAGCGCTGGCCAAACTGGTCGCTTCGGATACGCTGGCAGAACCATCGCAATTGCTGGTACGCTTGCATCCCAGTCATTTTCAGGATAAGCCGAAGATGTTTGCGGAAGAGCGCGAACGCATCTTTGCGCTGGAGGAGCAGTATCCGCATGTGCACGTGGTGCAGGCCGGTGGCGCTGGGCGGCTCGCTGGGCTACTATGGCGGCGAAGACATGGATGAGAAGTCATCCATGATGGCGCACTCGGACGTGATGGTGACGGTCTACTCGACCATGCTGGTGGAAACGGCCGTGCACGATACGCCCATGATCGCGGCCGTGATCGACACGCCCGGCGGCTGGGACAGCGTGCGCACTGCGAGTGATGGCAAGAAAAAGAAATATTCGCTATCTTTGAAAGATATCGGCGATTGGCCCACGCATCAACGCTTCCGCTGGGCAAAGGCAGGCCGCGTGGCGGAGAACGAAGCGCAGTTGGCGGATATGCTGAATCTGTATTTGAAAGATCCCTCGCTGGATGCCGCCGAACGCAGGAAGTTCATCGAAGATGAGATCACGTTTACGGATGCCAGTGCAGGCAGGAGAACGGCGGAGTATATTCTCAAAGTCTTACAGGTCTAAGCGGTCTAACAAGTCTACTGGTCGACTGGTAAGACCTGTTAGACTTGTAGACCTGGTTGACCAATATGAAACCTATGTTCCTCTTCTATTTCTCCATCACTCTCGCCATCGCTCCAGCGCGCTGTATCATTTTGTTGCCAAGAGTACGCCTGCGAATGTCAATTTCACCGTATCCCTGTTGGTGACGTATGCCGTCGCGTTCGCAGTGACCCTTTTTACTTTTTTCATTTTCCCTGCCCGAAACGGGATTGCATTGGAGCTAAAACAACTCAACTGGGCCAGTATCGGACTAGCCATTGCCATTGTCGGTATCGAATTTGGTTTCTTGTTGGTCTATCGCTCAGGCTGGAATATCGGTATCGCCGCCGTGCTGGTCAATGTGGTCGCCTCTCTCATCCTTGTCCCTGTGGCGATTTTTGTGTTCAAAGATAAACTGAACTGGGTCAATATCGTTGGGATTCTGGTTTGCCTGGTCGGGTTGGTGATGTTGAATTGGAAGAGATGAAATCGGGACGCAGAAAAACGCTGATAACGCAGATAAAAAAATCAGTGTAATCAGCGTGTATCAGCGTCCAAAAACTCCGGAGATTGAATGGAAATTTTCACCCGTATAAAAAAGGCTGCCCGCATCCTGCTCAAGGGCGACCCCAGAAAAAATACCCGCAACCCCATCCCGGCTATCACGCCCGAAGAAGTGGCCGAGATCAAGCAGTTTCTTCCCGCGCGAGAAGTTCTTCATCCTCGGCCATGCCCGCTCCGGGACAACCCTGCTCATGCGCCTGGCGCGCCTGCATCCCGAAGTGCATTGCAACTACCAGGCGCACTTCTTCACCCGCCGTCCGCTGCTCAAGTCCCTGGTGGATACGCCCGAAGCCGAAGAGTGGCTGACGCGCAAGTCCAACCGCTGGAACCACGGGCGCGACCTGTCGCCGCTCGTCCTGCGCGCTGCTGCTGACGTTATCATGGAACGCGACGCCGCCCGCGAAGGTAAACGCATTGTCGGCGACAAAAGCCCATCATCCGTCATTCACGGACAGGCCGTTCGAGATTTGCACGCCGTTTATCCTGATGCCAAGGTTGTTTACATCGTACGCGATGGACGTGATGTCATTATCTCGGAGCGATTCCGCAACTTCGTCGAAGAATCCAAATTCCTGACAGCGGAAGACAAACGCATCATCTCGGACCTGCGGCTTGATTCCACACCCTTCAGCGATGGCCGCCGCTCGATCTTCACCGAAACCTTTATCCGCCGCACGGCGCAGGGTTGGGTGGATAACCTGACGAAGATCGAGGCCGAAGGTCAGCGCTTGTTTGGTGAGAATTATTTTGCTCTGCGCTATGAAGACTTGTTGGCGCAACCCTTTGACGAGATGAAGAAATTCTGGGCGTTCCTGGGTGTCAAAGCCAAGAAATCGCTGGAGAAAACGATGGACGAAGAGTTGTCGTCCAACCCCGACCAGGAGTGGCAAAAACGCCGCAACGAAGATATTGCATCCTTCCTGCCAAAAGGAAAAGCTGGCAATTGGGAATGGATGTTCACTGAACGCGATAAGAACCTGTTCAAGGAGATCGCAGGTGAGATGTTGGTCAAGTGGGGGTATGAGAAGGATAGAAACTGGTAATTAACACAAAGGGCACGAAGGACTCAAAGGTAAAAACCTTTAACCTTTGTGCTCTTAGTGGTCTTTGTGTTTAGGAAAGGTATTATGAAAATCATTATTGCTGGCCTCGGCTCCATTGGAAGAAGACATTTCCGAAACCTGATCGCCCTCGGCGAAACCGACCTCGTCTTGCTGCGCACACGCAAAGCCACCCTGCCCGATGACGAATTGGCAGGCTACCCCGTCGAAACCGACATTCACGAAGCTTTGCAAAATCACAAACCTGATGCGGTTGTGGTTGCTAACCCAACCTCGCTACATCTCGATGTGGCTATCCCTGCTGCGCGAAGCAGGCTGCCACATTCTGCTTGAAAAGCCCGTTTCGCACTCGCTGGATGGCCTTGATACCCTACAAAAAGCAGCCGAGAAAAGCGGGAGCAAAATCCTGGTCGGATTCCAGTTCCGCTATCACCCCACCCTCAACAAAGCCCGCGAACTCATTCAGAACGGCGCGCTGGGCCAGGTGCTCACCGTCCACGCGCACTGGGGCGAATACCTGCCCAACTGGCATCCCTGGGAAGATTACAGCCAGAGCTATGCTGCCCGCGCTGACCTGGGTGGCGGCGTGATCGGCACGCTCACGCATCCGCTTGATTACCTGCGCTACCTGCTCGGCGAGATCGACGCGTTGTGGTCGTTAAATGATCATATCTCATCACTTAAAATGGATGTGGAAGATGTTGCCGAAATTGGTCTGAAGTTTGCCAGCGGCGCGATCGGCGGGGTGCATGTCAACTATGTCCAGCGTCCGCCTGTGCATCGACTGGAAATTGTCGGGACGAACGGCACCCTGCGCTGGGATAATGCAGACGGAGTTTTACATTTCTACAAAATGCCCGCTCCCTTCGGTTCCTACTCAGACGATCCGCCTGCTCCTGTTGAAGAAACATTTTCGCTCCCTGAAGGTTTTGATCGTAATGACCTGTTCCTTGCACAAACACGCCACTTCCTGAACATCGTGCGCGGGACGGAGAATCCCGTGTGCACGCTCGAGGACGGAATCCGCATCCAGAAACTGGTGCAGGCCGCTTGCGAGTCAGAAGCGGATGGTCGTATGATTGAGTTGTAGCTGTGAAACAAATCCAATCGTTTTTGAAGTCTAAAGATTTTTTTGTATTCGCTGTCCTTGCCCTGGTTGGGGGATTGGCTTATTTGCCATTTACAGGTCAGTTTGGGTATTTCAACGACGATTGGTATTTGATGTATTCAGCCGGGGCAAAAGGACTTTCGGTATTTCACGATATTTTCGAAATTGATCGCCCGGGCCGTGTGTTGGTCATGATGCCCGCATACTGGCTGTTTGGGCAAAACCCGCTGTATTACAACCTGAGTGCCTTTGCCTTTCGGCTGATGAGTGCGGTAGGTTTGTACTGGTTGGTGCGCCAGCTTTGGCCTCGTCAGCGTGCAGCTTCTGCCAGTATGGCTTTACTTTTTTTGATTTACCCTGGTTTTTTGTCACAACCCAATGCCATTGACTATCAATCCCATATCGTTGGGTTGGCTGCCGCCACGATTTCTATTGCCTGCACAGTCAAAGCAGTTTTGAGTGAAAGAAAATTGCAAAAAGCATTATTTTTCTCTACAGCGATTATTTTGGGGTGGGTTTATCTCTTGCAAATGGAATGGTACATTGGCTTTGAGTTTTTGCGTTGGGCCAGTGTTTTTGTGCTGATGTCCAGAACCGGGGGAACGCTGATACAAAAAGGCTGGCGGACGGTTCGCTCTGCCTATATAACAATTCTTGTGCCAGCCGTCTTTCTTTTTTGGAGATTGGTTTTATTCACCCCCGAACGCGGTGCAACAGATGTGAGTTTGCAATTAGATCAGATTATCCAGTCTCCGCTAAAGACGAGCTTGCGCTGGCTTTCTACATTGCTGGTAGATACTTTTGACGTTATCGTATTGGCATGGGGGCAGCCGCTATCGTTTTTACGCTCCTGGATTTGGTCGCCAAATTTAATGTTGTTAGGTTTTGGGGTAGGGGTGGTTTCAGTTGTGATTATGCTGATTTTTCTGAAGCAGGTTGAAGATCCGAAAAAGAGCCACGCAGAAAACTGGAAACGCGAGGCTTTTCGGCTTGGGTTGGCAAGCACAATTTTTGGGCTGCTGCCAATAGTTTTAGTCAATCGGTCTGTAGATTTCACTTTTTTCTCTCGCTATACGCTGGTCAGTTCTGCAGGCGCTGCTGTTTTATTAGGCGCTCTTATCTTTTCCTTGAAGTCAACGCCGTGGCAAAAAATGATAATTGCAGCGCTGATTTTTATTGCTTCCCTGACGCACTTCGCGAATTCCCAGAGAGCGGTTCAGGTTACGCAGGCAACCCGTGATTTTTGGTGGCAGGTAAATTGGCGTATTCCACAATTAGAAAAAACCACTACGTTGGTTGCAAATTACGCAATAGGAGCAACAGAGGAAGATTACTTTGTTTGGGGGCCAGCCAACTTGATCTATTTCCCGGAGAGTTCAAGGGATGAATATGTTCAGCCTGGCGTATTTGCAGCTCTGCTTAATCAGGATACCCTGGATAAAACTCTGCGCAATGAAGGTCAGGAATTTGATAATCGCAGAACGATACGAACGTACAAAAATTATCGAAAACTATTAATCCTGGCGCAGCCAACAGCGAACTCATGCGTTCATGTAGTTGATGGGGAACAACCGGAATATTCGAGGGATGAAAACGCATCGATCCAGATCATTGGGCCATATTCCAGCCTTGAGCATATTCTCACCACTGGGGCTGCTCCCACCCCTCCGCTCGATATATTTGGTCCTGAACCCGCACATGACTGGTGTTATTACTACCAAAAAGCGACATTGGCACGCCAGCGTGGTGATTGGGATGAAATTCTATCCTTTGGTGAAGAGGCATCGAGCCAGGGCCTTGCCCCAAAAGACCTGATAGAGTGGATGCCTTTTTTACACGCCTATGCTCAACAAGGAGAAGTTAAGCGTTTGACAGAATTGGCTCCAGGCTTTGTTGCTGATCCGTATGTTGCTGGACAAGCCTGCCATATTTTAGGAAACATGCAAAATTTATCGCCACGAGTAGTTGATGTGATTGATTTGCAATATTGTATAGAATAAGTTTCAAAATTCAACTGTTGAATTTTGAAGGATTTGCGCTATAATAAGCGCCTTGTGTATTATTCCACAGGTAAGATTGCACAGTTTGACTGTGTTAGAAAATAAGGAGTATTTGAATGTCGAAAGCTAATCTAATTTCCCCCTACGGTGGAAAACTGGTCAACCTGCTCGTTGCAGGAAAAGAACGAGATGAATTGATTGCGCGCGTGCCCACCTTGCCATCCATCAAGATCAACCAACGCGCCTTGAATGACCTGGAACTGCTGGCGACTGGCGGTTTTTCACCGTTGGATCGCTTTATGGATAAATCCACCTATGACCGGGTGCTGCACGAGATGCGCATGGACGGCGGAACACTGTGGCCGCTCCCGATCACACTCACGGCCAACTCCAGTGAGTTGCCCAGCGTTGGCAGCGAGATTGTTTTGCGCAATGCGTTGAACGATCCGCTGGCCATCATGAAACTGGAAGAAGTGTTTTCATGGGATCCAGAAAAAGAAGCGCGCCTGGCCTATGGTACTGATGATGCCCGTCATCCTATGGTCTCTGAAATGGGAGGCTGGGGTAAGGTGTGTATTTCGGGTGAGTTGAAGGTTATCAACCTTCCCAAGTACCATGATTTTGTCGATTTGCGCCGTACGCCTGGCGAAGTGCGTGAAATGCTCGAAGCGATGGAACATGAGAATGTGGTTGCTTTCCAGACGCGTAATCCGCTGCACCGCATCCATGAAGAACTGACCAAGCGTGCGGCCGAAAAGGTCGGTGGCAGCTTGCTCATTCATCCGGTTGTTGGTATGACCAAGCCCGGTGATGTAGACCACTATACCCGCGTCCGCATTTATAGGGCTCTGGTAGATAATTACTACGATAAGGACAGTACGGCGCTCAGCCTTCTGCCGCTGGCCATGCGCATGGCTGGTCCCAAGGAAGCCTTGCTGCACGCCATCATCCGCCGCAACTATGGCGCGAACCATTTCATTGTGGGGCGTGATCATGCCGGTCCTGGTAATGATAGCAGTGGCAAACCCTTCTATGGGCCGTATGATGCGCAGGAACTGATGGTTGAGCACGAAGCTGAGATTGGCGTTAAGATGGTGCCGTTCGAGATGCTGGTCTACCTGCCGGATGAAGAACGTTACGTAGAACTGAAAGATGTGCCCGAAGGTGCTAAAACCAACAACATCTCCGGCACACAAGTGCGTGATGACTATCTCGCCAAAGGCGAATTATTGCCCGAATGGTTCACGCGCCCTGAAACGGCTGAAATCCTGCGTCAGAGCTATCCCCCGCGCCATGACCAGGGTTTTTGCATCTGGTTCACTGGCCTGTCCGGTTCAGGGAAGTCTGCCACCACACAGGTATTAACCGATCTGTTGCTCGAGCGTGGCAAGATTCTCACAGTATTGGATGGCGATGTTGTCCGCACGCACCTGTCCAAGGGACTTGGCTTTAGTGCGGAAGACCGCGATACCAATATCCTGCGCATCGGCTTTGTGGCGGGTGAACTTGTCCGTCACGGTGGTTCTGTTGTTTGTGCGGCGATCAGCCCGTATCGCAATGCCCGCAACGAAGCCCGCAAAATGGTTGGTGATAATTTCATCATGGTGCACATGGATACTCCTGTGGAAGTCTGTGAAGAACGGGATGTTAAGGGCCTGTACGCCAAGGCGCGGCAGGCCATGGTTGATGGCAAGCCGATGGGCTTCACCGGGGTGGACGATCCCTATGAAGAGCCAATTGATCCTGAGATTACTTTGGCAGGTGTAGGTGTGACGCCGGAAGAAAATGCGCGTCAGATCATGGCCTATCTCGAAGAACAGGGGTATTTGCAACCACAAGCCAGCTAACTGGAACATGCTCGCTTTTCTTCGCAAGTTCAACCTCGACAAGCAGGCCGCGGCCTTTTTCATGGCCCTCGGTCTGCTTGCCATTTGTGGGATCTGGTTGCTGGCTTACAGCACTCCCGAGGGACTTGGCCTCAACGATGATTCCATTGCCTATATTGCCGGAGCGCGCAGTATTCTTGACGGGAATGGTTATCGCGAAGCCTGGTTGGCCAGCAATGAGCCGGTCACACATTTCCCGCCGGGGTTTCCAGCGGTTCTGGCATTTATCGGATTTGTTACTGAGCTTGACCCTGTACGGGGTGCGCGCGCGCTCAATGGCTTACTGTTTGGGTTGAACATTGCACTTACCGGCTGGGTTGGCTTGCGTATGACCAGGTCTCGTATTGCGGGAATACTTGCGGCTGCGCTGACCTTGTTGAGCAGTTCGCTCCTGTACATCCATACCCGTGCGATGAGCGAGCCATTGTATATCTTTTTGATGCTGCTTTTGTTTTTGTTGCTGGATCATTATTTTACGCGGCCTAAAATCGATTATCTGGTGGCTCTCGGCTTTGTGCTTGCCTGGGCATACCTGACACGATACGCGGCACTATCATTGCTGGCAACGATAATCGCAGTTTTGCTCATTCTTCACGAAAATTGGCGAGAGCGCTTAAAAAGTGCAGCAGTTCTTGTCGCGAGCGCATTTCCCTGGATTTTTGCCTGGTCTCTTCGAAACCGGGTTGTGGGAGGCAGCTTTACCAATCGGGTGCTAGGTTGGCATCCCATACAACCGGATAACTGGGAACTGGGCGTAAAGACCGTTGCCGATTTTATTGTACCGTTACGCTCCGTACGGAGCGTACTGAAACAAATACCCTCATCAATTGAAATCATCTTGCTCTTGATAGGCTTGGCTTTGCTTATCTGGGTATTTGTAAAAGGGTTGCCTCGGTTTTTCAAACCCGAGCGCGCTCCTCATTTTGAAGTTTTACCGTTTACGAACGCTTTATACGTGATTGCATACCTGGTGTTGTTGATCACCACAATGACATTATTCGATCCGGCTACCAAGTTCCAGGTGCGAATTCTTTCTCCAGTTTTCGTTTCACTGTTGCTTTTGTTGATGGTATTGGGAACCTGGTTTTGGCGAAAAAAAACTATGCTCTGGAAGCCAATCGTTTTCTTATGCGCTGCAGGATTATTAGGCATGTTTGCGAGCAGCCAAAATTTATCTGTTCAGGATTTGCGTAAAGGTGGCGATGCGTTTGCGGGTGAAAGATGGTTTGCTTCTGAAGCGATCGCTGCACTTGAGAAAATCCCATCTGATGTTCTCATC
This sequence comes from uncultured Chloroflexia bacterium, assembly GCA_963791785.1. Taxonomy (GTDB): domain Bacteria; phylum Chloroflexota; class Anaerolineae; order Anaerolineales; family Villigracilaceae; genus JAABUE01. The sequence continues at coordinate 317,246 of CAWBTW010000016.1, read as the reverse complement.
ATCTCGAATGAGCCGGGCGTAGTGTATTTGTACACCGGGCGACCCAGCGGTGTTTTGCCAAAAACAGAGCCGGGAATTACCGATATAAAACAGCCAGTACTGGATGGACAAATTGTGATCGTTTTATTCCGCGTGAACAAGGCAAATGGCAAAACATTGCGTTATTATAAAGATCTGGGCCGCGGGCTGTACCTAAAAGATTTTAGCAACACCTGGGTATTCAGCGCTTTTCCAGAATAGGAGTTCTCATATGATCCAAGATAAATTCGATCTCGAAGGACAGGTCGCTGTTGTCACTGGCGGTGCGGGGTTGCTTGGCGCCGAGTTTTGCCGTACCCTCGCTGAAGCAGGCGCAGCAGTCATTGTGGCAGATTTGGATGTAGAAGCGGCTGACAAAGTCGCTCAAGGGTTGACGGATGCCGGTTTCGCGGGGGCAGGCTTCGGCCTGGACGTGACGCGCATCGAATCTGCCCGTGAGCTTGCATCCGTTACAGTAAGCAAATTCGGCCGCCTCGACATCCTGGTCAACAGCGCAGCTCTCGACCCCAAATTTGACCCGGATGCGGCTGCCAGGGGCATCGCCCCCGGCGCCTTCGAAGATTATCCGCTCGAACAGTGGAGCGCCGCCCTCAATGTTAACCTGACCGGGATGTTCCTGGTTACGCAAGCCTGTGTCCAACCGATGTTGGAGCAGGGCAAAAAAGGTAGTATCATCAATATCTGCTCGACGTATGGTTTGAACGGTCCCGACCAGCGCATTTACATAAAAGACGGAAAGCGTGTGGCTTTCAAGCCGGTTTATTACACCACCACCAAAGCTGGCGTAATGGGCTTTACAAAGTACCTGGCCGCTTACTATGCCGGGACCGATATTCGCGTGAATGCGCTTACACCTGGCGGTGTGTTCAACGGTCATGAAGAATATTTCGTGGAGAATTATTCCGCCAAAACCATCATGGGACGCATGGCCGATAAAGACGAAATGAACGGTGCTTTGCTTTTCCTGGCATCTGATGCATCCTCTTACATGACCGGCAACAACGTGGTTGTCGATGGTGGTTGGACGGCCTGGTAATATCCACGAAGGGCACGAAGAACTCGAATAAAAAAACCTTAGTGCCCTTCGTGTTCTTCGTGGAGAGCTTATGACTGAAATCCTTGCACTCATCCCTGCACGGGGCGGCTCGAAAGGCATCCCGCGCAAGAACATCCGCAACTTTGCTGGCTATCCCCTGATCGCCTGGAGCATTGCAGCCGGTTTGCAAGCAGAAACCGTGACGCGTGTCATTGTCAGCACAGACGATGATGAAATCGCAGCCGTTGCTCGCGAATATGGCGCTGAAGTTCCGTTCATGCGGCCCGCTGAACTGGCTCAAGACAAGTCTACTGACCTGCCGGTCTTTGAGCATGCCCTGAAAATGCTCGAAGAAGTGGATGGGTACAAGCCTGATGTAGTTGTGCAATTACGGCCAACTTCCCCTATTCGACCACGCAGGCTTGTAGACGAAGCAGTGCATATTCTGCTTTCACAGGATGATGCGGATTGTGTGCGCGGCGTTGTGCCTGCCGGTCAAAACCCGCACAAGATGTGGCGCTTTGCTGGTGATGACAAACCACTCAAGCCGTTGCTCGAGGTCGAAGGCATTGCTGAGCCTTACAACGCCCCGCGCCAGAGTTTGCCGCCCGTCTACTGGCAAACCGGACATATCGACGCCATCCGCCTGTCGACCATTGCCAACAAGTATTCACTGACCGGGGATGTGATTTACCCATTGCTTATTGATCCACGCTACACCGTAGATATTGATACGCTTTCAGATTGGGAAAAATACGAAGCACTTGTGTATAGTGGCCTGGAAATGGTGTTGCCCAGCGATACGTCAAAGAGGCCAATGCCCGAAACCATCAAGCTGCTGGTGCTTGATTTTGATGGCGTGCTGACCGACAATCGGGTGTGGGTGAACCAGGATGGGGTAGAGTCTGTGGCTGCGAACCGCAGTGACAGCTACGGGCTGAGTCTGTTGCAGAAGGCCGGGGTTGAGTCAATTGTCATCTCGAAGGAGACCAATCCTGTCGTGGCCGCGCGTTGCAAGAAGATGGAAGTCCCATATATTCAGGGTATCGAGGATAAAGAAAAAGCTTTAGAAGATCTGCTGGCTAAGAGAGAGATTGATCCCGCGCATGTGGTATTTATTGGCAATGATGTCAACGACCTGCCCGGTTTTCGAGTGGCTGGCTGGTCGGTGGCAGTAGCGGACGCGCTGCCGGAAGTCATCCGTGAGGCCGATTATGTTTTGTCTAATCCCGGGGGGCGTGGCGCGGTACGTGAATTATGTGATTTGATTTTGAAAAATTGCAAAAACGACTGAAGTCGTTACTACAGGAGAGAAAATGACGCGTGAAATGAAAATTGGCAACAAGCTGGTCGGCACCGGCCATCCGACTTATGTGATCGCAGAGATTGGTATCAATCACAACGGCGACCTTAAGATTGCCAAGCAGATGATCGATGCAGCGGTTCATGCGGGTGTGGATGCGGTCAAATTCCAGAAGCGCACACCCGAAGTGTGTACACCGCCCGAGCAGAAAAAACAAAAGCGCGAAACGCCCTGGGGCTATATCACATATCTCGATTATCGGTATAAAGTGGAATTTGGCGAAGATGAATACGCTGAAATCGACCGCTATTGCAAAGAGCGGGATATTGACTGGTTCGTATCCGTCTGGGACGAAGGTTCTGTGGACTTTATCGAGCAGTACAACCCTTCGGTGTACAAACTCCCCTCCGCCGCGCTCACCGACCATGGCCTGCTTCGCCACGTACGAGCGACCGGCCGCCCCATCATTCTCTCCACTGGCATGTCCACGATGGATGAAATCCGCAAGGGGATAGAAATTGTCGGCGAAGAGAATTTGGGCGTGATGCACTCAACCAGTGCCTATCCCTGTGAGCCCCAAGAGTTGAACTTGAAAATGATCGAAACTCTGAAGAGTGAATTTCCTAACATACCCATTGGATATTCGGGTCACGAAGTGGGGCTAGTCCCTTCAACGATCGCTGTGGCGCTGGGTGCTTGCATGGTGGAACGCCACCTGACGCTCGACCGCGCTATGTGGGGCTCTGACCAGGCCGCCTCGGTAGAACCGGGTGGATTCAGGAGACTAGTCAAATACATCCGCGTGACCGAGCAGAGTCTGGGTGATGGCGTTAAGCAGGTCTATGAAAGCGAAAAGGGGCCGCGCGAGAAATTGCGCCGGGTGAAATAGCTTGGTAGGGGCGGGTCTTAGACCCGCCCCTACATGATATTTTATGGGACTAAAGCAGCAACTCCGCCGAACCTTCCGTGGCCCAGGCAAATACGCCCAGGCCGTACTGCGCTGGAAGCGATTCTCGTTCACCGAAGCGCCGCCCATCTTCGGCAACTCCAAGCCCAAGAGCGGATCACATCTGTTACTTCAAATCCTGAACGGTTTCACACGGATCATGCCATATGCATATGTGGCGGCGGAGCCGATTCGCACGATCAATAAGGACGGTGGACGGCGGAGCGTGGACGATGTTGTGAAAGATTTGCAAAGCATTCCGCGCGGTGTGATCGGTTGGGGCTATGTCGAAGCCAGCGATGAGAACGTGGCGGTTTTATGTCAGCCCGACCGCGTCAATTACTTCATCTACCGCGACCCGCGCGATATGCTGGTTTCGCAGGTCTTCTTTGCCACCGACATGCACGCAGAACATGGCATGCACGCGTTTTACAAATCCCTGCCGGATTTTGGGGAGCGGTTGAAAGTTGCCATCACCGGCATCGACCGCGATGGACTCAAGATGGTCAGTGTACGCCAGCGTTATGAAAGCGTCTTCGAGTGGCTGGAGCAGCCGGGTGTGATGTGCATCTGCTTTGAAGATTTGATTGACGAGCGTGATACCACCCTGAACGCTATGCTTGATGAAGTAGAGAAGACTGGCTACCAAATCCCCACGCCGCGAGAGAAGGCTATAGAGATTTTGGTAGAAGCCATCCAGCCGAAGAAAAGCCATACCTTCCGTTCGGGGAAGACGGGGGGCTGGCGTGAGCATTTCACCGATGAGCATAAGAGCGTTATTCAAGGATGTGGCCGGGGATTTGTTGGTGAGGTTGGGGTATGAAGAAGATAATGATTGGTGATGACGGGAATAGGGATTCGGGAATCGTGATTAGGTAGTTGAGAAGCGGGAGTCGTGGAATGAGTGTGAAAAGCTTGGAAACTCTGGAAACCTGGAAGAAGTCAAAGGAATTTTCGTTGCGGATTTATCGCGAAGTGCTTCCTTTGCTCCCGTCTGAAGAGAAGTGGAATCTGAACCAACAATTGAGACGCTCGTCTTTGAGTATCCCTGCCAATATTGCTGAAGGATATGGGCGTTTTTATTATCAAGACAATATTCGCTTTTGTTACATTGCACGTGGTTCTCTAGAAGAAACCCTCAGCCACTTGGTTATTGCGCGTGAAATGGAATATATCCCCAAAGAACTTTTTGAATCATTAGAACAAGATGGTGAAAAACTGACACAACTCATCAACGGCTATATAGGTTATCTTAAACGAAGCAAACAGGGGCAAAATGAACCTGGTGCCAAGCATGCTATCCATGAAGATATTTCTTCATACGAAATGGATTTACCCGAATCCACGAAAGACGAATAACGAATCCCGATTCCCATGTTCCAAGAATTCCTAACCCAACGCATCAAACGCGGACTTGTCCGCAGACTGAATAACGTCAAGGTTGCCAACGCTGCGCGGCGTGTGGCCCGTCAGGAGCCGGAACCTTCGGGCGCGCCGGTCGTCTTTTTCAAGGCATCCACGGGCATCGACGATCTCTCGTGGAACAGCGGCTTTCACCTGCTGGCATCCTGGGCACTGCGGCTGAAGGGCGTCCCGGTGGCGTATTTTGCCTGTAGCGCGGGCATGAGCCATTGTGTGCTGGGAACCAATCGCGAACATCCCCACAAAGCGCCGCCGTGCAAATCCTGTGTTTATCAATCACATACGCTTTACACCAGCGTGCCCCCCGCGATTCCCGATTCCCAAATTACCGATTCCCGCGTAAATTGGTTTGACTTCCAGCGCGACGAATCACTCTCGAAAGCGGTAACAGACCTATCGGTCCCGGAATTGATGCGTTTTGAATGGGAAGGGATACCACTCGGCGAATTATGCCTTCCCGGCCTGCGCTGGATCCTGCGCATCCATCATCTGGACGATAACGAGAACACACGCTATCTGCTGCGGGAATACATCCTTTCGGCCTGGAACATCGCGGGGCAGTTTGCGGACTTCCTCGATCGGACTGGGCCGCGGGCCGTGATCGTGTTCAACGGCCAGTTCTATCCCGAAGCGACCGCCCGTTTTATCGCCCAAAAACGCGGAATCCGAGTCATCACCCATGAAGTTGGATTGCGCCCGGCGACAGCTTTCTTCACCGAGGGCGAAGCGACCGCCTACCCGATTGCCATCCCGGATGAATTTGAGTTGAACGATGGGCAAAACGCAAAGCTGGATGCGTACCTGGCGAAGCGTTTTCAGGGCGATTTCACGATGGCAGGGATCAAGTTCTGGGCGGACATGCAGGGGCTGGACGAGTCGTTCTTGCAAAAGGCAGCGGGTTTCAAGCAGATCGTGCCCATCTTTACCAACGTTATTTTCGACACCAGCCAGCCGCACGCCAACACGGTCTTTGGGGATATGTTCGATTGGCTGGATATGGCTCTGGAGGTCATCCGCGCGCACCCGGAGACGCTGTTCGTGATCCGTGCGCACCCTGACGAGCTGCGTGTGCGCAAGGCCAGTCGCGAGACGGTGGCGGCCTGGGTGGAAGCCAGCGGCGCGGACCGCGAGCCAAACGTGGCTTTCGTGGCGCCGACCGAGACGCTCAGTTCGTATGAGTTGATCCAGAAGTCGAAGTTCGTGATGGTTTATAACTCGACCATCGGGCTGGAGGCCTCGATCATGGGCGCGGCGGTGCTGTGCGCGGGGAAGGCGCGTTTCACGCAGTACCCGACCGTGTTCTTCCCGCAGAGTGTGGATGATGTAAGAGCGAAGATGGAAGAATTTCTGGATGTGGAAACAATTGAAATTCCCGCCGAGTTCAAACGCAACGCGCGCCGTTTCCTGTATTACCAGTTGTATAAAACCTCGCTGCCATTTGGGGAGTTTTTGGAACCATCGGTGCGGACGACACAGACACGATTGAAGTCGTTTGAGTTGGATGAGTTGTTGGAATCAGATGCGATTAAAGTGATTTTAGATGGGGTGTTGGAAGATGGGGATTTTTTGTTGAAAGAAATCTAACCACAAAGAGCACGAAGGAACACGAAGAGACCCTGATTCAATTTGTAGAATTTCAACTCACAATTCACTTGTTTGTTCTGGTTTTATCCCCACCTTATCTTTGAAAAAAGCTTTTATAGCTGTGATATCGGCTTCCATATCATCGGTCAGCGTGAAGGTTGGGCCGATGCCGGTGGTCTTTGTAACGCTGTCCACGAAGCCGGTTGAAACAGGGATATCCGCCTGTTTGGCGATGTGATAGAAACCCAGCTTCCATTCGCCCACTTTGCTGCGCGTCCCTTCGGGGGTGATGACCAATTGAAAATGGTCGGCTTCATCAATAGCTTCCACCGTTTGCTCTACCAGTCCCTGCGGTTTGGAGCGGTCCACGGGCACGCCGCCGCACCAGCGAAAGAATCCGCCATAGGGCCAGTAGAATAATTCCTTTTTGCCCATGTAACGCAGATTTCCCTTCAGGATAAACGCCAGCGCCAGGAACATGACAAAGTCCCAGTTGGAGGTGTGCGGCGCGCCAACGATCACGAATTTGGGGAATGTCGGGTAGCTGTCCCACCACGCGCCAGCCAAGAATACGTAATGAAACCCTGAAAAGACCGCGCAGGGCCGGGGTGACAAGTGGGGTGTTGAAGATGGTCGTTTTCAAAGCAATCTCCCTTTGTGAAAAATAAAACGACTTGTGAGAGTATATCATTTTTCAGTGTGCCAAAACTTGGAAACATCTTGTCATTCTGAACGACCGTAGGAAGTGACACTTGCACCGCGCTGCGTTCCCTGGCACCACCCGCCAGGGCAGATGTGGTGCAGTGCAGGTGAGAGTCCCCGCGCGTAGCGCGGGAGACCCTTTGCATTGCTCAGGGTGACATATTTCTTATATAATTGGAAATTCTGTGGTTAAATAAACCTATGTCCCTCAAAGCCTCCCTGCGCCGCCTCGTTTATCAGACCGAAAAATTGGCCCAGCGTGCCCGTTTTGAATCCCTGCCCGCGCCTGAAAACGGCTGGCCGGTTCTGCTCGGCATTTCCTTCCCCAAGAGCGGCACGCACCTGCTCGACCAGATCCTGCTCGGCTTCAGCCGCGTCGCGCCTTTCTCCCGCCGCCTGCATTCCTTCTACGCCGAATACGAAGGCGAAAGCGGACGCAAGTGCGCGCCCGAGCAGGCCGTTCGCTGGCTGGAATCCCTGCGCCCGGGTGACATTGCCTCCGCACATCTTTTCGCCCGCCCTGAAGCTGTGGAGCGCGTGATTACGACCGCCTTCGTGCCCTATTTCATCTACCGGGATCCCCGCGACGTGGTCGTCTCGCACGTCTTCTACGTCACCGAGATGGAGCCGAACCATGTGCACCACGATTACTACCAATCCCTGCCCGATTTCGACGCGCGGCTCAAAGTCAGCATTCTTGGCAGGCCCGAAGTGGACATTGAGTTCCCTGACATTGCTGTCCGCTTCGCTCCCTACCTTGGCTGGCTGGATCAACCATCCGTAATGAAAATCCATTTTGAAGATTTGATCCACGACCGCATTGGGACGCTGAAACACATCATTGACCATTTCCTGATCCGTGCCCCGCTTCGGACTCCCCGAAACCGGCTTCTGGAATATCTAGAGAATTCCATCAACCCGAGCAAATCCCCCACCTTCCGTTCTGGAAAAACTGGCGAATGGAAGAAGCATTTTACAGATGAGCACAAAAAAATCTTTAAAGATGTGGCCGGGGATTTGTTGATCAGGTTGGGGTATGAGAAAGATAATGATTGGTAATTCCCCTCACCCCTGGCCCCTCTCCCGACGGGAGAGGGTTAGGGTGAGGGGAAAGATGAACTGCTCCATCATCATTCGCGCCTATAACGAAGCGCAGCACCTGCCGCGCCTGCTCGAAGGCATCCACCAGCAAACCGTCAAAGATGTAGAAATCATCCTCGTGGATTCCGGCTCCACCGATTCCACCGTCGCGATTGCCGAATCGTATGGCGCGAAGGTTGTGCACATCCCGTCAGACGAGTTTACGTTTGGGCGCTCACTCAATTTCGGGGTCCGGGCGGCGACGCGCGAATTGGTCGTCATCGCCAGCGCGCATGTTTATCCCGTCTATCCCGATTGGCTGGAATGCTTGCTGCGTCCGTTTGAAGATGAACAGGTGGCGCTTGTCTATGGCAAACAACGCGGCATGGAAACATCCAAGTTCTCTGAGCATCAGATCTTTCGCCAGTGGTTCCCTGATGCGGACGTAGCGCAGCAGGACAGCCCGTTTTGCAACAATGCCAACGCAGCCATCCGGCGCTCGCTGTGGGAAGAGCATCCCTATGATGAAACGCTGACTGGCCTGGAAGACCTGGCCTGGGCAAAGTGGGTACAGGGAGCGGGATATGCAGTTTCTTATGTGGCACATGCCGAGATCGTCCACATTCATAACGAAACCCTGCGCGGGATATACAACCGCTACCGCCGCGAAGCGATGGCCTTCAAGCGTATCTTCCCCGAGTCGCATTTCAACGTGTACGATTTTGCCCGCCTGACCGTCACCAACATCCTGAGCGATCTGTCCCATGCCGTTCGTCAACGTGTATTATGGAAAAGCTTCACATCTATTTTCTGGTTCCGTTTCAACCAGTTTTGGGGAACCTATCAGGGCTACCGGCAGTCAGGCCCGGTCACGCAGCATTTGCGGCAGACGTTCTATTATCCCCATTGGAGCGCGGGAAAATCCGATGAGCGCGATGTCGAGCCGATTCGGTATAATCGCTGAACGTTTACGTTGATGGAAGCAACCGTATGAGAACAGTGCTCGATTTCAAGAGGATAAATGCCGGTGTGATTGGGGCCTGGCTCCTTCCAGTGATCGCTTTCTGGCTGGTGCTGGGGTTTGAAATCCCATATTCCTTCACCCAATATTTCCATCGTTACGAGCTGATCGTTTTTCTTGGCGTAGTTGTTTCTCTATTACCTGGCATTTCAGATTGAAGGGAAATCAAGGCATTTTGGCCACTTTTGGCCTGACCATGCTGCTGTTTGCGCTGACGCTCTCATACCTGTGGACTTCGGGATTTTCAGATAATTTCGTCATCAGCGGTTTGCTCCCTTATAAGGATGCCAAAAATTACTATCTGGGGGCGAACCTGCTCATCAATGGATTGCCAATCCGAATAGCGGGCCAGGCGTTGGGCAGGCCATTATTCCCTGGATTTTTGTCATCCCTGCTTTTGCTGACAGGACAGAACTTGAAGATAGCCCTGGCCGTGCTGACCCAACTGGCCGGGATCGGTCTGTATCTGTCCGCGCGCCAGATTCGTCAGAGCCATGGGGGCCTTGGCTGGAGCGCTCTATATTACATTTATGTACTTCTACTTTCAGTTGGTTGCCGGGTACGCGATGAGCGAATCGCTGGGGTTCATCGGCGGCTGTTTTGGGTTTGCGCTTGTCTGGCATGCCGCCCGGCATAAAAAGTGGTTCGATCTACTGCTCGGTTTGGCCCTTCTGATGGTGGCTGTCAGTGCCCGCGCGGGAGCCTTTTTTATCTTTCCGATGCTGACCCTGTGGGCGGGTTGGGCATTTCGGGGAACAAAACGATTTTCATTTCTTTCTGTTGTTCTCATTCTGGCCATACTTGGGGCCGGATACTTTATCGTCAACACGGTCTACCCACGCCTGTTAGGTGTGCCGGAAGGCTCGTCGTTCAGCAATTTCGCCTACACCATCTATGGACAGGTGCGCGGTGGGGCTGGCTGGCACAGCGCCATTGACGAACTCGGCACCCGGAATCCGTCCAGGGTGTATCAGGCCGCCTGGGATGCTTTCCTTGCGACCCCGTCCGATTTTTTCAAAGGGATTACAAGAGCCTACAGGGACTTTTTTCTTCCCGGTGGGAGAAGCATCTTTGTGTTTGGGGCAAAAGACCGCAACTATGAACTGGACCTGGTTCTTTGGGGTCTGACAATTATCATCATGCTTAGAGGCATGTATTTGCTGATTTTCAAACACCGTTCGGTCATCTCGACCTTGCTACTGGCGGGATTCATTGGGATATTTCTCTCCATCCCGTTTTTGCCGCCCATAGATGGCGGGATGCGCTTTTATGCCAGCACCATGCCCTTCTTGTTTGTCTTGCTGGCGGTGGGCAGCAGTCGCATCGCTGACCGGGACGAGGAGCCTGCTCCCGCTAAAAACAAATTGTTCTCACTTCGATTTATTGCCGTATCCATACTCACGCTGACAGTTCTCCTGCCCCCCGTGACCCTGCGCGCCAGCGCAAGACCAACTTTATTGGAGCCAACCTGCTCATCAGAACAACGACCGTTTGTCATCAACGTTAACCCTGGCTCCTACATTGATCTCGTATATGGTGAAAATGCATCCTGTGGCCTGGCCCCGAAAGATATGCTACGATGATTTCCTGACTCACAACACCGAAATGCACATCGACGATTTTTACCAGCAACTGGACACCCTGGCCTCGACCTCCCACACTGACATGCGTATTATTCCAACAATCAACCTGCTTGATGGATATTTTCAATACTTTGTCACCACTGATCGTCAGGTGCTTGCCGACTCGTCACATGAACGCTTATCAGGCTGTGCCACCCGCATCCAGACAGAAAATCAGCGCATATTTCTGATTGAATCGATTTCAGCTTCTGATGAGTAAATACGAGCGACAGAACAGGCCAATTCGGTATAATCAGCAATTATGAAAGATGCAATTATCCTCATATTAATTATCATAGGCGCTTTTGCATTAGTGGGGTGGTTGTCTGTTTTTTATCAGCGGCGCTTTAATTTAAAAGGTTCTCCCTTGATGCTGCGTGTGACCAAAAAATCACGAGCGATAGCGATAATCACTGCCTTCATCTTTGGGTTGATCTATTTTATTGAAATCACATTTTTGGAGAAATTCCACAGCATTTTTCTGCTGATCGCGATCATTGCATTAGTATATAGTTTCCGCAAACCGCAGGATGATGTGGAAGAGAAATAATTCCCTGATGTCTTTCAATTTCAAGAAATTCGTCTTGATCCTTGGACTTATCCTGGCACTGGCAGGAGTTGGTCTGTTTTCTTACCTGGGATACTTCAACCGTGATTGGGCGGATGATTGGTGCTACAATGCCGATTTCAAAAACCTGGGATTTCTTGAAACAGTCGCTGGTTATGCTTACAATGTGACCTATACGCCCAGCCGCTATTCTGTCACAATTTTCGCTGGTTTGCTTTATGCATTTGGCACCCTGGGTACTCAATTGATGACACCCCTGACGATTATCTTTTGGGTGGCTGGACTAGCGTATCTTTTCTATAATCTTGCATACATGGCTGGACATCGACTTTCGAAATGGCTGATTATATTGGCCGCGTTGGTCATTGTATATTTCTCGATCTATCTTTCCCCGCACATTTACCAATCTCTCTACTGGCGCACCGGTATGTTGACTTACGTCACGCCGCTGGTCTTTCTCCCCTGGATATTTGTGTTCATCACCGAGAGTAGCAAACGTGAGAAGCCATCCCCAATTCTGACCGGCTTCATCTTCGTCCTGGCCTTACTCGGCGGCGGGTTTTCCGAAGCCAGCAGCACGGTGCTGGTATCCACGTTGGGCTATATGTGCTCATCGCCGGGATTGGTTATCGACAGAAAAAAGCCTGGGCTGTGAAGACTTTCGTCCCGGCGTTGGTGGCGCTGGTCGGTGCGGTGACTGGCAATGGCCCTGTTGGTGTTCGCACCCACCACACAGGTCCGGAAAGAACGCTATGGAGAACCTGCAGGGTTGCTCGAACTGATTCTGCTGTTGTACCAGTTCACTTACGCCTTCTTCGTCCTGTCGATCAAGGATTACCAGAACGTTGCCATCATCGCGATGTCGATTTTTTCCGGGTTCCTGTTTTTTCCATCCGATAAAAACAGACAAACCCTTGAAAATCCTGCTTCTGGCCGCGTTGGTAGGGCTCCTGGCCGTCTTCCTGGTGGCAGCATCCTTTGCCCCCAGTGCCTACGTGGAAAGGGGCCTCCCAGCCGACAGGACGATCATCATCCCGCGCTTCATCGCTGTATTTGGCTTCGTTGTAACAGGCTGGCTGACCGGGCTGGCATTGCGAGAAATGTTCACAACCCGGTGGCTGGAGACGCTCACGGTCCTGCTATTGCTGGCATCCTACGCTTTTCCGGTTTATTCGCTCAAGGTGACCGCCGAGAAAATCCCCGTGTATGCGAGTAGAACCCGGGAATGGGATGCCAGGGAAGCTGCAATTCAGGAAGCGATTGCGGATGGGGAGGAGCGCGCGGATGTGTTCGCGATTGATGGCCTGCCTGTTGGCGGCATCCGCGATTTTGACCCGCAAGGAAAAACCGGATTTCTGGATTACCAAATGTGCCCAAAACTATTATGATATTAATCTTCGTGTGCACCTACCCTGAGCTCACTTCCATAGGATTTCAGATGCCATCTCTTGTTGCCCTCGTCCCCATGCGTCACCATAGCCAGCGCGTTCCCGGTAAGAACTACCGCCCGCTGGCCGGGAAGCCGCTTTTTCATCACATCATCGATACCTTGCTGGCCGTTCCTGAGATCGACCAGGTGGTTGTGGATACCGACTCTGAACCGGTCATGGATGGTTTGCGCCAGCATTTCCCGCAGGTGACGATCATCAACCGCCCCGAAAATCTGCGTGCTGACGAGACCCCGATGAACGACATCCTGCTGCACGACACTGCGCAGGTAGGGGCCGATTTCTATCTGCAGACGCACAGCACCAATCCCCTGTTGCGCTCGGAAACCGTCTCACAGGCAATAAAGACATTTCTGGATGCCTATCCTGAAAAGGACTCGCTTTTCTCCGTGACGCGCTGGCAAACGCGACTGTATGACCAGCATGGAGGGGCCATCAACCACGACCCCTCGGTTCTCATCCAGACCCAGGACCTGCCACCGGTATATGAAGAGAATTCCTGCCTCTATCTATTTACCCTTCAAAACCTGTTCAAGCGGAATCATCGTATTGGGGTAAATCCCATCCTGTTCGAAATCGACCCAGACGAAGCCTGGGATATTGACGAAGAACTCGATTTTGAAATCACCGACTTTTTGATGCGGCGCAAGAAATAATGACAAACTCGCAGGGAACAAAGGCAGCGAATCGCAAAAGGCAGAATATGGCATCTGTGTTGATCGCCATTTTTATGCTTCTTGTGTTTTCTTTTTACGCCAACCTGCGTTGGGCAAATGAAGCTCCGGCCTTTGAGAAAGCCAAGCGGACTGCGGACACACCCGCCTATGTGCGTGTTTCGGGCGAAGCGTTCCTCTCTAAAGGTTTCTGGGCCAACACACGTCCTCCCATGTTTCCCCTCGTTTTGAAATTATTTGGTGCCAGTAAAGTAATAGTATCTACATTCCATGCGGCCTTTTCCATCTTCGCCTGGGGGATGCTGGCCTTATCCTTAGCTTACGCCTTCAAGGGAATTCTCCGTCCCGTAGCTTTTGTGTTGATCCTGGCCCTCAGCCTTGACCGTCACATCGCCGGCTGGGATGTGGTCATGCTGACCGAGTCTATTTCCATTTCTTTGATGGCTTTGTTTCTAGCTGCATGGCTCTGGCTGCTAAGGGGTTGGTCATGGGGCAAGGTGTTCTTGCTAAGTTTGGTCGCGTTCCTTTGGGCCTTCACCCGCGATACCAACGGTTGGATTTTGTTGATTATTGCAGGCTTAATCCTTCTGGGTGTTTTGTTTTTTGGCGCGCACAAACGATACTTTTCAATTGCTGTTGTGTTTGCTTTGCTCTTTGCACTCAGCAATCTCAGCGCTGATAGAGGCAATCGCTGGGTTTTTCCCTTCCAAAATGTACTCGCGCAGCGTATCCTGACCGATCAAGATGCGTTATCATTCTTCGCAGACTGTGGCATGCCGGTCACGCCAGAGTTGCTCAACCTGGCAGGTGGTTTTGCCAATAGCAATAACAGGGCTTTTTATACCGATCCGGCATTGCAATCCTATCGCGATTGGCGGGATGACAATGGAAAATCCTGTTACATGCGCTGGTTGCTTTCAAAGCCGCTAACAAGTCTGAGCCAGCCATGGCAGGATTTGGAATGGTTGCTGGTATTTGCAGATGTAGATAGATTCTATCCGCAGCGCTATGAGCCGATCTTACCCTGGTATGTGGAACGTATTTTGTATCCGCAAGATGGAGTATTGTACTTGTGGGCATTGACCACTATCGCGACTTTTGTGGCAATTTGGAAGAAGGCCTGGAAAGCGAATCCGACCTGGCTTATCTATATTGGATTATGCTTGCTGACCTACCCACATCTATTCATCGTCTGGCATGGAGATGTGCCCGGCACGCACCGCCATGCGTTGACGGTTAGCCTGCAATTTGTGTTGAGTTTCTGGCTGTTTGGATTTCTAATCTTAGAATCAATTCTCACTCGTTTTCGCCTGCGAAGTTCTGTATAATTGACCTGTTTGCCGCTTCAACCTATAAATTCCTGACGGATATGAATCCGCTACACTATCGACCCGGAAATCCAGGCGTTTGTGAAAAGCGCCTTTTGTGAGTAACTATGAAAACCGTTCTCTTTACCGCCCCCTACATGATTCCCTTCCTCGACCGTTTTCGTCCGGTGCTGGAGAGCTACGGCATTGGATTGATCGTTCCCGAAGTGCAAGAACGGGTGGATGAAGATGTCTTGCTCGAGTATGCCGGTCAATTCGACGGCGCGATTTGCGGGGATGACCGCTACACGGCCCGCGTGATCGAAGCCTGTCAACCGCGGCTGAAAGTGATCTCCAAATGGGGGACGGGCATCGATTCGATCGACGCCGAGGCCTGCTCCCGTTATGGGATAAAAATTGGCCGCACTCCGAACGCCTTTACCACCCCTGTTGCAGACACGGTGCTGGGCTATATGCTGACCTTTGTCCGCCGCCTGCCCTGGATGGACAGGGCCATGAAATCCGGCACATGGGATAAAATCCCCGGGATGGCGCTCAGCGAGTGTGTGCTGGGTGTGGTAGGGGTGGGGACCATCGGCAAAGTTGTGACACGCCGCGCGCGCGGCTTCGGCATGCAGGTGCTCGGCAACGACATCGTCGAGATTGACCATGTTTTCATAACTGAAACCGGCATCCAGATGACTGATCTCCACTCTCTACTCTCTAAGTCTGACTTTGTTTCCATCAACTGTGACCTGAACCCCACCAGCCAGCATCTGATGAACGCGGACACCTTCGCCTTGATGAAACCCAATGCCGTGCTCATCAACACCGCCCGCGGACCGATTGTAGAAGAGAAAGCGTTGATCGAAGCGTTGCAGGCCAAACGTCTGGCTGGATGCGCGTTGGATGTCTTTGAAGTGGAGCCGCTGCCATTGGATAGTCCGCTGATGAAAATGGATAACGTCATGCTGGCCCCCCACAACGCTAATTCCAGCCCGGCTGCCTGGGAACGCGTGCATTGGAATACCATCAAGAATCTGCTGGATGGGCTGGGAATAGATTCGAGTGATTTGCTAAAATGATGTCATTGCAAATCACCGTTGGTCGAGTAACGTGAGACGATAGTCGAGCGTGTATCGAGACCACCAAGTAAGATGCAATCAAGTTATCATAAGTAGTGGTCTCGATACGGTGGACGAACGCCACCTACTCGACCACCAGAAAAATTGGAAATACGAATGACAAAAACAGTACTCATCACTGGCGCGGCAGGCGGCATTGGCCGTGCGACTGTTGCCTTATTTGCCGAAAAAGGCTGGCGTGTCCTAGGTGTGGACCGTGCCCCTTTCGGCGACAGATTTCCCGAAAACGGGCTTTTTATCCAGTCCGATATCTCGCGTGGCGAAGAACTGGAAGCGATTTTCGCCAAAGCCCGCGAGTTCACCGACAGCCTGGATGCGCTGGTCAATAATGCCGCCATGCAAATTGCCAAACCGCTGGTCGAAACCACCGTCGAAGAATGGGATGCAGTTATGGCCGCCAACTTGCGCTCGGTTTTTCTGGGCGTCAAGCTGGCGCATCCTCTCCTGAAAGCGCGCGGCGGAGGGGCGGTGGTGAATGTCTCTTCCGTGCATGCCATCCAGACATCAGCCAATATTGCCGCCTACGCTGCCAGCAAAGGCGGGATGCTGGCGCTGACGCGCGCCATGGCCATCGAATTTGCGCCTGATAACATCCGTGTCAATGCCATCCTGCCCGGCGCAGTGGATACGCCCATGCTGCGCGCCGGTCTCGGCCGCGGACATGTCGGGCACGGTGACATGCAGGAACGCCTGGATAACCTGGCCCGCAAGACCGTCAGTGGCAAAGTTGGCACACCCGAAGAGATCGCCCAGGCGATTTACTTCCTGGCGGATAACGAACAGTCATCCTTCATGACCGGCCAGCCGATGGTTGTGGATGGCG
This sequence comes from uncultured Chloroflexia bacterium, assembly GCA_963791785.1. Lineage (GTDB taxonomy): Bacteria > Chloroflexota > Anaerolineae > Anaerolineales > Villigracilaceae > JAABUE01. Next base: position 300,526 of record CAWBTW010000016.1, on the reverse strand, counting down.
GCGCGACGGCGAGGTCTGAGTACGGAGTAAAATGATGTCATCAGAATGTTCGCAGATTACACGAGATAACAAATCGTTCTTTCTGCAGTAAATCACGTGTGAATCTTGCGTGATGAAATGAATGAAAACTACCCTCAAACGCCTCACCCCTGCACCCATCCTCAACGCGGCCAAGAACACCTACGATGCCATCCGCCGCCTGCCGCAAGTGCCGGATGCTTACCTGCATCCCTGGCGGCGGAAAAGCCGCGAGCGCATGTATGAGATGTACAATATCCATCAGGGTGAACGCTGCTTCATCATTGGCAACGGTCCCAGCCTGAAGAACACCGACCTGTCCAAACTCAAGGACGAGTACACCTTCGGGATGAACCGCATCTATCTGATGTTCCCTGAGTTGGGTTTCACTACCACCTACTTCGCTTCTATCAACGACCTGGTCATCGAGCAGTGCGCCGAGGATATTGCTGCCCTGCCCATGCCCAAGTTCATCGCCTGGCATTCCAACCGTCATTTCCAGCGCTTCCCTGACGATATGATCTTCCTCTACACCACCTACACCGGCCCGCAATTCGCCTATGATATGACCCGCCGGGTCTGGGAAGGCGCGACTGTCACCAATATCGCCCTGCAACTGGCCTTCTACATGGGCTTCGAGCAGGTCATCCTGATCGGCGTGGATCACAACTTCACCAGCAAGGGCGACGCCAACAAGACCGTTGTCTCCGATGGCGACGACCCCAACCATTTCGATCCGCGCTACTTTGGCAAAGGCTTCCGCTGGCAATTGCCCGATCTGGACACATCCGAGATTGGATATGCCATGGCACGCAAGGCCTACGAAAAAGCTGGACGTCAGGTGCTGGATGCCACGGTTGGCGGCAAACTGACTATTTTCCCAAAAGTGGACTACGATACGCTATTCTAGAATGCTCCTGCAGGGTCTCAGACCCTGCGGAGCACATTCGCAACTTTCTAAGCCTTGAACCTGCCTCCTTTATCTCAACAGCCCCTGGTCTCCATCGTGAGCCCGTCCTACAACCAGGCTGCCTACCTCGAGCAGACGATTACGTCCGTGCTCGAGCAGGATTACCCGCGCCTGGAATACCTCGTTGTGGATGGCGCCTCCACAGACGGCAGTGTAGAGATTATAAAAAAGTATGCTGGCAAGTTGGCTTTCTGGGTTTCTGAAAGGGACAGCGGTCAGGCCGAGGCCATTAACAAAGGGCTTTCCCGTGCTAAGGGGGAGATACTGGCCTGGCTTAACTCGGACGACTACTATCTTCCTGGCACGATTTCAGCAGTGGTGAAAACCTTTCAGGAAAACTCGGATGTTGTGCTAATCTACGGGAATATGCTGGCCGTGGACGAGAATGGGGATACCATCAATGTACTCAAATACAACCAGTTGACACTCGAAGATTTACTCTGTTTTCAGATCATCGGTCAGCCAGCCGTTTTCTTTCGCCGGGAAGCCTTCGAAAAAGCGGGGGATTTAGATACCACCTACCATTTTTTGCTCGATCACCATCTCTGGCTGCGCATAGCCTTGCAGGGGCGCATCCTTCACGTGGACGAAACCTGGTCTGCGGCGCGCTATCATTCAGAAGCCAAGAACCGTCGCCAAAGCCGCCGAGTTTGGACACGAAGCCTTCCTTATTTTGGATTGGGTCAAGACTCAGCCTGGTTTAGCGGAAGCAGTTACGGGCGTGGAAAGACGCGCGCGCGCATCTGCATTTCGTGTGGATGCCCGCTATCAACTGGATGGTGGTCTGGCATGGAAATCACTCGCATCCTGGTTTCGTGCGTTATTCATCCATCCGCCGACAGCTTTGGCACGTTTGAATATCCTTGCTTCCACGATTTCGCATCTGATCGGACTTGGCCGATTGCGTAAAATCTATTTACAACACCGACGGAGGAGATATAGTTAGGGCGCATTCAATTTATTAAGTTCGTATTTTGTTTGCGGGTGTACGGACTACTTTCCCCGCTCCACTGATCCTTGTATAGGGGAGTTCACAAAATCAATACACTAATCACCTCCTGAGAGTAGGATGAGGACAACAGTCCAACATTCTGCTTTTCAGGAGGTGTTTTCATGCTGGTCGAGATCGAGCATTTTGTCAATTGGGTACGTCGCCGCAGCCCGGTACGCGCACCTGGAAGGATATAAAGGTTGACGTATTTGATCGACCTAATGCTGGGGTGCATTTCAGTTTGGGGGCGAATTGTAAGCAACCTGCCAGAGAAAGTCAAAACGTTGACCAAGAATGGCAGAACGGATAGGCAACATACGTTCTGCGCCTTTCCTGCTCCAGCGCATACCCGGGCCAGTCAAGCGGGTTTTGTACTGTTTTGCGCCACTCTCTACACTGCCGCTCCCGATCACCCAACGCTGGATGCGCATCTCAAGATAATCCATCCTGTGCTGGTGATGTTCAAAATAGCCTGCTTCTTGCCGAAGGTCATCATTGTGTGTTTGTCGCTGCCTGCTGATGCAAGGTAGCCGCAATTTCATTTGCATGCCCCTGGAACAAGGCTGTTTCTTGCGCGTTCAGCCAGCGTTGCGTAGCCGATGTATCTTCTCCGTATAACAATTCGGCTGCATGGAACAGATGTTGTTTTGCATGATACCAATCGATCACTTGCTGGCTATCATAAAAGTGTTCTCTTGCCAGGTTCCAGATCCACATTGCACCATCGGCCACGATCTGAGTATCGGCAGCCTGTGCCCAGCGCCTGCGTCGAGCTTCTGCCCATAATTTTTGTCCAAAGCTCTCTGGCCCTCCCAGATGAGCAACATAGGTGTTGTTCAGTGCACAGCCAACCTCCAGTTCTTCTTGAGTTTGTTTTTCCAGCATCACTTCTTCCCCAACTTCGAAAAGTACCCCCACTTTGAACTCCTTCCAACCTTCCCCCCGAATATTCATCATTGCCCCATCCATTGATACCCCCATTCGTTGCTCACTTTTCACTTCACCTGGGACTACGCCATTACGTAATTCTACTTCTTGGCCTGCAATCTTGATCCGTTCTTCTTCCTTCCGCAGCGCTTCTCCCCATTTTTGGCTTCGTTGCCAGACACTACTCCCGGAAATATGTACCCCACCTACTCTCTCAAGTATCTCTGCTGCCTGACTCATAGGCTACCAGTCCGCTTAACCACACCGATAGCTTGCTCACTTCCTCACTCCAATGTTTCTCCCTGATCTCTAACTGTTCGTCCAGGGGGAAAAATCCCACTCCCGCAGGCAGGACAGTAATAATAGCTTCTCTTTAGCCCTAACTCTCCTATTTGGCTCTCCACCACTTTGACTTTCTTGCCCTTATTCCGCATCACTTGTCCGCATTTCTCACACCTCAACCTCCGCTGGGTTGGCTTCCTCTTGCTCATTGACCAGCATCTCCAACATCCCTTGGCCCATTTCTTTGCGCACTTCCAAGACGATCTCCTCCATCTGCGTTAGATTGGGCCTTTGCTGCTGCTCGTCCCAATCCAATAACCGCCCGATCAGTTCTTTCGCCTGGGCTTCCAGTTCTTGCTCTTTTCGTTCTCGGTTCTTTTTCATCGTTCCACCTCGCTATGTGGTTTTCCTTCCCTATTTTCTCACTCTTGCCCCTAAACTTAAATGCACCCTAATGCTGAACCTGCTTGCATGGATACCGTGAAAGCGTTATAATCGAAGATGCAATGGCAATTCATTCCTTTGGCGATCCTGCTACCGCAGATTTGTACCATGGACGAAATACTTCCCGCGTACGCCGCTTTCCACAGGATATGATTGCAATTGCCTTACGCAAATTAGATATTATCAATGCTGCGCACCGCCTGGACGATTTGCGCTCCCCACCTGGCAATCGTCTTGAAGCTCTCAAAGGAACCTGGATGGCTTTCACAGCATACGCGTAAATAGGCAGTGGCGCATAATATTTCGCTGGGAGAACGGAGCGCATGAAGTCTCCCTCGCGGATTATCATTAGAGGAGAAGTACTATGATCCCTGAAAATCGAATCCCCACACATCCCGGGGAAGTGTTACTGGAAGAATTTCTAAATCCGTTCGGCATCACCCAGGTGCGTTTTGCCGAACATATTGGCGTGCCTGTCCAACGGGTTAACGAAATTGTACGGGGCAAGCGGGGTATCACACCAGAGACAGCCTGGCTATTTGCTGGCGCGTTTGACACTTCGCCCGAATTCTGGCTGAAACTGCAATCGAATTATGATTTAGCGCGTTCTCGCCCTAAGCGAACAGTAACACGCATAGTTGTCGCCGCCTGAGAAAAACTTCAGCGATTACCAGACTTTTCCAGCAAAGCCCTCATTTCGAGGGCTTCTTGCTTTGGCTTATTACTCTCCCCGCTCCACTGATCCTTATAATAACCGCTTCATTCATCTGGATTCAATTTGCCGAAACTGTTTTCTGAGACAAGTGGAGCAGGTGTACCTGCAACCGTTAGATGCTCCGGGTAATCCCCAAACTAACCGACTTACGATACAATTCTTTTCCGATGGAACAAAAACCATTTTTTGCATCGTCACGCCTGACCCTTGCGTTGACTTTACTCATCTTGTTTAGCGCTGCGCTGGGGATCCGTATCTATGACATTACGGATCTGCCGCTGGATTTCCATCCTACCAGGCAGTTGTTTTCAGCGGTCAAGGCGCGCGGTATGTACTATGAGACGCTGCCGGACGTTCCCGATTGGCAGCGTGATTTTGCCGTCCAGGGTTGGAAAACCAAGGTGACTATCGAACCGGAGATTTTGGAGCGGCTGGCAGCTTTCATTTACCAGTACACCGGCGAGCAGTTGTGGATTCCGCGCATGATCTCGGTTGTGATATGGCTACTTGGTGGGATATTCATCTATTTGCTAGCTCGTGACATGGTATCCGTCGATGGGGCGGTGCTTGCATTGGCCTTTTACCTGCTTGTCCCTTATGGTATTTATGCCAGCCGCAGCTTCCAGCCCGACCCGCTGATGGTTATGCTGATTGTTATCTTTTGGTGGCTGGTATATCGATGGGCTAATTCCCCTCTCCCTATGGGAGAGGGGGTAGGGGTGAGGGCAGGATGGAAGTGGGCCATCCTCGCTGGCCTGATCGGCGGGCTGGCAATTTTCATCAAGTTCGTGGCCGCTTTCTTTGTGATTGGGGGTGCGTTGGGCGCGCTGCTCGGGCACTCCAAAATCCGCGATTTGATCCGCAACCCACAGGTGTGGACGCTGGCCGTACTAGGCGTATTCCCTGGTGCGGGTTGGATTTTGTATGGTAAGTTCGTGTTGGGCTTGTTTGGCGGCGATATGAGTGGCCGCTTTATCCCCTCATTATTAGCCAGCCCGTTGTTCTATATCCAATGGCAAACCAAGGCTGCTGCTGTTGTTGGCGGAATTGGGATCATGTTGGGGTTGCTGGGTTTGCTCATCGTAAGGGAGCGCGCTGTTCGAGCGTTTTTATTGGGCATATGGGGGGCATACCTGGTATTCAGCCTGTATTTCAATTATCACATTTCCACGCACGATTATTACAGCCTGCCACTGATTGCAATTGTGGCCGTTTCACTGGCTCCGCTTGGGGACTGGTTCTTCGTTCGTTTGGCGGAAGCAGGTTCCGGCTGGGTGCGAGGCGCGGTGTTCGTCGTCTTGCTGTATGGTGTCTTTTCCACAGTGTGGGGTGTCCGCAACGAAATGAAGTCCATAGACTATCGCCCGCAGGAAGCATACTGGGCTGAGATCCACGATGCTTTGGGGCCGGATGCATCGGTGGTCGCCTTGACGGAAGATTATGGCAATCGCCTGGCTTACTGGGGCTGGCAGAAGGCCACCGGGTGGCCTTCGTGGGGCGATTTGTATCAGGCGGATGTGCGCGGTAACCAGCGTGACATTGACAAATTGTTTGCGGAGATAGCAGCTTCAAAGTCCTTGTTCCTGGTGACCGATTTGGAAGATTTTGCCAGGCAAACGGATTTGCAGGTGAAGCTGGCAGGATACCCCGTGATTGTACAGGGCGAGGGTTATCTGATCTATGATTTGGAGCATCCACTGGAGCCGCAGCCGTGAACGCGCAGGTACCCATTCTGGTAACCGGCGCGCATCGTACCGGTACGACCTGGGTCGGTAAGATGCTGGCCGCCAGTTCACAGATCGCTTACATCAGCGAGCCGCTCAATGTTTTGCATCGCCCCGGCGTGCTGCGTACATCCGTGCCAAAATGGTACACTTTCATCAGTGCAGAAAACGAAGCGGCCTACTTACCTGCCTTCCGCGAAATGCTGACCTTCCGCTACGGGCTGTGGCGCGAGATAGGTTCGTTGCGTTCGCGCAAAGATTTCCTGCGCATGGGGCGTGATTTCTCGGTCTTCCTGCGCGGTCGATTATTGCGTCAGCGTCCGCTTATCAAAGACCCATTTGCGATTTTCTCCGCACCCTGGTTCGCTGAGCGGTTGGGCTGCCGTGTGGTCATCACTGTGCGGCATCCAGCGGGCTTTGCCAGCAGCCTCAAGCGCCTGAATTGGACATTTGATTTTGGTGACCTACTGGATCAGCCCACCCTGATGGAAAAGTGGCTGGATGTGGACCGCGCCGAGATGGAGTCCATGGGTGCAGATGATATTATCGGGCAGGCCGCACTGCTCTGGCGGATGATTTATCGCGTCGTCGCCCGGATGATGAAACTGCATCCGTCTTTCATCGTGGTTCGCCACGAAGACCTTTCTCTAGACCCTGTCCCTTGCTACCGGGACCTGTACGCCGCCCTCGACCTGGACTTCACCCCGACAGTGGAGCAGGCCATCTTGAGCACCAGCAGCACTGAAAACCCGACGGAGCTATCAGAAGAAAAGGTGCATGCAGTCAAATTGGACAGCCGCGCCAACTTGGATAACTGGAAAAAGCGTTTGAGTGATGAAGAAATTGCGCGCATCCGCAAAATGACAGGCAAAGTTACGAACTTATTCTATTCTGATGAGGAATGGTAACGAATATGGCTGAGAAATCACAAGCTTCGTTTTTTGGAAAACCCTGGCTGGTAAATTTATTCGTTATTATGCTGTTCGTTCTGGGATTGGGTATCCGCATGGTGGATCTAACTGACATGCCGTTAGATTTCCATCCCACACGGCAATTTCTCTCTGCTACAAAAGCACGCGGGATGTACTATCAGGTTGCCGGCGATCTTCCTGAATGGCAGCGGGAAATAGCTATTCAGCGCTGGCAGGATGCGGATGTGTTCGAACCGGCTGTGAATGAGTCCATCGTAGCCGGGTTGTACTTGCTCTTCGGTGAACATCTGTGGCTGGCGCGTATTGCCTCGTCGGTGTACTGGCTGCTTGGCGGGCTGGCTCTGTTTTCCCTGGCAAAACGCATCGCTTCGGTAGATGGCGCAATTGTCGCGTTGGCTTTTTATTTGTTCTTGGGCTTTGGGGTGATCGCCAGCCGTGCGTTCCAGCCTGATCCCTTGATGGTGGGCTTGATCCTGGGTGGATTGTGGTCGTTTGTGCGTTGGGATGAGGAGAGAACCTGGAAATGGGTGATTATTACCGGCCTGTTGAGCGGCATGGCAATTTTCGTCAAGACGGTTGCGGTGTTTCCCTTGTTGGGTGCCTTCGCTTTTATCCTATTGACCACACGCGGGCTGAAACAGAGCATCAAGGATCCACAGGTGTGGGTCTTGGCAATCATCACGGCTTTGCCAACTGCTATCTTTATGATCGATAGCTTGTATATCTCGAAAAGTTCTAACTTGTCCGCGGACTTGCGTTTCTTTCCCAGTTTTTGGATAGACCCAACATTTTATGTGCGCTGGAAGAATATGATCGGAAATACGCTTGGCTTCGGCGCGTTTTTGCTGGCTTTGTTGGGAATATTTCTGGCAAAGCGAGGTAGGGATCGATCTCTGCTGGCCGGGCTTTTTGTGGGGTATGTTGTCTATGGTCTCATGTTCGCTTATCATTTCATCACACATAATTATTACCAGTTACCCTTGTTTGTGTTTATTTCCCTGTCACTTTCGGTTGTTGGAAAAGCATTGTTCCAGAAGTTGAAAGAGATCAACAACAACTCTGTTTTCGTACGTGCGTCGGTGGCAGGTATTATCCTTTTCGCCATGGCCTTCGAGATGTGGAACGTGCGTGTACAACTGGTCAGAGACGATGATCGTGCAGAACCGCAGTTTTGGGCTGAGCTAGGAGAAAAACTGGGGCGTTCTACTTCGGTCATTGGGCTTACCCAGGATTATGGCAACCGCCTGGCCTATTGGGGTTGGAAGGTAACCGAGCAGTGGCCGACCACAGGCGATCAAAACTTACGGGAACTGGCAGGAAAGGCCAAAACATTCGATGAGATATTTGCCGAACGTGTTGAAGGAAAAGATTATTTTGTGGTCACAAATTTCAATCAATTTGACCGCCAGCAGGAATTGAAAGATAAATTGTTCAACACGTATTCGATCCTCGAAGAGAGCTTCGGAATACATCATCTTCGATTTGCAGCATCCTATAAACTAGATAATCATGTCAGATAACGACTTACCGCTCGTTTCGATTGTTACCCCATCTTTCAACCAGGCGCCATTCCTGGAAGAGACCATCCGCTCGGTGCTGGAGCAGGATTATCCACGCATTGAGTATATAGTGGTAGACGGCGGCTCCGCAGACGGCAGTGTGAGTATCATCAAGAAATATGCGGACAAACTTGCCTGGTGGGTCTCCGAAGTGGACCAGGGCCAGACCGATGCTATCAACAAGGGCTTTGGGCGCGCAAAGGGACGTATCCTGGCCTGGCTCAATTCCGACGACACGTATGAGCCTGGTGCTGTTTCTGCGGCGGTGAAATACTTGCAGGAAAATCCCGATAAAGGGATGGTGTATGCCGATTGTAACTACATTGATAAAGAGAGCCGCAAAATAGGGGATTTCCCTGCGGCGCAAACCGATTACAAACGCCTGCGCCAGGGATACGTCCACATCCCGCAGCAGACCATGTTCTTTCGCGCGGGGTTGTGGCATGCGGTCGGTCCGCTAGACCCTACATTTTTCTTTGCAATGGATTATGATCTCTGGGTACGGATTGCATCCCACGCAGAAATCAAATATCTTCCGGGGCAGACCTGGGCTAATTTCCGCATTCACACGTCCGGGAAGACCATCGCTGCAGATGACCGCTGCTGGCCGGAAATGCTGCGCGTGCATTACCGCGATGGTGGCAGTAAGTTCTCGGTCATTGTAGCGAAGTATTACATCCGCAAGTTAGTTGCGCCTTTTTGGAACTGGCGAAGACGAAGGAAGTTGAAACTTACAAAGGAATAAACACAAAGGACTCAAAGTGCACAAAGATACTTCTTTGTGTTCCTTCGTGACCTTCGTGGTTGAAAAATATGAACTGGTTTTTTTCTCCCCCCTCCCTTGACGATCTCATTCGCTTGCTCAAAGCCTGGCGCTTCTGGGTGTTGGGCACGCTGCTGGGCGCATTGTTGGGTGCCGTGTTCTTCTATATCGCGCCCCCGCCGTATCGCGCACGCGCGACCGTCAACGTGGATTTTAACCTCGAAGAAGCCTGGCCCGAAGAGATCGATCGCCAGCAGTTCTACTATCTTGAACGCGAGACACGCAAGCTGGAGGAAATCGCCTGGTCGGATGATGTGCTGCAAATTGTTGCAGATGATAAATAATGTGGATGTTGTTACACTGCGTGATGAAGTGCTCTCATTAAGCCAGCCTGCCGAAGCTGGTTGGCATTTCTATGCCGATGACCGTGATCCGGCTCGGGCGGAAGCTATTGCTTCAACCTGGGCACTGGCCTTCACCGAGGGGGCGCAAGGGGAGCTAGCAGAGCAAGTCGGTCTGAATTCCTTTATCCGCTTGGATGCAGCTCAAGTGGATGATTTACCGGTCTATCGCAGGGTTTCGCAAAGCACGTATCTATTGTCAGGTTCGGTTGGGTTTCTGGCTTTGAGCGCCTTGCTGGTTTTGTTTGTCAAGCCGAAACATTCCAAAGAATGAAACAGCCTTTTTTTTCATCGGGAAATATTAATGGACTAACGCGCATCCTATGGGGGGCAGTGTTGTTTACCTTGCCAGTTACAAGTTTTCGCTATTTTCCGGGCCTGGGCGAGACTACTTTCGTCAGGCCGCTGGCATTCTATCCGCTGGCGCTGCTGCTGCCCATTTTGCTGATTCAACTTTTGCGGAAGAGGATTCCTTCTCCCTGGCCGGGGAGCATGATTGTGCTGGGGGCATTTGTAGTTGTTCTTCTGGCGGCCAGCATGTTCGGGGTCCTGCACGCGCCGCTTGAAATGCGCGGGCAAACCTACTGGGGCCGTAACATCCGCGCCTGGGCGACGGTCATAATTGGCCTTTCCTTTTTTGTAACCGCAGCCTGGATGAACCGTCATGAAGAGGATCTGAAATTCTCTGTCCGCTGGTTGTTGGCAGGCTTCGTGCTGGACGTTGCCTGGAGCGGGGTGCAGGCGCTGGCCTTCTACACGCCGCTGCTCGAGAAAGTGATGGTCACGCACTGGCAACTGGCTTTCTCGATGCGTGAGTTGGTCAAGACGGACCGCGTCTCCGGGCTGGCCTACGAACCGGCCTGGCTGGCGGGACAGATTGCGACAGTCTACCTGCCCTGGCTGTTCGCCGCTGTGATGACGAAGACGCATTTCACCCGTTTCAAATGGCTCGAAGCGCTTCTGCTCGGACTGAGCGGCCTGCTCCTGCTGGCGACCTTCTCTCGCGGCGGACTGGTCACAGCAATCGGTGCAGTGATATTAACCTTCTTGCTGGTAGGCGGAGAGATGATGCGTTCTGGCTGGCGCTGGTTCAAATCTGGATTCAAACGGTTTGACCGTACCGCGCGGCGCTGGTTGCTTGCGATGAGTTTGCGTTTCGGAATGATTTTTTTGATGCTATTGGTGATTATTGGCGCTTTCTTATTCCTGGGACAAAAAGGGTACTTTGCCCGTCTGTGGAGCACGCAAGCTGACAGTCTGGAAGAATTCATCATCGCAAACTCGGCGGGCGCGCGCGCTGCGTACAACTGGGCCGGGATGGGCGTCTATGGTGAGCATCCCTGGCTGGGGGTTGGCCTGGGCGCCAGCGGTTTCTATATGTACGATAACCTGCCCGATTGGGCGCTGACCACTGTGCCGGAAATTGCCCGGCAGTTGAACCCGTCCAACCGCCTGTATCCCAACCCCAAGAACATGTATGTGCGTATCCTGGCGGAGAGTGGGTTGCTGGGTTTCTCGCTATTCCTGGCCTTTTTATTCGGCCTGCTGGGCGATGCGCTTTCCTTTTTGCGCAGGCCAGGTCTGTACCGCTTCCTGGGCATTGCCGGTTTGTGCTCGTGGCTGGCAGTTTCGCTCTACAACTTTACACAGGACTCTTTCGCTACCCCGAATCTTTGGGTAAACTTGGGCATCCTGGTCGGTATGACAAGATTGAATTCTGAGAACGCGTTGGAGGAACGCGCATGATAATCCTTTCTGTGGGGATGCCGCGTGCCGGTTCGGGCTGGCATTACAACCTGATCCATGGCCTGATGAAGACCACAGGCTGTGCCGATGCGCGTGAGATTCGTGAAGAGTTATCGCTTGCAGGGCATCCTGACAGAAGTCAACTGTAACATCGGCGTACTCTCCCTGCGACGGCTGGCGATGGTGACGGTTCCCACGCTGATGGGGGAGACATTTGTCATCAAAGCGCATTCTGCCCCAACAATTTGGTCGCGTCTGCTCTCGACGATGGGCCTGCTACGCATCTCATACATTTATCGTGACCCGCGTGATGCCATGCTCTCGGCCTATGACTACGGTCAGCGCGCACTGGCAAAAGGACGCCCAAATGCCTTTTCGCACCTGAGCGATTTCGATAAGACAGTCGATTTCATGGAAGATTACGTCCGCATTTGGGAAAAGTGGCAAGCTGAAAAGGGGGTGCTCATCGCCCGGTATGAAGACCTGCTGCAAGCGTATGATGCGGAATCAGCCCGTCTGGTGGAATTCCTTAATGTAGACGGGAGCAGGCCGGAAGTCCAGGAAGTGATCGAGAGGTATCGTCCTGGTAAAGCGGAAGGACAGCAAGGTCTGCATTTCTTTAAGGGGAAAATTGGCCGTTTCCGCGACATCCTATTCAGAAGAGCAACGGTCAATTTTGGCAGAACGGTTTGGTATTTATCTCCGGAAGATGGAGTACAAAATTTAACTTCAACCAATTTGTAAGGCACTCTAAAGGTTGGTCAGGGATTTTTCGGTTATCATTAAATTATGCGTACATTTGACACTCCCTACGTAGCAGATTGGTATGCTATCTCTTTACGCTGGCTGGCCCTGTTAGGGATGGTTGTGTCGTTGGCTATGGGGGATGTTTTGCTCGAAGTGCCCGTTTGGCCGTTGATTGGACTTGTGGTTTGGAATTTGGTGATGACGATATTCGCCGGATTGAACACACGGTTACCATATCACCGTCATATCAGCATAGTCGTTGATGTATTATTAGCAGGTATATTTTTCTGGTTGCAGGGAGGGCTGTACGGGGCAGCAAGATGGGCTGGGTTATTGCCTATTTTGATCGGTGCGGTCTATTTCGATTTGTGGGGGGCGGTTATTATCGCGGCCTTGTTATCCCTGTTGGGAGTCGCCAACCTGTGGATATGGATGGGCGCATTTTCTCTGGACTTCCTGCAATTTTCTTTGGCCTTTGTAGGGGTTGCGTTAGGATTGGGCTTTTTGTTTGGAATGATCAGCCGCCAGTTGCTTAAACATCTACGGCAGATGCGAGAGATACGAATCAATGAAGAACAAAGACGCATACGCATGGAAAATGAGCGCTGGCGTGCTTTGTATGAATTGAGTTCTACCCTGACGGGAACGCTCAGTTACAAGCGTGTGCTGGATTCGGTTCTCGATCTGGGATATGTTGCCCTAAATCCGGACCCTGATGCTCAATCGGATGAAAAGTTGGTCAGTGCTGTGATGTTGTTCCAGGGAGATCAGCTTGTTGTCAGGTCAGCGCGTCGCCTTACCAGTGCCGATGAGCGTGTGCAACTGGATGCCAGTGAAGGGGTCTTGAAACGCGTGGTTGATGAGGGGGAGGCGGTTCTCACAGACAATATCAGTTTTGACCCGGAATTGGGACGATTGATCGCGATGCGGAATTGTACGGCGGCTTATTGCTTCCCACTTCGCAGCGGATTTAATGTCTACGGTGCGATGCTTTTTGCGCACGCTGACCCCACCTACTTTACGCGCGAACGAACGGATTTGCTGGATATGATTGGTCGTCAGGCCGTGATTGCCATCCAGAATGCCCGCCTGTACCAGGATTTGATCGAAGAAAAAGAACGCATGGTGGAAGTCCATGAAGAAGCGCGCAAAAAACTGGCGCGTGACCTGCACGATGGGCCAACACAATCTGTGGCTGCCATGGCCATGCGCATTAATCTAACACGCCGCATGTTCGACAGGGATGAAAAATCTGCCATCAATGAATTGGTCAAGATTGAAGAATTGGCGCACCGGACAACGAAAGAGATCCGGCATATGCTCTTCACCCTGCGCCCGCTTATCCTTGAGTCACAGGGATTGACCGCTGCACTGCAATCCATGGCGGAGAAGATGGGTGAAACCTATGATCAAAATGTCTTGATCGATGTTGATGAAAAGGTCATCGAAGAACTGGAGATGGGCAAGCAGGGTGTCATTTTCTACATTGTCGAAGAAGCGATGAATAATGCGCGTAAGCATGCCGCGGCGCCTAATATCTGGGTGCGCCTGAAACAAATGGATCCAGGGCTTGCCCTGCTTGAAGTTCAGGATGACGGTATGGGCTTTGACCTAGAGGCGATGAATTCAACCTATGACAAACGTGGCAGCCTGGGAATGATCAACCTGCGAGAGCGCACCGAATTGGTCAATGGTTTGTTGAACATCCAGTCTCAGCCTGGTAAGGGGACGCTTATCCAGGTGTATGTGCCGCTCACCGAAGAAGCAGCAGACCGGCTGCATCACGCCAAACGATAGAGCCCTATGCCTACTGCCGCAGGTTTGTATTATTTTGTACACGGGGAAGATTTGCGCGACCGCCCGCCTGTATTATTGCTTCATGGCGGCGGCGGTTCTCACTTGAATTGGCCACCCCAGATCCGTCGCTTGAGCGGGCAGCGTATGTTCACTCTGGATTTGCCGGGGCATGGCAAGTCGGAGGGGACAGGCAGACAAGATATCATTGAGTATGGCAAAGCGGTGGTCGAATTTATGAAAGCTGTGCGCCTTTCGACCGCAGTTATGGTTGGGTTCTCCATGGGGAGCGCCATCGCCCTTTCCCTTGCTTTGAAATACCGAAATCGCGTGCTTGGCCTGGGTTTGATCGGGGGCGGCGCGAAAATGCGTGTGGCTTCATCCACTCTCGAAATGGCTGCCAACGCGTCCACTTTTCCATCAGCTGTGCAAGCGATCATCGAAAATTCATATAGCTCTGCCGCCGATTCGCGCCTGAAAGAGTTGGCTGTGGAGCAAATGATGCAGACGCGCCAGGCCGTTCTCTACGGGGATTTCCTTGCCTGTGATGCGTTTAATGTGATGGAACACGTAAAAAAGATCCATGTTCCCACGCTCCTGGTCTGTGGCCGCGCAGATCGTATGACTCCCCCCAATCGATCGGAGTATCTAAGAGATCAAATTGAGGGTGCGCAGTTGCACGTCCTTGAAGGGGCAGGCCATATGGTCATGATCGAACAACCGGATGAAGTGGCAGACCTGTTAACCGGCTTTCTGGATCAAATCTCCTATTAGATCCCTAAAATTTCAACCAGGATGGGAATAGCTTTGCGCAGCGCCTGACCGCGATGGCTCAGGCGATTTTTTTCGTTCATTTCCAGCTCAGCCATCGTTTTATTTGAGCCAGCTACCAGGAAAATAGGATCATACCCAAAACCGCCCGTCCCACGTTCCTCGGGAATGATTTCGCCGGGACAAATCCCCTCAACCAGCTTCACGCCTCTTTCCGGGCTTGCAATTGCTACCGTTGCCCGAAATTTCGCCGCCCACGGACGCGACTTGCCGTTAAGTTGTCCCAGCAGGTAGGTGCGACGGCTGGCATCTGTGCGCCCTGGCCCCCCTCCGCCCCCCATTTTCTTTGAAAATGGGGAGAGTAAGAGGGGGCCAAATCGATTTGAATGCAAGCCGGGCTTGCCGCCCAACGCGTCCACTTCCAGGCCGGAGTCGTCGGCCAGGGAGGTCAGACCACTGGCTTGGGAGAAAGCCAGCGCTTTTTTTGTGGCGTTTTCAGCATATGTCTGACCATCTTCTTCCACATCTAATTCCAAACCAATATCTTTTGGAAGAACCAGTTCAATATCAAGATCACACAAAGCGGCCTGGATTTCTTCGGCTTTACCTTGATTGTTGGTCGCAATGAGAAGGTGTGGTTTAGACTTCATCTTTTTCTTTGAGCCTACCTTTTGCCCAGGCCGCTTGCTCACGTACCATGGGCTCAGAATCCTCCAGGGCGTTTTCCAGGGTTGGAAGGGCTTCTTTGTTTTTTGCATTCCCCAACGCAACGGCCACATTGCGCAGATAACCACGCCGCTTGGCGCGTTTGACCGGGCTGCCCTTGAATTTGCGGTTGAAGGTTTCGGGAGTCAGTTCCAGTTCACGGATCAGGCTTGGATGAGGTACATCAGGCCGGGGGGCGAAAGAAGCGTCTACTTCCTGGGAAGCGAACCGGTTCCAGGGGCATGCCATCTGGCAGACATCACAGCCGAAGATCCAGTTTCCGAGCATTGGGCGAAAGTTTTCCGGGATGTTGTCTTTCAATTCGATGGTGAGATAGGAGATGCAGCGGCGCGCATCAATGGTGCGGTTGGGGGAGATGCACTCAGTTGGACAGGCATCAATGCAGCGAGTGCACGTGCCGCAGTGATCCGTAGTGAAGGGTGAATCTGGTTCCAGTTCGATCCCAAGCAGGATTTCTGCCAGCAGGAAGTAGGAGCCGTGCTTTGGGTTGATCAGGCAGGTGTTCTTGCCGATCCAACCCAGCCCGGCGCGTTGGGCCAGGTCACGTTCGAGGATGGGGCCTGTGTCTGTGTAGTAGCGGTTGGGTACAGGATGTCCGACTTGCTCTTCAATAAATGCAACTATTTCTTGTAACTTCGCAGGGAAGGTGTCGTGGTAATCATCACCCCAGGCATAGGCGGCAACGCGTCCGGTGAGGTCAGGCTCTTCGGATGCCTCAGCAGACCTTCGGGTCCGAGTATGGTGCGGCCAGGACAAGGATGGATTTGCATTCGGGCAAGATCAAGCGCAGGTTCCCACGGCGCGCGCGGGCGCGGTCATCCGCAAGATAGCGCATATCCCCATGACACCCTTCGTCCAGCCAGCGCTCAAAGGTAGAAAAGTGAGGCGGTGGTTCAGGTGTAGTAACGCCGGCTAGGGAAAACCCCAGCCGGCGCGCATGGTCTTTGATGGCAGCCTTGAGGCTCATGGCTTAGCGAACAACGATGAGCACGAAAAAGTTTTCACCAAATGGACTGTTGCCGGCATTGGCCATCCGCCAGACGCTTGAATATTGACCAGTAGTGTCTGGCGCTTTGAACCGCACGGATATTTCAACCTCTTCATTCGGGGCAACAGTCGCCGTCATTGGCTCTGAGACGCCACCCATTTTTTCGCCATAGGCGAAGATAACAGAATATCCGGTTCCCCAGGTGCAGGAGCCTGTATTCTTGATTCTCCAGGTCTTGACGAAGTCCTGCCCGGGTGTCACTTCGGTGCCATCGAGATAGGTTACATCAGAGACGAAACTGGAGTCGTCACAGGTAATGTCGGTTGGCGTAGCCACAAACGGATCGTTGGTTGGCACCGCCGTATCGGTGGGTGGCAGGGTGGCAAGCGGCGTGGCAGTGGCGGCCTCCGTGAGCTGTTGCCTCCACTGTGGGGGGGATGGCAGCCGCTGTCTGTGTAAATTCGGCGATGACGGTCTCTGCAGCAGCGGTGTGGATGGCGTTCGTGTCGATCGTTGGCGCAGCCGCTCCCGATGAGTTGCAGGCGGTTAGAAGACTCGCTAGAGCAATAAATAAAACAACTTTTTTGATCATGGGGTCTCCATTTTAGAAATTTTAATTTAGTTGTTATTCAACCCTTACCAGAAGACATACAAACGTGCCGAAGAATTGACCACTATCTCCCTGCATCCTCCAGCAGCCACCCCATTCGCCGCCCTTCGAGGGTGTTTTTATATCGATCCTGATCTCTACAATTTCTCCTGGTTCAACCTTTTTGTTCACTTTTTCATCGATCACCCATTCGCCCTTTGCATCTCCAGTTATCGGTCGCAAGGCGAATCCATCATCCCAGGTGCAGGTGCCTGTGTTTTGGATGCTCCATACTTTTGCAAGCCAGGCATTGTCTTCCACAACTTTGCCATCAGGATAGGTGATGTCCGCAATAAACGCCGAGTCCATGCAAACTGGTCCTGCCTGGGTAGCCAGGGCTGCCAGCGGTGTGGGCGTTGTCAGGCCCGGGATTGCGGCGGTCGGTTGTGTCCCGATACCAAGAGTGGGCAAGGGCGTTGTTACTGCCGGGATGGCAGTAGAGCCATCGATCGAAAAGGTGGGAATTAGCGTTGCTGCAGATGTGGGCGTGGCAGGTGGGGGGAGTGTAGCCGTTGGTACGGCCAGGGCGGTTTGTGTAAGGTCAATAGAGAATTGAGCCTGGACAGTTTCCGCGGCTGCCGTGAAGATCGCCCCAACGTCTGGTGTTGGTTCCGGTTCCTGTCCAAAATTACAGGCTGATAGGATGAATGAGAGTAAGAGTAAGCTGGTCAACCAAAAGTTTTTTGTGTATCGCATTCGATACCTCCATGACATGTTATTACTTGACCGTAGAGAAAAATTCTCTCCTTTTTCATTATAACGCACCTTGCTCGTTGAAAATAAGCCCTGACCGCCCCCTTACCGTTTGGGGATACGAACTACTAAATATCTATCCGAAAATTGTTTTGTAGTAACGGCTTCAGCCGTCCAAAATGCGACTGAAGTCGCTACTACGGTATTTTACGGACAGGTTTTTAGTCCGAAAGAAAAACAGCCGAGGTTCAAGCCTCGGCTGCACATCGAGCTTGTTGCAGGTTTGTGGTACTAATTCCCACAATCGTAAATAAAGGTTGCCTGTGGATATTCCTGATAGTTGGGCTCGTGGATGACGATTTGCATCCATTTTGTGCCTGGCGTTGCGCCCAGGTGGAAAGACCACTCGCGCGTGAGGGTCTGGGAGCCAGCCTCAGTAAATTTCAGCGTCCTTCCCGTGCCGGTATTGTTCCCGTCACTTTGCAGCCATTGATATCGGACAGTTGCCGGACCGTTGGTTGTGATGGTCGCATGTACACGATACCATACATTCGTTGCGCAACCCACCGCTGGATCACGGACAACATTATAGGTCACATTTGTGACAGCATAAGATGGGTCCGATGCATCGTTTACGTTGACTTGCACATAAAAGGGTTGGTCATATTGCCCAACGCCAAACTGGCCTCCCCATTCTGACTGAAGTTTCCAATAGCTGGAATAGTTCCCGTTCGAGGACGGCGCTTTCAGGAAAAGGGTAATCTCCGCAGTATCTCCGGGGCCAACCACTTCGGGGAACTGGTATTCGCCCAGGCCACCCATCAGGTCGCCGCTCCAATACACGATTTTATAGGCGGAGTTCCATGTGCAGGAACCATTGTTCTTAATTTGCCATGTTTTATAGAACGTTTCACCCGGTTGCATAACAGTCCCATCAGGGATGGTTTCACTGACCAGATTGGCAACCAGACAGTCGGGTCCCGAATCGATGGGCGGGGGAGCCGTAGGAGGCGCGAACGTAGGAGCATCCTGCTTGGTTGCTGTCGCTTCAGGCGCGGACGTTGGGCCTGCTTCCGTTGGTTTAGGCGTAGCTGTGGCTTGTGCCTTTTCCGTTTCCTGCGCGGCCACCGTCATGGCAACGGCTGTCGCGATCGAATCGGATTCTGCATCCGTGCCGCCGCAGGATGTCAAAAGCAGGGCAAAGAGTATGAGAATGGATAGAAAGTGAACCTTTCGATTTCTTTTCATTCTGTATCCTTTCGGCAAACAATAGGATTTGCCAGCGGAATATTATACTGCTTTGACATTAAAATATACTCATGAAAAGCGCCCGGTATGCACCGGGCGCTCAAGGGTGTTTTGAGAAGTGCTACGGGTCACACGCTACTGTGAAATTGGCTTCAGAAAACGCCTGGTGGTTCGGATTGTTGACATAGATTCTTTCCCATCCAGTGGCGTTATCACCTGGGTTGAACCAACGCGACCAGGTAGTTGTCACTGTCTTTGTTCCCGCTGATGCAAATGTCAGAGATTGTTCCGGGGCATTTGCGTTGTCGCTGCGTTCCCATTTGTAAGTGACAGTTCCGGCAGCGTTCGTTGTGATATCTGCGCTGAATTGAAAGTCGATTCTCTTGCCGCCTGCATCCGTACAAGGCCCTGAATAGTTTGCCGGATTGACCGTTGTGGTCACACCTGTCACAGCGAATGGGCCGCCTCCACTTACTTTTATATCCACATAAAACGTGGCAAACAATACCCCGGCGGCATTGCGCAATTTCCAGTAGCCTTTGTAATTTCCAGCCGTAGAAGGAGCTGTCAGGTTAACGGAAATATCCACAGTTTGGCCGGAGTTGACGTTGCCGGTCAGCGCTTGCGTGGCTGGCCCGCTCATGGAATCCCCATTGCTGAATACAACGGTGTAAGATGGAGTCCAGGAACAGGTTCCGACATTCTTCAAGCGCCAGGTTTTGGTGAAAGCTTCATTGGGAGATAGCGTTGTGCCGTCCGGGATGGTGACATCGGTTACGAAGTCCGCATCATCGCAATTCTGGGTGGCTGTCGCGGCGGGCAGTGCGCTGGTAGCGGAAGCAGCAGCCAGCGTGACAGTTGGCGGGGCGGTCGTGCTGGTGGGGATGACCGGTACGGTTGGCGGATTTAGGATAGCTGCCTGGGTCAGGTTGGCTTCCACGGTTTGTGCTGCGGCGGTTAAGACAGCATCTGCGCCTTGTGTTGGAGTAGTAGTAGCGCTTGAAGGCAAATTGCAAGCGGAAATCCCAAGTGCAATGGTCAGAAGAATGGAGACGAGCCGGACAAGTTTAGACATTTCTCTTCCTCCTTACAAAATCAGAATTCTTATTGTATCGCAAGCTAGACGAAAAGTCTGCATATTTTGTTCCCCCAAAGTGGTAAATCAAAACAGGAGCTTGTTAGGCTCCCGTTTTGTGTTTTAGGCTTTTTCGTAAGGTTGGCCGTCGGCAGCTGGAGGAATTGCACGTCCTACAACGCCGGTCAGGATAATCATTGTCACAATATATGGAGCCATGAGTAAAAATTCAGACGGAATAGGTACGCGCAGGATTTGCAATTTTACTTGCAGCAAGTCTGCGAAGCCAAAGATCAGGGAGGATGTGTACGCGCCGATAGGGTTCCATTTACCGAATATCATGGCTGCCAACCCAATAAACCCTTTGCCTGCTGTCATGATCTCATCGAATCGGCCGACACTACCAATGGTGAAGTATGCGCCACCGAGCCCGGCTATCATACCTCCGATGATAACGTTCACATAACGGACCAGGTAAACGTTAACCCCGAGCGTATCAGCCGCTTTTGGATGTTCACCAACTGCGCGGGTGCGCAGTCCCCAGGGCGTGTAGAACAACGTGATGTGCAAAACGATGACCACGATAATCGCCAGATAGACAATGATGTTATTCTCGAATAACATCGGGCCAAGTAAGGGGATTTTCGAAAGGACTGGAATGGAGAAGACAGGAAAGACACCCGAGTTGTTCAACACATCTCCGTTCTTTTCGAGGAAGCGGGAACTGATGAACGATGTCAGGCCTGCGCCAAAGATGTTAATGGCAACGCCGCTAACAATTTGGTCCACCTTGAAACGGATAACGAGGAATGCATGAAAGGCGGCGACCAACCCACCGATAAGGATTGCAGCAATCAAGCCAACATACAAATTATTTGCAAGGCTAGCTGCAACGACAGCCACTTGCGCGCTGATGAGCATGATGCCTTCGATACCGATGTTGATGACCGCGGCTCGCTCGCTGATCACACCGCACAATGCGGCCAGGGCAATCGGCGTTGCGCGCACAAGTGAACTGCTGAGCATTCCGGTGAGATTGAAGGATTTGTCCTGTGTCGCCCAGGTGAGAAATGCGACAACAAAGGTGGCAGCAATTACGCCAATCAGAGTCCCAGTAGATTTCACTCCGCGCGCCAATTGAAATGCACCGAAGAAGACTGCAATACCTGCCATTAGATTTATTGTCAATTGCGCAGGCAGGACGAGGTCAGGTACCGGAATGGCCTGTGAACCAGCCAGATTGATGCCAAAAGTGGTCTGTAAGCCTGCCTGCGTATTCAAACCGAATAAGAGATAGATAATCAATCCTGTGGTGAGCAGGACAATCCCGTAAATCACGCGGGTGCGCTTTGCTTGTGCAGGATTAATGGTTGTGTTGATAGTTGTCATCGGTGGCTCCCTAGCTGCCCCAGCCGCGCGTGAGGACAGTCTCCTCTACTTTGATTTCCTTCAATCGATACAACCAGCGGATAATATCCGGCGCAGCAATGAAGATGATGACCAGACCCTGGATGATGGAGATGATATCGATTGGAATGCCCGCCATGGATTGCATACGAGTTGCCCCACCACGCAGAAAACCGAACAGCAATGCGGCAAGGACTACGCCAAATGGGTGGCTCCTGCCTAATAACGCCAGGGCGATTGCATCGAAGCCGTAGCCTGCTGAGAAGCCCTGCCCCACCCAATGATCCGTACCAAGCACCTGTGCGGATCCAGCCAGCCCTGCCAACCCTCCGGCAAGCGCCATGACCAATACGAAGTTCTTAATGATGTTCATCCCTGCGTATCTTGCCGCGTCTGGGTTGGCGCCCACGGAACGGATCTCGAAGCCGAGCGTAGTTTTGAACAGGAACCAATAGACTAGATATGCCACGACAAGCGCCAGGATGATCCCCCAGTTGATGCGTAATGGATCCGGAAAGAAACGGGGCAATTCCGCGGTATGTTCGACATTAGGTGTTACAGGGCGGAAGCCGGATGCTTTCATTGGTCCATTCAACAACCAGTCACTCAGGCGGAATGCAATCCAATTCATCATGATCGTATTGACTACTTCATGCGCGCCGAACCTGGCTTTGAGATAGCCTGGGATCATGCCCCATAGAGCGCCGCCCGCTGCACCTGCCAACAGGGCCAGGGGCAGGTGGATGATCATTGGCAAACCCACCAGGCTGTATCCAACATATGCGGAACTTAACGCCCCAATGAAGAATTGTCCCTCTGCTCCGATGTTGAAAAGTCCACAACGAAAGCCAAGCGCCACAGAAAGCCCGGCAAAAATGTACGGGGTTGCTGTCACAATACTTTCTGAAAAGGGGTAAATGGCTTTAAGCAGCCCCGCTGTTTCGCCGGTTGTGAACAATTGTTGAAAACCGGTGAAGAATTTAACCGGGTCGCCGAAGGAACCAGAAAATAGAGCGCCATAAGCAACAAACACATTTCCGCCGCTGGCTACGATGGCGATCCCGCCGATAATGAGGCCCGTCAACACGGCAAGCACAGGGACGAGTAATGCCTGTCGAAGGGAACCTCCGCCATTGCCATCAGATTTTTTGGTTTTAGGTGTGGCTTTTTCGGTCACTGAATTCTCCTCACTCACATTATGCGCTGTTCTTTACCGGGTGCATACCCGCCATGAGCAAACCGAGATTTTCCTTGCTTGCTTTGCTGGCATCAAGAATCCCCATGATCTGACCTTTGTACATCACTGCAATCCTGTCGGAAAGTGCCAGGATTTCATCCAGTTCGGAGGAAACCAACAGCACACCGATTCCTTCATCCCGCTTCTTGATAATCTGGTTATGGATGTATTCAATCGAACCGACATCCAATCCCCTGGTAGGTTGTGAAGCGATCAGCAATTGAATCGGCCGCGAGAATTCGCGTGCCACGATCACCTTTTGCTGGTTACCGCCAGACAGTCCACCGGCATTTACATAAATGCTTGGTGTGCGCACATCAAATTCTTTCACCAGAGCCTTGGCATTGTCAAAAATTGTTTTCTCTTGCAACGAAATGCCACGCGCATAAGGTGGCTGGTAATAGGTGCATAGCATCAAGTTGTCGTAAATGGGGAAGGATAGGATCAAGCCGTGACGCTGTCTGTCCTCGGGAATATGCGCCACACCGCGCTCTAAAATGTTGCGTGGGGTAGTGTGATGGATTACCTCCCCCAGTAATTGGACGGTTCCGCTATCAATTGGGAGTAGTCCTGTCAAGGCGTATACAAGTTCTGTCTGCCCGTTGCCTTGTACGCCTGCAACGCCCAGCACCTCACCTTTTCGGACATCAAATGTAACGCCGTTGACGGTCAGGCTTTGACGATCATCGCGTACATACAAATCTTTTACTTCCAGCACGATTTCTTTGGGATTGGCAGGTTGTTTGGATACTACCAGGCTGACATCGCGTCCCACCATCATAGTGGCAAGTTTTTCAGGTGTGGCCTCTTCTGGTTTAATGGAACCAACAACACGTCCGAGGCGCAGAACGGTAATATCATCCGCAAGAGAAAGCACTTCCTTTAGCTTGTGAGTAATAAAAATGATGGATTTTCCCCTGTTAATCAATGTTTCCAGTATCTTGAATAAACCCTCTACCTCTTGCGGTGTCAGGACAGCGGTGGGCTCGTCCAGAATCAATATGTCTGCAGATCGATATAAAACTTTGATAATTTCGACACGTTGTTGAATCCCCACAGGCAAGTCTTTGATATAGGCGTCCGGATCAACCTCCATTCCATATTGATCCGATATTTCGCGGATTCGATCCGCAACTGTTTCTTTGTCTAAAAAGATCCCGTTTTTCGTCGGCTCGATGCCGAGCATCACATTTTCGGTGACGGTCATAACGGGTATAAGCATGAAGTGCTGATGCACCATACCGATGCCGAGCGCAATAGCATCATTTGGCTCCTGGATGTTCGCTTCTTTCCCGCGGACATAAATACTGCCCTCGTCTTGATTGTATAAGCCGTACAGGATGTTCATTAAAGTGGTTTTTCCCGCGCCATTTTCCCCTAGAAGTGCAAGGATTTTCCCCTCCTGCAGAGCAATGTCCACGTTTTCGTTTGCAATCACGCCGGGAAAACGCTTGGTGATACCGCGTAACTCCAATACATTCGTCATATCATGCGCTCCATGGTTTATCGAATGATTACAAGCCCTCTAAAAGCCTACGCATTATTGCCAGTTTGGCAATTTCGCGTTGATCGTACGTCGGGAATCAACTTGGTTCATGGACAGGTTATTTAATCAGCCCATAAAAGTTGCGATAGAAAAGAGTCGAGGGGCATGCCCCTCAACTCTTTTTGGTCAGGCATACTATTGGACAGAGATCGAGCCGTCGATAATGCCCTTCTTGATAGTATCGAGCTCTGCCTTCAGATTCAGCAGAAGCGCCAGCTACATCGGCAATTCCAACGCCGTTGTCGGCGAGCGTGCCAGAGTAGATACCGCCCTTGAATGTGCCTTCCTTAGCCGCTTTGGTTGCATTGAATACCGCTACATCCATGTTCTTCAACACGCTGGTGAGAATCACATCCGTGTATTCAGAAGCGGATATAGTCCAGTCAGTATCCACACCGACGATCATGCAGGAGCCAGTTTCTTTGCAGTACGCAGCAGAGCCAAGGCCTACGGGGCCAGCCACAGGCATAATGATGTCGGCGCCTTCTTCCACGAATGACTGGGCAAAGGAGCGGCCGTCATCCAGGGACTCGAAGTTGCCGGTGAATGAGCCAGCATCCGCGGCAGTATCCCAGCCGAGCACTTCCACGCTAGCACCCTTCTGCGCGTTGTAGTAATTCACGCCAGCCTGGAAGCCCTTCATGAAGATTGTCACGGTGGGGAGTTGGATGCCGCCAAAAGTGGCAACCTTGCCGGTCTGTGTGGAAGCGGCGGCAGCGTAACCAGCCAGGAAACCGGCCTGGTCAGTAGCGAAGGTCAAGCCCAACACATTGGGTATTTCGGTAGATGAACCGCAATCCTTGCCTTCCTCAGCGCCGGGCCAGCAGTCGGGATAAGCATAGTCCACGATCGCGAATTTCTGTTCAGGATTGGCTTTTGCAGCGGTCGCAGTGTCCACGCCGAGCAGGAAGCCAACAGTCACGATCAGGTCGGTTCCTTCATCGAGCAATTGCTGGATGTTCTTGTTATAGTCAGCTTGCTGTTGTGATTCCAGGTATTTGCCTTCAACACCCAATTCGGCAACTGCCTGTTCGATGCCTTTGTAGGCCGTGGCATTGAATGATTTGTCATCAATACCGCCAAGGTCGGTTACCTGGGCAACCTTGAAAGCGGATTCTGCGGGTTCTTCAGGGGCAGCGCCGCCACCGCAGGCGGTCAGTAGCATT
This sequence comes from uncultured Chloroflexia bacterium, assembly GCA_963791785.1. Lineage (GTDB taxonomy): Bacteria > Chloroflexota > Anaerolineae > Anaerolineales > Villigracilaceae > JAABUE01. The sequence continues at coordinate 275,007 of CAWBTW010000016.1, read as the reverse complement.
GCAACGGTCAGCAGAGCTGCAAAAAGCGCATAAGTCTTCTTCATTTGAAACTTCTCCTCTTAAATTAGTGTACTATTTGTTTTTTTACTGCTTCTTGGGGGAAACTTGTATTGTGAGCCTTCACCTCCGTTCTGTTTCTGTGAGATGTCTGACATTATACAATCCGACACATAATAGTGCAAGATGGCGCAATCGGATTCTAATCTTTCTCGGGCAGACTGACTTTTATTATACCCTCCAGCAAAGCGTCATAGATTTCTTCAACCTGTGCATCAATATCGCTCGGTGCCTGGCTTCGAAGGTTTTGCAAAGGTGTATAAGAGATCTGGCCTGCATGTGGCCCAATAGACGATTCTCCCTGGGATGCCCTTAGAATCAGGTAAGACAACGCCGTGTCAGGATCCTTAATAACGCTGGTAACCAGCACCGGTTGCACATCAGGTAAACGAAAATACAAGTCTTCTTCAGCGCCAATGATCAGTATTCCCTCTTCGGATGCTGCCAGAAACGCGCCCTGGGTTGTATTGCCGCCGTACCCGGACAATATATCCACACCATCATCAATCAGGCGTAACGCCTGCTGTTCTCCCCACTCTGGATCGTTGAAAATTTTATCCCTGCTGCCACTTTCTCTATACTCAACGTAGGTTCTCACCTCATCGTCTGCATGCAAAGCGCCCGCGCGAAACCCCTCGCAGTAACGCCAGACTGCATCGATTCCGCTGGTTTCACATACAGCGCCCACCTTACCCGATTTCTGTGACTATAGCTGCCAGCATGCCAGCCAAAAAACCGGCCTGCTCCTCGGCGAAATGGATCGTCGCAATATTTCCGTATTCTTCTTCCAATCGTTGATCTATGCCAATGAAAAGGATATGTGGGTATTCAGGTGCCACCTCAACCATAGACTCACTTAGATTTTCCCCACTGTAACAATTACATCGTAGCCATTATCCCCAAAAAAAATGATGTTCTTTTGCCAGTCACGCGTATCAATACTTTCAATATAGTCCAGGCGCGCTATTTGTGCCTGCGCTTCGATGCTTTGAAGCGCTTCCCAGGATGCCTGATTCAAACCATGATTGTCTACACCCTCATAAGCAGTCACCATCCCCACACAAAAGACATCTTCCTGGGAGCAATCTGATGTTTTTGGAGTACAGGATGTGATAAGGATTGAAATTAATAGGGAGCAGACACAATATTTGTAAAACAGATGAGGCGTTGCTTTCGCATCATGCCAGATGATAAGCCTGCTTCCGTTAAAGTTGACCAATTCTATGCCTTGGCCTCGCCGCGCTTAACGCCGAGCATGAGCAGCAGAGCCAGGACCATAAAAATCGGAGCGACCAGCATGATCGTGTTGTAATTGTTTCCGGATAAGTTGGATCACCCAACCATTGACGTTCGGCCCGGCAATCGCCGCCAGTGTGGAAAACAGGTAGTACAGCCCGGTATACGTCCCGATGCGCGCATCTTCCACCATATCCACCACCATGGGCAAGGAATTGATATTGATCAACGCCCAGGCGATCCCCGCCCCCATCAGGAACAGGCTGACGACTACGAACCGTGCCAAGCACTGGCAACTTGGCCAACGGAGCGGCCAGCACATCCGGCGGTAGAACGAACATAATGCCGATTAGAACTGCTAACAGAATAATGCCAGCGGAAATGGTCACTCGGCGGCCAGCTTTTCCTCCAATGAAGCCGGATACCAGCGCAAACAGTACGAAGAACAGCGAGAGATGACCGAGCAAACCTGCGCCGTCTGATGCGTCCAAACCCAATTGATTGACAGCATATAGCGTGAAGAAGGCTTCAATCGCGTTATAGCCTACGAACCAACAAAAGATCGCTAACCAACAAGTCGAAGATAGCACTCTTATCCTTGTCATGAATAGGTTCGCGGAGTAATAGAGCCAAACTAACCATTACTTATTTCAATAAAGGAAATTATAAATGAAGATAGTTGTTTACATTTTTTTTTGGGAAAAAAGCTTTTTGAATCGTGTTTTGTGAAAATGGAAAGCATAATTAACAACTTAGTTCTTTCGCATAAATCCAGCAAAATCCTGCTAAATCACTAGGTTCTTCTTTACACTCTTCATAAACACTTTGGTTCTTTTACAAAGATTAAAACAAACAAAGCAGCTACAATGACCAATGCGGAACCCATCCAGAAGGGAAAAGCCGGGTTGGACTTGTATAACGAACCACCTACCAAAAAAGCGATGATCGCGCCGATACCGCCCATGAAGTTGATAATGCCATTCGCCTGCGAACGGAAACGGGAGGGAATTACATCCGGCATCAGGGCCACAACAGGTGTGCGCCAGAGTGCCATGCTGAGCAACAATGTGCTGGTGCCAGCCACGAATAAAGGCAGTACGGCTGCTACGGGGATAAGCCCGAACGCCAATGCTGAAATCGGTGCGCCGACCAAAATGAACGGCATACGCCGCCCAATCGGGGTGCGCAATCGGTCAGACCAGGCGCCAACGGGCGGCTGAATGAACAATGCGGCGATATTGTCCAGTGTCATGAAGAAACCGATCAGCCCGGCGGACAACCCGAATTTATTGGCCAGAAAAATAGGGACAAATGCGTTGTACACACTCCAGATCACACTGGTGCCAAAGAAGCCGAACCCGAGTAAGAAGATCTTGCCGTAGTTGAATTTCATTCCGCATCTCCCTTTGCAACTCGATTGTTGTACCCTTCCAGGAACTCGCGCTCTTTCTCAGTCAACTCGGCCTTTTCCAGTAAATCTGGCCTTCTTGCCAACGTTCTCAACAATGATTGCTCCCTGCGCCATTGATCTACTTTCCCATGGTCGCCGGAGAGCAATATCTTCCGGCACCCCCCAGCCGCGAAATTCCGGCGGACGGGTGTAATGCGGATACTCCAATAAACCTGTTGCATGCGAATCGTCCATAGCCCCATCAGGGTCGCCCAACACGCCGGGGATCAGGCGGGAAACCGCATCGATCAGAATCAGGGCGGGCAGTTCACCGCCTGTCAGCACGTAGTCGCCGATAGATATTTCGTCCGTCACCAGGTTTTCGCGGATACGTTCATCTATCCCTTCGTAACGGCCACAGATCAGGGCGATTTTCTCGTGACGGGATAATTCGCCGGCTACGGATTGGGAGAAAACCCGTCCCTGCGGAGTGAGCAGAATGATGGGGCAGGCAGGCTTGGGCGGAGATTGATGCGGGTCCAGTCCTAAAATGGTTTCAACCGCTTCGAAAACCGGCTCCGGTTTCATGACCATCCCGCCGCCGCCGCCGTAAGGCGTGTCATCCGTCATGTGATGTTTGTCATGGGTGTAGTCACGGATGTTGTGTACGTTAACCGTCAGAAGCCCGTTTTGACGAGCGCGTTTGATAATGCTGCTTTCTAGATAAGAGGGGAAAACTTCGGGGAGTAAGGTGAAAACCTCGAACTGCATGTTCTGATTCTAGCATAAGAAACGGATTAGAGTTGCTTAATGCGCGTCTTGCGTGCCCGTATACGCGATGGTAAGATGACGATATGTATTTGAAAGGCAGTAAGTGGAGTATGAACCGCCGCCGCAAGCGGCCCAATTGGTTCCGGATTACGATTCTGTTGCTTTTGATTGCGGCAGGTATTTACCTGGATCGAGTCATTATTCCCTCTGTGCCGCAACCATTCGTGCCGACGGCTACGCCCACGCGTGATCCGGAGTCTTACGCTGTGGAGGCAGATACACTTTTCCAGGAAGGAAAACTCTTACAGTCGATTGAAACATATACTGGAGCCATTCAACAAAGCCCGGATGACCCTACTCTTTTCATATCACGTGCGCGGGTGCAGATCTATGCCGGGCAATATGTGGATGCACAAGAAAGCGCCGAAGATGCCTTGCTGTTGAACCCGAATAACTCGATGGCGCACGTCATGCGCGCCTGGGCATTGGATTTTCAAGGCGATTATCTCGCCGCGGAAGCCGCGATCAAGCGTGCCCTGGAACTCGACCCGAACAATGCCATGGCGCATGCCATATATGTAGAAGTACTGATCGATTTATATCTAAGCGGGTCAGGCACATTTGAAGGCCTGGACCTGGCAGCCGAAGAGTCCCGCGTGGCTCTTAATTTGGCCCCCAACTCTCTTGAAAGCCATCGAGCGCGTGGCTATATTCTGGAGGCCACAGGGAATTATGAGGAAGCCATCCGTGAATACGAGGAAGCGATTAACATAAATCCCAATATTGCTGATTTACACTTATCGTTAGGCCGCAATTATCGTGTGCTGGGCGTTTATGATAAAGCCGTTGAAGAATTCACGCGCGCGAATGCACTCAACCCCGGAGATCCAACCCCAGACCTGTACATTTCCCGCACGTATGCGACAGTAGGTGAATATGCCAAGGCGACCCAGTACGCTGAAACGGCTGTCAACGATAATCCCGGAGATGCCAACTTGCGTGGCAATCTGGGTGTTATGTATTATCGCAACTTTCAGTGGCCTGAGGCTGTCGAACAACTAAAACTCGTTGTGGCTGGCGGCGCCACTGAAGATAATCAACCCATTGAGCCGATTGGATTGGTCAACGATACACGCATTGCCGAATATTATTTTACATACGGACTGGTGCTGGCCCGCCTGAACCGTTGCGGCGAAGCCTTGCAGGTAGCCCAGCAGATCCAGGCACGTGTCCCAACGGATGAGATCGCCGTGGCGAACGCTGAAGAAGTGGTCATTATCTGCCAGCAGAACCTCGCAGCCACCCCGACCCCTGAACTGCTCCCGTTGCCGACAGAGACGCTTGTGCCTGATGCCATACCCCCAACTCCCGAATCATGAACCTTTATCCACGCCGGAACCTGTTCCACCGTAAACAGAAACCGAATATCTATCGTTTATTCTTTCTGATCGTCATGATCCTGGGAGGTGTCTGGCTAATTCGGCAGGTGGATCAGGGCGATGTCAAACCGCTGTTCCTGCCTACCCCAACGCCCACGCGGACATCCGATTCCTATGCGCTGGAAGGTGACTCGCAATTCATAGCCGGGGATATGGACGCGGCCATTGTGGCTTACCAGGAAGCCGTCCGTGTTGATCCGAACAACGCGGAAGTATGGGCCAAGCTGGCGCGCATTCAGACTTATTCTTCCGCGCTGCTGACCACTGACGATGCCCAACGAGAACGTTTGCAAGAAGCGCTTGAATTCAGCTCAAAAAGCAATTGAGCTTGCGCCGGATGATAGCTTCGCACATGCTATTTATGCCTTCGCGCTGGACTGGAATGCCAACCCCACATTAGTAGATGAAGAGCAAGTGCAGCGTTACCTGCTCCAGGCGGAGCAGGAGGCCAATCGCGCCCTGTTGTTGGATAGCACCAACACCCTGGCGTTGGTCTTCTATGCTGAGATTCTGGTTGATCAGCAAAAGTGGTCGCAAGCTGAGATAAATATCCTGCAAGCGCTGGAACGCGACCCATCACTGATGGATGTGCATCGCGTTTACGCCTATGTGCTCGAATCGTTTGGGCAATATAACCAGGCCATTCAGGAATATGATCTTGCTATCTCGATCGCGCCCAACCTGACGTTTCTGCATTTGCGTGCCGGAGCCAATTATCGGCGTCTGGCTTTTGGAAGTCAAAACCCGGAAACAGCAACCTCGTTGTATGAGCGGTCTTTGGAATATTTTGCACAGGCAGCCAGTATCAATGAGCAGTTGGGGGTGGAAGATCCCATCCCATATTTATCTATCTCCAAGACCTATTCGCAGATGGGTGAGTTTTTTATTGCGGCACGCAATGTGCAAAAAGCACTGGAGTTCCAACCGGATAACGCCGATGTTTATGGACAACTGGGAATCATCTACTTCAAATCTCGCAACTATGAGGGCTCTATCCCGGCCTTGAAGTGCGCTATTTATGGCTGTACGGCGGAGGAATCTTGCGATGGTCGTGGGGGATGTGGTCCTAACGATACACCGGCGCAGGTGACTGGATTGGCGCTTTCTCCAAACACTGTTGTTTATTATTACACTTATGGATCAGTGCTGGCTGCCTTAAGCCGCCCGCAGGATAATAAATGTCCGGAGGCAATGGACGTGTTAGGAGAGGTCAAGCTTGCGTATGGCAGCGACCCGGATATTGCTGGTATCATCTCTGCAGGTGAGGCGATTTGCGCATCGCTTGGAAGTGCCGCATCTTCGGAACCTGTTGTAACTCCAGAAGCGATGCTTGATATGACTGTTACGCCATCACCGTAGATTGTCAGAAATTTGTTAAAGTTTATAACCCCCTCTTGACTTGTGCCATAAAGAACAGTATTATTCGGTCGCGTTTTAGCACTCTATGTGTCAGAGTGCTAAAACATGAATGCTCTTAAATAAACTATTTTTCAGGAGGATCAAATGACACTTTCCCTCAAACCTTTGGGCGACCGCGTTGTGGTTGAACCCATTGAACAGGAAGAAGTAACAGCTGGCGGAATAGTGCTGCCCGAGACTGCCAAGGAAAAACCCCAGCAGGGTGTTGTTCTGGCGGCTGGCCCAGGTGGCCGCGATGAAGACGGTGATTACATCCCTATGGATGTAAAAGTTGGCGACAAGGTTTTGTACGCCAAGTATGGCGGCACCGAATTCAAAACCGATGGCAAGAAATTGCTCATCCTGCGCGAGAGCGACCTGCTCGCGATCGTCGAATAATCTGATTTAGTTGGAGGAATAAGCTATGGCTGCTAAACAACTCGTCTTCTCCGAAGACGCACGTCGTAAACTTAAGAACGGTATCAATGTTGTTGCTGAGGCTGTTTCAGCGACACTGGGTCCCAAAGGCCGCAACGTTGCAATAGATCGTAAATTTGGTTCGCCGACCATCACCCATGATGGGGTCTCGGTTGCCAAGGAAATTGAATTGGAAGACCCGTTTGAGAATATGGGCGCTCAGTTACTAAAAGAAGCTGCGTCCAAGACCAATGATATTGCTGGTGATGGTACTACAACTTCAACCATCCTGGCGCACGCAATCGTTAATGAAGGCTTGAAAGCGCTCGAGGCTGGTTACAACCCGATGCTGCTCAAACGTGGTATCGAACAGGCTACCGAAATCGTTGTTGGTGAACTGCGTAAAATGGCCGTCAAGATTGATACCAAAGAAGAGATTGGCTCTGTTGCAACCAACTCTGCCGCCGACGCTGAGATCGGCAGCTTGATCGCTGACGTGATGGACAAAGTCGGCAAAGACGGTGTCATCACCGTTGAAGAATCCAAATCCATGCAGTTCGAGACTGAGTACGTGGAAGGTATGCAGTTCGATCGCGGTTACCTTTCGCCTTACTTCATCACCGATACCGAACAGATGGAAGCCTCCATTGAAGATGCCTATGTGCTGATTTATGAGAAGAAAATCTCCGCTGCGCAGGATATCGTCCCCTTGCTTGAGAAACTTGTCCAGCTTGGCAAACGCGAACTGGTCATTATCGCTGAAGATATTGACGGCGAAGCTCTGGCTACCCTCGTGCTCAACAAACTGCGCGGTATGCTGAACGTGCTGGCTGTCAAGGCCCCTGGCTTTGGCGACCGCCGCAAGGCTATGCTGCAGGATATTGCTATCCTGACCGGTGGTACCGTTATCGCTGAAGAAACCGGCGGCAAACTGGAATCCACTACTGTTGAAGACCTCGGTCGCGCAGAAAAAGTTGTCTCTGACAAAGAGAACACAACCGTTATCGGTGGTAAAGGCGAAAAGAGCGCAATTACCGGCCGCATCAAAGAAATCCGCACTGAGATCGACAGAAGCACCAGCGACTACGATCGCGAGAAGCTGCAGGAACGCCTGGCCAAGCTCTCTGGCGGCGTTGCCATCATCCGTGTTGGCGCTGCCACCGAGACCGAATTGAAAGAAAAGAAGCACCGTGTTGAAGATGCACTCTCCGCTGCGCGCGCCGCTGTGGAAGAAGGTATCGTTCCCGGTGGTGAAATTTCCCTCATCAATGCCGGTGCTGCCCTGGATAAGCTCAAGACAAAGGATGAAGAGACCAAGGTTGGTATCAACATCGTTCGTAAGGCTCTTGAAGCCCCCATTCGCAAGCTGGCTAGCAATGCAGGCGAGGATGGCTCGGTTATCATCGATACCGTCCGCCGCACGGCTGCCGAGAAAGAAAACACAAACATTGGCTTCAATGTGTTGACTGCTGAATACACTGACATGATCAAAGCTGGCGTGATCGACCCAGTGAAAGTCGTCCGCGGCGCCCTCGAAAATGCTGCCTCGATTGCAGCCATGATCTTGACCACCGACGTGCTCATCACTGACATGCCGGAAGAAAAATCAGCTGGTCCTGCTATGCCTCCGGGCGGCATGGGCGGCATGGGTTACTAAAACAACCTATAAAAAACATGTTTTTGTAGTAGGGGCAGGTCTCAGACCTGCCCCTACAATTTTTAATTGGTATAATCGACGCGATGTTTCCCCACCAACGCTACATTCTGTTCCAATTGACATTGATCCTGGGCCTCGGCCTTTCTGCCTGCGGATCAACCCCCGGGACACCTGTTACACCGACCCTGGCAGTCCCGTCCGAAACGCCCTTGCCGCCAACCCCTACCCCTCCGCCGCTGGCTGCTACGGTCAATAACGAGTGGCTCACGGAGGAAGAGTTCCTGGCCGAAGTGGAACGTTATCGCGCTGCGCAACAGGCTTTAGGAAACGATGTTTCGACAGACGAGGCGGCCCAGGTTGTATTGGATGACCTGATCGCGCAGGTTTTGCTGGCACAGGCTGCCCGTGCCGAAGGGTTTGAAATAACGGATGCAGATTTAGGGTCCAGAATGGATGCGCTGGCATCTGATGTAGGGGGCGCGGATGCGCTCGCAGCATGGCAGTCCGAGCATGGCTACACAAATGAATCGTTTCAGTCTGCACTAAAACGCGCTGCCGAAGCTGCCTGGATGCGTGACAAAATCATTGCGGCTGTGCCTGGTACCGCGGAGCAGGTACACGCGCAGCAAATTCTGCTCTATAATGAAGATGCGGCACGCAAAGTAGCCGACCAGTTGAGCGCCGGGGCCAAGTTTACAGACCTGGCCGTGCTATACGATCCGAATACGGGCGGCGAACTGGGTTGGTTCCCACGCGGATACCTGCTTGAGCCGGAATTAGAAGAGGCTGCTTTTGGCCTGGAGCCCGGGCAATATAGCGACGTGATCGAGAGCGGTGTCGGTTATCATATCCTTCTGGTGGTGGAGCGCGATCCGCAACACTTGCTTTCGCCGGATGCCTATCTGATAATGAAGGAAAAAGCTTTGAGTGATTGGCTGGCACAGAAACGCGCTGAAAGTGATATTGTGCTTGCTCCCTGAGCGGAAACTTGTACGGAGACGTCCATGAGCGAATTTAACTTTGATGAACCTGAACCAAAATCCTCACGAAGATCTTTATCTATGCCCGAGTTTGGGGTGTGGGATATTCTTACGATCGTGGTGTTACTGATCACAATTTGCCTGGGCGTTTATTTCGTAATGATTTTTATCGATCCTGGTTCTGATTTGAATCCTTTAAAACCATCAGAGTTGCTAGTTCCCACGGCGACAATCACACCTTTGCAGATGGAACCTACCTGGACGCCAACACCGACGGTGTATATCTCTCCGACAGCTACGTTGTTACCATCTATCACTCCTCCGGCAACCACAACGCCGGCTAATTTTGTTCCGGCCACCGAAACGCCAAAACCCACAAAAGAACCAACTGCAACCCGCACACCAAAGGCGCCGTTTTCGGCCTCATCAGTTAATGCTATAGAGAGCGTGATCATTCCACACCTGCAACCCCTGGGCTGTGATTGGCAGGGCGTAGGCGGGACAGTAGATGATCAGAATGGCAGCTCGATTGTTGGCATTGTGGTCCGTCTGGCAGGAACTTATGATGGCAAGACAGTTGAATTGACAAACGTCAGCGGTATCAACCCGGAATATGGTAAATCTGGCTTTGAGTTTGTGCTTGGTGATACTCCGAATTAATTCTCGTGACAAGTTGTATGTGCAATTGCTCGACCAGGCCGGTCTGCCGCTTTCGGATAAGATTTATATTGATACTTCCAGCGATTGCAAGGAAAATCTGGTGTTGGTGCGTTTCAAGAAAAATCGCTAATTTTTTTCCACACAGACCCCGAAGTCCACAAAAAAAGCCCGTGCAAGAATTGCACGGGCTTCTCCGTTTATCTCCGGTTACATTTCCACATTCCAATGGACGTACTTGGGATTCTTTCCGCGCACCACGCCATCGAATAGCTCTCTAAGTTTTCCTGCAACCGGCCCCATTTTGCCCTTACCAACCTCGCGATGGTCTACTTTTGTTATCGCTACAACTTGTGCAGCAGAACCGGTCATGAACAACTCGTCACAAATGTAAAGCTCCGTGCGATCAATTGAGCGTTCTACAATTGACAATCCAAGTTCTTTTTGCGCTAATTCCATCACTGTTCTGCGTGTGATGCCTTCCAGAATGTTGTCTGTCACGGGCGGGGTGATGACTTCTCCATCACGCACCATGAAGATGTTCATAGCGCTGCCCTCAGAAATATGACCATTTTGATTTAGCACCAGCGCTTCATCGAAGCCAGCACGCGCAGCATCTGTCTTGATCAGTGCGGAGTTAGCGTATGCCCCGCTGACCTTGCCGCGTGCGGGAATCATATTGTCATCGATCCGACGCCATGATGAAACCGTCACATGCGCATTGGTATCATTCTTAACATACATTTTGAATGGCATAGAAAAGATCGTAAGCTCATCCTTCAAATCATGCAGGCGCACGCCGATTCCCAGGTCTGCTTTGTAAATGAACGGACGGATATAAATGTCTGTCTGCCAGCCCTCTGTGCGGATCAGGTCCAGCGTCAATTGGATCAGAACTCTCTTCATCATATGGGATGTGCATGTTCATCATGCGCCCAGAATTTAGCAAACGTCGGTAGTGGTCATAAGGACGAAAAATATAAAGTTTTTTCTTCTCATCGTTCCAATATCCGCGGATGCCCCCAAACACACCCGTGCCATAGTGCAATGCATGCGTGGCAACGCTGATTTTCGCCTCTTCAAACGGGACGATTTTTCCTTCAAAAAACGCATGTTTCGGAAGATCCATGAAACACACCTCCTGTGCCCAAACTGATAGGGGATTGTAGTACGTGCGGATTATAACCGATGGACTTACGCATCTCTCCGGGCAATATGCTTGCTACCGTTTTTGGAATTTTCCCTTGACAAAATGCAGAATTCCGCTAAAATCTAATTCGATATATATCGAATTAATTCTACGGAAGTGAAATATGAACGATTCGCATGAACTACTGGATTTTGTCAAAGCCATGGCAGACGCCGACCGGTTACGGATCATCGGTGTGCTCGCCAGACGACGAGCCAACAAATCAGAAATTGCTGGCCGCTTGAACATGCCCTTACGGGATGTGGTTGACCACCTGTCTTTTCTGGAGAAAGTCGGCGTGATCAGCCTGAAAGATAATCTGTATGAATTGAATACAGACAAGGTTGAAGGATTAGCTCGCGACCACTTGCGTGAAGAAAAGCCAGTATATGTTCCTTCGCCAGAGTTGGATGAAAAAACGCGCAAAGTGTTGGTGTCCTGCTTGAACCCGGATGGCACGATCAAGAAACTACCGCCTCAACCGAGTAAGCTCAAGGTGATCCTTAATTACCTGATCCAGGCTTTCACCCCGGGCGTGAATTACACCGAAAAAGAAGTCAACACTATCATCCGCCGCTTCAACGTGGATGTGTCTGGCCTACGCCGCGACCTGGTGGATGCTGGCCTGTTGGATCGTGAACGCGATGGCTCCCGATATTGGCGCCCTTCGACTACGCTTCGCTCCGCTCAGGGCGAAGAAGGAGAACCAAAATGAGCGATGAACTGGTTGCCTTTTTCAAAGCCCTGGCAGATGCCAACCGACTGAAAATCGTAGGGTTGCTGGCTCAGCAGCCCTACTCGGTCGAACAACTGGCAGCGATTCTGCATTTGCGCCCCTCGACTATCTCGCACCATCTGTCAAAATTGGCCGAAGTCGGTCTTGTCAGTGCCAAAGCAGATAGCTACTACAATATATATCAATTGGAAGAAGAAACCCTGCAGAAAACGCGCCTGATGTTTTCACAAGAAGATTTAGCTGCCGTTGTCGAAGATGTGGACCTGGATGGCTATGACCGTCAGGTGGTTGAAGAATTCTCCCTGCCTGATGGACGCCTGAAAGCCATCCCATCCCAGCGGAAGAAACTGGAAGCGGTTTTGCGCTATGTAGTCAAAGCCTTTGAACCGAATGTGCTCTACAGCGAGAAACAGGTCAATGAAGTGTTGTCCCGTTATCATGATGATGCTGATACCTTGCAGGGCAAATTGATCGGATTCGGCTTGTTGGATAAGGAAGATGGAGGTGAAGCGTACTGGAGAGTTGAAAGCGAATAATTGTGTTGAATCGCCTGATAATCGCAGGAACTGGAAATCGTTCCACTCTTTGGATAAAATAGCGGGCGAGAGATAAAACAATACAACTACATCAAGGTAATTTCATGGAAAAATTCGTTTTCTCGCTGGGGATCATTTTCTTCGGACTAGCGCTCGGCTATGTTATTCAAATCCTGATTAACAAAAAAATTATCACACTGCCTTATGATATTGAGACAGTTAGAAAAGCATTGCAGAAAATCGCGCTTTTATTTTTTAACCCTGTCGCTTTCGTGGGGGCGATTTGGATTGTCAATCTGAATGAATTGAAATTTATTGCGCTGCCTTTTATTGGCATCGCGGTTTTGATGTTAGGCGGTTTCTTGGCTTTTTGGTTTGCAAAGATGCAAAAAATGTCAAGAAAACAAACCGGAGCTTATATCGTTGCAGGAGGATTCACCAATATTGGATCGATTGGCGGGCTGCTCTGTTTTATCTTTTTGGGGGAAGCTGGCTTTGCATTGATGCCCTTTTACAAATTGTTTGAACTTTTCAGTTACTATGGAATTGGGTTCCCTATTGCAAAATCATATAGTTTGGATGTAGCCGAAACCGAAAGCTTCACCGAGCGGATGAAGAAAGTGCTTCTCGACCCCTTCATGCTGGTTACGCTTGGAAGCATTTTTGCAGGCTTTGCGTTGAATCTCTCCGGGCTTGAGCGGCCGAACTTCTATGGGACGGTCAACGCGATTTTTGTCCCGACTGCAACCATCTTGTTGATGACTTCGATCGGAATGGCAATGCACTTTGGGCGGATTGGAAAATATATCAAAGAGGGTATGCTCATTGCGTTGATCAAGTTCGTGATCGTCCCAGCCACAGCGACTACCCTGGCGTACCTGGTCGGTTTTGGGGAGATCGATCAAGGTTTGCCATTGAAAGTTGTGATGATCTTGTCCAGTATGCCTGTTGGTTTCATTGCTATGGTTCCACCCACAATCTATAACCTGGATGTTGATCTTGCCAACGCGAACTGGCTGGTGACAAACCTTTTGTTGATACTTGTAATACCTGTTTTACAACACCTGATTGCTCTTTTCTAAGGCTACCGTTTACTCTCATGAGGTTGGAGTTTGAAAACTTCATCTCCTGAAAAAACGCCCCCTAGTTTTTCTGCTTCCAGTTCCATCACTTTGCTGTTGGCAAAGAATTCGAAATCGAAATCGGTCGGGTCGCCAGCTTTTTTGCCGGGGATCGGCATCAGGCGCGCGGTCAGGGGTTTATCGAGGCGCAGCGCCAACGCGGACAAATCCAATAGCAGCGGAGCGATTTGGTCTGCGGTCACATCGCCGGGGAGGGGGACTGTGTCCAGGCCTGCCCCGCACACGGCTGAGTAGAGCAACAAGTCTTTGATGGTCAGTGTGCCTTCGGCGGCGCGTTTGGCCAGTACCGAATCTTCCAGCACAGGCTGCATGAATCCGCTAAAGCCAGTATGCGGGAAGTTGGCGCGGTCAACAGCTTCGGTCAGGATAGATGCGGCAGCCAGCGAGCCGTGCAGTCCGATCTTTGGGATGCCCATCGCTTCGACGGCTCCGCCCAGTGACTGTTCATCCGTAGGGAAGGGGGCCAGGGAAAAGTCTATCCCACCGAACTCAGTTTTGAACTGACGAGAAAGTTTTTCCGCTATAGAAACCATAAAATTGCTGTGTACTTCGATCGCATTGATCAGCGCTTTCGACCGTCTTCAAAGATTTGGCCTCGGTAAAGGCCTCTATCGGCCAGGTCCGCGGCTTCGGTGGCAATCGCAAAGGCTGGATTTTCTCCCCGATAATAGGCAGCCGGGAAGAACGGCGACCCGGGCAGGACATTGGCAAGCGCAGCAAAACGCAGGTTTGCGAAGCCGTCTGGTGTGAGTGGCGCACACTTAGCAATTACTTTCGCACAGGCGCGGACGGCCTCCAGCGAAACCCCATTGTGACTATCGGCCATCATGCCTGAGAAAAAGATGTTTTCTGTGTGGGCGATGGCTTCGGGGATGATCTCGTAACTACCCGGCACATCCGGGAAAGCCGGGCCGAGGGCGGCATAATCCACATTGATGCGGCGTTAGCAGCGTTTCCATCGCTTTGGCAAAATACGGCGCTTCTTTGATGCGATTGCCCAGCAAGTATGAAAACGGGATGGTCGCCAGCCGCGTGGTCTGGACTTCATAGCCAACATTTTCATATGCCAGTTTTGCCTCGGCGAGAAATGTGCCAGCCGTATTGCACTTTCGTTTCATCCGGCGGCCAGCCGGGGTTGAAGAAATAGGTAATAGAGCGGATCTTCATGCGTTTTTGCTCTAGAATGTTACTAGGTGTATGGGATGGGAGGAGGACATTCCCAAAGTTTATCATGAAGAAAAAGCTTAAGATTAAAACAGCCACCAGTGAGTTAAAAACAACCCGCCGATGGCTGTCGGCGGGAAGCGCCTCTTAGGGAGGCTGTCAAAGGAGGAGAAATGTCTTAGAAGTTATTTGCTATTTTGTGCTTTGTTGTTGCTTCAAAAACTCACGACGCTTCTGCATGACGTCCACGCTGAAAACGGCTAGCAGGGCAAAGGTTGTAATTGAGAGAAAAATGTTCATATTTGTAACTCCTAGTACACACTTACATAATATCACCCAAGTGGTCTAAATGACTTAACAGGCAGTTATCAGCAGGTAAACAAATTTGTTAGGCGTTTTTGAGTGTAATTCGCCTCCCATGATGAGATCTAACAACGGTTACCCCACCTTCTGCACTTTCTTTTCGAATGGAATGTGGGGTTACAATAGCTTCTATGCCTAAACAAAAATACTACGTTGTCTGGAAGGGACGAAAACCTGGTATCTACACATCCTGGGCGGAGTGCGAAGCGCAGGTGAAGGGCTTTGCGGGCGCGGAATACAAGTCTTTCCCAAATCGGGAGATGGCAGAAGCAGCTTTTAGCGGTGTATACGAAGATTATGAAGGCAAGCCCGGTTCATCCCAGCAATGGCTGTTCGCGCCGATAAAACCCATCCTCCCATCTATCTGTGTGGATGCGGCCTGCTCCGGCTCGCCGGGTCCGCTTGAATATCAAGGGGTATTGACCGAAACCGGCGAGCAGATTTTCCATGCCGGGCCTTTTCCTGATGGCACAAATAATGTTGGTGAGTTTCTGGCGATCATCCTTGCGATGGACTGGTTGATCACCAAAAAGCTGGATATGCCGATCTACTCCGATTCGGCCAGCGCAATGAGCTGGATCAAAGCGGGGAAATGCAACACAAAATTGGAACGTTTGCCATCCAACAAGCTGCTATTCGATTTTATTGGGCGCGCGGAAGAAGCGTTGAAAACCTATCCGGCTTTCAAAATCTTGAAATGGGATACCAAAGCCTGGGGCGAAATCCCGGCTGATTTTGGCAGAAAGTAAAGAGAGAGATATGAAAACAGCCCTGCTGCTCATCGATATTCAAAACGACTATTTTCCCGGTGGCAAGATGGAGTTGGAAGGTCCGATCGAAGCGGCGAAAAAAGCCAATGAACTATTGCAGTGCTTCCGAGACCATAGCATGCCGACCGTACACATCCAGCATGTGTCCCTCAGCCCGGATGCGACCTTTTTCATCTCTGGAGATCGCGGCACCGATATCAATGACATCACCGCTCATTATGAAGGCGAGCCGCTGGTGCAGAAGCATTACCCCAATTCCTTCCGCGAAACGAATTTGCTGGAATTGCTGAAAGAATGGGAGATCGAACGCGTCATCATCACCGGCATGATGACCCACATGTGCGTGGATGCCACTGCCCGTGCTGCCGCCGACCTGGGATTCAAAGTCATGGTTGCTGAAGATGCCTGTGCCACGCGTGCCCTGACCTATGGCGATACAACCATCCCGGCGGAGCATGTCCATAAGGCCTTTTTAGCCGCGCTCAAATCTTACGGGCAGGTGATGTCCGGTCGAGATGATTTTGGCGCACCTGGCAGCGGAGCAGATCGATTCGCTGGACGCAGACCCTCGCGCCGCCCGCTAGGGCAGGTGCAAACGCTGATTTTCGCTGATCATTTTACTCAGTGTCCTAAATAGGAGAATTTATGCCTTATGTCAATATCAAAATAACGCGCGAAGGCGCAACCGCCGAACAAAAAGCCACCCTTATTCGCGAAGTGACCCGTCTACTGGCTGAAACACTGGGAAAGAACCCGGCGACCACTGTGGTCGTGATCGATGAAGTCGAAACCGATAATTGGGGCATTGCTGGTGAAAGCGTTACATCCCTGAGAAAGAAAGATTTGAAAGAGAAAAAAGCATGACAACTCTCGATCCCGAACGACAAGAACAAGCCAAACAATACGCCCGCATCCGTCGCCGCCTGTGGCTGGTGAGCACACACCCTCAGCGCCGTCTATGCCCTGGCCTGGCTCTTTGCTGGCTGGGCTATCGGCCTGCGCGCATGGCTGGCGAGCATATCCCCAAATCCCTGGTTCCTGGTTGCAGGATTTGCTGCCGTTTTTGGTGGCATCTACGCTCTTGTTACGCTCCCGCTCGATTATTACAGCGGATTTGTCCTGCCGCATCGCTTTGACCAGTCCAATCAGACGCTCAAAGACTGGATCATTGACCAGATCAAAGGCCTCGCGATCGGAGCGCCCCTCGGCCTGCTCCTGCTCGAATTGCTTTATCTCGCCCTGCGCGTCACCGGCGATCTATGGTGGCTGTGGGCGGCGGGCGGGATGCTGGTCTTCAGTGTTTTGCTGTCGAACCTGGCGCCGATTCTCATCATGCCGATTTTCAACAAATTCGTCCCGTTAGATGACGAGCATGCTGACCTGGCCGAGCGTCTGCTCAAGTTGGCGGAGAAGGCCAATACCAAAGTACGCGGCGTGTTCAAGTTTGACATGTCCCGGCGGACAAAATCTGCCAACGCTGCGCTGACGGGCATCGGCAACACGCGTCGCATTGTGTTGGGTGATACGCTCATCGACGAGTTCACGCCAGACGAAATCGAAACCGTGCTGGCACACGAGTTGGGGCATCATGTCCACAAAGATATTCCGTTTTTGATTGCTTTTGGAACACTTACCACAACGCTTGGCTTGTATCTGGCTTCGTTGGTGTTGAATTGGGCAATTGGTTTCTTTGGCTTTGCTGGCCCTGCGGATGTAGCGGCCTTGCCTGCCTTGGGACTGATCCTCGGCGCATATGGACTGGTCACCATGCCGCTGGAGAATGCCATCTCCCGCTGGCGTGAGAACATGGCCGATGATTATGCTTTGCAGTCTACCGGCAAAGATAGAAGCCTTTGCATCTGCATTTACACGGTTGGCAAATCAGAATCTGGGCGAAGTGGACCCGGAGAAGTGGGTGGTGTTCCTGTTCTACTCGCATCCGCCGTTGGGGGAGCGGATCGAAAAGGCCAATAATTGGACGACATAACGGAAGCAGGCCTGAACGCGGTTTGATGCGGTTTATAAGACATCAGCCCCTCCAATTTGGAGGGGCTGTCCTGTTCATTTCCGTTTTCCATTTGACCAGGCTTGCCGTCTGAGCAAGATAGGGATAATCACGATCAAGACGATCACCACAGCCATCAGCATGATCCCATCCGTTGAGCCTACATCTTCAACCACTTCCGCTGCAGCGACAATCGTGTCTGTTTGTAGGGTAGGGGTGGCAGTCGCTTCCTGGGCCATTGGTAAAGGGCGATTGAGCGCCAGGCTTGTGAATGAGATGGCCAGCCCCAGCATAACCCAGAATGCGATGCGGATATTTTTTGATTTTGTTTTCATAGTTGCTTGGCTGGTTACCAAGTATAACATCCCGCATTCCGTGTACCAAGCCGATTTCATTTTTATTTGCCGCAACACACGGAATTTGGGGCAACATGCCCGCCATTTGGGCAATTTTTACCAATTATATGTACTTTCAACTGGTTTTGCGTTATAATTTTTATGTTACGGTGGGGCTAACCTGCTGCGCTTTGAGGAGAGTTATGTGAAGTACCTTCTTTCAGTTACAATCTTTTACTCGTCTTGATGGTCATCGGGACGAGTATTGTTTTGGAAATGTGAACCATCCAATCTTGCCTGCCTACATCGAAACGATGAAAAAATATTGCTATTGTTGCAGTGTATTGTATTTAAACCAACTTAGGAGTATCCATGATCAAGAAATTATTTAGTTGGCTGATCTCGCCGCTTGGACGGATTGGTCTTCTAATCGTTGGGTTGATCGTGCTCAGTGTGGCTGTGTGGGGTATCAGCCTGACGCAGACTTCACCCGAGCAGCCAATTGAATTTCCGCATGACCGGCACATCTGGGATTTGGCATCCAATGCCTGTACTGCCATCCCGGCGCATCGCGCGGACCGGTCGCCGGCTTGCCCACGCAGGCCAAATGCTGGGGCTGCCATCAGCAGATGGAAATCACCAAGACCAGCGAATTGCTGAAACCGTTGGTGGCGGCGGTTGAAAATAATGAGCCGATCCAGTGGGTGCCGGTGGCGATGGTGCCGGATTTTGTGCACTATAACCATCGTCCGCATATTGCGGCTGGGCTGAACTGTGAAGAATGTCATGGCGATTTGAGCCAGATGACGATCTACGAGAACCCGCAGGTCTTGAACATGGGCTGGTGTCTCGATTGTCACCGCGCAAAGATCAGAAGATGATCCCGAGAAGCGCTTAAAGCTGCTCGATTGTGGCACCTGTCATTACTAGACCGGGTGAAAGGACTTATTCATGAGTAAAAAGATTTCCCGGCGTGATTTTCTAAAGCTGGCTGGCGCGGCGACCGCCACCGGCGCGGTGCTGACCGGCTGCGGCCCGGCTTCGCGCTATGTGGTGCGCGAGCCGTACACGCAAATGCCGGAATACACCTTCAATGGTGAAAGCACTTATTTTGCCACCACCTGTCGCGAGTGTGCGGCGGGCTGCGGACTGGTCGTCCGCACCTATCAGGGACGCGCCATCAAGGCCGAGGGCAACAAACACAATCCCGTCAACCTGGGCAAGACCTGCGCGCGTGGCCAGGCTACGTTGCATGGCATGTACAATCCTGACCGCGTAACCGACCCTGTGAAGCAGGATCGCAAGTCTACTCTGAGCAAAAGCCAAATGGATTGGGACGAAGCTATTCAGGTTGTTACCGATGCGCTGGCTGATACCGATCCTGCTGGAATTGCTTTCCTGATGGGGCATGGCTCCCGATCATCTCTACGATCTGGCATCCGAACTGACCGCCGCCATCGGCGCGCCTGCGCCGGTCCGCTATGGGGCGTTGGGCATGTTCGAAGCGCGCGCCACGCTGTCCAAAGCGGCGGAAACCATGCTTGGTCAGGAAGGCATGCCCTTCTTCGATCTGGCAAACGCGGATGTCACCTTCTCCTTCGGCGCGAACTTCCTCGAAACCTGGCTTTCCCCGGTCGCTTACACGCGCGGATTTGCCAAGATGCGCAAGCAGGAGAAGCGCGGACATCTGGTGCATTTCGAGCCGCGCATGTCACAGACGGCTGCCAAAGCGGACGAATGGATCCCGCTTCGCCCCGGGACCGAGGGCCTGGTTGCGCTCGCGATTGGCCAACTCGTGGCTGAAGCCACACTCCCGACCCTGCCGCGCGCATTTGTCAATGTGGACGTAGCTGCCGCAGCCGAAGCATCCGGCGTCCCTGAAGAGACCTTGGCTCACCTGGCAGAACTGTTCGCCAAAGCCGAACGTCCACTGGCGATTCCCGGCGGCGCGGCGCTCGGCCAGAGCAACGGACAGGGTACCGCCGAAGCCGTCCTTGCGCTGGATGCGCTGGCTGGCAACTTCGGTCAGCCCGGCGGCGTGTATCTTTCGCCTGCCGCGCCCAACCAAGATGAATATCATCGCCCGGCGAATCTGCAAGAAATGGCCGCTTTCATTGAAAAGATGAACGCGGGCGAAGTCAAAGTGCTTTTCGTGCATGGCGTCAATCCCGCCTTTGAATTGCCCAAAGTCACTCGGCTTTGAAGCCGCGCTGAAGAACGTGCCGCTGGTCATCTCGTTTGCGACCTTCCCCGACGAGACTGCCATGCTGTCCGATTACATCTTCCCTGACCATCATGGACTGGAATCCTGGGGCTACCAGCGCGTGGTGACCGGCGCAGGCCAGTCCACGCTTTCGGGCGCGCAGCCGGTGGTGGTGCCGTTCTACAACACACGCTCCACTGCGGACGTGCTGCTGGCCGCTTCCGCTGCGGCGGGTGGAATTGGCTGCCGCGCTGCCCTTCGCGGACGAAGTCGCTTTTATTCAGGACAAACTGCTGCCGCTGGTGAGAACAAAGACGCCAACTTCAACGCGCCCGAGATCAACACCTTTGCAGCCTACTTCCAGCAATTTGGCGGCTGGTGGACGAACGCGGATGCGCTCGTCGCGCCTGCGCCCAACACCTTGAACGAAGCCATGAGCGTGGACATGCCCTGAATACGAGGGCGAAGGCGAATTCACTCTGCTGCCTTATGTTTCCCCAGTTTTGGGGGAAGCGGGCGCGAACAAACCCTGGCTGCAGGAAGTCCCCGACCCGACCACGACCGTCATGTGGAACACCTGGGTGGAGATCAATCCCGAAATCGCGCATGAACTCGGCATCGAAGACGATGATGTTGTCAAAATCATCTCAGATGCCGGGGAGATTGAGGTGCTCTGTTTATCGGTACCCGGCCATTCGTCCGGATATGATCGCGATCCCCTTCGGGCAGGGTCATACCGCTTATGGCCGCTATGCCGAAGGGCGCGGAGCCAATCCGCTCGATCTGGTCAGTCCAAAATTCAATGAAGCCGGTGACCTGGCTTTTGCGGGCATGAAAGTCAGAAATTGAAAAGACTGGTAAGAAACATGAGCTTGTCTCGCCTGGAAAGCAAACTCGGCGTATATGGCGAAGAAGAGCACTAGGAGAGAAGAGATGAAACCTTTTAGATTTGAATGAAATGGGCGCGAAAGGCGCCATTGCAGAAGAAGCCGAGGGCAAATGGGGCATGGTCATCGACCAGGACCTGTGCACGGGCTGTCAGGCCTGTGTGGCAGCCTGCGCGATGGAGAACAACATCGCTTTTGTCGGCGAAGAAGATGCCGGTTATGGCCGCTCCCTGCAATGGATGCGCATCGAGCGCTTCTGGGAAGGCGAGTATCCCGAAGTCAAGATGACGCCCTTCCAGCCGACCCTGTGCCAGCAGTGCGGCAGTGCGCCCTGCGAACCGGTCTGCCCGGTGTTTGCTTCGGTGCACAGCCCGGCAGAAGATTTGAACTTGCAAGTTTATAACCGCTGTGTGGGCACGCGCTATTGCGCCAACAACTGCCCTTACCAGGTGCGTGTTTTCAACTGGCGTGATTATGAACGCCCCGAGCCGCTGAACAACCAGTTCAACCCGGATGTGACCGTCCGCCGCCGCGGCATCATGGAAAAATGCACTTTCTGCATTCAGCGCATCCATCGCGCGGAAGATGCTGCCAAAGCCGAAGGCCGCGAAGTGGAAGACGGCGAATTCGCACCCGCCTGCGCCCAGGCCTGCCCGGCGGACGCGATCGTCTTTGGCCGCCTGGACGACCCCGAAAGCAAGGTCAGTCAATTGACAGCAAACAGCAGCGTGGCGTAAAACTGCTTGAAGAACTGGGCACGCAGCCGCGCGTGACTTATTTCACGGGAGACTAATCTATGGCTTCAACTGCACAACACATGGATCACTCCCATGCGAAACAATGTCCCACGAAGAGCATCTGCGCGAACAGCACCTGATGCTCGACCCCAAGCCGCGCGGCGAAATGAACGCCATGGCGATGGAAGCCATGCAACACACCACCTGGAAATTCTGGGCAGTTGTAGTGCTCCTGGGCGTGATCGTGCTGGTTGGTTTGTTCTGGTCATGGGGCTACATGATCGCGGAAGGTCTGGGTGTGGCTGGAGTCAATCGCCCGGCGTACTGGGGTATTTTCCTGGTCAATACCGTCTTCTGGATCGGTATCAGCCACGCCGGAACGTTCATCTCGGCCATCCTGCGCGTTTTCAAGGCTGAGTTCCGACGCCCGTTCACCCGTGCTGCCGAGTTGATGACCACCTTTGGCCTGATACAGGCCGGTTTCAGCATCTTTATGCACATGGGCCGTGTCTGGCTCTCCTACTGGCTGATGCCCTATCCCAACCAGCGCCAACTGTGGCCGAACTTCCACTCGCCGCTGTCCTGGGACTTGCTGGCTATCACCACCTACCTGCTGGCCTCCACCATGTACCTGTTCCTGCCGCTCATCCCGGACGTGGCCATGGCGCGTGACCGCTCGACCGGCTGGCGCAAGAATTTCTATAAGATTTTGGCGCTGGGCTTTCGTGGCACCGAAGGCGAATGGACGCACCTGCGCAATGCCATGAACATCTTCGCCTTTGCCATCATCCCGGTCATGTTCTCGGTGCACACCATCGTTTCCTGGGACTTCGCCGCGGCCACCCGCCCCGGTTGGAATTCCACCATCTTTGGCCCGTACTTTGTTGTCGGCGCGCTGCACTCCGGCATGGGCGCAGTCATCATGGTGCTGGCGATCGTGCGCGGCACGATGAAGAACATGAAATACTTCATCCGCCCCGAGCACTTCGATGCCATCGGCAAGCTGATGCTCATCATCTCCATGACCTGGGCATACTTCTTCTTCAACGATTACATGGTGCAATGGTACGGCGGCGACAAATGGACGCACGAACTGCTGCACTTCCATGAAGCCGGTCCCGATGGGCTGGATGTGGTTTGCCATGCTGGTCGTCAATGTCGCTCATCCCGTGGCTTGTGCTATGGAACAAGAAATGGCGCTCCACACCCTGGATCGTCTTTGTTGTTGGTCTGCTGATCAACTTCGGCATGTACCTCGAGCGCTACATCATTGTCCCTATCTCGCTCACCATCAACCGCCAGCCCTTCACCTGGCGGATGTATCAGCCCGGCATCGAAATCCCGCTCAGCATCGGCACGCTGGCCTTCTTCATCCTGCTCTACATGATGGCGTCCAAGCTCATCCCGTTGATCCCGGTCTGGGAAGTGGAAGAAGGCCAGATGGCGCACAGCTTGACGAAATTTGGACGCGAGACCGTTGTGACGGTCAGCGAATTGGAATAGGAGGCAGATGATGACTGACAATCTATCCCTCTTAGCGGTCTTCCCGGACCTCGAGCCTGCTGCCGATGCAATAGACAAATTGCGCAGCCTGGGCCTTTCTGACGAGCAAATGAACGTCATCTCCGGCGTGCCGGTCACCGAAGCCATGCTCGGTCGCCCCAACCAGTGGACGAACGTGCCACGCCTGGCAATGGGCGGCGCCATTGGCGGCTTTCTGATTGGTGCATTCTTGATCTTCACACCCTTGATCTATTTTGTGCCTGTCGGTGGGCAACCGATCATTCCCGGCCCGCCCTCGGTGGTGGTGCTCTTCGAGTTGACCATGCTGGGCATGCTGATTTCCACCTTCGTGGGCGTATTCCTGGATAGCCGTTTCCCATCCTATCGCCCGATGGAATATGTGCCCGAGATCAGCGATGGCAAGATCGCTGTCCTGTTTTACTGCCCGGAAGGCAAGCAGGATAAATTCACCAAAGCCATGACCGCCCTCGGCGCGGAAAAGGTTGAGGTGGCGGAGGCGCAGCAGTTATGAGATTGTTCAAACAACTTGTGGTCTTGTCCCTGGTCGCTGTCGCGCTCTTTGGTACGCTGGCCCTGTTTTCCATGGATGTCATCAAGATCGAATGGGTTGACGTTCATGGAAATCCAACCCTCCTTCGATGCACAGGAAGAGCCACTGCCTGTTCCGGCGCGTTCTGTCCCGGTGGATGGCCCGGCCTTTATCCCCAACATGGGCGCGCCGGAAAATCCGGTGGCAGCTGATGAAGTTTCGATCTCGCGTGGCGAAACCTTGTATGCGCTCAATTGTGCCATGTGCCATGGCGCAACGGGCGAAGGGAATGGCTCAGTATCCGCGTTGTTGGCAAACAAACCTGCCAACCTGACCTTGGACGTGACCCAGAGCAAAAGTGACGGCGCGTTGTTCCTGACCCTGACCAATGGCGTGACCGATCGCATGCCCCCCATGGTTGAAAACCTGACCGTGCGCGACCGCTGGGATGTGGTCAACTATATCCGCACGCTGGCTGCGCAGCGACAATAGGGGAGGATGATGATCAAATGGATGATTTTCGCAAATTCATGTATACCGCGCTGACAGCCTTTGTCCTGCTGCTGGTGGTGTGGATCAGTATTGTGTATATCTCGGCCTGTGGCTTTACACTGACCTGCCAACAAGGACAACCTGTTGCTGCACGCACCCCGGTTCCGACGTTGGCGGCAGCGACCTTGCCTGCGCCTGATTTCTCAGTAGCCAGCCCCACCTTTGCACGTTGCCGCATCGCGGCTGTGGATTTGATCGGTGCCTGGGTTTCTGCTGGCTATTCCGATACAGAGACATTTACCTTCACTGATGTGGATGGCACTTCTTGTGAAGCCAATTTCACGGACGATGTCCAGCCGTTGTTCCTGGAATCCAATCTGTGGTATCCGGGTTCGCTGGCCTGTGCTTCCTGTCACCAGCCGGATATGGCGGTCGCTTCAGCGCAACTGGATCAAAGTACATACGAAGGTATGCTGATGGGCTCCCGCCGCGTAGACGGCGCCAAAGGCAACGATATTTTTGGTGGTGGTGTTTGGGAAGAATCCCTGCTGTATGAGAACTTATTTGTAAAGAAGTTCATGCCGCTGGGACGCCCGCCTGAAGTCCCTGCTGAAGGGCCGATCGTTTTTGCAGGCATCGCTGTTCAGGAAGAAGAACAGTAGAAATATTTTAGTAACACAAACATATATAAAAAGCCCCTCAGTGAGGGGCTTTTTTCTGGCGGAGAGGGAGGGATTTGAACCCACGAACCCTTGCAGGTTACACGCGTTCCAGGCGTGCGCGCTAAACCAGACTACGCGACCTCTCCAGTTGCACCTTTCAGGGTGGCGGCGCGTATTATACCGTATTTTTATTAGCTGGTCACGTCATGCGATGTGCAACTATTTTCTGTTTATTTCATATCACGTTATTCCAACAGCCCCCACCGACCCGCTGCAAGATATAAGATTTCTAGAATAAGCTCTTCGTGATTGATCCCCTCGGCTGCGCCTGGATACAAATGTCACTGTAGCCGGGTGTTAACCCGGGTATTGGATTGATTTCCATTAGGCGAGGTTTGCCGTTTGCGTCCAGCCGGATATCTACGCGCGAAACATCTTGCGCACCCAGGGCGATGTGTGCTTGCAAGCCGATGTGTAGCAGTTCCTTTTCCAATTCAGGTTCAATAACAGTTGGGCAGATGTATTCGGGAGCCCCTTTCTCGCCGGGTAGTTCGGCTTTGGCTGCATAGCTGTAAATACCAGGGGTTGCTGCATTTAGTCGAATCCAGTTCCAGAACAGGCATTTGGTGAAAACCACCCGCATCGTACCATTCAGGGTGACGGCTGAAACGTTTGGCGTGTGGGCCACCGATCTGACCAACGGTGTATTCATTCCCGGGCAGGAAAGTCTCAACCAGGGCGGGTTGTTTGTAGGTGGTGATGATGTATTTGATGCGTTCGCGCAGTTCGCTTTCGGTCATGACGATCGAATTATTATCTATCCCCATGCCGCTGCCCTCGCGAGCCGGTTTGACGAAAAGCGGGAATTGGAGTTCGCGGGCGAGGGATTCCTCTCCGGTGGAGAACTCCTGAAAGGGCGCGACGGGCAGGCCCTGGTCACGCCAGATGCGTTTGGTGAGGGTTTTATCGAGAGCAATGCCATTTGTCATTAAGCGTGATCCGGTGTAGGGGATTCGCAGCATTTCTAACAATGATGGGGTTTGCGCTTCGCGTGCGTCGCCCCATATCCCCTCGGCATCATTGAAGCAGATATCCGGATTGAATTCTTTCAGAGCATAAGGCAGGTTCTTGTCGGCGAGGATAAACTTGGCTTCATGACCGTCTGTTTCGATCGCGTTTTGAATTAGGCGAACCGTTTCAATACTATCAAAATCCCCATAGGCGTCGGGTGGTAAGTCAGGTGAAAGGGGAAGTTATCATCCTTGATGTTGGCCAGTACAGCTATTCGCCATTTATGCTTCGTATTATGTTCAGGCATTGGCTCTCCCTGGTGGGTTAGGTGCTGTATTGTAGCAAAATGTTATGGGATTTGGAGAACTGCAACCGGAAGGAAACAGCCAGTACGACTTTACGCTGGCTGCTTCCTTTGTAATTGACAAATATTGCAAATCACTTTTTCTTTTTTGGAATGTTCAGGTGGCAATTCGCGCGGTTCCAACAAACCCCACCTCCCTGCTGCCAGGTACAGGATTTCGAGGATCAAATCTTCGTAAGCAATGCCTTCCGCTGCGGCTTGAATACACAGGTCGCTATAGCCGGGGGTCAGGCCAGGCAGGGGATTGATCTCGATCAGGCGTGGATTGCCCTCGCTGTCCAGGCGAAAGTCCACGCGTGAGACATCTGTAGCGAATAATGAGATTATGCCCGCGCAAAGCCAGGTGGTGCAATTTTTTTGCCAGTTCTGGTTCCACATCTGCCGGGCAGATGTATTCCGGCGCGCCTTTTTCTCCCAGTTGCTGGGCTTTAGCAGCATGACTGTATATGCCGGGGGTGGCAGATTTGTCTGTTTTCAACTCCAGGATGGGTAAGCGATGGAAGCCATCGGCTTCATACCATTCGGGGTGACGGCTGTGTAGTTTGGCATCCCGACGCCCCAGTTGCCCAACAGTAAACTCGCGCCCGGGCAGGAAGGTTTCCACCAGGGCAGGTTGTTTGTAGGCGTTGATCATGTATTGGACGCGCTCGCGCATCTCGGCTTCATTTTCTACGCGCGCTTTCATGTCCACGCCCATGCCGGTCCCTTCACGAGCGGGTTTGACGAATAACGGGAATTTCAATTCCGGGCGCAGCGGTTCCTCCCCAGTAGAGAATTCCTGAAAGGGAGCGACGGGCAGGCGTCGGTCGCGCCAGATGCGCTTTGTCAGCGTTTTATCGAGGGCGATGGCGTTGGTCAGCACGCGCGAACCGGTATAAGGGATGCGCAGCATTTCCAACAAAGCCGGAACTTGCGCCTCGCGCGCGTCGCCGCCCAATCCCTCGGCGATGTTGAAGCAGATGTCCGGTTGGTATTCTTTCAGGGCATAGGGCAGGTTTTCATCGGCCATGATGAATTTGGTCTCATGGCCGTCTGTTTCAATCGCTTTTTGAATGGATTGCACCGTTTCGATGTGGTCGAAATCGGCAAAAGCATCCGGTGGGACGCCCTCGGGTTTGGGCTTGTTTTCATCTTTGATGTTGGCCAGCACTGCAACGCGCCAAAAGCGCTTCATGCGTGGACCGGGAGGCTTGTCACCGTCATTTTGGGATGTGTTCGTGTGCAGACATTTTTCTCCTTTTTATCATGTTGCCTACATATTATATACGTCATAGTATAAATGAACACTCGTAAAACTCAAGCGTGACGATTGTAACTGGACAATATACTTTCTTTCAGGTATTATTACGCTCACCTGTGACCAAGTTCACATGCGCACAACTCAGATTCTGGAAGCAACCTGAGGGTCATGCTCCCAAGGTGCGCCCGGATATGAAAATGATCCGGGCAATTGTGTGTAAATAGAGGAAAATTGTAGCGGTCTGCTACATAAAAACCATTTCACCACGTCGGTGTGGAGGCGAAATGTCAGATCTGATCAAACAAATTACCAGCGATTTTCAAAAACAAATAGATGATTTCGAACCAGAATTGGGCATCAGTGATATCGGTACCGTTTTGGAAGCGGGTGATGGGATTGCCCGCGTGGAAGGCCTGGCGAACGTCCGCTCTCAGGAATTGGTGCAATTTTCCAACGGCGTGATGGGGACGGCCTTCAACCTGGAAAATGACAGTGTCGGCGTGATCGTCATGGGCGATTACGGCGAAATTACGGAAGGGATGACGGTTCGCGCTACGGGGCGAATTGCTTCCGTTCCCGTGGGCGATGGCCTGATCGGACGCGTGGTCAACCCACTGGGCGAGCCCGTGGATGGCAAAGGCCCGGTCCAATACAGCGGGTACCGCCCGATCGAGCGCATTGCTCCTGGTGTGGTACAACGCCAGGATGTGGACACCCCCGTCCAGACCGGTATCAAAGCCATTGACTCGATGATCCCGATTGGCCGCGGCCAGCGTGAACTCATCATTGGTGACCGCCAGACCGGTAAAACCGCCATCGCGATTGATACCATCATCAACCAAAAAGGCAAAGACCTGATTTGTATCTATGTTGCTATCGGTCAGAAGAAAGCTGCGGTTGCGCGAACGGTTGCTTTGCTTGAGCAACATGGGGCTATGGAGCACACCATTGTGGTCATTGCTTCGGCTGACGATGCTGCCGCTTTGCAATATATCGCTCCTTACGCTGGTTGCGCCATGGGCGAAGAATTCATGGAAACCGGACGCGATGCGCTGGTCGTCTATGATGATCTTTCGAAGCATGCCTGGGCTTACCGCCAGGTTTCCCTGCTCCTGCGCCGCCCGCCTGGACGTGAAGCTTATCCCGGTGACCTGTTCTATCTGCACTCCCGCCTGCTCGAACGCGCTGCACGCGTTTCTGTGAATTACGCGATTGTCAAGAACGATTTTGAAGGCGAAACTGTCGCGAAAGAAGATGCGGTGGATGGCAAAGTTATGGCGGCCCGATGGCCAAACATGACGCCGAAAAGGCTGCTACGGAAAAAGGTGAGGGATTCAAGATTGTCCAAAGTTGCTGGTTCAGGTGGCTCCCTGACTGCTCTGCCGATCATTGAAACCTTGCTCGGCGACGTTTCAGCATATGTTCCCACCAACGTGATTTCGATTACAGATGGACAGATTTACCTGGAAGCAAACTTGTTCAACGCCGGTATTCGTCCGGGTGTGAACGTGGGTATTTCGGTTTCCCGTGTAGGTGGCGCTGCTCAGACCAAGGCCATGCGTCAGGTTGCTGGCCGCTTGCGCCTGGATATGGCTGCCTATCGTGAACTGGCGGCCTTTGCGCAGTTCGGTTCTGATCTGGACAAAGCTACCCAGGGCCAACTCAATCGTGGTCGTCGTATGCAGGAAATCTTGAAACAGCCGCAATATCAGCCTGTTTCTCTGGAAAACCAGGTGATGGTGATCTTTGCGGGCACGCAAGGCTTTGCCAGTGAAGTGCCGGTCGAAAAGATGCGCCAATGGGAGACGGATTTGATCAAGTTCCTGGAAACTTCCCATCCTGATATTGGCAAGAGATATCTCTGAAGAAGGACGTATTAGCGATGAGACCGAAAAGAAACTGCGCGCAGCTTTGGAAACGTTCAAATCCACCTGGCAGGCGTAGAGGATCGCGGAGTAGATAATTATGGCTTCCGCACGAGAGATGCGGCTCCGTATTCGGAGCGTAAAAAATATTTCGCAGGTAACGCGTGCTTTGCAAGCGGTCAGCGCCAGCAAGGTGCGTAAGGCCATCGAGGCCTTGATGGGCACACGCCCTTATGCCAGCAAGGCCTGGCAGGTGCTGGCGCATGTTGCCGGGCAACCTGGGCGCGAAACCCTGCACCCCTTACTCACTACGCGGGATTCGGTCAAGAATACGCTGGCGGTTGTCATCAGTGGTGACCGCGGACTGGCGGGGGCTTATAACACAAACCTGATCCGGTTTGTGTTTCGCCAGTTTAACGGCTGGCAGACCCCGGTCAAGTACGTTGCGGTTGGTCGCAAAGGACGAGACTTGCTTCTGCGCCGTCGTCAACAAGTCATGGCGGAATTCAGTAACCTGCCGGCAGCACCGTCATTTTGCAGATGTCTCTGCCATTGGCCGTCTGGCTGTGGAAGAATTTCTAAGCGGTAATGCGGATGAAGTCTATCTGGTGTATACAGATTACTTCAATATGGTCAAGCAGGAACCGGCCATGAGAAAATTGCTGCCGCTGGAAGTGGATACTGGCGAAGGCCGCGTTGAAGAATTCAATTCGGCCAGCTACATCTGCGGCTTATATTTATGAACCAGCCGAAGGCGAGATTCTGGATGAAATCATCCCGCGCTTTACGGCATTGCAGGTCTATCAGGCTGTTTTAGAATCGCTTGCTTCGGAACATGCAGCCCGCATGGTTGCCATGCGTAACGCGACTGAAAATGCGAAAGAACTGGTGGATGGACTACAATTGGAATATAACAAAGTGCGTCAGCAATCGATTACAAGTGATATGCTCGACATTGCGGGCGGCGCTGAAGCGTTAGCTCAGGCAACAACTAATAATGCTGGAGGCGAGAATGGCTAAATCTACTGGACGTGTTGTTCAGGTTCTTGGTGGTGTGGTTGATGTGGCGTTCCCAGAAGGGGACTTGCCTGAATTATATGAAGCGATCAGTGTGGAGCGCGAAGGCCAGGAGCCGCTCATTCTGGAAGTTCAGAAGCATCTTGGTAATAACTGGGTGCGTACTGTTGCAATGGCTTCAACAGATGGTTTACAGCGTAGTGTTCCCGCAGTATCAACGGATGCGCCGATCATGGTCCCGGTTGGGCTTTCTACGCTTGGCCGTATCTTTAACGTGCTTGGCCAGCCTATTGATGAAGCTGGTGAGGTCGATGCAGAAACCTATTATCCCATCCATCGTTTAGCCCCGGCCTTTTCTGAACAGACCACCAGTGTGGAAATCTTTGAAACTGGCATCAAAGTTATTGACTTGATCGCGCCCTTCACCAAGGGCGGTAAGACTGGTATCTTCGGTGGCGCTGGCGTAGGCAAGACGGTGGTTATCACCGAGTTGATCTCTTCCATCGCGCGCGTTCACAAAGGCAACTCTGTGTTTGCCGGTGTGGGTGAACGTACTCGTGAAGGAACTGCCCTTTTCCGCGAAATGATCGAATCCGGCGTTATGAAAGACACCGTCATGGTCTTCGGTCAGATGAACGAGCCTCCAGGCGTGCGTTTGCGTGTGGCACTTTCAGCGCTGGCGATGGCGGAATACTTCCGCGATCAGGGCAAGGATGTGCTGCTCTTCATTGACAATATCTTCCGCTTCACCATGTCTGGTTCGGAAGTGTCGGCGCTGCTTGGCCGTATGCCTTCCGCGGTGGGTTACCAGCCCACACTGGCAACTGAAATGGGTGAATTGCAAGAGCGCATTACCTCCACCCGTACCGGCTCCATCACTTCGATGCAGGCCATTTACGTACCCGCAGACGACTACTCTGATCCAGCGCCTGTGGCGACCTTTACCCACCTGGATGCGACCATCGCGCTGGAGCGTTCCATCGCTGAGAAAGGCATTTACCCGGCGGTTGATCCCTTGACCTCCACCAGTCGTATCCTCGACCCGAACATTGTGGGCGAAGATCACTACAATACCGCCCGCGAAGTCCAGCAGGTATTGCAACGCTACAAGGACTTGCAAGACATCATCGCCATCCTGGGTGTGGACGAACTCTCCGAAGATGACAAGCTGTTGGTATCCCGCGCCCGCAAGATCGAGCGCTTCTTCAGCCAGCCATTCGTCACAGCCGAGCAGTTCACAGGCATCCAGGGCGTTTACGTGCCGCTCAAGGAAACCATTCGATCCTTCCGTGAAATTTTGGATGGCAAGTGTGATGATCTCTCCGAGCAGGCCTTCCAGATGGTCGGAACCATCGAGGACGCACGCGAAAAAGAGAAGCAACTGCAAGCTGGATAGATAAGTTTCAGGATGTCAGGTGTCAAGCAGCATGGAGCAACTTGATATCTGATACTGGAGAACTTACTTATGTCGATCCGATGTGAAATAGTTTCCCAAGACCGTACCGTCTTCGAAGAAGATGTGGATATTGTCGTCCTGCCCGGCACGGACGGCGAAATGGGCATTCTCCCGCACCATGCCCCGCTGTTGACCACGCTGAAATACGGGCTGATTAAAGTCCGTATAAAAGATCAGGAGCAGGTCTTCACGGTGGCGGGTGGCGTGGCAGAGATCCAACCGGATATTGTCACTGTGCTGGCGGATGCGGCTGAAAATGTAGCTGAAATTGACGAAGACCGCGCGGAAGCAGCCAAACGACGGGCAGAGGAGATGCTCGAAAAAGGCGCACCACCTGACACCGATGCCTACCTGGCAATCGAAGCTGCGCTGCGCCGCTCCAACCTGCGCCTTGAGGCTGCTCGCCGTTATAAAGGGGCGAAACGCCCCTCCTATCAGCAGGAAGATAACTAAGAAGGCTACGTGGCAGTCTTTTCTAAAGACCTGGGCATAGACCTGGGCACGATGTTCACCCGACTGGCCGACAGCACGCAAGTGCTGCTCGAGGAGCCTACCATTGTTGCCATTGAAGTGGACGAGCAAAAGATGGTGGCGGTCGGGCAGGAAGCGCGCGATATGGTTGGCCGCGTTCCAGAGAGCATCGAAGTTGCGCGTCCCCTCAAGAACGGCGTGATCGCCGATTACGAAATCACCGAAACCCTGTTAGCTTATCTGTTGCGCCGCGTAAGCGGCTCGATGCGCATTTTCCGCCCGCGTGTGATGATTTCCGTCCCGTATGGAGTAACCAGCGTGGAGCGTCGCGCTGTCTTTGAAGCAGTTATGGAGGCGGGAAGCCGCGAAGCGTACCTGATTCAGCAATCGCTGGCAGCCGCGCTTGGCATTGACCTGCCTATCGGTTCGCCTTCCGGCAATATGGTCATCTGCCTGGGCGGCGGCGCAACGGAAGCAGCCGTTATGGCCATGTATGGCATTGTCTCAGCAGACACGCTGCGCGCTGGCGGCCTTGACCTGGACGATGCCATCATTACCTATGTGCGCCGAAAGTACGGCGTGATCATCGGCCAGACCACTGCCGAGCAGCTCAAAATACGGATTGGTGCGGCTGTCCCGCAAGATATGGAACAGAGCATGGAAGTGCAGGGGCAGGACCAGGTCACCGGCCTGCCGCGTCCTGTCACGCTGACCACGGGTGAGATCGTCGAAGCTTTACAAGACCCGCTCAAGAACATCATCGAAACTGGTCGCAAAGTGCTCGAAAAAACGCCCCCTGAACTGGTGGCAGACATCATCGACCGCGGCGTGGCCCTGTGCGGCGGCGGTGCGCTGCTGCGCGGGATCGACAAACTGCTGACCAAATCCCTGGGCATCCCCGCCTACCTGGTGGATAACCCCATGACCTGCGTAGTGGAAGGCACTGTGCGTGGGCTGGGGATGTACAACCTGCTGCGGCGAAATTTACCACAAGTGTAAGTTGTTCGAATAGAATTCAAAACGGCTTCCAATTTTTGGAAGCCGTTTTTTTGTTTAATCAATCGCCAGGGGCGGACCGAGCAACTCCATCCCGTGCGCCTGCCATAAATTCGGGTCTTGTGGTGGCATGGCATTGGCTTTGGTCACTTCGCGGAAGAAAGCTTCCATTTTTCCAGCAGGCAGAAAGGCGATCAGGATTTTGCCACGCGGAGCACTCCCAGCAAATGCCCACACATGCGGCACCTTGCGCGGGCCAAGTAGCGAATCGCTGGGTTTGAGCTTGAATTTTTCTTCCCCAACTTCGAACGCGAATTCTCCTTCCAGAACGTAAAACCACTCGTCTTGGTCGTAATGTAAATGGCGTGCAGGACCGCCTTTCTCCCGAAAGGAATTCTCGATGATGAAGATACCATTGCTATCTTGTGGAACGACTTTGAAGTTGATAGAAC
This sequence comes from uncultured Chloroflexia bacterium, assembly GCA_963791785.1. GTDB lineage: Bacteria > Chloroflexota > Anaerolineae > Anaerolineales > Villigracilaceae > JAABUE01. The sequence continues at coordinate 240,859 of CAWBTW010000016.1, read as the reverse complement.
TGATCCCGAGACTGCGCTTTTCCCCGAAATGATCATCCCCAGCGGCAACCAGTAGTGCAGGTGGAAAATTGTATTGAATTTGAGATGGTGTACCCATAAAAGCCTTTCTGTTTGACTACCATTAAGGAGTTACTTGAGCATAACAGTATAACCCCTCTAGGATGTAAAAGCATCACCATTGAGGGGCATATCTTTTTTAGAATATGAACTATATTAAACAGATGACAGGCACATTTACGCTCCTGCCATTTGTTTATCTATGGTGTAACTTTATCAATCTCCGCCTGAATAGCGACTTTTATATCTCCAAAATACAATCCCTGCGCATCACAATGCGTTTTAACGTTCGTCAGCGGGTTAGGCATTGAGCCGCCGAGGATCGTCTCGATGGTCTCTTGCGATACGCCCCAATCGAGCAGGTCTTTATTTCCAGACAGCCAGCGCCATGCCCCGCCCGGCCCAGACGGCGATCAATCCCAGCATGATATGCGCGCTGACGTTGGTGATCGAAAGCCAGGGCGTACTTTGGAATAGGTTCATGGTGTCATTACCGAAGGTGGAAAACGTAGTGAAGGCCCCCAGAAACCCGATGAACAGCAGGGAGCGTGTTTCCGGCGAGAACAGTCCATGTGATTTGGCCAGTTGCGAAAGCAGGCCGATCACGAAACATCCCAGGATGTTGACCACCAGCGTGCCGACGGGAAAAGGATTCCCTTTTGACCAGCCTTGCACAAATCCGCTGACGCTATACCGAAGGATCGCACCGATAAACCCACCTAGCCCGATTAACAATAAATTTCCCATCTGCGTTGAAACTCCTGTGTCCTGAAAATAACCCCGCGATTTTACCATAGTGGTAAGAAAAAAGCGCTCCGGGAGGAGCGCCTAAATTCAGAGGGAAAACTTACAGATAATACGTCATCCGTTGCAAGTGCGTGGCCGGATCGATATGCTGCACGCGCACATCCCCCGGTACAGTCAGGCTTATAGGCGCATAATTCAGGATGGCTTTCACCCCGGCTTTGACCAGCATCTCGGTCACTTCTCGCGCGGCGGCGGCTGGGACGGTCAGCATGGCAACCTGTACTCCCGCTTCCTTGATTTTTGCAATCATATTTTCTGTATCTTCTACTATGAACTCACCAATTTTCTGGCCAACCTTGGATTGGTCATTGTCGAAGACCATCGTGATGCGAAAACCGCGATTGACAAAGCCCGGATAGCGTGCCAGCGCGTGTCCCATATCACCCGCGCCAACCACAGCAACATCCCAGATGCGATCAATTTTCATGATTTCGCGCAATTTGTCGATCAGGAAGGAAATTCGATAGCCTGTCCCTTGCTTGCCAAATTCGCCGAACTGGGAAATGTCCTTGCGGATCTGAGCAGCGGAAATGCCAACACGCTCACCCAGTTCTTGCGATGAGGTGGTTTCCATACCTTTATCAGCCATGCGCTGTAATGCGCGCAAATATATTGGAAGACGTCCGATAATGATGTCGGGAATTTTGTTTACATTCATAGATGGCCTCACCAATGGAATGGATAATTTTCATAAGACTCTACCATAAAAAGTTTAATTGTACAATTAGCCACAAATGTATTTCATAAAAAAATATTTTGGACCCTTTGGGAATTTCCGTGGTAGGTAACCGGATTTTGGGGTGTGAGGGTGCCTACCACGGAAATTCTTGGAGATCCATATTTTGTGGGGGAGCTGATTTGTTTGAGTGTGTTAGAATTAAGACCTTACTGGAGCCCCTGATTATGTCCGATATGATAGAAGTTGTCATCGATAGTGTTCGTGTCAGCCTGATGTCACCACAGCGTGTGGTTGTGTTGCGCCAGACCGATGCAGAGCGCTTTGTCCCTATCTGGGTTGGCCCGTATGAGGCCGAAGCCATCACGGTTGCCCTGCAAGAGATCGAAATGATCCGTCCGCTGACTCACGATTTGCTCAAAAACCTGTTCGGCACATTCGATGCAAAAATCCAGCGTGTGGAGATCGTATCCCTGCGCGATGAAATCTTTTTTGGCAATATCGTTGCCGAGACGAACGGCGGCGAGGTCAACATCGATTCGCGCCCATCTGATGCCATCGCCCTGGCGGTGCGCGCGCATGTACCTATCTTCGTCCACCAGAGCGTGCTGGATGAAGCCGGAATCACGCCTGAAAACGGATATGCAGACCGATGGTCCGAGACCGAACGATGCGGACCCAGTGTCAGGATCTGATGACAGTAGTGAGCGTCTATCCATTTTCGAAGATTTTATCGACCAGTTAGACCTCGGCAAGCTCGATGATAAGGACAAACCTGACGACGCCTCGGACGACAAAAAAACCTGATACCGATAAATGACTGAATACACTCCCTTAGAAGAGTCAACCGCCCCCGCTACACCCAGCATCCCTCACAGCCGAGAAGCCGAAGAAGCAGTCGTAGGGGCGGTACTGATTAACCCCGAAGCCTATTACGATGTTGCCCAGTTCCTGCAGGCGGATGATTTCTATATCCACCGTCACAAATGGATCTGGGAAGCCTTTACACGCCTGCATGAGCAGCGCACGCCGGTTGACATGCTGACCCTTTCGGAAGAACTCGATCGTGTCGATCAGTTAGCTGAACTGGGCGGACCGGCTTATCTGACATCGCTCATCAACCAGGTTCCGTCATCACTCAATGCCGAATTGTATGGCCGCATCGTGGAAGCGCATTCCATCCGCCGCAAGATGATCAACGCCGCCAACCAGATCGCTTCGCTGGCTTATAACGAAGAATTGCTGGTCGATACTGTCATGGACGAGGCCGAGAAGGCTGTCTTTAACGTCAGCGAGCGGCGGCTCAAACATGACCTTGTGCCGATCTCATCAGTGCTGAGTGAGTATTACGATCGCATTGACGATTTGGCGAAACGCGACGATGAGATTTTCGGCGTCCCAACCGGTTTCATCGACCTGGATAAATTGCTCAGCGGTTTGCAGCCCTCGGATTTGCTCATCATTGCAGGTCGCCCCGGCCAGGGTAAATCGGGTTTCCTGCTTTCGGTTGCAAACAATGCCGGGCTGATTCATAAAAAGCATGTGGCTGTATTCTCGTTGGAAATGTCGAATGAACAGGTGGTTCAGCGTTTGATCGCGCAACAGACCGGTATTGATTCTCAGCGCCTGCGTACCGGAAAATTGGCGGAAGACGAATGGCCGAAGTTTACCCATGCTGTGGAAGTGTTTTCTGATACCAAAATATTTCTTGGACGATACGCCCGCCATCACGCCTCTGCAATTACGGACAAAATGCCGCCGCCTGCACATGGAATATGGCCTCGACCTGGTTATCATCGATTATTTGCAATTGATGGGCGGCGATACGCGCACCGACAATCGTGTGCAGGAAGTTTCGTACATTTCGCGCAATCTCAAGGTGTTGGCGCGTGAGTTGAATGTGCCGGTGCTGGCTGCGGCGCAGCTATCACGCGCGGTCGAGCAGCGCTCGGACAAGCGCCCGGTGCTCTCCGACTTGCGCGAATCCGGCTCGCTTGAGCAGGATGCCGATATCGTCATGTTCATCTATCGCCCTGACCAATATGAAAAAGATACGGTCAAGCAGAATGTAGCCGAGATCATTGTCTCCAAGCATCGTAATGGTCCCGTGGGCAGCGTGGAATTGATTTTCCGTGGTGCGTTAGCGAAGTTCGAGAACGCGGCCACGAAGCATGTGACGTTTAATGAGTAACCAGTGTCATTACGAGGAGCGGAGCGACGAAGCAATCTCATGTAACCTGTAAACATGAGATTGCCACGCCACCTTCGGTGGCTCGCAATGACAGTAGAAAATGTCAACTTTTAACGGCTTCACCGACTCCGAATCTTTCACCCAACTCCCCGATACGTTCTTTCAGAAATTACTGGCTGAAATCGACGATGCCGCGGAGTTGAAAGTGACCCTGTTTTTCCTGTGGCGCGTGCAGCACATGGAAGGGCCGTTCCGGGCGTTGTGCCAGACCGATTTTACGGAAAAGGATTTGGGCTTGCCTTCGGACGATGTTGCTGCGGGGCTGGAAAAAGCCCTCCAGCGTGGGAGCATATTGAAGTCGGAGCATGATGCGGATGTGTTCTACTTCCTGAACTCGCCACGTGGACGCGCCGCTGCGGAAGCTTTTGCCAAAGGCGACTGGCGTGAGTCCGCCAGGATCATTTCTGCGGCAGTAGTGGAACGTCCGAATGTGTTCAAGTTGTACGAGGAGAACATCGGTCCGCTGACGCCTATGATCGCGGATATGTTGAAAGATGCGGAAGAGACCTATTCACAGGAGTGGATCGCGGAAGCGTTGGAGATTGCGGTTACAAGGAATGTGCGTAACTGGAAGTATGTGGAAGCGATTTTGAAGCGTTGGAAAGAAAAAGGTAAATATGAAGGAAAAGATCGACAAAACGCTGAAAAAGGTTCAGAAAGATACACAAAAAGCGAGTTCGAAGAGTATCTCTAGCGAGGATATTCCGGCTCCTGAATCATTAGGTGATCCCGATTGTGAATTTTGTGGCGGGGTTGGTTTTTTACGCTCAGAGGTACCCCTTGGTCATCCTGATTTCGGACGCCTGGAGTCATGTGTGTGCAGGAGTGGGGAGGTAGCCCAGAACGCCCGTCAGCGCCTGTACGAAATGAGCAACCTCGACCGGCTAAGTCACCTGGACTTTGAAAACTTCAGCACTTCTGGAAACCCGAAAGCCGAATTTGTGACCCCGCAGGAAACTGCCAGCTTGCAGCAAGCGAAGGATGTTTCGGAAGAGTTTGCGACTAAGCTGCAAGGGTGGTTGCTGTTGGAAGGTGCATACGGTTGTGGAAAAACACACCTGGCAGCGGCCATAGCCAATTCATCTGTTCATCGAGGGGTACCAACGCTGTTCATTACCGTCCCCGATTTATTGGATTCTCTGCGCTTTGCTTATGGCAGCCGGGAAACAACTTTTGAAGCGCGTTTTGAAGAGATTAGAAGTGCGGATTTATTGGTGATGGATGATTTCGGCACGCAAAATGCGACCGCCTGGGCGCAGGAGAAACTGTTCCAGATTATTAATTATAGGTACATTAACAAATTGCCTACTGTGATCACAACCAATCTGATTTTGGATGAAATTGAAAGTCGCATCCGTTCAAGGTTACAGGATTCCGATTACGTGCAGCACATACGAATCTTTGCGCCAGATTATCGCCGACCGAAGGAGACCAGCAACCCGGGCATTTCGATGTTGTCCATGCCAGATATTCAAAAAATGACCTTTGGGAATTTTGAGACCCGAGACGACGAAGTTGGCAAAGAGATCGTCACGACTGTCACTAAAGAAAAACAAGACAAGTATGGCAGGCTAACAAAAGACAAAGAAATCATCCGCGAAAAAGTGACTGCCGAACATATCAAGAGATTGCATAATGCCTTAAATGCAGCCGTTCAATTTGCGGAAAACCCCGAGGGCTGGCTGGTTATCCTTGGAGGATCCTTTTCAGGAAAAACGCATCTGGCTGCCGCTATTGGAAACTATCGGCTGTTGTTGGGGGGGCAAGTTGTTCTTGTTCAGGTTTCCAGCTTACTGGATTATCTGAAATCTACATTCAGTCCTAACTCAGATGTTTCATTCAATCGCCGCTCATACGAGATACGGACTACGCCCTTATTAATGTTGGACGATTTTCAGGAAAGTGGCACGAGTTCTGTTTGGGCAGAAGACAAATTGCATCAGATTTTGAATTATCGTTACTACAACGATCTCCCCACCGTGATCACTTCCACTATGGACCCGGATAGTTTTGCCAAAAGCTACCCCAGCTTGTGGAACAGGATTTTGGATGTATCCAAATCTGAAGTATGTGTGATTGATATGCCCCCTTATCGCCGTATGAAGAATAAAGGGCGTCAGGGTAAACGCTCGAGCCGCAAGAAATAGCCGTCCAGCATTTCTACTTCCACAATTGCCATTGGGAAGGGAACATAATGCCCGGGTGGATATTCGAAATCCGGGTCTTCAGGAATTGCTAACAAATCAAGCAACTCATTAAACGCCCGCATCGTTATCGCGCCCTCAGTCTGTATGCTGACCATCGGGCCATTTTCCAGTCCCCAGGCGATTCCGTTGGGGGTGTTTTGTTGGATATATTTCGTCGCCCAGCCGGGAGTAAACCGTGTGTCTGGTTCAACCAGCAGGGGGATTTGTGTGATAACAGGCTCCTGTGTTTGGTATTTCACTTCGAGACCTGTTTCACTCAAAGTAAACGTTTTGACCCTTGTGCTATCCATTGAAGTGAAAATCAGTGAATTTTCTACAATGATAGGCTCGTAAACTTTATCGTCTGCAAACGCGCTGGAATAACCGTCAATGCCGGGGGCAACCTGCCAGGACGGGCCGATAAGCTGAGTGTAGGGCGGGATGTCATCCCGCCCCACGGCAAACAAGTAAGTTAATCGTGCCCCCTGTGCATCGAAGATGGCAAGATAGTTTTCATCTGCAAGGATGCATTCAAAAAGCCCGACTCGACATTGTTTTTTAGTTTCAATTAAATCTTCTGCCCACGAATTCGCAAACTCCAGAGCGGATTGGATTTGGGATGCCAATTCGTCAATGGGTTCTTCGGGCTGTGGAATGATAGCATTATTGGATGTGGCCGGGAATTCAACCAAATCTTCTGCGCCTAAGATTTGAACATAGGGTCGACTGGCAAAATACTCCATCGTTATACCGACCATATCCGGGCTGCCCCAGGTGGTCTCTTGAAAGTTGCCGCCGAGAACAAGCAAATCTTTCTTATCATTGTTTAGAGCTGTTTCCAGCAGAGTGCGGCGGATTTCGATTGAAGGGCCATTGGATGTGGGTTGAGTAGTATCGGTTTCTACAACAATGGGGATATAGGTAATTTTGCTAAAAAGGGGATGATACAGGTGCGTTGCATCCTGGAGATAAGCAAATTGATAGCTATCTGTTTCTTGATTATTTTCCAACGAGGATGACAGCAAGAGCCTTTGTTTAATACCTGTAATGATGAGTAAACTATTGTTTTCTAAGGCCTTGATTTTGTGTAACACCCCCATCGCATCCAATGCGGACAGGTTCTCTGGTTCCTTCAAATCGAGCAAAACGACCGGGATTTGATATTCTTCGACAGCATCCAGTAGATGCTTCAGGCCGTGACGTTCGCCGCGCGGGCCGGTATGTGCCCCGTCCCAGGAGCGCAGGGCTTCGGCGGGGAAGCGGCCCGCAAAGGTATCGTAAAAGGTCAGGAGCAGGGGGGCGGTTTGAGCCGGAACCGCGCCGTCCAGGGTCAGGCCGGTGATTTTGTCTTCGGGGGTGGATATGTCCACGCGCGGGCGGGAGGGGAGTTCGGAGAGAGGAACGTCTACAATAACGGTGGCAAGCAGCGGGTCAAGGGAGATGCGGGGAGAATCGGATTTAGAGGGTATCTGGATCACGAGCGGAGACGGCTGGGGGGTGGAATTGCCATCGATCCTGATCTCCATAGATATATCTTTCGGGTTCTTGAAGTCGAGCAGATCGATGCGGATCTGTAGCACGTCACCCCCTTCGCGCAGGTAAACGGCGGTGATGTCGTTCGCTGGTGTGTTTGCATCTGCCGGGTCAAGGGCGCGCAGCGCTTCAGCCCATTCGTGTTGTCTGGGAACGGGTTTTGTCCCACCCCCTGACGGGGACAGGCATGCGGTGAGCAAGGTCAGAAACAAAACACCTGCAATCAAAATAGAGGGCAGAGTGCGGGGGCGGAATCGGTTATTCATTCCCTTATTGGGTAAGCTGCACGGTCACCGTGTAGGCAATATAGTTGATCGGATTATTCCCCTGGGCGGGATACAGGCGCAGATAATAGGGTGAGCCAGCGTAGAGGTACAACTGCAACTGGCTGGGTTGGCCGCAGTTGATTTCCTGCCAGCCCTGCAAAATCGCGTTGTTCTGGATCAATTCCACGTTCAGCGCGCTGCTGCCTGAACAATTGAAAATTACCGCAACAGTCGTTTGCTGGCCGAACTGCCCATCGAGCGTGAACTGCACCCAGTCTTCCGGGTCACCCTCGGGGGACGAAATGTCGCTGCTGTAGTTGAACGAGCGCATGGAAGCTTTCGAGAGTGTGATGCTGACAGCCGGGGACTGGGGCGAATCGCCGTCCGGGTAGGCGGTTGCCAGGTTCAGCGTTGGCGCAGGAGATGGGACTGTCTCGCCTCCGGCTCCAACGGTTGGGCCTGCGTCCACTATAGGAGTATTTGCCGGGCCCGAAGCACTTCCCCCAAAGACGGGCACATTAGATGGATCGGCCACCTGCACGAACTGCGCCGTGACCCAGCCCGTCCCGGTGGGGCTTTCCGGGTAGATGATCATCCACCAGCCGCTGGTGGGGTCCTTGCCTACGATCTGCACATTCGTGCGCGATCTGGATCGTCCCAAGCAGGTTGCTCTCGGCAGACGGGGCGCTGCGCACGTTCAACTGCGAAATGGTTTGTCCTTCAGCGGGCGCGACTGCTACCGTTGGGGTGGGAGGCTCCGGTGTTTGTGACGGAATCGGGGTCTGTGTTGGCGGCAGGGTGGAGGTGATGATGACCAGCGGCGTTGGTGTTGGCGTATCTGGAATAGTCACTTCCGCGCTGCAGGCGGTACTCATCAGCAATACGAGGACCGAAATAAAAAGGGTAGGTGAGATTTTTCGTTTCACAAATTGAATTGTACCCAAGAAATGTGATGGGACTGATGAAAAAAGGCACACGATCGTGTGTGCCTTTTAGTACCCTCGCGCAGACTCGAATATCATCCCCTCAATGGGGACAAGGTTTTCTTGTAAAAAAGACACACGCAGCGGTGTGTCTAGGGAAAGTACCCTCGCGCAGACTCGAACTGCGGCTTTCGGCTCCGGAGGCCGACGCTCTATCCACTGAGCTACGAGGGCAGGTATGAACTACAGGTACCCTTATTGTAATGCTGTTTTTCCAATAGTCCGCTGCCCATTTTAACGTCACATTTCGGGACGGGCAAGGGCACCCATTGCCTTCCTTGAAGACAAAGACCTGACAGGTTGTACCTGCCAGGTCTAATCCCTGTCAAAGGGAGCCCCGCAAATGCCGTGTGCTGCAAAGTTTTGAACCTGCTTGCTGCAGGTGGGCCCTGACCCAGAAACGCCGCCTTGGCTCGAGCCTATCGCGTTGTCTCTGTGAGATAGAGGCCCGTTATGAGGGTGTTGGTACAAAACCTGGAACGCAACATCACGAACACAGCAGAACCAATTTTCTTATACCATAATCCACAAGAAGTGGAATTTGTTTTAAGGAAAACGCCCAGTTCAATTGCTGGGCGTTTCGCTGTGTTTTACGTCTTCGCGTGTGACGCCAACTGAGTTAGCTCACCGCGCAGTTTCTCGATGATCGAAAGGTTCCCTTTTTCATCACCCAGCTTGCTCCATTGCTCTTTTTTATGCGCCAATTCACCACAAACTTGATAGAAGCGGGCGGTAGAACGGTAACTGCCAGACGAGAGCGCATTCAAACGCGCCCCGGTTTGTGCGAAGGAAATGGCTGTGCGGTATTGGGCCGGGGAAATCAGCCCATTGTTGACTTCCGGGATCAGGTGTCGTTTCAGGATGTTGCGCTCGTGCGTGATCATCCAGATGATGAAGATCAGCATGAAGAACCAGCCAATCCAGTCGATGAAGGTACCAAGTGCAAGTCCCTCGATACCGCCAATCATGCTGCCGAATGTGTTGTGGAACGCATGTGTGGCGACTGCAGTTGCAAAGCCTCCGATAACAGCGATGATCTTGATTAAGAAATTGCGATTCATACGTGCAATTGCCAGACCAATTCCAATGAAAGCCGTGTAGAAAGGGTGCTGCCAGCCGACCAGGATCACACGGATGAAAACCAACTGCCACAACCCGGCCCAGCCATCCTGTTGATATCCATAATTATAAATGTACAGCACGTTTTCAATCGCAGCAAACCCCATTGCAGTGATAGCCGCATAGATGATGCCATCCAGAATGGAGTCAAATTCCTTGCGGAACAGGAGGAAAACCACCAGCACGGCCAGCCCTTTCAGACTTTCTTCCACGATCGGGGCGATAATGGATGCTGTGGCAAAATCCGTTGCGCCTTCTGAGCCGGTCATGATATATATACCCATTCCCAGCACGGTGTTAATGATGTACGCGCCGCCGCCTGCGATAACAACTCCCCAGGTGAAGGCTGCACCGAGCAGGATTTTCGGTTCCTTCTCGTAACGGTCCAGCCAGTTGACGAACCCGGCAAATAAAAACATCGGCACAAAGCCGAAAAAAATGGAAACGAGCAAGGGCATGGTTGCCTCCTCCGCGGAATGCTTTCTCTTATTCTAACCCCTAAATAACAAACGGGTGCGTTCGATCCGGGTTGCTTCCAGTGGGATGTCAAGTACCGCTAACACTTCTTCCGGGCGGCCAGTCGCGCCTTCGCGGGCCGTCAGGCGCATTGAAAGAATCTCCCCTCTCCCTTTGGGAGAGGGGTCGGGGGTGAGGGTCAATTCTTCAATCAGTGGGCGCAAGTCGTATTCTTTCTTGCGGCGGACTCGGGGAATGGATTCGGACTCTAAAACGGAAGCAATCTTCTCGGTCAGACCAGACGCGAAACCTGCTTCCGTTATCTCGACCTCATACTCGGCTGCAACCACCTGCGATTGCAGCGACGGTGCACGGTCATCCACTTGGTTAGCATCCAAAATGGTCAACCCCGGTGGGACGTGGTTCTTGAGCGCGGCGGGCACATCCTGCACATCTTCATTTAGCCAGATGTCCATCACCTCGGCGCGGGACGAAAACCCCAGCGGCAGAGCAGCGGCCAGGTTGATTTTGGGCTGCGGATGAAAGCCCTGGCTATAAGCCAGCGGCAATTTTGCGCGGCGGATGCTGCGCTCCCAGATTTTGTGCAGGTCGAGATGGCCGGTGTAGCGCAGCGCGCCCTGCTTGGTGAAGGTGAGACGAATTCTCATAGAATTGTAGTAACGACTTTAGTCGTTGCCATGAGCGACTGAAGTCGCTACTACGGGTAATCTCTTTGGGCTTTTCACATCCGGGCACTTCCAAACTTCGCCAGGATTTTCACGGCGCAGGTCTGAGAAAGTGGGCAGGATGCCGCAGGCGAAGCAGTTCAGGCGGCAATCCACGCGGATTTCGCCTTCGAGCGACATGCGGAAATCCTGGAACAGGAAGTTCTTGCGCACAGCGGCGGAGATGTGCTCCCAGGGGAAGACCTCATCGGTGCGGCGCTGGCGGTGGGCGTAGAAGGCATAATCAAGGCCATGCTCTTCAAAGGCCGCCATCCAGACATCGTATTTCATCTGGTCGCCCCAGGCGTCGAACTTGGCGCCGTTCTTCCAGGCCGTATAAACTACATCCGCGATCTTGCGGTCGCCGCGCGTCAGCCAGGCTTCCAGTTGGCTGTCTTCGTGATTGTTCCACGAGAGTTTGATATTGCGGTCGGGCAGCATCTTGCGCAGGACTTCCTGCTTTTCAAGGATGCTCTCGCGAGTATCCAGCGGAACCCACTGGAAGGGCGTCTGTGGCTTGGGGACGAAGGTGTTGAAACCGACATGCAGCTTGATGCCCATGCCCGCCACCTTGCGTCCCTCGCCGATGACGGCCTTGGCCAGGTTAGCAATGGCTTTCACATCTTCCATCGTTTCGCTGGGATGGCCGATCATGAAATACAGCTTGATAGTCTTCCAACCGCGGCGGTAGATCTCGCGCGTGGTTTCGATGATCTCATCATCGGAAATGTACTTGTTGATAATGCGGCGCATGCGCTCGGTGGCTGCTTCGGGCGCCAGCGTGAACCCACCGGAGTAATGCTCGCGCAGTTTGTCCATCAGGTCGATGGAGACGGATTCGATGCGCAGCGAAGGCAGGGAAATGGTCAGTTTCTGACCCTTGAAGCGTTTGCTGATGGCATTGGTCAACTCGACGATGTGAGAAAAATCGGATGATGATAACGACATCAGTGCCAGCTCTTCGAAACCGGTATCTTCCACGGCGTTGACAGCCGCTTCGATGATCTCATCCACGCTTCTTTCGCGGACCGGACGTGTGATCATGCCCGCGTGACAGAATCGGCACCCGCGCGTGCATCCGCGCATGATCTCCACCGACGCGCGGTTATGCACCACGTTGATGTTCGGCACGATGAACTTGGTTGGTGGGGGAGGCAGTTTGGCAACAACGCGTTTGACAACCGGGTTGGCGATGTCATCCAGCAGGGACTCGATGTGTGAGAGCGTGCCATCGTCGAGATAGTGTGGCTTGTAGAATTTAGGGACGTACACGCCGGGGATGTGGGCTAACGCTTTTAGTATGTCATTGTCGAGCGTCCGAAGCCGGCTTTCCGTTGGGCTGTCTCCCCGTTTGCAGGGAGATTGCTTCGTCACTGCGCTTCTCGCAATAACATTGAATCGACCTCAATAATATCGTGTATCACTTCTTCCCCCTCACCGATCACGAACGCATCGATGAAGGCGTGCATGGGTTCGGGATTGAGGGTGGAGTGTCCGCCTGCGATGATGATGGGATGCGAGTCGTCCCTGTCTGCAGATTTGACGGGAATACCAGCCAGGTCGAGGATGTTGAGCGTGTTGGTGTAGAGAGTCTCGTAGGGGAGAGAAAAGCCGATTAAATCGAAACAGGCCAGGGGTTGTTTCGATTCGAGCGCGTAGAGCGGAATCCCATTTTCACGCATTTCGGTTTCCATATCCACCCAGGGCGCGTACGCGCGTTCGGCCAGCGCGTCATCCCGTTGATTGACCTGGTCGTAGAGAATTTTCAACCCAACATTTGAAACGCCAAGATCGTAAATATCGGGGAAGATCAGGGCCACTTTGGTTTTGGCTTTGTTCCAATCCTTGACGGTGATATTCAGTTCGCCGCCCACGTAACGTCCGGGCTTTTGTACCTTTAAAGGTATGCGATCGAGTTTCGCCTCGATCTGTTCTGGAGTTAGCATGGGCCGAATTATACCAAGAACGTCCGATTAAAAGTTTTGGGCGGGTCGTAGACCCGCCCAAAATGTAAGCAAGTTTATTTTGACTATCCAGCCGGTTGTTTGCTGAGGCGGTCGCGACCCCACAGCCAGAGCGCGCCCAGGCCAAAGAGTACAACTGCGAAGTTGATCAGCCAACCGAAGAAGCCCAGCGGAACCAACGGGAAGCGGAAGAGCGCAACCACGCCTGCAATGACAACTACACCCAATATCATCGGCCAGAATTTGTGCTCGGCCAGAGTGGGATTGGTCTTGCTGAAGATCCATTTTCCAAGCGCCGTGCCGACCACGATTTTGGTTATATAGGCAGTAGCCAGAACGAAAGCAACGGTCAGTGCAAACATAGATAATATGCCCAACCAGACGATCGCACCGCTAAGGCCACCTAAGGTAAGCACACCGAAAATGATGCCGCCAGCGATCATCACAATGACAATCAAGAGTAAGGCAAAGAAGAAGGCTGCCCAAGTGATTGCCCCCCAGCCCAGGCTTGGCCAGGTTTGTGTTTCGACCTTGCCGGATGTAGCCTTCAAGAATGCAGGAACCAACCAACCGATAAGCAGGCCGATCAGAATCAAGGTGATAGCCGTACGTAGAAAGTCTAGTGCCCATTTGATAGTCTTTTCAGCGGGAGTTGGTGGCACATAAGTGTTTTCATCGAACTCCGGTTCCACGCGAGTCACTTCACCGCCCACTGATCCGCCGGGAAAGGTCAGGTTGTAGGTGCTGCTATATTCCAGACTACCAGCGATTTTGGCGCTCTCTGTTACAGTTAATCCAGGAGAAACGCTGGGAAGGGTTAGTGGAATATTCTGCTGCATGTACACGTTAGGAGATGGTCCGCTAGCTGTCTCTTCTGTTTGGTCAACATATGCTTTGACATCTCCGCCGACATTGCCACGCAATTCCAGTGCGCCTGCACCGGCGAGTACATCACGACCAACCTCACCAGCCAGCAAGGCCTGGCCTGCGCCGACCAAAAGATCACCGCCAACCACACTGCCAGCTTTTGTCTCCAGGCTGGCGCCAGCAGCCAGCAGATCCCCACCTACGTTTGCGTCCTGACCAAGCTGCAGACCAGCGCCTGCGATGCGAACATCATCCATCACAACGCCATTGATAATGACAACCTGCCCAGCTGCCCACAGGTCACCTTCCACTGTGCCATTGATAGTGATGATATTACCGCCTACGATTACATCACCTTTGACAGTCCCATCCAGCACGAATTCATTGGCACCTACATACAGGTCATCTTCAATGATCTCATCCGCGCCGATAACGACTTTGTCTCCATCGCGGCCTTCAAATGCATACACCGGGGTGGAGAAGGTGAGTAGCATCAGGGTTAGCAAAGTGAAAACAGACATTAACTTTCGAGCTTTTTCCATGATTAAACTCCTTTTGAATAAAAAAGACTTCTTACATATATACGGCTATACGAGTAAGAAGTCGCAGCTAATCAAAAATACTTTAGCTTATTTTTGCAATCGACTTCCACGAAAGCGACGTGTAATCCCGGAATTCAGCAACTTTGCAGTTTCATCATGACCGGCATCAAGAGCCAAATCAAGCGGCGTCTCCTCTTTGTCGCTGCGCGCTTCCAGGTCTGCGCCGCCGAAAATTAAACTGCGGGCAATTTCGACATCGCCATTATGGGCTGCCGTGTGAAGTGGAGTGTATCCGCCTCGTTCCCGGACATTTGGGCTTGCTCCCTTTTCGATCAGCAGGCGCGTAACCTCACCATGCCTTCCCGCAACTGCTGATTGCAGCGGTGTGACCGCCATCGTGTTTTTAGATGCAGAATTCAATTCCGCACCCGCCTTGATGAGATATTCTACAGCTTCCTTCTGCCCGAAATAGGCAGCCAAACCCAGGGGTTGAAAACCGTCATCAGAGTATGCGTTGACAAGTTCTGGCTTCCGGGCCAGGTTGCTGATAAGGTGAGCCATTTTCCCGGTTGCGGCCGCTTCGTAGACAGTCAATGCAAGCATGCGCTCCAGTAATAAGTTCGCAATTTCAAATTCATGATGATACAAAGCGGTCATCAAAGGGGACAGATTATTCTTGTCTTTAGCCAGGATCAGGTTTGGGGTTTTGTGTAGTAAACGCTCGACCTTATCTTTATCCCCTGCCTGGATGGCTTTGATAAATTTGGCAGACATAGCCTCTCAATTCTCCAATTAGGCTAGATAACAGGTTCGATTGGCAATGAGTGTACCAGTAATTTTGTGATACGAAGGTCGGATACTTTTATCCTTATGAAAATAAAGGTTCAAATTGTTTCCCTGATTCTATCATTGCTTCGCACTGAGACTGGTTCATTGGTGTGAAATTCTCACATGCCTTTATCACCATTGGTAACACTTTTGTGTCGCCAGCGGTGCATAAACCAGTAACGTCATATGACAAAGCGAAATTAACAGCTTCCTGTATCCTTTCCGGCTCGTCAAAGGGTTCGTACCAGGTAGTGGCGGTTTGTTCTTTTTCTCCCCAGGGGCCCTTCGTAACGGTTTTTATGACCATTGTGCCTACATCTTTGGCTTTGCAGGTTGCAATTAGTTCTTCAGCGTGTTTGCGGAAATCCGGGATGGCCATTTGTACAAAGTTTAGCGGGAATAGAACAGTATCGAAATCAAAGCGTTTTAGCGCTTCAAGATAAATTGCCGGTGAATCAATCCCATGACCGGTAATGCCAATATGTTGAACGATTCCCTGTTCACGCGCTTCGATTGCAGCTTCCAGGGCGCCGCCTTTCATTGTGCAGGCATCCAGTTCTTCCATAGTGGTAACAGCGTGTAGTTGATACAGATCGAAATGATCGGTTTGCAAGAGTTTGAAAGATTGCTGCATTTCGTTCCAAGCACCATCTTTGGTGCGTTCCATGGTTTTGCAACCCAAAAAGAAGCGCTCACGCTCGCGCGGCATCCACGGACCGATGCGCTGCTCAGCCTGTCCATAAGATGGGGCCACATCGATATGGTTGATATCAGCCTCGATTACCATCTCCATAACCTTGTCAGCATCTTTTTGTTCGATCTCCCAAAATGCCGCTGCCCCAAAAATTGCTATTGTGCTCATGTGGCCGGTGCGCCCAAAGCGTCGTTTCTCCATTTTATTCTCCTATGATCTTGACCAAAACCCGTTTTCTGCGGCGACCATCGAATTCGCCGTAAAAGATTTGCTCCCAGGTGCCGAAATCCAATTTGCCGTTGTTATTGCAACCACAACTTCCCGTCCCATCACCTGGCGCTTCATGTGCGCATCGGCATTGTCTTCGCCCGTGTCATTTGTCTCATCTCCTTAGTTTCTCATGGAGTGTGACATTTTAAAGTTTAATACTGCCAGCACTTGACACTACTAATCATCGGTGGGCGCATTTTATATTAGAACGCAGTTACGATTATACCGACAATTGCCGCGACAATTCCAAGTCCTTGAAGTTTTGAGACTTTGTCTTTTAAGAAAAATACAGCCAGTGTAATAGTCACGATTGACAAAGCAGATGCAATAGGCGTAATAAATATTGCGTCTCCAATTGTCAATCCATAATTCACAAGTGCTACTGCGCTAACTTCAATAATACCCATTAATAAAATCACGTATTTTATTTTTGTCGAACTTTTCTTTAATACAACTTCTTGCTTTGTAGCAAAGGAGAAGATTAACAAGAATAAAATAATTCCAAGTTTCACAAGCAGAGTTGTTAATAGCCACCCAATTTCTTCAGAAATAATCTCGCTAATGTTCCAAAAGATTCCAAAGAAAAAAGCTCCCAAGATTGCTTCTTTGACGCCTGATGAAAGTTGAAGCCTTTGACTTCTAATACCACTCCAATCTATGGATGCTAAGGTTGCGCCAGAGATAATCATAAAGACGCCCATAGTTTGTGTTGTGGTAAGCCGTTGCCCCATAAAAATAAAAGCAAACAACATTGTAAACACAGCCCATAAATTCATGGTTGCCGCAATGATTGATACGTTGCCTTTCTCAAAACCTTTGAAGAAAAACAAATAACCAGAAGAATAGACAATGGCTGCAATTGGGAGCAAAATGATTGCCAAGACGGGAATGTTAGTTTCTGTTTTAACAACAAAGGTAAGCAGAAGGATAGATACTAAGCCAGCCGATTGTGACCAAAATAAAGACTTGAAAGAACCAATCTGTTTGGAAAACACGCCACCCAGAAAGTCATAAATTCCCCATCCAAACATACCGCCTATCCCCAATAATATGCTTAAGATGGTTGTACTCATGAGCGTAGTAAATTTTCTTGGTATCTTAATTGAGATGCAGCATTTAGCGCCTAACTGGTTGATAAGAAAAATGAGAGTTTGATAAAGACACACATCCTAATTGATAGATAATTACTTTGTTTTCAGATTGTTTTCAGGATGCTCCCACAATACTTCCAGATTCGCTGACTTGCCAGTGTACCAACGGAGCAATTGCATAAACCAGGGAGCGATTGGAGATACTCCTTTGCCTATCATCTCATCTAATTCGGAGATGGTCCGAAATGCTACCTCATCCACCTCGTGAGGGTCAATTGTGATTGGGATATTCTCATCAATTGTACCTTCAAACACATCGCTGAATTCATTGTCATTTGGCCCATAATTCATCTTGAATTGAACTAAACGGATGAGTGGAATGCCTTCAACACCTAGTTCTTCTCGAAGGCCACGAATAGCTGCAGTCAAATAAGATTCACCGGGTTTGAGGTGCTCGGAGACAGAACAATCAAGCGTACCAGGGAATTTATCTCGTGTCTGGCTGCGTTTTTGGATCAACAACCTGCGATCTGGAGTGAAAAGAAAGACATGGACGCCACGATGCCATAAGCCGGTTTTGTGTACAACCTGCCGTTTCTCTTGCCCGACAACTTCATTTTGCTCATTGACGATGTCAAAATATTCATCATTCATGACGATATACTTTCCTTTTTCCATAACGCATTTCCAACGCCGTAATCTGGCATCGCACTAGGGAATAAAATCTCTGTACTGGTAACGATCAGCTTTTTTGTCCGGGCCTAGGAAGAATGGATTCGTAATTGCCAAAACATCTCCATTTTTATCTATTACGTCAAGACGGAACCATTCGGATGAGATCGCATCAACCTCATGCCGAAACTGTATTCCGATATCTCTACCCTTTGTTTGTTCTTGGGCTATGACCGCACCATTCTTCACCAGTTGAACATCGACTGTTCTGGGCTGATATGGAATCGTTACGATGAAATCGATTGCGCCGTTCCGCACGCCCAGGTCAGCTCCCATTTCAAAAGTTACCCCATCGACTTCGGCTCTAAAATCGAATTGCGGCCCTTTGGTGACATAAGCCCGGCGCTTTCGTAAAGCATCCAGAATCCCTGCAGTGGAAAGCTCTTCTGCATACACATATGTTGTAGGCATCCCAAGGCGCTCTCCAAATTTTTTCTCCTCAGGCCTGGGCGGATAGTGATAATCACTGCCACCGATGGCCGTGATGCGATATCCAGCGTTCAGCCAATCCGTCCACATGGCAACCGCCGCAGGGTTGCCGGTCACGTGACCTGGCCAATAGAGGTCATTCCAAAGTTCCAGGCAGTGGACATAGCGCAGGTCGGTATCATCAAACAACCAATCCCAGGGCGGCAGGTGTGGATGATTGATGGAGTTCAGCAACCCACCCGCCGAGGTTTCTTGCATTAACTCAGTAATCGTTTTATATCTGTCCGGCATTGATACTTCAATCCGATCACCGCAGATTTCCTGCATCCAGTCATGCCAGCTATCCATCCCAAACACATTGAAATGCCCTTTATTGAAGGTAATCTCTAAGCCGGGAATGACCAAGAAATCTAAATTGTCACTAAGTTCTTGAAGCCCTGCAATAGAATTGTGATCGGTTATGGCAATGAAATCCAGTCCTTCTGCTTTGGCAATACCAGCCAGGATATCCGCTGGGTAAATCCCATCTGAAGCGTGAGTATGGGTATGGAAGTCACCGCAATACCAACCGGCTTTATGATTAAGTACCTTTAAAAATTTTGGGTCAGGCATTTTTAAGTCCAATGCCGCTTCACAGGCACACTCGGCATTGATGCAATGGCTTTTTTATCTACATTCAGGTAAACGACTTTTTCCTCGATGCGTTCAATCTGTGACACGGGGATGCATATATCTCTTTCTTTCCACGGGTGGCCTTTTCTTAGACACAGGTGGGTAATATTCCCACTCACCGGTCCCACGATGAATTCGTCCACACGCCCGACCCAGCCATCAGTGGCACGCACGCGGGTGCCGCGCCGCACAGCTAACTCGCCAGGAGGGATGCGTCTGATTTTTTCGTCGACAATTCGTTTTACCGGCACTACGTAAGGCCATAACAAAGTCAGATTTGGGTCTGTGGCGTGTTGGGGGAGATTTGTGTAGATGAAGTCTGGTTGATTAAAAGGACTCTAATTTTGCAAATTCTTCTTTCGTGCAACTTAGCAATATGACTTCAGCAGCGGTACTTGCAACCAACTTGACCGAAACCAGTCGTTCAACAGCGGACGACTTTTCTTGTACCACAAAATGGGTAACTTTCTCGGTGACGGGATTCAAAATTATGTGGGTAGAGCGGCCGCAATGACCATCACTGCAATGCACTTCAACATCTAAGGGGAATTCCACAACACTACCTCCATTTCAGAACATTACCGAGACCCGACAGTTCTACTCAAGTATCTTGCTGCTACCCTTTTCATCGGCCAGATGGCAGGCTACAAAATGTCCGGGGTGTATTTCACGAAACTCTGGCTCCACCTTTATGCATTCTTCCACTGTTAGGGGACAGCGGGTGTGGAACACGCAGCCTGAAGGCGGGTTAGCCGGACTGGGCGGGTCCCCTTTGAGAATAAAACGCCGGCGCTGCCTTTCAAGCTTTGGGAGGGGAATTGGCACAGCCGAGTTGAGTGATTGGGTGTAAGGGTGGATAGGATTGTCGAAAAGGGTGTTGCGCTCGGTCAGTTCCATCGCTTTACCCAGGTACATAACCACGATGCGGTGCGAGATATGCTTCACCATGCTCATATCATGGGCGATAAAGAGGTAAGCCACACCCAACTGCTCTTGCAAATCTTGCATCAGGTTGACCACCTGGGCCTGGATGGATACATCCAATGCCGAAATCGGTTCATCGCAGACGATAAAGTCGGGATTTAACGAAAGGGCGCGGGCGATACCGATGCGCTGCCTCTGTCCACCGGAAAATTCGTGTGGAAAACGACGCATGTAAACAGGATCCATCCCTACCATATCGAGCAATTCTGCCACTCGATCTTTTAATTCATGGCTGCCCTTTTTCATGATGCCATGAATAACCAGCGGCTCGCCAACAATTTTACCCACCGAGTGACGCGGGTTGAGCGTAGCATAGGGGTCTTGGAAAATCATCTGCATTTTCGGGCGTAATTGGCGTAATTCTTCCACACTTATTTGCGTCAGATTTTCGCCCTTGAAAAAGACCTGCCCGGCGGTGGGTTTGTATAATTGTAGAATGGCACGCCCGGCGGTGGATTTTCCACAGCCACTCTCCCCAACCATCCCCAGTGTTTCACTTCGTGCGATATCAAACGAAATACCGTCTACAGCCTTTACTGCACCCACTTTGCGACCGAGGAAGCCACCAGCGATGGGAAAGTGTTTCTTCAGGTTATGTACTTGTAATAACACGTTGTTTTCAGACATCGCGCGGTCTCCCTTCTTCCAGGTTATAGAAACAAGACACCTGATGTCCGTTGCCGACCGTTATCAGTGGTGGAATTTCCTGCCAGCAGTGGTCAAAGGCATACTCACAGCGCCATGCGAAGGGACAGTGCTGCAAAGGGATGAGCAAATCCGGCGGGGTACCTTTGATGCTCACAAGCCGTCTTTCTTCCTTAGCATCCAGACGGGGCAATGCACCCAACAAACCGAGCGTGTAAGGATGTTGGGGACGTTCATACAAATCATCTACCAGAGCGACCTCGGCAGGTCGTCCGCCATACATAACCAGCGCCCGATCAGCTATCCCAGCCACGACACCCAAGTCATGGGTGATCCAGATCACAGATACGTCGAGGTTTTTACGCAACTGCTTGAATAACTCTACAATTTGCGCCTGGACGGTCACATCCAAAGCGGTTGTTGGCTCGTCGGCAATGATGATTTTTGGGGTGCAGGCAATGGCGATGGCGATCACCACCCGCTGACGCATGCCGCCGGAGAATTGGAACGGATAGGCTTTGTAGCGCAGTTCCGGGTCCGGGATACCCACCTGGGCCAGGAGTTTGAGCGTGCGCTCGTGGGCCTGCTCTTTGCTCATTCCCATATGCCGTACTATGGTTTCAGAGATTTGCTCACCAATGGTCAAAATCGGGTTCAGCGTGGAGATGGGATCCTGGAATACGAACCCAATCTGCCCTCCACGCACGTCGCGCAATTCTGCAGGGGTTAACTGAAGTAAAGTCTTGCTGGCCATAAAAAATCACCTCTCCACTTTCCACTTTACCCGGCGGCATCGGGATCAGTCCCAGCAGGGACATCATGGTCACACTTTTGCCGCTTCCGCTTTCGCCTACAATAGCCAGCGTCTCGCCTTCTTCCAGGTCGAAGCTGACCCCGTTGACGGCGTTGACAACTCCATCCAGGGTATAGAACTTGGTGACGAGGTTTTTGACTTCTAATATTTTTGACATTTTTACCTCCTCACTTCCTTGATCGCCGCATACGCGGGTCAAGCACATCGCGCAGCCAGTCACCTAATAGGTTCATCCCCAGAGATGTGAACATGATCGCCAGGCCGGGGAAGGTGGCCATCCAGGGATAGCTGGTGAGGTATTTCCGGCCGGCAGCCAGCATATTACCCCAGGTGGGGTATTCATGGGGTGGTACGCTCAGCCCCAGAAAGCCCAAACCCGCCTCGTAAAAAATCATGCGTGACATCTCGAAAGTTGCCAGGGTGATCAGCGGCCCGATTAGATTGGGAAGGATATGATCGAAGATGATACGCGGCCAACGCGCGCCAGCGCTGATGGCAAATTCGACATAGCCCGATTGGCGGATGCGCATTACCTCACCACGCGTTACACGGGCAAAGATCGGCGCGTCAGTAATGCCAAAGATGAGGATTACATTGAGCAGGCTGCGGCCAAGAACCGCAGCAATAAATACAACGAACAATAGATAGGGGAGAGAAAGAACCAAATTAACCATGCCCATGATAGCCTCATCCAAACGGCCACCGACATAGCCTGCAATCGCGCCAACGATTAGCCCTAATACACTGGCAATCAACACCCCGAAAACACCTACCATCAGGGATACACGTGTCCCATAGATTACCCGACTATAAATGTCTTTGCCCAAGCTGTCGGTACCAAAGGGATACTCCCAACTGCCACCTTCCTCCCAAGCCGGGGATAGCTTGCTAGCGCGCAAATTTTGCTCAAAAGGATCTTGAGTGGAAATAGCAGGCGCAAAGATGGCAGCAAGGACCACAATCATGAAAACTACCATGCCTATCATTCCGCCGCGATCGCGCGTCAGAAAGCGCCCCGTGTAAGCCAGGCGCTCTTTCCAGGTGCGTTTGACATCCAGCAAGCTGTCTGCTGTAACGGTTGTTTTTTCAGCGGCCATAGCGAATCCTTGGATCAATGAGGGCGTAGGCGATATCAGTCAGAAAATTGAGAGCTAGCACAACTATGCTGGTGAAAACGGCGATGGCTTGGATGAGAGGAAAATCACGCCAGCCAATGGATTGTTCCAGCAGCCCACCCATGCCCGGCCAGGCAAAGATGGCCTCGATATAAATTGAGCCACCCAGCATATAGCCAAACTGCACGCCAATCACACTCACCAGGGGGATGGCGATGTTTCTGAGCACATGTTTAAAGTAGATCGTTTTCAATTCCAACCCTTTGCTGTGCGCGGTGCGGATATAGTCCTCGCCCCTGATCTCCAGCACAGCCGAACGGGTCAACCGTACCAACTGGCCCATCACAGGCAAGCCGAGTACAAAGGCTGGCATAATAACCGACTTCCATTCATCGTTCCCAAAAGTAGGGAACCAGCGCAACTTGACACCGAGGTAGATAATCATCATCAACCCCAGCCAGAAATTGGGGACACTCTGGCCCATCAGAGCCAATAAACGCCCCAATAAATCTGCGGTTTTACCCGGGCTAAAGCCGCCAACTAGTCCAATAGGGATGCCTACGATTACCGACATCAGCAGGCCTATCGTTGCAAGCTGCACCGTGGCAGGCAGACGCTGCAACACAAGGGGCATGGCTGGAGTTTTAAAATGTAGCGAGTTTCCAAAATCCCCCACGACCGCGCCAGAGATGAAACGCAAAAATTGGATTGGAACGGGATCGTTGAAACCCATCTTCTCCCGAAACGCTTCGACTTCTGCGACAGTAGATTCGCGCGGCATCATCAACGCTGCGGGATCCCCAGTAACACGAACCATTATAAAAACAAGTAACAACACTCCAAATATGAGCAAGAGGGACTGACCGATCTTGGATAGGAAGTACCGTTGCATTAATCTTCCTTTCTTGCAAAGTAAGCAACTATTCCGCCTGCAGCGGTGGGAGGCCAGTTTAGAGCCTTCCCACCGCTGTTCATTTCAGGCGTTCACTTTGCCGAGCTTATTGTGCTCTAACTCAATTCACTTCACGCCTATGAGCGAGTTTATTCTCCCACAACGAAGGTTTCGTAGAGGAAGTAGGTCTCGGCTGCACGTGGGGTGTAATTTTGCACCCGTGTATTGATGGCTTCAAAGGTGAGCGGCTCGTAGAGGTAGATGAAGGGCGGGTCCTCGCGCATGTACTCTTGCAGATCGCCATATAGCTTGGCGCGCTCTTCCTGGTTGACAGTGGATTTGATCTCGTCCAACATACTTAAGATCTGCTCATCTTCCCAGGAACTGTAAGAGGCATCCTTGCCGCCCAGGGCGCCCACAAGACGCCGATAAGCTTCCATACCGGTAGCAGACCAACTGTCACCGAAGAGAGGCGGTAGTTCCTTGGCTGCTTCCAGATCCCAGTATTGGCCTGATTCCATAATCTCCAGGTCAATTACGATACCGACATCGCCCAAGTAGCCCGCAATAGCCTCACAAACTTCCTCGAAATTTGTATAGGCGCCAGCCGGGCAAGCCATGCCCATGTTGAAGCCATCGGGGTAACCAGCCTCTGCCAGCAACTCGAGCGCTTTGTCTGGGTCATAACCAAAGGGATCAGCGTTATCGTAGCCCAACTCACCCGTTGAGACAAAGCCGATAGCTGGTTGAGCGAAGCCATCGAACAGCGCGTCGATGATGGCATCGACATCTACAGCGTAGTTCATCGCCTGTCGGACGAGGGCATCTTCGGTCGGTTCCCCTACACCTGTGGTCAGGTTGTTGAAGGCAATATAGAAAACGCGCTCAACCGGGTATTTAATCACAGTGACGTTTGGCGCACCTAGCAAACTCTTGGCTTCATCTGCAGATAAGCGGGTGACGATATCTACTTCTCCGGTTTGGATAGCAGCGACACGGGTTGAGGATTCAGGGATGGGTTTGAAGACGAGTGTCTGGATTTTAGGTACACCCTCTTGCCAGTAATTGGGGTTGGCCTCCAAAGTGATTTGTTCACCCTTGACCCATTCAACAAACATGAAGGGTCCTGTGCCTATAGGATGCTCTTCGAATCCAGCCTGCCCAACTTCTTCAAAGTAGCCAGGGGGAATCATGGCCCAGTTGTCGGCGACGGTGGTCAGGAAGAGGGCGTCTGGCCCGTCGGTTGTAACCTTGACGGTATAGTCGTCCACTTTTTCTACCGTAGCAAGCGACCATAGATTGCTATACTCAAATTCGCCCTCTGCGGCGCGTTCCCAGGAGAACACTACTGCGTCGGCATTGAACGGTTCACCGTTATGGAAGGTGACATCTTGACGGAGGTAGAAAGTGTATTCGCTGCCATCCTCTGAAACATCCCAGCTTTCGGCCAATTGAGGCGACATTACGCCTTCCTCATTGACCCACACCAGCGAGTTCGTACATATGCCAGGCAGTCGTAGATGCCTGTCTCTCAGCAGTCTGGGGCATGTCGAGGGAGTTGGGGAAGGTTGTGAGCCCTCTTACCAAAGTGCCCTCCGGCATCTGGGGTGGTTCGACTTCAACTTCAACCTCTTTGACTACTTCTACTTCCTGGGTGACGATTACTTCCTTCTCTACAATCACCTCTTTGGGTTGGCATGCGACAAGCAAGAGCGTGCCTACAATGAGTATTACAAAAATTGTCCAAAATCGTTTTGGGAACATCTTAGAGCTTCTCCTTCTTTATATGTAATGAATTTGACCTGACCACTCTACTAAAAGAGTATTCAGGGGAAATACCACATTATCTATAAACACCACCTCCTTCTCTTCCATTACACTAACCGGTGCCCCTAATGCAATCTAAATCCAAACATTGGTGCTTGCTTCGTTCGCTGGAGAGCGAACGAAGCAAGCTTGCCATTAATTTTCGGATAGTTCCTCGATGTTCAGGATTTACCCAAAAACACTACTCGACCGGAATCTCCTTGTAAACCTTTTCCACGTCAATACCCTGGCGTTTACGATAGGCGTTGAAGCCGAAGAAGATGGCAGCGGCCACTCCGTAGTTGATCAACATGAACACCATTGAACTGGTATTCGTCCATCCAATGCCATACAGGAAACTTGGGTCCCAGAACCATTCTACCAGCAGCCAATCCAGGAAGGGCAGGAATATCAGCCCGGCAAAGACGATCAAGGGGAGGTCCTTGTCGGCAGCCAAATTCTTCCCTACCAGATATAGCAAGTATAGTAATACACCAGCATTGACGATATTCAGTATCCAGACCAACACGTACATAAGCATGGATACCGTACCAGCGATATTGACAGCGCCAGCAATACCGTATTGAATGGATTTGTAGATCAGGTAAACGGAAGCGGCGGCATAGGCGATCAAACCCAGCCACGACAATCCGCTACCAACCTTGAACTTGGAGATGGGCGAACCCTCGTATACATCCTTGAGTTTCCATGGCAAGATAATTGCGGCAATGGTAGTGCCAAAGAAGGTTACCGCGATCACCAACGTGGAATCTAACGCCAATGTCTGGAAATCGAAGATATTGAAGGCATATAGAGTAGCAACGATCATCCCTGGAATCACCATCAACAAGAGGGCATTGATAGGCGTCCGCGTGCGCGGCTCAACATTGGATACCCACTCCGGCAGCATGCGGTCGAAGGCGGCAGCGAAGATCACCCGTGTTGAGCTAAGGAAGACGGTGCCCGACCAGCCGAACCACCACAGGCTCATCAGTAGGACAACCAGAAACTGCAAGAATGGGGCTTTGGTCATCATGGCAGCGAAGAGAACAGGATAGGGCCAGAAAGGAAGCGGGGGTGCTTCCTCGGTGTAGCCCCAGGTGTAATTCCAGAACGCCCCGTTAGCTTTGTTGTAGAAATCCCATCCCAACGTTTTGCCGATCAGCGCAAAAAAGATCAAAGCCAAAACTGCAGTGACGATCACACCGGCAGCCATGCCCCAGAAATTGCGCTTATAGTCCGACGCGCCGCGTACTTCCCCATAGAGGGTGGAGCCCCAGTTTGGCCATAAGTTTTGGAAGGTGATCAACGGAATCAGCAGCATGCTCGCTCCTAAGACCAGAGAGTTCAAAGGTGCAGAAACGGTGCCGGCTGCATCACCAGCATCCAGCGTGGCCTGATACAAGTCAACTTGCTCGGTGCCAAACATCGCCGGGGTTATGCTGTTCAGATTGGCAACAAACGTGTCATTCGTGCCGAATCCCAGCAAAGCGAAGACCAACAGCAGGCCAATCATACCGCCCCAGAAGCATATCTTCTGCACGCGCGCATACCATTTCATGCCCACGGCGATATAGACAAACACCAGCACGCACAAGATCAGGGAACCGGTCAGCAAACCTGTTTGACCGGACATCCACAGTGCAGCATCCTTTGCGCCTGCTATTGCAAGAAGTGGCGTAAAGACCTCGTACATCAGCATCTGGCCATAGAGCGGCACCCACAACCACAGGATGAACCACCAACCGGTGACAGCCAGAATGAAGCCGGTGGCGCGCCCTAAAATACGGCTTTGCCAGACGTAGTCACCACCGGCGCGCGGCATGGCGGAGATCAGGCTGGCATATACGATCACCTCGAATATCGTAAACGCTCCACCGATTATCACAGCAACTGCCAGGTTTCCCTCGAAATAATATGCGTAGGAAAAAATGAACAGGCCCAGTGTAATCAGGTTAATGGAAAACGTAGCATAGATGAAGGCATCGAAAACCGACCAGGACCGCACCAGGCCGCTTGCCTTTCGAACGAAAAGAGTAACCTCACTCATCACAATCTCCTTCTCGATTTGGCGTGTTCCGCTATTTACAACTGCAATTACGCTTCGTATCACGGAAGACTTTTGTCGAAGCACATGTTTCAGTTTACTTTTTACTTCAGCAAACCTACTCTCTCGAAATACTTTTGCTTCAGCACCTCCTTTCTTGCGCAGTAATCATATTTACCCGAAACCCTCACCCCTGCGTAAGCATATAAGTACCTATTTTTTTGGGCTTTAGATCAATCACCGCTCCTTGCAAAATCCCCTGCTCATACATGCTGCCAGGGTTTATGCACAATGTTTTGTGATATTTGCGCGTGCCTTTGCCTTCATGAATGTGCCCGAATAACCCTAAAAGCGGTTTGTATTTTTCAATAACCTTTAGCACTGCTTTACTGCCAACAGGTACTAATGATTGTCCTGCATTCGCAAGGTTTAGGTTTTTAGTTAATTCGGGGGCTTCATCAAGACCGCTGCCATAAGGAGGTGCATGCAGATTAAACACTGCGTTTCGCGGATTCTGTAGCTGGCTGGCGATTGCCTCGATCCGTTCCAGCAAAGCCTCATCCTCCTCTTCTCTGTGAGTATCCCAGGGAGTGGGGTTCGACCATCCTGAGTTGATCATCTCATGGTGTTCGTCCAAATGAATCAATTTCCCTTCAACTAATTCAACGTGCTTGGATGCCTTGATGACATCATCGATCTCAAACATGTCATCATTACCAGGGCAGACATAACAACGGATGCCTGTTCCAGCTAACTTTTCGTCAGCATACTCCATCCAGCGTTGGGCGGTTTCCATTGCCTCAGCGAGAAAAATCTCATCCGATCGGCCCGATGTAGTAGATATCTCATTCACTTCATCCGGGGTTGTCACAATGGGATAGTAACCCCGGTTCTGAATGGTCTTAACCATTTCATCGACTCTTTCCTGCCCATCCAAGATCGACTCCTGATCCAGCAAGGTGACTTTGTACTTGTCGTTTCCCTGCGCAATGATGGGGATGATTGCCTTACCGGTCATATCCCCCCCTAAAATGAGAACCTCGGCTTCGTAAAATTTACCGGCATTAATGAACTTCTTCCAGCAAATCTCGGAACCATGTACATCGGTTGCAAAAAACAGTTTCATCTTATCTTCCTTTCGTCCCTATCACAGGATAATTTGGCAGGAATATTTACCAGCCTTCAGGTACCTTTAATTCACCAGAAACTATACCTGTGAACTCGGCTCGAATTTGGGCGTCAATTTCAGGGGAGATGAGAGCCGGTACATCCTGTGTCAGGATTTCACGCACACGCTGCATGGCGTGTGCCTGCGCATCGAGAGAACCTTTCTTCTCCCAGCCTTCGCGCGCATCGCGGTCGGCAATTATGGGCAGCAGTGCTTCGGTTTTCATGCGTTTGACAGTATGCTTGTTTGTCATGAATGATCCGCCTGGCCCGGCTTTTGCGATCACATCCAGCGCCAGGTTCTCTTCGCTGAATTCAAAACCGCGTTTGACGCGCTTCAACATCAGGGCGATTTCATCATCGATCACGGTTTTGGCAAAGTCGAAAACCTTTAAGGCATCCAGCAGGCCGCCCATGTTTAGCATGTCTGCGCCTGCCAGCACACCTGCCATGGTGGACAAACCCGTTTCGTATCCAGATTGCGCGTCGTTGAGCTTGGCGTTGGTCAGGCCAATGTAACCGCCGCTGGGCACGTTGTAGAAATGTGCCATCTGCGCGCAGCCCATGTGCAGCATGCCGCATTCGATGCCGCCCGAAGCATACGCGCCAGTGCGCATATCTGCTACCGTTGGTAGTGTGGCATAGATTAGTGGCGTGCCTTCCTGCACCATTTGCATCAGTACCGCAGCAGACAGGAATTCGGCATTGCCCTGTGCCAATGTACCTGTCATCGACATGGGGGATGTAAGCCCGGCGTTCGGCACGATGCTGGGATACACGGGCAGCTTGTTCCCTGCAAAATAGATCAGCATCTCGGTCGAGTTGTAATCCATCGTCAATGGAGATACGACCGGACAAAAATGATGCGTGATGAAGGGATGCTCGCGGTAGGCTTCTTCTCCGCCAGCGATCAAAGCACCCAGCCGCAAGATCATTTCGGCTTCTTCATGGTTTTTATTAGTGATGCGGATCGGCTTCAGGCAGTGTTTCAAGGCTGGATAGAGGCGAGACAGTGTAAATAGTTCGGGGAGCGCATCATCGGCCAAGACGGAGACCGAGAAAACGTCGTAGCCGGGCAGTTCGTTGATGAGATGTGCAATGCGGGCGATATCGTCTGAGCGCGAACGTCTTTCACGACCCGTAACCGGGTCAATGATATCGGGCGCTGAACTGGCTGTGACGATTACCGGCCCCTCGTCTGGCAGGGTGCGATCAAACTGCGGGTCGCGGCCCCGGAAGGTGAACGTGGGGGGCATCATGGCCCGGAATTCTTCCACCACCCCGCGCGGGAACTTGACAATGTGCGTTTCCGCGTCGACTGCGCAGCCATGCTCTGCGAAAATCGTGCGCGCTTTTTCGTTCCGCACCAGTAAACCGACGTTTTCCAGGATCTCCAACGAGGCTTCGTGGATTCGTTCAACCTGTTCTGGAGTCAGGAGTTCTGCAAATGTGGACAAAGAAATGCCTCCAAAAGGTTTAATCGCTGGCAGGGATTGCCAGTCTTTCCACTTCTATTTGGGCTGCCAGGGTTTTGATCTCTTCAAGCGGGAACATTTCCAGGCCCGCCCTGGTCACTTTAAGGGAAGCAGCCGCGGTCGCGAAACGAACGGATTCTTCCAGTCCCCAGTCCTGTAAATGTCCGTAAATGAATCCCGCAGAGAAAGTCGCGCCCGCGCCGCAGCCATCCACTGCCACCATCTGGGGTGCATGAACGCGAATCGCTTCATCCCCGGAAACCACCAGGCTGCCCTCGCTGGCCAATGTGATGATGGCGGTTTCGACACCTTGCTGGATCAATTTGCGAGCCACATCCAATGGATCGCTTTCATCCTTTTGGGCCGCATCCGTAACCGCCTGGCAGATACGCGCCCGCCCTGCAAAACGTTCAAGCAGGGCGGGGTCGGTGTGTGCGTATTCCAGGTTCAGGAAAACGGGGACATCGAGGCGGGCAGCTTCATCCATCGCACGGACGATGTGGTCACCGTCATACCAGTCCACATACATGATTTGCGCGCCATCCAACATGGACAGATCGGCGGTATCGAGTGTATCCAACACATGCTCTTCGCGCTGCCAGAAGTAAGTGCGTGCGCCGGTTTCGTCGGAAATGTCTACTTCGAGTGGGGTCTTGATATCTGGCGAGAAACGAACTTCTCCCTGTACACCCCATTCTTTTAGTCGTTGTGCCAAATTTCGGCCACGTGTATCGTCTCCGACAGCCGTACCGATCACACCTGCGGACACATCCCACTGACGCAGGATGCAAGCAATGATAGCGGCATCATCAAAGACAAAATCGCTGACATCTGTGATGAGCGCGCCGGTATTATGTTCAGGCAATTGCTCTACCACCAGAATTGCAACATCCGTGAGCATGCCAAAACCAACATAAGCGGGAGAAGACAAATTTCGTTTACCCATTGGAATCAGGCACGTAGTCTCTCGCCTTTGGGATCAAACAGAACGGTTCCGGTCACTTCACCCTGGTAACGGCCTTCGATCAGTTCCGCTTCTACGCGCGTGCCGGCCTTGGCCAACTCGACAGGCATGTAAGCATAGAAGATATTCTTCTTGACGGTATAGCCGTATCCACCGCTGCGAACGCGCGTGATGAGTACCCCATCGTGATAGACCGCTTCACCACCATAGACCTGAGTGAAATCTTCGCCATCCAGTACCAGCGTGCAAAGTTTACGCTTGACGCCATCCGCTTTTTGCTTGACGAGCGCGTCCTTGCCGATAAAGTCATCTTTGCTCAGGTCTACACAGAAGCCCAGGCCTGCCTCGTAGGGCGTTTCAAGCTGGGTTACGTCGGCAGTGTAGTAGCGATAACCTTTTTCTAGGCGCAAAGAGTCAAGCACCTTGTAACCGCCGACTTCGATGCCGAATTCCTGACCTGCTTCCATGAGCAAATCCCAGACTGGTGTAGCACGGTTGTATGGGACATACAGTTCCCAGCCAAGCTCGCCCGCATAGCTGACGCGCTGAGCGTAGACTTTTGCGCCGTTGATAGAAATCTGCTTCGTCATCAGATACGGATGCGCTTCGTTCGTGAGATCGGCCTGCGTCACTTTCTGAAGCGTTGCCCGCGCCTGCGGCCCCCACAGCGCAAAACAGGCCCATTCTTCGGTGATGTCGCGGATAGTGACTTCGCCATCCGCCTCGTCAGCGTGCATTTCCAACCAGGCCATATCGTTGGCGATGAAACTGGAGCCGGTGATGACCCAGAAACGCTCCTCGCCCAGGCGCGTGACGGTCAGGTCAGCCTCCACGCCACCGTTCGGGTTGAGAAACTGTGTATATGTGGCCGAACCGATGGGTTTGTCCATGTTGCTGTCAGACACACGTTGGAGCAAAGGAAGCGCACCTTTGCCCCTGACTTCGATCTTGCCGAAGGGAGTCAGGTCATACAGGGCGACGCGTTCGCGCGTAGCCTGATGTTCCTGCCCAAGGCGTTCGAAGTAAGGCGGTTTGTTCCAGCCCCACTTACGCTGGTCTTCGCCCATACGCCGCCAGGGTTTCCCGGGCTGGATATAGTTGACACGTTCCCAACCGAATTTTTGACCAAAGACCGCGCCCAATTCCTGCAAGCGTGAATGGACCGGGCTGAGACGATGCGGTCGCGCCCATTCATGTTCGTCGTTGGGGAAGCGCAGGCGATAGTAATATTTCACGCTTTCGCGCGTCCGCTCGGCGGCATACACGGGATCAGAATAGTAATTCCCGAAGCGCGTGGCCTTGTAGCTGTACACATCCATGGTCGGCTCACCACCGATGATCCATTCGGCCATTAGCTTGCCAACACCGCCAGCGCCGCCATAGCCGTTGAGAGAGAACCCTGCCGCCATCCACATGTTGTCTACGCCTGCCATCGGTCCCAAAATAGGTTGGCAATCGGGTGAGTACGCACCGGGGTGACAGACCAGTGTGATGATGCCTGCCTGATCCAGGAACGGCAGACGGCGGATAGCACCTTCAAGCAGTTGCTCAAAGCGGTCCATATCGGAGGGTAAGGTATCGCCGCCGTGCTCCCAGGGTGCGCCGTCGATCCAGCGTGCCAGTGGATTGGGTTCGTAGCCGCCGATAACCAGTCCGCCCTGCTCCTGGCGCATGTAGACCAGGTTATCGGGGTCGCGCAGGCAGGGCGTCTCGGCATTGAACTCGTGTCCAGGAACTGCTTTTAGCGCGATATGTTGGTGATCGACCGGAGTGGTCGGGAAATAGAGGCCAGCCATGGCGGCGATACGAGGCGCCCACATCCCGGCCGCATTGATTACCAATTCAGTCTTGATCGAGCCTTTATCTGTCAAAACTTCCGTGATTTGACCCTTAGGTGACAACCTGAAGCCTGTAACGCGCGTATCGGTGTAAACCTTCACGCCAAGATCTTTGGCAAATTTCACCATACTGGTTGTGGCTGTATAAGGATCGAGTTGCCCATCACGCGGTAGGTAGATCGCGCCATACAGGTCTTTGTCCGTGATCTGCGGCATGTGTTTGACCGCTTCGCTCGGCCCGATGACTTCGCAATCCAGCCCCAGGGCTTTGGCGCGGCTAACGCTGCGTTCGAAATCCTTGAGCTGTTCGGGACTGGAAGCCACGCGCAGGCTGCCGACATGGTCGAACAAGCCCAGTTCGCTGTAGAGTTCGATGCTGTACATGCGGAATTGCAACATGGTTTGTGAAGTGGCGAACTGTGTCACCAGCCCCGCCGCATGAGACAACTCTCCGCTGGCAATATCGCCCTTCTCTACGAGAATAACGTCCGTCCGTCCCATTTTTGCAAGGTGATACGCGATCTGCGCGCCAACGATCCCACCGCCGATGATTACAATTTGTGCCTGGTCTTTCATAATTTACACCTTACCTTTCTGCGTTAGGTTGTTTGAGGGTTGGTGATAACAACGTCTACAGACTGGGACACCAGCGCGTCATACGCACCCAAATCGATCCCATCATCTGTGATTAGCTTATGGATTTGATCTACCTTCGCTATTTCGAAGTTGGAAACCACTCCCCACTTAGAATGATCTGTGGCGACTGCCACCAGACCCCTGGTGCGCGCGATCATCATGCGCACGATCTCAGCTTCCGCGTTGGTTGGGACAGTACAGCCAAACTTCAGACTGATCCCATCCACGCCAACAAAGGTTTTATCTGCATAGATTTGCGAAAGATAGCCAATCGTTAAACTGCCTGTCACCGCATTGACCTTATTGTTCAATCTCCCGCCTAGGAGTACGATTTCATACTCGATATCATCGCCGATCTCAAAAGCGGCGATTGTGTTGTTGGTAAAAACGGTGATCTTGGCATCTTTCGGAATATGATGAAATATTTGGGCTGTGGTAGTACCACTATTGATAAAAACAATATCCCCATCTTCGATTAAAGAAGCAGCGCGCTCACCGATCAAACGTTTCTTTTCAGGGAAACTGGTGGCACGCTGTTCATAATCCAACTCTGAGTTATAGCGTTGGTTTAGGATAGCACCCCCGTACGTCCGCTCCAAAAGGCCCTCGTTCTCCAGCCATTCCAGATCACGCCGAATGGTTGCTTCAGATGATTCCACCATCCCGCTCAAATCTGCAATGCTGGCAATTTTGTGAGCAGTGAGGTATTCCTGAATAAGCTTTCGCCGTTGGGCGGGGATAAGGTTTTTACTCATCTATTTCCAAGCAAAACAGGACGTGTATATTTGAAAGAATTTGATTGACTTTGCAATCCCATTGTAGCAAATTGTGCAAAGGATTGCAAATATTTGCGACATTTTTAAGGTTATTTTTATACTCTCCGCTTACAAAAAAAGGATGCAGCACCGATTTACCGCATCCCTACTGTAGGCTAACTAAACTACAACCTACGATTGGACTTCCTTCAACCAGACAGAAAATTCGGCTGAATCCATCTTTTCTTCGGCTCTTCCCCACCTTTCAATTGCCCAGCCCCAAAAATCGTATTCGATTGTGGAGATTTTCTCCTGTATCGCGGCCCAAAGCCCCCAGCCCACATCTGACATGACCATGTTTAACTTCATGCGTGCGATCAATCTAGCAGAAGCTTCTCCAAAATACGCGGCACTCACTTCCCTGATTTGTTCCTCGTTGAATTCCATCTCCTGGCATGTATTACCAAGCTCAAAACACGGATCGTTATTGCCACTGTATTCATAGTCTATCAGCCGCAGGGATTTGCCATCATCAATGTAATTTTCAGCCAGCAGATCATTGTTGCACGGAACGTTTGGTAGCGGGTTGACTGAAAATGCTTTCTCAACCTGCTCCACGGTTGGAATCCGCTCCAGGTAACCGTCCGGGATGGGTATCGAGCGCTCGTCGCATAGTTTGAGATAGTATTCGGTGAGGCGAAACATGTTGAAGTCCGTTAGGAAGCGTGGCCCCGCATGTAACTGTTTTATCGCCTGCGCCATGCGAGTCGGCATGCCAGGCGCATTCAAGGCATCCTTCGACATGGTTACCCCTTCGATGAATTCCAAAACCATCACCTGGAAATCAGGTAAATAGTAGAGCACCTTGGGTCCAACCCCCGCTTTGGCTGCCGCTTTGGAATTGGTATATTCATTTTTGCGGTCTACT
Organism: uncultured Chloroflexia bacterium; assembly: GCA_963791785.1. GTDB lineage: Bacteria > Chloroflexota > Anaerolineae > Anaerolineales > Villigracilaceae > JAABUE01. Next base: position 205,645 of record CAWBTW010000016.1, on the reverse strand, counting down.
GCTAGCAGCTCGGTGCTTTCCCCCGGAACGCGGACAAAAAAGGGCGTTCCATCCACTGTCACTTTATAATTCGTATTCGTCAGCCCCCCAGAAAGGGACTCAATCGAAACTTCCTTTCCCTTCCAGTCTTCAATTTTTGAGACAGCATCTTCTATCACTGACATTTTGGCCTCCTTATATTGTATCTGTGAGAAGTTCGAATTTTGGGGTGAGGGGTGGTGCGCACCACCCCTCACCCCAAAATTCGTTTTCTAAAGAATGAATTTGTGGTCAGTGTTCCAGGAACACTGACCACAATTTGTTCAACCAAAGCACGATTTATTCGGGCGGGATCTCTTTGAAGGCATATTCTACGTTGATACCCTTGGCCTTCTGCGCGCTTTTAGCCAGGAAGTACCAAATTCCTGAGAGAGCCAAAACGCCGAACACAACCACATAAGCCAAAGTGCTGGTCAGGCCCAACTGCGAGTAGAACATGAACATCAAGACCATCGCGCCGCCCAACACAAAACCGATAGCGCCCAACACTGTAATCCAAGGCGTGTTACCGATCTTATACTTGGCACCCGGTGAAGCTTCGTAAACATCCTTTGCGCGATAGGGCAGCAGTGCGCCTGCCAAGCAGGTAATCACAAAGACATACCCACAGGCGAAGGTTACACCCAGAGTCAGGCCAGCCCACGCCCCCCACAGATTGTAGACCAGGATCACAGGGATGCTGGCAATGAAGTATGCCCAATGAGCATTCACAGGGGTGTGGCGCTTTTCATCTACTTTGCTGATCCATTCGGGCAGCAGGCGGTCAAGCGACATGGCAACCATCACGCGGGTCATGCCGATATAGCAGTTGTGCACAATTTGATGGGAATTCAAGATGTAACCAATTCCGATCAATACGATGACGAACGGACTGGCCGAAAGCGCAACCGCGATCATATTGGGCCACAAATAGAATCCGGATATTAACGCTTCAGGAAGCCCAAGCCAGTAGCCTGCTCCCGCTATGTACAAGAACTCGGTGCCGACAGCCTTTTCCAGCGCAGCGGCCAGGATGGCCAGTAGAATACCGGTGAAGATCAGTGAGCCAACAATGATGAATGCCTGGCTCTGGAACGAGCGGGCGTTCTTGATCTCGCCGTTTTGCTGGGCGCTATAGGTTGCCCACTGTAGGGATGTCCAGGCAATTGGCGCAACCAGCAGAGTAGCTAGCAGGCTAAAGGGCGGGTTCAGATCAACTCCGGCTGCTACAGACGCATCAACGGCTGTTTGCACGAAGTTCTGCGTGCCGGCAATGGCTGCTGCAAAGGTGTCGATCTTGCCCATCGAGGAAGCGGGATTTGCCGTGAAGAGCACGATCAGCATGGTGAAGAAAGCGATCAGCGTGCCAACGATCATCACAGTCTGGAAGCGCACATAGTTCTTGAAACCACTGGTCAAGATCATCATGGCAACAAACCCATTCAAAATACTGGTAATCACGATGCCGGTCGAGGTTGTGAACCATAGTCCAATGGCAGACATGCCCGCGCTTCCGGTCGTTGCGCCCAGGCCAAGGAATAGAGGGGCAAACCCAAGATATGAGAGCAGCCAGCCAGAGAGCGCAACCCATTGAAGAATCCAGATCACGTAACCAGACATCACAACGGTGAAGGCAACGCCGCCACCAAACACTCGGCTCTGGAACACATAGTCACCACCGGATCGCGGCAGTGCCGTTGAGAGCCATACATATACAAGAGCAATGGGAATTTCAATCACCATTGCCAGCAAAATACCCCAGACCATCTTGCCACCCGGAAGTGCGCCAGGCGCCCACAGGTAGGTCCAGGGGAAAATCAAGCCCATTGTCAATACATTGTAGATGAAAGCCGAGAAGGGGGACATAACGCGAACAAGTCCCGATGCTTTCCTGGTAAAGACTTCAGGCTTTGAAGCCGTCGCTGTTGTCATTTCATTCTCCTTTGGTACAAATTGAATAGAACTAAGTGGGGCGAACTTTTTCTCTTACCAATCTCTACATAGCTTCCTCCTTATAATTTTCACAATAACAAACGAGGTAACTTTTGACTAAAAGTTACCTAGTTATTGAACCTCGTTCATCCGCTTGTCATCTGGTACCCTTGTACTTCTCCATCGACAAAGGTTACCAGACATCCGCGCAGTATTCCTTCCCCATATTCGCTGCCTGGATTGACACAGGTTGTGCGCCCAATTTTTGCGACCGATTGGGATTCATGGATATGTCCATGCAACCCCAGCATTGGTTTGTAGGTTTCGATAGCTTTGCGCACAGATTTACTTCCTGCCCCGTGCATAACCATCTGCCCACCCTGGATAATCGGTTCAGGTGGGTCCTTATCCCAATCCAGCATCGGGCACGTATCCAGCGACGAATCTGACGGCGGATCGTGGAAATTGAAAATTGCTTTGCTCGTATCCGGCACTTTCGCTACCATTTCTTCTATCATTTCATGAAGTTGTTCGTCTGTGACTTCACGAGGTGTATTCCATGGGGTTTTGGTGCTGAACCCCACCGAAACCATACTGTGGTCATCGTCCACGTAGACCATATCACCTTCACAACCAAAAAACGATTCGGTGTCTTCACGTTTAATAGCGCTTAACACTTCGGGGTCGTCATCGTTACCCCCAGTTACAAAACATTTTTTTCCAGTTCCCGCCAGTCGTTCCTCTGCCAGATCTACCCAATCGCTCAAGCGTTGACGAGCCAGTTCGTGAAAAACATTGTCGACTGCCTTTTCATCTGTTGACAAGGCCTGGAATTCATCTTCTTCCATGATCTTATGGTAAAAGCCCAGCGTACCCAACCGTGCGATGAGTTCATCCAATTCAGCTTGTGTGGAAAAATTCTCCACACTACCTTGCAAAGTTGCCCGGTAATTTCCATTCTTTTCTTTGATGATCGGGATAAGCAACTTGCCGGTAATATCCCCTCCCATAACCAGAATATCTACTTCATAGAACTTGCCAGCATTAATAAATTTGCGATAGGTACGCTCAGAACCATGCAAATCTGTCGCATAAAAGAGGCGAGTGGGTTTCTTTTTATTTTTCTTTGAAAAGAAGGGCATGTGTTACCTCCAAACGTAGAACCTGAAAGCTCAAAAATAATAGCTATCAGGCATTGACCGGCTTTGCCTTGGCAATCAGACTTTCAACAGAGTGTGCGGAAAGTGAATTGAGCGCAGATTTATCAAGCGTTTCATCAGTCACAAGAATATCGACCTCGTCAATTGTAGCAATTTGGAAATTGGAAACCACGCCCCACTTACTATGGTCTGCAACAACAATAATTCGGCCCATGGTACGTTCGATCATCTGCCGGACAACTTCCGCTTCACCATTGGTTGGTACGGTACAACCGTGCTTCAAACTGATCCCGTCCACCCCAAAAATAGCCTTATTGGCATACACCTGCTTCAAGTTTTCCATGGCAAATCGTCCGGCCAAAGATTTGGAGCGAGGCTGATATTCACCACCAACCAGGTAATGTCCAAAGCCCGGTTCTCCCATTTCAAGAGCAGCATTCAAATTATTCGTAAATATGGTGATTTCAGCATCATCACGAATTTGATGGATCACCTGTGTCGTAGTTGTACCGCTATTGATGAAAACAATATCGCCATTTTCAATCAGTGAAGCTGCCATCGCACCTATGCGGCGCTTCTCATCCGGATGATGTTGTGCTCTTTGCCGATACTCCGGCTCTGTAATCATGCGCTGACTGAGAATTGCCCCCCCATGTGTTCTTTCTAAAATACCATCTTGCTCCAGCCATTCCAAGTCTCGGCGCACGGTCGCTTCAGAAGCATCCAGCATGTTACACAGATCAACCGTCCGGGCGATCTTATGGAGTGCCAGATATTCCTGGATACGCTCTCGTCGCTGAGCCGGAATAAGCGCTTTGCTCATCAAGCTAAAGCCTCAAAACAAGATAGAAAGTGAAGGAAAATGAGTATTTCAATGATTCATTATATAAGAATTTGAAGAAATTTGCAAGTTTTTGCATTTTCAGCTATAATTAATTAACACAAATTTCCGCAAAATCGAACAAGCAAGCGTTCCCAATCAGGCGCTGTTTGCCAAAACTTCAGCATGGGAGTAGTGTATGACGGATAATTCTATTGGGATGGGCGCACAAGATCGAACTGAGCGTGACAAATTTGAAGGCGAGCTCAAGCGTATTATCAAAGCCAGTGACGAAGCCGGTATTTTATTACGGGTGATCGGGTCACTGGCTTTTCAAATGCACTGCCCCGAATATGGTTATATCCAGGAGGCTATGGGGCGCGCCTACACCGACATTGATTTCGCAGGTTATGGCAAACAGAGCCAAGAAATCAAAGCATTGATGACTGACTTGGGATACACTGAAAGACGTGAGGTGTTCATTTACAGCGAGGGTGAACGGTCAATATTTGACAATTCTGACGTTGGAATATACGTAGACGTTTTCTACGATAAACTGGACTTTTGTCACGCAATCTATTGGGCTGACCGCCTCGAAGTTGACAGTCCGACCATACCACTGGCTGAAATGCTGCTAGAAAAAATGCAAATCGTTCAGATCAATGAAAAGGATGTCATTGATACGATCATGCTATTGCTTGAACATCCTTTGGGCGATATTGATGATGAGACGATCAACATCAAACGCATTGCAGAACTATGCAGCACGGATTGGGGGTTGTGGCGTACGACAACGATGAACCTCGATAAAGTACGCCAATTGGCACATGGTTATGAGCAACTCAAAGATGAGCAGAAAGCGCATGTCGAATCGCAAGTCGCATCCGCCCTGGAGCGGATCGAGCAGGAACCCAAGTCACTTGCATGGCGCTTGCGTGCTCGCGTTGGGGATCGCGTCAAGTGGTACAAAGAAGTAGATGAAGTTTGAAGTTGATTAACTGGAGGAATTCATTATGAGTAAACTCGTCCGCGACCTGATGCACCCCGGGGTGTTCACTTGTCAACCAGAAGCATCTTTGGGACAGGTAGCTGTTATGCTTACCCAGTACAAAGTTCATGCTTTGATTGTCATTGATCGGGAAGAACGCCCCATCGGAATTATTTCCGATTACGATCTGCTTGCTGGAGAATGGCTTTCCGTTGACGATGAGAGCCTGTCTACGATGCGGCAATTAACGGCACAGGATCTCATGTCTTATCCGGTGAACACCATTGAAGCTGATATGTCTGTAAAAGATGCGGCCCGTATACTTATTGAAAAAGATATCAGTCGTTTATTAGTTACCGAAAATAACCAGCCTGTTGGTGTAATTTCCACTACTGATTTTGTGGTCAGGATTGCCAGGGAAGAAGAACCGAAACGTGAGACAGTCGGGGACGTAATGTCGGATTCCATGCTGGTTTGTCGTGGAAAAACACCGATCATCTCAGTAGCACGGACGATAATGGACGCAGGATGGAGGTCCGTACTTGTGGTTGATGAGAAGGGGAAACACCTGGGGGTTGTAAGCGGCAAGGATTTGATTCAATTTGTTGAAAATGGTGTTGATCAAAGTCTAACTGTCCGCGATATCATGCATCCTGCATTGACAATCAACATCAACGCCAGTTTGCGTGAGGCAGCGGATGTAATGATAAAAAGCCATCATCACCGGCTGATCGTGATCGATGAAGATGACCCGGATGCCTTCCCATTGGGCGTGATTTCTTCCTTCAACATCGTGGCTGAAATGGCTCGGCCCGGGTCAATCTGGCAATCATAAGACCCGAATGATAAAAAGGTATTGCTTCAAAGCAATACCTTTCAACATTATAGAGAAAGGACGACTATGGCCCTTACGGTAGATGAAGCGATTGCCCGTGTACCACAATGGGCAGACGCTGATGATCTGAAGATTTCTTCTCTTGATGGTGGAATCACGAACAGCAATTTTCGTGTGGATACTGGGAGGCGAATTGTTTGCCTTGCGGATTGCTGGTACAGGCACCGAAATGCTTGGCATTGATCGGAATCATGAATATGAAGCCAATCTTGCCGCCGGCAAGTTGGGAATCGCCCCGGAAGTTGTTCATGTTATTCAACCGGAAGGGTATTTAGTCACCCGATTTATCAATGCTCGTCCCTTTCCCGTAGAAGAGATTACCCAGCCGGAAAACATTCGCCAGGTAATGGAAATTGTTCACAAGATTTACGCTATGCCAAAAATCTCGGGAACTTTTTCTGCATTCCGAGTTGTTGAAGATTATGCAAAAATTGCCCGAAACCACGAGGTGGAACTCCCTGAAAAATTCGAATGGTTGATGGAACGCGCTCATGAGGCTGAGAATGCCATCAACGTTACCCCTGGTGCACTACGCCCCTGCCATAACGATTTACTCAATGCAAACTTCCTGATTAATGAACAACAAATCTATATTTTGGATTGGGAATACGCAGGCATGGGAGATGTTTTCTTCGATCTTGCGAATTTTTCAACCAACCATGAGTTGTCAGAGGAGCAGGATCGGTGGGAATTGGAATGTTACTTCGGGGAAGTGACCGAGAAACAAATGGCCCACTTGAACATCATGAAAGTCATGTCTCTGTTTCGTGAAGCGATGTGGGGCATGGTTCAAATTGGCATCTCAGAACTCGATTTTGATTATCGCGGCTATGCCAACAAGTTCTTTGCTCGTGTGTTCGAAAATATAAACGACCCTCGTTGGGATCAATGGATCAAGGAGATGAATAAAAATGGCTGATCTTCCCTCACAGGCTCAAGTTGTTATCATTGGCGGCGGTGTTGGTGGGTGCAGCATTGCTTATCACCTTACTCTCATGGGATGGAAAGACGTTGTCATTCTCGAGCGCCACGAACTGACCAGCGGATCCACCTGGCACTCGGCCGGCCTAGTTGGCCAGATGCGATCGGATGCCAACCTGACCCGCATGATGCATTACAGCACAGATCTCTACCGAAAACTCAAGGACGAGACCGGTCATGACCCCGCCTGGCGCGAAGTTGGCGGACTGCGGCTGGCTTCATCTGCTGAACGTATGGAGGAAATCAAACGCCTGGTGGGGATGGCTGGATCATTTGGCGTGCCAATGGAATTGGTTTCACCGAAAGAAGCCCAGGATATGTTCCCGCTCATGTCTATAGATGGTGTTGTCGGTGCTGCATTTACCCCGAACGATGGCGTGATTGACCCCACCGGACTTACAAACGCACTGGCGACCGGCGCAAAGAGCCGTGGCGCTCGCATTTTCCAGGAAACAAGTGTCGAGAAGATCAATCTAAAGAACGGACGTATCAGCGAGGTTGTGACGGATAAGGGTACCATCAAGACCGAGATCGTGGTCAACGCCGCCGGGCAATGGGGCGGCGAGGTCGGCAAGATGGTCGGCCTGAACCTGCCGGTTGTGCCGATGGCGCACTTGTATGCCATCACTACACCCATTGAGGGCGTCGGCCACGACATCCCAACCCTGCGCGACCCTGACTTACTGGTCTACTGGCGCGAGGAAGTGGGTGGCTTTACCACCGGCGGTTACGAACGAGATCCCGCTCCTTTCGGTCTGAACGGCATTCCGCGTGACTTCAAATATCAATTGCTGCCACCCGATTGGGAACGGTTCGGGCCATTGATGGAGAACTCGATCAAGCGCGTGCCCATCCTTGAGAAAGCCGAGATCAGGCAGCTTCTCAACGGTCCTGAAGGTTTTACGCCTGATGGTGAATTCTTGCTTGGCCCAACGGCTGTTAAAGGTTTCTGGGTGGCCTGCGCGTTCTGCGCGCATGGTCTGGCTGGGGCAGGCGGCATCGGCAAAGTCATGGCCGAATGGATCATCGAAGGCCATCCCGAATGGGATCTGTGGCGACTGGATGTGCGCCGCTTCGGTTCCAACTACAACAGCCAGGATTACACAGTCGCGCGCACGCTCGAAACCTACACACAATATTACGACATCCACTTTCCTGGCGAGGAACGCCTTTCGCGCCGCGGACTGCGTATCTCCCCCACCTATTACCGTCTGCGCGATTTGGGCTGCCACTTCGGCGAGAAGACCGGCTGGGAACGCCCCAACTGGTTCAAACCCTACGAAGAGAAAGCTGCGCACGGTCACGAACCGAAAGGCTGGGCACGCCACAACTGGTCGCGCGCCATCGGATACGAGCACATCCAAACGCGCGAAAATGCTGGCCTGTTTGACGAAACATCGTTCAACAAATTCGAAGTGCGTGGCCCGGGCGCATTGAAGTTCCTGAACTACGTCTGCGCCAATGACATCGATCAGCCGGTTGGGACGGTCATCTACACACAGGCTCTCAACAAACGCGGCGGGATCGAGGGTGACTTCACCGTTACCCGAATGGAAGATGACCGCTTCTTTATCGTCACCGGAACTGCGTTCGGCCAACATGATTTGTCTTGGCTGTCACTTAATATGCCCGAAGATGGCTCCGTCACGATTGAAGATGTCAGTTCAACTTATGCCTGTCTCGGCCTGTGGGGGCCCAAGGCCCGCACCATCCTGGAAAAAGTCACTACGGACGATGTGTCCAACGAAGGTTTCCCATACATGACCAACAAACGCATTACCGTGGGTGACGTCCCCGTTCTCGCTTCGCGCGTGACCTATGTCGGCGAGCTGGGCTGGGAGTTCTACTGCCCGATGGAGTATGGTCTGCGGTTGTGGGACACACTCTGGGAGGCCGGTCAGCCCGAGGGAATGGTAGCAGCCGGTTATAAGGCCATCGATTCGCTGCGTCTCGAAAAAGGATACCGCTACTGGAGCGGAGAGATCACCCCGGACTACACTCCTTATGAAGCGGGTCTCGGCTTTGCCGTCAAATTGGATAAGGGTGATTTCATTGGCCGCGAGGCACTGGTCAAACAAAAGGAAGGCACACTCACGCAAAAGCTGTGCTGCATTGCTATTTCTGACGACCGCACAATCGCCCTGGGGAAGGAACCTATCCGGGTTGGTGATGACATTATCGGCTGGGTAGCTTCTGGCGGATATGGGTATTCGGTCGGGATAAGTATGGCCTATGCCTACCTGCCAATCGAGCATTCAAAGCCGGGCACCGCTTTGAGTATTGAGTTCTTCGGAACCCAGGTTGACGCAGAAGTTGTAAAGTCACCGTTATGGGATTCAAAAGGAGAGCGCATCAAGGCATAGCCTGATAACTTATTCTACGTTCATAAGCTTTCTAGGGCATCTTGAGAAAGAGTGCCCTTAAAAATAAAGTTCCGTTTCTAGAATCATAAGATTTCAGGAGAAAAATTATGTCAATCGTAAATGCAAAAGAGATCATGGTTGAAGCTGTCAAAGGAAAATATGCTGTTGGTGCTTTCAACATCACAGACTTGATCCAACTAGAAGGAGTGGTCGACGCTGCCGTCGAGAAAAAATCACCCCTGATCATCCAGACTTCTGTCGCACCGTCCAAGTTCCTGGGCAGGGATGTGTTGGTTTCAATTTTCCGCACCATCGCCGAATCAGCACCCATCCCGATCTGCCTGCACCTCGATCACTGCACCGACGTGGAATACTGCAAAGCATGTGCAGATTCAGGCTACACTAATATCATGATCGATGCCTCCAAGCAGAGCTATGAAGAAAACATCCGCCAGACGAAGGAAATCGTGGATTATTGCCACTCAGTTGGCAATATTTCTGTTGAGGGTGAACTGGGCACGGTGAGCGGAGTGGAAGACCAGATCAAGGTAGCAGAGGATGAAGCGCAACTTGCTAACCCGGAACAAGCAGTGGAGTTCGTCGAGCGCACAGGCGTGGACATCTTCGCTCCTGCTATTGGCACAGCCCATGGCGTTTATAAGACCAAGAATCCAAAAGTGGATTTTGAACGCATGGCAATCATCCATAAGATGTTGAACAGTGACGGTGTCAAGACGCCTTTGGTTGTTCATGGCGGCACGGGCTTACCCGAAGACTATATCAAGAAACTACTTGAGGCTGGCGGGGCTAAATTCAATGTGTCTACTGAGCTAAAGCGCGTTTTGATCGATGCGAAATATGAATACATCTCAGCCCACCGCGAAGAGTACAACCCCGGCAAACTCGATATCTTTGTCCGTGACGCTATTCGCAAAGCGGTTATGCATTGGATCGATATGCTCGGAAGTGAAGGAAAGGCTTAAGGAGAATAAAATGAAAAACATTGAAGAATATTTCGTTCCGTGGGTGAAGGGGATCCCAATGTACATCTCATCGCACATCGAGCTTGCCTGGCGACAGCCGGAACTGCATCGCATGATGTCCAATGAGAACCCGCATCAACCTTCACAAAAGGTGCTGGACGCCATCGTGAAGTATGGAGCAATGGCCAATCGCTATCCCGACCAGGGCCTCGTAGTGCGTTCAAAAATTGCTGAAATCAACAACCTGGACGGCCCAGAAAACGTGATGATCGGGAATGGCTCCAGCGAGGTTTTCGATAACATCTTTCGCTGTTTTCTCGAAAGAGGCCAGGAAGTCGTTCAGCACACTCCCTGCTTTGGCATCTACAAGTTGCGCTGCAACATCCTGGGCGGGAAGTTGGTCTCGGTCCCGATGGTGCATAAAGACCACCAACTACTGTTCGATGCTGATGCTATCCTAGCAGCTGTGACAGACAACACAAAGATGATCGTGGTTGCCAATCCGAACAATCCGACCGGCAACTTTATGGCTGCTGAAGATTTCGTCAAAATTGCGGAAACGGGCCTTCCCTTCATTGTTGATGAAGCCTATATTGAGTTTGCCGGCCTTGGAATGTCACAGGTGCAGTTGATAAAGAAATACAAAAACGTCATGGTCACTCGGACACTCTCTAAGGCATACGGTCTGGCAGGCCTTCGCTTTGGATACGTTCTGGGCGACAAAGATGTGATCGGCCAAATCTCAGCGGCACTGCTGCCCTGGAACGTGGGAACCATCCCCATGTGGGCTGCCCTGGCTGCCTTTGAAGATACCGAAGGGCTGCAAAAGAGAGTGGAGTTCAATAACAGCGAAGTGGACTTCATTGAAGAATCCCTCAGCGATATTGAAGGGTTGTACTCCTTCCACTCCAACGCTAACTACATTCTTTTCGATGGCACTGATACCGGGAAACCGGGCAATGACATGGTAGCCTTTGCGCAAGAGAAAGGCATCATCTTCAGACCGCAAGGCACCATGTATGGGACCGATGGCTGGTTCCGCATCACACTGGGCAGCAAAGAAGAAAATCGGATGGCGGTGGATGTCATCCGTGAGTTTTACAGCAAGTGATTGATTTATAAGACCTGACAGGTTTCATCCGCGCCAAGACGGCTCAGAACGATTGGAAAGAATAAGGCGCGAGTAAATCGGACTTTCTCGAAAACCTGTCAGGTCTCTATCATATGGAGGCAAAAATGGCACAAATCAAAGCAGTCTTCTTTGACCAGGATGGCGTCATCATCGACACCGAGCGGGATGGTCATCGCGTATCCTTCAACATGACCTTCAAAGAGTTTGGTTTCACAGATGAATGGAGCGTGGAGTATTATCACGAGTTGCTCCAGGTAGCAGGTGGAAAGGAACGCATGAAGCATCACTCAAGAACCAAAGGCTTTTCCAAGCCGGTTCCTGAAGATGAACTGGATGATCTGGTCAAGGAAATGCACAAGCGCAAGACGGCGCTTTTCGTGGAACTGATCGAGACCGGAAAACTTCCGTTGAGGCCAGGCGTTCACCGCATGATGAAGGAAGCGTTGGGTGCTGGCTTGAAGGTCGCGGTCTGCACCACATCTAACGAAAAAGCCGCGAAGGCAGTACAAGAGAATATGCTGTCAGACATCAAATTCGAATTTGTACTCGCTGGTGACGTGGTTAGCAAAAAGAAACCCGATCCCGAAATCTATAACCTGGCGCTCTCCAAGCTGGGCTTGCAACCCGATGAAGTCATTGTGTTCGAAGACTCCAGGAATGGCGTGCTGGCTGCGAAAGCCGCTGGATTGAATATTGTTGTAACAACCAATGGCTATACTGAGAAAGAAGATTTAAGCGATGGAGATATCATCGTAACCTGCCTCGGTGACCCCAATGGCGAAAAAGGTGAGTTGCGAAAAGGCGGCGAAGGCCTTGATTATGATGGTGTTCTGCGCCTCGACCAGTTGATGGCCTATTTTTCGGAATAACTTGTGTCTTGTCGATAAGTGCTGTGAGGAAACTCCAGAGCCTTATTCTTGACATCGACGGCACCGTTATGCGAGGCAACAAGGTGATCCCTGGCGCGGAGGAGGCAATTGCCGAAATTCGCCGCCGGGGTCACCCGATCATTTTCGTCACGAATGCCTTAGAAAGCCCATACAAACAAGCTGATCGGTTGACCCTGGCCGGGGTTGCTGCCACAGCTGACGAAATCATCACTGCCCCACAGGTGCTCAAAGCTTATCTTTCAGAGCACATGCCAAATGCGACGATTTACGTAATCAGTGATCCACCTTTGCCAGAATGGCTGGGACTGGATTTTTGCATCAGTGAGAAGCCAGAAGAGATCGATGCTGTGATTGTCAGTTGCGATCGCAACTTCACCTTCCATAAATTGAATACTGGCTTCCAGGCTTTACGGTGCGGCGCACGATTTCTGGCAGTTAATGCTGATGCTACGTGCCCAGTTCCCGGCGGCGATATCCCTGACGCGGGCGCAATAATCGGGGCACTGGAGGGTTGCAGCAATCGCAAGGTGGAACTGATGTTTGGCAAACCATCTCCCCTTATTGTCAAAACCGCCCTCAAGCAATTGAAGCTTTCAGCCGGTGAATGCTTGATCGTTGGTGACAGTTTGGAGTCCGACATTTCGATGGGACACCAGGCCAATATGGCAACTGCTCTGGTACTCACTGGGATCACCAAGCGGGAAAACTTGGCCTATGCACCGGTTCAGCCCGATTATGTGCTGGAAAGTATCACGGAAGTGCCCAGTTTGTTAGGTAGCAACTAAATCAGCTCTTGTCAAAATAACCGTTTTATGAGTCTGGATAAAACTTCCTAAGATATAATATTCAGTACATGTCATTATTGTTCTGTATGGATAATCAAGTGTACCAGGGAGAGGAGGTGATGGCTGGAAAGTATAAGTGCGGGTAAGACAGCGTTTTTAGATAAGTCTTTTGTTTCACGAGGAGAATTTCGATGTCCGCAAAAAAAATACTGTTCGCATTGATTGCCTTGGTTCTGGTTCTATCCCTTGCGCTTGTATCCTGCGCCCAAGAGCCTGAAATCACCAAAGTGGTCATCTACACGGCTAAAGAAAATGAAGAGATTGAAGAGTTCATCCCCATTGCAGAGGCAGCGCTACCAGACCTGGAATTGGAAGTGTTGCGTCTCTCAACGGGTGATCTCACCGCCAGACTACTGGCCGAAAAAGACAACCCCCAGGCCGATCTGATTTGGGGTACCGCCGCCACCAGCATGATTATCTTCAAGAACGAGGGTATGCTGGAGCCTTACGCGCCTGCAGGATTGGAGAATCTTCAACCCAGCATGATAGATCCTGACAATCCACCATCCTGGGTTGGTGTGGATGCTTACCTGACTGCTTTCTGTGTCAATACCGAATTGGCTGAAGAGTATGGCTTGCCCATGCCTACCTCCTGGGAAGATCTGCTTGACCCGGTCTACGAAGGGCACTTGGTAATGCCCAACCCGGCCTCATCTGGCACAGGATTCATGTTTGTATCCAGTGCTCTTCAGGGGCTTGGTGAAGATGCTGGCTGGGCCTTCCTTGATGGGCTTGACAAGAACATGGCAATCTATACCAAATCCGGTTCCAAACCCTGCAAGATGGCCGGCGCGGGCGAGTTCCCAATTGGTATCTCATTTGCCTTTGTGGCCTCCCGGTTACAACGCGATGGTGCTCCCCTTGATTTCGCATTGCCTTCCGAGGGTGCCGGGTTTGAAGTTGAAGCCAACGGCCTGATGAAAGGCGCCAACAACCCCGAAGGCGCCAAGCGTTTCCTGGATTGGGCTGTCAGCGATGAGGCGATGGGCCTATACGCTCAATATTTCGCAGTTGTATCTAAACCCGGCTTCCCTGTTCCCGAGGGCATGCCTGAAGATACAGCCGACCGACTGTTCCCCATGGATTTCCAGTGGTCATCCGACAATCGTGATGCTATCCTGGAAGAGTGGATCACTCGCTTCGCTGCCAAGACCGAAAGCGACTAAGATACTTCTGGAATTTAATATTATCCCCCGCCTTTTCATCACCCAAAGGCGGGGGATAATCATAACCTTGAGGAAATACTGATGAATGATACTGACAAGACAAGGCCTGACGGATATCTACGCATCGTCAATGTAACCAAAACCTTTGGATCGTTAGTTGCTGTTGATAATTTCTCACTTGATATCCAGGAGGGAGAATTTGTCTGCTTGTTGGGGCCAAGCGGCTGCGGTAAGACTACCCTGCTGCGTATGATCGCTGGGTTAGAAGAACAGAACGCTGGAGATTTATACCAGGCAGGCGAAAATATCTCGCGTCTCCCACCACACCAGCGTGATTTTGGTATTGTTTTTCAGTCGTATGCCTTATTTCCAAATCTAAGTGCAACACAGAATATCGCCTATGGATTAGAAACTCGCAAACTCCCCAAAGAGCAGATTGCTGCCCGGATAACAGAACTGCTTAACCTGGTCGGGTTACCTGATGTAGGGCATAAGTATCCTTCACAATTATCAGGAGGTCAGCAGCAGCGTATCGCCCTGGCGCGTGCTCTAGCCCCCTCGCCGGGTTTGATGCTATTGGATGAACCACTCTCCGCATTGGATGCACGCGTACGGGTTTCCCTGCGTTTAGAGATCAAACATCTGCAAAAACAATTGGGCATTACTACCATCCTGGTAACTCACGACCAAGAAGAAGCTTTAGTTATGGCCGACCGTATTGTCGTGATGAATTCTGGCCACATTGAACAGGTAGGGAATCCGGAGCAAATATACCGTTCACCCGCTACGCCTTTTGTGGCAGACTTTGTTGGCGTGATGAATTTTCTGCCCTGCCTGGCTGGCCCAAAACCTGATGAGGTGCGTTGCGGTTCGTTCAAATTGCACTGCGCCGAGCAGCATAACATCCCTGCGGATGAAAGAGTTTCTCTGGCCGTGCGTCCTGAGGATGTTCGTGTCGGTGTTGCTAACGCTGGGGATAAAAACGTTGTTCCCGGGCACGTCGACGAAGTAGAATTCCTAGGGTCGTTCTACCGGCTGACTATCCATCTTGAAGGTCTTGAGGATGCCCGCCTTGTAGCCGAGGTTTCCATCAACAGAATGCGCGACCTGGAAATCGACACCGGCAGTACGCTGCCCGTTCGCTTGCCACCAGACCTGGTAAGGGTTTACCCCAGCATGTTGATGGAGGGGATGTTATGACCACATCTGATTTCCAGTCAAAACCCAAAGTTGTAGAAAAAGAAATCCAAAGACAACGTGTACGGCAAAAATTAAGCACTGAAGATATCTTGAGGCGGGGGCTTTTCGTTCTTTTGGCAGCATGGTTATTCGTCTTCCTGATTTGGCCACTTTATCGGTCATTGGCTCGCAGCATGTACGATAAGGCTGGCCAAGAATTTGTCGGTATCGATAATTACATAAAATATTTCACCACCGCGTGAACCTCAGTATCGCTCAGCCACAGTTTTAACATTGCTATTACCAGTATGATCATCACGGTGATGCTGGCTTTTATTTTTGCTTATGCAATTACCCGTACCACCATCGCCGGGCGGTCTTTCCCTCCATACCATCGCTAGGTTACCTATGTTCGTACCGTCGTTGGTGCAGGCATTGGTTTTCATTTATATGTTTGGGAACAATGGAATTTTTACGCGTGCTACGGGAATTAATATCGGCTTGTATGGTCCGGTTGGGATTATTATGTCTGAAGTCTTTTATGCTTTTCCCCATGCACTGATCATCTTGGTAGCTGCTTTATCTATGGCAGATGCCCGGCTTTATGAAGCTGCTCAGTCCTTGCGTGCCTCCTCGATGCGAATTTTCTTTACTGTTACGCTGCCCTCTGTCCGGTATGGTTTAATGAGCGCTGCTTTCGTCGTCTTCACTCTGGCAATAACTGACTTTGGCGCGCCAAAGGTTGTCGGTGGCGATTACGATGTTCTGGCAACCGATATTTATAACAAAGTCGTCGGGCAACAAGATTTTGCTATGGGCGCCACGGTCAGCACTTTGTTGTTGATTCCTACAATGGTAGCTTTTGTACTCGACCGTCTCGTTCAACGCAAGCAACTCGCTCAGGTGACATCTGACATTACCCCGCTTGGCCCGAAGCGCCATTCCCCGTTTGCGCAATCCGTCTTATTTGGTTTCTGTGTATTGGTAGCCCTTTTCATCATCAGCACTTATGGAGTAGTGATAGTCGGTGCTTTCACAAAATATTGGCCTTACGATCTCTCGTTCACTACTCAACATTTCACTCGCTTCTATGTAGCCGGTGCCCACCACAAAGGAGGAAGTTTCATCATCCTTTGGAATAGTATTAAAATTGGCTACGATTGCTACTATCGCAGGTACCTTTATTGTCTTTTCCAGTGCCTATTTGATTGAAAAAACTCGTAAGTTGAAACTGGGCACGTTCAATCCTGTACCTTCTCTCAATTACACCCCTGGCCGTACCGGGCATGGTGTTGGGATTATCCTACATCTTCCTATTCAACGATCCTAAGAATCCCTTTAATTTTCTCTATGGGACAATGGGCATCATGGCCATCTCTACCATCTTCCATTACTACACCGTACCATTCCTTACAGCTACTACTGCTCTGAAGCAGATGGATTCTGAATTCGAGGCGATTGGCGAGATCCCTCGAGACGCCTTTTTATCGTACTTTCATGCGCGTGACAGTGCCGGTTGCTCTGCCAGCTATCATCTCGATAGCCACATACTTTTTTCTCAACGCATTGGTTACTATCTCAGCACTGGTATTCCTCTTCGTGCCTGGAAAAGAAGTAGCATCTCTAGCGGTGATGTTATTAGATGATGCAGGCGAGAGTGCTCAGGCTATGGCTTTATCTTTGTTAATCTTTGTAACCGGGCTGGCATCGCGCGGTATTTTTTACCTGCTGACCCGCGGCATTGAAGCACGCACCCAGGCCTGGAAAAAACGCTAGAAAATAGTGAAATCCTGCGCAAGAGAAGGGCATCAACTAAGGTCACAGAACACCTTGGTGTATACTCAAAAGACGCGAGGGATATCCTCGTGTCTTTCAGGTTGTTGCAGTTTGTTCTTTCTCTCCCCACAGCCCTTTTGTAACAGTTTTTATTACCATCGTACCTACATCTTTGGCTTTGCAGGTTGCAATTAGCTCTTCAGCGTGTTTGCGAAATTCCGGGATAGCCATTTGTGCAAAGTTTAGCGGGAATAGAACAGTATCGAAATCAAAGCGTTTCAGCGCTTCAAGATAAATTGCCGGTGAATCAATCCCATGACCGGTAATGCCAATATGTTGAACAATTCCCTGTTCACGCGCTTTGATTGCAGCTTCCAGGGCGCCGCCTTCCATTGTGCAGGCATCCAGTTCTTCCATAGTGGTAACAGCGTGTAGTTGATACAGATCGAAATGATCGGTTTGCAGGCGTTTGAAAGATTGCTGCATTTCGTTCCAAGCACCATCTTTGATGCGTTCAATGGTTTTGCAGCCCAGGAAGAAACGCTCCCGTTCGCGCGGCATCCATGGCCCGATGTGCTGCTCAGCCTGTCCATAAGATGGGGCCACATCGATATGATTGATGCCCGCTTCGATGACCATTTCCATAACCTTGTCAGCATCTTTTTGTTCGATCTCCCAAAATGCTGCTGCCCCAAAAATTGCTATTGTGCTAATGTGACCGGTGCGCCCAAAGCGTCGTTTCTCCATTTTATTCTCCTATGATCTTGACCAAAACCCGTTTTCTGCGGCGACCATCGAATTCGCCGTAAAAGATTTGCTCCCAGGTGCCGAAATCCAGTTTGCCAGCGGTTATTGCAACCACAACTTCCCGTCCCATCACCTGGCGCTTCATGTGCGCATCGGCATTGTCTTCGCCCGTGTCGTTGTGACGATATTGACGGATGGGTTCGTGCGGAGCCAGCCCTTCCAGCCACTTTTCGTAATCCTGGTGCAGGCCACTTTCATGGTCGTTGATGAAGACCGAAGCGGTGATGTGCATTGCATTCACAAGAACGAGTCCCTCCTGAATGCCGCTTTCGCGCAGGCACTCATTTACTTCTTGTGTGATGTTGATAAATGCGCGCCGGGTCGGAACATTAAACCATAGTTCTTTTCGATAGGATTTCATGTTTCCTCTATGCCTCAGACAGTCGTTATTCAATTCAAACAAAGATAAGTATAATCGCAACTTGTATGTCCATTCTAGCGATTGCTCTGCTTTTTCTTTCTGCATCTTTGCATACACTGTGGAATTTATTGCTCAAGCAATCCGGGCAAAAGTTCATTGTCTCCTGGTGGATCGTGACAATTGGGGCCACCATCTTTATGCCGGTCTTGCTCTTTTCAGGCATGCCACCCCGGGAAATCTGGATTTTTGCGTTGGTCAGCGCCGGGCTTAAATCCGCATATATCTTGTTCCTTTCTGTGGCTTACAAATTCAGCGACTTCTCATTGGCTTATCCGATGGCACGCGGGACAGCACCAGCCTTTTTACTGATTTGGTCGCTATTGTTTTTGCGGGAAAGGTTAACTGGATGGGGATTGGTCGGTCTGGCTATGATTATCAGCGGCTTACTTCTCGCCGGAGTTAACAGTCTGATACAAAACAGGAAGAATCCCCCGAATATCAAGGGGATCGCAGCGGCTTTGGCAACGGCATTTTTGATTTCGCTCTATACCTTTATAGATGGAATTGCCGTAAAGCGCGGCCCAGCACTGCCCTATGGCATATTGATGTTCACGCTGATACCCATGTGGATCACACCGTATGTATTGCGGCGTTATGGCTGGTCACAAATGATTGCTGAATGGAAAGCGCAGCCTGCCAGGCTGTTAGTGATTGGTTTTCTGTGGGTGGCAGCATACTTGGTTGCACTGGCTGCTTACTCGTTCGCGCCCATCAGTTATGCGGGAGCCATCCGCGAGGTCAGTGTTGTGCTGGGTGCCCTTGCAGGTTGGCATTTCCTGGGAGAGAAGTTGGGCGCTGTGCGCGTGATTGGCGCGTTCGTCATCTTTGCGGGAATATTGACGATTGCGCTATTCGGGTGATGGATTCGAATAATTTGAATAGAGGGATGTGCTGGCTTTAGTGTCAACACATCCCTCTATTCATTCTAGATACAACCTACTCTTCTACTTTTTCAACGACCACAGTTGTTTCAGTCACCAGCGCAGCGATGGCGCCGATAGCTGCCAGTTGCGGAGCGATCAGCGCGCCCACAATGCCAAGGTTCATCGGGATTTCCATGACGGTATCCCCATCCTTCTTTTTGATGATGATGCGGCGAATGTTGCCTTCATGGATGATTTCTTTGATCTTGGCCAAGCAGGTCTTCGCCATTGACGCTGAATTCTTCGGTCCGTACTTTTTCTTCAGACATTTATTCTCCATTTCTCCTGTTTAGGATGCAGTTGCACTGCATCCTGCTCGCACAGTGTCCCCTTCGGGGGTACAACTGCTCACTAACAAAGGAATTTTATTCTCCTATCAGGTTGTGTGCATTAAGGATGCCTTTCAACGCCTGCCTGCCATCTGCCAGTGCTTTCTCGCGCCAACGTTCCTCGGCAGGGAAGAAAAGCTCCTGATATTCTTTACGGATATTTTCCGCAATGGTTTCATTTTTTGCGCCATGATGCCGCAACTGGTTCTCCAGGATAGTGATACGCAGGCTGCGGATGAGCGCCGGCAGCGATTCGCCGAAGGTGCCGAACTCGAACCCGCCTGCGAACAACTTTCTATCCGGAAACTCAGCATCCCGCAGGAGATAGAAATAATCACACATGTCGCCGTTGATCGTGTAGAACTCGTCGGCATTGATCTTCTGCACGAGCGGATACCCAAACTTCGTCATCGCTTCGGCTGAGGGGGTGGGGTCAATAGGCGAGATGAGCACCGTCATCTGGTAGCGCGGACCGTAGCCGGTGTGCATGTCCACCTGGACGATATTCTGGTAGCCTTCCAGCGCCTGGCGGTAGAGGCCCATAAGCACCTGAGTCTCTTCTTGTAGCTGGCTGCCACCGTAGTACACGCCTTTGGCGATAACGATACTGACCTACCAGGGTGGCGGCCTTGATTTTTTCCTGTCCCGGCGAGATCAACCCTTTGACTGTTTTGGCCAGGAACAGGATATTTTCCAGACCCAGGTTCCAGACCGGCCTTTGCGGATTGAGCAGCGACATGAGCGGATCGTATGCGGGATTGGCAGCCTGGTCGAACAGCTCGTAGAAGACGAAATTGCGGTTCAGGTCCACGTTGTTGGGGTTGACGCGGCAGCGGTGTTTCATCCCCCAGGGATTGATGGCGTGGATGAGCAGCAGCCCGGTATTTTCGGGGTTGAGCTGCGGGGCAAATTCTTCGATGAAAACTTTCAGCATGGCCGCGCCCACATAGCCTTCGATGCCATGCTCAGCGGTGGAGATGATGACGAGGTTTTCTTTTTGGCGCGGCTCGGCCCAAATCCAGTCGATGGACAGGTCGGGGTGGTTCTTTTAGCGGATGGCTTTCCAGGCGCGCATCCGGCCATTTGGACTGGAGCAGGCTCAGGCTTTGGATGAAGCGCTCACGCGAGTCTTCGTAGGAGGATGGGAAGTAGTCTGTCATGTCTTTTTTGAACGAAAGACGCAAAGTCGCGACAGTAAACGAAGTAAAAACTTCGCGTACTTCGCTCCTGCGGTACAGTTTAGAATGGTCCGTAATTGATCGCCACCGCAATCCCCAAAAACGCAATCGTCGCCAGCATCACCCACAGCCACAGTTTGGCCGTCCAGCGCAGCCACTTGGGGTAGCTGACGATGGTCAGCCCCAGGCAGATCAGCAGCATGGGGTTGGTGGGATAGGCCAGGTTGGAGAAGCCGTCGCCGAAGATGTAGGCCAGCACGGCCGTCTGGCGGGTGACGCCGATCAGGTCGGCCAGCGGCAGCAGGATGGGCATCATCAGGAAGGCCTTGGCCGAGCCGGATGCGATGAAGAACTCGATGCCCAGCGCCAGGAAGTAGATCACCAGCGCGGCGGGAAAAGCGCCCAGGTTTGTGAAAGGTTCGGCGGCAGCATACAGGATGGTGTCGGTGACGCCGCCGCTGTCGAGGATGTAGCGGATGCTAGCCGCCATCAGGATGAGCGGGACGGCGGGCGCGAGTCCGGCCAGCCCTTCAACCAGCCCCCGCCAAACGACTTTACCTCCGGCCCCGGATATGAACCCGGCACCCAGGCCCCCGATCAGGAACAGAATCCCGACGATGGGCAGGGCATAATCCGAGATGGCGGGCACGAACGGCCCGGCCAACATGACCGCTAAAATGAAGAGCATGAACAGGCCGAAGAAAGAGATGGCGCGTTTTTGGCTGGGGGTGTTTTCCGTAAACGTATCTTCCCTGCTGAATTTCACCCGCTCGGCTTCGTCTTCCCCATGCACCAGGGATTTTCTTGGGTCGCGGTCAATTTTGCGAGCGTAGCCGCTCAGGAAAGCCACAAAAATGGCATAGATGGTGATGAAAATGATGACGCGAAATCCCGCGCCGGAGAAAAGCGGCAGCCCGGCGATCTGTTGCGAAACGCCCACTGTGTATGGATTGGCAATGGCGGCTGAGAAGCCCATATTGGTCGCCAGGATGGACATCCCCAGCCCGACCAGCGCATCCCAGCCCAGCGAATAGGACAGCGCGATCATGACCGGGACCAGCAGCACCACTTCTTCCAGCGTGCCCAGGGTTGCGCCCAGGAACATGAAGGCAAACGATACCACCATCAGCAGGATGTATTTGCGATGGCGGAAGCGCAGCACAATCCCCCCGATAAAAGCGCGGATAGTGCCGGTCTTATCCAGTACGGCGAAGGCGCCGCCCGCGAAGAACAGCACAATGATGATGACAATTACAATCAATCCGCTTTCGCTGCCCAGCACTTCGAATGGGGCTACGAACCAGCGCCAGATGGGGTAGTCCGGCCGTTCGATGTATTGGAACGAAGCGGGGTCGATGGTCTCGCGCCCATCCACTTCGATGCGGGTATATTGTCCCGCCGGGACGACCAGGGTCAGAATCCCGGCGATCATCATCAATACAAACAAAATCACCAGCGACTGGATGAAGGCTCGCTGGCTGATCTGGGCACCGGCTTTTTGGTCCATTGTGGGCTCCTGGGAATTTTGATGTTTGCCCGTAGTTGCACTGCGGGCGCTTCAGGCAGAGGAAAGCTATGTGTCTCCCCGTAGTTTAGCAGAGATTGGAGTTCTGAACAATATTTTCCAAAAATAATTGCTAGAAGCAGCCTTTTTGGTTTCAGTGATTGGTGAGTTCCCTAAATAGGCCTGAAATTCTCGAAGACAGCATAGACCAGGATAATCCCCACCATCAGCAGGCTCATCCCGATAAATGCCCAAAGGATGAGCACGGGTTTGAAGGTAATCACACCGGTCAGGCTTGCGGGTTTCCGCTCGAAGCGCAGGTTCTTCCTTTGTTCCGTCCGCAGTTCCCTGGCCCGGAACGCCAGGACGGGCAACTGCTGGCAGAACCAGAAGCTGCGGCAGTGCCTGTCCCCACCAGAGGGCTACCTCCGCAGCATCATAAAACCCGATCACCCCGCTTGCAAAACTGGCTACAGCTATTACTTTTTCTTCTGTTCCTGGTCCAGTTGTTCTCGTTCTTCTTTCCGCTGTTTGCGTATCTGTTCTTGCTGCCGTTCTAATTCCTGGCGTTCTTCTTTCCGCTGTTTGCGTATTTGTTCTTGCTGCCGCTCTAATCCTGGTGTTCTTCTTTCCGTTGTTTACGTTTTTGTTCTTGCTGCTGGTCCAGTTGTTCTCGTTCTTCTTTCCGCTGTAAGCGTTCTTTTTCCTGTTCTCGCTCTAATTCCTTGCGTTCCACCTTGCGCTGTTCCATTTCATCTTGTTGACGCTGGTTCATGATAGTTTCCTTTTTGAATGGGTAATATACCTGTTTTCTAAACGGTATCTACAGAAATGACAGACAAGCCATATTCGTATTATTGCACAGAATCACGCGATTATTCAAACGATTTTCCTGTGTGACGGACGATCACCGCCTACCCTTCGACAAGCTCAGGACGCCGCTCGACCAAGGAGATGTTTTTGAAACAACCTGTCAGGTGATTAATAGATTTATACCAATGGGTCAAATTACTCAAACCACTTCTCGTCCAGCGCAGGCCACTCATCAGATTGATCGGCGCGGTCGCTCCAGTTTTCCTTGCCGCTCCAGGATTTGATCTCGATGGCATAAACGCTTGTGCGTTTGAGTTCCTTATCTGTGATGGGGCGGTATTCTTTTCCTGCTTCCATCTCCGGGAAATATTTTTTGATCAGGCTGTATAGTGCGGCCCGTTTTTCTTCGTCGTCTTCGAGAATATGCGCCGTGCCGAACACCATCACGCTGCGGTATTGCAGGGAGAATTCCAGCGCGATATTGGATGGAAGCAATTTGCCCAGCTCGCTGACTTCCAGGCAGACCTTCGGATTGCGTTCGATGTTAGCGCGCACGCGCCCGGCGATGTTCGAATGGAAGATGATGCGCTGGTTCGCCTCGTCAAACCAGAAGGTGCTGGGGTTCAGGAACGGCTGGTCGTCCCAGGTTGAAGCGATGTGTCCGACTTTGGCTTCGTGCAGGGTTGCGCGGATCCAGTCATCGTCGCGTTTGTATTCGGGTAGGCGTTGATGGTCAGTGGGGGATGTGCTGTAATCGCGTGGCATGCTTTAGATGACGTACGAAGCGATCCAGACGGATAAACCAATCAGCAGAATCCCGACCAGGGTCATCAAAAGGAAAGCATTGTACCCGCGCCTCATATCCTCGATCCACTGCTTGATTCCGTCAATTTCGGCTTCGATCTTTTCTGACGAAGTTTTGGTTTTGTAATAGCCCGGCATCGTGCTTTTCCTGTTGAATGAAAAAATGACCGCAATCAAGATTGCAATCATCCCGACGTAAAACATCCCATTGCTGAATTGGGTAGCGCTCCAGCCCCTGAGCCACCCAAAAATGGAAACAACCAGGGCTGCAAGCGCGGAAATGACAAACGCTGTGATGGGAATGCGGATCCAAAGAGAATATTTTTGCATGCTAACTCTCCTTCACAAAGAATTGTTGATACGTTTAGCCATAATATCGTGCTAAATTATAGCTTGCGTATCATGCTGTGGTGCTTTTAGCCATGCGCCGTTTGGCGGGGGCGCGCATGGCGAGGAAACCCAGCGCAAGCAGGAGACCAAGACCCAGGCAGCCACCCCAGAGCACATTTGCTCCCAGGTGCTCGTAAACCCATCCGCCAAGCAATGGGCCAATGAAGAAGGATAATCCCCAGGCGGAGCCGAAGATACCCTGGTACAGTCCGCGCAATTCGACCGGGGCAAGATCAGCGATGATGGCTGGCGCGACCGCTGAAGCAGCGATCTCACCCAGCGTCCAGATGACGACACTTAAAGCGTACAGCGGGAACGTGTTCGCCAGCGCGCCAAAGCCAAAGCCAAGACCGAGCAAAACGGCAGAAGCGGCCATGGCTTCAAAACGCGGCCAGTGCCCGGCCATATTGCTGATGGGGATACTGACCAGCACGATCAAAAATCCGTTTATTGCGATTGCGAGGCCATATTTGTCCGGGCCCAGCCCGTACGAGCCCATGTCCACAGGCAGGGTGACGAATCCCTGCATATAAATAATGCCGAAGAACAGCGCCAGGAACGAGAACAAAAGCAGGATAGGCTCGCGTTTGAGCTGTGAGAAGCGTTCACGCAGAGTCGCGCCTTTTGCGCCCTGCGCCTCCACAGGTCGGGTTTCGCGGATGCCGAAATACACGATCAGGCCAAAGACAAAAGTGGTCAGCGCGTCGCCGATGAACAGGGCCAGGTAGGTGTACTTGGCTAACAATCCGGCAACGACCGGCGCGATAGCAGCGCCCAGGTTGATGGCCCAGTAGTTGTATCCATAGGCGCGCGTGCGCGATTCGGATGGAACCAGGTCGGCAATTGCAGCGCCAACGGCCGGGCGATATAGATCGGTGAAGAAGCCGACAGCAAAGGTCGAGACGGCGATCAGCGGAAGGGCGCGCGACAGTCCGAGTGTGATCATCGCAACGGGCGTGACCAGGAAACTGGTCAGCATGACCGGGCGTCGTCCGAGGCGATCGGTCAGTTCGCCGCCGGTCAGTTGCGCGATGAAGGAGCCTGCCCCGAAGAGCGAGACCATCAACGCCGCCTGGCTGACGGGGATTTCGCGCTGGCTGGTCAGGTAAAGCGTCAGGAAGGGGATAACGAAGCCGCCGAGCCGGTTGATGAGCGTGCCGGTCCAGAGCAGCCAGTACGTGGGTGGCAGGCCTTCGGTCAGGGATTTGAAGCGCTGTGTAAGCATCGTGACTCCGTTACCAATAAGAAGAGCGGATGTTGGTCAAAAATAAGTGCATGTTCTGTGGGGCGGGATGGCATCCCGCATACTCATAATTGGCGGGATAACATCCCGCTCCACGTCACTTATTTGATACTATTATCAAAGAGAAAAAGTATAATAGATGTTCTAATATAGAAAGAGCCTCTCCAGGAGGCTCTTTGCTGATTATCAAGTAGGGTTTACACGTCAAATGCCCATTCGCCCTGCCGCATGACTGGTTCGACCGCACCATCGGCAGTGGTTCCGTCAATATCCATTTTGCCAGAGCCGATCATGAAATCGACATGCACCAGGCTGACGTTGCCGCCGAGCGCCTGGAATTCTTCATCGGACAGGTCCTTGCCATCTTTGAGTGTGAATTTGTAAGCGCGACCAAGCGCCAGGTGGCTGGCAGCATTCTCATCGATGAGTGGATCGAAGAAAAGGTGTCCGCGCTGGGCGATGGGAGAGCTATGTGGAACCAATGCCACTTCGCCCAGGCTGGATGAGCCTTCATCAGCTTTGACCAAATTTTGGAGTACGGCCTCGTTCTTCTTTGCAGTGGCCTTGACCACATGCCCGTTCTCGAAGGTCAGGACAAAGTCTTCCATCAGCGCGCCGCTGTAGCTCAGCGGCATGGAAGCGCTGACGTGCCCGTTGATCTGGTCTTTGTGGGGCAGGGTAAAGATTTCTTCGGTGGGCAGGTTCACAATATTGAAGATACCGCTTTGCGTGGTATTTCCGGCGCTGTTCCAGACGTGTCCAGGTGGCAGGCCAACGGTCAGGTCGGTGCCGGGGGCCTGGTAATATAATTTCGTATATTGTTTAGCGTTCATGTACGCGCTGCGTTGTTTTAATTCCTTGACGTGCTTCTCCCAGGCAGCGACGGGATCAGGTTGGTCGACGCGGGTGATAGCGAAAATGGCCTCCCAGAGCTTTTTCTCGGCCTCAGCAGGTTCGAGTTCCGGGAAGACGCGCGCTGCCCAGGCTGGCCCGGATGCAGCGACGACCAGCCAGTTCATCAGGTTCTTGCCGAGCAGTTCGCTCAGTTCCGCGTAACGCTGCAGGTAGGCTTTCTGTATCTGGCCGAGAATCTCCGGGTCTTCGCCCTCCATCAGGTCGGGGTTATTCGAGCGGATGGTCAGGTGAGCGCCATTTTGCTCGAAAAGATCCATTGCGGCTTTGACCTGCCATTCGGAAAATTCGTTGAAGGAGTCGCGCGGGGCCATTTGTACGCGGGTTTTGAGCAGTTCCTCATCGCTCCAGATCACGTCCACATAGCGGGCGCCGGCCTTGTAAGCGGCTTTGGCGACTTCACGCACCAGCGGCGCGACATGCAGCAGCACACCGCGGGTGGTCAGGTTATTAATGAGCAGGCGTTGGCCATCTTGTAGGTTCAAACCAACGCGCACGATCAGTTCAGCATATTTTTGCAGGGATTCTTGAGATGGAAATGTCATTTAGGTATTCCTTGTAGGGAGAATTTTCTCAAGTATAGCATGGGAACTTGACATGCCACTTAGGAACCCTGCCCCTGCTGGTGTTGTATACTATGATACAGATGTTCAATTGATCTTTTATTCTCAGGAGTATCTCATGCTCTACCATCGAGAAGATTGATACCGATAATAAGGCCCAGGTCAAACGTTTCGTCAGGCTGCCCCACCGATTGTATAAAGACTGTCCGCAGTGGGTGCCGTTGCTCGATATTGATGCTTACGCTTATCTCAACCGTAAAAAACATCCTTTCCACGAGCACTCGGATGTGGACTTTTTCCTGGCCGTTCGCGATGGACTAGATGTAGGGCGGATTGCTGTCATTGAAAACAAACCCTTCAACCAGTATCACGGTGTAAAGAAAGCCAACTTTTATTTCTTCGATTGCGAAAATGACCGGGAAGCGGCCAAGTCCCTTTTTGACGCGGCTGCTGAATGGGCCAGGAACCGTGGCCTGGACAGCATGGTCGGGCCAAAGGGGATGGGGCCGTTGGACGGCTACGGCGTGCTGGTGCGCGGGCACGAGCATCGCAACACCATGACCATGCTCAACTATAACCATGCCTATTATCAGGAACTGGTTGAGGCACAGGGCTTCGAAAAAGAAGTGGATTTTGTTTCCTGTTATTTGCCAGCCGATAATTTCAAGATTCCGGAGCGCGTGGACCGCATTTCAAAGCGCGTGATGGAGCGTGGCAACCTGCGGGTCAAGCGTTTCAAGAGCAAAAAGGAAATGCTGGGATGGGCGAACCGTATTGGGGTAGCCTACAATAATTCTTTCGTCAACAACTGGGAATATTTTCCGCTCACCCAGCGCGAGATCGATTTTGTGGTCGACAACATCATGATGGTAGCCGACTATCGTATGATTAAGATCATCGTGCATGGGGAGGACGTGGTTGGATTCCTGTTTGCCTTCCCGGATGTTTCGTCCGCGCTTCAACGCGCGAAGGGACGCTTGCATCCGTTATCGCTGGCGAATCTGCTGCTGGACATGAAACGCACCAGGGGTGTCTCCGTCAATGGGATGGGCATCTTGCCCGAGCATCAGGGGCGCGGTGGCAATGCCATCCTGTATGCGGAGATGGGGCATACCCTGCTGAACGTCGGTCAATTTGAGCATGTCGAGATGACCCAGGTGGCTGAATCCGCCGAGCAGATGCGCGCTGATTTGAAGAACCTTAACGGTGTGGAATATAAAAATCATCGTGTGTATAAGAAATCGCTATAAATTGCTTGTGCAGGGTTTCAGACACTGCACGAACTAGGGTAGATATGAAACATCCACTTGAAAACATTCCTGCTACCTCCCGCAAGCCCTGGTTCTGGGCGTTCCTGGCCGGGACCCTGATCCTGTTCGCCGTTTTTCGGGGTTTAGATGCGCCCTTGCGGACTTCCGCTGCCCCTTCCGGCATCGTCTCGTTTGAGTTGGCGGGCACGCCTTCCCAGGCGCAGGCCATCATCGATTCGTGGCATGAGATGGCGTTCCTAGTGAGTTCTGTGGAAGGCCAGCCAGTTCCCGGCTTCGTCAGCCGTGCGTATGCCTTCGCCGCTTTTGGGTTAGGAATCGATTACCTGTTCATGCCGGTCTATGCCACCGCCCTGGCGTTAGGCATCCTACTGGCTGCAGGCAGGCATAAGGGCTGGTTCGCGACATTTGGCGCCTGGCTGGGATGGGGCGCATTCGCTGCCGCCCTGTTCGATGTGGTCGAGAATTATGCCCTGGCGCGTATGTTGCTGATGAACCAGGTCTGGTCGCCGTATCCGGAAGTGGCGGCATTCAGTGCCTCAGTCAAATTTTTGCTTTTGCTGTTGGGTTTGTTTTATGCTTTGGTGGGGTGGTTGTGGCCGAAGAAAGAAGCTGCAACATGATCGGTAAGGGAGTTGGATAAATAGCGTTGAATATCCATCATATTAACTGTGCCACGATGCAGCCTTTCGCTTTTGTCCTGAGTGATACTGCAACCTTGTTTTCCCATGCCAACATGGTTGTGCATTGCCTGGTTATTGAATCAGATGATGGGATTGTTCTGGTAGATAACGGGTATGGTCTCAAGGATCGAACGAACCCTCCACTCTCATTGCGCACCTTTATGGCATTAAGTGGATCATCGCGCAGCCTTGAAGAAGCGGCTGTGAATCAGATCGTAGACTTGGGTTATGCTATAGAAGATGTTCGGCACATCGTGCAAACACATCTTCATCTCGATCATGCGGGTGGGTTACCCGACTTTCCACACGCACAAATTCACGTTCACGCATTGGAATATGATGGGGCAATGAACCCGAGATCATACAGTGAGCGCTACTATTTATCTGCTCATTGGGCCCATCAACCAAACTGGATTACATACACGCCTTCGGGAGATCAATGGTTTGGCTTTGATGCGATCCGCGTACTTCAAGGAATCTCACCTGAGATCTGGTTAATTCCCTTGCCAGGGCATACACGTGGACATAGTGCTGTGGCAATTAAGGCAGAAGATAAGTGGTTGCTTCACTGTGGAGATGCTTATATCTCCCGTAGCGATCTTGATCCTGAGCATGCCCCTCGTTCTCGACCAAGATGGATTCAACCTTTAGCAGATCGTCTGTTTCCACATGTGCCACGATTACAAACGTTGTATCGCGAGCACGGAGATGAAATTGACATCTTTTGTGCGCACGATCCATATGAGCTTGCCAGACTGCAGGGGAAAGCGGAATAGGTTATTACTTGGCTGCTTTTTTTGCCTGGAGTTAGAAAAACCGCCTTTCGGCGGCCTTTTTATAACGTCATCTTGATTTCGCGGCCCATCTCCATTTCTACCACTTCACCTTTTTCCGGTCTGTGAAGCGGCAGGATCACGTGGAAATGGCTGCCGGGGAAATGGGTTTCATCGTAGCCCGGACTTTCCACCCAGATGCGGCCGCCGTGCGCTTCGACGATGCCCTTGGCGAGCGCCAGTCCTAATCCAGCACCGCCACCCTTGAAACGTGACTTGCTGGTGGAATGTTTCCCCAGGTCACCAGGCTGGTAGAACTTGGTGAAGATCAATTCACGATACTCAGGGTCGATACCAACACCCGTATCGCTGATGGTAATTTGCACGCCGCCATTGGGCGCTTCTTTGCTGCGCGAAGGAAAGTCCTGGCCGGTGATGGTGATCTTGCCATCGTTTGGTGTGAATTTTATGGCGTTGGTCACCAAATGGTAGAAGACTTTTTCCAAACTATTTGGATCGGCTTTCAATCGCGGAAGGGCGGGTAATTCAATTGTCAGCGACAGACTGCGTTCAGCAAATTCCTTGGCCAGGCCGAAACACACTTCGCGGACAAGGTCGCCTATATCGATGGCTTGCAGATTCAGTTGCAGTGTGCGCGAATCGATCTGGGCGATGTCGAACATCGAGTCCATGATCTCGTGCAGGCGCATGGTGCCATCGTGCAGGCCTTTCATGATGACCTGGATGTCCGGGCTGATGATGCTAGGGTCTTCCAACAGCATTTCGGTGTAGCCGCGCATGACGGTCAACGGCGTGCGCAGTTCGTGTGAAGCGATACTGATGAAATCGGATTTGGTGCGGTCGAGCCGTTCCAGGTCGCGGTTGGCCCTGTCGAGCGAGTGGTAGGCCTGGCGCAATTCCTGGTTCAAGCGCACGAGGTTTTCCACCAGGCGGGCATTTTCCAGCGCGACGGCGGTCTGGTTGGCGAGTGCGCTCAGGGTGACCAGGTCTTGCTCGGTGTAGCGGTTGCCGGAGAGTTTGGGGCCAAAGGCCAGCAGCCCGATCCAGCGGCGTTTGGCGAAGATGGGCACATACACTTCTGATTGGGTAGCGTTGAACCAGGCGCGTTCGTCGCGTGTAACTGATCGATATGACGGAAGCAGGTCCATGTCATATTGAAGAAGCGGACGCTGTTCGCGCGTCAGGTACTGGACGATCGGGCTGGTCTCCGGCAGTATCCCGGCTTTGATCTGCCTTTCACCGGAACTGCGCACCGCGCGCAGGAAGTAGGTTTTGCGCTCGTCCTCGCCGGGATCCTGGTCTACCAGGAAAAGGAAGCCGCGCGTAATGCCCAGCGACTCGATGATCAGGCCGACCGCAACACTGGCCAGTCGCTGCATCTCGAGAATGTTGCTGACAAATTCGCCATACTCCTGCAGGGTGCGGCTGGGATCGAACTGCTCCAGCTTGAGCCAGCTATCCACCCAACGGCGCACAAGGCTGAGCAGGGGGGTGAACAGGGTCGCCAGCCCCAGCGCGATGATCGCACCGAACACCAGGGGGTTGAAATTTGGAAGGGCTTGAAAGAGTGATTGAGATAACGAGAACCCGGCAATATAGAACGCCACGATCAGCAGCGTGGTGATAACATAGATCAGCACGCGCCGGATGATCTGGCGCACGTCGGGCAGGTCATGCGTTAGGACCACATAGCCCATAATGAACGCTGCCCCCAGACGCAATGGGTTGCCGGGGATGGTATTGTTGCTGAAGATCAGGATGTCGTTGGCGGCGATCAGGAAGAAAAAGGGCAGCCAGTATGTCAGGCGGTTGCGGTACAGCGGCTGTTGTGATCGGCGGTATGCCCTGCGGACGGCCGCCAGCCCGCTGACAAGGAAGATCAGCCAGCCCAACAGAATCAAGTAGAATGGCAGGTCATCGCGTGGCAGCGACCATTGACCGTTGCTCCAGATGGTATCGGGCAGGCCAAACACATCCTGTGTGAACAGGATCAACGCAACCACGAGCAACCCCGCCGCCACCAGCCAGGGCCAACCTTCGCGACGCAGGAATACGCTTATCACGAGCAGCATCAACACTGCCAGCAGCAGCGCGGCATAGGTTTGGTACACTTGAAACGTATTTTCACTGATGGCAGGAATTAGCCTGCTGCGCCAAAGCGCTTCGCCCACGGCCAGCAGCAACCCGACCAGGGCGTAAACTCCTAACAGGTAGTGTACAGTCTGATGACCTTCCTGTCCGCGTAACGCGTTGACGAGCACTGGCAAATACAACAGATGCGATCAGCGAATACAGGGCCAGGTCGATGATTTGCACCGTGGTGAGCATGGCTGAAAGTATACTCGAATTCGCCCTACGGTCGAGAGTTATCGGGTAAGATTACAGAAGAGCAAACTCAATATGAATGAATTTCACATTTCCCGCTTTTCCCGCGATTCCTATGGGCTGGAAAGCCTGCATTTTGAAAGCCTGACCCACGCGCGCCAGGCCGCCGAACAGATCGGCGTATCTGCCGCTGACCTGTATGCGCTGGGATTGATCGACGAGGTGCTGCGCCTGGTCATCCGTCAATTCGATGTGGAGCATTCTGGCCTGATCGCGCGTGCCGCATCTTTCCTGGACGAAAACCTGGGCGCTGAACCCGTGACCTCTACCCAACTGACGTTTACTCGCGAGTTCCCGCCTGAACTCAGTGTACAAAGAGAAGCTCACGCCCGAAGAATATTTGAAGGCTGTTTCTGGCTCTGTCACTTTGGCAGAATTATTCCTGACGTTTTTACATAACGACAACCCGGCTGCGGATTCGCTGGAGATCCTTTTTGATGATGAGCCATTAGAAACTACAGCCTATAAGAAGTTGATCGCCGAGCTTGAAAAATTCTTCGATCAAGAAGCAGGGACTGAGGGTTCGAAGGAGGGAGAAAGCCTGCTCGCGTTGTTGACTGCCCCTGCGCGCGTCTCGCCTGGATCACTGGCCGGGCAGTTGGAATACCTGGTCACGCGTTGGGGCGATTTGTTGGGCGAAGCCTTTGTCCAACGTTTGCTGCGCGGATTGGATTTCATCAAAGAGGAAGAGACGCGTTTTGGTACAGGCGGTTTTGGCGGAGAAGCGCCCGTGCCGGAATTCCACGGTTATCCCGAATACGAACGTTTCAGCGAGGACAAAGAATGGATGCCGCGCTGCATCCTGATTGCCAAGAACACCTACGTCTGGTTGGAGCAGCTTTCGCAGAAAATATGGGCGTTGGATCAAGAACCTGAACGACATCCCTGACGAAGAACTGGACATCCTGGCCCAGCGCGGGTTCACTGGCCTGTGGCTGATCGGCCTGTGGGAGCGCAGCCGCGCCAGCCAGCGCATCAAGCAGCGCATGGGCGACCATGATGCGGTCGCTTCGGCCTACTCGCTCTACTCCTACGATATCGCCGAAGACCTGGGCGGCTGGGACGCGCTCGAAAACCTGCGCTACCGCGCCTGGCAACGCGGCATCCGCCTCTCGGCAGACATGGTCCCCAACCACATGGGCATCGACTTCGAAGTGGGTGATCGAGCATCCCGACTGGTTCCTGTCGCTGCCTTATTCGCCCTATCCAAATTACACCTTTGACTCCGAAAATCTCTCTGACGATTCGCGTGCGGCCATCGTTCTGGAAGATCATTACTACGACCACTCAGACGCCGCCGTAACTTTCAAACTACATCACTACCAAACGAACCAAACTAGATTCGTCTATCACGGCAACGATGGTACCTCCATGCCCTGGAACGATACCGCCCAATTGGATTTCTCCAAACCCGAAGTACGCGAAGCCGTCATCCAGACCATCCTGCATGTGGCGCGCAATTTCCCGGTCATCCGCTTTGATGCGGCCATGACGCTGGCGAAGAAACACATCCAGCGGCTGTGGTTCCCGGAGCCGGGCGGTGGGGGCGCGATTCCCGTCCCGTTCGGAGCATGGCATGCCGCGGGCGGAGTTCGAAGCGAAGGTCCCCCAGGAGTTCTGGCGTGAAGTGGTGGATCGCGTCGCTGCCGAAGTCCCCGATACGCTGCTGCTGGCCGAAGCATTCTGGCTGATGGAGGGATACTTCGTGCGCACGCTGGGGATGCACCGCGTCTACAACTCGGCCTTCATGCACATGCTGCGCGACGAGGACAACGCCAAGTATCGCCAGGTCATCAAGAACACCATCGAGTTTGACCCGCAGATCCTGAAGCGCTATGTCAATTTCATGAACAACCCCGACGAAAAGACCGCCATCGAGCAGTTCGGGAACGGCGACAAATATTTCGGAATTTGCACGCTGCTGGCGACGCTACCCGGCCTGCCTATGTTCGGGCACGGACAGATCGAAGGCTACAAAGAAAAATACGGGATGGAATTCCGCACCCCAAAATGGGACGAGCAGATCGACGAAGGCCTGGTGGCCGGCCACGAGTGGAAGATCTTCCCGCTGCTGCACCGCCGTTCCCTGTTTGCCGAGTCTGAGCATTTCCTGCTCTACGACTTTTATACCCCTGAAGGCCACGTCAACGAAGATGTGTTTGCCTACTCAAATCGCCACAAGATGAGCGCGGGTTAGTCCTCTACCACAACAAATTCGCCGAGACGAGCGGCTGGATCAAGACCTCCGCCGCCTACGTGGACAAAGCCTCCGGCGACCTGCGCCAGCGCTCCCTGGCCGAAGGCCTGGACCTGCCTTTTGAAGGTTATGTCATCTTCAAGGATTATGTCACCCACCTGGAATACATCCGCTCGTGCGAGGAGATATGGGCGCAAGGGATTATTCGTGCAGCTGGGTGCCTACCAGCACCACGCCTTTTTAGATTGGCGAATGGTCATTGTGGGATGAGAAGTGGCAGGCAGTTTATGAAGCGTTGAACGGCGCGGGTGTGGATTCCGTGCAGGGGAAGTGGGAGGAGATGTTTGGGGAGAAGGAAGAAGGAAGGAGAGAAAGTCAAGAAGCCTGTGAAGAAGCGAGCAACGAGGAAAAAGGCTCAGGAGAGAAGAAAACTACAAGTAAGATACCAAGGGCGAAGAAGGAATTTCAAATAAGGTATCAGACTTCCGAGAATTCGAAAATCTTCGGAAGTCTTTCTATGGTGCTATACCCCGGATTTCGAATTGTGCCATCAAATGAACCACTCGCAGCAAATTCCCCAGCTGGAGAGAAAGCTACACTTTCAACTTCATCTGTATGCCCGTCTCAAGCGTTGCTAAGAGAATACCATCACTGATGTCCCAGAACCGGATACTCTTTGTCATCTGAAACCGATGCCCAGATCTTACCATTAGTGTAAAAGCCATACTGTTTATCCTATCATCATGTCCGATAAAGTTTTGTACGATTGTGCCACTCACTAATTTTCAACAGTTTGATCGTTCCATTTGATAATGCAACTGCCAGTTTTTCCCCATCAGGAGAGAATTCTACTACTCCGGCGTAATCTGGTTCTCAATGGTTCTGAGTTCAAGTTTGTCTTTGGTGTTCCATAAGATGATAGTGGAAATATCTGATAAGGCCAAAAAAAATACATCCGCAATTGGGGAGAATGCTATATCTTTCGGAAAAGCCTCAATTTCGTTAATGTTTTGGAGTAGATCATCCATCATTTACGTTCCAAAGGCGGACAGTGCTATCAAATGCGGCTGATGCTAAAGTCTCCCCATTTGGTGAGAAGGCAACCTTCACGACTACCTCGGTATCACCTTTGATCGCTTTAATAATCGACCATCGCTGACACGCCAGAGGGCGAACTGTGTCGTCATGAGAACCGGACGCCGAAAATTTCTCAACTGCGGAAAAGGCCACACTCATGACCGAATTAGTATCACCTTCTAGAATTCGCAGCAGTGCTCCATTGCTAACCTGCCATAGACGAATGTTTTTTTGGATTCCATATAGACCGGCTGCTAGAGTTTTCCCATTCGGTGAAAAAGCTATGTCAATAACGGGAGAGAAAAAAATGTTATTACGCTTAGCTAAGAGTTCGACTTGTGGTGCATTAAGAGAAAGAAATGATTTGAAGAGTGTCTGGTAATGAATAAGGCTTGAAAAACATCACCCATAGAGTAGTAATTACAATTACCCCCAGAACAGACAAATATAGTAAGATATATTTTTTGTTAGAAGTAAGAAACGTATAAAAAACTTAGAATTGATTGGGGTTTCTTTGTTTGACCATTTTTTTCCCTTGCATGTTTTTTTTGAGCTTCCAAGCCTTATTTCTTTAGTAGCATTTTTAGAGGTTTTACGTTTAACCTTTTTTTCAGCTTTTTTTGTAGTTTCTCTTTTGTATCTTCAGGATCTGATCGTTTGTGCACCCTCTATTGCTTTGTTCTTGGTCTGCCAAATTTTGTATATGAAATACGAGATAAAGATTTAGAGAATTCAATCCAGGTCCTTCATTCTGGCGTAAATCAATTCTTTGGTGATTGTTTAGTCGAATTGGAACAGACTTTCGTTCATCCCCTGCAATCAAAATAGGGAAGATACGTATCCCATTGTCTTCCGCATAACTGATCTCTCGCCGCACCCAGGGTGATTTTTTTCAAATCCGGTGAAAGCAGCACCACAACTGCCCCCGCGCTGATAATCGCTTTCTCTATTTCTTCTTCCCAAATGGGTGTGCCGGGCACCAGCTTTTCATTGTCCACCCACACGCTGATGCCATGCTTCCGCAAGAACTCCACCACACGCCGCATGACCGCTTCATCCTTGCGGCTGTAGCTCATGAATACGTGTTTTGGAGTGGGTGTGTCGGTCAAGGTGTAATCTCTCTTGGGTGTATATATTGCAGGAGGGGGCCAATTGCCATCCAACTCATCTTGAGTAATTTGGAAGATACCTAAAACTTTACCACTAGCAAAATCGCCATGAACGGTATTTTGGATGCCTAAAGCACTATAGTCTTTATTTTTCGCAACTCAATATACCTGTAATTCCTGCATAATCAGTTAATAGAACTCATTGAAACTTTAGCATAAAGGAAAATGATAGTGCATCATTATGGAAAACCTTATCCAAAAAGGAGTTTCCCAATGAGCACTATCCCCGTTAGTCTACCCGAAAAAGCCTTTACTGAGCATGTTTTGCCCTATCTTTCAGTAGCAAAGCGCGGTTATGTAAGCAAAATACCGCTATACAAGATATACAACTATATTCTCTATCGCCTTCACACAGGATGCCAGTGGTATCAACTTCCTATTGCTCCATTAGGAGATGGTTCAGACAAAAAGGAAATCAGTTATCATGCTGTTTATTACCACTTTCGCAAGTGGAGCAGAGATGGTAGCCTGAAAAAAGTCTGGATAGCCAGCATTTTGCGCGTTCTGCCTTATTTGGATTTATCTGAACTCAATCTCGATGGCAGCCATGCAGTCGCAAAAAAAGGTGGCGAATTGGTTGCCTATCAAGGTCGCAAAAAAGCCAAAACAACAAATATTTTACCAATCACAGATGTCTTGGGCTTTGTCATCGCAACAACCGCTTTGGTAGCAGGCAACCACAATGATGCTTTCAACTTGAAAGCATATTTACAAGAAGCATTCAAGTTCATGAAGCGAATTGGGCTTGATATTTTGGGCGCTTATTTCAATGCTGATGCCGCATTCGATACCAAAGCTGCGAGAAAAACCTGCTTCAATCATGGAGTTATTCCAAACATTGACGAAAACAAGCGCAATCGCAAAAAGCTCAAACCAGGACCGAAACGTTTCTTCAACAAAGAAATTTACAAGCATCGGTTTTCCAGTGAACGAACTTTTGCCTGGGTTGATAAATTCAGGGCTTTGCTTGTCAGATATGAACAACGTGAAGTTTATTTTCTTGGCGCACATTTCATTGCTTTTGCCATGATCAATTTACGTCAGGTTATTCAACAATAAGTTTCAATCAGTTCATGGTATTTCAGTGCTTCGCGTATTGTTTGACACCAATATAAATCGTGCCATCTCTATCAAAAATAGCGACCTTTTTGATTGCATCCAATATAAGATTTGTAGCATCATAAGCGAAAGCATGAAAACCGCTTGGGGGAGTACCACCAAACTTGTTTCGCCACTTGGCCAGCAATTCATCATATTTGGGTCCACTAACATATCGGCCAGTGAGATACATGCCAACAACATTTGAGCCAGCGTTGCTTGGAAAACTTCTAGCCAACAAACTGTCTGCTCCCATTAATAATAGTCATTTTCCAGACCAGCGATTTCCGAAGATTGAGCAACGATGAACGGACCTTCGGGCTGAAAATTGAAATCAAAACATGGGTGAGTCGGCAGCAACACTGGTCAAAACAGTGCGCATGTTAGTATCACCTATATTGACAGCACCTTGGAAAGTGATCGTGCCTCCTAGCCCTTGAAAGCGATTTGCGAATACTGCTTGAAGCTCAAATCGCATCAGGACTTCCATCATGAACCTGGCTGCTTTGGTGGCCTTTAGCTCATTGAAGGCAAATTCTGCTGCAACCGAACCTTGTAACAAGTCGTTATTGTTAACTGGATAGTAACCCAGTGCCAAGTTTCCCCCTCGAGAGTTAGAGCGGGAGCTGAGTTAGTGGGTGATAGCATAACTAATCCAGCACGACTTATAGTTGGCGAAGCTGCGGTAGCAGCACTCGCACAGTTCGTGCCAATTACCCCAATAACCGTGGGGTCCATTACTACCTTGACAGCCGCATTTAAAGCCACCTTCAGCTGTGCAACCAGTATCTTTACCAGTGAGCTTGATTTCATGGCCAAGCAGTCGTCCGCCTCGATCATCAATAGCGATTTCAATACCACCTCTTGAATTTTCGCCCAAAAAGGCAGTTGCACCTGAAACTGTTAGCATGTATCGATGTGGATCGGATCATTAGGAGCAATAACAGCAAATCCGATTTGATCTCTACATTCAAACTGAGTTAAAACCTTGATATTTTGTGATGCTTTTTTCTCTCCTTCTTCTTTAGGGCTTTGGCTTTTGGTTTCCATTTGCTCTAAATAGGAGGATAGAGGTGGAAAACGAGGAATTTAAGCCAATATTTTCTTTTTCCCTAATGTCAATTCTTTGGTGATTAACCAAAGTAATTGGAATTGCGTCTTTTTCAGTTCCACCAATGAGTATTGGGAATATCCTTTTATTATGAGTTTCGGCAAAGCTAATCTCGCGCCTACCCAAATTGAGTTGCAAGAAGCGGGAGAAAGCAAAACAACAATTGCAGCCTGATTCTAAATTGCATTTTCAATTCCTTTTTTCCATGTAACAGTACCGGGCACCAGCTTTTCATTATCCACCCATACGTTGATGCCCTGCTTTCGCAAGAACCCCGCCACACGCCGCATGACCGCTTCGTCCCTGCGGCTGTAGCTCATGAATACATGGGTGGGGAGGTGTTGCAACTACACTCTATTCCTTTAGAAATCGTGAAACACAAAATATTGGCCTGGAGAGTGTTAGAAATCAGCAAAGAGAACAATATATCTGCCCAGGCCAAAAATCGAGATGACAGCAAACACGATATAGTAGATCGTATAATATCCCAAATCCAGAAATATATTAGCCGATAGCGCTGCAGCAGATGCCAGAGCCATGCCCAGGAAGAGATTGATGGGTAACGCGGAAAATAATCCCACAATAAATTCGCCAAGGTCAAAAGGATCAAAAACAAGAGAATAAGACGAAAGTAATCCTATCCCGCTACTCCAGGATTTTATCCTCTAAAAGCCCGGCGATCAAATAGGCGATTCCCCACACGATTCCAGTCAGCACCAATATGAAAACCTGAGAAGGAAACAACTCATAGGAGAGGGCATTGGGGATAGAATTTATCCCCAGTCTGCTAAAAAAGCACCCCCAACACATAAGGAAATCACCAGAATGGATACTATCCACCAAACAGGTGATTTATAGAAAATAAAATCATCCTGCGATTCTTTCAGCTTCGCGCTCGATTTTTTCACGAAGTGCTTTATTGATTTCTAGTTTCTGTTGCAAAATCTGATCAGGGGTTGCTAACACCTTTTGTTCTTGGAGTTTTGGTACTCCTAAATGATTTGAAAGCGACAAACTCAGTGACCTTAGACCAGTATCTTCAAACTGGCGAATATCAACCCTTTGGTGATTGGTCAAACGGATGGGAACAGAATTTCTTTCATTTCCAGCAACCAGGATTGGAAAGATGCGTTTCCCATTGTCTTCTGCATAACCAATCTCGCGCCGCACCCAGGGGGATTTCTTGGAATTGGGCGATAGCAAGACAACAACAGCCCCCGCGCCGACAATTGCCTTTTCGATTTCCATCTTCCCAAATGGGCGTACCAGGTACCAGCTTTTCATTGTCCACCCATACGTTGATGCCCTGCTTTCGCAAGAACTTCACCACGCGTTTCATAACCGCTTCATCCTTGCGGCTATAGCTCATGAATACGTGTTTGGGGGTGGGTGTGGTGGTCAAGGCATGAGTCCCTCTAAAAGGATGCCATTATTATAGACTAAAAATTGAAATAGAGACTTCCGAAGTCTCAAAGACTTCGGAAGTCTGGCTTTTGAGCAAGAGTGCGACGCACTTCGACGCTCTTAGGCCTAGCCAAAAACCATTTTTTGTATATAATAGTCATATACAAAATGATAGACTTTTCCCTTGTCAACGGCTTCGAATGGGATGACGGCAATCGCGATAAGAACTGGGAAAAACACCAGGTTTCCAACAGCGAATGCGAAGAAGTATTTTTCAACCTTCCCTTATTGCTTCAACCTGATGAAGCCCATTCGCAAAGCGAAGCCCGCTATTATGTGCTCGGTCAGACCAACGCAGGCCGCAGGTTGTTTATTGTGTTTACGATTCGTAAAGAGAAAGTCCGTGTCATTTCAGCGCGTGACATGAGCAAACGCGAAAGGATGATTTATGAGCAATCCTATTCCTGAATTCCAGAATGAAGATGAAGAACGCGAATACTGGGCGAAACAAGATTCCAGCGAAGTGCTCGACTGGAAACAAGCCCAACGCGCTATCTTTCCCAACTTGAAGCCCACGCTCAAATCTATTTCGCTGCGCCTGCCCGAATCCATGCTGGATGAACTGCGTCAACTGGCGAATGAGCGCGATATTCCCTATCAGTCGTTGATCAAGCATTTCTTGCGCGAGCGTATTAATCAAGAATACAAGGCCAACAAAACGTAAACTACTCCCTATAACGTGATAACAAACACGTGTATTTCCCCCGGCCCGTGCACGCCGATGGTCAGGGTCATTTCGATGTCCGCCGTGCGCGACGGTCCGCTGACCAGTGCCACTGCAGACGATTTTGCGATTTCCAATGTGCTCATCGCCGCTTCCATTGATGGCAAAATGTCAGATGCGCGCAGTACCGCGATGTGGATTTCGGGCAGCAGGGAGGCGGTCAATGGCTGGCCCTCGCCGCCGGGAATGACAATAGTTCCGGTTTCGGCGATGCCCGCCAGCGCGCCGGTGATCCCGGCCTTGATGTTCTCGTCCGCTTCGTGCTGGACCGAGATGCCAGCCTTCGTCATAGAGGCTTCATCCAATCCCGGAATTTGATCCCAGGTTTGAACACGGTCAATATTCTTCTCACGCAACAACGCGATCACTTTGCCGGGCAAGTCGGATTCTTTGCAGATGACCACCTGTCCGCCCAATGCCAGCAACTCTTCAGTAAAACGCCCTACTAAATTGATTTTTGACGTTTCCGGCGCTTTTGTTTCTTCTTCTTTTTTTCTCTTCTTCTAAGTGTATAACCTTCGTGCTCTTCGCTTCTTCAGGGATGCGGTTAAACCTGGCCCGAAACGGCTTCACCGCCGGCCTCGGAAAATCCTTGCTATATCCCCAGCCCGTGAACGCGGGGAACTTCATCCACTTAGAAACAGGGGCAACGAGAAGCGCTCCCAGCCCGGCCAGTCGCTGCGAAAGGGTGAACAGGCCCGGGCGTGTCGCGAGGCGGGTGTAGGCTTTCAATCCAAATTTGACGGGCGGAGGCAGCGCATTGCCCTGGTCCCCGCTTTCGCCTGCGCGCACGCGTGTCAACAGTTTGGGCAGGTCAATGTCCACGGGACAGGCATCCTTGCAGGCCCCACACAAGGACGAGGCCTGCGCCAGTTGCACGTAGTTCTCGCCCAGCAGCCCCGGCGAAACAACCGAACCGATTGGGCCGGGATAGGGGGCAATGGAGCCATCCGCGCCGAGATAGCCGTGCCCGCCGATCTCACGGAAGACCGGGCAGGCGTTCAGGCATGACCCGCAACGGATGCAGTACAGAATTTCCTGGAGATGCGATTTTTGCAGGTGAGAACGGCCGTTATCAACCAGGATCAGATGTTTTTTCTGGTCCTTCTCCGGGGAATGAATCAACTGGGTGTAGACGCTGATCTTTTGGGTGGTGGCTGAACGTGGCAGCAGGGAGAGCATCAGCGCCAGGTCGTCGAGGTTGCGGACGAGGCGCTCCATGCCCATCACCGCA
Organism: uncultured Chloroflexia bacterium; assembly: GCA_963791785.1. Taxonomy (GTDB): domain Bacteria; phylum Chloroflexota; class Anaerolineae; order Anaerolineales; family Villigracilaceae; genus JAABUE01. Next base: position 163,426 of record CAWBTW010000016.1, on the reverse strand, counting down.
ATATGCACGGGCGGCAGCGTGGTGACCATGCGCCCGTTACCTTCGTTAGTGACGATGGATAGCGTGCCGGTTTCAGCCACGCCGAAGTTGACGCCGCTCACGCCCACATCAGCGTTCAGGAAAACTTCGCGCAGTTCTTTGCGGGCAACGTCCGTCAGGGTGGGGATATCTTCAGTGTAAGGGATGCCAAGTTTCTCGGCGAAGAGTTCACCCACTTCATGGCGGCGCAGATGTACTGAGGGCGTGATGATATGGGCAGGTTTTTCCCCTCGCAGTTGGATGATGTACTCGCCCAGGTCGGTTTCCACCACGCGGTGACCCGCTTCTTCGAGGGCGTGGTTCAGGCCGATTTCTTCGGTCACCATGGATTTGGATTTTGCCACCAGTGACCCACGGGGATGAACGGAGATGTTATTTTCTCCGCGTTCTCTGCTTCTCCGCGGTGCGTTTTCAACAATTTCTAATGTAATGCGGTTTGCTTCGACGGCGTTCTTTGCGCGATGGACAGTAATGCCATTCTCAGTCACCTTCGCGATGAACTTGTCCAGATACTCATCCAGGTGCCCGATCACCTCCGCACGGAGGGCATGGGCACGCTGGCGGCGCTCTCGCCAATCGGGGATGGATGCAAAGGCGTTGATGCGACCCTGCACACGTCTCTCGGCATTGGCATCTAACGCGGCTTGTAGGGGTTCATTCGAAATGGATTCCAGGATTTTTTCACGGAAGGTTGTCATCGGTTGTTTAGAACCTCCGCAATATGGATTACACGCTGTGATTTCTTCTGTCTGTGCAGGCCGCCCGCAATGTGCATGATGCAGCCCGTATCGGCCACTACCAGCGTGGGCGATTGGGATTTCTCCAGATTGCTTATTTTGCGTTTGAGAAATTCCGCTGAGAGTTCAGGGTGCGCCACCGAGAAGATTCCGCCAAAGCCGCAGCAGTCTTGCTCTTCGGGCAGTTCCACGATAGTGGCGCCCTGCACCTGGGCGAGCAGCGCGCGTGGTTGGCGGTCGATGCCAAGTCCGCGTGAGAGATGACAGGAGGGATGATAGGTCAGCGTGCCATCCCAGTGTGCGCCAATATCAGTGACACCTAGTACATCTACAAGGTATTCGGTGAATTCGAATGTCCGTTTGGCCAGCGCTTGCGCGCGTGCCAGCCAGTCGGGTTCTTTGGCGAAGAGTTCGAGATAGTTGTGTTTGATCATGTGCGCGCACGAGCCGGAGGGGGAGAGCATGTCGCCCGGCAGATTTTCAAACGTCTCGATCATGTGCTCGGCCATCTGGCGCGCATCGGCGCGCAGACCAGCGTTGAACTGCGGCTGTCCGCAGCAGGTTTGGGATTGGGGGAAGTCCACGTCCACGCCCAAACGGCGGAGAATACTGACGATGGCCTCAGCAGTTTCGGGGTAGAACGTATCGACCAGGCAGGTAGCAAAAAGTTGGACGGTAGGCATGTCCCTATTGTATTGCAAATATCTCATCATGTCATGCATCAAATCCAGTGGTATGATTGTGCCGCTATGACCGATTTTCAAACTCGCATCCCCAATCATTTTGACCTGCCTCGGCGCATCGACCGCCTGGGCGAACTGGCTTACAACCTGTGGTGGACCTGGCAGCCTAACGCTCAGCGTCTGTTCTCGCGCATCGACAACGACCTGTGGGAGCATCTGTCCCATAACCCGATTTTGCTTTTGCGACAGGTGGAACGTTCTGCGCTCAATGAGGTAGCACAGGACAATCGATACCTGACTCTGTACGACAGCGTTTTCGACGAGTTCGACAATTACCTGGCGAAGACGGATACCTGGTCGGATCGGGCGCACCCTGAGCTTGCCAGTCAGCCCATCGCTTATTTCTCGATGGAATTTGGTTTGCACGAAACCCTGCCGATCTATTCGGGCGGCCTGGGCGTGTTATCTGGCGACCATTTGAAAGAAGCCTCCGATTTGGGCCTGCCCTTTGTCGGTGTTGGCCTGATGTATGCCGAGGGCTACTTCTCCCAACGCATCAGCGAAGACGGCTGGCAGGAGTCACTCAACAACCCGCTGCGTTTCGACAATATGCTGGTGTTGCCCGTGCTGGAAGAAGATGGCACACCCCTGACCGTCTCAGTGGAAATGCCAGACCGGCAGGTGTCGCTGCGCTTGTGGGAGATCCGCGTTGGACGTATACCGTTATTTTTGATGGATTCGAATGTCGAATCCAACGCTCCCGAAGACCGCATGTTGACCGCGCGCCTGTACTGGTCTGATCTGGACCGGCGCGTGATGCAGGAAATCGTTTTGGGCGTGGGCGGCGTGCGCGTGCTGCGGGCGCTGGGTTACAACCCTTCGGCCTGGCATATGAATGAAGGCCACGCAGCTTTCCTGATCTTGGAACGGGCCCGCGAACTGGTAGCTGGTGGCGCGTCCTTTGCGGATGCCATTGAAAAAACGCGTGGACAAAATGTCTTCACCACGCATACGCCAGTCCCGGCTGGGAACGATGAATTCCCGTTATGGTTGATCGATAAATACCTGTCAAATCGTTGGAAACAACTGGGCCTGGACCGTGACCAGTTTATTGACCTGGCGCGCAACCAACAGCCCTGGGGCGAAGCGTTCAGTATGGGAGTGCTGGCACTGCGTCACTCGGAGGGTCGTAATGCTGTCTCTGAGTTGCACGGTCATGTAGCACGCAAAATGTGGAACTTCCTGTGGAAGGATAAGGAAGAAGATGATGTACCCATCACCTATGTAACCAATGGTGTACACACGGACAACTGGATGGCGCGCCGTTTGGGTGTGCTGTACGACAAGTATCTTGGGTCTGATTGGCGTGAGCATTTGGATGACCCGGGGACCTGGGAAAAAGTAGATGAAATCCCTGGCGAAGAGTTATGGGATGTCCGCAGGCACTTGAAACGCAAACTCTCGTTCCGTATGCAGGAGTGGGCACGCACACGCTGGACGAAAGGCGGATTCCATCCCGTTCAGGTTGTTGCTTCCGGTGCGTTGATCGATCCCTATGTGCTGACCATTGGCTTCGCGCGTCGCTTTGCGACTTACAAGCGCGCCAGTCTGATTTTGAGTGATGTAGAACGTTTGCTGAAAATCATCAACCGTCCCAACATGCCTGTGCAAATTATCTTCGCCGGGAAAGCGCATCCGGCTGATGAGCCGGGCAAGCAGTTGATCCAGGAAATCTACCGCACGGTCAAGAAAGCCGAGACAAGCGGACGACTGGTCTTCCTGGAAGATTATGATATGAACATTGCTCGCTACCTTGTCCAGGGTGTAGATGTGTGGCTGAATACGCCGCGCCGCCCGATGGAGGCTTCGGGCACGTCGGGGATGAAGGCGGCTTTGAACGGCGGGCTAAATTTCTCGGTATTGGATGGCTGGTGGCGCGAAGCTTACAACGGCAAGAACGGCTGGTCCATTGGCGAAGATAAAGAACCGGATGTGCCTGAAATCCAGGATAAAGCCGACGCTTTGAGCATTTATTCCACGCTGGAAAATGAGATTATTCCGCTTTACTATGAGCGCAACGTCGACTGGATCCCGATGGAGTGGATCGAGCGTATTAAGAATAACCTGCGCACGGTCTCACCGCAATTTAGCACACGCCGTATGGTCAAGGAATATGTGGAACGATTGTACGTTCCTGCTGTAAAATGATGATAGTACTTGCGGGGCGGCCAACCGGCCGCCCTTTTTTTGAGGAGAGTAGTGATGTTTGATTTGATGGTATTCAGTAATGTGTGGATAGGCGCCCTGGTGATTTTTTGGCTTCGCGTGCTGAATATAGCTTTGGATACACTGCGTGTGTTGTTTACGTTGCGCGGCAAAAAAACGTTATCCTGGGTTTTTGGATTTATCGTTTCGCTGATCTATGTTTTATTGCTGACATCCATTCTGTCGAATTTGAATAGTCCCTTATTTATCCTGGCTTATGCTGCCGGATTTGCCACCGGTGGGGTTGTCGGCATGTGGATCGAGGAACGCCTGGCGATCGGGTTTACGAATATCCAGATCGTCAGTCCGTGGTTAGGCGTAGTGATGGCGCAGAAGCTGCGCGAGAGCGGCTTTGCTGTGACCGAGATCCCGGCGCGCGGCAAGGATGGCATGGTCAGCATGTTGAGCTTGAGCGTGCGCCGCAAGCAGGTAGTGGATGTTGAGAAGATCATCAACGAATGTGATGAAGCGCGCTTTTGTCACTTTGGAAGATGTCCGCCCGGTGCGGCGGGGGTTCTTTCGCGCATGAGTTTTGTGTCAGTTCCTGAAATCGATGTGCATGAACTTGCCCGAAAATTAACATCAAACGAAGCGTTTGTCTTGTTGGATGTGCGCGAAGCCTCGGAGTTGGATTATGCCATGATCGTAGACAGCAGGCTCAAGGTCGTGCCAATGAGCCGCATGGCGCAGCTTGGAGTGGGAGCCTTTCCTGAAGAAGTCCAGCAGAAGAAAGATGCGGAAATCCTGGTCTTATGTCATCATGGCGTTCGCAGTGTGCAAGTGACGCAGTGGCTGTTGGACCGGGGCTGGTCGAAAGTTTTCAGTGTGCGCGGCGGCATCGATGATTATGCCAAACGGATCGATGCTTCGGTAGGGAAGTATTGAATTAGTTCCAGATTGAAGGTTACAGGTAAAAAAGAAGGTTGAGGCCGCTGTGCTGGCTCTCAACCTTCAACTTTAAACTTTCAACTTATAACAGATCAGAAAACGAACTCACCGTTCTTGTAGAACAATTCGCCATCAACCAGGATTTCGCTATCCTTGCGCATGTCACAGATCATATCCCAGTGGATGGCGCTTTTATTTTTCGCGCCGGTTTCGGGGTAGCCCGCTCCGAGTGCCATGTGGAAAGAGCCGCCGATCTTTTCATCGAAGAGAATCTGGCCGGTGAACTTATCGATTTCAAAATTGGTACCGATGGCAAATTCACCAAGATAGCGCGCGCCCGCGTCCGATTCGAGCATTTTTAGCAGGAAGTCCTGATTTTTATCGGCTTTGGCCTGGGTAACCTGGCCATTTGAAAAAGTCAATTCCGCACCTTCAACGGCAACACCCCGATAGATGGCGGGATAAGTGAATTTGACCCAGCCATTGACCGAATCTTCAACCGGGCCGGTAAAAATTTCGCCATCTGGCATGTTGTGCGTGCCGCAGGAATTCAGGAAAACACGATCTTTGACTGAGAGAGTCAGATCTACGTTTGGACCCTGCAGGATCACCTGATTTTTGCCTGCCATGAAATCGACGGCTGCCTGCTGGTCTTTTTCCACTTTTTTCCAATATGCAACCGGATCATCTTCATTGGCATGCACAGACCGGAATACAAATTCAGCATATTGCTCGTAACTCATTTCAGCGTCCTGGGCATACCCATCTGTGGGGAAAAGTGTAGTGACCCATTTGAATGCGCCTTCTGCACCGCGCCGCATTTGCGTTTCGGTGATCACGCCCGTGGACTTGCCGCGTCGTTGTAGTCGGGTTAAATCAATGCTGGTTTGCGAGCGCGTATTGGTGGCCGAATGCACACGGATGCGCCCTTCGAATTGGTCATAGGCCAATTTCTGAAAGGTCGGCACAAAATCGATCTGGCTGTCGTTCCCGTGCATCAACAACAGATCTTCATGACCAGGCCAAAACATATCGGGCAGTTGCAGCAGGGTGTGCGGGTGTCCGCCTTTTTCCAGGATTTGGATATAAAGTTCGCGCACCAACGGTTCAGCGGCAGTGGTCGCTTCGATCAAGATACGGTCTCCCGGCTGCACGCTTGTGCAGCGCTCGACCAATACTTTTGCAAAATTTGTTACTCGGGGGTCAGCCAAGGGAACTCTCCTATTGTGTGATAGGCGAATTATATCATCGTGAAGATTGGCTTTTTGCCGTTCTGACTTGTGTGGGTATAGTAAATAAGACTAATTACATCTGTAAAATGCGATAAAAGTCACCCTGTTTTTTGTGCTGAACAAGATACAATCTAAACATGAATATTCGCTCTCAATTCCTTGCTCCGAGAAAAATGAAGCCGGAGATTGCCTCCGTCAAACCAACCACTGCCTGGGCAGAAGTTGATGAAGAAGGCCGATTGGTTTTACCACCCGATGTAGTAGCAAGCTTTGGAATTAAGCCGGGGGCAAAAGTCCGCCTGGACGAGGGCGAGAACTTTGTCCGTATGCACAGGCCGATCACCCATCTCACCAAGGTCTACATTGAACCGACAGTGGAATGCAATCTGGATTGCATCACCTGCTTCCGCAATGCCTGGGATCAGCCGATGGGCCGCATGAGTGATGAAACCTTCGCTACTATCATAGAAGGCCTGAAACAGCTTGATCCGATCCCAACCGTGTACTTTGGAGGCATTGGCGAGCCGCTCTTCCATCCCAAAACCATCCAGTGGATCGCGGAAGCCAAATCGCTGGGCGTGAAGGTTGAACTTATCACGAACGGCACCACGCTGACGGAGAAAAAATCCCGTGAGATCATTGAAACCGGATTGGATGTGCTCTGGATTTCAATTGATGGTGCTACACCAGATTCCTATGCCGATGTGCGCATGGGCGCCGAACTGCCAACAATTGTAAAAAACCTGAAACGTTTCGCGAAACTGCGGCCTGCCAACCACTTCCCGAAACCGGAGATCGGCATCGCGTTTGTCGCCATGAAGCGCAATATCAATGATCTGCCTGAAGTCATCAAACTGGGTAAATCGGTCAAGGCCAAGTATTACTCGGTCAGCAACGTGCAGCCCGCTACTGCCAACATGCAGGATGACCGTCTTTACATGCAGACCATGCACAACATTGCCTATCTGGATGCCCCTAACCTGCCGCGCCTGAGCCTGCCCAAAATGGATTTTGATGATGTCACCCGCGACGCGCTCTTTGAAACCTTCAATAGCCAGTTGAATATCAACTTTGCAGGGAACAACTGGGGGGGAGCCAGCGATACCTGCAATTTTGTCGAAGATGGAACCATGTCGATTGCCTGGAACGGGGACGTCAGCCCATGTTGGCCGTTGATGCATACACATATCAGCTACTTGCATGGCAAACAGCGACTTTCCAAGAAACATGTCGTTGGCAATGTGACCGAGCGCTCCTTGTCGGACCTTTGGCTTGATCCTGATTACCTGGCCTATCGCGAAAACCTGCACAACTTCATCTTTGCCCCCTGCACCTTTTGCGGTGGATGTGACCTGTCTGAACGCAATGAAGAAGACTGCATTGGGAATGACGAATTCCCCGTTTGTGGCGGTTGCCTTTGGGCGCAGGGAATTATCCAGTGCCCATAGTGATAGAGCTTCACATTCAATCCCCGCGAAGGCGGGGATTTTTTTTATGCTCTAAATCTGCCTGATTTGGTATACTTTCACCAGATAAACTTTATTGGAGAGAGATAATAACTATGGATGTTCATTTTTATGCCACTTTACGTGCCATTGTAGGACAGAAAACTGTCCATGTGGAATTACCGCCCAACACTACCGCGTTGCAATTGGTGGAAATGATTTCAGCGGATTATCCCGCGCTGCGTGCAGAATTATTAGACGCACAAAACCGCTTCCAGCGCCATATGAAGATGTTCATTAATGGCCGCGAAGCGGTCTATCTTGCTGATGAGTTTGAGACCATTATTCAGCCGGGTGACAAGATAGATATTTTCCCCCCGGTAGGAGGTGGTTAGAATGCAAACGATTATCCGCGAGATGCGCGGGATACCGTTCTTTCTTTTAGTGGAATATCTGGAAGAAATGGGAGGAAAGTCGGTAAGTGATGAGCGGGTTCAGGGTCCGGGGTGGAGCGTGGAGTTATCGCGTATGGAGCCGTTTCGCATCGGTTCGCTGGAAATCGGCCAGACACGGCTGGAAATCCAGATCGAAGACCATGCGGTGGATGAATTTATCCAAGTTTTTGGGCAAAAAACGCTCCGCGCAGGCGGATAAAAAAAGAGACAGTCAATCGACTGTCTCTTTTTCGTTATGTGGGGGAAACTAGATGATCTCCAGTTCCTTGAGTTTGGCTTCAGGTACAACGCCATTTTCCCAGCCGCGTTTTTCGTAATATTCGGCTAGCATGTCGTCTAATTCGCAGACATGACCTTCTGAGCCGGGCATGGTGGAGGGTTCTTCAAGGAAGCGTTTCGGTAACTGATCGCTGCCTTCACCAAAACCAGCCAGGTTGTTGTAGTGGCGTTCCAGGTTGTAAATGCGTTCGCCGGTCTTGAGTACGTCATCAGCGGTGATCTCCACGCCGACCATAGCAGAGTATTGCAGGGCATACTCATCTGCACCCTGTGCGAAAGCGCTGAACTTGCAGATGTCCATGCTGTCAGAGAAGGCATGGAAGTTCTGGAAGATCATGACCAGTTCGCCTTTACCTTCCCAGGCCAGCGGATCAACCTTGAGTGAGTTGAACGGCATCACACCCAGTTCGGCTGCGGGGGTGTAGGCGCGCAGGTGGCAGGCGCCACGGTTGGATGTGGCATAGCCCAGGCCTTCGCCTTTAAGTCCGCGTGGGTCGTAAGCGGGAATACCCTGGTTCTTGCAAGCCATCGATAATTCAGGGTGACCGAAGTGTGCAGCAGTAGCATCTGCGCCTTCAGCCAGCACATCGCCAAAGCCTTCGCGTTTGCCGACCATTTCAGCGGCTTTGGTCATGCCGTCCGGGTCGCCCCAGGCCAGCTTGCCTTCTCCGTTGGTGTAGCCTTTTTCGCTGGCTTCCATCCAGATCGAAAGTGGATGTCCGATTTCAATAGCGTCGAAGCCGTAATCGTTAGAGAGATCGATCATCTTGGCAACCAGGCGGGCATCATTGTTGCCACAATTCGCGCCTACTGACCAGGCTGGTTCGTATTCGACCGATTCCATGCGCAGGCCCTTGTATGGGCCGTCTTTGACTTCGACTTCTTTCTTGCAGGCTACCGGACAGGCGTGGCAGGTCGGGTCGTTGACCAACAGATTTTCTTTAACGTATTCGCCGCTGATCTTTTCAGCATCTTCGCCAAAGGATGTCAGCATGCTGTTTTTGGCGGGCAGGGCGCCGATGCTGCTGGTGATGTTCATCAACACATTGGTGCCATACACCGAGAGACCGCCTTTGCGCGGGCTGGTGATGTTCTCTTCTGCCATGATGGTTTTGAGAACACGTTTCTGTACAGGTTTCCAGGCATCGCGGTCTTCAGCTTTTGTGATATTCTTTTCTGATTTGACAACGATCGCTTTCAGGTTCTTGCTGCCGCCTACACAGCCTGTGCCGCCGCGTCCGCTGGCGCGGTCATCTTCATTTATCCAGCAAGCGAACTTGACCAACTTTTCTCCGGCCGGGCCAATGGCGATCACAGTCAAATCTTTTTCACCATATTTATCCTGGAAGAATTTGACCGTGTCGTGTACGCCTTTGCCCCAGACTTCTGCAGCGTCCAGCAATTCCACGCCATCTTCTGTTACATAGGCATAAACGGGTTTATCAGCTTTGCCTGAGAAGATCAAGCCGTCGAAGCCCGCCCAGCGTAGGCGTGCCGCGCTCCAGCCGCCGTGATGGCTGTCAGTGACGGTGCCGGTTAGTGGGGATTTGGTTACGACCGCCATGCGGCCGCTCATGTTGGCTTCTGAGCCGGTAAGCGGGCCGTTCATGAAGCACAGAATGTTATCCGGCGAAAGCGGATCCACATCCACGCCATTTTCAAATACATACTTGACGCCCAGACCGCGCCCACCAATATATTTGCGCTTCCAATCTTCTGGTGCGTCCTTGTACTCGACTTTACCTGCGGTCAGGTCTACAAAGCCGATTTTGTTCGCATATCCTCCGAGCATAGGTTTAGCCTCCTTTGTTAGTTGCCAAATGCAAGCTTAATACCGCAATCATGTAAGACCATAGGGCTGCTTTGAAAAAAGCAGCAAGTAAATCTACGGCCCTTAGTTTTGCGGTAATAACCTTGCTGGCTGGTTGGTATTGTAAATATAGAATAGCATTTTTGAGTAAACAAAGTCAAGTTTTAAGTTTTTCCTTAACCGAGAAAGTGACATTCTTCCTGTTTTGTCATATTCAAACTCACACTCTGATTTCGGTTATACTTCCCTTAAATTCACCTACAAACAAATCACCCATAAAAATCCATGAAACAACTCCTTCAAAATCTAAAAAACGGCAAAGCCAGTGTGGAAGAAGTGCCCATTCCTACTCCCTGGGCCGGGATGGCGCTGGTCAAAACGGAAGCAAGCCTGGTTTCCGCTGGAACCGAGCGCATGGTGGTCGAATTCGCAGAGAAGTCGCTGGTCGGCAAAGCACGCTCGCGTCCTGACCTGGTTTATCAAGTCCTTGAGAAAGCCAGGCGGGAAGGCTGTAGTAACAACTGTCCAGGCTGCCTTCAACCGGCTGGACCAGCCTATGGCGCTTGGCTATTCTTCGGCGGGCACGATCGTTGCCCTGGGCGCAGATATGGACTGGGTTCAAGGTCGGTCAACGTGTGGCTTGCGCGGGTGGCGGCTATGCCGTGCATGCTGAGTATGCTGTTGTGCCCCGCAACCTGCTCATGCCCCTGCCTGATACAGTCAATTTTGAATGCGGCTGCCTTCACAACCCTGGGCGCCATTGCCATGCACGGATTCAGACTGGCTGAGCCGCAGATCGGTGAGAGTGTCGCGGTCATTGGCCTGGGGTTATTGGGATTATTGACGGGGCAAATTGCGGCTGCAGCGGGATGTCGCGTGTTAGGCATTGACACGGATCCAAAGCGTGTGGCCCTCGCATCATCCCTTGGACTTCAGGCCTGGCAGCGCGGCCAATCAGAAGAATGGGCTATGGCCTTTACCGCCAACCGCGGCTTCGACATGGTCATTATCTGTGCAGATACCCCGTCTACTGACCCGGTGGAATTTGCCGGCACGATCGCCCGCGACAGGGGACGCGTGGTTGCTACGGGCGCAGTGGGCCTGACATTGCCGCGCAAGGTGTACTACGAAAAAGAACTTTCCTTCATCAATTCCCGCTCGTATGGCCCCGGGCGTTATGATCCTTCCTACGAAGAGTATGGACGGGATTACCCCATTGGATACGTGCGCTGGACGGAAGGGCGCAATCTTGAGTCCGTTGTTGAATTGCTTGGAAGCGGTAAGATACAGATCGAACCGCTTATCACCCATCGCATCCCGATTGAAAAAGCTGCTGAGGCTTATGAGGTCATTACCGGAAAGAAAAAAGAGCCTTTCCTTGGGGTGCTGTTAACTTATCCGGGCGGGATAGATGAACCCATCTCACGTATTTCCCGACGCGTCAGGTTAGACAAGCGTAAGACTGCTGCAGGCATTGCGAAAAACACACGCGTGGAATTAGGAGTACTCGGAGCGGGTCTATTTGCCAACGCAACCCTGCTGCCGATTCTCAGGAAAAGCAAGCGCATCAAATTGGTCGGCATCGCCTCCTCAAGCGGATTACATGCCAAACATGCGGGCAAAAAATTCAAGTTTTCCTATGCAACCTCCAGTGATGATGAAATCATCAACGATCAGAACGTCAACACCGTTGCCATCCTGACGCGTCACGACTCACACGCTGACCTGGTTCTTAAAGCATTACAAGCGGGTAAGCATGTGTTTGTAGAGAAACCGCTGGCGATCAACACAGATCAACTCTCAGCGATCAGTGAGCAATTGCTGAAAATCGAGGAAAATCTGTTGACTGTTGGATTCAATCGAAGATTTGCGCCTTTGGCAAAGCAGCTTTCAGCGTTTCTTTCGGACCGCAGCGAGCCACTCCATGCACATTATCGTATCAATGCGGGCTATATCCCCCTCAAACACTGGACTTAAGACCCTGCCGTCGGTGGAGGCCGCATCATTGGCGAAGGTTGTCACTTTGTTGATTTCCTCACCTTCCTGGTTGGCGCGGTCCCGGTTTCTGTCACTGCCCAGGCCTTGCCTGACAATGGCAAGTATCGCGAAGACAATGTTTCAATGACGTTTACTTTCCCTGATGGCTCTATTGGAATCGTAGACTATCTTGCCAACGGTGATAAATCCCTGCCCAAGGAACGCGTGGAAGTTTTCTGCGGTGGACGTGTGGCCATGCTGGACGATTTTCGGGCTTTGGAAACCATTCAAGATGGCCGGCGTAAGGCTGTCAAAGGCGCGCAGGATAAAGGCTGGATGGATGAGTGGCGTACTTTTGCACGCGCCATCCGTGAGGGTGGAGACCCGCCAATTCCTTATGAGCAACTGGTGGGTGTGACAAGCGCCACTTTTGCAGCACAAGAATCCCTGCGAAAGGATGGAGCTACAGTCAACATTTGGGGATGGAGTGAATATTAAGTCCAGAAAATTTAGGGCAGACTACTTCCAGATGAAGATGCATTTAGGTAATAGAAGAGCGTAGAGTGTGATGGAATCGAAAGATGGTATTCTGAAGGTTCTCGGTCGCTTTATTGGTATCGTTTTTCTTGCTCTGCTGGGAATTGCCATCATCGTGGCTTTGATCGGCTGGCGATTGGGTTGGGAAACTCTGGCAGATTATGGTCAAGGACTTCAGCTTGGGGGAATGCTCGTCATCGGGGTAGGCCTTCTTGGAATCCGGGGAAATTGGGAAGTCACACGCAGCTTTGGGTACCAGTACAGTATGTCCACAACAAAAGATAGCAGTATTCAACGAACGCAGCGCATCCTGGGCGACTTTATTCAGAGTTATACTTTCATGCTGGTGATGTTTTTGGCCGGTGGGCTGAGCCTGTTAGTAGGGTGGCTGTTGGAAAGTGCCTTCTAAACAACCCATTATATGGAATACATTCAGCAGCTTCGCAAAAAAATAGGCCACGCTCCGATTCTCATGGTCGGCGCGGCGATTCTGGTTGTGGATGAACAAGATCGTCTGTTGCTGCTGAAGCGTTCAGATAGTAGCTGTTGGGGCCCACCAGGCGGGGCAGTAGAACCTGGTGAGATTGTTGAAGATGCTGCCCGCCGTGAAACTTTGGAAGAAACGGGATTGGCTGTCGGTGAAATATCGCTTTTCGGCGTTTTCTCCGGTCCCGAACTGTATTACAAATATCCAAATGGGGATGAAGTTTATAATGTCACGATCGTGTATCTGTGTCGTGATGTAAGCGGCGATATCCAACTCAACGGTGAGCATACCGAATGGCGCTGGTTTGCAAAGACCGATATTCCTGATAACCTTAGCCCGCCGATCGTCCCGGTCATCGAGAAGTTCAAGACAATCACTTCTAATGGTCAGGCATCGGACGCATTGATCTCGTAACAAAGCAAATCATTGAAATATAGGATGAAGACATTATGTCAATCAAACCCTGGAAGATTTTAGATTCTAAATATCTCTACAAATCAAATGGGATGGCTGTGCGAATCGATCAGTGCGAAATCCCGAATGGAAATATCTTTGAGCCATATGTGATTGAAACTGGAAACTGGGTCAACATTATTGCACTTACAAAAAATAAGGAAGTAGTATTGGTCAAACAATATCGACATGGGGTTCAAGAAGTTCTGTTAGAAATTCCTGCGGGTATTATGGACCCCGAAGATGAAAGCCCGCTTCAAACTGCAAAAAGGGAATTGCTGGAAGAGACCGGATATACCAGCGAGAAATTCTTTGAAGTTGGCAGTTCCTATCCTAACCCCGCCACCCATACGAATATGACTTATTCCTTCCTGGCCTTGGACGTTGAATTGGTAGATCAGCAAAACTTGGATGAGACGGAGGAAATCGAAGTTTCGCTCCTCCCGTTGGATGAATTCATTTCGCTGGTGAAAAGTGGCGGCCTGCCCCAGGCATTGCACGTCAGCGCGTTTTTCTTTGCCCTGGAGTATTTAGAACATACATTCCTAAATTATGGCTTTATCCAGGTTCTCGAATCTATTTGAAATGCTCTCCGCCAAGTGGGGCTTACCCAGGTGGTCTTGTATGCACTGTATAAGATTGGATTGCGAACAGGGCATTACCGGCTTTAGACCGAAACCCATAAGTCACTAACGTAAAGACCGGTCCGCAGCTTACTGTTCGCGTCATCTGTTCTCCCTCCCCGATCGGGAAAAACTCAAACAAACCCTCGGCGAAGAAGGCCAACGCACCCTCATCACCCAAGCGGATGAAATTGTTGCGGGCAAGCTCCGCATGTTTGGTGGACAGCCTGTTGAACTCAAACTCACATTCGATCAACCTCTCCGCCACTGGACGGACTACGAAACCGGCAAGGCCCCAATCCCCAAATCCCAATTCCCGAATTCAGATATCAAATTTACCTGGGAACCCGCCCGCTTTGGCTGGGCCTACACCCTCGGTCGTGCCTATCATCTGACCCAGAACGAAACCTACGCTGAGACCTTCTGGAAATATTTCGAGATTTTTACGGAAGCTAACCCACCTAATCTCGGCCCACACTGGATGAACGGGCAGGAGGTCGCCATCCGTTTGATGGCGCTTGTTTGGGCGGATCAGGTTTTTGAAACGGCAGCAGCTTCGAGCGCGGAGAGACGCGCGCGATTGGCCGCATCGGTTGCACAGCATGCGGCCCGCATCCCGCCCACGCTCATCTATGCTCGCGCGCAGAACAACAATCACCTTGTCACCGAGGCAGCCGGCCTCTACACCGCCGGTCTCGCGCTCGGTCATGCGCACTGGCGCGCGCTCGGCTGGCGTTGGCTCAATTGGGCCTTTCGTCGCCAGATCAGCGGCTATGGCGAGTACATCCAGCACAGCGTCAACTACCATCGCGTGATGCTGGGGCGGCTTTGTGGGTGGATTCGATCAAGGATGTGAGCTGGCCGCGGTTGACCTTCCAATCTCTGGGACGGGCGACGCACTGGCTGTTTTCGATGCTCGACCCCGCATCTGGCCGGACCCCGAACCTGGGCGCTAATGATGGCGCATTGATCCTGCCCCTGAGCACAACCCCGTTTAACGACTTCCGCCCAACGGTGCAAGCCGCGGCCAGGGCATTTCTGCGCTTCCAGATGTCTGGCGGCGTTTGGGACGAGATGTCGATATGGTTGGGGTTAGGGGAGCATGAAGATGTGTATGAACCAAACCTGTATCTGGCAGATCATCCGCGCGGACACGAATCCTGGGCTTATTTGCGTGCTGGGCAGTTTCGTTCGCGTCTGGGCCACATGGATCAGTTGCATCTCGATCTGTGGTGGCGTGGTCTGAACATCGCCCAGGATGCGGGCACCTATCTCTACAACGCTGATTCGCCCTGGGATAATCCGTTAGTTACCACTCGTGTGCATAACACCGTGACAGTGGATGGCCGCGACCAGATGATGCGCGGCGGTCGCTTCATGACCCTGGATTGGTTCCCGGCGTATTCAAAAAGCGTGGTAGCCACGGACGAGTCGGTTTTGGGTTGTGTGAAAGCCTGGCATACGGGCTATCGCGGTGTGAGACATGAACGCACCGTGACAGTCTATACCGATGAGCGCTGGGTGGTTGAAGATACGCTGACTTCAAAGAAACAACATACCTATCGCTTGCACTGGCTGTTGCCGGATTGGGAGTGGCATGTAGAGAATAGAGAGCAGGGAGTAGAGATTAGTCTTATATCCCCGCATGGCAAGATTCTTTTTGTAATGCAAACCGAACCACAATTCTCTAATCTCCAATCTCTACTCTCTCTGGTTCGAGCAGGTGAAGTAGTATACGGTAAACGAGATATAAAGCCTTTCGAAGGCTGGGTTTCCCCAACTTATGGAACGAAAATCCCTGCACTCTCGTTGGCATTAGAAATTCCTAACATGTCAAATATAAGGTTTTTGAGCGAGTTCGTCTTTCCGAGATAACGCGAAAAACTATAAGTTGAGCCATTCCTTTGCTCGTTCTTGCCACGCGCGGACTTTGACTTTTTCGGGTGCGCGTTGGTACACTTTCTGCCTGACTAAATCGTTGTACAAGTGTTCATAACTGTCAAATGTAGCCAGGATATTATGCTCCTGTACAATCTGCCGGCCAGCACCCCCCATTTTTCTTGCTTTATCAGAATCTAATAGAAGGCTGGTGATCGCATTGCCAAGCGCGATGTTGTCATTAGGTTTTGTGAGATAGCCATTCACGCCATCATGCACAATTTCCGGGATGCAGGTAGCCCTGACAGCAACAATCGGCAATCCGCTGGCGGCGGCTTCAAGCAGCACGATGCCCTGCGTCTCGATCTCGGATGCGGTCACGAACAGGTTGGCAAGCCGGTAGATTTCGGGCAAGCCTTCGTCCATCGCAACATAGCCGGGGAAGTGACATCGTTTCTCAATCCCAAGTGATTTGCACAGTTTCATCAGCGAGGCTTTTTGACGGCCATCTCCAACGATAAGTAGATGCGCATCCGTATTTTGTATGGCGCGTGCAGCGGCCCAGACTACCTGGTCAACGCGTTTATCGGTATCCAGGCGTCCGACATGCAGGATAACGGGAACTTTTGGGGGAAGATTCAGCCGGGTGCGCAGAGCAGGTTCCTCGTCGGATGAAAGATGCGGGTGAAATGTTTGCAAATCGATCCCATTGCTGGTGGTCTGTGGTTTGATTTCCGTCATATCGGCTATGATCTTTGTGATCGTCCGGGTGGGTGTGATAACTAAGGTGAATTTCCACAGGAGCCAACGCGCATAATTCCATAAGGCCGATTCGATATAGCTGCGTAGTCCAATCACATCCGGAACATAACTGGCAACGAACCAGGGTAGTTGATGGATGTTCAAGGTGATGGGAATATGTGCGCTACGCGCGTATTTCATGCCGGTCAGCCCAAGTTGGAAAGGATCATGGGAGTGTATGAGATCGGGCTGGAAATCCCCCAGGGCACGCAGAATGGCGCGGTGGGCAGGCAGGATAAAACGTTGCCCTGCTCGCATTGGATTGGGGTAGGAGCGCAGACGAAGCAGGGACAGCCTGTCGTTTTTAACCAGGTAAGGGTTGCCGCGGTCACTGGCCGCGATGACAAGCACTTCATGGCCACGAGAGGCCATATGTTCGGCGAGGCTTTTAGTGACGATTGATGCGCCGCTCACCATTGGGGGATAGGATTGAGTGATGTAGGCGATTCGCATGCTAGCTCCTTTCGCATGTCATGAACCAGGGAATAAATGAGTTTCATCAATTTCTGAGAAAGGTGGTGGATTTCAACGAGGTGCTGCTGCCTGGAAATTCTGGGTATCCAGGGTGTGCCAAAATGCAGGTGACAAATTCCTGATACCTGCCAGCAGGCCAACCATAACCAAACCTGCGCGCATAGCTTTGAGATGACGGACAGGGACGAAGGATTATCATTTTAGCTTTCCTTAGCATGGCAAAGCCACCTTTTTGGCAGGGACGTGCATGAAGGCATCCACAGTTTCGTGAAAACCCTGGTTCAACTCTTCGTAGGTGAAGGGCTCTGGCGGCTGGTGGAAGGGATACTCCAGCCGAACAGCTTTCACGTTCTCGAAATGCTCATTCACAGTTTCCAAAGCCGTGTCAAATTTCAGCAGGGGATCGTAGGCAGACATGGCGAAGTAGCACGGCGTTTGATGCTTTTCAGCTTCGGCTTCGAATTGGGTGGTCAGGATCTCGTTCAGTTGGGCGTTCAATACGCCCAGCGTGCTATCGGGGGTGTGTAGCAATTTTTCTTCCAATGGGATAGTTTCTTCGAGACTTCCAATCTTTTGCAGGGCTTTCACCGTGATGGAAACGGTCTTGCGGTTATGGATGATTTCGTTGAATCTCGCCTGAATTTTTGGGTTCCCCAGCATTCGGTTCATCGCTGAAAGCATGGAGAGCCGCGAGTTGGAGAAAGGCAGGGTAGGCCGGCCGAAGCAGGGCGCGATCAGGATGAGACGGTCGATGCGTGACTGCGAGCCGTTGGTAAGTTCGCATGGCCAGGATTCCCCCGAATGAGAACCCCATCAGGTTGAAGCGTTTCAATCCCAGGTGATCGGCCATTTGTTCCACCAGTTTGGCTACCTGGTGGCTGGAAAAATTCTCTTGGAATGGGCTTGATTTTCCGTGTCCGGGCAGTTCAAAGAAATAGACATGGAACCACTGTCCCATGAACTGGGCCAGCGTCCGCCAGTTCTCGAGTTCTGAAATAGTGGCAGGCACCATGATGAGCGGCTCGCCCTGGCCTGTTTCCAAAACGTGCAGGCGTGAGAGCGGTAAGTCCATGAAGCGGATATCGTATGAGGGGGGTTGTTTGTTGAACATGATCGATCTCCTTTCTGTCCCTACTGTCTCATTTTTGAAATGCCAAAACCAGAGAAAAAACTGCCAAAAAGCGCCAACTTACTGTATTTCGCATAAATATACGAATTTACTTGTCAGTAATTGCAGAAAAAACGAATGTCTGAGTACAAATATTTACGAAAATCAGTAAAAAAAGACCCTGTGAGAAATGCTCACAGGGTTCCGTCCGGCAGTTCAACTGCCTTACCATCAGTATACAGGGGCGGAAACTACATCAGATGTTCCATCTCTGCCAGTTCTCGCGCAAGCGTGCGGATAGCGCCCCGGCGCGTGCGGTTGAATGTCCCTTCGGAGATATACAATTTGCTCATGATGTCGCGGTTGGGGACATCCTCCAGATAGGCATCTCGCAGGATGACATAGGGATACCACTCACGTGGGGGCGGTTCAGACGGGACATCACCAACTGGTCGCAGATGTTCGAGCGCTTCTACAATAACGGCATATACCGTTTTCCCCCGCTCGAGATGTGTTTTCTGCCCGGCCATCTTTACGGACAAGCTGCATGTCAGCCAATGGGGTATCGGCCAGGTAGGCATAATCGAACAGGTTGCGCAGGGCATCTTCCACCGTATCTACCGGGATGGATGGAGCTGCAGTCGTGGCATGTGAGCGATGCTCTTCGGTCAATTCGGCCAGACGAGAAAGGTATTCATTCTTGCGTTTTGAGATGTAGATCACATCTGCGATGCGATCGGCGGGGTGCAGGATACGCTCCACATCATCGTCTGCGAAACGGACGCCATTGGTAGGTTGCCCGAGTACCAGCGCACCGACCTGTTCCGATTCGACGTAGAGCGGCACCAGCAATGCAGCTTCGTCTAATGGCTCAGGCAGGTGACCAGCCTCCAGGTGGAGCACGTCATCAGCGGAAAGGGTTTGGGCCGGGAGTTCGATGGGGAGCTCACGCCAGCGAAAGTCGGAGATCGGACGCGCCCATTCCCCATCGCAGGTGAAGATCAATCCATAAGTCGCACGTGTGGACAGGCACAGTGCTTTGAGCGTCTCGTTCAGGTTTTCATGCAACTCTTCCCCTTCACCAGCCAGTCGGGAAAGACGCTGCAGGTTAGAGCGCAGCCGACGAGTCTGCTGTTGGTAGAAGAGGCGGTCGATCACGCGGTATGCCATGCTCATCAGCGAGTGGGAAAAGATCGCCAGGATGGGGATGAGAATAATCATCACACTGGGGCGCTTCGTATGCCAGCACCAATGTGCGCACTGCCAGCAGGTAAAAACAAGTGACGATGACGATCATGACCAGGTTGTAAACGAAATCGCGCGCCATGGTGCGGCCTTCAACCAGCGCGCTGTAGCGGGCAACACCAAACCCGATCATGCTAACGAAGATAGCCAGCAGCCCCGACATCACAACCATCGGCACCGGAAAAAGATCGAGCCATGAAGCCACGATCGATACCGGCCCGGTCAGGCCTGCGATGACAGTTGCAGCTACCAGAGTCCAGAGTTGGCGGCGAGCCGTTTCGGTTGGCGCTACGCGCGCCGAGCGTGCCAGGTTTACGATACTGGCGGTAGTAAGCACGATTAACATGATGCCAAATATGGAATAAAGAGAACCCGCGCGCAAACTATTCAAATAGAGAGGATCGCCTCCTTCTACGGAAAACAGGATCTGGGTGAAGGCCTGTACTTCAACCGCAGCAATAGCAGTGATGTACCCGATAGTGACACGTGTCCAGCGCCAGGGATTCATTTTTCCCGGTCGCATGAGCAAAGTGGCATGATGCCATAAAGCCACGCCAGGCGCTACCGACCAGCCTTGCAGCCAGGCGCTGGCGCCCTGTTCGAAGGTGCCCGATGCCCAGAAAGGGAAGAGAAATCGCAAACCAGAAGGTTGGTGAGCAGGTGGTGGGTTCAAAGCCAGCAGGATGTTTAAAAATAAACCGCCCAGTGACCATAATGTAAAAGCGGTCAGCCAGGCAGTAGGGGCACGCGGACTACGTGTGACCACATATAGCCCCAGCCAAAAAGCGGCGATCAGGGCAATAAAATTGACAGCAAAGGTGATGAAGTAAAGAGTATCCATAAAACAACCCCACGTGTGCCGCAACCGATCGTGGCGGTGCCAATTACAATGGTGTATATACACTATACGGATGTTTGGTAGTCGGGTCAAGTGGCAATTTTTTTCGAATGTGGTCACAGGATGCTACATAAATATCTGAACCAGGACTTACACACTTGGGGCTCAAAGCCGGTCTCTGACCGGCGTGTTTGCCAAAAAGCGGCGGTCTGAGACCGCCTGAGAGCGTATATATATGCGTGAACTGCGTAAGTCCTATGAACTAATCCTGGTTTTGAAGACAATTCGTTGGATTCAAGTTCGAATAATTATGCAAGAAGCAGTAGAATAGGGTATCTTTTGGGAGAGTCTATGAGAATACGAGCTGGAGTTGTTCTAATCGAAGATGAGAAAGTTGCGTTGATCGAACGTTTCCGCAATGGGAACCATTATTTTGTTTTCCCGGGTGGCGGGGCGGATGAGGGGGAGAACGCCCGAAGAAGCCGCCATCCGTGAGATGGAAGAAGAGACCGGGCTGCGCGTAATTGTCAAGCAGGAAGTGGCTGAAATCCATTTTGACTTGAGCACACAGCATTATTTTCTGGTTGAAAGAGTTAGTGGCGAGTATGGGACTGGTACAGGCGAAGAATTTACCGATGCAGACCCTGATGACCCGATGGAAGGAATTTATATCCCTATCTGGATGCCAGTTGAAGAATTATCTGAACATGAAAATATTTATCCGGTTGATGTTAAGGAATTGGTTTTGAAGTCCGTGAGTGCAAGTTGGCCGGATGAGCCGGTTGTGATTGTAGAACCAATGAAATGTATTTATTGACCGTAGACGGTAGACAGTAGCACTGTATCGGTCTACCGTCCATCGTCAACGGTCTACAGTCTGATATGCATATCCTCATTATCCATCAAGCCTTTGCTTCCCTTAATGAACCCGGCGGGACACGTCATCATGAGTTTGCGCGTTTGCTGTCATCGCGCGGGCATCAGGTAACGGTGATTGCCAGCCCGGTGAGTTATATTACTGGGGCCCAGACCCCCCTCGCCCCTACGGGGCACTCCCCCCATTTGCGAAGCAAATGGGGGGAGACGGAGGGGGGCATAACGATATTTCACGCGCCTCCGTCTATTCCGCCCACCACAAATCCTTTGTGCATCGGGTGCTTGCATTTATCTCGTTCATGGCTTCATCATTCTGGCTGGGATTGGGCGTCAAGAACGTGGACGTGGTCTGGGGCACGTCGCCGCCCATTTTTCAGGGCGTGACAGCCTGGGCATTGGCGCGTCTCAAAGGTGCCAAGTTCCTGTTCGAAGTACGTGATTTGTGGCCGCAGTTTGCGGTTGCGGTGGGCGTGCTGACCAATCCGATTCTCATCCGCATGTCGGAGTGGCTGGAGCGATTCTTGTATCGCCATGCAGACCGGGTGATGGTCAACAGCCCGGGGTATCGGGAGCATGTGGAAGTCAGGGGGGCGAAGCGCGTAACACTTGTCCCGAACGGAGCCGACCCATCTATGTTCGATCCAGATGACGATGGCGCATCGTTTCCGGACCCAATTCCTGCTGACCGATAAATTTGTCGTTCTCTACGCTGGAGCGCACGGCATGTCCAATGACCTGGGCGTGGTGCTGGATGCGGCGCAGATGCTGGCGGACACGAACGTGCAAATCGTGCTGCTGGGCGACGGCAAGGAGAAGGCCAATTTGCAGGCGCAAGCAGACGAAATGGAACTGACCAACGTGACCTTTGCCCCGTCGGTGCCGAAATCAGAGATGCCGGGTGCGCTGGCCGCGGCGGATGCCTGCATCGCGATCCTGAAGCCGCTGGAGGAATACAAGACCACCTACCCGAACAAGGTCTTTGACTACATGGCGGCGGGACGCCCGGTGGCGCTGGCAATTGACGGCGTGATCCGCGAAGTGGTCGAAGCGGCGGGTTGCGGAATCTTCGCCGAGCCGGGGAATCCGTCTGCGCTGGCAGATGCCATTCGGACATTGGCCGCAGATCAAGCCGAAAACGCGTGAAATGGGGTTTGCGTGGACGTGCATATCTGGAAGAGAATTTCAGCCGTGCGGTGATCGGGGAGAAGTTGTTGGATTTGTTGGAAGAATTGACAGAGTCCTCTCTCCCCCGGGAGAGGGCTAGGGTGAGGGGAAACTATCGCAAGAAACCGTGATGTCCAAACACAAAGATTACTCTCTCTGGCTCGCCCGCAGACTAATCGCCATCGTGACCGGTTGGAACTTGCAGGCCGCGCTGGTCTTCATCCTGTGGCCGGAACGTTTCATGCACGGCTTCGAACTGACCGGTGTCCCCGGCGCGGCCGCCGTGCGCGGGACCGGAATCCTGTTCGTGATGTGGAATGTGCCCTATCTGGTCGCGCTCTGGAATCCGCGCAAATATCGTTTGGTGTTGGGCATCGCGGTTGTGATGCAATTTATCGGTCTGGTAGGGGAGAGCTTGATTTTGTTCACCCTGCCAGATGGACACGCTTTGCTAAGCACATCTATCACTCGTTTCATCATCTTCGATGGCAGCGGATTGGTTTTGCTTATCGCCGCATTTTGGATAGTAAATCGTAAGGCTGAATCGAAACAAGTTTGATAAAATTCGGTCTGTAAAAAAGAGCCACGAATTTCACAAATTTCTCGAATTATTCGTGTCAATTCGTGGCAGAAAAATTGTTGAATATTTTAGGAGTGTTGACATGGCAAAAGCAGAAATCTTCGCAGGCAACTGTGGATACAATACCGAAGTCGAAGCCACCATGGATGGGAAGGTTGTCAAGCTGAACATCACCAGCGAATGCCCGGCTATGCAGAAGATGGCCGAAGAGATCACCGAAGTCAATCCCATATGAGCAAGTCTCTTTCCGGCGTGCTATGCCAACCATCCACGAGGCGGGACACAAACACTGCACCCACGCCGCCTGCCCGGTGCCGGTGGGGATCATCAAAGCAGTCGAGATCGAAGCCAAACTGGCCCTACCCACGGATGTGACCATCAAGCTGTCAAAGACGTAGAGACAAGTAGAAGTAAGAAGTAAAAGCATAACGCTTGACGTTATTATTTGTTTGCAGTATTATGAGGAGGGAAAATGATCAAAACATTTGCCAGCAAAGAAACGGAAAAACTATTCCAACGTGAAGCATCGCGTGTGCTGCCAACGGACATTCAGCGCAAAGCCCGTCAAAAGCTGGAAATCCTTGATGCGGCTGAAAAACTGAGTGACCTGAAAATCCCGCCTGGAAACCGATTGGAAAAACTGAGCGGCGATCGCGAAGGGCAACACAGCATTCGTATCAACCAGCAATGGCGGATTTGTTTCCGCTGGAAAGATGGCGACTGTTTTGACGTGGAAATCGTGGATTATCATTAATCAGGAGTTTAAAATGACAGAAAAACTACCTCCTATTCACCCCGGCGAAATCCTGCTGGAAGAATTTTTAGAACCGATGGAAATCAGCCAGTACAGACTGGCAAAAGACATTAGCGTGCCGCCGCGCCGCATCAACGAGATTGTGCTCGGCAAACGTGCCATTACGCCGGATACCGCCCTGCGCCTGTCCCTGTATTTTGGGCTTTCCGAACGGTTCTGGATCAATTTGCAAACACGCTATGACCTTGAAGTGGAGAAAGACAAGCTGCAAAACCGCCTGGAAAACGAAGTGCATGTTTACGCTGCTGCACAATAACGCATACAGATTCCCCTCTCCCTTTAGGGAGAGGGGCAGGGGTGAGGTGCAATGAGCCACATCTTCATCAGCTACAGCCACAAAGACAACAAATACGTTGAAAAACTCGAACAGAAACTGATCGAGGAAGGCTTCAATGTCTGGATCGACCACCGCATTGACTATGGCACGCAGTGGCCGAAAGAGATTTAAAGACAATTAGATGCCTGTGATGCCTTTATTGTGGTTGTCTCTGAAAATCATTTGAATCAAAATGGGTTCAAAACGAAGTTGCTCGCGCTGATCGAAAACAAAACCCTTTTTCCCGCTCTTGTTACAAGGTGATGCCTGGCTTGCGATTGAATCATTTCAATATGTTGATGTTCGTAATGGCTCTCTACCATCTGAAAAATTCTACAAACGCTTGGAAAAAGTTGCCCAAAGGAAAAAGAAGAATTCAGATGATATAGAAAATCATCCACGATCGAAATCCAATATCAATTATTCTCAAAAGAATAAGAACAAAACTATCCCTAGTAAACAAACCGATTACTATTGCTTTGCTTATCTTTAATTTTTGATTTCTTCTATTTTAGTTTTACAAAGCACAAGTTCTGATAGGATGGCTTTTGTAAACCCAATAGAATTGAATGACTTTATTGTTTCTTATGTTCCAGAATACTGAATTTGACAAGAAGGTCATATCAAATAATGTAACAATATATCTCTCTGTCTATTTGAATGAAAAGCAAGCAGTTGGAAACTATGAGGTCAGAAGATATTATCGTGTTAGTCTCTTTGAACTAGATCGGTTTATCTTGTTTTCCAAAGATAGGAATTGAACTTCTACGGTTAGCAATAAAATTGATTTTGAGTTTTCCCCTCCTCACCTACCAGGAGAATATAGAGTTGATATTCTACGTGGCGATAAATTAGTTGGCACAAAATATTTTTCTGTTAAGTGACAAAGAAATCGAGTTCCGGTGTGGGCGGGCTATGTAATCCTTGTACAAAAATCGTAGCGCTCTTCGCGCCTTCGCGGTTCAAACAAAGGAGACTCCCCATGACAGATTACGACGCCATCATCATCGGTTCCGGCGCGGGTGGGTTTTCCACCGCTCCGCCGGGGACTGAAGCCCCCGGCTATATGACGAAGCCTGCGAAGCAGGCTTAAGCCGCTGAAGGCGGCTTCGTATTGATAGCCTGGACGTTTACGTCCGGGCGGGGCCGAGGATGGAATTTGCTGCCTTCAAAGCGTTCTGACGAACAGAAGAAAAAATCCTGTAAATCCGTGCAATCCGTGTTCAAAAAACTTCGCGCCCTTTGCGCACTTAGCGGTTCAAAATAGGAGACTCCCATGACAGACTACGACGCCATCATCATCGGTTCCGGCGCAGGCGGGCTATCCGCCGCGGTGCCGCTGGCCCAGGCCGGGCTGAAAGTGCTGGTTTGCGAGCAGCACGAAGTCCCCGGCGGCTGGACGCATTCCTTCACCCTGCAGGGCTACAAGTTCAGCCCCGGCGTGCATTACATCGGCGGCATCCAGCCGGGTGGGTCGATGCGGAAGATCTATCAGGGACTGGGCGTCTCCAAAGACCTGTCCTTTGTGGAGATCAACCCCGAAGGCTACGACCACATCTTTATCGGTGACGAGCGTTTCGACTTCCCCAAGGGCAAGGAGAACCTGCTCAACTATCTGAAAGAACGTTTCCCGCTGAAGCGGCAAGGGCTGGATGGCTACTTCGAAGCCGTCGATCTGCTCACCGAGGGCATCCGCAGCATGGGCCGCGTCAGGGGCGTAAAGGACGCCATAAAGGGAGCAGGCACGGCGTCCGGTCTGTTGCGCTGGGCGCGCGCTACCGGTCAGGACCTGATCGAGCAGTTCATCTCCGATCCCGTTCTCAAGGGCGTCCTCGGCGGTCAGGCGGGCGATAACGGCCTGCCCCCCTCGCAGGTCTCGGCCTTTTTCCAGGCCGGCATCACCCATCACTATTTCAACGGCGGCTATTATCCCGTCGGTGGTGCTTTTGCGCTGCCAAGAGCATTTACAAGAGCTTTGAAGGATGCAGGCGGGGAACTGCGCCTTGAGACCAGTGTGGACGAAATCCTGATCGAAGACGGACGCGCGATCGGCGTGCGCCTCGCCGACGGGACCGAAGCCCGCTCCCGTTATGTCATCTCCAATGCCGATCCCGAAGTGACTCTCGGTAAACTGGTCGGACGCGAACATCTCAGCCCCAAACTGCGCCGCAAGCTGGATGGCGTGACCTACTCGGTCTCGGCCCTGAGCCTGTTCTTCGCCACCGACATGGATCTGCGCGAAGCCGGTCTCGACTCGGGCAATTTCTGGTACTACGACAACGAAGATGTGGACGGCCTGTACGCGCTCGGCCTGACGGACAATGCTCTGAAAGCCGAAACCCCGCCCATGCAGTTCCTGACCGTCACCACGCTCAAAGACCCCTCCAAGATGCACTCCGGGCATCATACCTGCGAAGCCTTTGCCTTTGTGGGTTACGAAGCCTTTGAAAAATGGGCGCACACCAAATATGGAGAACGCCCTGCTGATTACGCCGCCATGAAAGAAGACCTGGCCTGGCGGATTGTTCAAGGGCCTCGACAAACGCGTGCCCGGCCTGAGCAAACACATCGTCTTCTGGGATTTGGGCACCCCGCTGACCAACGTGCACTATCTCAACGCCACGCGTGGCAACCTGTATGGCATCTCCAAAACACCCCGGCAGGTCGGGCCGTTTGCGTTCCCCGTCAAATCTGAAATCGACGGCCTGTACATGGTCGGCGCCAGCACCACCAGTCATGGTGTGGCAGGTGTGACGCATCGGGGCTAAATTGTGCCAAACAGATTTTGGGTGTCAGCACGAGATGAATTGCTCAACCAGAACGGCCCAGAGATCGAGATTTATCCGTCGGAAGATATCAGTCAGTGGCCGGAGCATTTGCAGAAGAAGATTGCCAGAAAGATCAAAGACCGCTAGACGATAAGACCGCTAAGACTATAAAACACTGTCGACGCGTCTTTGCGGTCAATATGAAAGCCGCGTGCTAAAATCTTTATAATGGCATGATGAGAAAAATTCTGCGATTTAAAAACTGCTGGAAAGCCGCTTCGAGCATGAACTGCCCGAGCCGCGATACCAAATGCCCATGACTGACCATCGACGAAGTTGGCCGCCGATTGTCCGTTTGCAACTTTCCAGCAGTAGCACGCGGGTTGGCGATGGCTGGGAAGTGGAACTGGAAGACGAGCTTATGGCACTGAATCGGCCAAAGCGCCGGGACCATTTGCCGCACGTTGGAGTTGCCCTTCGCGCCCCCATATGAGTTCGTTTTGGATGCGGCCTCCAATATCGGTTACGCGGATGAACAGCCATGAGTAGCTGGCTGTTCGTCAACCAATGGCTGGACGGGTCAACTGTCTGGCGGGCCGAAGATGGGCGCGGCATGGCGATTGTCAAGCCGGATGGCAGTATCCAGGTCAATGCGGATTGGTTTGCAGATTAAGTGTCACTGCGAGGTGGCTAGCCGACTTGGCAGTCTCAAGCGATGCAGTATAAGAGATTTCTTGAGCAATGAGATTGCCACGTCACCTGCATGCACCAGTGCAACCTCGTCCGACTTTGACGGGCAGCGACAAGGATGAAAGATATGACAACAAGTAGTCAACCTGAACGAAAAATTCAACCTGTTCACTGAACAATGGAGTCCCAAAATCGCCGGTGAACTGAACGACTCCTATGTCAAACTCGCCAAAGTGCAGGGCGAATTTGTCTGGCATCATCACGAGAACGAAGATGAATTGTTCTTTGTCGTCAAAGGCACACTGACCATCAAACTCCGCGAGCGCGACTTGACCATCCGTGAAGGCGAATTTGTCATCATCCCACAAAGGCGTGGAACACATGCCTGTCGCCGAAGAAGAAGTCTGGATCATGATGCTGGAGCCGAAGACCACCTCCAATACCGGGAATGTGGAAAACGAAAGAACGGTCGAAGCGGAGTGGATTTGATAGCAAGACACTAAGACGTTAGACTTAGGTTTTGACCGTAGGCCGAAAACCATTGTCTGTCGTCTGTGGTCTATCGTCTCATTAGCGGGGAACAAAACTCTCCTCCCTGGCGTCATCTTCATAACGCCGAAACTCCTATCACCCGGAGGAGAACCATGAAAACCAAACTGTTCGCTACCCTATCCCTGACCCTCATCGCAATGACAGTCCTGACTGCCTGCGGTGGGGCAGCGCCAACTTCAGAAATTTTCATCGAAGAAGCCGCGCCTGAAGAACCTGCCGTGCCCGCTGACGACTTTGGCTTTGCAGGCGAGCCTGCTGTTGGACCGGAAGCCGAAAAATCCGCGGCAGAACCGATGCCATCTGCTGGCGAGGCCTATCAAACTTTGCCGGATGTAGACAACATATCCGTTCCTGGCCGGGCTGCAGCCATTGATCGCAAGATCATCAAGAACGCCGAAGTCAGCGTGCTGGTCGAAGACAGTGACATCGCCATCGACCGCCTGACCCAGGTTGTGAGCGATGGGAATGGCTACATCGTCAGTTCCCGCATCTGGTACCAACCCCATCTTGACGGTGAGAACTACAAATATGCCACCATCACGCTGGGATCCCCGTCGACCAGTTCGAGGTCACGATGCGACGCGTGCGCGGATTGGCCGTCCGTGTGCTGGATGAAAACGCATCCGGCGAAGATGTCACCGACCAGTTCGTGGACTTGCAATCCCGCCTGTCCAACCTGGAAGCCACGCAGGCGCGCATCCAATCCTTCCTCGAAGATGCCAAAACCGTGGACGAAGCCCTGCGCATCAACCAGGAACTGGCCCAGATCGAAGCCCAGATCGAAGAAGTCAAAGGCCGCATGAACTACCTGTCTGACCGCTCGGCTTTCTCGACCATCACCGTCACCATCTCACCGGATCTTCCGGAAATCGAACCTGTTCCCGCACCCAAACCCCGCCCCTGGACCCCCAGCGAAACGTTGAAAGATGCCACTGAAACACTGGTGAAAGCTTACCAGGGCATCGTAGAATTCGCGATCTGGTTGGTTGTGGCTGTGCTGCCCATCCTGGCCCCGCCCGTGCTGATTATCTGGCTGCTCGTCAAGTTGTTGCGTCGCAAACCGGCCAAGCAAGTTCCCAGCAGTGAGAGTTAATTCACAGTGTGCTGCGTAAATATCTGAATCAGAACCCTGGTTGTTGACGAAGAGCTGTCAAAAATAAAATCGGGGAATGAAATAAGAAGAAGTAAAAACAGGGCAGTTCAATGGCTGCCCTGTTTTTCATGCCGTTCAGATTTACCGAACAGTAACGCGATCGGGATAGAATTTCATAGAAAGGGTCACACCTTCTCGCAGATTGAAATCGCCAACGAATTTCTTGCCGCCGACCCAGGCGACATAGTGATACTGACCAACTGGCACGCTGACCGTCTTTGACGAGGTCGCCGAATATTCGTTGATAACATTGACCTTGTCGTGCTTGTTGTGCCCTGCAACGAAACATAGACATCCGCGTTGGCATAATTGATCAAATTGATCGTTCTGAAAGATGCCTTCACAGGCACTGTCCCATAGGAGAGATCAGCCGATGATCCTGCCGAGGTTGATACCAGTGCTAGGACGAGGATGAGCCGCAGGCACATAGATTACCTGGCCGGGGTAGATGTAGTTGATATTCCATATGTGCGAATTGGCAGCCCACAAGCTGCTTACGCTGACCCCGTAGCGGCTGGCGATCTTCGCAAATGTATCGCCGCTCTGGACGATGTAAGTGCTGCTGTAAGAATAACTCTGGGAACCGCTATAGCCGCCCGGGATAGCCAGCACCTGGCCGGGATAAATATAGTATCCGACCCCCGGGTTGGCTGCGTACAATTGAGACAGCGTGACGCCACACCGGTCTGGCGATTTTGGACAGCCAATCACCCGGCTGGACAACATAGGTGCTGCCGCAGCTTGACGAAGCCTGGACGTTCCCTGTGCTTGCAAAAGATGCCAGCAGGATAGCTGTCAGAATCAGGCATTGAATAAATTCTTTGTATGACATAGTAAGTCTCCTTTTATCTGGAAACCTTAAAATCCTTTAATATCATGGTACGATAAAACGGATCGAAATACAACGGTTAAAATGTAACTTGAGATTCTTGTGTTGCCAGAATTCCTAAATGAGACTATAATACGGCCTGCCAATCTCCCGCAGATTGGCGGGATTCGGGGCGTGGCGCAGCCCGGCTAGCGCGCTTGCATGGGGTGCAAGAGGTCGGAGGTTCAAATCCTCTCGCCCCGACTAGAATAGAGACTCTCGCAAGAAGTCTCTATTTTTGTAGGCAGAGAATTCCCCATCAGGGGATGATAGGCATCCTCTTGCCCTGACTGACTCAAAACCGTCGACCTGTTGGTCGGCGGTTTCCTTTTTTCGTTCCCGATTATCTCAACAACTCTTTTGTAATGATTCTGGCGTAACCTTGTTATATTCCCTTCGTCATGTCTACAGATTTTCATGTTCTCTCCTCCTTTGGTGAATGTTCGCCCTGAATTTGCTCGCGGGGCGAACATTCATTTTTGGGGGAAATTATATGTAACTAAAATTATTTCTTTCCGTCTAGTTTACAGAGTGCTGTGTAAATATCCGAATCAAAATCTTGGTTTTTGAGGACAATTCGTTAGATCAAATTCAGGAAAATATACCAGAAGCAGTAAAAAACTCAATTTGTAGAAAATAAATTTCAGATATTTGGGAGGTTAGTATGTCGTTATTTTTCGTTATGGCTCATCCATCCCCACAAGGGGCTTATGCAGGTTGGTCCTATTGTGCCATAGCCGATTGCGAATGTTCATTGCCTAAGGTATGTGCCAATAGCGATTGTCATTGCACTCGTCGCAAGGTTTGCACCAGAAGTGAATGCGATTGTGATTGGCTTAAAGTTTGTGATTCTCCTTTTTGTGAATGCAGCCGCCCGAAAGTGATCACTGACAGCTATGGAACGCCTTTGAGTATCTTGCATTCCAACCTGGTAGAAAATTATTCAATTGAACAAGAAGCACAGGTTTGAAAAACAACCCTGTTAATTTCGTTGAAACTAGTGAAAAAAAACAAATAAAATGCTATACTTTAATTATGAGTAATTCAGAGAAACTATCCAGTATTCTTGATCTCTGCGTCGATATTGATAAAACTGCAAGCGAGATCTATAGCAGCCTGTCTGAATATGCTGAGAGCGAGGCGCTGAAGAGTTTTTGGAACAAGATGGTAGATGAGGGACAGTCGCGCTTGGAGTACTGGCAGCGGCTCAAAGCGCTTCCGGAGTTCGATGAATTACCAGATGCCTTCGATGACCCGGATAGCATTATCCATGAACTGGAACAACGGGCAGAACAAATTCATTCCTTACAAAACAATGGGAAAAAGATCAGACCGTAGGAAGCGCATTTGTGATTGCCTATCGCCTGGAATCCTATAAGCTCCATCCGGCGATGAGAACTCTCTATCATTATTTCGCCCCATGACGGACGGACCCATCCCTGAGGAATAAACAACTTGATGAAACGAATATTGACGCCTTGATAGAAGCCTTACATAAATATGGCGAAGCCACGCCAGAAATGGAATTGGTCGGCGAAACCTTGCAACGCTTGTGGGATCAAAACAAGATGCTTTCGGAACAATCTATGGTTGATATTTTGTCTGGTTTGTTCAACAGGCGTGGCTTTTTTACAATGGCCAAACAAATGGCGCACTGGTCAAAACGAAACAAAACACCAATTGACCATTTCCTTGTGGAAATTGACAACTTTAAAGCCATAAATGATTTACACGGCACACAAAAGGGAGATGATATCCTGAAAGAAGTTGCAACAATACTCCAGTCGACTTTACGACAATCAGACCTTATCGCGC
This sequence comes from uncultured Chloroflexia bacterium, assembly GCA_963791785.1. GTDB lineage: Bacteria > Chloroflexota > Anaerolineae > Anaerolineales > Villigracilaceae > JAABUE01. Next base: position 131,576 of record CAWBTW010000016.1, on the reverse strand, counting down.
GCTATGGCGGTGATGAATTCATCGCATTACTCCCAAACACCATGAAAGAGGGGGGCGAGGCTGTTGCTGAAAAACTCAGGAATACAGTCGCCGAAGCCCGACCAGCGGGAGCTGCCCATGACTGTCAGTGTTGGGGGCGCAGAAGATATGATGAAGGAAGACATTGAACAAGAATTCCCGATGCTCATTCGTTACGCAGAAGGAAATTTGATCGTTGCCAAAACCAATGGCAAGAACCAGGTAGTTTTTTAGTAAGTTTACCTTACATGATAACGACCTGACAGGCATTATACTGTCAGGTCGTTTTATACTTGCCAATCCATTTGCCTTCGAGTATCCTTGCTGCGGGAGTGGTTAGGTCCCGGTGGGCTTCCCGGTCTTCAAAATCGGTGGCGGGTCGCGTTGCGGGCCGCGGTGGGTTCGACCCCCATCCACTCCCGCCTAATTTTATAAAGGTATATTATGACTCTTCCTGACACTGAAGTTCTAACTTCCCTTGTTGCGCGTGTATTTCGAATTGATGATGTGACGGCTGGCGACCCCGAAAAAGGACCGCTTCTCCGCTATCGCGGTCACCTGCTAAGTGACGATTCCGCTTCAGCCTACGACCAGTTGGCTGCTTCCGTCAAACCACATGGACTTACGCCCCTCTTCCGCCTTGAGAAAGGCGAGCAAGTCATCTACCTGACCAAGTCCCCACCCGAGCAAAAACCGTGCCAATCCCTGGGTGAATGTTGGGCTATTCGTTCTAACGGTTTTCAGCGTGATGCTGGCTGGGGCCACGCCTGAAGGCCCGCTGCCGCTGATGCTGGCGGACAGATGCTGGCCCTACTCAAAAGTATATTCACCGGCTGGCCGTTTGCGTTGAGCATGCTCGGCATCTTACTGGCGCACGAATTTGGACATTACCTGGTCAGCCGCTATCACAAGACACCTGCCACGCTGCCATATTTCATCCCTTTCCCATTCAGTCCTTTGGGGACGATGGGCGCGGCCATCTTGATGAAAGGTGTCCCCAAGAACAAACGCATCCTGTTTGACATCGGTGTGGCTGGCCCGCTGGCTGGCATGGTAGTCGCCATCCCGGTGTTGTTCCTGGGGCTTTCGCTTTCATCCCTTGACACGATACGACCTTCCGCCAGACAGTTTCATCGAAGGGAATTCGCTGATTTACCTGTTTGCAAAATATGCAATCTTTGGCAAGTTTCTCCCTGAACCGGCGAGCTTTGGCAATTTACCCCCATTCCTATATTGGCTGCGTTACTTCTTTACCGGCCAGCCCTCGCCTGTTGGCGGGTTGGATGTCTTCATCCATCCGGTGGCCTTTGCGGGTTGGGCCGGGTTGCTGGTCACGGCATTGAACCTCGTCCCGGCCGGCACACTGGACGGGGGGCATGTGGTCTATGCCCTGTTTGGAGAGAAAGCGCGCAAAGCTTTTCCGTATCATCATCGGCATCATGGCTGTACTGGGAATCTTCTGGAGCGGCTGGTGGCTGTGGGCTTTCCTGCTCTTCTGGCTGGGACGTGTCAACGCTGAAACGCTCGACCAGATCACCCCCTTGGATTCCAACCGCCGCATGGTAGCTATATTCGTCATCTTGCTGTTCGTGCTGGTCTTCACGCCAGTTCCGTTCTCCTTGCTGACTGCATGAACCGTCGCTGGCTCTCCCTGTTTCTTTTCCTGATTTTCATACGTATCCGCCTGCCAACCGCCATCCAGCCCGGATGTGCCTACCCCCACGCCGAAGCCCGCCTCGGCGACCAAAATCCCGGCGCCGACAAATACCCCGGCAGCGGAAAGCAGGCTGGGGGTCGAGGCGGAAGCGCTGCATGGTCTCACGGTAGATGTCTGGCATCCGTGGTATGGCGCGCCTGCCATCCTGTTCGAGTCGCAGGTGGATGAGTTCAACAGCACAAATCCCTGGGGTATCCAGGTGCGGGCAAGAAGTCTTCAGAATTACACCGAGTTGTATGCGCAGGCCAGCGCAGCTGTGCACGGCCCGAACAGGCCGGATGTGGTCATTGGCCTGCCGGAATACGCAGTGGAGTGGCATGCGCAGGAAGCGGTGCTGGATTTGAATCCGTATGTCTCCGATCCGCTGTATGGCTTGAGCGGCGCGGAAATCGCCGATTTCCCGTCCGTGTTCTGGGAACAGGACCAGGTGGGGGATGTGCGGTTGGGAATGCCTGCACAGCGCACGGCGCGCTTCCTGCTCTACAACCAGACCTGGGCGGAGGAACTGGGCTTTGACGATCCGCCTGTCACTGCGGATGAATTCCAGGAGCAGGCCTGCAAAGCCAACCAGTCCATGCGCTCAGACGAAGATCCGCAGAACGATGGCAAGGGCGGCTGGTTGATCGATGCCCATCCGATCACCAATCTGTCCTGGTTGCTGGCATTTGGCGGCGGCGCGCAGGAAGAAAATGGCTTCCGTTTCCTGCGGCCTGAAAACATAGATGCAACCCGTTTTGTCAAGGGGCTGGCTGAAAGCGGCTGTGCCTGGAAAACTCAGGAATGAGAAGCCTCTGAGCAATTTTGTCAGAGCGATTCGGCGCTTTTTGCCACCGCCAGCCTGGAAGATTTGCCCGATCTGGCGCGCGATTTTGCCAGCGCTGGCAACACCGACAAATGGACTGTGCTGCCTTTCCCTGGCGCGGAAGGCAGCTGCGCTGGTTGTCTATGGCGCTTCTTACATCCTGTTCACGTCAGATGACGCCGATCAACTGGCGGCCTGGCTGTTCGTGCGCTGGCTGCTCTCCCCGGAAAATCAGGCCGATTGGGTCAACAGCGCCGGACTGTTCCCGCTTCAGGCCGCGACGATGGGCCTGCTGACCGATTACGCAGCCGGGCACCCGGCCTGGGTAGATGCCGTCAAACTGCTCCCACAGGGACGTACCACCCCGCAACTGGCCGCCTGGCGCACCGTCCGCGTGGCGCTGGGAGATGGCTTCAACTTCATGTTCCGTGTGGATACGCCGGTCGGGCAGGTGCCTGCCATCCTGTCGCAACTGGATGCGATTGTGACGGATTTGAATAAATAATATTGTAGGGGCGGGGTTACCCCGCCCCTACAAAAAATGTAAAAATGTTAAAAAAATATGACAATCTACATTTTTCCTTCACCCAGCGGTAATATATAATTTGTGGGGAAGGTTCCTATGCCAATCTACGAATATATTTGTCTCGACTGCAAAAAAGAATACGAAATCCTGCGCTCATTCAACGAGGCCGATGAGCCTATTGACTGCGATGAATGCGGCAGCGAGAATGTAAAGCGCAAACTGTCGCTTCTATCGCCCATAGCGGTGGCTCGACTATCAGCGGGATGGGGGGCGGGGGAGCGGCTGTAGCTCCTGCGCGGGTGGGAATTGTGGAACATGCGGGGTGATAAACCGGCACACTTTGATGAAAAATAAGTAGAATTGGGATGGCAGCGCCATCCCAATCTTTTTTATGAGCATTCATTATCAACTTCCTCTTTCAATTGTGATTTCCCTGGCTTTTGATGCGCTGACTGGACGTAAGCGTTCTTTCAGGGAAGATGCGCTGGCTTGCATTGGACAGTTGAAACCGTCACTACGAGTTCTTGGGAAAAGAAAATATTCCAGATAGATGGCCCGTGCGTGGTGACGGTCAATCACTATTACCGGCCGGGATTTGGCGCCGGGTGGATCGCACTGGCGATTGCAGCGACTATTCCGGTTGAGATGCACTGGGTGGTGACAGGGGAATTGCTGTATCTGGGAAAGTTTGGAAGCCCGCTTTCACGCTGGGCTTGAAACGCATTGGGAAAACATACGGTTTCACTACCATGCCGCCCATGCCACCGCGTCCCCAGGATGTGGAAGCGCGCGCCAAATCCGTCAAGAAAGTGTTGAAATTAATGAAACAGAACGAGAATACAATTCTGGGACTGGCTCCCGAAGGCGCGGATCAACATGCCGGGAAACTTTCGCTGCCTCCTTCAGGGGTGGGAAGGTTTGGGTTGCTGCTGGCAGGTTCAGGGTCCGCGTTCGTGCCAGTGGGAGTCTACGAAGCGGATGGGGCATTATGTGTAAAATTTGGCTCATCTTATCGGTTGAGTGTCCCGTTCGGACTTGTCCCCGGATGAAAAAGACCGCGCCGCAGCGGAAATCTTGATGAAGAACATTGCTGTTTTGCTGCCTGAAGAGTTGCGAGGAGAATTCGCATGAAAAAGTTGAAGCTGCCCGAACTGCTGGTGCTGAACGCCTACTGGGTGGGACTGTCTTTTAAGTGGAACGCCCTGCACCCGATCATCCTGCCTGCCGTGCTGTTGAACTTCGTCCCGGATGCGCACAAGAACACCTGGCTGGGCTTGCTGACCTTTGTCGGTTTGCTGCTTGCGATGGTTATCCAGCCGCTTGCGGGCGCCATCTCGGACGGCTGGGTTTCGCGCTGGGGCAGGCGGCGTCCGTTGATGGTTCTGGGCACGCTGTTCGATTTTGTCTTTCTGGCGCTGCTGGCCTGGGCAGGTGGTTTGACCTGGTTGATCATCGGCTATATCGGCCTGCAATTCAGTTCGAACATCGCGCAAGGCCCGGCGCAGGGACTATTGCCCGACCGCGTCCCGCCGGAACAGTTGGGTGTCGCCAGTTCCTGGAAGAACATCATGGACATGACCAGCCTGATCATCGCCTCCCTGCTGGCTGGGCGGCTGCTCGACCCTGAAACGCGCGATCCAACCTTGATCATACTGGTTTTGATTGGGACAATTGCGGTTTCTACTGCGATTACTGTGTTTGGGACGCTAGAAGAATCCCCCTCTCTCTCAGGGAGAGGGGCTAAGGGTGAAGGGAAATTCGGTGGTCTCGGTGCTCTCCGTGGCGAGTTCTTGAAGATCGACTTCCGTGCAAACAAAGCCTACTGGTGGCTGATCGCCGAGCGCGGACTGTTCCTGCTTGGGATTTATGGTGTACAGGCCTTCGCCCAGTATTACTTGCAAGATGTCATCCGCGTGGCGGACCCGCCCAAGCAGACCGGCGACCTGCTGGCCGTGCTCACCCTGTCCCTCGTCGCGCTGGTGCTGTTCGGCGGCTGGCTGACGGACAAATTCGGTGCCAAACGCATACTGTATATTGCCAGTTTCCTTGCCGCAGGCGGGATGCTACTGATGCTCATCCCGCGCGACATGCCCGGCTTGATGCTCTTCGGCGGTGTGCTGGGCGCGGGCATTGGCCTCTTCCTGACGGCCAACTGGGCACTGGCAAATAAGTTGGCGCCTGGAGAACAAGCGGGCAAGTTCCTCGGCCTGACCAACCTGGCAACGGCCGGCTCTGGTGCGCTGGCCCGCCTGGAAGGCCCCGCGCTGGACTGGCTGAACGGCCTGTGGCCCGGTCAGTGGGTGGGGTATACATGGTTGTTTGTGTTTGGAGCAGTGTGTATTTTAATGAGTATGTTCTTGCTTGGGAAGATAAGCGAAGAGAAAATCCAAACCTGACAGGTCTCCACAAAACCATTCCCTATACTTTGCGCTGTTCAGCGCAAATATCTTGATGGATATAGTCGCCTGTTAGACCTGTCAGGTTTTTGGTGGTGCGGTATCATTGGGGACATGATCCGTATTCAAACTCACAAAGTCATCCCATTTTTACTTTTCTTTATTGTTATCGCCGCTCTTCTCTTCCTGCCCTATTTCTCGCAGGTGGAACTGCCCGTGGCGGCTATGTCCGCCTTTGGGTCGGAGACCGTCCGCGCGCAGGTGGATGAGATTATCGAAGAGGGCGAGATCGACCTGGGCGGTACCGTCCAGCGCTACCAGATCGCGCGCGTGGAAATCCTGGAGGGGGAGTACGCTGGCATCCTGATGGAGATCGACTACGGCAAACGCCAGGTGCTCTCCGGGAATACCTATCTCGAGCCGGGTGACAAAATCCTGGTCACGATGGGGTCAAACGCCTGACAACGTACTCACCGCTTATTTTGCCGATCTTCGTCCGCACCACGACATTGCTGTGGCTGCTGGCGGCTTTCGTGGTTGCCATCCTGCTCATCAGCCGCTGGAAGGGCCTGCGCTCGCTGCTCAGCATGGCCTTCAGCCTGTGGGTCATCATCAGCTACATCATCCCGCACATCCTGGCGGGCGAAGACCCGGTGCGCGTCAGCATCATCGGCTCGGCCATCCTGCTGGGCGTCACGCTCTACCTCACCTACGGCTGGAACCTGAAAACCCACTCCGCCGTGCTGGGGATGGTCTTCGTGCTGGTCATCACCGGGACGCTGGCCTACATCTTTGTGGTCTTCACCCGTCTGACCGGCGCGGGCGACGAAAACGCGCTGTTCCTGATCCAGATGCTGGACTCGCGCATCAACCTGCGCGGGCTGCTGCTGGGCGGGATGATCATCGGCGCGCTGGGCGTATTGGATGATCTGGTGACCACGCAGGCCTCGGCCGTGTTCGAACTCCACGGGGCGAATCCCGGCCTGGGCTTTCGCGGTCTCTACAATGCGGCCATGCGCATCGGCCAGGACCATGTGGCTGCTACCGTTAACACGCTGGTCCTGGCCTACGCCGGGGCCTCGTTACCCATGCTGTTGATGTTTTCGCTCGGCAGGGGCGATTACGGCTACCTGGTCAACTTCTCCTTCGTGGCCGAAGAGATCGTGCGCACGCTGGTCGGGTCGCTGGGGCTGGTGGCTGCGGTCCCGCTGACGACGGTCATTGCCGCGGGATTGGCTCTCAACCGAGACAGGCTGGGGAAATGGGAGCAAGTTTTGGGCCCGGAGGGAAGCGGAGAAGTACATCATCATTGATCCGAACCTTGCGAAGGGTTCAGACCCTTCGCAAGGAGGTTGTTTTATCCTTGCAAATTCGTTAGTCTAAACGTGAAACCTTTTTTATCCTAATGCGTAATATAAGTACGGAAAGTTCGAGAGGAGTAACGTGGACGAAGAAAAGACCTGGATACTCCAGGCCAAAAACGGAAGCGACGAAGCGTTTACATATATCGTTGAGACCTACCAAACTCCGGTCTACAACCTGTGTTATCGCATGCTGGGGCATCCCCAGGCGGCAGAAGATGCCGCCCAGGAGACCTTCCTGCGAGCCTACCAGCATCTCCATCGCTATGATATGAAGCGGTCCTTTGCAACCTGGCTGCTCTCGATTGCGGCCCATTATTGTATCGACCGCCTGAGAAAACGCAAACTGCCGGTTTTCTCGGTGGATGAGGACGAAGAGTACCACCTTTCAGATACCGGATACGCAGGCGCTTCAACCTGAAACTGAAACTGTACTCGGCGAACAACGCGAACAAGTGCATCAGTTGGTGCAGACGTTGGACACAACCGATAGAGCCGCGATCGTGATGCGTTACTGGTACGAATTTTCTGAGAAAGAGATTGCCGAAGCGCTCAATTTGACCGTCAGCGCGGTCAAGAGCCGCCTGCACCGGGCGCGCAAGCAACTCGGCAAAACCTGGCAAGAATCTTCCACAACCGCACATGTGGAAAGGAGCCCCTATGAATCACCGGCCTTTTGAAGATTGGCTGCTGGATGACCAGCTTCTCGATCCCGCACAAAAACGAGAACTCGATGCGCATTTGCACACCTGCAATGCCTGCAGCGCAATTGCCGAATCGAACCTGGCGCTGCGTTCCGCACGCGTAGTCGGGCCTGCGCCGGGCTTCACCGCCCGCTTCCAGGAACGACTGGTGCTGGCGCGCCGCGCCCAGCGTCGACGGACGTTATTGGGAACACTATTTTTCTCCCTGGGTGGGATGCTCTTGCTGGCTTTCCTGGCAGGCCCCACCCTGGTTTCCTTGCTCGGTTCACCCGCTGAGTGGATTTCGGCAATGGTGCAAGCTTTACTGTTTATCTACACAACGATTATGGCTGTCGCGGAAGCCGGCTCTGTGATCTTCCGCGTACTGCCCGGATTTATTCCCCCGTTTGTATGGTTAGTTTTACTTTCTACCTTGAGCGGACTTGGTTTACTGTGGTCCGTTTCGATCTGGCGCTTGATGCGCCGTCCGCAAGGAGTACAAGCATGAAAACATATGTTCAAACTTTTTACACTTATGCTGTTGTTGGCAGCTGACTGTTCCTGCCGACCAGTGCAGTTCAGGCCGGTGGATTTTCCGACGGCTTGCTGGATGGGAGGGTCATCTTCGGTGACAATTTCACCCTGGAAAGCGGTGATACGCTGACCGGTGACCTGGTGGTCTTCGGCGGGAATGTCACAGATCGAGGAAGATGCCAAGGTTCAGGGCGACATGGTCGTGATCGGTGGGAATGTCACCCTGGATGGCACTGTGAATGGCTCAACTGTTATCGTAGGCGGCTCGACCAGCATGAGTGAAACCGCCGTCGTTAAGGGCGATCTGGTCACTGTGGGTGGTTCGCTGTCACGCGACCCGGGTTCGGAAATCGAAGGGGAAGTGGTGACCAACATCCCTGCACCGGATATCCAGATTCCAGATGTGCCAAAGCCGCCTAGAGTGCCAAATGTGCCTAATCCGCCATCACCACCCAGTCCGCCGACTTTCAACTTTGATCCTATTGGCAATTTCTTCGGCATGCTGTTTACAGCAATATCAGTTTCATTACTGGCAATGTTGGCCAGCCTGTTCTTGCAACCGCAGATTGAGCGTGTGTCTCAGGCGGTTGTTGGGCAGCCTGTGATCGCTGGCAGCATCGGCTTGTTGACAGGGGTAATGGCTCCGGTTGTTTTAGTCATATTGACGGTGACAATCATATTGATCCCGGTGACGATACTGGCAGCCATGGCTCTGGCCCTGGCCTGGTTGTTCGGCATGATCGCCATCGGTACCGAAGTGGGCGAGCGCTTTACGAAGGCCATCAACCAGACCTGGGCGCCACCCCTGACGGCTGGTATGGGCACCTTCTTGATGATGATCGTGGTCGGTGGTATTGGCATGGTGCCCTGCATTGGCTGGCTGGCGGCTTCCCTGGTGGCTTTAGTTGGTATCGGCGGCGTTGTCCTGACTATTTTCGGTACGCAGCCCTATCCGCGTGTGGTTGCACCAGCGGTTGTCCCTGTCGAGAATGACCCGGTTGGATAGTCAAAATACGAAATACTGGTAGTCAATCAAAATCCCGCTCTTCAAAAGGGCGGGATTTTTGACTTGTACTTTGATAAGTTGATCTTTACAAGTGCAACGCACTTCATATTGAGAGTGTGTTGGGAAAGTTTCTAGAAGTCATCTCAAAAATGTCATCCTGAGCGAAGCGAAGGATCTCTGACACCGAAAGCAAGAAACTCTTCGGTTGCAAAAACCGCTTCCTCAGAGTGACACGGTATTTTTGAGATAGGTTCTAGTGAGCTTCATAGTAGAACCGGTTTTGCTTCTGTTCCTCTTAGTTGAGTTGTTACCAGTGCAGCAACCAGGACCAGAGCCGATGTCAACTGGAACACAATTGGAAATCCCCTGGAATCAGCCATCGGGCCGGAAAGCAGCGTTCCGAAGGCCCCGGCAGAGAACATGATTCCCAGGATCAAACCGGATGCCAAAGCCATCCCACCCTTGATAATGCCCTGCGCGATGACCACCACGATGCTATGTACAGAGCCAGATAACAGACCGGCCAGGGGGACAAGAACATACAGCCAGGGAGACCAACCTGCAACCGCAATCAAATACAGTGGGATACTTGCCAAAGCCAGCATGGTTCCGGCTACGCGTCGTTTCCCGAAACGGTCTGCCAGTTGCCCGCCGAGCACATTCCCCAGCGCCGAACCGCCCATGAACAACCCGGCAATCAGCCCATAGGTTGTGGGCGATTGCCCCAGGTCTTTCAAATACTTGGGCAGGAAGGTCATCATGTTTTGCTGCGCCCAGGCTTGCAACACTGCCACGATGGTCAATGTGATGATGAACCACACGCTGCGACGCACCTGTAGGGAACTTTTATCTTCGGTGGTTTGTGCCGGTCGTGTATTCCGCAATTGCCAACCAGCATTGAGAGCAATTGGCAGGCATAACCCTACCGGGATAAGCAATCCGTAAACACCAAACGTCCCCAGCAGCGGCCCGGCGATGAGTGGCCCAATGAATAATCCCATCTGGCCGAACATAAAAAAGAACGAAGCCGCCGTGGTTTCACGGCCTGCGTAGTGTGTGCGGCCCCGCAGCGTGGCCTGCATGGCGCCTGCCGGATGCAGCGCTCCTGATCCCAGGCTGGCGATGACCAGAAAGGTCAGCGATCCTGTTCCTGGTAAGAAGATTGCCAGTGAAAAGAAAAGCATCATCCACAACAACCCTCCGGTAGCCAACCAGCGCGGGCCAAAACGGTCGGTCAACCAGCCAAAGACGGGTTGGCTCATCGAAGCCGTCCACACGTAGAGCGTGGAGATCAGGGCGATGTTCGCGTTTGTCAGGCCGAGCGGTCCGCTCAAATAGGCCAGCAGCACGGAACGGCTGCCGTTGAGCATATCCACCATCAAGTGACCGAGTGCGATGGACGAGAACAGTGAGTCGAAGAGAAGGGGCATGGATTACCTGTATAGTTCCTTTTTTATGATGTATTCGTACACGGATGGGGATAGATAGTATCGGAACGGCAGTTTCTCGCGGATGCGACGCCGGATAGCCCGTGACGAAATGTCCAACAGCGGCGCATCCACAAACCGGACTTTAGCCTGCGTGCCCGGAACCTGCCGCTCCCACGCTGACAGGTCTACCGAGTCGTCTGGACGGCGGATCACGCCAATTTCGTGGCAAGCAGCCACCAGGTCCGCGGGACGATGCCAGGTTGGCAGATCGCGCAAGGAGTCGCCGCCGATCAGCAGGATCAGGTCTGCGGATGGGTACTCGTCCGCCAGCAGTCGCATGGTATCCACTGTATAGTGTGGGCCGGGACGGTCTATCTCGATGCGTGAAAGCTCGAAGTTCGGCTCGTCCGAGATGGCAAGTTGGAGCATCCCCAGGCGATGCTCGAGGGGCGTGATCGCCTGGTCGAGCTTATGCGGCGGGACGGGGGTGAGCACCCACAGCAGGCGGTCAAAACGCAACGCTTCGCAGGCCTCGGCTGCCAGGATCAGATGGCCGATGTGGGGAGGGTCGAAGGTGCCGCCGAAAATACCGATGCGTTCACGGAACATGGGCGAAGTATATCGCAGTTGGTTGGTTTTGATTGAAATAAGCGAAGGGTGTTTCAATGTATAATTTCTTAGCCAATGTGAAATGAGGAGACAATGAGCGAACAGCTATTTTTCAACGGTATCAATGCCACAACGGGAGAGCCATTATTCCCGCCGATCACAGAAGATTTGCTAGCCAGCATCATCAGCAAAGAAGAGCGCAACGCGGAACAGGAACAGGAATTAGCCAGCTGGTGGAATCAATATGCCAGCCCGAATGCGCCCCAGCACATGGCTGCCAAGGAAGGCACGGATTACCTGGATCTTTCTTCAGCAGGGTGGGGCGTCATCTTCCCATATGATGCGGATGAGAAAATCATCGAAGCGCTCAAGCCCTTGTTGGATTGGCGCAAAGCCCAGGCAGGCGATTTGTATAAAGAATATACCGGCCCGGAAGGGTATCGCTATAAATCGGCTGACGGTATGTACGAATCCAAAAATGACTGGCTGGTGCGGCATGGCATGGGCCCCGGCCCGGCTGACCCGGAAAAAGTCCCGTATTATTTGCTGCTGGTCGGAGACCCGGATACCATCCCTTATCGCTTCCAGACTCAACTGGACGTGCAATATGCTGTTGGCCGCATCCATTTCGATACGCCGGAAGAGTATGCGAGCTATGCCAAGAGCGTGGTTTCTGCTGAGAAGGAAAATCTAGCGCTTGGCAAGAAAGCCGCCTTTTTCGGCGTTGCCAATCCTGATGACCCGGCCACCAATATGAGCATTGAGCAGTTGGTCGGTCCGCTGGCAAAGAATATGCCCGGGCAAACCGAGGGCTGGAAGGTTGAAAGCGTGCTGAGAGACCAGGCCACGAAGGCTAATCTTGCGGGTCTGCTAAGCGGGGAAGAGGCTCCAGCCTTGCTCTTCACCGCCAGTCATGGCATGGGTTTCCCCAATGGGCATGAACTTCAACTTTCCGACCAGGGCGCGCTGCTCTGCCAGGATTGGCCTGGTCCCAAACAGTGGCGTAAACCGATTGGCAAGGATTTCTACTTCGCCGCCGACGATCTGACGGAGGATGCCAATGTGCATGGCCTGGTGGCCTTTGTCTTTGCCTGCTATGGCGCAGGCACGCCGCAGATGGACGAATTCTCCAGGATTGCTTTCAAACAACGGGAAGCGATTGCCTCCAAAAATTTCATCGCAAAGCTGCCGCAGCGCATGCTTGGACATCCCAAAGGCGGCGCGTTGGCCTTCATCGGCCACGTCGAACGCGCCTGGGGTTACTCCTTCTCCTGGGGCAAAGCCGGCATGCAATTGGCTGTCTTCGAGAGTGCCCTCAAGCGCCTGATGGATGGTTACCCGGTCGGTTACGCCTTCGAATACTTCAACGAACGCTATGCCGAGCTTTCCACCGACCTGAGCAGCACGCTGGAAGAAATGGAGTTTGGCAGGCGCGTAGAACCCATGGAGTTGGCCGGTATGTGGACGGCCAACAACGATGCCCGCAACTATGTGGTGATCGGGGATCCATTCGTGAAGTTGATGGTTTAGGTTGTAAAGCGGGATGCCATCCCGCCCCATGCCCCACGAAGTAATTATTGTTCTCTCCCGCTCAGAAAAAACGCAATTTGTGACCGCTCTGGGTATAATCAACTGTATGACCACACGCGACCGTTACGAAGAACTCAAAGAACAAGTACATCTGCATAATTATCGCTATCATGTGCTGGATGCGCCGCTCATCAGCGATCTCGAATACGACCGGCTGCTCAACGAACTCAAAGCCATCGAAGCCGAGCATCCCGATTGGGTCACGCCTGATTCGCCCACCCAACGTGTAGGTGCTGTGCCGCTGGACAAATTCGAGAAGGTGCGCCACCCGGCGCCGATCCTGTCCCTGTCGAACGCCTTCGGCGCGGACGATGCCCGGGCCTGGTTCGAGCGCATCAAAAAACTGGACGAGCGGGTTGCTTCCGCTAAATTCATCGTTGAACCCAAAATTGACGGGCTGTCCGTTGTGCTGCACTACCGTGACGGGGTTTTCGTGCAAGGCGCCACACGCGGGAATGGGGAAGTGGGGGAGGATATCACCGCCAATTTGCGGACGATTGGGGCGATACCATTGCGGATTCCGGTAGAGAGTAGAGAACAGAGAGCAGAGAGCAGTATGGACAGTTTGCCACTATTCTCTACTCATCTAATCCCTGATTATCTTGTTGTAAGAGGCGAAGCCTTCATTGAGATCAAAGACTTTGAAGAACTGAACAAGCAACTCGAAGAAGCCGGTGCGAAAACTTATCTCAACCCGCGCAATACGGCGGCTGGCTCTCTGCGCCAACTCGACCCCACGCTGACGGCTTCCCGCCCTCTGACCTTGCTGGTCTATCAGATCGTGCATGCCGAAGGCGGCGATGTGCCGACCAGTCAATGGGAAGTGCTGGAATATCTCAAAGCGCTTGGCTTCCCTGTCACGGATGTGGTCAAAGCGCTTCGATGACCTTGAATCCGCGATTGCCTACACCGAAACCTTCCAAACCCGCCGCGATGAACTGCCTTACGAAACGGATGGCATGGTCATCAAAATAGATGATCTGGAACTGGCCGCTGACCTGGGCTTTGTGGGCAAAGACCCGCGCGGCGCGACCGCTTTCAAATTCCCGGCGCGGGAAGTGACCACCATTCTGGAAGACATCCGCGTCAACGTAGGACGCACGGGCGTGCTGACACCCTACGCCGTGCTGGAAGCCGTCGAGATCGGCGGCGTGATCGTGGAACGCGCCACCCTGCATAACTTCGACTTCATCGCCGAAAAAGACATCCGCGTTGGTGACCGGGTGCTGGTCAAACGCGCCGGGGAGGTGATCCCCTACGTTATCGGCCCGGTGGTAGATGCGCGCACGGGGAGACGAGAAACCTTACGAGCCGCCCAAAACTTGTCCTGATTGTGAGCAGCCGGTTGAACATTTCGAAGGCGAAGTGGCCTGGTATTGTGTCAACGCGGCCTGCCCAGCGCAGCTTGTCCGCAATGTGGAGCACTTCGTCTCGCGCGGCGCGATGGATATTGTTGGGCTGGGGATCAAGATTGTGGAAAAGTTGATTGAAACGGGTAAAGTCAAAGATGTAGCAGATATTTTCACTTTATCGCGCGAAGACATTCTTGAAGCTGTAACCAAAAAGGATCGCAAGACAAAAGCGGAACCGCCTGGAAAAATAGCAGATAAATTTACTTGAGTCAACTAAATACATCTAAGAGCCGTCCTTTAAACCGTTTGCTGTCCGCTTTGGGAATCCGCGGGGTGGGCGAAGTCATGGCATCCGATCTGACACGTCATTATCCTGATCTGGATGCGTTATCAAAGGCAACGGTGGATGAACTGCAAGAGATCGAAGGCGTAGGGCCCAACATTGCCGAAGCCATCGTGGATTGGTTCGCGCGGCCCGCCAACAAAAATTTGCTCAAGAAATTGAAGGTCTGCTGGCGTTTGGCCGACCGTATCGTCCGTCGTCAGTCGTCCGTTGTCCGGCGCATTAAGCGGCTTGACTTTTGTTGTCACCGGAACACTTACAAGCTTCACACGCGATGGCATCAAAGAATTTATTCAATCCAATGGTGGCAAGGTGGTTGGTTCGGTCAGCAAGAACACCGATTATCTGGTGCTGGGCGAAAACCCCGGCTCAAAGTTTAACAAGGCCCAGGAGTTGGGTGTGAAAATCATCAACGAAGAAGAATTGAGGAGATTGGCATCATGAGTACAAAAGTTTTGAATTGGGGCTTGCTTTCTACTGCCCGTATCAACCGTTCGCTTATCCCGCCCTTGCGCGCTTCCAAACGCAATCACCTGTTGGCTGTGGCATCCCGCTCGCAGGAATCTGCGGATGCCTATGCCAAGGAATGGAAAATTCCGCGCGCGCATGGCTCCTATGAAGCCCTGCTGGCCGACCCTGAAATTGACGTGATCTACAATCCGCTTCCCAATCATTTGCACGCCGAGTGGACGATCAAAGCCATTGAAGCGGGCAAGCATGTGCTGTGCGAGAAACCCCTGGCATTGAGCGTGGACGATGTGGATGCCATCGCTGCGGCTGCGCAAAAACATGGACGCGTAGTGGCTGAAGCCTTCATGTACCGCCACCATCCGCAGACGCTCAAAGTGCAGGAATTGGTGCAAAGCGGTTCTCTCGGAACCCTGAAACTGCTGCGCGGTTCCTTCAGCTTTGTGCTTGACCGATGATGGGAATATCCGCTCTCGACCCGGCCATGGGTGGCGGCAGCATTTGGGATGTTGGCTGTTATCCCGATCAGCTACATGCGGACAGTCGTCGGGGCGGAACCACTAGAATGTTTTTGGCCAGCAGGTTACGGGTCCGACCGGAATCGATGATACCTTCGTCGGGCAGTTGCATTTTGCGGATGATGTCTATGGTCAGTTCGACAGCAGTTTTGTCATCCCATTTCATACGTATATGGAATTTGTCGGGAGCGAAGCGACTCTGATCGTCCCGAAGCCGTTCAAGCCCGGTGTGAACGAGAAAATTTTCCTGGTGCGTGATGGGAAGACGGAAACCATCAAAGTGAAGGGGCAGGAGTTGTACATCTGGGCGAAGTGGAGGATATGGCGGATGCAATTTTATCGGGGGGAAGCGCCGCGCATTTCTCTGACTGATAGCCGCGCGAATGTGGCTACGATTTGGCTTTGCTTAAATCGGCGCGCATGAATAAACCTGTAAAAATATAGTCCGCTGGCCATCATGCAAAGGTAAGAAATCTTTGTAGCTTTGCAATTTCAAATGGTGCGGGATAGTGCTGGACAGAACTGCTCCCTGGGCTAAACTAGGCGGAGCACTTTTCGGAGGAGTTTATGGATGTGAAGACAACCAAGGATGCAGTCATGCGCCGTGTTCAAGCGATCAATGATCGTGTGAGCATGCTTAAGGAAAATGACCTGTATTTTTACAATCAGCCGGTCACTGAGTTGCGTGGCGGGGCCAGGGTGCTGGTCAATGGGCGTGAAATGGGCATGTACGCTTCGTATGGATACCTGGGGCTGCTCGGCCACCCGCGCATTGGGGCCGCCGCCAAAGCCGCGATTGACCAGTATGGAACCGGGACGCATGGCGTTCGCATGCTGGCTGGAACACTAAAGATCCATAATGAACTGGAAGAGACCATTGCAGACTTCAAGCATGCCGAAGCAGCGGTAACCTATTCATCGGGATATGCGACCAATTTGACGGTTGTCTCTACCTTGATGGGACGCGGTGATTACGTTCTCTCCGACAAGCTCAATCATGCTTCCATTGTGGACGGTTGTCTCATGTCTGGAGCAGAGTTCCGCCGTTTCAAGCACAATGACATGGCCGACCTGGAAAAACGCCTCCAGAATGTGCCTTCGGACCGCGCCAAACTGGTCATTGCAGACTCGGTCTTCAGTATGGACGGCGATATCATTGATTTGCCAAAAGTGGTTGAGTTGTGCAAGAAATACAATGCCTGGTTGATGATCGATGAAGCCCACTCGGTGGGCGTGCTTGGGGAGACCGGGCGGGGCATCGAGGAGCACTTTGGCCTCGGCGATGTGATCGATATCAAGATGGGCACGCTCAGCAAAACCATCCCCTCGGTGGGAGGCTATGTAGCCGCGAAGAAAGAAATCATTACCTATATGCGCCATGCCAGCCGTGCTTACATTTTCTCTGCGGCGCTTCCACCTGCCCAGGCTGCAGCCGCCAATGAAGCCTTCAAAGTCATTTTGGATGAGCCCTGGCGCATGGAAAAACTCAATAAAAACACCAAGCAATATATCAACGGACTGAAAGGTATGGGCTTTGACACCATGCTGACCGAGACAGCCATTGTCCCGGTATTGTGCGGCTCGGATGAACGCGCCTTTGCATTGACCCGCGAAGCCCAGCACCATGATGTCTTCGTCCTGCCGGTGGTATCCCCGGCTGTCCCGCAAGGATTGGCGCGTCTGCGAGCGACCATCACGGCTGCGCACGAAACCGATGAGATTGCTTATGCAATGGACGTGATCGGTAAGGCTGGTAAGGAAATCGGGATTATCTGATCGGTATATCTTGTACATAAAAAGTTCCGGTGAGTTAATCTTTCCGGAACTTTTTGATTCACGGGGGAGTTTCTTGTTGAGGTGCCAGACCTGACAGGTTTCTAGAGAGCGCCTTCCTGTCAAATTCAATTGCGTGGAAATTAGTTGACCTGAAATCCACCTGTGGAAACCTGTCAGGTCTAATCACTTACTCTTTCCTCGGCAGCGTAAAGTAAAAACTTGTTCCTTTGCCTGCTCCCGGCGATTCGACCCAGATCCTGCCGCCATGCACTTCCACAATGCGTTTCACCAATGCCAGTCCTACCCCCGTCCCTTCGGTGTGCGCATCCAGTTTATGGAACAATTCGAAGATGCGTTCCTGGTATTGCGGATCGATGCCGATGCCGTTGTCGCGCACATAGAAGACAGGGTGGCTGTCTTCGTCGGTTTCGCGCTGGCCAATGTCGATGTGCGGCTCGGGCTGCTCACCCATGAACTTGCAGGCGTTGTCCACCAGGTTTTGCACCACCTCCACCAGGCGCGGACGGTCTCCGAAAATGGTTGGCAGGTTGGGGTCCAGGTTGATGCGCACGCCGCGCGCCTCGATGCTCCCGCGCACCAGGTCAACGGCCTCCTGCGCAATGTCCGCAAACGGAACCGCTTCAGGCGGGTTCATCATACGTCCGATCCGTGAGAGTTCCAATAGCTCGTTCAGCAAGGTTTGCATTTTATCGGTCGCGTCGACGATGCGAGTCATGTCCGCATTCATGCGTTCGGTATCGCCATTCAAGACATCTTCTTCCAGATACCCCAAAAACCCGCGGATGGTGATCAGCGGCGCTTTCAAGTCATGCGATACAGTATATGTGAAACGCTCCAGTTCATCATTCTTGGTTTCCAATTCGCTGATGAGAGTCTGGCGTTCCTTCTCGATCTGCTTGCGCTCTATCAATTCCTGTTGAAGGGTTTCATATAATCGGGCATTTTCGATGGCCGTTGCAACCTGGTTAGCCAGCGCAGTCAGGATCATTTCATCATCCTGTGTGTAACTCTGCTTTGATTTTTTTCCCCCCATACTCAAAATTCCCGCCAGCCTGTCCCTGGTTTTCAAGGGGATCAGCAACTCGACACCGGCTTTTTGCAGTTCATCGAATTGTTCCCTGGAGAGAGAGTTTTCTGCCAGCATATCGTTCAAGGTGTCTACCGTGATGGCGACCCCGTGTGTGGATAAGTGTGAGATGATGGGATGTCCCTCGCTCAGATTAAAATCATTATTTGCATCCGAACCTTCCCGGACAATTGGTTCGAACCTTCCGCCTTGTTCCAGTAGGAAGGCTGCCCACTGGACCCGCATCGTTTTGAGGATATCATCCAGAATTGTATGGGTGAGTTCCCTGAAGTCAAGAATGTTGGCTGCTTTCTGACTCAGGCGTTGGAGCATGAGTTGGCTGTCGTAGGTCTCTTTGAAGAATATCTGATCGATCCACCGCTGGGCGCGGTCACGTAAAGGATTCACAACAGCAACCACGATAACGGCTACTGCGAAGGGGACCAACAGCGAATTTGACTGGTGCCCGGAATCGACCAAACGGGTGACCAAAAAGATCGCCAGAAAATAGATGGTTCCCATCGCCAAAGCTGGGATGGATACAATCAGCCCCCTGCGAACAACGATATGGATGTCCAGCAACTGGTGTCGCAGGATCGCATAAGCGATCAGAAAAGCCGCGATGATATTCGCTGTCACGTCCACGGGATACGGGCGCAAGGATGGAGAACCATTCGCGGATAATCCCACCCATACGATCAGGACGGACAACAACAGATATTGGATGCGAATTCTTTGTTTGGAAGAATGACTGGTGCGGTATCCCCTGGCTAGCTCGAAGATAGCGATTCCCCACAGCACAAGCATGGGTGAAAGAAGGATAGCCTGCATTGGGGTAACTTCTGGCACGAACAGACCTGTAGCTTTATCCTGATAAATGTGCATAAAAATAATGTCTGGTTTGAGCACTGAGGATATGGTGAGTGCAAACAGCCAGGTTAGGATACCTGCTTGTAGGATTCTCCTGGGTTGGCGTATGTCTAGAAAAGCCCGTATGAAGAAGAAGTAAACGATTGTCTGTGCGGCTGTCAGGGGGGCGGTCAGCGAATACCAAAAAAGAGCATCTTGCGCATCCCTGACCAGAGATATCATTAAAAAGACTATCTGCATCAGCAGCATGCAAACGGTGTATAGGAAAAACAATTGCCCTGGTTTATTGCCTCTAATTCCATGGCTGAAGATCATAGCCATGACACCCCCATAAGAGACAAAGGCTAATAATGAAATTATTACGTGAAGAGTCATGTTGTACCTTACTATATTGGCTTATAACGGGGCACTTACAGTGCCAACTTTTTATCCCGGCTTCAAATTTTTCGAAATGGGTAGCTGTTTTTTGTGTGTTGGAATTATTGTACGATAAAACTGGGTGGCACATTTTACAGTTCTGTTATGTGAAGGTTTTGCAATAAAATGAAATTCAAAAGATAACCTTGAGAAATCGGAGTAATTAGTCATATTTCATCCATGACCTCCATCACTTGCTTTGTACGGGCTTGCACAATAAAATCTCTATAACAGATAAAATTTGCCTATATTGTTGCAAGAGAGGTTCCTATGCAAATTACCCGTCAAGCCGACTATGCCGTTCGCGCAGTACTCCATTTAGCTCGCATAAATGGAAACGAACGTGCTGCTACCAGCCAGATTGCAAAAGAACAGCACATTCCACCTTCCTTCTTAGCGAAGATCATCTCCCAGCTTTCGATAGCTGGTTTGTTGCACACATCTCGTGGCGCGCGCGGCGGCGTGACGTTGGCTCGTGACCCCAAAGACGTCTCACTGCTCGAAGTCATCGAGGCGATTGATGGCCCCATCATGCTTAATGAGTGTGTCGGCGAAAACAGCATCTGCACCTTCGATGATGATTGCCCGCTGCGGCCCGTGTGGTGTGAAGCGCAGGAAGAATTGGTCAACCGCTTGAAGGGTACAAATTTCCAGCAATTACTGGAACAGAGTAAAGCAGCTGCCTAAACGAAATCCGTTGACATTCATTTCCTCCCGGCCCAAAAAACCGGGAGGAAATTGTTTTGTATTATCTAAAAAGAAGTAGAATATGGGGAGACACAATGTTTCGAAAACACCTTGCCACTTATATTACAAGTTTCGCCGCATTGCTTTTTATCCTGGCGTGCGCAACGACTCCCGTGGTTCCAACGCAGGGAGCAGTTTCAACGACTGACCCGAATGCGTTTTCCACCATGGTTGCGGAAGCAGCCGGGGCTTTGCTAACCCAAACTGCGGAAGCGCAACCCGTCTCGCCACCCCCGACCCTAAACCTGCTACCCCTGACTGAAACACCTATCCCAACCCCAACGGAGACACCGGTCACATCACAGACAGGAACATCTTTGTCTCAATTGGAAGATGATTCCACGCAATTTATCGACAACCTCGCCGGTATCAAGTTGACGATACCAGCCGGGTGGCTAACCGTGCGCCTGAACGAGCCGGAATATTTCCAGGTATGGGAACTCACTGTGAATGACCCGATTTTGAAACATGGCCTGGAAGGCATCCAAAGCCTCGACCCGGCCCGATACCGGCTGCACGCCTTCAATACCCAACCGGACTATATATATCAGGGGGAAGGTTCACAAATTAATGTCATCTATGTCAGGGATGATGTGCGCACACTGGAACAGGTCGCGGAGGATGAGAAGCAGCCCCAGGTGTTTACTGACTACGCCTTGATCTCATCAGAATTCCAGGTCAGGCCGGACGGCCTTGAGCTTTTTAGCATCGAAGAAAAGTGGCGAAAAACTTCGTCTACAAATGCCCAGGTGACAATTTATTACAGGGGCGCCCACTTCAAAGTTCCATCTGGAACCGTAGCGGTTGAATTATTTGTGCCTTTTGATATCAGTCATGAAGTGGTGCCAGCATTTGACCAGATGGTCGAGCAAATGACTCTTTTCATCCCCTGAGTGTGAGAACATTTTTTGAAATTTAGGTCTCCCGGCGTATAATAGTCGGGAGGCTTTTTTATGAAAGATTTCCTGCTTGAAGGGTTGTTGTATCCGTTCCTTGCTATTCTATTCTGTCTGGCTTTTGGGGTTCCATTCACCTATGCAGGATTTCAAACAATTTATGTTGAGGGCTTCAAAGAAAATGGGGTGGTCACGATAGATGTCGAGCGTAAACATTTCTGGGGGCTGTACACTGTTGAAGGCCATGCGGAAAACGTCATCAATGCAGATCTGACGACAGCACGCTTTCGGCAGGGAGGGCGCTGGCGGCGAGCAACAGGTGTGTTTCTCATCACCGCAGGTGAAGCTGTCCGCGTGATGGCCGGTTCCAGCGATGTAGATGACAAATTGAAGTGGGAGATCGTCGAAAGTATTAACGATTTTATTCAAGATGAGAATGCAATGGTTTACAACCAGACATTCCGTATCCATAACGTTTTTGGTTGGTTTGGCTTGCCGTTTTTGATTCTGGGTATTCTTGGTTTGATTGGATGGCCTGGGTCAATTATCAAACGTTTGAGAGGCTAAATTTGTACGCTCAACAGGGGGCTAAGCCCCCTGTTGAGCAAAGCATAAGGAGTATCTATGTCAAAACCACGTGAAGTCCGCGCGCCACGCGGCACACAACTGACCTGCAAGAACTGGCTGATCGAAGCGCCATATCGTATGATCCAGCACAATCTTGACCCGGAAGTGGCAGAAAAGCCCGAAGTGCTGGTCGTGTATGGGGGTCGGGGGCAAGCCGCTCGTTCGTGGGAAGCGTTCGACGCCATCCTGGAGAGTTCTGAAAAATCTCGAAGAAGATGAAACCCTGCTCGTTCAGTCCGGTAAACCGGTCGCCATCTTTAAATCTCACACAGATGCGCCCCGGGTGCTGATCGCCAATTCAAACCTGGTGCCGGCATGGGCCACCTGGGAACATTTCGATGAGCTGGCGGCTAAAGGACTGATGATGTATGGTCAGATGACAGCTGGTTCGTGGATCTACATCGGCACGCAAGGCATTTTGCAGGGTACCTACGAGACATTCGGCGCGTTGGCCAAGCTCAAGGGCTGGGATTCGCTCAAAGGTAAATTCTGTCTCACTGCCGGGCTGGGTGGCATGGGCGGTGCGCAGCCGTTGGCAATCACCATGAACGAGGGCGTTGGTTTGATCGTGGAAGTGGATCCCGAGCGTGCCCAGCGCCGCCTTGAGATCGGCTATGTGGACACAGTTGTGGACACGCTCGAAGAAGCCATGACACTGGTAGAAGAAGCGGTGGAGCAGCAAATCCCCAAGTCGGTTGGATTGATTGGTAATGCGGCGGATATTTATTCAGAACTGGTAACACGCGGCGTAACGCCAGATGTGGTGACTGACCAGACCTCCGCGCACGAGGCCCTGATGTACGTTCCTTCGGGGCTGACAGTTGCTGCCGCGGACGAATTGCGGGGTTCCGACCCCAAGCGTTACAAAGAGATGGCGATGGCCTCGATGGCAAAGCACGTGCAGGCCATGTTGGAATTCCAGCGCGCTGGCGCGGAAGTGTTTGACTATGGCAATAACATCCGCCAGCAGGCTTACAACCACGGTGTGACGGATGCTTTCGAATTCCCCGGTTTTGTGCCCGCCTATATCCGCCCGTTGTTCTGCGAAGGCAAAGGCCCATTCCGCTGGGTGGCGCTTTCGGGTGATGAAGAAGATATCTATCGCACTGACGAAGCCATCATGGAACTCTTCCCTGAAGACGATCACCTGCACCGCTGGTTGAAGATGGCGAAGGAGAAAGTTCCCTTCCAGGGACTCCCGTCTCGTATTTGCTGGCTGGGGTACGGGGAACGTGCTAAAGCAGGATTGAAGTTCAACCAAATGGTTGCTGACGGAACGCTGAAAGCGCCCATCGTGATCGGCCGTGACCATCTCGACTCTGGCTCAGTCGCCAGCCCCAACCGCGAAACCGAAGATATGAAAGACGGTACAGACGCGGTCTCCGATTGGCCCATCCTGAACGCATTGATAAATGCTGTCGGTGGCGCGACCTGGGTGTCGTTCCATCATGGCGGCGGTGTGGGGATGGGTTACAGTCAGCACGCGGGGCAGGTCATCGTTGCCGACGGGACCCCCGAAGCCGCCGTACGCCTGGAACGAGTCCTGACAACGGATCCAGGCATGGGCGTGGTCCGACACGCGGATGCCGGGTATGAGATCGCTGTCGAAGCCGCCAAGCGTCATGGCATCAAAATGCCGATGCTGAAATAAAGAGGAAGAATGCCTAAACATTTACTTTCTATCATGGTATTGGTCCTGGCAGTGCTGGCCTGTACCTGGACGGACATCGCGCCACCCTCTGCGCCTGTGATCGAGCCTTCGCCGTTGCCGACGTTTGCCATATCAACATTGACACCTGTTTCGACAGAAACACCATTACCTACGCCCACCTCCACTCCCGGCGTGCCGGTTGCCTGGCCGAAAGACCAGGGAGTCAATTGTCGCTACGGGCCGGGCAAAGAATGGGAAGTGGTGAGCACCCTGCTATCTGATACGATAACCGAGATTAAGGGCCGCACGATCAATACTTCCTGGTGGTATGTCAGCGACCCGTTAAATCTGGACGGTTTTTGCTGGGTAGCCTACGATGTGGTCGATACAGCCGGGAACTTGAACATTATTCCGATTGAGGAAGTTCCTACAGCTTCGGTAACCAATGTTACAGCGGATGCGGAGGTTACGTTTACGGCCTGCGGCGAATCCAATCAGGTTACGTTCAATGGTGCAATTACAGCCAATGGCCCGGCCACAGTAACCTATCATTGGGAAGTGAGCGGCGATGCGCAAACTACAACGCCAGATGAAACCATTCAGTTTTCCGAATCTGGCACACAAAAGCTGACAGGCGATTTCTTCTCAGCCGATTGCGGAGATTACACCGTCGCCCTGCGCATAACCGACCCAAATGAAATCTCTGCTGAGAAGGTGTTTGATATCCAGGCCCCATGACCAGAGATGAATACGGATACCCTGACGGGCACACGTAAACGGAGATAGCATCTTTGTCCATCTCCATTTATCCCAGGTCTACCCAGCCGTAATCCCCCCATCTACAGGCAGGGCCGCGCCAGTGATGAAGCTGGCATCTCCGCTGGCTAGGAACAAAATCGCACGACCGACTTCGTCCGCTGTGGCAATCCGTCCCAGCGGATGTTTTTCATTCCACAATTTCCGCGCCTGCTCCACATCCCCAAATTTCTCCCAGGCGGCGCGGATCATTTCTGTATCCACACTGCCCGGGCAAACGGCATTTACGCGTATCCCTTCCTTTGCGTGATCGAGCGCCATTGAGCGCGTCAGGTTGATGATGGCTGCCTTCGAAGCCGCGTATGCCGATGTGCCCGCAAATCCCACCAGTCCCACATATGACGACATGTTCACGATACAGCCTTTCGTCTCACGCAGCGCAGGCATGGCATATTTGCTCATCAGAAATGTGCCCTTGACGTTCACGTCGAAGGTGGCATCCCATTCTGCTTCTGAAGTCATCTCAACGGTGCGGTTGCGGAAGATGACGCCTGCGCAATTGACCAAAACGTCGAGACGGGCATGCAGGCTCAAGGTCCGGGCGACGATGCGCTCACAGTCTGCTGCAACCGAAACATCTCCAGCCTCGCCTCGGCCGGGACATCACGAGCTGCTTCCGTTGTCTTATCCTCATCCCTGCCGACAATGACAACCTGTGCTCCCTCCGCCGCGAATAGACGGGCGGTTGCAAACCCGATACCTTGTGTGCCGCCAGTGATTAAAACCACTTTGTTTTCAAAGCGCATAGCTTCTCCTGAAAGGTGCGTTGCACCTGGTTTGATGGATACCAAATATTAAATCTCACTTGTTGGATTTTTCCAAGGTTCAGGTGCAACGCACCTCGTTGTTTCGAGTACAATTCGCCCCATGTTTAAACGTTACTCTCCCTTACTGCTGTTTTTTGTCACGGTGCTGGTAATCGCCGTACTGACCTTATTCGGGCCGGAAGAACAATCGCTCGGATCCAACGTCAAGATTGTGTACCTGCACGGAGCCTGGGTGCTGGCCGCAGAACTGGCTTTTGCCGCCGCCGCGCTGGTCGGACTGCTGGCATTAGTGTTGCGCCGCGACGGGCTGCACCAGTGGTCAGCTGCGCTGGGACGCACCGGTATCGTCTTCTGGGTGACATACCTGCCGCTGTCGCTGTGGGCCATGCAAGCCAACTGGAACGGATTGTTCCTGGCTGAGCCGCGCTTCCGCATTGCGTTGACTTTTGCGGTAGTAGGTGCGCTTCTACAGGTTGGCTTGTGGTTAGTGAATATTAATTGGGTCACATCGTTAGCAAACCTGATTTTCTTTGTGGCTCTACGTGTAATATTTTCGACTGCATCCAATGTGATGCATCCACCGCCCTCGCCAATTTTCAACTCCGGGCTGTGGAATATCATCATATTCTTTGTCTTGCTGAATATCTTTGCGTGGTTGGCGGCTTATTTTCTTACGAAGGTCTTTTTGTCTTACAGGTCCAACAAGTCTGACAAGTCAGGAGTTTGACGTGGCGACCTTTAAACGCTTTGAGGAAATGCACGCGTGGCAGTCTGCGCGTGAGCTTGTGAAGTTGGTTTATCGTGCAACCAAACAACCAGACTTCAATCAAGATTTTGCTTTGCGAGACCAGATTTGGCGTGCAGCAATCTCTGTTATGAGCAATATCGCGGAAGGTTTTGGTTCCGGGTCAGATGCAGAATTTGTCCGCTTTCTGGGATATGCGAGAAGGTCAGCTTCTGAAACACAATCACAATTGTATGTGGCCCTCGATCAAAATTACATTTCTTCAGAGACTTTTGATGAACTCTATGCAAAGGCAAATATCACTGAGCGTCAAATCAACGCCCTTATCGGCTATCTTGCTCGGTCAAAACAAAAGAGAACTGTCAAAGAAGAAATTGCACCTTACTCCCTTGACATTCCTGATGACTTCGACCTGTCAGACCTTTAGACAACATCAGACTTGTTAAACTAGCCCATGCGTCTTCGCTCTCAACTCCTCATCATCACGGTCCTGCGCACCATATTCAACACCATGACCCGCATGGTGTATCCTTTTTTGGGAACTTTCGCGCGCGGATTGGGTGTAGACATTACAGCCCTGTCCTTCGCATTGACCGGGCGCTCGTTGGCGGGAGCATTTGTGCCGTTCATCGCTTCGGTTGCAGATCAACGCGGACGCCGTTTTGGGATGCTGGCGGGGATTGTATTGTTCACGACTGGCGTTGCGCTAGTTGCACTCTGGCCAACCTTGTGGACATTGACGGCTGCGCTCATTCTGGCATTGCTAGGGAAGTACATGTTCGACCCGGCCATGCAAGCTTATTTTGGTGATCGCATTCCCTATCAACGGCGCGGACGGGCATTAGCGATCACGGAATTGTCCTGGTCACTTTCGTTCATCATCGGTGTGCCGGCGATGGGATTTTTGATCGCACGTTTCGGCTGGTCTGCGCCTTTCCCGCTGTTGGCGGTGTTGGGATTGGGCATGTTTGCCGTCATCTGGTGGATGATTCCGCGCCAGGATGATAATCACGTACCGGCGCGCAATCCCTGGGCGAACTTTGGCATGGTTTTGAAAAATGTACCTGTCATGGCAGGCATATCCATTGCGCTGTGGGCCAGCGCGGGCAATGAACTGGTCAATCTTATTTTTGGTGTTTGGCTGGAAGATTCGTTCGGTTTGCAGATTGCTGCGTTGGCAGGCGCTTCGGCTGTGATCGGGCTTTCGGAACTGAGCGGCGAAGGGTTTGGTGGCTTTACTCACCGATCGCATTGGCAAGCCGCGAGCGCTGGCATTGGGCTTATCAGCGAATGCCGGCGCAGCCATTTTGCTGGCGTTTATCGGGCGGACCGAAGTTGGTGCGCTCATTGGTTTGTTCCTGTTCTATATTACATTTGAATATACGCTGTGTCAGTCATATCCCGATGGTAACGGAACTTGTCCCCAGTGCGCGGGCAACCGCCATGGCGTTTAATGTAACTGGGCATTCATTGGGGCGCGCCATTGGGGCTTTCCTGGCGCCTTTCATTTATCGGCAGTACGGCTTTTTATTTGTGGCATTATTGGCCGTAGTGTTCAATATTTTTGGGTTATTGGCTTTAAGCAGATTGCGAAAGGAAGGCAGCGCACAATGACATCCTTCTGTTTGGATCAGGCTGGGGCTGTATTCTTGCTTATCAGCGGGCTGTGGCTGTTTGTCCCGGCGTTGTATGGCGTGCCCTGGGTACCGACTCGCGAGAAGCGCATCCGCAAGGCGTTGGAGTTGGCAGAGTTGAAGCCGGATGAAACGCTCTATGACCTGGGCGCAGGCGACGGTCGTGTACTGATCATGGCGGCGAAAGAGTTTGGGGCAAAAGCTGTCGGGATCGAGATCGGGCCTGTGCAGTGTCTGGTGGGGCGGCTGAGAATTCTGTTTAGTGGAAGCAGACAGAAGGCCCAGATTCGATGCGCGAATTTTTACAAGTCTGACGTGTCGGATGCGGACGTGATCTTCATCTACGCCACTTCATCCCAGACCTCCCGCTTGCTGCCGTTATTGGAACGGACTCTGCGCCCTGGCGCGCGCGTGGTCAGCATCGCCGCGGACTTCTCCGGCTGGGTTCCCAAGTCCGTAGACAGGGAAATGCTGATTTTCCTGTACGAGATGCCACCGGAGCGTCAAACGGGGTAAAATGAAAGAAAAACACAACCAGAATTGAGACTACCTTGGATACACCCCAAACTGAAATACAAAACCCTTTACCAGAATTCTCCTTTGACCAACTTCCTGAAAAACTGAAATCTGCTGCGCTGCGCGCCAACTGGACAAAACTGATGCCCGTGCAGGCGCGTGCCGTCCCGTACCTGCTTGCCAAACGCGAAATGATGGTGCAGGCGCGCACCGGCTCAGGCAAAACCGGCGCCTTCCTGCTGCCCATGCTGGAACGGCTCGATCCGAATCGGGCGGAGTGCCAGGCGCTCATCCTGGTGCCGACCCGCGAACTGGCAAAACAGGTTTCACAGGAAGCTACCACGCTGTTTGGGGAAGCCGGTCTGCGCAACGTGGCCGTCTATGGCGGCGTGGGCTATGGCCCGCAAGTTGACGCGTTCAAAAAAGGCGCGCATATCGTGGTTGGCACGCCGGGACGGGTGCTTGATCATCTGTTGAAACGCAATTTTTCTCTCGACCGCTTGAAGATGCTTATCTTCGACGAAGCTGACCGGATGCTTTCGATGGGCTTTTACCCCGACATGCTCGAGATGAAAAGCTATCTGCCGAAGCAGCCCGTGCATACCAGCATGTTCTCGGCTACCTTCCCATATTCGGTCATGCGCACGGCGCGCGAGTTTATCAAAGAGCCGGAGTTCCTGACCCTGAGCAGTGACCACGTCCACGTCACGGAAGTGGATCATGTCTACTACAAGGTCAAGGGCATGGACAAGGATCGGGGGCTGGTGCGCCTGATCGAGGTCGAAAATCCCGATAATGCGCTCATCTTTTGCAACACCAAAGACCGCGTGCATTACGTGGCGGTAGTTCTCCAGCGTTTCGGCTACGATGCGGATGAGATCAGCTCCGCGCTCTCGCAGAGTCAGCGTGAGCAGGTGCTTTCCCGCGTTCGGAATGGTAGTCTGCGCTTCCTGGTCGCGACCGATGTGGCTGCCCGCGGATTGGACATCCCCGAACTCTCCTACGTCATCCAATATGAACCTCCGGACGAAACCGAGAACTACATCCACCGTGCTGGGCGGACGGGGCGCGCGGGCGCAGGCGGCGTGGCGGCCTCGTTGGTCAACCCGATGGAGAAGCCCATGCTCGATCGCATCGCCCGGCAATTCGAGATCGAAATGGAAGAGCGCATCATCCCCAGCGACGAAGATGTGGCTGAAGTGGTCGCCGAACGGCTGACATCCCTGCTCGAAGCGCGCCTGCGCACCCGCGATAAATTGCAGACCGAGCGCAGTCAGCGCTTTGTTTCCCTGGCGCGCGCGTTAGCGGATCAGGAAGATGAACTTCCCATCATCACCATGCTGCTGGACGATTATTACCAGAAGATGCTGCATCCCACCGTTGCGCGGCCTGCCAGGGAAAGAAAACCCGCCCAGAAAAGCCGCCCAAAGAAACGACGGGATAATAACCGTCGCAGGGGTGGGCCGCGGCGGTAAACTTGCCGTAAGGGCGACCCTTCAAGGCCATCTGTCTCAATCTTTTGCGCGAACGCTAACCTCAAGAATTGAATTATTACCGCTGGGCGGGTCGCCCCTACACTGATTACTGAACACTGGCTACTGAATTATGCTCATCCACTCCGCAACCCAACTCCTGACCCTCTCCGGCGGTCCTCAGCGCGGACGCGCTCTTGGCACGCTCGGCATCATCGAGAATGGCGCAGTCCTTGTCCGCGATGAGAAGATCGTTGCGGTTGGAAAAACCGACGAATTGCGAGCATCCTATCCCAATGAACCAACCCTGGACGCATCCGGTTGTGTGGTCATGCCCGGCTTCGTCGATCCGCACACGCATCTGATCTGGGGCGGCGACCGCGCCAAAGAGTTTGAGATGCGTCTCGAAGGCGCGAAGTATCTTGATATCCTTGCGGCGGGCGGCGGCATCATCTCCACCGTCCGTGCCACGCGCACGGCCAGTATCGAAAGTCTCATCGCGCAGGCCCGTCCGCGCATGATGCGTATGTTCGCCACCGGCACCACCACCGCCGAAGCCAAAACCGGCTACGGCCTGCAAACCGCCACCGAACTGCGCCTGCTCAAGGCCCTGCTGACACTCGACGACGAAGGCCCGATGGATTTGGCGATCACTTTCCTTGGCGCGCATGCCATAGCCCCTGAATTCAAGGACGATCCCCAAGGCTACACCGATCTGGTGACTGAGACTATGCTTCCTCTTGTATGTCAATGGTGGGAGACGCACGCTCCGCGATTGCCCCATCCTTTTGTGGACGTGTTCTGTGAAACCGGTGCTTTCACCCTCGAGCAATCGCGTCAGATCCTGACGGTAGCCCGTGACCTGGGATTCCCGCTCAAGATTCACGCCGACGAGTTCGACAACCTGGGCGGCGCGTCCCTGGCGGTGGAGCTTGGGGCGGCCTCAGCAGACCACCTCGTCAAAACATCTGATGCGGACATCGCAGCGCTGGGCAAATCGGATACGGTAGCTGTGTCCCTGCCCTGCACACCGTTTGGCCTGGCCGAATCCGAATATACGCCCGCTCAAAAAATCCTCGACGCAGACGGCATCCTGGCCCTGGCCACCGACTGCAACCCCGGTACAGCCTGGAACGAGTTCGATGCAATTCGTCATCGCGCTGGCCTGCCGCATGCTCAAGCTGACGCCCGCCCAGGCCATTGCTGCCTCGACGATTAACTCCGCCCATGCCATCCGCCGCGCAGATGTAATCGGCTCCATCGAAGAAGGCAAACAGGCCGACCTGCTGGTGCTATCCGTGCCGGATTATCGTCATCTGGGCTATCGCTTCGGGACGAACCTGGTCAAGCAAGTTATCAAGCGTGGGCGTGTATACTCAGTAGATGTGGGTTACTATCGCACGGCTTAATTTCTCACCGCGAAGGGGCGAAGTACGCGAAGTTCCGTTTAGATGCGAAGGAGTGGAGAATGGATGCGATTGAGGAAGTTGCAAAAGATGTTGTGGATGCTGCTATCAAAGTGCACAAAGCGCTTGGGCCGGGATTGCTCGAATTGGCTTATCAGCAATGCCATGCCTACGAACTTCGCCAGCGTGGCAGGAAAGTATTGACCGAAGTTGCTTTGCCCTTGACCTACGAAGGCCAAACGATAGAAGTTGGCTATCGCATCGACATGCTGATAGATAATCTGGTCATTGTTGAAAACAAAGTTGTAGAAACGCTCCTACCCATTCACGAAGCACAACTGATGACTTACTTGAAGTTGAGTGAGCGAAAAATCGGTTTCCTGCTCAACTGGAACGTAACCTTGATGAAACACGGTATCAAACGTGTAGTGATGAATTTATCCGGGTCAGCACCCTATCCCAAACACTTTAAAAAAGGATAATCCATTCCCAACCTTCGCATTTTTATCAGAACTTCGTCCCTTCGCTCCTTCGCGGTGAATCTAAATCACAGAATAGGAAATTACCACTATTGCCCCATACACCGTTTAAGACTAGAATAGCCGCATGACAAATAAACGTGGTCCCCTCTTAGTTGTTGAGGATATCCCCAATGTGCTCGAATTGCTCGAAGTAACCCTTCGATTCCAGGGGTACGAGGTCATTTCGGCGCGTAATGGGGAAGAAGCATTGAAAATCCTCGAAACAGAAACCCCGGCGCTGATCATCACCGATATCCTGATGCCCAAACTGGATGGCTTCGCATTTGTGCAAGAATTGCGCAGCAACCCAAAAACAATGGGCCTTCCTGTTATCTTTCTCTCGGCAACTTACGTCACTCCTGAAGACCGTACTTTTGCCCTGAGTTTAGGCGCCTCGCGTTTCATTGAAAAACCAATTGACACCGAAGATTTCCTGCTCACAATTGCGGAAATATTGAGCAAAGAACAAATCACCGTTCCCATGCCGCTTGAACAACCGCAATTCTACTCCGGGTATCGTGACCGTTTGGAAATCAAGCTTCAGCACAAAAATCGACAGATTGCCCGCATCGAACGCCTGCTCCCAACCCTGGATGAAGAGCAAGAAGCATCCTTTAGGGTTCTTTACGATCAAGCCTTAAACGACCGCCACGAGATTGAAGTTGAACTCGAAGCGCTCAGCGACATCATCAAAAAACTCAACGCCAACGATCAATGACAACTCCTACACTCCCTGACATCGAACGGCTGGCTCGCCAGGCCGGAAGCATTTTGCGTGCCGGTTACCAGAAGGAACACCAGGTTGATTACAAAGGCGTGATCGACCTGGTCACTGAAATCGACCGGCAGTCTGAAGACTACCTGCTGGGCGAAATCCGAAAGGACTTTCCCGATCATCACATCCTGGCCGAAGAAAGCGGCGGGACGCGTGGCGATGGACATCAATGGTACATCGATCCGTTGGATGGGACGGTCAACTACGCCCATAACATCCCGTTTTTCTCCGTCTCGATTGCTTACGCATCAAACGGGACCCTCAGCCTGGCCGCCGTTTACGATCCGATGCGTGACGAAATGTTCACTGCCGAACGCGGGGTAGGTGCACACCTGAACGGACGCCCTCTGCAGGTTTCGGGTGTGGCAGAACTGCAAAAAAGCCTGCTGGTCACCGGTTTCCCTTACGATGCCTGGGATTCTGGAATTCGACAACTTTTCCAATTTCGTCAAGCTCGCCAAGATGACTCAGGGCGTGCGCCGATTTGGTTCCGCCGCTCTTGATCTGGCCTATGTAGCCGCCGGTCGTTTTGAAGGCTTCTGGGAACTGGCACTCAGCCCCTGGGATGTAGCTGCTGGCGGCCTGATCTGTGAAGAGGCGGGCGCGCGCGTCACCAATGTGTATGGCGAAGCCGATTACATCTCCCCGCCGCAGTCCATCCTGGCAACTACACCCGGCATCCATGCGCGTATGCTGGAAGAACTGGCTGCAAACCGTTCCTGACCAGCGCGCATGAAACAAGACGCACTCCAAATTTAGTTTCTTGAATACAAAATGTAACCTTAGTGTCTTTTTCCCGTCATGTAGTTGAATTAGGGAGGTACGTGTCGCTCACAGCGCGCCGCAATTGCGGCGCGCTGCTGTAATACCTGCTTCTTGACCCATATAAGTCATCACGGTAGAATACACCTCCACGCGGGAGTCGCCAAGTGGTAAGGCATCAGCCTTCCAAGCTGACATTCGCGGGTTCGAGTCCCGTCTCCCGCTCTAAGAGCTAATAGCTCACAACTATTAGCTCACAGGGCCCGTGGCGCAGCGGTTAGCGCAGGCGACTCATAATCGCTTGGTCACAGGTTCGAATCCTGTCGGGCCCACTTTTGACACCTTTTCCGGTGCGCAAACCTTAAAAAGTTCTCTATAAAAGAGAACTTTTTTTAGTGTTTTGCTTATTTTATTTTGTTACTCTATCACCAAATCTGTGGGAACCCCTTTATATTTATCTTTCAATATATAATATGGTTCGAATTGGATTGCTTTATCTATTGCAGCAAAAGCAATTGGTGGACAGGTGGTCTAAGAATAGGAATATATGGACAAAATACAACGGTCACAAGAGTTTATTGACAAATTACTTTCACAAACTATCTCTCTCATTGTGACGTTTTTGTTTTCTATTGGTTTAGTTGGCGGATCAAGCTATATTCTTTTCGATTTACAAAAAGAATTACTTGAACTTGAAGAATATTTGTTGGTTTTTGAAACCATTCAGGATGAAGTAGAGCTAAGTTGCGCAATATGCGAAATTACAAATAACGGATGGCTATCCCCTGAAAATGCAGAACGCACATTTTCCATAACTGAAACTATTCTTACAAATAAACATGAGCCAAAGTTAGAAAGAGAATTTGCATCAGATTCGCTCAGATGGTGTGAGAAATCAATTTTACAAATATCTAGAGAAGAAGGGCGTGTAAGTGGTTTTGTATTTGACAATGACCTATCAAAGAAACATCAAGAAATTGTTCTAAAACAATACGGGCTCTACGAAGAAATCCTTATTGAATTTATTAATACCATTGAGAATTGGGAAGTTAAATTTGAAAGTGATCGAGATCTGCACTTAGAAGTAATTCACGCGAACATAAAGGAATTACTCGCAGCCTTTGAAAGCTATTTCTCTTTGAATGAGCAAATAATTAAAGATTATGAAACTAAAAAACAGGAATTAGATCATGAATATGATGAATTCAAAATGCAATATTGGAAAATATCAAATAGGTATTACCTGTCAATTGTAGGTATTATTTTGGGATTAATTATTTTTATAATAGTTCTTGTGTACAGTATAAAGCGGTACAAACGCGATATAAGCACTAAAGAGCCTGAAGAAACTGAAGAACAAGAAAAAAATAATTGCTAATAAATTTATTCGGCGGAATTCCCATTTTCTAATTTTTCTAATAACTGTTTTCCAACAAAATTAAAATCACCCTTGTTTTCAGGATTTCTCAATCTCCTGACCGAGATTTTCTATTCTGTTTCTTTACATCCATCTCAGACAGTACCCCATAAACTCCATCAGTAATGCTCAAATTGGCGTGCATCAGATTTTGACTAACTGCCTTTAGTTCGGCAATATCCTTGGCTAGTTTCAACGCATATACCGCATGCCCATGCCTGAATTTATGGGGAGAATGATAAGCAAACCTGCAAAATTACTGTAAAATCAAGTATCAGTTATCAGGAGTAATTAATGAACCTCTTCCTCAGCCACATTTCTTACCTTCGTTATCGCACTTGCCTTTCTGCGCATCATGGATTTCTTTGCCCATCGCGGCTGGATCGAATCGCGTTTGAGCCGCAAGCTGATTTCACATTGGCACCGGCCCGATTTTTGTACTGTGCTGGCTGATGTTCCCGGATGTGCCTGCAGCGCGCTGGCTGGCGGCGCTTGTGCCAGGGTTGATCACGGTCCAGTTTGCGTTGGTAGGATTTGGGATTATGAAGGACGAAGCCTCGGTCAATGCCATGTCCCGCACCGGGGACCCGAAAGAGATCCTGCGCGGACCATTATTCTACGGCATTATGTTCGTCCTCATGACAATACTCTTTTGGAAGGATTCACCTGTCGGCATGACGGCGTTGATGGTCATGTGTGGTGGCGATGGTATCGCCGACCTGGTCGGGCGGCGCGTGAAATCCCCGAATTTGCCCTGGAGCCCGAACAAGACCGTCGCGGGTTCCGTCAGTGTGTTCTTTGGTGGTTGGCTGCTCTCGGCTTTTATTCTGGCGATATATGTTGGCGCAGGAGTGTTTGCAGCGCCTTTTGGATCGTATGTGTTGCCTTTAACCGTCATTGCTCTGGTGAGTATGCTAGTCGAATCTTTGCCGTTCAAGGATGTTGACAACATCACGGTCACTGTGGCGGCGGCGGTGCTTGGCTTTTTCTTGTTTTAGTTATTCCACTGCTAAAGATGTCATTGCCTGCACCGTGCGCAGGTACGCAGTGCGAGCGACCATCGGGAGCGTGGCAATCTCATGTCTGATGGTTAGTTGAGATTGCCACGTCGCTCCGCTCCCCGTTTCGGGCCGATGCCCTCGCAGGGCGGACGGCCTCGCAATGACAGTTGTTTTTTTAATTCTCCGGCTTCTCTTCCTGTTCTTCCAGGATCATGACCTTATAGGCCTCGGCGTATGCCAGGCCTTTTTCTTTGCCCTCCTCTTCGGCCCATTTGCGGAGCATTTCTTCCGGGTCCCAATCACCTAATTGGCAGACGTGCTTCTTCAGCGCGGCGATTTTGGTGTCGATGGTGTCACCTATGTCCACCCAGGTGTCGGGTTTCTCTGAACCATGGATATATACCCGTTTGACGTTGTGCGGTTCGTACCCATCTTCAAGCAGCTCGGCGAACAACAGCCGTGACCCAGCCGATGGAAAAGCGGCGTATAAAGCCAGTTGCGCAGCGGCCCGATGGTCTGGGTGATTGATGTATCCACTACCGTAGAAGACCGCCTGCGGATCGCCTGTGATGACCACATCCGGTTTGTGAAGGCGGATTAGTTTGGTGACTTCTTTACGCAGGGGGATGGTCGGCTCCAGTTCGCCGTCCGGCTGGCGCATAAAGATGGTCTCTTGGATGCCGAGGGTCTCGTTGGCAGCGATCTGTTCCTTCTCGCGGATGGAGGCCAGAGTTGGCTTGTAATCGGCGGCATGTTCGGGATCGTTAGAACCGGCGGCGCCATCCGTGATGATGACGGAGATGATCTTGCATCCAGCAGCCGCCCATTTGGCCAGTGTGCCAGCCACAGTAAAATCCTGGTCATCCGGGTGGGCGTGGATGCTCATTGCGATTTTGGGAATGTATTCTTTTTCAGTCATGATCTCTCCTACCAGTGAATGGCATGATTTTACCTGATAGTGCTACAATAATGATAAAGACAACACCAATTGGAAGACCTGACAGGTTTACGAAACCTGTCAGGTCTCACACCTACAAGGAGAATGTAAATGACCATTGTCCTCGACGGTTCGTCCCTGACCATCGAAAAGCTCGTTCGAATCGCGCGCTTTGATGAAAAAGTGGAACTCGACCCGGCTGCACTGGAGCGCATCAAAGTCTGCCGCGAGATGCTGGAGGAGAAACTCGCTGCAAAAGAGATCATGTATGGCACCAACACCGGCATCGGCGAGTTTTCGGAAGTGCTGCTCAACGACGAGCAGGTCAAAGAATTCCAGCGATACCTGGTGTACAACCATGCCGCCGGGATCGGCGAGCCTGCGCCCATCGAGTATGTGCGCGGCGCGCTGGCGGGACGCATCAACGTCCATGCGCACGGCAATTCAGGCTGCAGACCGGAGATCACCCTGACACTGGTGGAGATGCTCAACAAGGGCGTCACACCAGTTGTTTGTCAAAAGGGGTCTGTGGGCGCATCCGGTGACCTGGCCCCGATGGCGCAGGCGGCGCTGCTGCTGATGGGGGAAGGGGAAGCCTTTTTCGAATGGCGAGCGGCTTCCGGGGGCGGAAGCGATGCGGCGGGCCGGGATCGATGTCCCCGGTTTGCAGGCGCGCGATGGCCTGGCTTCCATCAACGGCTCCAACCTGCTGACCGCCATGTCCGCCATCCACATCTACGATATGGAACGCATCATCAAGCTGGCTGAGATTGCGGCAGCCATGTCCATCGAGGCATTGCTTGGTAATCTCAAACCATACAATGTCAAATTGCACGAATTGCGTGGATTCTCGGGCGCGGTGACAACAGCGAGCAATATCCGCAAATGTATCGAGGGTTCTGACCTGACCACTGGCAAGATGAAGACCAAAGTGCAGGACGCCTACTCGATGCGCTCCACCCCGCAGGTGATCGGCGCGGCGCGGGATGCGATTGCCTACGCGCGCTCGCAGGTGGAGATCGAATTGAACGGCGTGGGCGACAACCCGATCTTCATCCCCGAAGACCGGTTGACTCTGACCGGCGCGAACTTCCAGGGGTCGCCCGTTTCGCTGCCGATGGACATGGCCGGGGCGGCCGTGACCATGGTCTGCGTGCTGTCCGAGCGGCGGCTCAATCGCCTGACCAATCCCGCGCTATCGGTAGGCCTGCCCGACTTCCTGGCGCATGAGCCGGGCTTTTATTCCGGCTTCATGCTCAGCCAGTACACTGCCGACACGTTGATCGTCGAGCAGCGCATGCTCTCTGCGCCCGCGTCGGTTCAGTCCATCCCGGCTGCCGCGGACCAGGAAGATTTTGTCTCGATGGGGATGAACACCGCCATCAAGAACGGGCAGATCATCGAGAACGCCTATGGCGTGCTGGGGATCGAGTTCATGGCCGCCGCCCAGGCGCTGGACTTCCGTGAGTTCACGCCGGGGAAGGGGTCACAGAAAGCGCGCGAAGTCATCCGGGCGCATGTGGAGCATCTGGATGTAGACCGTCCGCTGTATCCCGACCACAATCTAATGATGGCGCTGGTCAAATCGGGTGAAATTTTAGATGAAGTGGAGAAGGTGGTGGGGAAGTTAAGTTAACTATTACACCGTCATTTGTAACTGTAAAAGGGAAATATGAAACAAAAATCTGAGAGCATATTTGCCCTATTAATTGTTTTTGTGTTTTTGCTTGGTTTTGCAATTTATGAATTGTATCAGGCACAAACATATTCCAACCTTTCCCGTGTTAACGAACTAGTTGCTCAATCAACTTCTCTCCGTGAGAGCAATTTCGATCTTTCTTTACTGCTTTCTGTTGAAGCTTTTCATCGGGCTGACACTCCGATAACTAGGGGTACTTTGTTGGATAGTGTCCAGACGAATCCACAATTGATTCGGTATCTTTCGAGCGATATTGGTTCATCGGTGTTAGCTTTCAGTCCCGATGGAGAACTGTTAGCTGTTGGTGGGAAAAACGGTACGATTCTATTGTGGAACCTGAAATCTAATACATATCAAGGGAGATTGATTGCAAAATGGGATCCTCCGGAAGGATTTCAACCAAAACAAGGCGAGCCTGTTTTGGGACCAGTTTCCAACTTGGTTTTAATCAGGGAAATTTCTTATAGCAAGTATATATACAATGTTTGCGGACCAACGTATTGTTGCGATATGGGAAGTGGAAAATGGTCAATCTCTATCAATACCGCTGCTAGAAGAAAAATCTCCTTATAACATGTTATTAAGCCCCGATGAAAGACTTCTTGCGATTTCCGAATGGGGTCATATAAGTTTTTTCGATACGAATACCAACCAATTTGTCGGAGAAATTCCTGTTGGAAAATATGAAGGGATACCGGTTGGACTTAATACCTTTCCTTTAGTGGCAGATATTGCCTTTAGTCCTGATAACAAGATACTCGCTGCCATTACCAGCGTTAATACGATTACCTTCTTCGATGTTGCGACTTTTCAAGCAATCGGAGAACCTTTAAAGGTTGGCGAGCTTTATGTTAAAAATGGCGTAACAAAAATTGCCTACGCTAAAAACGGAAACAATCTTCTGACAGCTTATCCAGATGGAACTCTCTCATCTTGGAATTTAGAGTCTCAACAACCAACCCAACTATGGCATCCGTTCCAAACCAAAGATAGCTGGGTTCTTTTTGGATATGGAGCTAGTTTTAGCTCAGATGGCAGTATAGCAGTAGTCCGTGATGGAAATGTTATCCGTTTATTGGAAACTCAAAATGGTCGAGAAATCAGTGAGCATCTCAAGGGAATTGTAAAAAAAATTGAAAGTATGTCTTTTAGTCCAGATGGGAAAGTGCTCGCAGTTGCAAACGGTGAAAATGTAATACTTTGGAGCCTGATTGATACTCAATCACTTGGTCAGGTAATTGCAGACCACGGTGAAGTTGTTGGGTTTGCTCCTGATGGTAGTTTACTTATGGCTGGTTTGAATTTCGATGAGGGGTTCCCGAGATTAGCATTATGGGATTTCCATCACACATCAATTCAATAGCAAATTAGATTCCCCGCTTGTTAGTCCCTTTGGAGTTGCATTTAGTCCCGATGGCAAGAGGCTTGTTGCAGGGGACAATAGTGAAAATGTTACGCTTTGGGATGTTGAGACAAGACAAGTCATCAACCACCTGGATTTTGGAATAAGCGGTATCATTTCAAGTCTGGTATTTAGCCCAGATGGGGAAATGATTGCGATTGGTGGTAGTGCGCCGAATGTTGCTGTAAATTTATGGGATGGCAATAGTTCTGAAATAAGTGGACAGCCTTTGAATGTTTCTGTGTATGGGAAAAGTAGTATAGCCTTTGCACCAGATGGAAAAACGATTGCGGTTGGTGACACATCTGGTGCAATCACCTTATGGGATATCAAGACGCGCAACTTTGTGAAGTGGACAAGCACTTCTACTTCGGTAGATAGTGTTGCTTTTACCCCGGATGGAAAAGAACTCGCAACAACAAGTAGAGATGGGAAAATCTTTTTGTGGAATGTAAGAACTCGGCAGTTACTCGGACAGCCATTTCTCCAACCGGGCAGCATTCCAGATGCTATTGCTTTTAGCCCGGATGGAAAAACTCTTGTTTCTGGAAATTACGATGATACGATTTTTCTTTATGATGTTGCCACTCGAAGAAATATTGGTAGCCTTATTGGAAATTCCTGGCCCGTAGATCAAGTAATATTTAGTTCTGATGGTCAAACGCTTGTAACAGTGAGTAATAACATCATATTGTGGGATGTATATCCGCGATCATGGGCGAATAAAATATGTGATCGTGTGGGACGCAATTTCACACAGGAAGAATGGACACAATACTTTCCTGGGGAGAGCTACAGAATTACTTGTCCGCAATGGACGAAAGATAATTCAATCCAGTAATTTGACAGAAAAGTGAAAATGAAGACGAAAAACAAGGATGGCATGTGCTGCACGCCATCCCTGTTTTTGGAACTAAATGTCATTTATCCCGCTGCGGGTTCTTCTAAATCACTCACGATCGGCCACTTCGAGATATCCGAGCGGCTCACGAAAATCATGATCGACATGAAGATCACGAAGATCAAGACCACGAAGAGCAAACCCTGGAAGATGGGCATCATGAAGAGTCAGTGAAAATACAACGGTCAGCAGGAAAAGATATGTGCCTACAAAGCGGAACGCAAACTGCCGGCCAAACACATTGGGGGCATATAAGACGAACATGGCTGCGGTCATCGCAATCGAGATGGCAAAGGTCGGGATGATCCCAAAGAACCGGATGAGATAAGCGACAAACAAGAAGTAGAACACATCGATCATCCCAAGGAAAAGATAGTGGAGAGGAGTTGAACTTCACACTATATATCTGTGAAAACAAGAAAATCACAACCAGGAACAGAGCCAGAGATATCGGCGAGAAATTCATCAGGTTTTGGATCTGGTCAAGGTATCTTTGCCTTTCCAGGAACGCAACGCCCATATCCTGGGTGGTGGAAAAATCTTTGACAGTGAACTGCAGGGTGGCGCCATCGGATGTCATTCTCCTCCGTATGCGGCAAACCTTCCCTGTAAATATTATATTCCTTCGTATTTAATTTTATTTCTGCTTCAAGCCCCTGGATCACATTGTTTTGATAGGCTGAAAGGTTGTACTTGTAAATATCCATGCCCTTGGTGAGTAAGTGATGATGATTTCAACCTGCTCATCCGGTGTCCATTTCCGGGAGCAATACAACCGCACCCGTCCATTTCAGGGCGAACCACAAGATTGCCTTTTGAAGGAACTGCGATGGTGTAATCGTACAGTAAATTCGCGTTCTCCGGCTTGGTCACCTTCACCTGGAACTCCCCTGAATATTCCGTGGTATTGACAATAACGTAGGTTTCTTCATTATGAACTTCGAACGCGTTGAAAATGAGAACACCCCAATTCTTTTCCCCATAATCCAAGTCTGTGTCAATGCTGATCGAGCGTGGAACAAGGGGATGAGCGTTCTGTCTTTTGGACTATCTTCATACTGTTCCGCATCCTTGTTGTATGTCCTTACGGTATATGTTCGCTCGAGAGCGAACTCAGGAGGAATGATTCCGATTTCGCCTCCCCATCCCTCCTGGAACAGGAAGTACGCATATCCATACGTGCTCGATTTATGCTCGCCAACGCGCGAAGCGGTCAGTACGAAAACAATGGTTCCGGCGATTGCAAGCCCGCCCAGCCAGACTAACATCCAGAAGATTCGACCTGCGGCTTTCATGGTAATCCTCCTATCCCTTGATTGAAACGAACTCTATTTCATTATGCAACGAATTGACCCCAAAATACAACCCCCAATTTGCTCTATTTTTCGGATATAGGGACTATCTTCCCCTGCTCACTCAATCTGAATTCGCTTCAAAAACTGACGAATGGCTTGCCCGCCGCCAAAGAAGCAGGATCAATCCCCCAAATAATCCCAGGAACATATCTTTTATGTGTGTCCTCGAGACTAAGAATCATGCTCGTATGGAAGAAGTAATCCGAAGAATATTCGAAGAATTCCCACAAGAATCGTGGTTGTCCCTGTGCATGTCAGGGCGAAAAGAATTTGGATCGGTAGCGGAATGCTCCCAACAAGTATTTGGGAATTCGCTATCGCAGACCGGTAGAAATATGCGATCGCAACCCCTCCCAGGAAATGCGTTGGCATATCCAATGGAGGATACAGCAAATATGCACTAAAGGCCTTTAGGACCGAGTAAACGATAAACACGCTTAGAGGTGCCCAGGCTGACTCGCGTAGGGTCGCGAGAAGCCCAGCTAAATAACTTTTGTCTGTTGGTCATAGGATGTAATCTTGGTTGTGTATATGGAAAATGAAAATACATTCTCATCGAACCCGCTGATGATTTTACCATTTTCCTACTTATCCATCTACAAGCCGTCTTACCCCGTGTTGCTGATGTTAATATCTCATCGCACTGACAACCAAAAAAATCCTGGTTTCTCTTTGAGAAACCAGGATTTTTCTTTACGGTGCGTTGACGAACTACGTCTCCCAGGTAAAAAAGGATTCCCAGTCAAATTCGGCTGAATCTTCCAAACAGGTGGGCAATTGAGCACACCACTCCGGCATACGAAAGTCACGCACGCGGTCAGCAGATGGCTGGTAGGATTTAATATCCAGGATCGGGGTATCGTTTTCAGCATCGATCCAGGGAATGATAACCAGTCCGTTTTCGACGTCCACACTCAGAACGCTGACGGTCGAAACACAGATCGGGTTTGGGCGCAAGGGAGAGCGGGTGACGAAAATGCCCAGTTTTGCCGGACCGTTTTTGTATGGGTGTTCGACTTCCAGAACGTTGCGGTGTTCGTCAGTATCAAGAAGGTGACTCCACCACAATACGTTAATGTGTCCGAACCCGTCCAGCCCTAATAGGGCAGGACGATATTTTGGATCGATTTTCAGCATAAACCCGTCCGGGCCAGCGCTGACCTGTCCGATCGGGGACAGGTTGATTTCTTTTTCTGACATATTCATTTCTCCTGAAAAGGTGTGTTTGTTACGATCAAAACAGCGGCCACTGATTTTGAAAAATTATGGAGCGGATTGTCAATCCGCTTTTCGAACAGGAACCTGCATTTCGGTAATTGCGCTTTCGTCGCCCGATTTACCGAAATCTGGCAGGCGTAAATAGATTTCCCGGTCTG
This sequence comes from uncultured Chloroflexia bacterium, assembly GCA_963791785.1. Classification (GTDB taxonomy): domain Bacteria; phylum Chloroflexota; class Anaerolineae; order Anaerolineales; family Villigracilaceae; genus JAABUE01. Next base: position 88,650 of record CAWBTW010000016.1, on the reverse strand, counting down.
GACCGTCTACCAGATACCCGTTGAGTTCGATCCATTTGACCAATTCGGCATAGGCTGTTGCTAATCCGTTAAACGAGCCGTGATGGATCGTGCTGGCCATACTTTCGACAGTTGGTAACTCCCTAATTTGCAAACCCGGGAGCTTGGCAGGTAACTGCTCAAGCGGAGCGCAAGCCTCCATGTCGATCTCTGGTTCATTGGAATGGTAGAGCGCCAAATAGGGTTCGACGGGAGATAGTTTGTGCTTTTTGACCTGACCGGTTAGTTTTTCCCAGAGTGGGGAAATATCCCAATAACTGGGGATGATCTCCCGTACTGAAGCGACCGGTATAGAGTCAACTTTTTTGATAATGACATCATACGTAAGCGGACTATCTTCCTGCTCGATCATTTGTAAACGGGCTTCCAGCCGTTCGAGGCGATTCAGCTGTTCTTGCACGTCCTGCTGTAATTCGTTCTTTTTTATTTTGAACATGCCGCGTAATTCGGATGGGGGCAGATCGTCCTGAATCATTTGGGCAACTTGGTCCAGGCTAAAGCCCAAGTCTTTCAAGGCCAGTATACGGTTCAAGCGCGGTAATTGATCCAGATTGTAATATCGGTATCCGCTCAAGCTGTCCACCTTAGCGGGTTTTAGTAAATTCAGGTTGTCGTAGTGTCGCAGGGCTTGTACAGTTACTCGGCCAATGCGTGCGAAATCACCGATTTTCAGCTTCATGCCCTTAATATACACCCTATGGTAACCATAGAGTCAAGATGTGGGCTGAGTTAAATCGAGAAGATGCGCCAACAGGAAAATGACAGGAAAAAACTAAGGAGTTGTGTAAAAATAACTTCCCGTTTTAATGTTCGCGAGCAGTTGTACTGCGAACGGGATGCAGTGAAACTGCATCCAAAACAAGGAGCTCGCAATGACAATAGCTAAGGCGTTTGCACTTCGAATGCGCCGATGTCGCAGGGCGCCAGGCGGGGTTCTCCACGCTGGTCGGTCTCGAGCGTGCAGGATTCAGCCGGGATGGCGTCAATGGCCGGGCTGCCCGGAAGCAGGCTGTGGGTCAGGGTCGAACCGCCGTTGTCTGCTAACGGGCCAAGCATCGGGTCGCCGGAAAAGGTCTGCTTCGCAGTTCCCGTCCGCGATCCAACTGTAACCTGGATGCGACGATTTCAGCATAGCCTTCCATATGGCAGTCTGCAACGCCATAGTCACCCAACCGAGCGATGTTGTCCGCGATAACTGTGTTGAATAGCCTCAAATGACCGTATTCTTCTATGTTGTCTCTGCCGTTGAGAGCGAGCCCGCCAACGTTGCTGGCGCTGTTGTTGCTGATGGTGCTGTTGGTGAATTCCCCGGAGCCGTTTAAGTAGATGCCCCCGCCGCTTGTGGTGGCGAAGTTGCCGCTGATGGTGCTGTTTTGCAGGATCAGTTTCCCATGACAGGCCACGTGAATCCCTCCGCCTTTGTCCTTTGGCGCGGTTGTCGCTGACCGTGCTGTTGATCAGTGTGGTCGTGCCCGAAAGAACCTTCATACCGCCGCCTGTTTCGCATTCCAGATAAGCGTCCCCGCCGCCGACCGAGCCGTTTTCACTGATGGTGCTGTTGATAACGTTAACGTTCCCTCATTGTAGAGACCGCCGCCCGCGCTGCCAAAATTTTCTTGGACGATCGTATCTTGGAGTGTGAGTGTGCCAAAGTTCAGGACGCCACCACCCGTGAGCGGACTGGTTGTTGGGTTACCGTGCTGGATGGTCATCCCGCGGATGGTAACGGTTACATCCAGCGGAATTTCGAATACGCGCTGCGTTCCTTCACCAGGATTTGGGTGCGCCTGCACGATGGTCTCTCCTGCGCCCTGCCCCTGGATAATGACGTTCTTGCCCACCACGATGCCCCCTTCCGTATGGACGGAGATCATACTATGCCGATGATAGTTCCCGTACCTGTGCTCTCAGCATCGATCGCATCCTGGATCAGGGTGAAATCGCAGCCACTGGCACAGACGGTCACATCTGGAGTTGGGATAGGAATAGGGGTTGGGGTAAGTGTGTTTGTTGGAGCAGGTATTGGGCTGGGTTGCAGCGTGGGGGTTTCTTCCTGAATTCCCATGCAACTGCTTATCAACAGGCCGAGCATGAACAATACAGTAACAGTGCGATGTGCGGTCATTTGCCCTCCCCGGCAAAGGATTTGTTCCACACTGTAACATTAAATGGATTGCTGTCCTACCTACTCAGGTATGGTTTTGTTGCAGATGAATGCAAGCTATGTTTTCGGCCTTTCCCCGAAATACTGATAATAATTCACTTCAAGCGGGCCGTTATACAATTTTCGCACCTTATCTGGTTTGGCGCGTTTGAAATAATCTGGAAACTTTTTGTCAGCCGTCAAAATGTAAACGGACCATCCGGTTTTCTTTCTAAAGGTTTTATGAATGGAAATGTAAATTTCGTTTAGCTCTCGATATTCTCCGAGCTTTATTCCATATGGGGGATTGGAGATGATGATACCGTATTGTGTGTCGATCCATAGGTCTTTTATATCTTTTTGTTCAAAAACGATATCAGCTCCAACACCCGCTTTCCTTGCATTGGTTTTACTGGCTTCGATCACAGCCGGGTCAATATCGTAGCCATAGATTTGCATTTCAAACTTTTTATCAATTAATTCCTTTGCCCGCCTTCTGGTTTCATCCCATACTCTTTGCGGGATGGAAGGCCAGCGCTCGGATGCAAAATTCCTGTTCAAGCCCGGAGCGATGTTTCTGCCGATCAGCGCGGCTTCGATCAGGATGGTCCCGGAACCGCACATGGGGTCAATCAGCAGCCGGTCTTTGTTCCAGAAGCTGAGTTGCACAAGCGCCGCAGCAAGGGTCTCTTTGAGAGCGGCTTCCCCGGTTTTTTGACGGTAGCCTCTTCGATTGAGTCCCGAACCGGATGTGTCAATCGTCAGTGTGGCAATGTCCATAAGCATGGAGATTTGTATGGTGAATTCCGATCCTGTTTCTTCAAACCACTCCGTCTTGTATTTCTCTTTGAGCCTTTCGACAACTGCTTTTTTGACAATCGATTGGCAGGCTCGCACACTCCCCAGGGTGGAGTTGACGGATTTTCCGGTTACGGTAAACTGTCCATCTTTTGTGATCCAGTCTTCCCAGGGCAAGGCTTGGGTGCCTTCGAATAATTCATCAAATGTAAGTGCTTTGAATTCCCCGATCTTCAACAGCACGCGGTCAGCGCACCTGAGCCACAGGTTTGCCTTTGGGATATCTTCCGGCGTCGCTTCAAATTCGACCTTTCCATTTGCTACCGTTAAATTGTCAAAACCCAGCCCCTGCAACTCCCGCTTGACGATGGCTTCCAGTCCAAAAGAAAATACAGCGATCAATGTGATCTTGTTCATATGTTACTATTGTAACTCGATAGATGTTGTTTTTTATGAAATGTAAAAAAAACACCTCTTTAGGCGGTCGTTGTGCCCGCCTCTGGGGTTCGAACCCTTTGGTATGTTAGTTCATGCTGGAATGTAATAACAATAAAAAGATATTTAGATGTCAGATATTCAAACAAAAAAACAGCTACCAAAAATATTAAGTATCTTCAAAAGGATATTTCAAATCATCCTTTATATACCGATTTAAATAATCTTCATTCCTTTTGCCATTATTGGACTAATAGTTGGATTGTACAAGGAAATGGCAAATAGCAAGAAACTGGGTGTCTCCTTCTCGGCAGGTCAAGCGCTTCAATACAGGTGGTTCATGCATTATCTTGATACCAGACCGGATCCCCTTTCTGTTGCATTTACTAAAAAGTTTCCATGTGAATCACATTTTGGTTTATGGACGATAATGGGAGCTCTTATCATTTCCCAACGGTTATTTGGTTTTAAAACCAGGCTTTCAAAAGTTGCTGAACCAGATGAAGCAAACTTGGCTGCCATTTCAGGTAGTCGAGTGGTCACGTTTGACAGGATAATGGAAAAATATGTTGATGAAATGGAGCAGATCGTTCTTCCTGGGGCTGGCTTTGATCTAATAGCTTTGCATTTTACAAAAGGGAAAAAAGTAAAGGTTTTTGAACTCGACCAGGTTAATACACTCAATGTTAAAGTTGAAACGTTGAAAAAAGCAGGTATAAAGCATGATTGGATCACCTATATCCCAGTCGATTATGCAAACGAATCTTGGGTTGATAGACTATTAGAAGCTGGTTTTGAAAAAACAAAAAAGACTTTGTTCCTTTGGCAAAGTGTTTCTTTGTATTTAGAAGCTGATATTGTCAAAGAAACACTAAGGAAAATGGCTGATTTGTGTGCAGACGGAAGTATCATCGCTCAAGACTTTTATTCCAAAGCATACAGTTTAGGTGAATATTCATTTATTGCTAAAAGAAACATGAGTTTGATAGAAAGTATGGGAGAGCCTGCGAAATTTGGTATAGATATGTCAGATGATCCTAAAGCGGCAGTTGAATCATTCTTAAAAGAATGTGGATTGAAAATGACAGAATATATTCAATTTGGTGAAAAACTGGATATTGAACCCTTTTACTGTATTGTAGAAGCCGAAAAACCATAAAGGGAAAAATAATAACTACGCCTAACCCCGCGTAATAATGTAAATAATAAAACGCCCAAGCAATGGGCGTTTGCTTTTTAGTTAACCCCACTCAACCGTTATTGTTTTACTAACGAACAAAAAAGTGCCCCCACGGGGACTCGAACCCCGGTTTTAGCCTTGAGAGGGCTACGTCCTGGGCCGCTAGACGATGGGGGCGTGTAGCGAGCGGCGCTGATTGTATCATAGCGCTTCGCCATCGTCAATTAAAATGCCCACACGATATTTTGTGGTATAATCTCGCCGCTCCCGTCCAGAAGGGCGGGGCGTATTCTGCCAAGGGACAGGCAACGGATGTCCCAATCTCACACGCTCCCGGACTGACCGGTGCGTGCCACGGACGAAAGACGTGGTTGCCGGTCGGGTTGAACGGAGCGGAGGCCAAACGCGAAGGAGGTTTCCCGATGGCCATCATATCTATGAAAGCCCTGCTTGAAAGCGGCGTCCACTTTGGACATCGCACGAACAAGTGGGACCCGCGTATGAAACCGTTCATCTTCACAGAGCGAAACGGTATTCATATCATTGACCTGCAACAGACTGTAAAGATGCTGAACCAGGCTTACAACCTCATCCGAGACAAGGTTTCGGAAGGCGGCACCATACTCTTCGTAGGCACCAAACGTCAGGCGCAAGAGACCATTATGGATGAAGCTGCCCGCTGTGGTATGCCTTACGTCAACGAGCGTTGGTTGGGCGGCACGCTCACCAACTGGTCCACGATTTACCAGCGCGTCCAGGAACTCGAACGCCTTGAGAAACTGCGTGATAGCGGCGAGATTAATCGGCTCACCAAAAAGGAAGGCCTGCTCATTGAGCGTGATATTGCTCGTTTAGAGCGCCGCCTCTCCGGTGTCCGAAACATGAAGGGCTTGCCCGACATGTTATTCGTTGTAGATGTTGGCCGTGAAGATGCGGCTGTCCACGAGGCCAATTTGCTCAACATCCCTATCGTAGCCATGGTTGACACCAACTGCAATCCGCTGGATATCGACTATATCATCCCCTCAAACGATGATGCGATCCGCGCGATCAAATTGCTGGTCTCTAAAGTAGCGGATGCTGTGCTTGAAGGTCAGGCCGCGCGCAAGGAAGATGAAGCGATGGAAGAAGAACTCGCGCAGCCTGCCGCCGATATATCTGCTACCGATAAAACAACCCGCGTGGTGGAAGTCGATGACCAGGATATTCAAGAAGAAGACCTGCTTGGCGAGGCCACATTGGCTAAGCTGAACATCAGTCGCAAGCCTGTTGAAGAAGAAGAAGAAGTAAAAGAAGAAGTAAAAGAAAAAGTAAAGGAAAAGGAAGAAGAGAAAGCTAAGAGCCGGGGTCGTACAGAAAAAGAGAAAGTCGCCGAAGCGCCCGCTGTAGAAGAAGTCGAAGCGAAGAAAGTAGAAGAGGAAGAAAAAGAAGAAGCCGCTGAAGCAGACTCCCCTGCAGAAGATGCCCCGAAGGAAGATGCAAAAGATGATGCAGCGGAAGAAGATGCAAAAAAGTCTGAAGACAAGGCTGAATAATTTACATCCACACGAGGATTAAGATATGGAAATTACGACTGAAATGATCAAGGAGTTGCGTGATGCAACCGGCGTAGGCATATTGGATTGCCGTAAAGCCCTGACAGAGGCAGATGGCGATTTCGATAAAGCCGTCGACTACCTGCGAGAGAAAGGCGTTGCAACTGCCGCCAAGCGCGCAGGCCGCATTGCATCCCAGGGTATTGTCGAACTGTACTCGCATGGCGAAGGCCGTGTAGGTGTTATGGTTGAAGTTAACTGTGAGACCGATTTTGTGGCCCGTGGAGAAGATTTCCGTACCCTGGCGCACGAAATCGCTTTGCAGATTGCTGCTGCGGCGCCGCAGTATGTCAAAGAAGACGAGATCCCGGCCGAGGTTCTGGAACACGAAGCGGGAATTGCCCGCGCGCGCGCTATAGAAGAAGGCAAACCTGAGGCTGTCATGGATAAGATCGTTGCCGGACGAGTTGAGAAATTCAAGGATGAAGTTGTTCTGCTACGTCAGACCTACATCCGCGACGATTTATTGAACATCGAAAAACTCGTGCAGCAAACCGTCGGTAAAACAGGTGAAAATATCGTTGTCAGCCGCTTCCAACGCTGGGAGCTGGGTGAGAATCTTGACGAGTAGTCATCAGGCCAACCTTCGGGTTGGCCTTTTATTTTATCTCGTGATAGATTGCAAAGGGAGTTGTCCATGAGTGAAATGAAATATGATCGTATCCTGCTCAAGCTCAGTGGGGAGGCGTTATCCGGGTCAACAGAATTCGGGATAGACGTCTCTGAAACGGAAGCCATCGCCAGCCGCATCAAAGAAATCCATGAGATGGGAGTTGAAGTGGCTGTTGTTATTGGGGCAGGCAACATTTGGCGGGGCAAGCAGGGCCTGGATCACGGTATGGATCGCGCCACAGCAGATTATATGGGTATGCTTGCCACCGTTATGAACGCCATGGCCTTGATGGATGCGCTCGAACGCGCTGGCGTGTATACGCGTGTTCAATCTGCTATTGAGATGCGGTCTGTTGCCGAGCCTTATATCCGGCGGCGTGCTATCCGCCACCTCGAAAAAGGTCGTGTAGTCATATTTAGCGCTGGGACTGGGAATCCATATTTTTCAACAGATACAGCTGCAGCCTTGCGCGCAATGGAAATTGATGCCGATGTGGTTATTAAAGCCACCAAAGTGGACGGTGTCTATGATGATGACCCCAAAAAGAACCCGGATGCGAAGAAATTTGACCAGCTCGAATACATCGAAGTGCTCAATCGCCGCTTGGCAGTAATGGATAGCACGGCGGTATCTCTTTGTATGGAAAACGAACTTCCAATTTTGGTGCTCAATCTGTGGGATTCTCAAGCACTCAAACGCGCGCTCATGGGAGAAAAGGTAGGAACTCTGGTTAGTGCTTAGAAGAATGTGCTGAACTATATTCGATTGATCCAAAAAGGAGAGCCTGGCCTCTCCTTTTTTCGTTGAGAGTCTCTCAAACGCTATGGAAAATCTCTCACCTTCGCATTTCACGTAGCAAATTTCGGCGTTTTGGGGTATCCTTATAAAGAATAAATTGTCTTATTTCTCAGGAGGCCAAGGTGATAAAAGACATCCTTAAAGAAGCCGAAGTTCGTATGAACGGCGCAATCCAATCCCTGGAAAATGACCTGGCTGTCATCCGAACGGGACGAGCCACGCCTGCCTTGGTGGAGAAACTCTCCGTCATCTATTATGATACACCCACTCCCCTCATGCAGCTGGCCTCGATCAGCGTTCCGGAGCCGCGTTCTCTGCTGATCAAACCCTTCGACGCATCTTCCCTCAAGGATGTGGAACGCGCGATTCTTGCCTCGGACCTGGGCCTGACTCCCAACAATGACGGCAAAGCCATACACCTGAACCTGCCCCCCTTAAATGAGGAGAGAAGGATTGAATTGGTGAAAGTGGTGAACGCTCGCCTGGAAGAAGCCCGCGTTGCTGTGCGCAACGTTCGCCGTGATACGCAAAATGACATGCGCGATTTTGAAAAAGAAAAGTTGATCTCTGAAGATGAACTGAAACGCGGAGAAGATGATCTCCAAAAACTGACTGATCGTTTTGTAGAGAGCATAAACGAGCATGGTCAGGAAAAAGAAAAAGAGATCATGGAAGTCTAGCTCCATAAAGTTGTTACTGCCAGAATGACGAATCCCCTGCCTGCCTTACCTGCTGATAAGATTCCTCTTCACGTTGCCATTATTATGGATGGCAATGGTCGTTGGGCAATTTCGCGTGGCCTGCCACGTTTGGCCGGCCATCGCGCCGGGACCGAAAACCTGCGCCGCATCATCCGTGCTTCGGTTGAATTTAGAGTCAAATATCTGACCATTTATGCCTTTTCAACCGAAAACTGGGGCAGACCACCGGAAGAGGTGCAGGGACTGATGCGCATCCTTGAAGATGTGATTGATAAAGAATTGGCTGAGTTACACAAGGAGGGCGTGCAGTTGCGGCATATCGGGCGTCTGGAGCGCCTGGATCCCAAGATACAGGCTAAGGTCCTGAAAGCGATCGAATTGACCAAAGATAACGAACAGTTGGTGCTGAATGTCGCGTTCAATTATGGGGGCAGAGACGAAATTGTCAACGCCATCCAGCACATGATCGATGAAGGTGTTTCGGCAGACGAAGTCGATGACGAATTAGTAAGCAAATATATGTACACGGCTGGAGTGCCGGACCCGGATTTGATCATCCGCACTTCCGGTGAGTTACGGGTCAGCAACTTTTTAATCTGGCAGGCTGCTTATTCAGAATGGTACATCACGCCGACTTATTGGCCTGATTTCAACAAGGAGGAATACCACCGTGCCTTGGATGCGTTCGCTCAGCGTGACCGTCGCTACGGCGGAGTAACGGAAGCGGTGGGCAAAGTGCATGGTTAGAAGAACTCGTTACTGCATTGATCTTGCTGGCAGTTGGTATGCCAGCTTTACTTTTTGGGGGAGTTCCATTTTTTATTTTCCTGGGATTTTTTATTGTGATGGCTGCCTATGAGTACACGGTATTGTTTCGCGCAGTCCAGGTTGAACCTTCAACATGGATAACCGTTGGGGGTGTTTTCTTGATATTGGTTTCACGATCCTTTTATCCGCAATTTGCGGGTGGACTGCTCGCTGTCTTATTGCTTATAGCCCTCGGTTATCATGCCATCGCTTATGAACGCGGTCGTGAAAAAGCCCAATTTGATTTTGCCGCCACTGTCGGTGGTTTGGCTTATCTAGGCTGGGTAGGAGCTTATCTACTTGATTTGCGTAATCTCCCGAATGGCGGCTGGTGGTTTTTTCTGGTTCTGCCTTCCGTCTGGATGGCTGACTTAAGCGCGTACAGCATCGGCCGGGCATATGGGCGTCACAAATTGGCGCCGCGCCTTAGTCCCAGAAAGAGTTGGGAAGGCTACTGGGCAGGCGTCATTACGGGAACTGTGTACGGCGGTTTCTTCGCTTTTGCGTATTCGCCTTTAGGATGGGGCCCACTGGATATCACTATCTGGCAGGGAGCAACTTTAGGATTGATCTTGAGCGTGATTGCCCCGTTGGGGGATTTGGGTGAGAGTTCATTTAAGCGTCCGGCTGGCATCAAGGATTTAAGTACTCTCATCCCCGGACATGGCGGCGCATTTGATCGTCTTGATTCTTGGCTTTGGGCGGCTGTAATTGGCTACTATTATATTCAATGGTTCTTGATATAGAAGATAGAAATTTCGCTAAATGTGGATGTATTGATTTGTATATTTCCCCGATTTTCTAAGGATTACATTTTTATTAGTGCAATGAATATGGACAGACAATTGGATGCTGAAAAGAATTTTCTGTGGGGAGTTGGCTGTAAATTTACGTTTATTACTATGATGAAATCGTGTTATTGCATAGAGAAATGAAATGCGTTTGATCGGTCGCATAATAAAAAAAGATTCCCGGATAAAACTGAACTGCAGTTGGTGTTCGGTGTAATCGTATTTCTTGTGTTTAGTTGGTCAATTTGGAAATTTTTATATGACTTGCCTTCTCATTTATTGAATACGTACTGGGTGGATATTGTTTTACTTTTTCTGACTTTGGCAGCTGCCGCTTTAATTGAAAGCCTAGTAATAACTTTAGGTGTCCTGGTTCTAAGTTTGTTATTACCAGTGAAATGGTTCCGAGATGGTTTTTTGTACAAAGGCTTTGTAACGATTGTTCTGCTAACTGGATTGATGGTGTGGGTTCGAAGGATATTTGCTCACGACGATTACTTCCCATCAATGGACACCCTTTATTTTGGTGGAACAATTTTCTTCGTAACTTGGGTGTTCTTGCTGATATTATTTCATTATGTAGAACCATTACAGCGCATTGTGCTTTTTATTGAAGACCGTATTGCAGTTTTCTTGTGGCTATATGTTCCGTTAGGTGTTGTTGGATTTTTAGTGTTACTTCTAAAAAGTGTGGTGAATTATGGTTAGACATCAAAGGAAAATGTCGCGCAGGGATTTCCTGAAATTGGCATCTTTTGTGCCTGCAGCTTGGCTGTCGAACCCTTTACTGAAAATTGGCGATCGTTTTTCAAAGCAAGAAAATATCCCAAATATCCTTATTTTAATTTTTGATGCTTGGTCTGCGAGCAATGTGTCCTTGTATGGTTATCCACGGGCAACTATGCCCAACCTTGAAAAATTTGCTGAACGAGCTATTGTTTACCATAACCACATTTCAGCTGGAACTTTTACCTCGCCGGGAGTGGCCTCGATCCTTACGGGTTTATATCCATGGTCACATCGCGCGTTTCAGCTAGGAAATTCAATTGCAAACTCCCACATTGAGCATCAAATGTTTTCTATGCTTGAAGGGATATTCCCAACTAAGTTGGGTTATTCTCAAAATAATGCTGCTGACCAAATTCTCGAACAAATCGAGAAATATATCGATGTTCATGTTCCATCTGGGGCTTACAATATCTATAACCGCTCGTCTTATGATTCGCCAATTTATTCTATTGGAATTGTAAAATCTATCGTCGCTTCTCTTAGAAACGACTCTTCGCTTTTTATAGGCCCCATGCTTCGTGCCAGGAGTTTGTATAACGAGAAGGTAATTAATGAGAAGTACCTGCCTTATTACCCAAAAGGGTTGCCCAGTGCCATAAATTCTTTGTTTTTACTTGAAAGTGTTGTTGCTCGTACAGTAGCAACACTGACGGATTTAGCCCCCCCATTTTTGGGTTACATGCACTTCTTTCCTCCCCACGAGCCTTATCGGCCCAAGACAAAATTTTATGGTAAGTTCCGAGATAGCTGGCAACCTGTAAATAAAGGTATACATCCGTTAGCTGTTGAAAAGGATGATTATGATAAAACCGCGCGGAATCGCCGCTTATATGACGAATTCCTTGCCAGTTGGGATTTTGAACTTGGTCGCTTATTTGAATTTTTAGATGAAATCGGGACTGCGAGAGAACAGTTATATCATTATTACATCAGATCACGGCGAGATGTTTGAGCGAGGTGAACAGGGACATTGGACACCGCTTATTTATGATCCACTCATCCGAGTGCCTTTGATCATTTCTCGCCCGGGGCAGCAAAGGCGCGAGGATGTGTACACTAACACAAGCAGCGTAGATATTTTGCCCACTTTGGCTCAGTTGACAGGCCTTCCACGCCCTGAGTGGGTCGAAGGGCAAGTGCTGCCCAGGTTAGGGGGGATGGAAGATGTATCCAGGAGTGTTTTTGCGATTGACGCGAAGGAAAACTCTGTGTTTGAGAAGCTTGCGAAACTTTCCGTTTCATTAACGAAAGAGCGCTACCGAATGACATATTATAAATATCCTGAGCATCAAAACTTTGAGTTTTACGACCTGGATCGTGACCCCGAAGAAATGAATGACTTATTCTCATCGCGCCCGACAGAAGCGTTGCGAATGCGAGATGAAATCCTGGATAAGTTATCAGATGTCGATCGCTAATTTCTACAATAACATAATTAGACAAAAGAAATACGGAATTTTATATTTAACTTGACACTCCCTCTCCTTCCTCTTATAATCTTGCTCGCCTTCCTCACTAGCTCAATTGGCAGAGCGAGCGGCTGTTAACCGCTAGGTTCTTGGTTCGAGTCCAAGGTGAGGAGCACTACCCCGCGTGAGCGGGGTTTTTCTATTCCTAAAAGTGACGAATGTCGTCTGCGTTCGTGACATTAGTGCTTGTGGGAGGGCGCTCACTTTTGTATCATAAGATTAAGATTTGTTCTTTTTTTCACAAATAAAGCCAGGAGGATGTGATGGCAGTTAATACGGATAGGCCTCTCAAAGTTGATCGTAAGGCGCGGATGCAGATTCCCTTTCATGATTTGAACTTGCGCCCAGCTGAAGAGCGAATTCATGATTTTGATGATGTGGTCATCCCATTTGATGCTGAACGTGCGATGAAGGAAGCGAGTCGCTGTATCCAGTGCCCCGATCCTTCTGCCTGTGTGCAGGCTTGCCCGGCTCATAATGATATTCCAACAGCCATGTGGCTGATCGAGAATGGAAACTTTCTTGAGGCTGCCCAAATCTACCATCAAACCAGTACACTGCCAGCAATTTGCGGACGTGTTTGCCCTCACGAACAGCTTTGCCAGGGCGCCTGCCCGCGCAACAAGCGTGGAGAGCCTGTTTTGACTGGTGCGCTGGAAGCCTTCGTTCTGGACTACGAACGGGAAAACCAACCTTATCAAATTCCTGTCGGGGAAAAGACCGGTAAAAAAGTTGCCGTGGTGGGAGCCGGGCCGGCTGGGCTGGCCGTTGCTGAAAAGCTGGTGGGGCAGGGGCATGAGATCACTGTTTTTGATGCCAAGCCGGCCCCTGGCGGCCTGTTGATCTACGGCATCCCCAACTTCAAATTGCCGAAGAATGTGGTTTGGGACAAATGGGCTGACCTTGAGAATGCGGGAATCAAGTTTGTCGGTGAGACTTTTATTGGCAGGGACAAATCTATCGACGATTTATTTGCCGAAGGATTCGAAGCAGTTTTCCTGGGAGTTGGAGTTGGGATTGATGCAAAAATGGAAAAAACTCCCGGGACCGATCTGCCCGGTGTCTACGAGTTCACAGATTTCCTGATCCGCGGCAATGTAGATCAGAAATACCTGTCCGCGGACAAAAATGAGCCGCTAAGGGTTGGCAAACGTGTGGTGGTGATCGGTGGCGGCGACACGGCCTCGGATTGCCTGCGAACGGCGCTGCGTATGGGTGCGGATGAGGTCACCTGCCTGTATCGTCGCACAATAGCTGAGATGCCCGGTGGTAAAAAAGATCGCGAGATGGCGGTGGAAGAGGGTGCCAAATATCGCTATTTGACTCAGCCGATCCAGTTCATCGCCGGGGAAGATGGTCACCTGGCGGCTGTGGAGTGCCTTGAAATGGAACTGGGTGAGCCGGACGATTCTGGCCGCCGCCGGCCTGTTCCCATTGAAGGATCAAATTTCAGTGTGCCGGCTGATACAGCCATATTGGCGCTGGGCTATTGGCCCGATCCAGTAATCGGTGATACTACGCCAGACCTGGAAACTCATAATTGGGGCTTGATCAAGGTTGTGGATGAAGAGACCGGCGCTACCACGCGCGAGGGTGTCTTCTCCGGCGGCGACTGCGTGACCGGCCCTGCCATCGTAGGTGATGCCATGGCTGCGGGAATAAAAGCAGCAAAGGCAATAGATGCGTATTTGATGGGAAAATGGCTTTTTAACAAGAGACAGTCATTTCTCAAATGACTGTCACCCCTTAGTACTTTTACCCCGCGGTCGCGGGGTTTTTAATATATACTTTGACATAGGGGTTTTGAGTACAACCTTATGTTATCTAATTCTCACCCTCATCTCACTCGCCGTGATTTTCTCAAATTGTCTGGCACACTTGCCGGAGGAACTTTGCTGGCTGCCTGCGGAGCAGAAACCTTCGCGACGCTTTCTAACGGCCGATGGGCATTTTGCCTGCACGATTACCAGCTTGAAGGGGTGTGGGACCACGATCATAAACATCGAACCCATCCTAAAAAGATAGCCAGACCTGAAACAATCACAACCTATCGAAAAGATAAATTTGTGTCGCTGACTCCTGAATGGCAATGGTACTGGTATCGGAACCTGATCTATTGCGCTTTCGGCCATTTTGACGAGAGCAAGCTGAATAAAGAACAGAAGCGGGATATGCACAAGGCCTGGTTGTGGCTAATCAAGGGCACGGAGATGGTCACAAATCGTCATGGTCCGGAAACGCATTGGGAAGTGATCACAGGCGAAAACAGAAACAAAGGCCATGATTACATTGCGCATGACGGCTTGCTGGCCGGTGGAAACATTATCCGGATCACAGGGGAGAAAATCCGCAAGGGTGGTCAGGATTTGTACCCTTTTGAGTTATTGGATGGTTCGCAGTCTCCTCCTGACATCAACGAAGTGAATGTAGAGACGCGACCAGACCTGCTGCAGCGGGCGACCATCAGTCATTTTGAACGGCTTGATGACGGGACATTCAGGGTGGACCCTTTCCCGCACTTGGAGAAATACAACGCGCACACGGTTATTTTGAATATATCTATCGGCCAAAATTACGTACCTGTAAACAGGATCATGTTTTTGGATCGGTATGAAATACCAAATCCGTATAACCCTGAAAGAGTAATGAATTTTGCAAGTTGAATGCTAAAGTGGCAGTCATCTTTAATTACCCTTTTCACCTATTGCGAAAGGGTATTTTTGTTATATACTCACATTAATAATCTTAGGACTTATGCAATCCACAAAAAGATACCGATAGGTGCGTGCGCCGCACCCCTTATTTTCGGGGCTCCTCCATTCAACAGCGTAACTCCTAAATCTATTTTGTTGGGCTGGGAAACATGTCAAATCAAAAAACTTCCAAACTACCCCGCGGATGCCTGATCGTCGTAGATGTTGCTATGGTTCTTTGTGGGGGAGCATTCATACTATCCGTGTTTGGAGGGTTGTTCACTTCCGCAGATGCCAACGCAATGACCAGTACCGACTCCCGTGCTACCCAGTCGGTAAACCTGGAAGTGGAATCGGCTTACAGCCCCACCGCCGAGACTATGTTTACCCCTTTTCCGACAGCAACCAATACGCAAGTTCTACCTACGGATATACTGCTCCCAATCCCCACAACTGACAGCGTAGCCATCCCAGTGACCGGCGAACTCTTGCATCCCTGACAATCCCCCTGAGACTGGCAGAGTGATTGACGTTGTTGATGGCGACACCATCGTCGTAGTACTCGACCAGGATGGCGAGGCCTATTCCGTGCGTTACATTGGGATGGACACCCCTGAAAACACGACCCAGATCGAACCCTTCGGGCCCGAAGCTACGGCGAAAAACAGGGAACTTGTGGGTGGCAAAACTGTGGCTCTGTTCAAAGATGTTTCTGAAACGGATAGATTTGGCCGCTTGCTGCGCTACGTTATCGCGGACGGGATCTTCGTGAACTACGAACTGGTTGCCCAGGGCTATGCCAACGTGAGCCAGCTTTCCCCCGGATGTGGCCTGTATCCCGGAATTTCAGGAAGCAGAAGAGCAAGCCGCTTACTGGAATTTGGGAATTTGGGGCAATCCTCCACCTTCGACACCTATACCCAGAAGGCGCTTCGGCTGGCGCTGCCCCTGCCTGCTCGTGCAGCGGGAACCTGTACAATTGCTCCGATTTCTCGACCCGTGCCAGCGCCCAGGCGTGTTTTGACTATTGCAATACTAGCGGATATGGCGACATCCATCGACTGGATAATGACCATGATGGCAGTGCCTGCGAAGACCTGCCGTGATTTACTATAATGTTATGATGATAGGGAGCTTGGGAAGCTGTTCAAAAAATTGATCGATGGGTTGGAGTTGTTCTACAAATAAAAATTCTAAATCAAAACTGTGGTAAACAAAAACTGCGCCTGAATTTCAGACGCAGTTACTTTTTACTTATTACTTTCACTTACTCTTTTTTATCGCCACTCTTGCTTTCTTTTTTCGCGCTTTCGGTTTTGGTCTTACTCTCAGATTTCTCAGACGATTTGCTTTCGGTCTCGCTCTTTGGTCGATCCAGCCCTTTAGTCGATCTGTTGTCGGTGGCATAGAAGCCGGAACCCTTAAAGACGATTCCCACTGGTCCAATCACCTTGCGTAAACTGTTCTTATTGCATTCCGGACAGCGCTTGAGGGGATTGTCGCTGAATGATTGATGTCGTTCAAATTGAACCCCGCAGGATTCACAACGATAAGCATAAACTGGCATAGCTTTTCTTACTCCTTACAATCCCGCTACTACATATTTTATTGAATTGTTGTTGCGGGACAATACCACGCGCGATTATAGTCCTACAGTTTAGATGCTGCAAGGGCAGGAAAGTCGCATGTTATAATTTTCTAACAAATTCACACTGATGGTCGAGTAGGCGGCGAGGGTTACCCGCCGCCGTATCGAGACCATAATTTGAATTTCATAACTGCTGTTGGTCTCGACACCTGCGCTGCACCAAACGCAGTGCGGTGCAAGTGTACTCCGTTTCACGGTACTCGACCAACGGTGATTTACTCGGAGGGTACAACTTATAATGGTAAACATCGAAATCGTCTACTGCGCAGTTTGACACTATACCGACCGGGCCGTTGGCCTGGCAACCGATTTACTGAAAAACTTTGAATATGATATTGGCAATCTCGTTTTGGTCCCATCAGATGGCGGCAAATTCGAGGTCACAGTTGGTGATATCCTGGTCTATTCCAAACTACAGACCAATCGTCACGCCGAACCGGGCGAGGTGGTTGGGTTGGTTCGTAAGGCGCTTAGCGGTTAGTATTTGAACCGCGAAGCGCGCAAAGGCCGCAACGAAAAACTTATAAAATCTTCGCGTTCTTGGCGAGTTTCGCGGTGAGTTTTTCGGCTTGTCCGATTGAAATTATCCATATAACGGAGGCAGGTTCAATGTCCAAGAAAGGACGCGTTTTTTCCGGCGCCCGCCCCACCGGGCGTCAACATTTAGGCAATTATCTGGGTGCGATCCGCAACTACGTCGCGCTCCAGGATGATTATGACTGCATCTACTGCATCGTCGATATCCATGCCCTGACCACGGTCGAGACCACCGCAGACCTGAAACAGAACACCTATGAAATGGCGCTCGACTGGCTGGCAGCCGGCATCCGCCCGGAAGAGTCGATCGTCTTCGTCCAGTCGCATGTGCCGGAAGTGATGGAATTGCACACCCTGCTCTCGATGGTCACGCCGCTGGGGAAGTTGACCGAACTGCCGACCTTCAAAGAGAAGATCAAGCAGAACCCCAACAACGTCAATTACGGACTGGTGGGCTATCCCGTTTTGATGACCGCCGACATCGTACTCTACAAAGCAGATGCTGGTGCCGGTGGGTGTGGACCAGGCCCCGCATCTGGAATTCGCCCGTGAAACTGTACGCTCTTTCAACTACCGCTACAACACGGACGTTCTGATCGAACCGCAGGCCAAGCATACAGAAGTGCCCAAGGTGATTGGCATCGATGGCAAGGACAAGATGAGCAAGAGCCTCGATAACCACATCGAGCTTGCTTCCACACCCGAAGAAACTCAGAAGCGCGTGATGCAGATGGTCACCGACCCGCAGCGTTTGCGCCGCGACGATCCTGGCGACCCGGACGTGTGCAATGTCTACTCGCTGCACAAGATCTTCTCGCCGGAAGATGAAGTTGAGATGATTAACGTGGAATGCCGCCGGGCAGGCATCGGCTGCGTAGATTGCAAGAAGCGCTTCGCCGCCAACCTGAACAAACACCTGGAACCCTTCCGCGCCAAACGCGCCGAGATCGACCAGAATCCGCATACAGTTTGGGATATCTTGCACGACGGCGCCGACCGTGCAGGCGCGATTGCCGAGGGCGTGATGGAAGAAGTTCGCGAGGCGATTGGGTTGCCGGAATGAATTAAACCGAAGGCGCAAGGCGAAGGTTTTCCTTGGATCCTTTGCGTCCTTTGTGTTGGAAGATCATGAGCGCATTACTCCAACGAGTAAGTTCAGGCAAAGTCACCGTCGATGACCAGACCATCGCCCAGATCGGGCGTGGACTGGTCATTTTGCTGGGTATTGGTCAGGAGGATGGAGAAGAACAGGCTGTTTATTTAGCCGAAAAGATCGCCAACCTGCGCATCTTCGAGGACGAAGGCGGGCAAGACCAATCTGTCGATTTTGGATGTAGGGGGAGAAGCCATCGTGGTTTCACAGTTCACGCTGTATGCTGATACCCGCAAGGGACGGCGTCCTTCGTTTGTCTATGCCGGGGCCCCGGAGATGGCCGAGCCGCTGGTCGGCCATTTTGCCGAACTGTTGCGCGGACATGGCGTCCCGACGCAAACAGGTCAGTTTGGCGCGCATATGCTGGTCGAGATCAACAACGATGGGCCGGTGACGATCTGGTTGGAAAAATGAAAGTAGTAAATTCTCCGCCTGGCAGCGTGCTTTTCAGCGCTTCCTGATGACGACGCCCTGTCACAGCTATTGTGGCACCGTCTTTTGCATCATGCTGATGCACTTCTCCTAAAACTTACTGGCGGACGTTTGGACTTCACGCGATGCTCCGGCTTACCGATGATCGAACTAACCACCACCGGTGCAAAAAGCGGACTACAACGTACCTTCCGTCGGCTGGACTACCCAGATGGCGACAAATTTGCCCTGATTGCTTCAAATTTTGGGAGAGAACATCAATCCCGCCTGGTACTACAATCTCAAGGCCAACCCAGAGTGCGCGGTCAAAAAAGATGGGGTAAAAAGTATATATATCGCCCGTGAAACAGAGGGCGAGGAACATGAACGGTACTGGGATTTGGCAGTTTCGTATTATGAGGGCTATGTGGCATATAAGCAGAGAGCCTCGCACCGTAAGATCCCCGTCATGGTTTTGGAGCCCAAAGCGCTAATATCCCCCTTCCACAAACTGGCATCCACCTGCACAGCCAGCGCGCCGACCGAGAGCATCGCGTCGGCGTTTTCTTTGGATCCGACACCTCCTGCGCCGATGATAGGGATATTTGCCTGGACTGCATCTCGAACGGTCAACAGCGCTCTGTGGAAATAACCGCCGCACCGTTCAATCGACCCGTCACCTGCTGACCGTCTTTCAGCACGATCATCCCTCGCGGCGCCCCCAGGCTGATGGCTGCCGCGCCTGCTTGTATAACGCGCGGCCCTAGCGAAAGCACCTGCTCTGCTGGCAGGCTGACGATCAAAGGCAACTCCCCCAGGCACATCTCAACGGTCGACAGAATGAAGTCATCGGACAAAAGGGGAGGAAATCCCAGCTCTACCGCGACGATGTTCTCTAACTCCTCCAGCATCTGCACCATGTGCGCTGTCTCTTCCGGGGTGTCGGCCATCAGATGGACGATGATCGGCAGGCGCGAGTCCGCCCAGCGACGGGCATATTTTTTGATCGCAGCCGTCAAGCCGGGATTGGGCAATCCCGTGTGCAGCAGGAACCCGCCGGGGTATTCGATCAGTGCAGGATTTTCTGTTGGCTTTCGAGCGCGCAGCGAAATCGGATTGGTCACGAACGCGCCAAATTAATCCCAGGGCACGGGCGCGCGATAGTCAGGTGCGAATCCCAGGGTCCCGGCGGCGTTCATGTATGGGAGCGAGAAGGTCAGGTCTTGTTTGAACATACCCATATAATAACCCCTCTCCTTTTTGGGGAGAGGGGAGGATGAAGCTTATGTTTATGCGGTGACAGTCAATCCCATCGCGCGCAGCATATCTTCGTTGCTGGCGAATTTGAACTCTTCAAGTCCGCGCTTTTGGGCTTCCTCTGCTTCTACGGCTTCAAGTCGTTGGATATCTTCTTTGGTTACAGCCGGTTTTGACAAACTTCGTATTTTCGATTTGACGTGTCGAACTCTGAATCATCCGCATCTTTGGTTTGCAAGTAACTCCAGACAGCCTTGGCTGCGTTGATGCCATCTTTGCGGGCATAACCGACCAGTCCGTCACTGGCCTTGCGCGACCAGCCTCCGACGAAAATCCCTTCGATTGGCTTGTCAGTCTGCGGATCAAATGCTTCATAGGAATTTCCGTCTACTGGATAAAGTGGATTCTCGTTCTTCACGAACTCGTTCCATTCGGTTGGCAGGCCGAAACTCTCGTCCACTTTGTCGCCGATGGCGAAGATGACGGTTTCCACATCAAGGATGCGTTTGTTCCCAGTTCCGCGCGCTTTGGTATCGCCATCTTTCAGGATGAGTGTAGTGTCTTCGATCTCGAGTTGGGTCAGCAGCCCGTTCTCACCCAGCATCTGGATGGGTGAGCTCAAAAATTCGAAACGGAAACGTGTATCCGATACATTGGGTAGGCTTTGGGCAAGGCTTCCAGTAATCGTAGCCCGAGCAGCTTCCGGGTCCTGGTTGACCGCTTCCATGATTGGCTGACGCGGGCGATTTCTGTATCCAGTGCTTCCTGATCCAGGTTGGCGATCACGTATTCCATTTCTTTCTTATCGAATTTGACTTCAGCAGGCCCGCGTCGCACTACGGCGATGACTTCGTCCACTTTCTCCTGGCGGATCAGGTAACGGGCGATATCTATCATCACATTGCCAGCGCCGACGATGGCGCAGCGTTTCCCAAAGCGGTACTCTTCTGGCTGTTGGGGGGTAGTTTGTTGTAAAAGTAGACCACATCCTTGGCCTGGTACACGCCTTTCAGGTCTTCGCCGGGCAAGCCAAGCCATTTCGCGCCCTGTGCCCCGGCCGTGACCAGGATGGCCTGGAAACCGAGATTGCGCAAGTCATCCAGGCTCAGATCGCCATTGGTGCCGATGCTGATATTGCCGAAGTAATCGATGTTGGGATGCTCAAGCACCTGGTTGAACTGCTTGCGCAGCCCGACTTTCATTGTGTGTTTTGTCGGGTATATACCGTATTCGGCCAGGCCGCCTGGTTTGATATCACGGTTGAAGAGTACTACTTGCGCGCCTTGCCTGGCGAGTTCGCGCGCTCCAAACAGACCGGCCGGGCCGGCGCCGACAACGGCTGCAAGATATTGATTGGTCACACATATCCTCCTTCAGTGCGAGAATTATTTAGATAAAACCTGTCAAATTATATGCGCAAAGCGAGCGCCGGGCAAGAAAATCTTCCATTTTGGGTACCAGCGGTCCATTCTCTAGGGCTCTGTAAGTTAATTCTTACAAGTGCAACGCACTTCAATGTTGAAAGTGTATTGAGAAAACTTCTACTCAAGTGAGTTGCACTTTTTCCATAATTCAACTTTACTAAGCTCTAGCCCTGTTCAAGTTTGTTGCGCTTTTTATGTAATTATACAGGCAAGAAAATCGAATTGGTTTTGCATATCTATGCTAAGATTAAGCACCGCTTGTTTTCCAGGAGGAACCATGAACGATAACAGGAATAATGACCCCAGTAACCGGATGCGAAAGATTTTGTACGATAGTGTGGATGATTCGCCTTTGGATCGGCTGCCACGTGCAACCAAACAACCACCGGCATCCCCGCCACCGACAAACCCATCCCCGGCCGCCACTGAAACTAAAACGCTTCAACCGGCGCCCAGTCCTGTTCCACCGAAAAAAACCTGGGTATTTGGCCCACCGTTTTGGACGGTAACAGGCTGCCTGTCGCTGATCGTCAATGCAGTCCTGATCGCAATCCTGCTGGCTGTTTTTCCATTGTTGGGCTCCTTACAAATCGATCCGATGGCCATTGGGTCAGATGTGTTGGGTGGTTTGTATACCAATTTTGAGCTGATGGATGATGCTCATATTGTCACTGAAATTAAAGTCAACCCCGAAATCCCAGTACAATTTGATCTTTCAATTAGTGAGCAAACAGATGTGGTGCTCAGTGAAGATGTGAGTATCAACGGTGCGCTCGTCACCTTGCAGACCGGAGGTCTTGGGATCGTTAGAGCACCAACCAATATTGTTCTGCCTGCCGGGACAGTGCTACCCATCAATCTGAATTTGACCGTACCGGTAGACAAACAAGTTCCTGTCAGCCTAATCGTGCCGGTTGATATTGCCTTGGATGAGACCGACCTGCACACACCTTTCGTCGGCTTGCAGGAAGTCATCCGGCCTTATTATTGCCTTGTAGAGCCTATGGCCACAAGTTTGGATGAACAACCACTCTGTCCGTAAGTTTTACTTATTCTGAACCATCTGGAGCTTTATGACCGAAACGAACACTCAAACCACTCTGTCCAACGGTATGAAGGTTTTGCTCAAGGAAATTCATACCGCGCCGCTGATCTCCTCCTGGGTGTGGTACCGTGTTGGCTCGCGCGACGAAGTCAATGGCCGCACGGGTATCTCGCACTGGGTGGAGCACATGCAATTCAAAGGCACGCCCCAGTTCCCGGCCAACATACTTGATAAAGCCATCTCACGCGAGGGTGGCATGTGGAACGCTTTCACGTATCTCGACTGGACAACTTACTTCGAGACCATGCCTGCCGACAAAATTGATCTGGGCCTGCGTCTCGAAGCGGATCGTATGATCAACAGCGTGTTTGACGAAGAAGAAGTCGCTTCCGAGCGCACAGTTATCATCTCGGAGCGCGAAGGCCACGAAAACGAGCCGCATTTCCAGCTTGGCGAAGCTGTGCAGGGCGCGGCCTTCCGTGTGCATGCCTACCATCATGAAGTCATCGGCGACATGGCCGATCTACGTTCTATGACACGCGACGATCTCTTTGATCATTACAAAACTTTCTACATTCCCAACAATGCTGTGATAGCTGTTTCAGGTGATTTCGAAACTGATCAGATGCTGGATCGAATCAAAGAATTGTATGAGCCAATTCCAGCGGGAGATGAGCCACCGCGTCTGGAGCGTCAGGAACCTGAGCAGAAAGGAGAAGTCCGCCTTTCCGTAGAAGGCCCCGGCGAAACCACCTTTGTCCAGGTCTGCTACCGTTTCCCAAACGCATCCCATCCTGATTTCTTCCCGTTAGCTGTGCTAGATAGTCTGCTGGCTGGTCCGAGCAGCTTGAACATGTTCGGTGGTGGAATTTCTAACAAGACATCCCGCCTGTATCGTGCGCTGGTCGAAAAGGAGTTGACTGTCAGTGTAAGGGGTGGGGCGCAGGCTACGATTGACCCCTTCCTGTACACGATATCCATGACAATCCATCCACAACGGGTACCTGAAGAAGCCTTATCCGTGTTGGATGATGAAATCAAACGCATTCAGGATGATTTGGTTAACGAAGATGAAGTTACCCGCGCCATCAAGCAGGCGCGTGCCATTTTCGCCTATGGCAGTGAGAATATCACCAATCAGGGTTTCTGGATGGGTTATTCTGAAATGTTCGCGGACTACAGTTGGTTCCTGAATTATCTGGATAAACTGGCCGCAGTCACGCCGGCGGAGGTGCAGCGTGTGGCGCAAGAGTATTTGCACCCCAAATCACGCGTGGTCGGTACCTATATTCCTGATGGCGGGGAGGCATAAAATGGCATCCATGAAACATTCCCTCCCTGGCGCAGATGATATTCATCGCGTTGTGCTGTCCAATGGCATCACTGTACTCTCTCGCGCGAATTTCAACAGTCCGTCGGTGGTAATCAGTGGGTATCTGCACGCAGGCGGCCTGCTTGACCAGGACGAAAAACTTGGCCTGGCAGACTTTGTCTCTTCGGCGCTGATGCGTGGAACACAGAGACGCGATTTCCAGAAGCTATATGACGAGCTTGAATTTGTCGGGGCTGGTTTTGGCTATAACTCTGGCACACATTTCGTTAGTTTGGGTGGCCGTTCGCTGGTAGAAGATCTACCACTCTTGTTGGATGTGATGGCCGATACGTTGCAGAATCCCATCTTTCCGGAAGATCAGGTTGAGAAGCTGCGTGCACAAATACTGACCGGCCTGGCCATTCGTGCGCAGGATACCTCTGATATGGCATCCCTGACCTTTGACCAGGTTCTGTATGATGGACATCCTTACAGTCGCCCGGATGAAGGCTGGCCGGAGACTGTGGGAGCCATCACATTGGATGATCTGTCAGAGTTTCATCGTAGGTATTATGGGCCGCGTGGGATGGTGATTTCCATTGTCGGCGCAGTGGAGCCGGAAAAGGCTGTGGGCGAAGTCGAACGCATCTTGGGTGGCTGGCAGAACGAGGCCCAGGAAGATGCGCCCGTATTGCCAGAATTCAAGCCGCCGACGAAGACAGTCCAACGGCATCATGCCATCCCGGGGAAATCCCAGTCTGATATTGTCATGGGCACATATGGACCGAAACGCAACGATCCGGAATTTATGTCTGCTTCCCTGGGAAACAATATTTTGGGGCAATTCGGCCTGATGGGGCGTATCGGAGATGTGGTGCGCGAGAAATCAGGGCTGGCGTATTATGCTTATTCCAGCCTTAGTGCCGGGATTGGGCCGGGTACATGGTACGTGAGTGCCGGGGTCAATCCATCGAATGTCGAAAAGGCGACCGACTTGATCACGCAAGAGTTGAAACGCTATGTGGATGAAGGCGTCACAGAAGAAGAGTTGACTGATAGTCAAACCAATTTTGTTGGGACGGCTGCCGCTCTCGTTGGAGTCAAATGGCGGGGTGGCCGGCGCACTGCTCAACATCGAACGCTTTGACCTGGGGATGGATTATTATCGCCAGTATTCTGATTTGGTGAAGGCGGTTACGGTTGATGATGTGCGAGAGACTTCCCGCAAGTATATCGACCCCGAGCGGCTGGTGATCGCCACGGCGGGACCGTAGCAAAACATGAATCTGCGAACCGGCGTTGACCTGATCGAAATTTCCCGCATCGAGGATGTGGTATCCCGGCATGGAAAACACTACCTCGAACGGATCTACACGCCCGCCGAATTAGAATTATGCGGCAAACGAACTGAATCACTGGCCGGGCGTTTTGCTGCCAAGGAAGCTGTCGCCAAAGCTCTGGGTTGCGGGATTGGTGAAGTCGAGTGGAAAGAGATCGAAATTCTGGGAGATAATCAGAATGCGCCCGTTCTGCACCTACATGGTAAGGCTGCACGAAAGGCGGATGAACTGGGGCTGACGAGTTGGTCGGTCAGCTTGAGTCATAGCCAGAATCATGCAATTGCATTCGTTGTAGCAATTTGTTAACCACGAACCTCCCATAGGCCAGTCTATGGGAGGTTCACGCAGGGAGGAGTGGATGGGATTAGACAAGGTAATCTAAATTATCAAACCACCTTGCTAATTTTTCTAGTATACAGACCTGACAGTTTTTTGCAGAGCACCCACCAGGGGGAGTAGAGCCTTATGAAACCTGTCAGGTCTCAAAGGCTAAACTTTCCGGGATCCAGAACTTGAGCCAGTCGTTGTCTTCTCGCAGGGCAAATTGCAGTCCGGCCTGGATGTGACGCAGGGTCGAGTTTGGGATGCCCGTCAATTTGTCTGCTGTGTGATCGTCCTGGATCTGCCCGAAGATGCGCGTGCGGAAGGCTTCCAACCAGTCTTCGACTTCGGATGAGCGTTCAGCGTTCAGGGTGATGATCGGCCACACCCGTCGGGCTGGTCCGCGCAGCAGCAGCCAGCGCAGGGTCTGTCGGACGTCGAAGTCAAGATCGTTCATGCTCTCCAGGTCGTCGATCAGGAGCAGAATGGACTGCTGCCCTCCCTTGTTAGCATGTGCCCAACCGGAGAGTGAACCCAGGAAATCAACGGCTGAATCATGGTAGGTGGGGAAGACTCCCACACAGTGTTTCTCGTTGGCCAGGTGTTCCCATTCATCGGGGTGGTTTGTGATGACGCCGAACTGCACATCGTTTGGTGTGTGCATCTCCGCTGCAGCCTGGGCGATCAATTGCAGCAGGGCTGTTTTTCCAGCGCCGGGATCAGCAGCAACCAGCAGTGGGCCGGGATGAGGGTCATGCAGGTTGAGCAGCACGGGCAGTCCATCGGATGCCAGTCCCAGGAGCAGGGCTTCTCGCGGGAGTGGACCAAGCTCGGACAGAGAATCTGCCAGAGAAGGGGCAGCAGGCCGTATCGCACCGGCGGGCTCTCGGCCCGAACGGGGCACAGGCTTGGTCTGTTGCGCCGCCTGGATCTCAGGCTGGAGTTCTGTCAGGGCTTCGAGCATCAGGGAGAAGTTGCGTAGAGAGTTATCCATAGGATGTTTACCAATACAAATTAGAACTTATGTTCTATATAATACATGTGATTATCCTCTCTGTCAAGAGGCGTGCACAAATCGCATTTTTCCACTATAAAGCTTGACGCTGAGGCGGTTTGCTGATAAACTCCCCCTTCGTGTGCTCCTGGCCTCCGGGAGCAATTTAATTGTCTGAACCTTGCGAGCGTATATACCCTTTGGTATAATTCGCCTGCTTAATCGCCGACGTAGCTCAATCGGCAGAGCACTCGCCTTGTAAGCGAGCGGTTATGAGTTCGATTCTCATCGTCGGCTCAATTAGTCAGTTGGTCGGTTGGTCTCATCGCCCCGCTCCAATAGGGCGGGATTACCCTGCGAGGGGCCAAGCGACTAGTGGACTAAAAGGACACTAGAAAATTGAATCCGGGCGGTTACCCAAGTGGCCAACGGGGGCTGACTGTAAATCAGCTGGCAGAAGCCTACGGCGGTTCGAATCCGTCACCGCCCACTTGTGCCGGGGTAAAATCCCGGTGCTTGTGCCGGAGCCAAAACTTGACTCCGACGCTAACCGGGATGGCCCGGCAGCACCACAAGCCCACGTAGCTCAGTTGGCAGAGCACATTCTTGGTAAGAATGAGGTCATGGGTTCAAATCCCATCGTGGGCTCAGTTGCTGACGAAAAGCACTCTTGTCAGAAAAGGAGAACGAGTATGGCGAAGCAGAAATTTGAGAGGACGAAACCGCATCTGAACGTAGGGACGATGGGGCACATCGACCACGGGAAGACCACACTGACAGCGGCGATCACGAAATACTGTGCGTTTGCAGGCGGGGCGGAATTTCGGGCATTCGACACGATCGACAACGCGCCGGAAGAGAAAGAGCGTGGGATTACGATCAACATTGCACATGTGGAGTATCAGACCGAGAACCGTCACTACGCCCATGTGGATATGCCTGGTCACCGTGACTACATCAAGAACATGATCACGGGTGCGGCGCAAGTAGATGGTGCGATCCTGGTAGTGGCTGCGCCGGATGGTCCGATGCCGCAGACGCGCGAGCACGTGCTTCTGGCACGTCAGGTGGAAGTGCCTGCGATCGTGGTGTACCTGAACAAGATCGATCAGATGGACGATCCCGAGTTGTTGGAACTGGTGGAACTGGAACTGCGTGAGTTGTTGAACGAATACGAATTCCCTGGAGACACAACCCCGATCGTGCGCGGCTCGGCCTTGCAGGCGTTGGAGAGCGAGAGCACGGATCCGGATGCGCCGGAGTACGAGAGCATCAAGGAACTGTTGCGAGTTGTGGATGAGTACATCCCTGAACCGACGCGAGAGACGGACAAGCCGTTTGCGATGGCGGTCGAGGATGTGTTCTCGATCAAGGGGCGCGGCACAGTGGTAACGGGTCGTATCGACCGCGGTATCATCAAGGTTGGTGAACCGGTTGAGATCGTAGGTCTGCGAGAAACCCAGACATCGGTTTGCACGGGTGTGGAGATGTTCCACAAGCTGTTGGATGAGGGCATGGCAGGAGACAACGTGGGTCTGTTGCTGCGCGGTATCGAGCGCACGGACGTTGAGCGCGGTCAGGTGATCGCGAAGCCGAAGAGCATCACGCCACACAAGAAGTTTCTGGCGCAGGTGTATGTGTTGAAGAAGGACGAGGGTGGACGACACAAGGCGTTCTTCAGCGGCTATCGTCCGCAGTTCTACATCCGCACGATGGACGTGACGGGAAACATCACCTTGCCTGAGGGTGTGGAGATGGTGATGCCTGGAGATGATGTGAACCTGACAGTAGAGTTGATCGTGCCGGTGGCGTTGGAGCAGGGCTCGAAGTTCGCTATCCGAGAGGGTGGCTTGACTGTTGGCGCTGGCGTTGTCACCAAGATCATCGAATAATTTAGAAAGTTTGGTAAGTAAGAATGGCTGGTAAAAAAGGTGTTCGCCCTGTGGTTACGTTGCAATGCAACGATTGCAAAGAGCGAAACTACACAACTGAGAAAAATCGTCGCAACGATCCAGGTCGGCTCGAGTTCAACAAGTATTGTCCTCGCTGCCGCAAGCATACGTTGCATCGAGAAACAAAGTAGGAGCAGGGAAGCCTGCTCCACTCCTAGGCCAGTAGCTCAATTTGGCAGAGCAACGGTCTCCAAAACCGTAGGTTGAGGGTTCGAGTCCTTCCTGGCCTGTATAAAGGGCAACGCCGTCCTCACGAAGGCGGCGTTTTAGCCGTAAGAATGCAAGTAAGGAGATAGGCTTGGCTACTAAAAAGGCTAAGAAAGAAACCAAAAAACAGAACGCAATCCAGCGTTTTGTTCGCGAAACAATTGGTGAATTGAAAAAAGTCACCTGGCCTACTGGTCGGGAGGCATGGCAGTTGACCCAGGTAGTTCTAGCTGTGCTGGTTATTATGGCTGTCTTTCTGGGGCTCATTGTGGATGGTCTTGCCAGACAGTTGTTGAAATTGCTGCTTGGCGGCTAGAACGAAGAGACAAAAATCGAGGATTGTAATGGATAAGCAGGAACCGGAAGAGCAGCGGCTTGAAGACGAGCCAGTGGCATCAGCCGAGGACATGAGTGAGCAGCCCTCGGATGCTTCTGTTTTAAGCGATACCAACGCATCAGTACCGGACGAAGAACCTGCTGCCGTTACTTCATCAGATGAAGATGCCGAGACAGCTTCCGCTGATGATGAACCGAGCGAGGAGCTTGTTTCTGAAACTGCGGTAGAGGAAGAAACTGAGGAAGTTTCAGTTGAAACGGAACTCGATGAAGATGTCGCTCCTGATGCAGCAATGGGTGAAGATGCTGAGGCAGAATCTGCTGAAGAAGAACCGGCCGAGGAAATCACTCCCGATGCATCGTTGAGTGACGAAATTACGGCTGCTTCCGTTGAAGCGAAACTGGATGAAGATGAGACGGATTCTGCCACAGAAGATCTTGAACCTACACCAGACCCAGCCGAAGATGATCCTTCAGACTGGTTTGTGATACATTGCTATTCCGGTTACGAGAATAAAGTCCGCCATAACCTTGAGCAACGTATTGAAACCATGGGCATGAAAGACATGATCTTCGATGTCGTTGTACCCACCCAGGAAGAGATCGAAGTCCGCGATGGGAAACGACGCACAGTAGAACGCCACATATTCCCCGGCTACGTGCTTGTCAATATGATCCTGACCGAAGAGTCATGGTATGTAGTACGCAACACACCAGGTGTTACAGGTTTTGTGGGTATGGGTAACGAACCCACACCGCTGCGGCCTGAAGAAGTATCCCAGATTGTCAAACGCATGGAAGCAGATACCCCGACGGTTAAAGGTGACCTTCAAAGTCGGTGAGCGGGTGCGCATCGTTGATGGGCCGTTCAACGACTTCCGCGGCATGGTGGCTGAAATTGATATGGAACGTACGAAAGTACGCGTAATGGTCAGCTTTTTCGGACGTGAAACACCAGTAGAACTGGATTTCCTCCAGGTAGAGAAAGCATAACTTTGACGGTAGCAGGCCGATGGTCAGGCCTGATGCGTGGGAGGGCGTCCCTAATCGCCCGCTAAAACCACATAGTACCAGGGCAAGCACCTGGTACGAGGAGTAAAAATGGCAAAGAAATTCAAGGCAATAGTTCGTTTGCAGATCGAGGCTGGTAAAGCCAACCCTGCACCCCCGATCGGCCCGGCGCTCGCCAGCCACGGAATCAATATCATGCAATTCTGCAAGGAGTACAACGCGCGTACGTCCAACCGACAGGGCGAAGTTCTCCCGGCTGAAATTACTATTTTTACCGATGGTTCGTTCACCTTCATCCTAAAAACCCCTCCTGCGGCTGTTTTGCTGCGTAAAGCGGCTGGTGTTGAAAAGGGTTCTGGTGAACCGAACAAGGAAAAGGTCGGTAAGGTAACCCGCGCGCAGGTCCAGGAAATCGCTGAATTGAAAATGAAAGACTTGAATGCGATTGATATTGATGGCGCAATGAAGCAGATCGAGGGAACTGCCCGCAGTATGGGCATTACAGTGACAGACTAATTTTGTGGGAGGGTTGCATTTTTGCGCCCGTTTGCACCACGGAGGTAATCATGGCAAAACACGGTAAAAATTATCTGGCCGCGAAGGCCAAAGTTGATCCTGAAAAACAATACTCGCCGCGCGAAGCATTAGAATTGGCGAAGGAAACATCTGTAACCAAGTTTGACTCTTCAGTTGAAGTGCATATCCGCACGACGCTTGATCCGCGTCAGGCTGACCAGCAAGTTCGCGATGTGGTTGTGCTTCCGCATGGCCTGGGCAAGGCTATTCGCGTTTTGGTGTTTGCGCAGGGTGAAGGTGCTGCCGCCGCTCGAGAAGCCGGCGCTGACATGGTCGCTGATGACGATGAGTCGTTGAAGGCGCTTGAAGGCGGGGCATTAGATTACGATGTAGCCATTGCAACGCCTGATATGATGGGCAAAGTTGGTCGCCTGGGTCGTATGCTTGGCCCGCGCGGCTTGATGCCGAACCCGAAGGCTGGTACTGTTGTCAACCCGGATGATATGGGGCGGGCCATCAATGAGGCCAAAGCCGGTCGCGTGGAATTCCGTCTCGACAAAACTGCCAATATGCACGTTGTAATTGGTAAAGTTTCTTTTGAAGCCGATAAATTGTTTGATAATTTCGCAACTTTGATGGATGCTATTCGCAAGGCCAGACCAGCCGGTGCGAAGGGCACTTATATCAGACGCATTACAGTTGCTACGACGATGGGGCCAGGCATCACGATTGAACCAAACGAGGCCCAAGCTCTGGAGGTAACCGGGTAATCAATCCCGATAACCTGAAATAGCCACTTGCCAATGAAGGTGGGTGTCTCGCAGAAGCGAGGCTTAATTTCCTGCTCAGGTAAGGACAGAAGCAAATCGCGGTTCTCTTATGAACCGTCCCCCTCCCGGGTGGTTGCAAAAAGTCTTTGCCTCGCGCAGCGAGTGGCAAAGACTTTTTGATAGAAAGGAGGTGAGTGTCTTTTGGCTCTTTCCAAACAGAAAAAGAATGAAGTTGTAGAGCAGTATAAAGATTGGTTGAATAACAGCCAGTCTGTGATACTCGTGGAGTACACCGGTGCAAATATGAAGGCTATGGAAAATATCCGCTCACAGGTACGTGAAGCTGGTGGCGAATTCCATGTTGTGAAGAATACCCTGGTGAAACTGGCTCTTGAAGCATCCGGATATCCTATTCCCGAAGGACTGTTGGTGAATAGTTCGGCAGCATCGTTTGCCTTTTCCGATCCTGCAGGGACTGCCAAGGCCTTATCAGAAGCATCGAAAGGCCTGGATGCCATCAAGGTTAAAGCTGGCTATATGGGTACTGAATTACTCGACGCTGCTCAGGTGAAAGCTCTGGCAGATTTGCCCCCGTTGCCTGTTGTTCGTGGGCAGTTGCTGGGCGTGTTACAAGCCCCGGCTGGCAAATTGGTCCGTACTGTTGCGGAACCGGCGCGTTCGTTGGCTTCCGTTTTCCAGGCTTATTCCGAACAAGCCCAGGCCGCAGCGTGATCGGCTGATTTATCGCGCAAATAACTAAAAAACTATCTAAATTTTGTAAGGAGTACAAATATAATGGCTGCTAATCTTGAAAAATTGGCTGATCAGTTGAGCGAGCTTTCCGTTTTGGAAGCTGCTGATTTAGTAAAAATGCTCGAAGAAAAATGGGGCGTTTCCGCTGCTGCCCCGGTTGCGATGGCTGCTGCTGGTGCTCCTGCTGCTGCTGAACCTGTTGAAGAGAAGACCGAGTTCGACGTGGTCATCAAAGAGCCAGGCCCCAAGAAGATCGAGGTCATCAAGGTCATTCGTCAGTTGACAAGCCTGGGTCTGGGCGATGCCAAGACCATGGCCGAGACCGCTGACGGTAAAATCCTGGCACAGGTTGGCAAGGACGCTGCCGAAGATGCTAAGAAGAAACTGGAAGAGGCTGGCGCGGTTATCGAACTCGCATAAAGCTATTCCAACAAGAATCAAAAAAGACGACCTGTGCAGGTCGTCTTTTTTGTTAGGTTAGAGATTTTATGCCGCTACCGTATCAACTTGGCGAATTACCATCACAACCTTACCTTTAATCTCCAGTGGTTCTTCTTTGTTAATCATGATGGCTTCCATTGTTGGATTAGCAGGTTGCAGGCGATAGCCTTCTTTTTCTTTGTAGAAATATTTGAGGGTGGTTTCATCTTTACTGGGCAACCAGACAGCGACCATTTCACCATTGCGTACTTCAGCATTGTTGTCGACCGGCTTCATGATGACAAAGTCACCATCGTTGACCATAGCATCGATCATTGAGTCTCCGTCTACTTCCAAGGCAAAGAGCTGCTTGTTCTTTTCTGGGGCAGGAAGCAAGGATGTGGCAATTTCGACGCTTGTGTCCGCATCGTAATAGTTGAAGTCAGATGCCGGAACAGGAGCAGGCTCACTAGCAACGATACGCCCAACAACCGGAACGCGCATCAAGTCGGTGATCATTTGAACCACTTCATTGACCTTGTCGGTCATGCGCAAGCCACGCGAGACGCGCCCATCGCGCTCGATGTAACCCATTTTCTCAAGTTGCTCAAGATAATAATTAACAACAGAAGTGGATGAGATCTTCGCTGCGTCACCAATCTCACGGATAGAGGGGGGGCGCCCGTTCTCAGCCTGGTACTTCACCAGAAATTCCAAGACGCTAATATGGCGTTCACTGAGCCCTTTGCTTTTACGAACCATCATCATAAGTACCTCCTGCCAGTACCCTGGCATCATGAGCATTATTCGCTCATTTGTGCTATTAATATACACGAACATCCGTTCTGTGTCAAGGTTTTTATCGAACAGATTTTCCTATTTTTGTATAAAATACTTTTATGTCAAAAATAAATGAATGAGATGTTGATTATATTCAAGTTAACTTTTGAAATATTAATATTAACCTTGACAAAAATTAAATTAATGAATAATAATATCCTTAAAACAATAAAAGCGCATCTAAAGAACAGTCTTGTTGAGAAAAAGTAGAGAGCGTAAGCTCTTGGAGCATGAAATGCAAAATCGGCTAGATAAGATCAGAGATATATACAACGAATACCCACGAATATTCTGGAACTTGATTGTAATCACCTTCATTGACCGCGTTGGCGGCGCGATGTTGTTCCCGTTCTTTGCGCTCTACCTGACAAAAAAATTTGAAATTGGCATGACCCAGGTCGGAATCCTGTTTGCTGCGTTTTCGGTTTCCAGTTTTGTTGGTTCCATGCTGGGTGGTGCACTGACAGATCGCATTTGGCCGTAAAGGGATTATCATCTTTGGTTTGATCGCTTCTTCTATTGAGCACTTTGGCAATGGGGCTGGTCAATGTTTTTGAAGCTTTTTTCATGATCGCGATTTTTGTTGGGGTATTGACAGATACTGCCGGACCCGCTCGCCAGGCCATGATTGCCGATATCCTGCCCGAAGAAAAACGCGCCCAGGGATATGGGATTTTCCGCGTGGCATTCAACCTGTCTGTGGTGATTGGCCCGGCAATTGGTGGACTGCTGGCGGCCAGGTCGTATCTTGGCTTTTTTATAACGGATGCAGTTATCAGCTTGATTACTGCTGCGCTGGTAATCCGCTTCATCCCTGAAACCAAGCCTGAATCCAGTCCAGAAGAAATCGCAGGAAAGTGCATGGCCGGTTCCTTTAGGG
The DNA here is from genome assembly GCA_963791785.1 of uncultured Chloroflexia bacterium. Lineage (GTDB taxonomy): Bacteria > Chloroflexota > Anaerolineae > Anaerolineales > Villigracilaceae > JAABUE01. The sequence goes on along the minus strand of CAWBTW010000016.1, from coordinate 54,672 downwards.
GCTACCTGCATGTGTTGCGAGATACGGCCTTTCATGTTATTCCTGGGCGCTTCCATATTGATGGTGTTGACCTATATGAACATGAACACCACATTGGGCGTGTTTTTGCGCGATGTACACGGTATCCCTGAAGCAGGTTATGGATGGTTGCTCAGTTTGAACGCGGCCATGGTAGTACTTCTCCAGTTCCCCATCACGCGGCGTATCGAAAATCAAAAACCTTTATGTGATGATGGCCGCTGGAACTTTTCTTTATGCAATCGGCTTTGCCATGTATGGGTTTGTTTCGGTCTATTCTCTATTCATGCTGGCGATGGTGATTATCACTATTGGAGAAATGATCGTTGCGCCTGTGGGGCAGGCACTGGTAGCAAAATTTGCGCCGGAAGAGATGCGCGGACGCTATATGGCAGTCTTTGGCATTTCCTGGGGGATTCCATTCGCAATCGGGCCATACCTGGCCGGATTGATACTGGATAATTACGATCCTCGCTGGTTGTGGTATATCGCCGGCGTTATTGGATTGCTGGCTGTTTTTGGCTTCCTTGGCATTACAGCGACGCACAGAACCAAAAGATAAATGATGTTATATCTGTAACCGCACATGAAACTGCATGATTTTTCACCTAACAGGAGGTACTTATGTATCCTGCACTTACTCGTTGCCCGGTTTGTCAAAATGAATTGGTTGTCAGTCGTTTGCACTGTCCATCGTGTGACACTATCCATTGAAGGCCGATTTACTAGCCGGTCATTTTGCCAACCTGACCCAGGAGCAGCTCAATTTCATCGTCACCTTTGTGCGCTGCGAGGGCAAGATCAACCGCATGGAAGATGAGCTCAAGCTCTCTTATCCAACCATCCGCAACCGGCTGCATGAAGTCATCCGCGCTTTAGGTTTTGAACCGGGCAAGGATGAAACGCCAGAGATTGACGATGAGAAACGTCGCAGCGTGCTCGAAGATCTGGATGCCGGCAAGATCAATGCTGATGATGCCATGCGCTTGTTGCGGGGCGAGGAGGAATAAAATGTCCAAGCGACTTGCTGTTGGCCCGGAGCCACAGATCAAGATTGAATTTGTCGAAGGCGATTTACGTCTGGTTGGCTGGGATAATGACGAAATTCTGGTCAAAACCGATGATGATGCGATTTCCTTCCAGCAAGATGAGGACGAGGTCAGTATCTCATGTCAGGATGATCTGGCTATCAATCTGCCAAAAAATAGCAAAGTTCACATCCAGACGGTTAATGGAGATATGTCCGTGCGGGGACTGACGGGTGATTTCGAAGTCGATATTGTCAATGGAGATGTAGCTATCCGTGATGCCGGACAGTTACGATCGGCGCGGTCGAATCGGACTTCAACCTGCGAGGCGCGAAAGGAGATGTTCACGTCAAAAGCGTGGGAGGCGATGCTTCGCTGCGCGAAGTGGACGGCAGCCTGACGCTTGATTCTGTTTCCGATGACCTGGCCATTCGTGGTGTTGGGGGCAACCTGAAAGTAGATGTGGATGCAGATGTTGTCGTCCATCTTGAGCCGAAACCCGACCAGGAATATTCTGTTGTAGCAGGCGATGATATTATGCTGGTGTTGCCGGAAGATGCCAATGCCACCCTGACCTTGAATGCTGACCGTATGATCAGTCAACTTCCCTGGTGTTGAATCGGATGATTCACCTTCACAGATAGTCACGCTGGGTGATGGTGCGGCTAAAATCAGTTTGAACGCGGGGAGTCGTTTGTTGGTTTCGACCAGCAGAGGGTGCAGCCGAGTCGGCAGATGAGTTCGGCAATTTTGCCGGCATGATGTTTGATTGGGGTAGCTGGGGCCGTGAGATCGGCGAATACTGGGGTAATTACGGTCGCGAGATGGGTGAGCACATGTCACAACGTGCGCAGGAAGCAGCACAGCCGTGCAGAACGCAAGATGCGTCATGCCGCTGGCCGTCGCAATGCAAAGATGAAATGGACCTGGGATTTAGAGAACATACCGAAAGCTCCAAAGCGTGAGCCAGTTTCGGAAGAAGAGCGTATGACGATCTTGCGGATGCTAGCGGAGAAGAAAATCACATCTGAACAGGCCGAAGAACTTCTCTCTGCTTTGGAAGGAGGTAAGTAATGTCTTCTGAAGAAAAGAAAAAAATCCTGCAAATGGTGGAAGATGGGTGATTTCCCCTGAAGAAGGGATGACCCTTATCAAGGCATTGGAAGAATCTCCGGCTGAGGATGAAGTAGAAGTAATTGAAGCGGATGTCCCCTTTGGGGATGATACAAATATGGGCGGGGAAAGAAGCACTGGCTTGGAGTTCGAAGAAGTCAAGGCCCGGGCAAAAAGATTTGCCATGATCCCCATCTGGATTGGAGTCGTCTTCACTGTGCTGGGCGCTTATTGGATGTTCGCCCTGGTGCAAAATTCCAATTATGGCTTCTGGTTCTTTTGCGCCTGGTTCCCGCTTTTATTAGGGATTCTGATACTTGCTCTCACTTCTGGCGGAATGAATTCGCGTTGGCTGTATGTAAATGTAGACCAGAGAGAAGGCGAATGGCCAGGACACTTTGCGCTGGGCTTTCCAATTCCGTTGGGAATAATAAGTTGGGTTCTGAGTAATTTTGGGCATTATGTTCGTGGAAAAGATAAGAACAATGTGGATGAAATTTTAATGACACTTTCTCTTGCGGAAAATCTGGATGAGCCGTTGATCGTCAATGTGGATGAAGGCGACGGAGGCGATCGCGTTCAGGTTTATATCGGATAACACTACCCCTGCGGTGCAAGGAGTTAGCTATGACAAGTGTTGAAGAACGAATGAAAATTTGAAAATGATCGAAGAGGGGAAAATCAGTGCGGAGGAGGGAGCCAAGCTGCTGGCGGCCTTAGCGGAGGGCCGCGCAGCTCCCTCGATCCGGCTGTGCCGGGCAAACCGGGCAGACCAGGCGCGCCGCGCACCTTGCGTGTACGTGTTACTGATATCGCCAGCGGACGCTCCAAGGCCTCGGTACAAATCCCGCTGGCGCTGGTGGATGCCGGGATGAAGATCGGCGCCCATTTTGCCCCGGAGGTGGAGGGCGTGGACATGTCCAATGTGATGGATGCGCTGCGTTCCGGCGTGACTGGCAAGATCATTGATGTGGTCGATGATGAAGACGGCGAGCACGTAGAAATCTTTATCGAGTAGATCAGTTTATTTGTGCTGTAAAAAAGAGCAGGCTCCTGTTTGGTGGAGTTCTGCTCTTTTTGCCATAATTTGATGATCGGCGGGAAGATCTATGCCGGTTTACGTGCTGTTATCCGGGCACTGTAAACAGTTTTGTACAGCTCATCCCGCGAAACAGAAGTCAGGTCTATTTTATCCCCTACATCTTTGATGGCTTCGTCCACGGTTTCTTTATCGAGAAAAGTCGGGGTTACTGTGATGCCCGTAAACCCAGCGTTTTCCATCATGGCGATGTAGTCTTTGGCGTCCACGGCTCCGGCCACGCAGCCGGCCCACATGCTCAAACTTTGCTTGATGGGCTCAGGCAGGGGGCCATCGGTGACGATATCCGATACAGCTAACTTGCCGCCGGGGGAAAGCACACGGAAAACTTCGTTGAAAACTTTCTCTTTGTCCGGTGACAGGTTGATGACGCAATTCGAGATGACTACGTCAATGCTGTTGTCGTCGACGGGCAGATCTTCGAGAAATCCTTTACGGAATTCGACGTTGGTCACACCCATACGTTCGGCGCTGGCGCGCGCTTTTTTGAGCATTTCGGGGGTCATGTCCACGCCGATGACGTGACCGCTCTCACCGACCTTTTTGGCTGCCAGGAAACAGTCCAGGCCGCCGCCCGAGCCGAGATCGAGCACAGTTTGGCCGGGCTGCAGTTCGGCGAGCGTGATCGGGTCGCCACAGCCCATGCTGAAGTTAGCTATGTCATCAGGCATTGCAGTGAGCAATTCTTCGGGGTAGAGAACGTTTTTCGAGTCGCAGCAGGCTGAGGCTGAGTCCGGTGCGCAGCAAGGATCGGATTGGCGAGCGCGTTCAGCGTAGTGTTCCTGCACAACATCGTGGATAGGGGTTTGAGTCATTTTTGTCTCCTTATATAGATGGTTGTCTATGTATATGGTCAAAATAATTGGGATGCCTTCGCGGACGGACATCCCGTACTAATGACTTTCGATTGTTTTCTTGACCGTTTCGGTTGCTTCCGTTTCGGGAGCGAACTTGATCATCAACTGGCCGCAGCAAAAGGCGACCCGCTCCTGATTGAGGGAATAGAAGGTTTGCTTGCCTTCCTCGCGCACGTTCACCAGCCCGGTCTCACGCAGCAGGGCAAGGTGGTGAGATACGGTGGGCTGAGAAACGTCGAGCTGCTCGACGATCTCGTTGACTGAGAGCCACTGGCAGCAAACCAGGTTCATGATCTTCTGACGGGTTTCGTCGGCCAGTGCTTTGGCGAAAAGGACAGGGTTTTGAAATGTCATATAGATAACCTTCTATTTGATATTATATAGATAATTATCTATTTGTCAAGGCTTTTTTCGTGCTTGACATACTATAAAATCTCCTCTATAAAGAAATAGTAGTATAGGAGGAAGGAATATGGACACAATTCGAGCACTGGTTCTTTCGGGCGGTGGAGGGCGCGGCGCATTCCATGCGGGTGTGTATAAATATTTGATGGAATTCAGGAAAGGCCGACGTGGATGCCAATCACCAGGATGTGTGGGACCCAGAAGTGGTGGTGGGAACATCTATCGGTGCGGTCAATGGAGCAGCGATAGCTCAGGGCATATCGGCGGAAAAACTGGAGCAAGTCTGGCTTTCTCTTGAGGAACATGATGTCCAAGGCTTGCCGCCGGGCATGCGCGGTTTTGCGCGCTGGATTTCACGCCGCATTTTTGCAGATATTATGGATGCCCGCCTGCCGCAGGTGTCTCCGCAGGATGCTACCTCTCCAATACCGAAAGATTATTGGCCTCCTTTCCCACTTATTCCGCGCTGGCTAAGCGAGCGTATGGTCGGTCGCTGGATCAACCTGCTTGATACAGGCCCCTTACGGAAGACGTTACACGCCAGGTTTGGTTTTGATGAACAAAAGCTTGCCGAGGAAAGTGCCAAGGCTCTCCTGATTGCAGCTACCAACGTCCAGACCGGTGAACGGATGATGTTCAGCAACCGCGAAGTATATAAACGAGATACCGGCGAAGCGCGACAGGACGTGGCTACTGGTATTACTGCTGACCGTATCCTGGCAAGTTGCTCGATCCCGCTTGTGTATCCGTGGACGTTTGACCTGGATACTAACGCTTTTTACTGGGATGGAGCAGTGGTGGCAAACACTCCCCTGGGCGCCGCTTTGGATGTGATGCGCGATGTGCCAGTGGATGTTCCAGCCGAGGTGGTAGTTGTCTTGATGACGCCTTGGTGGCGTGATCTGGCTGAAACACCCGGCGCTGCCCGGCGTATGCCTAATTCATTTGGTGATGCTATCACCTGGGCACTGGACTGGGCGCTGCTGGCTTCCTTCCGCGAACGGCTGCGTTTGATTGAGGCTTACAATCGCTTTGCCGAACAAGAACGTGCTGAAGGGAAGGAACCGTACCGATATCGAATCGTTAAACCTGTGATCGTAGCGCCGGATGATTTCCTGCCAGCGGCGCGCATCATTGATTATGATGGGGATGTTTCCAAGAGTTTGATTGAAGCAGGATACATAGCCGCAGAACGGGCATTTCAGCAGCACTTTGCTTGAAACAGTTTGGATGATTTATCGTATTATTCAATGAGGCGAACATGATTTACACATACCAAATCGAAGGCCTGACTTTGCAAACGGGCGATATCATCTGCACCATGAACGGCAAACCGGACATCTTACCGGGCGAGTTCTGGTTGCTGGTTGGACGGTTGGTGCCAGGTGACGTGGATCATGTGGCAATCTATGTTGGCCCCGATGGGCGTTGCGTGGAATCCGGCTCACGCGGTGTGATTACCTTTGATGTTCATGACAGTGTTTGGGATACTGAGTTCATGGCGCGAGAGCGTGGTTTGTTGTTCGATACTTTCTATGGGGTTTCGTATCCGCTGGATGGGTTGGAACTTTCAGAAGACGATGAAATGCACATGCGCATGAAAGTTGCGCAGTATTGCCTATCCCAGGTTGGTAAGCCGTACAACCTGAATTTCTTAAACGCCGAAAGCGGAGATGCTTTTTATTGTAGCCAACTGGCTTACAAGGCTTATCAGCAAGTTGGTATCGACCTGAATACCGGCCTGGCAATGGAACAACTACCCGGTACGAACGCCATCATTTATCCGCAGGAGATTTGGGGAGGATTTCCCCACAAACTAGCGAAATCAATTATGCAAGTGAATGTGAACACACCGTAAACGGTCTAAAATTAAGCAGTTGCTAATCTGTATTTAATTGTTATGGAGGAACTATGACAGAAAATACTGCATCATCGATGCCAGCTCAAAACGACAAAATCATGGCGGCTTTAGCTCATGTTTCGGCGATCTTGCCTTTTATGGGTGTTATTGCCCCCATCGTCATCTGGGCGACACAAAAGGATAAATCTGAATTTGTGGCTTTTCAAGCACTTCAGGCAATCGCATATCAATTGCTCATGATACTTGCATGGTTTGTTGGCATGGGTTGTTATATGCTTTCATTCTTTTCTACCTTTTTGGCAATACCTTTTGCAGGCAGCGGTGGTGAAGTTGGCCCAACAGTTGCTCCGTTTTTTATGGCAGGATTCTTTATCCCATTCATCATCTTTGGAGCGATTTTTGTTGGTGGTGCAATTTTCATCATCTATGGGCTGATTGGAGCTGTGTCGACTTTCCAAGGGAAGGATTTTCGCTACTTTGATAATTGGAAATCGTCTTGCCGGTTATTTAGAAAAGAACGATTAGACTTCACATATAGGACTTGCGCAGTTTAATTATCTTTGCGCGCTCTCAGGCGGTCTCTGACCGCCGCTGCCTGGCAAACACGCCGGTCAGAGACCGGCTTTGAGCCCCAAGTGCGTAACTCCTGACATATTTATTTAAATGAAATTCCCTTCTAAATCAAGCTGGAGGGATTTCGTTTATAATCTCTTGCACCGATGAACTTCCTCATTACCGGCGCAGCCGGTTTTCTTGGTTCGGCGCTTGCAAATCATCTTGCCCGCGAGGGCATCAAGTCCGTGGGCTGGACGATCTGTCCAAAGGCGATCCGGGGGCGCTTTCACCTGATGTCCATTTCACGCGCGGGGATGTCAACGACCGTCCCGAAATTGTGGACCCTGCTTCAAGAAGTGGACTGCGTTTATCATCTGGCGGCGCGTGTCTCTGTACAGGAATCTGTGCTTTATCCGCGCGAATACAATGCCACCAACGTTGGCGGAACGGTCAGCCTGATGGAGGCCATGCGTGATGTGGGCGTTCGGCGCGTGATCTTGGCATCTTCTGGTGCTGTCTATGGTGATCAGGGTGAGCAGCCGCTAAAAGAATCCGCTACGCCCGATCCGCATTCGCCTTATGCTGTTTCCAAGATTGCTGCCGAGTATTACATCCGCACGATCGGTAAGTTATGGGGCATGGACACGGTCTGTCTCATCTTCAATGCTTATGGTCCCGGTCAACATTTGCCAGCTTCACATCCGCCGGTGGTGCCGCATTTCCTGCGCCAGGCGCTGACGCGGCGGGACGCTGGTCGTTCACGGCGATGGTGAGCAGACTGCGAAATTACGCATGGATGATGTTGAACGAAATTACCGAAGCGATCATTGGTGCAGCTATCGAAGTGCATCAATGTCTGGGCCTGGTGTATTGATCAGTATCTGCGCATAGTGACAGTATGTCTGGTATATGAACTTCAGGGAACGAGGTTTCAAAGTATTCACATCTGGAAGTGTCCGCTATCCGTGCTGCGTCTACAAAGCAGTCAAGACTTAATTGTGTTATCAAATCTCGATTCAAACTGGCAAACGAAGGCCGTAATGCGTCTGACGTGAAATCTACGTGATCAAGATGTTAAATAACACAAAGGGCACAAACGACTTGCAAATGAAACAACCTTCGTGTCCTTTGTGTCCTTTGTGGTAAGATCTGATTCTATCCCGCGATTTCTATAACCGCCCCACACTGACCGTCGCCTGCGAACTGATCGGCGCTCGGCCTTGTTCGGATTCTAGATGGGCAAAAACTTGTCGGGCTGATCACCGAAACCGAAGCCTACGTTGGCGAGGAAGATCTGGCCTGCCATGCCAAAGCAGGACGCACGCCGCGCACCCTCCCGATGTACGGTCCGCCTGGACATGCCTATGTTTATTTCACATATGGCAACCACTGGATGCTGAACGCAGTCACTGAAAGGGAAGGTTTTCCAGCGGCAGTGCTGATTCGTGCCATTCAACCGATTGAGGGTATAGATGTGATGTCTGAACGGCGAGGTGGGAGAGATACCTTTGGGCCAGGCAAGCTGACACAGGCGATGGGAATCACCAAAAGCGAGAACACGGTCGATTTGACGGAAGCAAATGGCAGCTTATGGATCGAAGCGGGGATTTCCGTCCCGGATAAAAGCGTGACGATTGGGCCAAGAGTGGGTTTAAACACTGTGCCGGAACCGTGGCTCTCAAAGCCCTGGCGCTTTTTGGTCAAAGGCTGGAAAATAGAGAATAGTTAGCAGAGACTGGAAGATTAGTCCACTGCTCTCTGATCTCTAGTTTCTACTCACTTATTTTTGGAGGAATCATGGGTTTATTGGAAGGTAAAAATGCCCTGGTATTTGGGCTGGCAAACGAACGCTCGATCGCCTGGGGTATCACGCAGGCGCTGCATCGCGAGGGCGCAAATATTGGTATCAGCTACGCGGGCGAGGTGCTCAAGCGGCGCGTTGACCCGCTGGCTGAGAAAATCGGCTGTACATGGGTAGAAGAATGTGACGTAACCAAGGATGAGGACATTGAGGCTGTGGCAAAAAAAGCCGCCAAGGATTTCGATGGCATTGACGTCCTGGTGCACTCAATCGCATTTGCGGGCCGCGAAGAGTTGGACGGCCCGTATTACAACACCACGCGCGAAGGCTTCAAAAATGCGATGGACATCAGCGTCTACTCGTTCGTGGCGCTGGCGCGCGCGTTCCAGCCCATTTTGCGTCCGGGCGCATCGTTGATGTGCATGACCTACTATGGCTCGGTCAAGGTCGCGCCGCACTATAACGTGATGGGCGTGGCCAAGGCCGCGCTGGAAGCCACCACCCGCTACCTGGCTTACGATTTTGGTCCGCAGGGCGTGCGCGTGAATGCCATTTCGGCGGGGCCCATCCGTACGCTGGCGGCGGCAGGCGTAGGCGGATTCCGCAGCATGTACAAGCACTTTGCAGATATGTCACCTATGCGCGAGAATATCACCACCGAAGATGTAGGTAATGCAGCCGTATTCCTGGCATCCGATCTCTCGGCGCGCACCACGGGTGAAGTGCTGTATGTAGACAGCGGCTTCAATATTATGGGTGTGCAGATGAGCGCCGATAACAGAAATAGTAACTGAACCATCACAAAGAACACGAAGATGATAAAATAGGGCGCGAAGGCGCTCTATTTTTTACGAGACAGATATGTTTAAACGAAATACTTCTCCCGAACCCGAAATCATCTCAACCCATCCAGGCTGTGGAACGCATCACATCTGTGCTTGGGTCGGGCGTGATCTGGCATGGCAGCATCAACGGCAGCGGCGGCGTGCGCATCGAAGGCGCTTTCGAGGGCGAAATCGCGCTGCGCGGCATGCTCGTCATCGGCGAGACCGGGCGTGTGACCTGTGAGAACATCCGCGCTAACACCGTCATCGTCGCGGGCGCCGTGCGCGGAAACATCACCACCCAGAAGCTCGAAATCCGGGCCAGTGGACGTGTGTGGGGCGATGTGGTCACAACGGCCTTTGTGACGGAAGACGGCTCTTTCCTGCGTGGACAGATCCGCATGGAAGAAGCGGTCGAACTGGACCTCGAGCCTGCTCCCGAGACAACACCCGCTGAGGCCGCCCTGGCCAAATCCACTGCATCAGAACCCGAACCACCTGCAAAGAAAAGCAAACCCGCTCCCAAGAAGTCGACAAGCGCAAAAAAGAAAGCCTCCTAACCAGATCCTTTAAGTCAGACCCTAAAGGTCTTGCAGACCTTTAGGGTCTTTTATAAACATGAAATATACAGACCTGTCCATCCAAACCCAACGTGAAGCGCCCAACAACGCCCGCACACAGGGATTCGCCTTTCTTGTCCGTGGGGGTTACATTACGCGTGAAAACCAGCCAACTGCCCTTGGAGAGTATGCGCTCAAGCATTTGGAGAAATTATCCACAGAATTGGGAAACTCTTTCTTTGAAGAACTTGATATTCCCATCATCAGCAATGAAGAAGAAACCTTCTTTCCCCTTGGAAACAGGTGCATTGGAAGTTGATTCACTGCCCAGCCTGTGGATATTCCGCTAAAAGCGAACCCGCTCTTTTTGCTAAGAATACATCCCCATCCGAAGAACCGCTTCCAACGGAAAAAGTCGCCACGCCTGAATGCAATACCATCGAAGATTTAGCCAATTTCCTGGAAATCCCCAAAGAGAAGACAGCCAAAGCATTACTATATACCCGTCAATCTGACGGTAAATTCATCTTTGCTGTGGTGCGTGGCGACATGCAACTCAGCGAGGCCAAACTCAAGGATCAAGTTGGAGATGTGAAACCAGCCACCGAGGAAGAAATCGCCGCGTCTGGCGCGGTGGCGGGATATGCTTCTCCCATCGGTTTACAAGACGCGCTCATCATCGTGGATGATTTGATTCCGAATTCGCCGAACCTGGTCGCAGGTGCAAACGAGATTGGCTACCACCTGAAAAATGTCAACTATGGGCGCGATTACAGCGCGGAAATCGTTGCGGATTTGGTCCAGGCCGAAGAAGGAAATGCTTGTATTGAATTGTGGAAAGCCGTTATCCATTTTGTCTGCTGATTTATTGGCTTCAAAAGATGAATATCATTTCGACAGAATCTTACATGCGTTAGCCGAATCTCATCATGATGATAACGGCCTGACCCTGCCTCATCCCGCCGCGCCGTTTGATGTTTATCTCATGAATATTCCCGGCAAGACAATGGATACAGGCGCTGTAACAACAGAACTGTATGAAAAGCTGCAAACAGCCGGTATTTCTGTGCTTCTTGATGACCGCAATACCCGTGCCGGGGTCAAGTTCAATGATGCAGACTTGATCGGCTGTCCAATTAGAATAACTTTGGGGGAACGAGGCTTGCAAGATGGAATGGTAGAATTGAAACTGCGATCAGCTTCGCAGAAAAGTCTGATTAGTCTGACAAGTCTGACTGGTCTCACCAGTCAAGCCGACTTCTGGAATTTGGTCAACAACCTCGACCTGTAAGACTCGTTAGACAAACACCAACTACCTAACTATCTAACTATCTAACTACCTAACTAAAATGATGAAAATCCCCATGTCCTCCCCCGACCTGACCGATGCAGATCGTCAGGCTGTGATCGATGTCATCAATACGCCCAATTTGAGCATGGGCCAGCGAATTCTGGATTTTGAGCAGGCCTTCTGTGACCAGACCGGTCTGAAGCATGCCATCGGCGTTAACTCAGGGACGGCGGGGTTGCATCTGTGCGTGCGCGCGGCGGGCATCGGACCGGGAGACCTGGTAATCACCACGCCGTTTTCGTTCGTGGCCTCGTCGAATGTGCTGCTATTCGAAAATGCTGTCCCGCTGTTCGTGGACATCGATCCGCGCACGGGGAATATCGATCCTGAGTTGGTGGCAGATGCAGCAAAAAACATCGAAAAATACCTGCCACGTAAATCCAAAATCGCAAATCAAAAATTGAAAGCTATTTTGCCTGTAGACGTATTCGGCCAACCCGCCGACTTGGACCCCATCAATGCAGTTGCCAAAGAACACGACCTGACAGTGATCGAGGACTCTTGCGAAGCATTGGGCGCTGAATACAAAGGCCGCCAGGCTGGGACGCTCGGCGATTACGGTGTCTTTGCGTTTTACCCCAACAAACAGATCACAGTTGGCGAGGGCGGGATGATCGTCACGGACGATGACGAGGCCGCCGACTTTATGCGTTCCCTACGTAATCAGGGACGCGCTGTTGGCGACACCTGGTTACAGCACACGCGCCTGGGCTACAACTATCGCCTGGACGAAATGTCCGCGGCAATGGGAGTCACGCAACTGCGCAGGCTGGATGAACTGCTTACCAAGCGGGAGCAGGTGGCGGCCTGGTATGAAGCGCGCTTGAGCGACATCCCGGGGTTGGAAGTCCCCATTATTGAATCCTATACCACGCGTATGTCGTGGTTTGTCTACGTTGTCCGTTTCGACCCCAAGATCGACCGCGATGCAGTCGCGGAGCGTCTCGGAGAGAAAGGCGTGCCGGCCCGTCCCTATTTCCTGCCCATCCATTTGCAGCCTTATATGGCCGAGCGTTTCGGCTGGTGCGAGGGCGATTTCCCCGTGACCGAAAACCTGGGTCGGCGTGGGCTGGCAGTGCCGTTCTCAGGTGTGATGACGGAAGAACAGGTGGAGTACGTTTGCGGGGCGATCCACGAGGTTTTGAGCGCGGCGTGAACGACGACCATTATCCCCCGTCCAAGCGGCTTGGGCTGCTGATCCATGGCGTTCTAATACTGGTGTTGCTCGGGCTATCCGGCTGGGGCATCTGGAACCTGACGTTTGCCGAGGTGGGGCCGAACTTCGTCATTTTTTTGCTGGACGCGTTGCTGGCGCTGGTGCCGGTTCCGCTGTTTGTCTACCGCGCCTATGCCTTGCTGCGCGCCGATTACATTTTGGACCGCGACAGCCTGGAGTTGCGCTGGGGACTGCGCGACGAGGACATCCCGTTGACCGACATCGAATGGCTGCGCCCTGCATCGGATCTGACCACGCCCCTGCGCCTGCCCTGGTTACCCATACCGGGCGCCGTGCTGGGAACCCGCCGCCACCCCGATTTGGGCGTGGTCGAGTTCCTGGCAGCGGACAGAAATAATCTGCTATTGGTCGCGACATCCAAGCGCGTATATGCCATCTCGCCGACCAATGCGGCTAAATTCGCGCAGACCTTTGCGCGCACGATCGAGATGGGCAGCCTGACCCCTGCTGAACCAGTGTCTATCTACCCATCCTTTATTTTTTCGCGCGCCTGGGAAAACCCGTTGGCACGATTTCTGTGGTTGATTGGCCTGTTCCTGAACATAGGGCTTGCAATCTGGGTGTTGTTGACTATCCCATCACTCGGCCAGGTGTCGCTCGGCTTCGCGCCTATCGGCGGGACGTTACCTCCTTCTCCGGCGGAGCAATTGATCCTGCTGCCGATAGTCAGTTCATTTATGTTCGTGGTGGGGCTGTTTATGGGCCTGTATTTTTATCGCTGGGAAACGCATCGCATTCTGGCGCTAATCCTTTGGGCATCGAGCGCGTTGACCGGTTTGTCCTTTTTGCTGGCGGTGCTGTTTATTATTTCGACGCCGGTGTAGCCCTCACCCCTAGCCCCTCTCCCAAGGAGAGAGGGGGACAAGATGAACATGCAACTACTATTTGGAATTCTTCTCGCAATCATCATTGCTTATTTAGCCTACCGTGCCCGCAGCCTGGACCGCAGCGGAGCATATGCTGCTTTCGTCGTTGGGACAGTTATCTTCGGGCTGGGCGGCTGGGGTTGGGCAGTTCTCTTGCTGACCTTTTTCGTCACTTCCAGTGCCTTGAGCCGTATGTTCAAAGATCGCAAGCGTGAAGCGAACGAAAAGTACGCCAAAGGAGGGCAGCGCGATGCCGGTCAGGTGTTTGGCAACGGTGGAATTCCGGCACTGTTCGTGGCACTGCATGTATTTTTCCCTGAAGCGACCTGGCCCTGGCTGGGATTCGCGGCCTCGCTGGCAGCAGTCAATGCCGATACCTGGGCCACAGAGTTGGGCGTGCTCAATCCAACTTCTCCACGATTGATCTCAGACCTGCGAAAAGTCGTCGAAAAAGGGACATCGGGGGGAGTGTCGTTGGTTGGAACACTGGCATCGCTGGCAGGTGCAGGGGTTATCGGATTGTTGGCTACCCTGCTTTCCCCAACAGGGATTGATTGGCCAATCTTTTTATGGGTCACACTTGCCGGGTTGATCGGCGCATTATTTGATTCACTTTTGGGCGCGACCGTGCAGGCCATATATTACTGTCCTGCCTGCCAGAAAGAGACCGAGCGTAATCCTACGCATAGCTGCGGTACAGGGACGACCCAATTCCGCGGCTGGGCGTGGCTGAGCAACGATTGGGTCAATTTTGCATGTGGGGCTTTTGGGGTGATCTTCGTTTTGAGTTATGTTTTCCTCAGTTAAAATTGTTATCCCACCAAGTGTGACACCACAATCCTGATCCCAATCCCGATCAAGACCAGCCCGCCGAGCACTTCGACGGGTTTTCCATATCTCTTCCCAAAGCCATTGCCCACGCGTAAACCGATCAACGATAATGCTCCGGTTACCAAGCCGATGACGATGGCGGGTGTCCAGATGGTGACGCCCAGCAAGGCCAGGCTCAAGCCGATGGCTAATGCATCGATGCTGACGGCAATCGAGAGCATCACCATTGTCAGGCCGCGGGAGGGGTCTTTGGGCTTTCTTCTTCATCCTTGCTCAACCCTGAGCGGATCATGCGAATCCCCACGAAGGCCAACAGATCCGAAGGCCACCCAGTGGTCAATATTTTTTACATACGGTTCGATGGTGTTGCCAAACAGCCAACCGACGACCGGCATGACTGCCCTGGAATAAGCCAAAGTGAAAGGCGATGCGAAACAGCGGGCGCGGTCCCGGCCCGATTTTGACACCGGAACCCAGGGACACGGCGAAGGCGTCCATGGCCATGCTGAGGGCGATGAGGAAGATTGCGGTGAAGGACATTGTTCCGAAGAGAATGACAGTTTAATGAGTGTTTGGTAAAGTCAGTTTAAAGCTGTAGATCTAACGTGGGCTAGACTGTTGCACGACTTGCAGCACTTCATTCCATTTCAAATCAGTATCCAGTGCCAGAATAGCGGCGAGGCAAATTCAGCCTGGGCTTGATCTGGCTGACCCATATAAAGATAATCAAGCGCAAGTGGCAAGATAGCGCAGATGTTAGTGCCGTCCCATTCGCCGAGTTCGCCGGGGGCAGCAGTGGCTCGTTTCTCGTGTGTGGCAATGTCTTCAGAGTAATCATCTGCAAAACGCGGGCTGGCAGGAACATATAATCCCTGCCCAGGATCGTAAGCCATGATGACTTTGACGCTTACCCCGGCTGCATATGGGCAATACTGGTATGCAAAGGAATCATCATAGGTGATGAATTCGGATATGCCATCAGCGTCCAGGTCTTCGAAATAACCGCCCGCATTCGATTCGGGCTTTTTCAGGATGAGCACCGCTGCATCTGGCCGCAGACTGTAAACCTGCGTGCCGAAACAACAATGTGCGCCGCCCGAATAGGTTTCCACCACCACGTCAGGATAGCTGTCTCCGTTAAGGTCGCTACCGGTCAGTTCGTGGAGGGCAGAGAACATGTCCACGCGGATGGTAGGCTGTCCCGCCGCTTCGATCAGCAGGATAGATTCAAAGCCAAGCTGGTCGTCAGGGTTTCTCCACACCCGGATGGCGTAGGCGTTGATCTGGCGCTCTTCCTGCAAGAGATAATCTGATTCGGGGGCCGCGGCAGCTGGCGGGGAAACGGTCGGCGCCTGGGTTGTGGAAGTGGGATTTGGTGTAAACGTTCCAGGCACAGGAACTGTAACGGTAACAGGCCGAACGTCCGGGGTTGAAGCGGGGGTGAACAGTCTGCAGGCCAGTGAGATGATGGTCAGTACAGCGATAGAGACGGCAATGCGGTGCATGTCCGTTATCCTAATTTGATTTGCCTTTCCAGAGCTTGAAATTCTTGAGGATGGACCCGCCCAGGAATTCGCGCGCAATCGAGTTTTCGGGAATCAACTCGATGTCAATCGGCAAGAACCACTCGAGAAAAGCCAGCAGGCGCTTGGCTTCGATGTATTCGTTTGCGCCATACGGAACCTGGCGCAGGAGCGGCTCGGCCAGGGGCTTGAGAGCGGCCAATTCATAGGCCAGCGCCGAGTTGAACATCACATCCGCGTTTTCCTGGTAGGGGAAAATGTAGCGCTTCTCGCCGCGCCGGACAGATTCCCAGCGGGAGATGGTGTCTTTTGCCGCATAGCCGCGCTCACGAGCATCGCGCACAATACGGCGGATGAGGCGCGTGTCGGTGGTGGATACGCGGTTGTGGCGGTCGAGGTTGAGTTGGGTCAGCGCAGAAACGTACACGCGGAAGGCTTGCCCGGATAGCGCTTCAGGAATCAGGCGCGGGTTGATGCCGTGGATGCCTTCCAGGATAATGATCTGGCCGCGCTGTAACTGGATGGTTTCGCCAGGTTCGCGCAGGCCAGTTTTGAAGTTGAAGTGTGGCATAAGCACTTCTTTGCCAGCAACCAACTGTTGAAGATGTTCGGCCAGCAAGGAAAGATCGAGAGTTTCAATGGCTTCAAAGTTAAACTCGCCGTTTTCATCGCGCGGGGTTTTTTCACGGTCGACAAAATAGTTGTCAAGTTCAAGCGGATAGGGAGAAATGCCGCGCGCCAACAATTGGACGGTGAGGCGACGCGAGAAAGTGGTCTTACCAGAAGAAGATGGTCCGGCTACCAGAACGAGCGAAATCTCATTTTGTCTATCGGCGATCTGGCGAGCGATCCCTGAAATGTGTTGCTCGTGCAAGGCTTCAGAAACCAGGATTATCTCGTGTTCGCGTCCGGATCGTATGGCATCGTTGAGCGCGCCCGCATTCCCAATTCCCAGGCGGGTTAGCCAGTCTCCATACTGGCGGAATGTCGCCAGCAACTTGGGATAATAGTGTTTCTCCAGCAATGAAGTAGGGGCATGACGACGCGGGAAGCGTAAGGTAAAGCCACCTTCGATGAAGTCAAAACCAAACCAGCACAGGTAGCCCGTGGAAGGCACCATGTAACCGTGATGGTAGTCCATGCGCTCGCCCAGGCGATACATGGTCAGATAATCTTTGTGACGATGCGAGAGCAGGTGGATCTTATCGTCGTACCCTTCTTTCTCAAAATAGGCAATGGCTTCCGCGAGTGGAACTTCCATGCGCACGAAGGGCAGATTCGCATCGACCAGTTCCTGCATGTGGACTTTTAGCGCCTCGAGCTCGGACTCCGAAAGGGCCCGCCTGCCGGAAACCTGACAGTAATACCCGCCGAAAGAGACCGAGTGGTCAATGGTCAGCTTGCCATTGGGATACAAGTCACAAAAGGCCATCTCAAGCAAAAATGTCAATGAACGGCGATAGATGCGTGCGCCATCCGGTTCTGACATATCCACAGGTTTGACGGTTGATTCATACGTAATGGGATAGGTCAACTCGCGGAGATGGCGGTTGACAATAGCAGCCACAACCGGCACATCAAAACTGCCAACCACAGCGTGTAAAAAATCGCCGACTGGCGCACCGCGCGGGCCAGATAAATACGCGCCCGTCGGGGAGATGTACTTCCACTTCAGGGCGCGGTTCGGTTAAATGGATTTTTGGTGTCTTGCTCATGTCTACCTTTCCAAATCGGACGGATATTTTATCACTTATCAGCGGGAGTTCCATCGGGGTCTCAGACCCCGATGGAGCACTTAAGAATTTCTTCAAAGTTCGCGAGCAGTTGTGCCCCCTGAAGGGGACGCTGTGCGAGCCGGTCAGCAGTGCAACTGCTGACAAAACAAGAGGTGCTTCGCGAAGACCTGTCAGGTTTGAAGCCTATAATTCCGCCAAAAATTTCTCCGGCTGTTTGGCATATTTCTCCAGGGTAATCTCACCGTCCGTGAGCGCCAGCAGGGTTTCGGTCAGGATTTTGTTGACCGGGGTTGGAACACCCGATTTTTCCCCAGCGCGCACAACCGCGCCGTGCAAAAAATCCACTTCGCTTTTGCCACGGCCAGAATACAAATCTATATGGAAGGAGGGCATCTTGCCGCCCCGTCCGGCTCCGGCTGCGCGTCCCAGCAGGGGTTTGGATAGCCACAAAGGTAGTTTGGTCGCAAAGGCTAATGCCTGAACTGGCGTGCCAGGTAGGTTCACCACGTCGATGCCCTGGGCGTTCATCACAGCCAGGCATTCGCGCAGCATGTCCATTTCCATTTTATATAAATCTTTGTGCGCGTAGATCTCAGCGGCGCTCATATCCAGAATGGCTGAAGCCGGGTTGGCGAGTAAATTCGTCAGCATCTTGGACCATTTCATGCTGTCGGCATCGGAATATGCCCGGGCATTGAGAAAGGCATCGTTGAAGGCAGCAACCAATCGGTCCGAGAGCGGATGCGTGGAGGCGATACCAACACCGCGCAGTTTCTCGAGCACAATATCCCCTGCAGCACGGCGTCCAATGGCAGATGTCACAGTGCCGTAAATCACCTTTTCGGGTCCCAGTACTTTTGCGATGGCAGGTTCATTATCCACACCATTGGAAAGGCACAGGATGGGCGGCATATTTTCCGCAAGGGGTTCAATCCCTTCCAACGCAGCGGGTGTATCAAAGGACTTTAAAGCGTAAATGGCAACATCGAAAGGGCCATAGCGCAAGGCATCTTCCAACGAAGATGCAATGACAAATGTGGACGGGGCGACCAAGAAGGCATCTTTTGCCTTGCGGCGTTTGTCCAGAGCCAGGTTCAGCCGCAGACCGCGCTCACGCAACTCTTCCGCGACTTTGGCCTGCTCCACGAAAACGACATTGTGCCCGTCCAGAGCCAGGCTTCCGCCAATGTACGTTCCAATCGCTCCTGCCCCAAAGATGAGAACATTCAACTTTGAACTGGTTGCCTGCGGAACTGCCATGCTGACACTAATCCTTTCCGTTCCAATGAGAACGGTCGTTGACCGCGTTGATCTGCCACTGATGAGAATATGGATGATAAGTCAAGTGGGCAAAGCCAGTGTTCTTGAAACGAAAACGCGGCCCACTGAAATTAGCCTGGGGAACGACACCAATGACAGCGTACATCACCTGATTGAGCAGACCGCCATGCGAGACAACCAGGTACTTTCCCGGCGTTCGCTTGAGCAGGCCCTGAAGCGCCTGACCCCCGCGAAGATAAAGCTCCCAATCTCCCTCGCCTTCATTCCCAAGGATGGCAGAGAAGGGAGCGATGAAATCGCGGCTTGGAAAGCGTTGTTTGACTTCTTCCCCGGTCAGCCCTTCAACTTGCCCTATATTTCGCTCCAGCCAGATCGGGTCGGTTTCAATTGGCAAGTTCAAAGCGTTCACCGATGATATCCGCTGTCTCTTTAGCACGTTTCAGTGGGCTGGCAAGGATGTAATCGAAACTCTTGTTCTCTGCAACCCATCTGTCCGCAAGCGCCTGTGCTTGTTCGCGGCCCATGTCAGTCAGTGGGTAATCGGCCTGTCCCTGCCAGCGTCTTTCTGCATTGCCAACGGATTCCCCATGACGCAAAAAGATAATATCGAAAATCTCTGGTTCAGTCATCTTTGCTTTCTTCCCCACCCTTGACTAAATATATCGGGCGGCGCTTAACTTCCTGGAAAATGTAACCCACGTAAACACCGATGAAACCCAGCAAAATCATTAACATCCCACCTACGATCAAAAGTACAAACATCAATGAACTCCAACCAGGCTCTAAAGCAGATGTATTTCCACTCACCCAGAAGGAGAGCACATAAACCATCTCAAGTAACGCAAGACAAAGTAGTACCCCGCCCAGGCTCAAGCCAATATAGAGCGGCACCAGCGAGAATGAGAAGATGGCATCCATCGCCAGGCGGAACATCTTTTTGGTGGAATACTTGGAAACACCGCTAACGCGTTCTGCGGGCTGATAGGGCAGGATCACAGTCGAAAAGCCGATCCATGAAACCATGCCGCGCAGGAAGCGATGATACTCCGGCATGGCTTTGAGCGCATCCACCGCCTGGCGAGACAGGGCGCGGAAGTCGGCAGTGCCGGGTAACACCCGCGTCCCACTGATGGAATTGATCAAACGGTAAAACAGGCCCGAGGTCCATTTTTTGAACGAGGCGGGCTGGGCTTCATCCACACGCTGGGTTTGGACAACATCATATCCCTGCAATACCAGATCAATCATCTCCGGAATCATCCCCGGCGGGTGTTGTCCGTCGCCGTCCATGGTGATGACAATGTCAGCCTGTGCCGCGTCCATGCCGGCCGTAAGCGCTGCCTGATGGCCGAAGTTGCGGCTGAGTTCCAGAACATGCACACGTGCATCATCCAGGGATTTGAGCGAATTGGGTGTGCCGTCTTCAGAGCCATCATCCACATAATAAAACGTGAAATCGTAAGGCAGATTTTCGATGACAGCACAAATATGGGCGTGTGTCTGCTCGACCACGCCCGCTTCGTTGAAGACCGGGATGACCAGGTCAACAGTTTGTTTTTGGTGATTGGGGTTCATCGGGAATGGATTCTACCATTATGTCCACAAAAAACACGAATCTCCGAACCGCTTCTTTATGAATGTCATTCTTCATTTGCCAGTTGTACCAGGTAGTCTCCGTAACTGTTATGGTTCAGGTTTTCTCCTAGCGTGCGCAATTGTTCCTTGGTGATAAAGCCCATGCGATAGGCAATTTCCTCGGGACAACTGATCATCAACCCCTGACGATCTTCCACTGCCTGGACAAAATTGGCGGCGTGAAGCAGGTTCTCGTGTGTACCGGCATCCAACCAGGCCACACCGCGGCCTAACTCATGGACGTGTAACCGCCCGCGCTCAAGGTAGATGCGATTGATATCCGTGATTTCCAGTTCACCGCGGGCGGAGGGCTTGAGATTAGCCGCCATCTCCAGCACTTGATTGTCGTAAAAATACAATCCCGGCACAGCATACCGCGAACGAGGCTTAGCAGGTTTCTCCTCGATACTGATCGCCCGGTTTTCGTCGTCGAACTCGACCACCCCGTAATCGGTCGGGTTTTTAACCGGATAGGCAAAAATCTTGGCGCCCTGCTGTAGTTTTGCAGCCTCCCGCAGAGAAGCCACTAGGCCGGTACCATAAAAAATGTTGTCACCCAGTATCAAACTGACCGTGTCGTTCCCGACAAATTCGCTTCCCAGGATAAATGCTTCGGCCAGCCCTCGCGGCTTGTCCTGCTCGACATATTCAAAGGACACCCCCCACTGTTCACCTGACCCAAGCAAGCGGCGGAAGCCGGGCAGGTCATCGGGTGTGCTGATGATCAAAATTTCACGAATGCCAGCCAGCAACAGCATCGAAAGCGGATAATAGATCATGGGCTTGTCGTATACGGGCAATAATTGTTTGCTTTGGACCAGTGTCAATGGGTAGAGTCGCGTGCCTTTACCACCTGCTAAAATAATTCCTTTCATGCTAATTCCTCCGTAGGGCGGGTATTTTACCCGCCAGAAGTGCGGCAGGCTCAAAGCCTGCCCTACTATCGCTTGGCATAATTCTTATCCATCCAAGCTTGAAAATCGTTTTCCTGCAAAATTTTTGCCACCCAATCCAGATTGGCGAGATACCACTCCACTGTTTCATGTAAGCCGCTCTCTATATCATATTTTGGCTGCCAGCCCAGCTCGGATTTGATTTTGGAGATGTCCATCGCGTAGCGCCGGTCATGGCCGGGTCGGTCGGTCACATGGGTGATGAGAGTCGCATACGAAACGGAAGCGGGCTGAAGTTCGTCCAGAACCGCGCAGATCTCGTTGACCAGGTCGATGTTGTAGGGTTGGTTCCCGCCCCCCACGTTGTATGTTTCGCCCAATTTCCCATCCAAAAGTACACGGTAAATCGCTTCGCAGTGGTCTTCCACATACAGCCAGTCACGGATCTGTTTTCCATCTCCATAAATTGGCAGCGATTTGTTTTGCAGTGCGTTCAGGATAACCAGCGGGATGAGCTTCTCCGGAAACTGATAAGGGCCATAGTTGTTGGAGCAATTGGTAATGGTGATGGGCAGGTCATAGGTGTGGAAATATGCCCGGACAAGATGGTCGGATGAAGCTTTGGAGGCCGAATAGGGCGAGCGCGGGTCGTAGGGGGTGATTTCCTGGAAAGCAGGATCGTCGGGAGATAAGGACCCGAAAACTTCATCCGTGGAGACGTGATGAAAACGTTTCCCGCTTCTTTCATCGCCCCAGGCCTGCTTCGCCGCCTCGAGCAGCGTGAACGTGCCGACCACATTGGTGTGGATGAACGGCGCCGGGCCGAGAATGGACCGGTCTACATGCGATTCCGCTGCAAAATGAACGATGGTATCGATGTTATGCTCACGCATTATGCGGTTGATTAATTCCGCATCGCAGATGTCTCCCTCGACGAAAGTGTGACGGGATGGATCGGGCAGATTCTTCAGGTTTTCCAAACTGCCAGCGTAGGTGAGCACATCCAGGTTGACGATGTGGACATCTGGTTCAGCCTTGAGTAAATAGTGTACGAAATTCGCGCCGATAAAGCCTGCGCCGCCAGTAACAAGTACATTTTTCATAAGATCAATTCCTTAGCGAGTATCTGAAAACTTTACCACGAAGTCTCCAAGGCACGAATACGCAAAATTTAAAAAATTGGTGACTTTATGTTTTTGTGTTTTGGTGGTGAAAAAAACGGGCTTATCGAACATTTTCTCATGGGTACGGGCAATACCCCAGTTCACCTTTCATCTTCTCGATTTGTGCAGACGGGATACCTGCAGCAACGTCTGCTTCAACCCGCTGCCAGATAGCGCACAGGGCAGGTTGCAGAATGGGCATGGCATCAGCGGTTTTGCGCGTCAGGTCACGGGCATCTTCCCAACGCCCTGTGCGTGCGTAAGCTTCGACGAAAGGCAAGTATTCGGAGACGTTATCAGGGTGATAGGGTATCGCAAAAACCTGATCGCCAATCTCAGCGACCTGTGCCCAATCTTCTGCCTGCCGGGCCAGGTCAGCTTTTTCAAAATAATAACACCATGCGTGTGCAGGCTCGGAGCCAAAAATGGATGGGAGCATAACGGTGCTTGTCGTGGTTCGATCGATTTGTTCCAGATTCGACAGTTCCAGTGCTTTTGCAGCTGTACGCGGCAGAATCGGAACACCGGTTTCCAGCCAGCGATCAGCGGTTTCACTTGTCCCCGGTGCCAGCGGTAGGTCTTGGTCATAAACCGGATGCAGCACGCGGAAACATCCTGGTGGAGAAAAGTGGACCGCCACCATCTGGTCGCTTGTGCTATCAAATGTAGCGGCAAGGTAATCCTGGTGGATGGGCAAACCAGGCTTCAATGCTTCCAGTTCATTTCCCAGGCGAACAGATACAAAATAGTAGGCATGGTCAATTTCGGTTGAATGATTTTCTGACGCGTAAATCCAGTTCAAAGGGAAAGTTAGCGAATTGTCACTGGAGTAGTCGAAAGGCGTATCACTGGAGAGCAAGATACTGCCATGTCTGCAAATCAGGAATTCGCCAGGCCATCTGCCAGAAAAACGACTTTTGAAGCTGCCAATCTTCCCGCCACAGATAACCGTTATTGAATTGCAATCCGACTGCCAACACAGCAAGAAAACTTGCCAATAATACCTTGTTACCCCAATGTGGTAATAGTTCTAATAGCGCAACGAGTAAAAACGCTGTGCCAAGTGCAAAGGGCAGTGTGAAACGGCTGTTGGGGAATATCAAACGGATGGGTAAATCAGCGACCAGGAAAGGAACTCCAGCCAAAAGCAATGACAATAATCCAAGACCGATCCATTTAGTGGAAAACTTCCAGCCTGCTCTGTCAGATTCTTTGAAGCGTTCCACGATTTTGTACAGGCCAATCCCCGTGAGCAACAGCACAATGATATAAACCACTGTCAGACGCGGACCATATCCAGCAAAATCTGGCATCTGGAAAACCTGTCCCCAGGCTTCCCACGAAGCAACCTGCCACTGCTCCCAAATTAACCCAGGCAGGTTGGTTAACCGAGGAAGAACTCTGGTCTGCGATCAGTTCCGGCTGATAAAGATAAAAACCAAGGATAAAGTACCGCCAGTATAGGTATCCAAGCACAGTCAGAAAAAAAGGCAAATAGATCAGGGTGGCTTGTTTTAGTCGTGGTTTCCACTCTGGCCATTGATCGCGCAATCCAAGCCAGAGCAAAACAGGTCGCAACAATTCAAGACCAAAGAAATATTCGGTGGAAAATAAATTGAAGGCTGAAAGGAGTACCCCCAGCAAACCAGCCCACCACAATCGAACCGGTTGATGGGCGAACTTGAGCATCAGTCCAATTGAAATGAATAAAAGCGTTTGGGCCAGAAAAAAATGACCGTAGATAATCGCAATCGCCTGCTGGTTAAAACCCGGATAAACCAGGAAGAAAACCGTCGCTAAGAAAGTTTCCCGCATGTCGCTCAGGCCAGATCATGCGCAGCACCCAGAGAAGTGAAATGGCTGTCAGCCAGCGCATGATGATTGAAAACAACTGCCAGGCAATTGGATTCGTGCCAAACAGGGAGGTGGTTATTGAATAAACATAAGCCAGAAATGGACGATTTGTCGAAAAGTAATCAACCAGGCCGGGCTTGCCCAACGTACGGATTAACCATGCAATTCCCCAATCATCCCAGTGGAAGCCTTGTTGGAAGGCAAAAATTCCGTATGAGAAAAAAGCGATCACAAATAGAGCAAGCGGCGTTGTCCATTGGGAAAGCCGTTTAGTCATCACCAAAATCCATATTCCCTAGAAATCGAAATCGAGAATAGCTTCAATTGTCAACTCTTGTTCGGAACTACTCAACCCATTATGGAAGGGCAGGCGTACCAGCCGGTCGCTGACATCTTCGGTGACAGGACAATCTCCTGCTTTGCCGCCGAAATGCTGACCCATATCAGAAAGGTGCAAGGGTAAGTAGTGAAAGACACTGTAAATCCCAAGGTCACGCAGATAGTAAATGAATTTCTGACGCAAATCCAGGTTGGGCAACAGGATGTAGAACATGTGATAGGCCTGCTCGGTATGGGCAGGGACAGTGGGCAATTGAACACCATTCTTTTGCGCCCAATCACGCAGAGCCAGGTTGTAAGTATCCCACAGGGCTTTGCGATGCGATTGGATGCGTTCGCGCTGCTCCAATTGTCCGTACAGGAAGGCCGCCAGAATATCTGACGGTAGGTAGGATGAGCCTATGTCCACCCAGGTGTATTTATCCACCTGACCGCGGAAGAAGCGGGAACGGTTGGTGCCTTTTTCGCGGATGATTTCGGCGCGTTCAACAAACTTCGGATCGTTGATGAGCAGCGCACCGCCTTCGCCGCTGGTGAAGTTCTTGGTCTCGTGGAAGGATTGGGTTGCCATCGCACCAAATGTGCCCAGATATTGCCCTTTATACCTGGCAAACAGGCCGTGCGCGTTGTCTTCCACCACAGCGATATTGTGCTGCCGGGCAATATCCATGATGGCGTCCATTTCACACCCGACCCCGGCGTAATGCACGGGGACGATCGCTTTGGTGCGGGGCGTGATAGCTGCTTCCAGCCTGGATTCATCTAAATTAAGGGTGTCAGGCCGAATGTCCAGAAAGACCGGGCGGGCGCCTCGCAAAACAAAGGCATTGACCGTTGAAACGAAGGTGAAGTCCGGAATAATGACTTCGTCCCCATCCTGGATATCCAGCAGAATGGCAGCCATTTCCAGGGCATGGGTGCAGGAGGTGGTGAGCAGCGCTTTGGGAATACCCAGCGCACTCTCCAACAGTTCATGAACCTTTTTTGTGAACGGCCCATCGCCAGAGATGTGACCGTTGGCAACGGCTTCGGCCATATATTCCATTTCACGGCCAACGGGCACGGGACGATTGAAGTCAACGCGAAGTTCGCTCATGAGAGATTCTCCATGATCACTGCGCAAACCTGTTCTGCTTTTTGCGCGTCGAAGTAGTGATTGTTGAACAAGTTGATGATTTCGTTTGCCAGAACTTCAGCCTGAACACATTTGCCAGGAGCCATAATGCCAGCCAGCGATATGTAATGGGAACTGGCAAACAATCCGGCTGAAAAGATGGATTGGAGTACACGGTCTTTGTTTTTCAAACGAAGGTTGAAGCGCCAGGATTGATATTCTTTCGCTAACTGCATTTCTGTTGGCAGAAGATTTTCATATATTGTGTTGAGAGTGTCACGATGTTGTAAAGATGTCTTCAGGCCATCTTCGATTTGCTGGCGGTAATCATACCATGTGGGCAGGCCTGCATCGGTTTGCAGCCAATTGCTATCGTTGAAGACATACGGTGCGCGATTTTGGACGAGCCTGTTTACATCCAATCTCGAACTCTTCATGAGCCTGGAGACTGAAAGGTAAATGTGCAGGTTTGTATGGCGTACTATCTTTCAGAAAAGCATACCCGCCGAAATTCAACTCCACTATTTTGGCATACCCGGTGCTGTACAGGGCTACATCGGCGGCCATCTCTGGTTTCGGTTCGAGATCAGGGATGCACAAACAGCGGTCATCTACCAACAACAAGTCTGGAAATCGGGATTTGACATGACGAAAAAAATCGTCCGGTGTGGACAGTTCTCCATAAGTATGTGCATACAGGACGCCCCCATACCCGCCTCGCTCCAACCGCCCCTCAGCTTGCTCCAGATCCATGTGCAGAGTCTCGGCTGAAATATCCACGAACTCAATTGGAACCCCCGCTTTGAAAAACGTGATTGGGACGATAGGGCAAATGTTAGCAGGCAAAAGCCAGGGTTTGGTATTGTCCTGACTTTTCAACAAATTGTAGAGAATCGCAGATGCGCGCGGCGCCTGGATAATTTGCATGTCAGGGATTAAATATCCTTGCGGACGAGAATCGTGAAATCGTATAAGCCGTAATCGTGAAGCAGGGCCACGTTACGGGAAAAGTTGCGTTTGCAGAAGTCGAAATATAGCAGCGGGTCACCATAGAACAGATCGGGGCGCTCAGCCATGCGATCAGCATCTGAGTATTTTGTCAACATATTGAAAGAAAACCCTTTCGAGCAAAGCCTATCCATATTGCGCAGAGTTTGAAATGTGAACTCCTGCCAATCCTCGTAAGAGGCTTCCAGTTTTATATTGAAGATTGCCCCGGCCAGTAAATAGTCTACTAACGGGACTTCCGTTTCGTCAGTCGTGAAATGTGCATTGGGGAAATCTTTATGCGCTTCTTGCCCGGCAATGACCATTTTTTCGATCAGATCGATGCCGTAATACTCAAAATCCCAGCCCTTTTGGTAGAGAAAGTCGAACATGCCTCCGTATCCGCTGCCATAGTCTATGACTGTGAATTTCCGGGTTGGATCGATCACCTGTACCAGCCGCTCAAATCGGATCGCCTGCGCTTCAGGGCCGTTATAGTCCACGCCTTCGGGGATAGCGCCATGAGTTTCCAACAACCCTGCGAAATATTTATTCAACTGTTTCTGAGTCTTTTCAATGCTCATTTGTCTGCCTATTGCTCTCTTGGTTGATTTTTGGGAAAAGTGCAACGTACTTGTAAAAATAAACTATTGTTGATTGACAATATATGAAAGCGCATCTTCTCCGACCATGAAAAGTAAATCCAGGATTGTGACAAAGGGATCGTATGGGGGATGCAACTGCGGATATTCGGGATAATTGTATTCCATGTATTCAAAGGGGATCCCGGCCGCATCAAATTTTTCGGGTTCCATATAACTGCTGGCAGCAGGGCCGCAAATGTAATGGGTTGCGTCAACTCGTTTCAGGATATCGATGACGCGGTCGGTTTTTTCCCCTTGGAGGTTTGAGAATTCCGATGAGCGCATGAAGCGCGTATCGGAGATCCCCAGCATTCCCGCCAGTTCAACCGTTGTGTTTATGGTGAGATCGGCCAGGAACTCATCCTTGCGATCATAAACGGAGGCAAGCCACGGCTGATAGGATGCGAAGAAGGGCGCTTTGGAATAGGCAAATGTCAGGGCGTTGAGATGTTTTTTTGACCAGGATTTTTTACTCCAGTCGATCGGCACATCCTTGATTGGAATCCCATCCGTCACGCCTTTGCTGCGCACCGGGATGGTCAGCCACTGCTTGCCCTGGGATGTTTTGATCTGGTTGCGGTTGCGCCAGCCATGTTTATCGTATTGCACATCATCGTAAAAGATAAACAAATCGGCGCGGCGGATCTGGTCAAAATAGCCGCGCCAGGGGATGTAAGAAGGTTGCAGGATAACTACATTCATTATTAAGTAACTTTGGAAATGGTATAGGTAGGGCGCCCGCCTGTTCGCTCAAAGATTCGGGCCAAGTACTCACCAATGATACCAAGCGCGAACAATTGGACGCCGCTAAAAATCGTGATCGAAGATGCAAGGAAAGAAAATCCCGGGATCGAGCCGGCCACAAAGTAGGTGACCAACACGTATGTCAACACTCCAAAACCGAACAGGGTGAACAGAAACCCGACGATGCTGGCAATACGGAGTGGGATGGTGGTGTAGCTGGTGAGTACCAGCAATGAAACTTTGATGAGTTTGAAAAAGTTGTAATTCGATGTCCCAACCGTGCGGGGCGCTTCGTCCACCTGTACAGATGCGAAACGGGTCGTTCCCCAGGAAAGCAGCACGTCCACCAGAACATCGGGACTGCGAAAGCTTTCAAATGACTTGCGCAAATCAGCGCGGAAAGCTTTGAATGCGCCGATGTCGCGCACCGTTCGCAAACCCATCACGTATGCGATGGCCCTTTTCACGATAGAAGAAGCCAGGCTCTTCCACCAAACCTGCTGGCGTTTGCGCGCCACCCCGTAAACCACATCATAGCCTTCATCCAGCTTTTCCAGCAGTTTGGGGATTTCCCGGGGCGGGTTTTGCAGGTCATCATCCATGATCACGATGACTTCGTAACGCGCCTCGCGCACCCCACACAGGGTGGCATTGTGCTGACCGTAGTTTCTCATCAGGTCGATGCCGCGTACCCAGGAATGGGTCTGTGCAAGGTCTGAGATAACCTGCCAGCTTTGATCAGGGCTGCCATCATTGACCAGCACCAGCTCGAATTCATCGGCTGTGTTTGGAAGCACCTTCTCCACTTCATTGACGAGCATGGGGAGTGTATCGGAACTTTTATAAACGGGTACCACTATAGAAACATTCATCATTTCACCAAAACAGAGAGATTATATCATCCGAACAGAATTGACTGAGAATACCCGTGGTAAGTATGGACTACTCTCCCCGCTCCATTGATCCTTATACTAACCACCTTATTCCATCAGACAGATGCATTGTGCCGAAAATAGTATTTATTGCTATCTCCAATGGCTAAATCCGTTCAATCGATACTTTTTCCGGTTCGATCACGAACTCCCAATATCCCATATTTCCGAAGTTGTAGACCAACCGCAGATAGTCCGGTTCCCGCTCGACCTCGATCAATTTCATAGAGCGATAAGGGCCAAATGTCATTATTTCTTCGTCCCAATCCCCCTGTTCTTCAGGAATGTATTCATCTGGCGCTTGGTACAGGCGCTGGATTTCCGTCTCGCCCAGAAGCAGGCGCAGGATGGCTTCGGGTGCATCCATTGTCCACAGCAGGGATGCGATAGCCTGTTCGTTGATGGCGTCAACGCGTTCTTCCTCGGTCAGTTCCCATTGCACGGGTGACCAGATGGCGGGCAATTCGTCTACGTGGATGGTTTGGGGATCGATGATAGATGGCATTTTCATCTCCTGTATGATGATGCGTCCAGTATACTCGCTTACAAATAAAATAATGAGCCACCATTCCCTACTTGGGAACAGTGGCTTTTTAAGGAGAATGCTTTAGGCTTAATCGAGGTTTGATCTACAAGTAAGCATATAGCCGGATTATTGGTTGCCGCCGCGACCTTTGCCGCGCCCGCCAGCCCACATGGGGCGACCAAGTTCATCGCGGAAGGCGTAAGTCTGGCCGTCGATGGTGACGTTGATGGCGCTGAACAGACCCTGGTCACCGGGGAAGCCGATCACCGTAACAGACTGTCCGATTTGCGGGGCAAACCCGATGGTCTGCGCGTAGGATGCGTTCCCAAGCTGCACAACCAGGCTCTGTTCGTCGCTTGTGGAGACTGTCAGGGTAGCCAGGTCGTAAGCGCTGACG
This sequence comes from uncultured Chloroflexia bacterium, assembly GCA_963791785.1. Classification (GTDB taxonomy): domain Bacteria; phylum Chloroflexota; class Anaerolineae; order Anaerolineales; family Villigracilaceae; genus JAABUE01. The sequence continues at coordinate 24,498 of CAWBTW010000016.1, read as the reverse complement.
GTTCCGGCGACGGTGCTTGCGCCCGTGATGTCAGCGTTGACTTGCGGCACGCCAGCAGTGGACGGGTCAACAGTCTGGCTGTTCTGTCCGCCACGATATCCGCCCCCACCCTGACCTGCAGCCTGCCCGCCATTTGCATTACCATTCCCGGTCTGACCGGTCACGATTGCGGCGTAAGCTTCAGTGCTCAGATACTGCGGTTGATAGATTTCACCCGTCTGCATGGACAGCACGCCCACAAAAGCGTTCAGGTGGTTGTAGGAGCCCATCATCAGGTTGGTGAAGACTTGCTGGATGTCAGCATTGTCTGTCAGGGCCAGGCGTTTTTCCAGGTCAAGGATGTCGATCTCTTCGATAGCGGCACCCACTTTGAGGGCATCTGCTAAGGAGATGGAACCCTGGGCCACGAGTTGGTCATAGAGGGCACCCAGGTTCGGGTCCGAGAAAGAACCGGGCTCGAGGGCCGGGTCCGCCAGATTGTAGCGGTCCAGCAAGAGTTTGATCTCGTCCATGTGTGCCTGTTCACTGGCAGCGATATTAACGAAGGTGGGTTGTCCCCAAATTTCATAGAGAGCGTTGTAGACATCGCGGGCCAATTTCTCTTCTTCGCGCATGAAGAGCAGGGACGCGGTTTCGTCAAGGGTCAGGTCGGATGCGGGGATATCCAGCACACTTGTGCCGGTTCCATTTCCATTTCCATTGCCGGTGTATTCGGTGACCGTGCCAGCATTGGCATTGCTGTTCCCGTTCCCATTCCCATTGCCTTGCCCGAAATTAACTGCGGTTTCCGGGACGATGGTTTCGTCTGTACCTGCGCCCGCGAAAGCGGTGTAGGCGCTCGCGCCGATGGCGACGACGATGATGGCTGCGAAGATGCCGGTCAGGATGTTTTTCAAATTGTTCAACATGGTTACCTCCAAAAGGTTAATTTGTTTTTTTAGTTTTGTGCGTTGCTTTTCCTGAGCAACTTGTCCCTATGGTAGCAATCAAATGTAAAGAGAATTTAAACTTTCAAACAAGATTACGCAAAATTTATGACATCCCGACTCTCAAAGACTTCTCTTAACCGCTAAGAACGCAAAGGCTGCTAAGAAAAACAACTCTTTGCGATTTAAATTGCTAACACCCTTTGGAAGAATAGGTGGGTTTCAATTCATCTTCTTTACAAAACCTTCAAAAAAACTTCATGATTTGTCTAACTTAAAGTTGCTAAACTTATCCCATTATTGTTACACCAAGGAGTGATTTATGAACGAACAACCCAACAAAGAAAAAGACATGTTAGGACGGATGCGCGAGCGTCTGGTGCCGGAGCCCATGCCCGAAGATGACCGTGGCCGGATGAAGCACGTGCTCGACAGCCTGGTCCTGCACCTGCACCCGGCTAAAGTTCCTGTCAGCACCTTGAAATGGACGTACACCTGGGGGCTGGGCGGTTTGTCCGCTGTATTGATGATGATCCTGGGACTGACGGGCGTGATCCTGCTCAACAACTACACCCCTGCTGCCCCGCAAGCCTACCTCGACATTTTGGAACTGCGTTCGAGTGTCTGGTTCGGTGAACTGGTGCGCAACCTGCATCATTGGTCGGCGAATTTGCTGGTCGTGATTGCTGTGCTGCATCTCGTCCGTGTCTTCCTGACCGGTTCTTACCGTCCGCCGCGCGAACTGAATTGGCTGATCGGTGTTGCCATGCTGGTTCTGGTGTTGGCAAACAACTTTACCGGCTACCTGCTGCCCTGGGACCAACTGGCCTATTGGGCCATCACCGTAGGCACCAGCATCATCAGTTACGTACCGCTGATCGGTGAATGGTTGACCAGATTAGCACTCGGCGGTCCGGAAGTAGGCGCCAACACCCTGCTCAACTTCTACTCGATGCACATTTCCTTTATCCCCATGCTGATCTTTGGCCTGATGTCCTATCACTTCTGGCGCGTCCGTAAAGATGGCGGCTTGACCCTGCCAAAAGGTATGGATGAGAACGAAGTGGAAAAACCCGAGCGCGTGACCACAATCCCACACCTGGTCAACAAGGAATTGATCTTCGCTATCGGATGGACGGCTGCGCTTCTTCTCTTTTCCATGCTTGTTCCCGCTCCCCTGGAAGGAATTGCCAACCCGGACGTGAGTCCCAATCCCGCCAAAGCGCCCTGGTACTTCCTGGGCTTGCAGGAATTGTTGCTGCACTTCCACCCGTTAGTAGCTGGTGTGGTTCTGCCCTCGCTGGCGGGACTGGGTATCTTCCTGCTGCCCTTCTTTGACGTGGAACAATCCAGCGTAGGCGTTTACTTCCGCTCCCGCCGCGGACGTGCCCTCACAGCCCTGGCGGCTGGCCTGGCTGTCATGGCAACCCCCATCTGGGTGCTGCTGGACGAATTCGTCCTCAACTGGACAGCCTGGCTGCCGACCTGGCCTGCGCTCATCTCGAATGGCGTTATCCCGTTGGCGATTCTGCTGCTGCCGCTCATCCTTTTAGATGAATGGATGGTCAAGTCTTTCAAGGCCACCACTGAAGAGCGGGTGATCTTTATTGTCACGTTTATCTTTATCGCCTTTGTTGTCCTTACGATTATCGGCATCTACTTCCGTGGCCCCGGCATGAGCCTGTACTGGCCCTGGGATATGCCGACGGTAGTTCATTAGCTTGATAGTTATGTAGTTGGGTAGTTCACTTTTTACGTATTACGTTTTACTCACTACTTATTGGAATTCACTATGACTGAAAATACAACCCAAAACACAAAACCTGTCTCCCGCCGGGACTTTATGAAAACCGCCTGGGCCTTTTTCGGCGGACTGGCCGCCCTCGAAGTCGGCGGTGTCTTCATCGCTTATCTTCAGCCGCGCCTGGCCGAAGGCGAGTTCGGCTCGGTCATCACTGCTGGCCTGGTCGATGACTTCCCGCCTAATTCTGTAACCCATATTTCCAATGGCCGCTTCTACATCGTGCGTGACCCCGATGGCGGCTTCCTGGCCGTTTACCATCGCTGTACACATCTCGGCTGCACCGTCCCCTGGGACCAGGCAACCCAGAAATTCATCTGCCCCTGCCACAACTCGCAGTTCGACCAGCAGGGTATGGTTGAAAATCCACCCGCCCCGCGCGCCCTCGACCTGTTCCCCGTCAGCATCGAAGATGGCCAGGTCAAGGTAGATACCGGGACGGTCATCCAGCGCCAATCTTTTGAAACTTCTCAGGTAGTGTACCCGTAAGGCAGGATGTCATCCTGCCCCACATTGTAAGGAAAAATATCATGAACAAAAAACTCGAACGTTCTCATCGCATCGAAGTATTGCTCGGTCTACTGGGTACGGCATTCATTGTCTTCGCTTTTGCTTTTTATATAGCCGGCGAGCCGACCCGCATCGTTGAATCTCAGGGCGATATCCTGCATGTCCAGCTTGATGATGCTATGAACATCTACGCCGAGAACTGCGCCGTCTGTCACGGCTTGAATGGCGAAGGTATCGGTGCTACCCCGCCGCTTAACGCGCCAGGCTTGCAGTCTATGCCCTATGATGAACTGTTCAAGGTCATCGCCCGCGGGCGTTTCGAAACTGCCATGCCCGCCTGGAGCAAGGAAGACGGCGGCCCGCTTAGCGATTATCAGATCGGGGAACTGGTGGCCTTGATCGAATCGGGTGACTGGAATGAGACGGGTGACCGTGTCGTCAACCTGGGTTTGGCCCCGTTAATCCCGTTCACCACGGACCCCGATCCTGCTCTCCTTGAAGTGGTTGGTTCCTTGGCTGATGGTGGGACTCTGCAAACTGCCATTACCATTTTTGCTGCCCAATGCGTGGCCTGCCATGGTGCGGACGGGCTTGGCACCGGTATTGCGCCCGCCTTGAACGACCCCGAAGTACGCGCAAAGGACATTGCTGAACTTGAACGCACGATCATTTACGGCAACGCTGGTACCCTGATGGCTGGCTGGAGCAATGTGCTTACACCTGAAGAAATTTCCGCCATGCTGACACTCATCCAGCGTTGGGACGAAGTGCCCACGGGCGCGATCCCCGCCCCAGATGTGCCCATCCCGACCACAGAGGAGAGTATTGCACTGGGGAGCCAACTCTACAGCGCCAACTGCTCGCGTTGTCATGCACCAAATGGACAGGGCACGCCGCGCGCGCCTGCGTTGAATGTCAAATCCTTCCTGGTGGATACGACCGACCAGGCTATCCAGCAGATCGTTACATTGGGCGTGCCCGGTACGGCCATGCCTGCCTGGGGCGACCGCATGACCGAAGCGGAAATTCAAGCTATCGTAGGCTTCCTGCGCCAGTGGGAAGCGACCGCGCCCGAAGTTGCCCAGCCCATGGGGCCGCCGTCTGGTATGGGTGGTCCGCCCTGGTTACGCAATCAAAACACAACTACCACCAATCCAGCGGAACATGCCGCAACTCCAGGACTGGCACCCACGCAAGTCCCTGATGTGGGCGCAATGGATGCCGAAGCGCAGGCGACTGCTATGGCTGAGCATCAGGTTGCCGAAGCTGCAGGTGGCGGTGGACAAGGTGGCCCGCCAACAACAGAGCAGGATATGGCCACGCACATGGCGCAAGAAGCCACAAACGGCAGTGGAGGTGGGGGTGGCCAGGGGCAAGGAGGTCCGCCTTGGGCGCAGGAGCAGACTCAGGTACCTGAACCCGATGCGCTGGACTGGCGCGTGCTGGCCCTGGTCGCGGTGGGTCTTTCGGTGGCCTTCACGTTGATTGCGATGGGATTCTCGTCGCTAAAGCGCACGCGTGAGAACCCGCCATCCACATAATTTGCACACAACCTGTTGACATTTCCTTTATAGGTCTCTTCTAAAATGAATGCAGGTTGAAGGAACAATCTAAATCGAATAGAAAGGAGAACGTAACATGAACAAGAAATTTAGTTGGATAATTGGGGCACTGGTGATCGCGCTGCTGGCAGTAGGGGTGTTTGGCGCTACACCTGCTTTTGCGGATGATGGCGACCCGCCTGGGAAGCGCGATGGAAAACGCAGCCTGGATGGTGCCGGGCTTGAAGCTGTTGCCGATGTGCTGAATATGAGTACGGAAGATCTGTCTGCAGCGCTGAAAGACGGCAACACCCTGCAGGAACTGGCTGAGGAAGCTGGTGTGGATATGCAGGAAATCTTCGATGCCATGAGCTCCGTCCGCGAGGAAAGCATGCGTGAACATATCGCCCAGGCCGTGGAAGATGGCACGATGACACAGGAAAAAGCCGACTGGCTGCTTGAAGGCCTTGATAAAGGTTTCCTAGGCGGGAAGGGTTTCGGCTTTGGTCGCGGTGGCGGAAAGTTCCAGAAGCCAGGAGGCTCCGCTGTGCCCGATGTCAACTTCTGATCATCTCTAAAGGCATGATGTACGAACAGGGACGCGAAAGCGTCCCTGTTTTCAAATTGTAACCTTTAAGACATTATTGCGTCTTGATAGTAGACTAAGGGGGTTCATGTATTGGTCGCAGCACGCCGCAATAGAGTGCGGCGTGCTGTCGTTAAGGATACTATTTTGTATTTGATTTTATTTTCGTGCATAAATGGTCATGAAGCGGTGGCTTCTACGTAACTGTTTCAGAGTTTGATGCATCCAGAATTTTTCTCGCTCCTGGGAAGAAAAGACGTTGGAACATGCGCGCCATTTCTTCTGGTGAATGAGATAAATTTTGTTCAAACCACCAATCTACGCTGCTTAATAACGCGCCACTGAAATAAGCAGCTAACAAGTCTATAGGTACTTCAAAGAGAATTGGTATAGGGTCATTATTGACTTTTGTCTGCATAAATTCGGTAATTGACTGCGCGATGATTTTACGAATACGTTCAAGTATCCGGTCCGATTTTTCATTCTTTAAGATAATACGATAGAGATCAGCGTGATTTGCAACATGCTGGAAGGCCATCAGCAAGGGCGGTGCGAGTTTATTCTCTGGGTTTTCTAAATCAGGTAACCAGGCCGAAAAGGGGATATTTGAGATAGTACGCGCACGTTCATTTACTATCTCATGGAACTCCTCTACCAGCAGGTCTTCTTTGTCCTTGTAATGCAAGTAAAACGTTGCCCTGCTCAGGTCTGCTCTTCGAGTGATCTCCTCCACCGAGATGGAATCATATCCCTTTTCCTTGATCAATTCTAACAGGGCTTTGCGTAAGGCCTGTTTCGTGCGCTGAATACGCCGGTCTATTTTGTTTTTCTTTGGCATAAGCTATCAATTTTGATAGAAATCCTTTTCCAGGTTGACAAAAAGCAATACCTTATTATAATAGACAGAGTCTATTATTGCACAAAGTCTATTATAGTAGATGTTTCGAAAAATTGCCCATAGTATAGACATACTAATAAATTACTATTGAGGAAGTTGTGACCGCCGTTCTGGAAACATTACAAGTAAATACATCTACTCCTCCACTGATTGATCTGCGTGACGTTGTAAAAGTCTATTCCACTGCAGCGGGAGATTTCACGGCGTTAAAAGGTATCAATGTGCAAGTGCAAAAGGGTGAGTTCCTGGGTGTGATTGGAAAATCGGGCGCGGGAAAATCCACGTTTCTGAATATGATCACAGGGGTAGATGATATTACGACAGGTAGTGTTGTTGTTCGTGCGAATGGCGAAGATGTGTCTGTCCATGATTTAGATGAAGATGCCGTAGCGCTCTGGCGCGGAAAAACACTGGGGGTAGTTTTTCAGTCCTTTCAATTATTGCCTATGCTGACTTTAGTTGAGAATATCACCCTGCCAATCGATCTGTGCGGCCTGTACCGTCCGCGCCGCAGCCGTCAGCGTGCGCTTGAGTTGCTTGAAATGGTTGAGCTTGAAGAGCATGCTTATAAGCTCCCTTCCTTCATCTCTGGCGGGCAGCAGCAGCGTGTAGCGATTGCGCGCGCATTGGCAAATGATCCACCAATTTTGGTAGCCGATGAACCTACCGGCAGCCTGGATTCGGTCACTTCCGATCATATTTTTGAACTGTTTGAACGCCTGGTGCAGAAACAGGGCAAGACCATCATTATGGTGACGCACGACAAATCTATTGCACCGCGTTTCAGTCGCACCCTGCGCATCGTGGACGGGGAGTTGGCTGATCCCGTTGCAGATGAAGAATCTGCCCCTGAACCGGAAGCCGGTAAGAAGAAGAAAAAGAAGCGGCGGTGGCTATGGTAGCGACCCCCCTCCAGCCCCCCCATTCCCGCTCATCGAATGATGAGCCTTCTTCACGTTCTAATGCGCGGGATTGGGGGGAAGATAAGGGGGGCGACGAATTGATCCAGATGCGTGATGTGGTCAAGACGTTCAAGAACGCAGCCGGTGAATTCACTGTGTTGCATGGAGTCAACCTGACCATAAAACGTGGCGATTTTGCAGCCGTTGTAGGTAAATCCGGTTCGGGCAAGTCCACTTTGCTGAATATGATCACCGGCATCGACCACCCGACAAGCGGGCAGGTCGTGATTGGCGGCACTGATGTTTACAAGATGACCGAAAGCCAGCGCTCATTGTGGCGCGGCAATAACCTGGGGATTGTGTTCCAATTCTTTCAGTTGTTACCGATGTTGACATTGCTTGAAAACGTGATGCTGCCAATGGATTACGTAAACATGTACACTTTTGACGAGCGCCCCAAACGCGCCATGGAGTTGTTGGAAATGGTGGGTTTGGAGAAGCAGGCGCACACGCTGCCTCTGGCTGTTTCCACAGGACAGCAGCAAGCAGCGGCGATAGCGCGTGCGTTAGCAACAGATCCCCCACTGTTGGTGGCTGATGAGCCGACCGGCAATCTTGATTCGCGTGCGGCAGATGCCATTATTGATTTGTTCGAAGAATTAGTGGGGAGTGGCAAGACCATCGTGATGGTAACGCACGACCCTTCGGTGACTTCTCGCACTTCCCGTACGGTGACCATTTCAGATGGCATCTTGATCAACGAAATTGTGGCCGATGCATTGCCCTTGTTGACCCATCCTCAAATGTTAGCAATCACACAGAAGCTTAAGCCGCATGTTTTTCAACCAGGCGAAAATATCATTCGCTGGGATGAGCGTGTAGATCATTTCTTCATGATCGAAAGTGGAGAAGTGGATATCGTGTTGCAGGGCAAACGCCGTGACGATGTGTTGCTAACGCGCCTGAACGCTGGCGATTATTTTGGAGAGATCGAGTTGATGCGTGGCGGCAAATCAGTTGCGAATGTACGCGCTTCAGAAAACGGCCCGGTGGAGTTGCTGACCCTCTCGCGTACAGATTTCAATCAGATGCTGGACGAATCACCGCTGACACAGGAAGCAATCTCTCGCGTTGTTCAGGATCGCTTGAAAGAGCATAAGACCGCCGACCGCCGTGGAAAGTGGCGGTTGTTCAAATAGATATGAGCGAAGCTGATCCCCGCACCATGCCGCGCGTTTTATATATTGAAGATGACGAGAATGCTCGTCTTCTTGTCCGCAGGCTATTGCAGGGGAAGTACCTTGTACTAGAGACGGATGATCCGTTGGATGGCTTGAGCCTGGCTGAAGATACCCGGCCTAATTTGGTGTTGATCGATGAAAATATGCCACATATGAAGGGCAGCGAAGTTGCAACCCGCTTACGAAAAATCCTGCCGGATGCATGTTTGGTGATTGTCTCGGCGGAATCTGGTGAAGGTTCTCGCGAGCGTGCGTTGGTTGCAGGTGCAGTTGGTTTTATCAGTAAGCCGATCGATGTGGATACCTTTGTGGAACAGGTCGATTTGTTCTTGGGGGGCAAGCGCGAAAAGCTTGAAGAAGCTGAGCAACATATGCAGGCTTATCAAGAAGAATTGGTAGAGCGTTTTGAAGGCAATGTCCGTCAGCTAACGCAGACGATCGAACGTAATCGTTATCTGTTGGCGCAAAACAACAATATGATCGCCATGCTGGAACGACGTCAAATGTTGTTGGAGGCTGCGGCTCGTGTAGGGCAGGCGGTCACGTCTATCCTGGATATTGACGATTTGCTGATGCGTACAGTAGATATTATTTGCAGCGAGTTTGATTTTTATTATTCCGGTATTTTCTTGCTCAGTGATGATAGGCAATGGGCTGCATTGCACGCCGGATACGGCGACGCCGGAACCGAGATGATGCGTGCTGATTACCGTTTACCAGTAGATCGAAATTCGATGATCGGTTTATCCATTCTGGATAAGAAAGGCCAGCTCACTGCGGACGTGGAAGCACAGGCCAGTCATTTGAAAAACCCATACCTGAAGGATACCCGTTCCGAAATTGCATTGCCTCTGATGGCCAAATCACAGGTGCTGGGCGCATTAACAGTACAGAGCGATCAGCTTAGCGCCTTTGCAGAAGAAGACGTGACTGCTTTACAAAGCATGGCCGATCAGGTTGCAATCGCGATTAATAACGCCCGTTTGTTGCAAGAGCTTGAAAGCGCAAATAATGAATTGGTGCGCACCAAAACTTTTGAAGCAATTGCAACGGCCACGGGCGAAGCCATCCACTGGGTGGGGAACAAGGCGGCGCCCATCCCTGGCAGCACGCAGCGTTTGCGGGAAGATCTGTCGAACCTGCTGGCGTTGCTGTCCCTGTTTCCGAAACAGGGACAGGATAGAGCGGAGTTAGAAGCGTTGGATGAAGCTGTCCAGAACTTGCTTGAAGAAGCGGATGAGCATGGTTTGAAGTTGGACGAATTGGCGTCGTCGTTATTGAGCTATCCACCCAAACGTCTGATGGCCTTGCTTGATATTGAGTTCACATTGGAAGACTTGCAAATTATCGAGCACAGCGCTGAAATTATTTTGCACATCAAAGAAGACATGATCGGCCCGGCTCGCCAACGCAAAGAGGATTTTTCTCGCTGGCTGAAATGCTGACCACGTTGGTGATAGATATGGGCCTGCCCAAAGATGCCATCGAGACCCACTGGCCCGGCGATTTGCCGCATGCCTTTGGGGATGCGTGCCAGATAGAGCAGGTGTTCAACAACCTGGTCAAGAATGCCTGGGAAGCGATGGACGGCCAGAACGATGCAAAAATCTGGATCGACGCGCGCATTGTAGACGAACCGGACCATTTGCTTGTTACCATTAAAGACAATGGTCCCGGAATCCCGGCGGAAATCCAGGAAAAGATCTGGGTTTCGTTCTATACCACCAAAGGAGATCGGGGAGGAACAGGACTGGGCCTTTCGGCTTGTATGCAAATTGTTAATCAAAATAATGGCAAAATCTGGTTACAAAGTGAATTCGGTAAAGGCGCAACCTTCTTTGTGCTTTTGCCTTCAGCCAATAATCAACTTAGTAGGTAGGAGGAAATAGCTATGACAACTGTTTTCTTAGCAGATGACGAAAAACTGGTTCGGCGCAGCCTTGAAAAAACCTTATTGCGTGCAGGGTACGATGTGGTCTCGGCCAGTGACTGCCGCAGCGGAGGCGAGGTCTTTGCCGAAAATGCAGACGAAGTGGACATTGCTATTCTTGATCTAAACATGCCTGATTTTGATGGCATGCCCAAGCCCGGTGCTGGATTGGATTTGCTGGCACATCTCAAAGAACAAAAACCGTCTTTACCGGTTGTGATCCTGACCGCATATGACGAAGTCACCAAAGCCAAAGATGCTGTTTCTGGTGGCGCTAGCGCGTTCTTCGTCAAAGGCCGTGAACAGGGCCTGGTTGAACTTATTCAAAAAATTCTGGCGGAAGCCTAGAACTAGAAACAGATACAAAGCGAGGCTATTATGACTTCTACACAAGATTCTCTCGAACGACATGCAACGCTTCTCAAAGCTTCGGCGCGTGCAGCCAAGCTCATTACAACCATCCTTGATCCGTATGAGTTATTCCAACGCACAGTCGACATCATTTGCGATGAGTTTGACTTTTACTATGCAGGCGTTTTCCTGACAGACGATGCCGGGCAATACGCTGTCCTAAAAGCTGGTCGCGGCGAAGCCGGTAAAGCGATGCTTGACGAAGGCCATAAACTGGCTGTGGGCGGCAACTCGATGATCGGCGCCGCTGTGCAAAACCGTGAAGGACGCATCGCGTTGGACGTGGGCGAGGAAGCCGTTTTTTTCGAGAATCCGCACTTGCCGGATACGCGCTCAGAAATGGCCCTGCCCCTGGTGGTGGGTGACGAAGTCATTGGCGCATTGACCGTGCAAAGCACCCAGGAAGCCGCTTTCCATGATGAGGACATTGCCGCCCTGCAGACTATGGCTGACCAGTTAGCGGTCGCCATCCACAACTCCAACCTGCACCGAGAGAAACAAACTCTCTTGCGTCAGGCCGAGCGCCGCACGCGCCTGCTCCAGGCTGCCAACCGCGTTGGTAAAGAAGTGACTTCTATTCTCGAACTGGATGTGTTGTTCCCTCAAACAGTTGACATTATTTGTGATGCCTATGGTTTCTATTACGCTGGTATCTTCCTGGTGGATGGTAGCGGCGAGTGGGCTGTCTTGCGCGCTGGCTACGGCGAGGCAGGCAAGGCCATGCTGGCAGAAAACCACCGGCTCAAGGTCGGACCCGGCTCGATGATCGGTGCTTGTATCGCCTTTGGCGAAGCGCGCATCGCACTGGATGTCGGTGAAGAACGCGTCCATTTCAAGAACCCGCATTTGCCACATACACGCTCCGAGATGGCACTTCCGCTGCGTTATGGCAAGGATGTGTTGGGGGCGGTCACCATCCAGAGCATAGAAGAACGCGCGTTCAGCCAGGATGACATTACCACCCTGATGACCATGGCCGAGCACCTGGCAGTTGCTATAAACAACGCCAACACATTAGATGCGCTCAAAAAAGCCCATGTTGAAATCCTGCGCTCGAAAGTTTTTGAGGCGCTGACCACTGCCACAACCGAAGCTATTCACTGGATTGGCAACAAGGCGCTGCCTATTTCCATGACCGTGTCCCGTTTACAGGAAGAGATCGCTGAAGGCGAAGTAGATATCGCATCCTTACGTGAAGACATGGAAATGATCGCCGAGAGTGCGGATCAGATCACGGAAGTCAAAGAGCAGTTGATCGGTGCGGTGCGCGAACAGGCCCCCCGCCCGGTTCTTTTAGCTGATGTGCTTCGCACTGCCGCGCTCCAGCGTGGTCTGAAATTGTCCACAATTACGACAAACATTGATGCAGCAGCAGCCTATACCATTGCTGACAGCACGCAGCTCACGCGCGCGTTTGGCAATGTGCTGCAAAATGCCAGTGAGGCAGGCGCTAATAAAATTGACGTTGCAGCCGCATTGGCAGAAGAAGCCGGTATGCTCAAGCTCACCATCGCCGACGATGGCGCAGGCATGTCTGACGATATGCTTTCCAAGGTTTGGACGCCTTTCTTCACGGCCAAAGGCGGCAAGCATCAGGGTCTGGGTCTTCCAGCCGCGCTGCATGTTGTTTCGCAGGCGCAAGGCCATATGGATATCTCCAGTGAAGAAGGCAAAGGCACCCAGGTTGAAATCTGGTTGCCAGTTGCAAAAGTAGAAGATTCTGCCATTTACCGTAAGCCGGACAATCCGTGTTTTACTGCTAGACGATGATGATGAATGGTCACAGGGTTTTGTCAAGATGTTGACGGATGCCGGGATAAAGATTTTCCGACAGGATAAATTGGAAAACCTCCCTGAAGCGGACTTACTGCTCGTGGACGAACACAGCGCATCCTTCTCTATGGACGATGTGCTTGCTTCCGTTAAAAAAGCCGATCTGGCCGATAAGACCGTTGTGCTGACCGCTACTCTCAACCCGGAATCTGTCACAGCCTATTTGCGTGAAGGTCTCCGCGATGTGCAGCCAAAACCGTATATGGCTGAAGAAATAGCTGCTTTATTGAAATAAGGATGCAATTGTCATTGCGAGGGGCGCCAGCCCCGAAGCAATCTCCTTGCAACTGGAGATTGCCACGTCGGGCTACGCCCTCCTCGCAATGACATACTGAAACCATGAAACCTCGATGGCGTAAAGTTTTTCTTGATCTGTTCGAAAATAAAGGCCGCACAATGCTGGTGGTGCTTTCCATCGCAGTGGGCGTTTTTTCCATTGGCGTGATTGCTGGAACTTATGTGATCATCTCCAATGATATGAGCATTACCTATGCAGCCAACAACCCGGCAAACATCGAAATCCGCATGGATGATTTCGATGAGGATATGCTCACCACCATCCGCAACACTCGCGGCATCGCGGATGCGGAAGGGCGGCGTGTGGTCAATATGCGTATCCGAGAGATGGAAAGCGAACAATGGACAACGCTCGATATCATCGCAGTAGATGACTTTGAAGAGAATAAGGTCAACCTGCTCAACCTGATCAATGGGCAGCCTGAACCTGAAAAGGACGAAGTCATTCTGGAGCGTGATGCGCTCGACGAACTGGATGTTCAGATCGGGCAGGATCTGGTTTTCGAACTTCACGATGGCACCACAAAATCCCTGCGTGTGGTGGGGATCGTGCAAGACCCGGCCACCGGCGCAGATGACTTCCTGGCACCTCCATTCGGATACATAACGATGGATACTCTGCTGAACTCTTCGTCAGCCAAAATTATTCAATCGGGTATATGCGACGGTTTCTGAAAATCAGGATGACCTGGTACACATCCGTGCTGTGGGTGCAGACCTGAAAGATCGGATTGAAAAAGTCGACTATATTGTGACCCGCACGAACTTCTCGAAGACCCATGAGCACCCGATGACATCCATTATCAATGCTGTTCTGGGTATCCTGATGGCGTTGGGTGTGCTGATCGTTTTCCTGTCCAGTTCGTTGATTGCCAACACTTTGAGCGCATTGCTCAATCAGCACATGCGCCATATTGGCGTGATCAAGCTGGTAGGCGGTCGCAATCGTCAGGTACTTGGCATGTACATGGTGCTGATCCTGGTCTTTGGCGTGTTGGCCTTATTGATCGCAGTCCCGCTAGGCGGACAGGGAGCCTATGGCCTGGCAGCCTTTATCGCCGATAAGATGAGCTTTACCCTGTTGGGCTATCGTATTGTGCCTATGGCTTTTGCTATTCAGATTGCAGTTGGTTTGTTGGTTCCGCTTGTGGCGGGGTTGGCCCCAGTTTTGGGCGGGGCACGTGTCACAGTGCTGCGCGCCATCAGCGGGGATATGACGATGGACGAGAAGCAGGCTGACGAGAGTCCGGGACGCGAGATCCCGGTGGGAGAGATTCCAAACTCGTGTGACAAACGCTCTGGCGCGGCGCGGTATCCACATCCCGCGTCCGTTGTTGATTTCATTACGAAACACATTCCGTCGCCGCGGACGCCTGCTCCTGACCCTGTTCACATTGACAATGGGTGGCGCGATCTTCATTGCGGTGTTCAATGTGCGCGTGTCATTGCATGATTACATGGGCGCTATCGGACAATACTTCATCGCAGATGTGACCGTAGATTTTGACGAAGCCTATCGCCTGCGGGAAGTGGAGCAGTATGCCATGCAGGTAGAGGGCGTTGAATATGTGGAAGGCTGGCAGTTTACGTCTGTGGAAGCGCTTCTCCCGGATGGGTCGGTGGCGGATAATATCTCTGTGCTCGCTCCGCCGGCAGAAAGCGCACTGGTCAAGCCGATCTTGATTGATGGACGCTGGCTGCGCCCGGATGATGTGCGCAAGATAACCGTCAGCAAATCGGTTTTTAACGAGTTCCCGGGGTTGAAGGCCGGCGACTACCTGCGCCTGAAAGTCAATGGTCAGGAAGAAGACTGGCAGGTGGTAGGCGTCTTCAAGTTTATCGGGCAACAGGGCAGCATTGGCTATGCACCGTTCGAGTACATCTCCCGTGAAAACAACCTGACCAATCGTTCTTATTCTTTCAGGATCGTGACGGCCAGCCATGATCGCGAGTACCAGGACCAAATGGCTGAAACCCTCGACTATTACCTGCGCGATAACGGTTTCAAGGTGCGCAAGGCCCAGGCCGGGTTGGCTTCATTGGACACTGCCCTTGAGAGTTTGGATATTCTGGTCACATTCCTGCTCATCATGGCTTTGCTAACCGCTTCGGTGGGCAGCATGGGTTTGACCGGCACAATGAGTATGAACGTGTTGGAGCGCACGCGTGAGATTGGCATCATGCGCTCGATCGGTGCGAAGGATAGCGTCATCATGCGCACGGTAATTGCTGAAGGTTTGGTAATTGGCCTGATCTCGTTTGCGCTGGCTGTGCTCATTTCTGTCCCGTTTACATATGGGCTTGCAACGATTGTCAGTGTGGCGATCTTTGAAACACCGATCAAAGTCGTATTTACATTTATGGGATATGGCATCTGGATAGCATTGGTTTTGGTTTTATCTACCCTCGCGAGCATTATCCCTGCCCGCAATGCGGCGCGTTTGACGATCCGCGAGGTATTAGCTTACGAATAAACTTACCATCACCCCTCGCCCATCTTCCTAAGGGAGATGGGATGGGGTGAGGGCAAAAGGAAGGTTCACATGAAAAATTGGATGAAGTTACTACTGTTGACTGCGTTGACACTTGTTCTGGCTGCTTGCGGTGGTGAAGAAGAAATGCCCACGCCTCAACCCGACGTTTTGCCTGTTGAGGCCGTCATCGCAGAGGGACACCTCGTCCCCAACGATGATTTGACGCTCTCGTTCACGGTACGTGGCAAGGTTGCCGAGATCCTGGTGGAAGAGGGCGATACGGTGAGCGAAGGGGATGTGCTCATCCGTCTGGCTGACCGGGAGCAGGCCGAGGCTGCGCTAGCTGCGGCTGAACTTGAGATGATCACTGCACAGCAGGCCTACGATGATCTTATCCGCACCGAAGGATTGGGACGTGCAGATGCCTGGCAGGCCCTCATGGATGCGCAAATCGTACGCGCAGAAGCCGAGCGCGAATGGGAAGACTTGAACGTCGACAACATCGATGAGCGCATCGAAGATCGCGAAGCAGACGTCAGAGATGCGCAGGAAGACCTGGACGATGCCCAGGAAGAATTCGACAAATATGCTGATTTGGACGAAGATAATTCCAAGCGCAAAGACGCCGAAGACGATCTCGAAAGAGAGCAGGAAGATTACAACGAGGCCTTGCGTGATCTGGAAGAAGAACTGCGCGAGCGGGATACTGTCCGTGCGGTGTTAGACGAGGCGCTGGCTGCCGAAGCGGAAGCCAAGCGCAAGTACGAACTCACACTCGATGGCCCGGATGCTGAACAACTGGCCCTGCTTGAAGCGCGCCTGAATAACGCCAAGGCGCAGGTGGCCTCCGCGGAAAACAACCTTGCAAATTACGAACTCAAGGCCCCCTTTGATGGCGAAATTATGGACATCAATGTTTCGGTTAACGAGATGGTGGGCCCGGAAGGGTGGGCTATCATCGTAGCGGACACGAGTCAGTGGTACATTGACACCAGCGACCTGACCGAACTCGAAGTTGTGGACGTTGCCGAAGGTCAGCGAAGTCAGCATTCTGGCAGATGCCTTGCCGGATGACGAGATGAGCGGTGTGGTCGAAGAGATCAGCCAGTCGTTCAAATCGCAGGGCGGGGACATCCTCTACACCGTACGTATCAAGGTAAATGATGTCGACCCGCGCATGCGCTGGGGCATGACTGTCGAAGTGACTTTTGAACCGTTGGATTAGGCGCTCTGAAATCTGTCCAGACAAATTAGAACGTTTGTTGGATTGAAATCGGGATCGAAATATGCAATAATAAAATTGCTCCGATAAAAAGCAAAACCGGGAAAACCCGGCGGCGCAAAGTGATGGGCCTAAAGTCGTGTTTTACAATGTGATTATGGCTGCCACACTACCGATAAAGGCTAAGCCGTTTCGAAAGGCGGCGGTGCAAATGCCGAGCATCTAAAGTCAGTTGCTTTTTGCGGACTATGATCGACCGGCTGACCGAAAGGCAAAACCAGGGAAACCTGGTGGCGCAAAGTTATGGGCCTACAGTTGATGAATTATTGACCAGGGCTGCCAGACTACCGAAGAGCATTTTCAGGGACGATGTTGCTATCGTCCCTGTTTTTTTACCCCGCTTCTGGATAACCCTGAACCTGCTCCTGTTTTATTTGCTATAATCTTCCCATGACCAATCCAACCGCCCCCTCGACCCGGAAGCCAAACCCGACGACCGCGTGGACAACGCCCTGCGTCCCCAAAAACTGACTGACTTGATCGGGCAGGAACAGGTAAAAGAGAACCTGTCCATTTTGATTCAGGCAGCCCTTCAACGGGGAGAAGCGCTCGATCATGTACTTTTTTATGGGCCTCCCGGTCTGGGCAAGACCACGCTGTCACATGTGCTGGCAAATGAGATGGGCGTCAACATCAAGATCACCTCTGGCCCGGCGGTCGAGCGCGCCGGTGACCTGGCTGCCATCCTGACCAACCTGCGGGCGGGCGATATTCTCTTTATTGACGAAATCCATCGTCTCGGACGGGTCGTGGAAGAAGTGCTATACCCCGCCATGGAAGATTTTCAACTGGATATTGTCATCGGCAAGGGGCCTTCGGCGCGTTCCATCCGGTTGAAACTGCCGCATTTTACCATTGTCGGTGCGACCACGCGACTGGCGCTGGTCACGGCGCCGTTGCGGGCGCGTTTTGGCGCGGTCTATCGTTTGGATTACTACGATCTACCGGCAATGGAAGCCATCGCCCGCCGTGCAGCTGGTCTGTTGAATGTGCAAGCCGAGGAGGATGGCATTACCGAGATTGCCCGCCGTGCGCGTGGGACTCCGCGTGTGGCACTGCGTCTCTTGCGCCGTGTGCGTGACTACGCCCAGGTGCGCGGTGATGGCGTCCTTACCCGCGATATGGCTTCCAGCGCGCTCGACCTGCTGCAAGTTGACCAACTTGGATTGGACGATCTTGGACCGGCGTGTATTGCGCGCAGTCATCGAGAAATACAACGGCGGCCCGGTGGGGCTGAACACCATCGGCGCCTCCATCAGCGAAGAACCCGATACCATCATGGACGTGGTCGAACCCTACCTGTTGCAGCTTGGCTTCCTCGACCGCACCCCGCAGGGACGGGTGGCGACCAAATCCGCCTATGAGCACCTGGGTTTGGATTATGTAGAAGGGGAGCAGCCCAGGCTGTTATAAATACATCCTGAGCGGAACGAAGCATAGCGGAGTGTAGTCGAAGGATGGAAAACATTGGTCGTTACTTGATGATCGGGGGCGTTATCTTATTCGTGATGGGTGGATTGGTCTTCCTTGCCTCCAAATTTGGAATCCCTTTTGGCCGCCTGCCCGGTGACATCCGCATCGAGCGCGAAAACTTCTCGTTCTACTTTCCGCTGGCGAGTTCGATTTTGATTTCGATTGTGCTGACGATTATATTGAATGTGATTTTTCGATTGTACAAGAAATAATCAATGGATAAGGTAGTAGCGACTTCAGTCGCTGAACGCTTGATGGAAATAAACGACTGAAGTCGTTACTACGGTTATAAAAAAAGATGCCTTACGAATACCGAAAGCTATCTCCCAAAGAACAAGAGCAAATCGTTGAAGAACGCAGGCAGCGTGGATTTCCGCTCCACCAACCGCCGCATCCTTTTCGTGAGGCTGGTTGCTACTTGATAACTGCTGCAAATTTTGAACACGCTAATGTTATGGCTACGCCGGAAAGACGAACTACATTCCAAGAAGTTTTATTGAGCGGATTTCAAGGGATTCATGCTGAAATCATTGGCTGGGTTATTCTCATGAACCACTATCATGTTCTTTCTAATGTTAAATCACTAGATTCCGTTTCCTCTCTTCTCAAGCAAATTCACGGTTCGACCGCCCATGAGTGGAACCAACAGGATGGCCTGACAGGAAAACGAAAGGTTTGGTATCGTTTTTCTGATCGGATGATGCGAAACGAAACTCATCTGAACAAAACGCTTAACTACATCCACTACAATCCTGTCAAGCATGGTTTGGTCAAAGATGTTTATGATTGGCCTTGGTCAAGTTTGTTTTGGTATGTAGAGGATAAAGGCCAGGAATGGTTGAGGAAGCAATGGGACAAATACAAGCCACCAGCTGATTTTGGAAAAGATTGGGATTTGTAGTAATGATTTCAATTGTTATTTTGAGCGACTAAAGTCGCTACTACGGTTATGAAAACCTCCGACTTCGACTACCAGCTCCCCGAAACATCCATCGCGCAGACGCCCCTCGAGCCGCGCGATTCTTCGCGTTTGCTGGTTCTCAACCGTACAACGGGTGAATTAGAG
The DNA here is from genome assembly GCA_963791785.1 of uncultured Chloroflexia bacterium. Lineage (GTDB taxonomy): Bacteria > Chloroflexota > Anaerolineae > Anaerolineales > Villigracilaceae > JAABUE01. The sequence goes on along the minus strand of CAWBTW010000016.1, from coordinate 5,327 downwards.
CACAGGGTTTTCAACCAAATTGGTGATTACCTAAGTCCCGGTGATCTACTGGTCCTGAACCAGACGCGTGTCATCCCTGCCCGCATCTATGCCCGCAAAACCACTGGCGGCAAAGTGGAATTGCTTCTGCTGCGTAAGGAAGACGATCTGACCTGGGAATGCCTGGTTGGCGGCAAAGGGATGACGGTTGGGAAAACCGTGCAGGTGGAGAATGGCCCGTCCGCAGAAATTGTGAGAGTACTGAATGGCGCAGAGCGCCTGGTGAGATTTGCTGAACCCATCGAGCCGTATTTCCCGAAAGTGGGCAATGTCCCACTGCCGCCTTACATCCACGAAAAATTGGATGACCCTGAACGCTACCAAACTGTCTATGCAAAAGAACCCGGTTCTGCCGCCGCACCGACGGCTGGCCTGCACTTCACGCCGCGTTTGCTGGAAGAACTCAAGGCCAAAGGCGTAAAAGTAGCCTATGTCACTTTGCATGTTGGCCTGGATACCTTTGCTCCGGTCACGGAAGATGACCCGCAAGAGCACAAAATCCATACCGAGTGGTGCGAACTTCCGAAGGAAACGGCGGATGCGATCAATGAAACACGCGCGAACGGTGGCAGTATCATTGCAGTGGGGACGACATCGGTGAGAACATTGGAAACAGTGGGGGATCAGACGATAGACCATAGACCACAGACCGTCGTCAATCGTCAATCGTCAATCGTCCAATCCTTTGTTGGTCCAACCAGTATTTATATTCTGCCAGGATATGAGTTCAAGGTTGTCGATGCGATGATCACCAACTTCCATCTGCCCAAGTCCACGCTGATCATGCTGGTCAGCGCCTTTGCCGGGCGGGAGAAAATTCTCGAAACCTATGCAACCGCCATTCAAGAAGGCTATCGCTTTTATTCCTTTGGCGATGCCATGCTGATTTTCTGCCACGAATTACACGAATTCGCACGAAAAAATCTGTGGTTTAATCTACTCCCATGACCGAACAACTCTACTTCGATGATCCCTTCACGCTCGAGTTCGAGGCCGAAGTGACCGAATCCCGCCCATTAGACGGGGGCAGGTTCGGGGTCGTTTTGCCGCGCACGTACTTCTATCCCACCAGCGGCGGACAGGAACATGATACCGGCTCCATTGGGGATGCGCGTGTGTTGGATGTCCAAAAAGATGGGGATGAATCGTTCACATCCTGGACCGTGAGCTCGCTCCCGGTAGTTCATCCGGCCCGCATCGACAGGGAACGCCGTTTCCGCGCACATGCAGCACCACACCGCCCAGCACATCCTGTCGGCATCGTTTCTGGAAGTGGCCGATATCGACAGCCTTTCGGCCAACATCAACGGTGATACCCCCTCGACCATTGACCTGGAAGTGGACGCAGTGGACGACGAAACTCTGCGCCGCGCCGAAGAGTTTGCCAACGGAATTTTCTTCGAAAACCGCGCCGGTGAAGAGTTTTTATGTGACCGATGAGGAAGTGCCCGACCTGCCGTTCCGCAAACCGCCCAAGGTGAGCGGACGCATCCGCGTGGTGGAAGTGGACGGCTTTGACCTGACTCCTTGCGGCGGCACGCACGTCACGGATACGGGCATGATCGGGATGCTGAAGATCGTCAAGACTGAGCGTGTCAACAATAAACTGCGCGTGCATTTTGTGGCCGGGTACCAGGCGCTGGAATATTTCCAGGGGGTGCAATCTGCAGCGCAGGGGGCCGCCTTATTGTTGGATACCGGCGTGGACGATCTGGTCGTTTCCGTTGAGAAGATGCAGGCTCAATTGAAACAGGCCCAGAGCGAGTTGGACAGCCCGCGCGGAATCGTGCTGGGCGTGGAAGCCGAGAAATTGGCTGCATTCTGCTGAAGCGGTGGGGGAACTGCGATTGGTAACAGCCTTGTTTGAAAATCGGCCTGCGACGGAATTACGCTCCCTGGCGAACAAACTGCGCAATAAGCCAAGTATGGTTGCGGTGCTGGCGACCTTTGATGGCGCAAAACTCTCGATGGTAGCGGCCTGTGCAGACGACACAAATGTAGATGCGCGTGAGCTGTTGAACAATCACCTGGCTCCCATTGGGGCGGCGGCGGTGGCAGTCCAACCCTGGCGCAAGGCGGCGGCGCGACCAACAAAAGCGCGCTGGAAGTATTGTTCAAGCAAACCAAGAATTATCTCAATGTCTCTTAGAAAACTGAACGAAGAAATCATCGCCTGCCGCAAATGTCCGCGACTGGTGGAATGGCGCGAAGAAGTATCGCGGACCAAACGTAAAGCCTATATGGATTGGGAGTACTGGGGCAAACCTGTTCCCGGATTTGGCGACCCGAATGCGCGCGTGCTGGTCGTTGGGTTGGCTCCCGGCGCGCATGGCTCCAACCGCACCGGCCGGCAGTTCACGGGCGATGCTTCGGGAAATTTTCTCTTCCCGGCATTGCATCGGGCGGGATTTGCATCCCAGCCTGAATCTACATCCCGTGATGATGACTTGAAGCTCAAAGATATGTACATCACGGCTTCCGGTCGTTGTGCGCCGCCGAAGAATAAGCCAACTGCCGAAGAACTCAATAATTGCCAGCCATTTCTGGAACGCGAGATTGATCTTCTTCAACCAAAAGTGATCGTTTGCCTTGGGCCGGATGGCATTTGAGAGAATCCTGCGCATTTATTTGCTGAGCCGAAGGCTGGCAAGAAATTTGGTCATGGTGCAACTTTCCGCCTGGAGGCAGGCCCCTGGTTGGTTTGTTCGTATCATCCCAGCCAGCAAAATACGTCTACTAGGAAACTGACCGTCGAGATGTTTGATGGGATGTGGGCACAAGTCAAGTCGCTTTTGGAGGCTGAATGAAATTCAATTTTCGCTATGTTTTTATTGGATTAGCCGTTATTTTGCTGGCGGTCCTTGGTGGATTTGTAGTTTGGGCGATGAATGGTCTTGGGCCAGGGGAACAGGCTTTAGCGGCGTTGGAAGCGGATGCACAAGTTAATGTAAGGTAAGTGGTGGTAGGGTTATCGTGTTTGAACCAATTGACTCCCAGCCTTCAACTGGCTTTATCTTCTATCCCGGAGGACGCGTGGACTATCGCTCGTATGCCCCGGCGCTTCGGGGTGTAGCAGCACAAGGCTATCTGGTTGTGTTGTCCCCGCTCCGTTGAATTTGATGGTTTTTGATATCGATGCCGCAGATGAGATTTTCCCGCAGTTCCCTGAGATTGACATATTGGGCTGTCGGTGGACACTCACTTGGGGGAGCGATGGCAGCCAGTTACCTGTATTCAAATCCTGGCGTGGCGGATGGTTTGATCCTGTGGGCCTCCTACCCGGCTGAGAGTAATGACCTGTCAGCTTTGGGCTTGAAAGCCTTTCAATTTATGGCACCTTGGATATGGCGGGTATGGATAAATTTGATGCTTCGCGTACGTTGCTTCCTGCTGATACAACCTGGGTTGTGATCGAAGGTGGAAACCATGCCCAGTTTGGTGATTATGGCATCCAGCCTGGTGATAATGTTGCTACCATTAGCGCTGCTGAACAACAAACGCAGATTGTGGATGCTACAGTTATTTTTGATTTGTTAGGACAATAGTAAGATGATTGATTCAGATGGCCAATTGGCCCCTGATTTTGAATTACTTGATAATAAATGAGCGACCTGTTCGACTGTCATCCTTATCGTGGCAAGAAGGTCGTTGTGCTGGCTTTCCTGCGCGGGTTCATGTGACCGTACTGCCGCGCGCAGTTGGCGCGTTTGCGAGATGGATATGCGGAATTTTCATCGCGGGAAGCGGAAATCCTGGCGATCGGCCCGGATACCCTCGAGAAATTTTTGAATTTACTGGGGGGAAAACAAACTCCCTTACCCTGGCCTGCCCGACCCGCAAAAGCAAGTTTCGAAAATCTACAAGCAGGAAGTCAACCTGTTCAAACTGGGGCGCATGCCGCTGAACACAGTTGTAGACCGCGGGGGTTATATTCGGTTCATCCATTACGGCTATCGCATGTCCGACATCCCCGATAACGAAACGCTCCTGGGGGTAATAGACGAACTTAACGCCTCGTCCGAATAAAATGCCTATTGGACAAATCGCTTTTCTTGGTTCCGGTGAAACGTCTTTAGCCGGTGGCCGTATTTTTGAAACGTTAGCTCGGGATCTCCCCCAACCGCTAAAAATTGCCATCCTGGAAACCCCGGCCGGTTTCGAACTGAATTCCGGCCAGGTGGCCGGGCGTGTGGCTGAGTTCATGGAGACCCGCTTGCAGAACTATAAACCACAGATCGATGTGATTTCTGCCCGCAAACGCGGGACAGACTTCAGCCCGGACGATCCCGAAATCCTGAAACCACTGCTTTCAGCCGATATGATTTTCATGGGACCCGGCAGCCCGACCTATGCTGTCCGACAACTACGAGACAGTTTGGCATGGGACATTGTCCGGGCGCGGCATCGCCTCGGGGCTACGCTGATTTTTGCTTCCGCTGCGACGATTTCGGTCGGCGCCTGGGCTTTACCCGTCTACGAAATTTTCAAGGTGGGCGAAGATGTGCACAGCCTGCCCGGCCTTAACCTGTTCAGCGACTTTGGATTACCCCTCTCCTTTATTCCACACTGGAACAATGCCGAAGGTGGCGTGGACCTGGATACCAGCCGCTGCTTTGTCGGCCTCGACCGTTTTAACGAATGGTGCAACAGCCTGCCACCTGAAAACACCACGCTGGGTCTGGATGAACACACCGGTATCATCTTTGATTTTCAAACCGGTGAAAGCCAGGTGCTCGGGGTGAGCAGCGTTTCGCTTGTCCGCGAGTGCGACCCGGAAATCTATGCTGCTGGAACAACTTTCCCCTTGAGCGAGCTTGGGGAAATTCGCATTCCTGAACCTTTAACACAAATATTCCTGTTGAAGTGTGGGAAATGGTCACAACTGCGAATGAGCCAGAAGATAATCCCCCGCCGGAAGAAGTACAGGCGCTGGCAGAGCAACACAAAAAGCCCGCGCTGAGAAAAACTGGGCTATCAGACCGCCTTCGAGATGAAATCGCAGCATTTGGTTGGTCCGTGCAAGATACGGCGGAGGGGGCGAAGTTAGTGAAAGAATGAATTTCCCCCACCCGGCCTACGGATCCCCATTGATCCGCGAACTTCAGGATAAATGGGGAAGGCCGGAGGGGCCAAAATGGGATAAAATAAAAGCGGCATATTTCACAAAGGAGTATCCCCATGCGTGCCGTTGATATCATCATCAAAAAACGCGATAAAAAAGAGCTTACGCGCGAAGAAATTCGCTTTTTTGTTCAGGGTATTGCAACCGGACTTATTCCCGATTACCA
>CAWBTW010000015.1:0-266137 GCA_963791785.1 uncultured Chloroflexia bacterium | reverse complement strand
AATATTGTGCTGTAGTTCTTTCAGCCTTTTAGTACAGGTTGAAGATTGAGATGTGTGTTGAGCTAAGAAGCCATATATACTTTACGGATCGTATCTATCACATGGCTGATACCACACCAGCCTTTACGCAAATATAGAACGTCACCGGTTTTAACTTCGTACTCATCTTCCTCATCGCCGATCAGCTTCCAATGCCCTTGCAGGATGTAGCATAATTCATCACTTTCTCTTTCCAGGCGATATTTTCCCGGAGAGCATTCCCATATCCTAGCATCGCGGCCTTCGTTATCACCAAAGACCTCCATCCAGGCTGTAGCGGGAGAAGTTCATCGAGGCTGCAGGATGAACCCCCGTTAGCTCCAAATCTTGGTTTATCGCTTGCTTAATAACTGGCAATTCCATAACTCCTCCTTTTGGATTTGTGCGGATTATAGCGAGTATAGTGTGTGCCGTCAAGAAATACGTAAATATATGATAAACAATTACGAATAGCTTTATTTTTTATTGACTTTTTTACGAATTTCAATATAATGAAATTATGCTTGACGAAAAAGATCGTGCGATAGTTTCAATACTTCAATATGATGGTCGGGCCCCCTTCACAAAAATTGCTGACGAATTAAATATCGCTGAAGGTTCCGTGTGTCAACCAGTTAAGCGTTAATCCATTCCAGGAAACTACAGATTGTTGGTATTGTACAGCCTGAGGAGATGGGTTGGAACGAAGCCGGAATCATCGGTATCAACGTACAGCTAACCGCATTACAGAGGTAGCTGAAGCGATTGCCCAATCGCCAGAAGTATCTTACCTGATCCAGGCTGCGGGAGAGTTTGATTTTTTTGCCGAGGTTACTGTAGAGATAGGGATCATTTCGTCTCTTTCCTGAACGACAGGTTGCAAAAAATTCCTGGCGTGGATCGAACGCAATCATTTCTATTCTTAAAATGCATAAATTATCCTATCGTTGGGCTGAGGCAGAACCACCGCCTAAAGAAATCACCTAAATTAAAAGATTTATGCTCATTACCAAATGATAAAGTGACAACAGGAATTGCTCAATGTACTGGAACCAGCAGTCAGAGAAATATAGCTGAGCTCGTTCATCAAAAATCAATGGAAATCCTCGCTGAGGTCGGCTTTTGTGTCCCTGAGGAAAACCTGCTTTCACGTTTGGCGAAGGCAGGTTTTATCGTTGATAAAGAAACCAAAATGGTTCGGCTCACTCAGGACTTGCTGGATACTGCCTTGAAGAGCCTGCCAAAAGATGTGGCGTTATTGATCGCTCTGGCTCAGATGAATTGGATTTTCAATAATGGATCCATGTTTCATGGGAGCGGGGACGCCTGTCAATGTGCTTGATCTGGAAAATGGAAAACGCCGCAATGCCACGCATAAAGATGTCTGCAATTTGATCACACTTCAAGATGCGCTTCCTGCGGTGGACATCGTGCGACCCACGGTCACAGCAACGGACATAGGCGAGCATTCTGACCTGGTGGAAATTGCTGAATTAGCCGACGCACAGAAAAGCCAATCGTCCATCGGACATTATCTCCCGAAAGAGTTGAAGCAGCTGTCGAGCTGCTGGCAGCCATAAGGGGCGGAGAAGATGCGCTTCGCTCCTATCCGAATTTTGCTACCCTTTACGTCCGATCAGCCCGGATATTACACCGAGGAAAATATCCAGTGCATGTTGAAGTGGGCGGAGTTCGGAGTCCCCATTACCCTGCTGAGCATGGCGATGGGAGGGCGCTTCAGCCCCGGTCATGCTCTTGGGGAACTGGTCGTCATCAACACCGACATCCTGGCCTGGATCGTCCTGCTGCAAGCCCTGTTCCCCGGCTAGAAGTTACTATACGGAAGGGTCTCCTCGGTTCTGGACATGCGGACGGGTATCCTGCCGCTGGGCGCGCCGGAGCGCGGAACGATAAACAGCGGCGCAGCCATCATGGGACATTATTACGGCATTCCGTCGATGTGTGGAGGCCGTCATCGGATGCCAAAGAGTTGGATGTTCAAGCCGGTTATGAGAAGGCAGTCACGGCAGTGCCGCTGCTTCTTGAAGGCGCCAGCATAATTTATGGGGTTGGCGCAAGAGATGCTGGCTCTGAAATATCATACAGCCAGATGATCATGGATGCCGAATTTATTGGTGGCCTGCGCCGGATGATGCAGGGATTTCAATCCATGAGCTTAGTGAAGAGGTTGAACTGATCAAATCAAATACGCCGCGCGGAAATTTTCTCAAAGAAAAGCATACAAAAAAACATTATTCGCGCCACTGGCAACCAGAATTGCTCAACAGGGATGCTTATGAAACCTGGGAAGAGAGCGGGAATTGTTAGAAATCAAATGTCGCAACAAAGCAAAGCAAATTTTAAAAGAACACAAACCCACACCATTACCTTCCAGTGTTGAAGCTGAATTAGAACGAATTGTAAGACAATTCGCAGGGCCAAGTTTTGGATTTGACCCGGTGAAATAATTATGAAATAAAAAGCACGCAAACAAACTATGCAAGCAAAAAATCAGGAGGCACATATGAAAGAAGAGATTTATGAAAAATTAGCCCAATCAATAATTGATGGAGAGCCGGAAGACGCGGTTGCGCTTGCAAAAGAAGCTCTCGATCAAGGTTTGGATCCCTTAGAGTGCATCACAAACGGCCTCACAAAAGGGATCCAAAAAGTAGGCGAGTTGTTTGCCGAAGGCGAATACTTTTTGCCCGAGTTGATCATTGGGGCTGATGCCATGAAGGGTGCCCTGGAAATTCTCGAGCCTGCTCTGGTGGGTGACCAGAAGCGCGAGGTTGTCGCTAATGTTGTTCTGGGGACTGTTGAGGGTGACCTGCACGAGATTGGCAAGACTCTGGTAGCAACTATGCTGACGGCTAATGGCTTCAAGGTCAAAGACATTGGCGTTGACCAGCCGGCTTCGGCATTTGTTGACGCGGTCAAGGAAACTGATGCAACGATCATCGGAGCGTCCGCACTGTTGACGACCACCATGCTGCAACAGGAAAAGCTGATCCAGGCCCTGGAGGAAGCCGGATTGCGCAAAAAGGTAAAAGTCATGGTGGAGGAGCACCTGTTACGGAAGCTTACGCCAAAAAGATTGGCGCGGATGGTTATGCTGAAGATGCCATTTCTGCCGTCAATCTGGCTTTCCGTCTGGCAGATGCTCCAGAATAAAATTAAGTATGGAAACTGTATTTTGTTAGTTCACATTCATTCCAAAGGAGGCACAAGATGAACTATCGCAAATCACTAAAGGTGTTGGTGTTTGGGCTTATTGCGCTCATGTTAGTTATCGGCGCAACAAACTGCGCACCAAAGCCAGCAGAAGAAGACGTTGCGCCTGAAGAGCCAGCTGCAGAAGAACCAGCTGCAGAGGAACCGGCTGCGGAAGAGCCGATGGCTGAAAAAACCAGCATCACGATTCTCATACCGGATAACCCGGTAGCATTCAATGGCATCAATACCGACACGGGCTATGAACAGGCATTGGGAGAATTGGTGATGCTCTCGCTGGCGGAAGTTGACCCGGATGGCAACTTCTACCCGGAATTGGCGGTTGAGATCCCCACCATCGAAAATGGCGGCGTAACCTTCGACGAAGAAACGTGGTCGATGACCGTCACCTGGAAGCTTCGTGAGGATGTCTTCTGGGCTGATGGCGAACAGGTCACTGCCGATGATGTCATCTTCACCTGGGATGTGGTCGCAGCAGAAGCGTGGATCGCAGCAATAGATTACACAGAATCCGTTGAAAAGGTTGATGATTTCACCATCCTTGTTACCTATTATGAAGGCTACGTATTCCCCTACTATCCACTTCAATTTGGTGGCGAAGATTTCTTCATCTACCCCGAGCATTACTGTGATGCTGAGCAGGGTTTCTATGAATGGGATTGCGACGATCAACCCTTGAGCAGTGGACCTTACATTCTCGAAGAGTGGGTCGCTGACGATCACCTGACATTTGTCGAAATCCGAACTATTTCGAAGAAGGCAAACCCTACATTGACGAGATCATCGTCAGGATTACTCCAGAAGAAGCGGTTGAAAGAACCTTGATGCTCGAAGGGGATGCCGATGTTCATTACTGGCCCGGTGAGATCGTTGCCGTGAATATATTGCTGATGATACCAGAACGTCACCTGGGTGAAATCACCAACGGAACGCTGGGTGATGCGCTTGATCCCCAACATGTATGTAAAAGGTGATCGTGAGACCCCACACCCGTTCCTCTCTGATAAACGCGTCCGTCACGCATTGCGCATGGCCATCGATGTAGACACGATCATCGATGATGTTTTCCTCGGCGACGGCGAGCCTGTTTGGACAGAATTTTTCCGACCACCTTTCGATATCTGTGATATCCCCAGGCCAGTATATGACCTGGAAGGCGCTAAGGCTCTACTGAAGAAGCTGGCTGGACCGACAGCGATGGAGATGGTGTCCGGGAATGCCATGGTTGCGAGAACGCTGAAGAAGGCGCACCGATGACGATGGAATTCGTCATCTACGCTGAATATGGCGAATCCCTGGAATTGGCGCAGCAACTGATCGCAGAAAGCTGGAATTCCATTGGCATTGGCACCGAATTGCTGATGCTCGAAGGCGCGATCATGTGGGCAGAGGCTGAAGATGGCGGCACTGAAATTGCCGGACTGTTTGAGCTCGATATGTGGGATGACGGCTATCCTGGCATTGATCCAACCGACATGCTCTGGACTTTCTACTATTCCGAAGTGAATGGAATTACGGCTGGTGGCAAATGAAGATATGGATGCCCTGATCGATGAATTCTACACACTGGATGAAGAGTACCGCCAGGAAGTCGCCTGTGATATGGCAGCACTTCTCGAAGATGAACTGCCACAGATATTGCTCTGGTCTGCGCTTGAAGCGCATGGTCTTTCGACGCGTCTCCAGGGCGTTCAGCCGTCGGCTAACGATCCCTTAACCTGGAACGTTGCCGATTGGACGGTCACCGAATAGAGAGTCTAATTCAGTGAGAGCATTGTCTAAGTAAAGGTAGAGAGGAGTTCAAATATTGAACCCCTCTCTACCTAACGAATAAAGGAGTGTGCATGGGAACATATATCATTCGTCGCCTGCTGCAGGCCATCCCGATGTTGTTGTTGGTCAGCATTGTTCTTTTTGCACTGGTCAATATCGCGCCAGGCGGGCCAATGGCTGCCTACAGCCGCACAAATCGCATGGATCCTGAAAAAGAAAGCGGCTATCAGACGATCATTCGGTCTGGATAAACCTTTGCCGGTTCAATATGTTGTCTGGCTGGCCGGAAACGACTGGATGAAGATTGATACTGATGGAGATGACATCGCAGACGGCTATGGAACTCGTAAGGGTATCTTGCGCGGTGATTTTGGTTTTTCATATAAGAACCGTGAACCTGTATTAGATCAAATTGCAGATCGGCTGCCAAACACAATCTACTTGATGTTCTTCACATTGCTTTTCACCGGAATTGTCGCTATTCCCATCGGCATCATATCAGCGATCAAGCAATATTCTGGTTTTGATATTACAGCGACAACACTTTCTTTCATGGGGCAGGCCATCCCCGAATTCTGGCTGGGGTTAATCTTGATCCTGGTCTTTTACGTCACATTGGATAATCCCTTTACAGGCGATTCCCTGTTCCCCCCAGGTGGTATGCAAACTATTGGCGCTGAATTTTCCATATGGGACAGGGCTCATCATTTATTCCTCCCCGTATTGATGGGGCTGGTGGGTTGGGTGGCCTGGTATTCACGCTTTCTGCGCTCCAGCATGCTTGAAGTCATCAATCAAGACTACATTCGCACGGCGCGCGCAAAAGGGCAAATTGAACGCAAAGTTCTTTACAAACATGCCCTCAAAAATGCACTTATTCCCCTGGTAACAATGTTTGCCCTAGATTTTCCTTACATGTTTACAGGCTCCTTTATGTGGAACTGCTCTTCTCCTGGCCGGGGATGGGGCGTCTGTTCTATAGCGCTGCGACCTCCCGAGATTATCCGATTCTGATGGCGATTTTGACCATTGGAGCCGGCATTGTAATCCTTAGCAATTTGATGGCCGATATTGCTTACGCATATTTAGATCCACGAGTCCGTTATAGCTAATCGAGAGAAACAACAACATATTATGACAAGCAACGAAAAAACACTCAACATAAATGGCGAGGCAAGCAGACCTCCAGAAACGATGACAACCCTGGCCTGGAAGCGGTTCCGCCGCCACCCAGGCGCTGTGGCTGGGGCAATTGTATTGACAATTTTGATTCTTGCAGCAGTGTTTGCCCCATTATCTCCATATGATCCCGAAAAGTCGGACATTAAGAACAAAAATCAACCACCTTCGCTAGTGCATCCTTTTGGTACCGATGGCCTGGGGAGAGACCTGTTGACCCGATCTCTTTATGGCGGACGGGTTTCTTTGTCTGTTGGTTTGATGGTTGTCGGGATAACGCTGAGCATTGGCGTTCCAATCGGCTCTATTGCTGGTTATTATGGCGGCTGGATAGATAACGTTCTGATGAGGATCATTGATGCAACGCTCTCCATTCCTTCGTTGATGTTCCTGATTCTGCTGGCCGCCATCCTGCGTGAAACCGACCTGCCCTTCGTCAAAAGCAATAGCGTGATGACCATTGCCGTAGTCATTGGAGTTCTTTCCTGGCCAACCGTCGCCCGCTTGGTGCGGGCTGTATTTCTTAACCGTCCGCGAGATGGAATACGTCAAGGCTGCCCGGGCATTGGGAGCCTCTGCCCCCAGGATAATACTGAGAGAAATCCTGCCAAATGGTTTTGGCCCCATTATCGTCGAATTTACATTGGGTGTTGGATATGCCATCATGGAAGAATCGGGGCTCTCATTTTTAGGATTTGGGATCATGCCGCCTACGCCGAGCTGGGGCAATATGCTCAACAACGCGCAAGCTCATTTAACCACGTACCCCTGGATGGCGATTTTCCCAGGTTTGATGATTTTCCTAACCATTATTTCAGTGAACTATATTGGCGATGGAATGCGCGATGCATTGGACCCCTATAAAGTTCTGGGTAAAGTCGAAAAGTAACAAATCCAACTTGGAAGGAAAAGCATAAATCAACATGTCATCTGAACCGAATGCAATTGAACCTATCAAAACACCATACAAGCTGAACTTTTTGGATGACCAGCAACTGGACAACCTACAAGAAGCCACCCTAAGTATTCTTGAGAACACAGGTGTCCAATTCCCATCTGAAAAGGCTTTGGCAATCTTCGCCGAACACGGTGCAAATGTAGATCACGAAAGCAAATTGTGAAAATCCCGCGTGACCTGGTACAGAAAGCCATGTCCACTGTGCCGCGTTATTTTACTTTGGGGGCACGTAATCCCGATTTCGACCTGCAATTACAAGATGGTGTTTCCTACTTCACGAACGATGGTTGTGGTCATAACGTAGTTGATTCCATTACCGGAGAGCAACGCGCATCCACAAAGGCCGATGTTGGCATGATGGCCCGCATCAATGACTACCTCTCATCCATGTCCTTCAGTTGGACGATGGTCAGTGCGCAGGACTGCGGCGTCACATCCCCCCTCCACGAGATGGATGTCACCTGGAGGAACAACACCAAGCATTACCAGAGCGTGACCATGATGGGCGAAGAGATCTGCCGCTACGGGGTAGAAATGGCTACGGTTCTGCGAGGCAGCCTCGAGGGAGTCCGGAAGCGTCCGCCCATCTCATTGATCGTGTGCACCATCGCGCCACTGATGCAAGACAAGGAAGCCATCGAGGGCGCACTGGTTCTTGCTGAGGCTGGCATCCCGGTTGTGATCATGTCCATGCCCACAATGGGAACAACTGCCCCAGCAACGTATGCCGGGGCACTTGCCTTGGGAGATGCAGAAATCATCAGCGCAACGGTGCTGCTCCAATTGGCCTATCCTGGCGCGCCTGTATTCCATTCTATTTTGCATGCCTGGGCTGACCCTCGCACAGCAGCCTATGTTGGATATCCGCTGGATTCACGCGTGCGCTACGCACCGGTGGAAATGGCTCATCATTGGGGCATGCCGGCCCTCGGTGGAGCGTTCGGTACCGAAAGTCCTGAATTGGACAGTTGGCAAGCGGCTGCCGAAGTGGCTACTGATCCCCTTTTGGTGGGTCTGGCGGGAGCAGAAATCGTCACCGGATTGGGGCTGCGGGATACCTATACCCTGCTATACCCCGAAGCCATCATCCTCGACACTGATCTCTATCACCAGTCACGCTACAGCCTGCTCGAATATGGATGTCAATCCTGAGACCTTAGCAGTAGATATTGTCAACGAGGTTGGTCCGGGTGGGCATTTCTTAAGTCAAAAACATACTCGCAAATACATGCGCACAGCAATGGTGCGAGGTATTCTCCATCAATTAGATCCAATGGGCAAGTATCGCAATCCGGTGGAGTACGCGCGCGAGAAAGTGGCCTGGATTTTGGAGAATCACCATCCTGAACCGCCTTCAGCGGATGTGCAAAAGGAAATCGACCGGATCTTAAAGTCGGCAGACAAAGAGTTGAAAGGATAAGTACGGCGAATGCTATCCTTACAACCGGCAATGTCCGCGGAAGATGTCAAACGCATCCATGAGCACAGCCTGGATGTGCTGGAAAACGTGGGCATCGACTACAAGACTCCTAAAGCATTAGAAGTTTTGGAGGACAAAGGCTGCAAGGTTGACTACGACCGCAACTGGGCTTCGATTCCCCCCGATCTGGTGGAATGGGCCATTCAGCAAGCGCCTCGGAACGTGCGCTTAGCTGCTCGTGCCCCCGAACGAGATGTTCCCCTGGACGGTTCACGCTCGCATCACACCACCGACAGCCAGGGTACCCAGGCGATGGATTTCGAAACCGGCGAGATCCACGATTCTGGCTCCGAAGACCTGAAAAAGATGCTGCTCTTTGCTGATGCCCTGGACAAGGCTGAAATCGTCAACGTGACTGTTTCGGCCAGCGACATCCCCGCACATCTACGCACCATCTATCACTTTGCCCAGGCTTTCACCCTGACGAGTAAACATGTGCGCACAGGTGTGCTTAATGCTCAACAGGTACCCTTCCTGGTTGAACTGGTCAAAGCAGTGACCGGGAGCGACGCCTTCCGCCCGATTTTTTCAGCGGTCGATTGCACCATCTCCCCGCTGATGCACGATGGCCCGATGACCGAGGCCTGCATCGAGTTGGCCAAGCTCAATGTGCCGATCATGGTCTATCCCATGCCCCTGGCCGGAGGGACTTCTCCCGTCACGCTTGGGGGCACCATGCTGATGCACAACATCGAATTCCTGAGCGGTCTGGTCCTGTTCCAATGCGTCAACCCCGGCGCGCCTATTATTTACGGAACCGGCTCATCCCAACTGGACATGCGCACCGGTCGATATGGCGGTAGCGCTGATGGCTATGGTACAGGAGCTCTCATTGATAAATATGGCCAGGTTTTACGATGTCCCTGCCAACATGTGGGGAATGTCTACGAAATCGAAGCAGATTGACGCGCAGTACGGATACGAAGCCCTCGCCGCAACCATGCTTTCCTATTTGGCTGGAGCTGATGAGATTTATAGCCTAGGATTATTGGGCGCAGCACAAATTCTCTCATTGGACAAGATGGTGCTTGACAATCACATCATCCACCAGATCGAAGCCATGCTAAAGCCCATCAATTTCGATGAAGCACACCTTCAGGCAGATTTGATCAAGCAGGTAGGCGTGGGCGGCGAATTCCTGACTCGGAAAGAAACCCTGAAATACACCCGCCAGGAATATGTTTCCATGTGGCCGCCGCACGGTAAGGATTTGATGGAATTGGTCCACACTGAAGCGCGCGAAATCCTTGGGAACCACGCTCCCCCACCCCTGCCCAATGGCGCGGCGGAGCGCGTAAAAGAGATATTGGAAGAAGCTGACAAAGCGTTAGCAATGTAAATTTTCTTGCAGAGCAGTTTGTATCAGGGATGATCTATGAGTAGTGAAACACCAAAAAATCTAGGTTATCACATGCCAGCCGAGTGGGAGCCCCACGAAGGCACTTGGTTGATATGGCCGCATAACGATACCCACGCAGGTACGCAACTGCGCCTGGAACATCTCTGGCTGGATATGACAATGGCCCTGCATGAGCATGAAATTGTGCATATTGCTGTGACGGACGAGCGGCGCAGGGACCATCTTCACGGCCAGGTGAAGTATTACGGCTTGGATGAGAAAAACCTGGATATTCACATCATTCCCAATGACGATGTCTGGGCGCGGGATTGTGGTCCTATTTTTTTGGTAAACGAAAAAGGTGAATTAGCTGTCACGGCCTGGAATTTCAACGGCTGGGGGGAGCGTGAACCCTATAAGAAAGACCGCCTGGTACCAGAAAAGATTGCCAAGGCGCTGTCGCTTCCGTTGTTCAACGGGCCTATCACCCTGGAGGGAGGCGCTGTCGAGGTCAACGGGATGGGGACGATGCTTGCAACCCGCAGTTCGATCATCAACACGAATCGTAATCCCGGGAAAAGCCAGGAGGAAATCGAAGCCGCGATAAAAGACTATCTGGGAATCGAGCACATCATCTGGCTATCTGGCGCATCCCGGGAGTTTTGTGACCTGGTAGGCAGCAGCACCGACCTCCATGTCGATGGCTATGCCCGCTTCACCGACGAAGCCACTGTATTGTATTCCTGGACCGAGGATGAAGCTAACAATTTTTACCCGATTCTCGAACGACATCTTACAGAGTTGAAGGAAGCATCAACGGAGTCTGGGAAAATCCATAACTCCGGTGCGCCTCCCGAAACCCGGGAATGAAATGTATTCCACCCTGGTTGAAGCGACACGACCGCCGTTTGACAGCACGCTATCGCTGGGAACATACGCAAACTTTTACATAGCCAATAATGTAGTGCTGGTGCCTGTATATGGAGATGTCAACGATGCGAATGCCAAAAGCATCATCGCTGAGCATTTCCCGGGGCGCGAGATTGTTGGCATTCCAGCCTGGCACACATCTGAACTGGGTGGCATGATGCACTGTGTTACGCAGCAACAGCCGCTGGTCAAGGCTAAGGAGTAGCATGACTATGAGCAGAGTTGTCAATCTTGGTCTAATCCAGATGACTTGCACAGACGATGTGCAGGTAAATTTCGAGAAAACGCTTGAGAAAATTAAGCAGGCTGCCGCTGATGGCGCTCAAATTGTCTGCACTCAAGAGTTATTTAAATCACTGTATTTCTGCCAATCGGAAGATTCCGGCCAATATGATCTGGCTGAAGAAATCACCCAGGATAGCCCCACGGTTCAAACGCTGAGGGATTTGGCAAAGGATTTGCAAATCGTGCTGGTTGCCAGCCTGTTTGAAAAACGTGCCCTGGGTATCTACCACAACACAGCGGTTGTTATCGATGCTGATGGAAGTTTTCTCGGCAAGTATCGGAAGATGCACATTCCCGATGACCCGCACTACTACGAAAAATACTACTTTACGCCAGGCGATCTTGGATATAAAGTTTTCAAGACCAAATATGCGGATATCGGCGTATTGATTTGCTGGGATCAGTGGTACCCCGAAGCAGCCAGACTCTTAGGCCTGAAAGGTGCTGAGATTATCTTCATTCCCACCGCCATCGGGTACTCAAAAACAAGCGAAGAATCCACATACGACCAGTCCTGGCAAACGGTACAGCGCGGTCATGCCGTGGCCAATGCCTGTTTTCTGGCAGCAGTTAATCGGGTGGGCTTTGAAGCGGATCCATCCGTTGTGCTTCCGGTATCTCACGGGAACGAGCCCGGGGTAGGACCAAACGGCGAAAGCGGAATCAACTTTTGGGGTCAAAGCTTTGTTGCGGATCCTGATGGAAGCGTCTTACAACAGGCATCCAAAGAGCAAGAAGAAATTGTAATTTGTCCGGTTGATTTATCCCTGATTGAAGAAACCAAGCAAATGTTTTCCTTCCCCTATCGTGACCGCAGAGTAGATAGTTACCAGGATTTACTAAAGTTATATTCAGAATAGCTGAGGAGCCAGAGAGACATGTACAGTGAAACACCCCCCATAGAACCAATCAAGCCTGCATATCGCATTCGTATTCTGAGTGATGAACAACTGGGAAAGTTCAAATCTAACACTTTTGAAATTCTAGAAAAGACGGGAGTTCACTGCCCGTCAGAACGCGCATTGAAAATCTACGCCGAGCATGGCGGCAATGTTGATTTCGAAAAGAAACTTGTCAAATTATCATCAGATGTAATCCTTGAGGCACTCTCAAATGCCCCACGCTATTACACCATGGGAGGCCGCACAGAAGCTTTCGACCTGGACTTGTCGAAGGGTGTTACTTATGAAGCTACCGATGGAACCGGCACGAAAACTATTGATTATGTTACAGGCAAACTGCGTTCTTCAATCAAGGACGATGTAGCAAAATCTGCCCGGATAGCAGATTATTTATCATCGATCAGCTTTTACTGGCCGATGGTCAGCGCCCAAGACTATCCAATTTGCCCTTCTCTGCATGAATTGGACGCATCTTTCAATAACACCCTCAAACATGTACAAACCCCAACGGTTGTGGAGAGAAATTACTGCACGCTACTCGGTGGAAATGGCCAAAGTGGTTGCCGGGGATGAAGAAACCATGCGGGCACGACCGCCGCTTTCCCTGCTGATTTGCACCATCGCCCCCTTAGCACAGGATGCTGAGAGCATGGAAGCCGCCCTGATAGCTGCTGAGGCGGGCATTCCGGTTGGCTTTATGTCCATGCCTAACACCGGTTCAACGTCACCTGCCACCATTGAAGGCACAATTTCAGAAGGTGATGCAGAAATTGTCTCAGCTATGGTGCTCATGCAGATGGCATCTCCTGGAGCACCCATTTATCATTCCTTCATGCCAGGACTGACCCATCCACGCACAGGAGCTTATATTTCACACGATGCCATTATTTACGCCGCTGGTGTAGAGCTGGCTCATATGTGGGGCGTACCTACCCTGGCAGGAACCTTCGGAGGTGGTGCGTCCAAGCCAAGTTGGGAATCAACCATGGGTGGAGGTGTAGCTTCTCTGCTATGCTCTTTGTGTGGATCTGAAACTGGCAGCGGAATGGGCCTGTTGGAAGGCAGCACCCTGCTCTATCCAGAGGGGTTGGTTTTGGATGCGGAACTCTATCACAGTGTTCGAATAAACGCAGGTGGAGTTGACACAAGTCCAGACAAAATGGCGTTGGATGTTATTCAAAAAGTAGGTCAGCGAGGGCATTACCTTGGTCAGCCACATACCCGTGACTATATGCACAAGTTTAAATTTTCAGATGTGGTCAATGTTCCTGAAAAAGATGGAGGCTATAGAGATCCAATTGTAGTTGCAAGAGAGAAAACAGATTGGATTTTGCAAAACCATCATCCACAACCGCTAAGCGAAGCTCAGCAAACCGAACTAAGCCGCATTATCGAAGCCGCAGAAAAAGAACTCGCGTAAAAAGGAAAATCGTTTGGAAACCTTATTACAAGTCCTATCCCAAGATGAAAAAGCGCAGGTACATGAGCGCACGCTCAAAATTCTGGCAGAAACCGGTGTTCAAGTTAATACAGAGAAAGGGCGCCAATATCTCGAAGGTGCCGGCGCTGACGTAGACGAAAACACAAATATCGTACGCCTCCCGCGTGCTTTGGTTGAAGAGTCGCTTCGTTTAGCCCCGAAAAAGTTCTCCTTGGGTGCCCGCAGGCCTGGTTGGGACTTGCCCATGAACGCTGGTAATTGCACGCTCATGCCTGACGGAGAAGGCATTTCAATTATTGATCGCAAAACAGGCGAGAATCGCCCAACCACTTATAATGATTGGCTGGAAGCTACTCGCCTGACAGATGCACTTGGATGAAGTCGGCGTGTATTGGGCAATGGCTGAACCTGGAGAAGCGACAGAATCAATTCCAGATTTAATCAGATCACTGGCGAAAATGTTTAGCAATTTCTCTAAACATGTACAAGACTCTTCGTCAACAGCCGAAGAAAGTCGCATGGTTGCTGGAAGTTTTACAAGCGGTATTCGGCGATAAAGAAACTATCCGCCAGAAGCACCCTTACTCTTTTTTGGTCTGCCCACAATCGCCGTTAATTATTGAAGGACAACACACTGATGCCTATCTGGAACTCGTTGGCTGGGATATCCCCATTGCGGTCATGCCCATGCCATTGATGGGAGGTACAGGCCCGGGAAGTATGCTCTCGATGACCATTCTGGGCAATTGTGAAGTGTTGTCGATGCTGTGTCTCGTCCAGGCCGCTTCACCCGGCACCCCGTTTATCTACGCGCCTGCGCTGGCAGTGATGAATCCTCGCACGGGGATGCTAAGCTCCGGCGCAATTGAAAATGGTTTGCTAAGCAGTGCTGCCGTCGAGATGGCTCGTTATTATGAACTGCCTGTCGAAGGGTCTGGCGGCGGCACGGACACACATGCCCCCGGAATCCAGTCCACCCTTGAACGCGCCATGAATGCCATGCTGCCGATGCTCTCCTGGCCGGATTTGTTGGTTGGGGCTGGGTTGCTGGGCGGGTCGATGATTTTGAGCCTCGAGCAGTTGGTCATCGACGCTGAGATGTTCCGGATGAATAAGCAGGCTCATCGTGGGATTGGTGCGAACGAGAATTCGTGGCTGGATGATGTCATCCAGCGCGCTGGTCCGGGCGGAAATTTCCTGGGTGAAAAATCCACAGCCGTCAGCATGCGCTCCGGAGAATGGCTGCTTCCTCGTCTTGGCGTGCATGAACCCCAGAAATCCTGGGAAGACTGCCGGGAAGAAAGGCATCCTGGAGGAAGCCCGCGAAAAAGTCGACACCTTATTGGCTGAACACAAGCCTTTACCATTACCATCTGAAGTCGAAAAAGAACTCGATCGCATCGAGCAAAGGGCAAAAGAAGCCTGACTATGTTGAGGAGAATAGATGTTCATTAACGGAAAGTTTACTGATGGAACGTCAACAGAACGGATACCCATTATCAACCCGGCGACGGAGGAAGTTTTGGAGGAGGTGTCTCGCGGGACTTCCGAAGATTCTTTCGCCGCGGTGGAGGCGGCCTCCGCATCTTTCCCGGACTGGAAGCGTGCTCCCGCCAACGAACGGGCTGCCGCCCTGCATCAGGTTGCCGCTAAAATCCGTGCCCACCATGATGAATCGTTGAATTGCTAACCAAAGAAGAAGGCAAACCCATCCCCGAAAATGACGAGGAACTCTGGTGGGTGGAAGAAACCTTCGATTACTATGCCGAGCTCGCCCGCCACGAAACCGGACGTGTTATTCCGCCCGGCGACCCTGACCAGTTCAACTTTGTGCGCAAAGAGCCGTATGGTGTAGTGGCCTGCATCGTGCCGTGGAATTATCCACTTTTGCTGCTGGCCTGGAAGATGGCCCCTGCCCTGGCTGCCGGAAACACGGTGGTGATCAAACCCTCCGAGTTGACGCCGCTCTCCACACTGAAACTGGTTGAAGTTGCCTGTGACCATCTACCGCCCGGTGTCGTCAACGTGGTCACGGGGTATGGCCCTGAAGCAGGCGAGCCGCTGCTGACACATCCAGACGTTCCGGTGATCGCTTTCACTGGCTCATTGGCTGTTGGGCAGCGCATTGCAACGCTGGCTGGCCCGATGATGAAGAAGCTGCATCTCGAACTGGGCGGCAAAGACCCGATGGTCATCGCCCCTGATGTCGATATGGATTTGGCAGTCAACGCGGCAGCCTATGCATCCCTGATAAACGCCGGTCAGGTGTGTACCAGCACCGAACGCGTCTATGTGCACGAAAGCATTATGGGGCAGTTCAGCGAAGAGCTGGCCGATTTTGTCAGCAAGCTGCGCCTGGGTAACGGCCTGGATGAAACCACAGACATCGGCCCGATGATTCGCGATAAGTTCCGGGAAAAGGTTGAGGGGCAGGTGGCGGAAGCCGTCAGTGCAGGAGCAAAGATATTAACTGGTGGCAAGCGTCCATCAGATTTGAAGCGCGGGTTCTTTCTCGAACCGGCTGTCATTACCGGCGTCGACCATTCCATGCGTCTGATGCAGGAAGAGACGTTTGGCCCGGTCATCCCGCTGATGCCCTATAAAGATTTTGACGAGGCCATCGCCCTGGCAAATGACTGCCAGTATGCCCTGGGCGCTACGTTAATGACCCAGGACGCGCGCCTGGTCAAGCGCTTCTTCGAGGAAGTCAAGGCCGGGACAGTGTGGATCAACGATCCGCTAACTGACAACTTCGCCGGGCCTTTCGGCGGCATGAAGATGAGCGGTCTCGGGCGCGAGCTTGGGCAAGAAGGCCTCGACGAGTTCTACGAGGTGAAGCATGTCCACTGGGACATCGAAGGTAAGTTAAAGGATTTCTGGTATCCATACTAAAACGTTTGCGAGCAGGATGCAGTGCAATCGCGCAGCATCCCTATGGGACAGCATCCGAAACAAGATATCATACTAATGCTATAAGGCAGATAAGATGAAAACAACTCCTTTTTGGACTGACGATTATCCCCGTCCCACCGACCTGCCGGTCGCGGCGGAACTCCCAACAGAAACCGATGTTGCCGTTATTGGCGGTGGTTATACTGGCCTGAGTGCAGCGCGAACCTGGCTAAAAACGGTACCAGCGTTGTTGTGCTAGAGCGCGAAACAATTGGCTGGGGCGCCAGTTCTCGTAATGCGGGCATCACCAGCACTGGTTTGAAAGCTGGTATGCCAAATATTTTCAAGCGTTACGGCAAAGAATATGGGCTTAAATTCTGGCAAGCTTCTTTGGATATGTTGGAATTGCTTAAGGAACTTGAAACTGAAGAAGGCATAGATTTTGATTGGCATCAAAACGGTCAATTAGGTCTGGCTTTCAAAGCATCACACTACGAGAGTATGAAATCTAGTGTGAAATGGTATCAAGATCAATTGGGGGACGACATAACGATAGTACCGCCATCAGAAATCTCAGCAGAAATTGGTAGTGATGTCTTTCATGGTGGTGTAATGGATAAACATGGCGCTGGTCTGCATCCTGCCAAGTTGGTTTTCGGCCTGGCCGAGGTGACTGCTCGAAATGGCGCTCTTTTATGTGAGGAAGCGGGGGTTTTCAAAATTGAGAAAGATACAAACGGATTTACCCTTCACACTATTAAGGGCGTATTGAAGGCAAAGGAAATCATTGTCGCAACAAATGGATATACAGATCGCCTGGTCCCAAAACTACAGCCCAAGGTTTTTACGGTAGGCAGCTACAGCATCGTTACTGAACCATTATCAAAAGATCTGCAAGAGGAAATCAGCCCTAAAGGTTATGTTTTCTATGATTCAAAGTGGTTTCTCAATTATTTTCGAATGACACCCGATGGCCGAATGCTCTGGGGTGGGCGAAACGATTTGAGTACTACATTGGATTTGGAAAAATCAGCCCAGACCCTGCGCGCCCAGATGATACGCGCATTTCCTCAATTAACTGATGTGCCTGTCACCCACACCTGGACCGGGCAGCTAGGCCTGACCTTCGACCTGATGCCCAACATCGGCGTTGAAGACGGCATTCACTACGCCTTTGGGTATGGCGGGCATGGGTTGCACACAGCCCTGTATTTAGGGCGCGAAATTGCCTGGCTTATCATGGGCAAGATAAAAAGCAGCCCCTTTATGGAGATCCCTCACCAGACATATTTCTTCTACTGGAACAAACCCTGGTTTTTACCCTACGCAGTTGCGTATTATCGCTTCCGTGATTGGATGTCTTAACCTTTGCACAAGCTTTTGAGGAAATCTCAAAAGTTCACAACAATATTTGAGTAAGTTATTTCTTTTCAAGGAGAATGATCGATGAAAATCACAGTTCTTGGCGGGGCCGGAAAAATGGGCTGCGTCTCGGTGCAAGACCTGGCAAATGACGACCGGGTGAATGAAGTCGTCATTGCTGATATCAACACCGAGGGCGCACAGGTTGTAGCTGACTACCTTGACAGCCCGAAGGTAAAAGTGTTGAAGGTGGACATCAACGATGAAGAAAACTTTGTAAAATCGTTGGAAGGGTCGGATGTTTGCCTGAATGCAAGTGTGTATTACACGAATCTGGCCGTGATGGAAGCCTGTCTCAAAGCTGGTGTGCATTACACGGATATGGGAGGGCTATTCTACGGGACAAGAGAACAACTTAAATTACACGATCGGTTTGCCGCCGGAGGGGTCAGCGCGGTACTGTGTATGGGTTCTGCTCCCGGGATCCCCAATCTCCAATCTCGCTACGCCGCCGATCGGCTGGATACCATTGAGAGCATCAAAATCTATGACGGTATCAAGCCCCCCGCGCCGGATGACCTGCGTTTTTCCTACGCTGTTCCAACTATCCTGGATGAGATAACCGTGAAGCCGATGGTCTTCGAAAATGGAGAGTTTGTCGCCAAGGAACCTTTGACTGGCTTCGAAGATTATTGGTTCGAACCGCCCCTGGGCCTGCTTCCGATGCACCTGTCCCTTCATTCTGAAGTGGCTACAATCCCCGTTACATTCAAAGACAAAGGTGTGCAGGAATGCTTCTTTAAGATTAATTACTGGGGCATGGCCAAGAATACCGTTGAAAAGGTACAGGTGCTGGCAGATTTCGGTTTTGCGGGGAAAGATGCCGTGGATGTCAATGGGGTCCCGGTTGTGCCGCGTGACCTGATGGTTTCTCTGCTGTCAGGTTATGTACATGAAGTTACAGATATATTGGCTCCAGCCAAAAACCAACCGCCAGATTGGACCAAAGAAATCGTCACTGTCATTAAAGGCACAAAAGATGGAAAGGATGTCACTTACCGGTTAGGCACTCTGACATGCAAAGGACCGCTCCCTACAGGCGTTGCCCCTGCCATCGCTGCCATTTGGCTGGCGGAAGGTCGCGTGGAACCTGGTGTTTATGCCCCCGAAGCTGCGCTTGACCCAGAACCTTTCTTTGAAGAGCTAGAACAACGTGAGATTTATACGCAGGTCAGTGTTTCTCATATGGTTAATTGATCTTGCAAGTGCAACGCACTTCAATATTGATATTGCGTTGAGAAAGCTTCTGTCCAAGTGCGTTGCACTTTTTGAATACCAACTCTCTAAGATTAGGAAAAGATATGGAAAGTAATTTGACAGACAACAATACACCATCACAAGCTGGAGAAGATTTCGTCGTCGTTGAAGATTTGGTTAAATATTTTCCGGTTCGAGGGGGGATATTAAGGAAAGTGGTGGACTGGGTGAAGGCGGTGGATGGTGTAAGTTTCACTGTTCGAAAAGGCGAAACCCTGGGTCTGGTTGGAGAATCGGGGTGCGGCAAAACAACAGTCGGCATGACCATGCTGCGTTTATTGGAACCAACCAGTGGGCGCGTAAAGATCGATGAAGTTGATAATGTCTTTGATCTGGATCGGAAAGGTCTAAAAGAAATGCGCAGGCTGGCGCAAATCATTTTCCAAGATCCGTACGCATCCCTAAATCCTCGCAAACCAATCGGTGATTCTATTATGGATGGCTTAGATATTCATAAGGTTGGCCATTCCAAAGATCGCCGCCATGTTATGGTAAGTATGCTTCAAAAAGTGGGGATGGCAGAATATCATGCCCATCGCTATCCCCATGAATTCTCCGGTGGGCAAAGACAACGTATTGGTATCGCTCGCGCGCTAGCATTATTACCAGATTTTATTGTATGTGATGAGCCTGTTTCAGCTTTGGATGTTTCAATACAATCACAGGTGTTGAATCTCTTGCAAGATTTGCAAGAAGAATTCGATCTCACATATTTATTTGTAGCCCACAATCTCTCAGTCATCGAACACATTTCGGACCGGGTTGCAGTAATGTATTTGGGAAAGATCGTAGAGTTGTCTCCGTGTGACGATCTGTATCTCAACCCCTTACATTACTATACTCAGGCCCTTATGTCTGCAATTCCGGTAGCAGATCCAACTAAAAAAACTGAACGCATCATTTTGGAGGGTGAAGTGCCTACTCCGATCAACCCGCCCAAGGGTTGCCGGTTCCACCCACGCTGCCCTGTTGCTACCGAGCAATGTAAGATAGATGATCCTCCCCTTATAGAATACAAGCCGGATCATTGGGCTGCTTGCTGGCATGTAAAAGTATGAGATTTTTGATACAAAAAATTAGCATTGCCCAAGAGGAATAGGTATGCAAGAATATAAAAATAAAACGATCTTAGATGTCTCCCAGCTAAAAACATACTTCCATACTGAAGATGGGATTGTCAAAGCAGTTGATGGTGTGGATTTCCATGTCAATTCTGGTGAAATTGTTGGCCTGGTGGGGGAATCAGGGTGTGGAAAAACAGTCACATCTCTTTCAATCCTTGGATTAATTCCTGCGCCAGGCAAGATAGATGGAACGATAGATTTTCTTGGCCGAAATTTATTGCAATTATCAAAAGATGAATTATCAGACATCCGTGGAAATCAGATTTCTATGATATTTCAGCAGCCGCAGAGCAGTTTGAATCCGGTGTTGACTGTCGGGGATCAAATTGCCGAAGTTCTGCACATCCACCAGAATGTCAGTAAAGAAGATGCGTGGGCCAAATCCGTTGAAATGCTTCGGCTGGTTGGAATACCATCGCCAGAAAAAAAGGTGCATGCGTATCCTCATGAAATGTCCGGGGGGCAGGCGCAAAGGGTCATGATAGCAATGGCATTGATCCTAAATCCCATGTTGTTGATCGCTGATGAGCCTACTACGGCCTTAGATGTGACCATCCAGGCACAGATACTGGATCTGATGCGAGAACTAAACAAGAAAATGAACACAGCCGTTGTTCTAATTACGCACGACTTGGGCGTGATTGCAGACATGGTCAGCAGAGTGGCTGTGATGTATGCCGGAAAAATCGTTGAACAGACTTCAATCGAAGATCTATTTGCAGAGCCCCTGCACCCTTATACGGAAGGCCTAATAGGTTCTATCCCCATTTTAGGGCGTAAAAAGAAACGCTTAGACGTTATCCCAGGAGTAGTCCCCAACCTGATCAATCTACCTGATGGTTGTGTCTTTGCCTCGCGCTGTAGTCATAAGATGGAAATCTGTGAACAGAAAATGCCAGAGCTAACTGTCCAAAAGCCAGGGCATGAGGTGCGTTGCTGGTTATACCAAGAAAAATAATTCAATCAGGGCTTACGCACTTGGGGCTCAAAGCCGGTCTCTGACCGGCGTGTTTGCCAAGAAGCGGCGGTCAGAGACCGCCTGAGAGCGTACAAAGATGAGTGAACTGCGTAAGTCCTATCAATATTAGCAGAATCTACAACCGTCGGAGCTAACCCATGGCAGAGAAGAACCCGCAAAAAGCAGCAGATACATCCTTCCCAACGCAGGCTCAAGTTGTGATCATAGGTGGAGGCGTGATCGGTTGCAGTACAGCCTATCACTTGACCAAACTGGGTTGGAAAGATGTGGTTGTTCTTGAACGAAAACAATTGACATCAGGAACAACCTGGCATGCTGCCGGTCTGGTCGTTTGCGGGGGATTTGCCACCGACACCATGCTTTATATGGCGCATTACACGCGCGAATTATATAAGAACCTGGAAAAAGAAACCGGCCTGTCCACTGGCTTCAAACCGGTAGGCTATGTTGAAATTGCCAGTTCTGAATCGCGACTGAGGGCGTTACGCAATCATGCTAACTTTGCCCGGGCCTTTGGCATCAACGTTCAGGAGATCTCTCCAAATGAATTCAAGGATTTGTGGCCCCTCGCAGACCCGACCGGTGTGCTGGCCGGCTTCTACACGCCCGAAGACGGACGGGCCAATCCGGTGGATGTGACCATGTCCCTGGCAAAAGGGGCCAGGAACGGGGGAGCAAGAATTTATGAAGAAACAGAAGTGCTTGGCATAAAAAAGGATAAAGGCCGGGTAAGCGGGGTAATTACCAGCAAGGGTGATATTGAGGCTGAGTACGTAGTTAACTGTTGCGGCATGTGGGCCAGAGATGTGGGGAAAATGGCCGGGGTGGATGTCCCGCTGCAAGCCGCCGAACATTATTACCTGATAACGGAACCGATCGATGGAATCTCCCCAGATTTGCCCATCCTGGAAGATGTAGACCGTTATGCTTATTTTCGCGAGGAAGTGGGCGGGCTGATGCTGGGGCTGTTCGAACCTGTGGCTGCGCCCTGGGGGATGAAAGGCATACCCAGGGATTTCTCATTTGGAGAGATTCAACCGGATTGGGATCGTATGCTGCCCTATATTGAAGATGCGATGAAGCGTGTTCCGGCGCTGGAAACCGCGGAAGTGAGAAAGCTGTTCTGCGGCCCTGAAAGCTTCACGCCGGATATGGGCATGTTGCTGGGCGAAGCCCCGGAGTTGAAGAATTTCTATGTGGCCGCAGGACTTAATTCGCTGGGCATTTTACTCGGCGGCGGCGTGGGAAAAGTTTTATCGCAGTGGATTGTGGATGGCTTGCCGCCGGTGGACGTCAGCGAAGTGAATATCGACCGCATGCTGCCATTCCAGAACACGAGCAAGTTCCTGCAAGACCGTACAGTCGAAGTGCTCGGCCTGATGTACAAGGAAAGCTTCCCAAATTCCCAATATGAAACCGGGAGAAACGTGCGCAAATCGATCTTGCATGACCGCCTGGCAAAAGCAGGCGCTTACTTCGGCGCATCCGTTGGCTGGGAATACCCGGATTGGTTTGCTCCAAAGGGGGTAGAGCCAACAGTCGAGTATTCCTGGGACAGGCAAAACTGGTTTGAGTACAACGCTGCCGAACACAAGGCCTGCCGTGAAAATGTGATCCTGATGGATCTCTCGCTGATGTCAAAATTCCTGGTGCAAGGGAAGGATGCAGAAAAGGTTCTTAACCAAATTTCGACCAATAATGTTTCTGTACCTGTTGGGAAGATTGTCTACACCCAATGGCTGAATGAGCGCGGGACGATCGAAGCGGATCTGACCGTGACCCGACTTGCTGAGGCCGCCTACATGGTGATCTGCTCTGACCTGGCGCATCGCCACGTCGAAACCTGGCTCAGGCGTCACATCCCGGCAAACGCGCATGCTGTGGTTACAGACGTAACTTCAGGGTACGCGATGCTCAATCTGCAGGGGCCCAAATCGCGGGAGTTGCTGAGTCGAGTTACGTCCGCTGACATCTCAAACGAAGCCTTCCCCTACATGACCATGCAGGAAATCGACGTCCACTATGCGCGCGTCCTGGCTTTCCGGGTGACCTACCTGGGTGAATTGGGCTACGAGCTGTACATCCCCACTGAATTTGCGCCAACGGTTTTTGATGTTTTGGTCGAAACAGGAAAAGATTTAGGGTTGAAACATGCCGGGCTGCAAGCCCTGAACACGCTCCGGATTGAAAAAGCCTATCGGGATTATGGGCACGACACAGATAACACTGATACACCTTTGGAAGCCGGCCTGGGCTTTGTTCTCGACTTTGAAAAACCGGGTGGATTTATCGGGAAAGAAGCGCTGGTCAAACAGAAAGAAACCGGGATTTTAAAACAGCGCTTCGTCCAATTCCTGTTAGAAGACCCCGAACCCCTATTATATTACGGCGAACAAATTTACCGAGACGGTAAAAGAGTCGGCTATGTTCGTTCCGGGGCGTATGGCTTCACACTGGGTGGAGCAGTCGGTTTGGGTTTTGTGGAAAATGAAGAGGGCGTGACCGCTGATTACATCAACGGGGGCAGGTTCGAGATCGAAGTGAACGGTGCGCGCTATCCTGCGAAAGCCTCGCTGAGACCGATGTATGATCCAAAGGGTTTGCGGGTAAGAAGTTAGAAGTTTTTATGTTAGGACTTACGCAGTTCACGCATATATATACGCTTTCAGGCGGTCTCTGACCGCCGCTTTTTGGCAAACACGCCGGTCTGAGACCGGCTTTGAGCCCCAAGTGCGTAAGTCCTGTATGTGTCGGACAAAACAACAAAAGATACAAGTCGCTTATCCAGTCTGAAATTTGTTCAGCGCTTTTTCCAAGGCTGCCAGCAATATTTCCACATGTTCTCCCTGGAATACAATTGGTGGACGGACCTTCAATGTCGCATAGCTCGGTCCAGTGGTTCCAACAAGAACGCCATTATCGCGCATATCATTCATGATCTTCTCAGCCAAACCTGGATCAGGTGCTCCATCAGGTTTCAGGATATCTATTCCTTGAAGTAACCCTGAACCGTGAAATTCCCCTATCACAGGGAAGTTTATCTGAAGCATTTCCAAACGTTCTCTCAAGTATTGGCCGACTTCGCGCGCATTATCCTGCAATGCTTCCTTTTCGATCACTTCTAGCACAGCCAATCCAGCAGCGCAGGAAACAGGATTTCCACCAAAGGTGTTGAAATAACCTGATTCTTTGGCAAGGGCTTCGGCTATCTCCGGTCGGGTTACCACAGCGGCAATTGGATGCCCATTCCCCATCGGTTTCCCCAGGGTTACAATGTCGGGTATTACATCATCGAATTGAAAGCCCCAGAAATGCTTCCCGAGACGTCCATAGCCCCCTTGTACTTCATCTGCAACACAAAGCCCCCCAGCTTCACGTGTCTTTGTAAATATAGTGCGTAGATACCCCTTTGGCGAAGTGTATATTCCATCACTGACAAACGCCGTGTCCAGGATCACCATTGCCGGTTGAATTCCATGCTTGTCCAATTCTATGATCGCACTACCGAAGCCTGAATCTGGTTCCAGGTAGGTCGAATCCGACACGGGCGCGAACAGGGTTTGAACATGCGGTGGCAATTTCTCCTGAGGGATCGACTCGGTGCTGAACAGTTTGGTGGCCGAGGTACTGCCGTGGTATGAGAATTTAGTTATCAGTGCACCATTGTTCCCTGTAACCACTTTTGCCATCTGCCAGGCAAGCTCGTTCGCTTCTGAGCCGGTACACACAAACATGCATGTACTCAGTGGTTCTGGCATCCCTTTCGTAATCCGCTCTGCAAGTTCAAGAATATACCCGTGCATATAACGCGTACTGGTATTCAGCCGCCTTGCCTGCTTGGCTATCGCGTTTACAACGTGCGGGTGACAATGGCCAACATGGGAAACGTTATTGTATGCATCCAGATATCGGTTGCCATCAACATCATACAACCAGACACCTTCACTATGCACAATATGTAATGGCCGGTCGTAAAAGAGATAAGTACAAGACCCCAGGAGACGATCCCTGCGCAGTAAATGCGATTGGAGAGTCTCGTTTGCATGCTCGGGGAATTGATTTGTTTCTTTTACTTCCCACAAACCACAGGCCCGGAAGAATTTTTTCGTAACATGTTCTGGATCTAACGTACGCCATACTTTTAGTGTGTGCCACGTTTCTTCAACCCCACCCATGATGTAATCACTATTGTTCGGATGGATTGTCACTCGCCATATCGCAATCACATTCAGCATAATTAATCGCGCTGCAATGAGATCGTAAAGTATGCGCAGCTCAGGCTCTTCGAGGGGAACTATTTCATGATAGCCTGAAACAATCTCCACAGCTGCTTCAAGCGGATCATCATGTCCGCGAAGCATGGGCGCAATGGTGGTGGCCAGGTCATTGATCAATGGCGTATGGACCATATCCCCAAAATCAATAATTCCGACAATGCGTCCGGGATCATTTTCCGCTACAAGGATGTTGTCAGGGGTCAGATCATTATGTACTATTTGTGCCCGTAGTTTTGGTATCGAAGGGCGCACGTTCTGATCGAAACGATCCAGAAAATAACTAACCAGTTCGTGATGATCTTCATCTTCAATGTAGGACAAATATTGCCTGAGCTTTGAAGTATGTTTAATGTCCCAAAGTAGATTGTAGTTCGCTTCTGGGTGAAAAAATCCTCGCAATGCCAGTCCGAGCTGAGCCAGACACTTGCCCATCGAACGGTGCAATGTAAAGGTGGTGGAGTCGTTCTTCGGATAATCTCCCTGTAAATAGGATAATATGCGAACACTGTATTCTGTACCATTCTCAGCTTGGATCTGTTCGATTGCCAACCCTTTCCGCGAATGCATAACCTTGGGTATGGGTAACGAGGGGTCGACCATAGCGATATGCTCCAGAGCCTTGAGCTGCATATCAATAATTGCAGGGACTTCGGCGCTGTTGGCGACCTTAATGACAAATCGATCTCCATCTTTCGTCTCGACCCGGAAGTTTTGATCTCGCTCACCTTCCATCGGGGATAGCTTTCCGGATAGCCCATACAGCTTGTTGGCGAAATCTTGTACTTGTTCGACCGTAAAATTTGGAGAAGGGGTTTCTAATAGATCGTCTCGGAAATCATCATGATTTAGATTTAGCATACCAAATCTCCCTTTATGTAAAATGTCATCAAGAGAATTCTAATACAGTATTCAAATAGCTTGTGATCTCTTTGTCTTCGTCTCTTGGTATTTTTCCAATGCGAGTAACCTTTTGAGAAACAGCGCAGTACGCAGTTGCTCGACTTGATCCTTCATCAGAGAGATGAGCGGCGACAAAACCATGATCAGGCCATCGAACATCAACGCCGGAATCTGGTAGCATAATGACTTCCCGCCGCCGGTCGGCATGATAGTCAACGTATCGCGCCGCGCCAGCACATTCTCGATCACTTCGCGCTGTAGCGGACGAAAAGTATCATAGCCGAAGGGTTTCTTTCGAAAGACAAAAATCTCCCTGCTGAATTAGCAGGGCGAAATGTATCTTTATTGCAAATTATGCAACTGCCATGCGCGGTCGGAATTTATACCCGTATTCTGGATATATACCCTGTTGCGATGGTGGTAGTAACGCTTTAGACATAAATGTTCAAAGCCAATGGTAACCAATAAAGTGATCGCTTCAACCCACAAGTTTGAAATATCTCTCCGCACTTAAAATCCCTTCAAATGCCTGGTCTGCATCTTTCACAGCCTTTTCTTTCCAACCAGGGGCGGCAGGATTGAATAGTTCTTCAAAGTCATGTTTTACCCGTCTGGTCAATTTGTCATTATCAGTGCCCTGCCAGTGCAGACGGTTCTCAAAACTCATTGCGCGCGGCATGCCAACGTTTCCCTTGAAATCCATCCCCATAAGTGCCGAACTCAAAGGCTGTCGCAAAGAGCTTCTTTTCAGGGAATTCGTGCTGCCACATCTCATAGACATAGTCGATCATGTCACCTGTGATGGCGTAGAATTCTTCCGGATTGGCGGCCACCACCAGCGGATAATTGAACTTCTCGACGAATTCCTGTGATGACCGTTTCTCATGCACGGAATTGACCAGGCTCATTTGATAGCGCGGCCCGTAGCCCGTGTGCATGTCGAGGTGCAGGATTTGCTCGTATTTTTCAAACGCCTGTCGATATAAATTTATGGCAACATTTGTTTCTTCCTGGTAACCTTCACCACCGTAGAATAGTCCGTCCGTATGGCGGTACTGTCCCAGCAGGTAGGCGCTCTTGAAGGCAGGCCAGCCCATTTGAAAAACTTTTTGCGCCAGCTTTAGATAATAACCAATGTTGGATAAGGTCAGATTTCTGAAAGGCTTGTCAGCGCGGAGAAGTCGAGCAGATGGTCATAGTCGGGATTGGTGGATTTGTCAAAGGAATTGTCGTAGTCAAAGGTGCGGTTCAGGTCCACATTATTCGGGTTGACACGACGGTGATATTTCATCCCCCAGGGATTGATCGAGTGAACGAGAAGCAGGCCGGTCGTCCGGGGATCGATGCGGGGGAGAAATTTGTCGATGAAGCGCTGCTGCATGGCCGATCCAACATAGCCTTCGATGCCGTGCTCGGCTGTCGTCAGGATGAGTACCTTTTCGTTTTCGTCCAGCGCATCGGAACTGATCCAGTCGATGGTCAGGTCTTCGTCCCCCGCGATTTTGTGGTGAGATAGCTCGGCTTTCGGCCAGTATTGCTGGATGACGGCCAGGTTCTGACGGAAGCGCTCTCGCGAGGCTTCGTAAGTTTCAGGGAAAAGGGAGAGTATGTCGCTCATGATTTTCCTTTGTACGGTTCAAGTTGGTATTCAACGTATTCCGTTTGGCAGGCGCGACCCAGGCCAATCCAGGCGCGCAGCTGTTCGAGTTGGATAACGATGCTGAAAACAGTGACGGTTTCTGTGCCGTGTTTGCAAATGGACGTGGGATATCCGGCATGGTCACTGAGTAGCGTTTGGAAAAGTTCCGGCGTAAGCTGGCCGTAGTTCTCGCGCAGCAGGCGCAGGGCGCGATTGTGACGCAGGACCGAGTTGCCGATGCTGTTCCGGTCGGCTTCGAAATGGCGCATGGCCGGGCTGACGTAGTGGTTGGCATGCGCCAGGATGTCTCCTTCGATGTAGATAGGTTCGCAATCAGTGGCCGAGCCTTCCATGCTGTAGACCTCGCCGCTGGTATCGGCCAGCACGTTGTTGTAGCTGGAGGCGCGCTGGGGCAGCAGACAGTGATCCATCGCTTGGCTCAAGTGCCGGGAGGCGAGAATGGCGCGTACGATTAACAAGCGCGGCACGCCGGGACGGATGTCGTTGTTGTCGAGCTGGTTGCCGGTCAGGCTGATGCCCGCCGTATTGAAGCCCGCGCTGATGGCAATGCCGCCAGACGAAATACCCAGGAATTCAGGTTCGTCCCCGGCCTGTACTTTGAGCAGGACAAGATGTTCTTCGGCGCGGGGAAGTAAATCGTTGGTGTGCGCGATCAAGGTGGAGCCATCTTTTGTGGCGTGTCCGCGGGCGGCCATGTCTGTGCAGCCGCGCCAGGCAGCGGCCTCCCAAAGTTCCTCACACATGGACAGGAAGACTTCTTCGAAGGGCACCTCCGCACCCGCGGCGACGCCTTCCAATTCTTCCACGTATTGCGGATACACTTGCCTGCTGAATTCCAGGTAACGCTGGCTCTGCTGGAGCATATTCTCCCATGTCACGCCTGCTGGCAAGTCATCGCGCAAACCGGCGAGTGTTTTCCGTATCCCAGCTTGGCAGGCACCCCCGATCTGCTGGCCGATTTCGCGGTGTGTGCCTTGCGCTTCAACTATGGGAATTTGTTTTGTCATGTAGGTTCTACTTTCTGTTTTATGTGGTGGGCGAGATTCTATTGCTCTACTTAGCTGGCGTCAATCATTTACTCCATCTAATTTATGTCATTTTGTGGAAAATCCTCTTTTTGGGAGATTTTATTTCTTTAGAGAAAAGTTCTTGGGATTCTCACTTGACGTTTTTAGCCGACTCGGGTATAGTTACAAAGGCTATTGTCGTATTCGGAAATTATAAAGACGTATAATGTATAAAATCGACATACATGACGTAAAAATCGTCAATCTCCTTTTGGAAGATGGGCGCATGTCTGCATCTGAGATTGCCCGTCAAATTGACGGTATTTCCGAGCGCGTTGTCCGCTATCGTATTGAACGCATGATTGAGGAAAACGTCATCAATATTAGTGCTATCGTGAAACCACAGGCTTTTGGGCTGGACACTTATGCTGATGTTTGGCTGGAAGTTGAATCGGACAAAATCCTTGAAGTTGCCAACACACTGGCCAAACATGAAAATGTGACCTATGTTGCCTGTTCCATCGGCGAGACAGATGTCAGTATTCAGATTGCGTCAAAAGATACTGCCGAAATTTATCAGTTCGTGACCGAAGTAGTGAGAAAAATACCCGGTGTTAGAAAGACTGTTACATCCATCGTCCCCATTGTGTTAAAAGATGTTTATCAGTGGCGCATCCCTGAAGGTGTTGCCAAAGATGAATAACCCCCATTGCTCACCTGTGTAATAACTTGATGAACCGTGGCTGGAGCCACCTGTATTTTTGGGCCGCGGCCTAGAGGTCAAATTATTGGTCTCCACAAAAAGTACCTTCCAACGCTTATGTGAAGTTATTGAACGTCAATTGCCGACGTTTAATGCTCCGGGCGTTTCTATTGGAATTACCCATCGCGAGCGAATTTTGCACGTGTGTGAATTTGGGCTGGCCAACCAGGAAGCGGGACAAGCAGTCACCCCCGAAACACTTTTCCAGATAGGTTCCATCAGTAAATCGTTCACCAGCATCGTCCTGCTCCAGCTTCACGAGCAGGGGCTGTTGGATATTAACGAGCCTGTCACCAAGTACCTGCCCTGGTTCGAAGTCCAATCTGAATTTGAGTCCATCACCCTGCGGCACCTGATGAGCCACACCGCGGGCATCATCATGGGCAGTGACGATACCCCCGTCGCTTTCACCGAAGCCTGGAACCTGCGCGACACAAAAGCGACTGCGCCACCAGGAGGATTTTTCCATTACTCTAACAGCGGATACAAAACACTCGGCTTGGTGCTTGAAACCGTGCTGGAGCAGGACATCTCCACCATCTTGCAGGAGCGGATTTTCGCGCCGCTGGGTATGTCTGCTTCCCTGCCGGATTTCTGCAACGATAATCGCCACCTGCAGGCGACCGGCTATACCCCATATTTCGATGACCGTCCGCTGCCGCCCGGCGGAAAGCTTGCTCCCGCTACCTGGTTTGAATCCAACACTGCCGATGGCGCCATTTGTTCCAACGCCGAAGATATGTGCCTGCTATCTCCAGATGCTGTTGCTGCGCGGTAAAGGCCTGTTGACCCCGCAAAGCTTCGAACAGCTTATCCACCCCATCATTGCAACCGATGACGGCACTCACGGCGAGCATTACGGGTTGGGCCTTTTCACCATGCAACTTGACGGGCATCATGTTATTGGGCACAGCGGCGGCATGGTCGGTTTCACCGCCGATATGCTGGCTGACCTGGGTTCCGGGTTGGGCGTGGTTGTGCTTACCAACGGCCCGGCGGAGCCATCTAAAATATCGCGCTATGCCCTGAGCCTCTTCAATGCCGCGCTGGAGGGGAAAGAATTCCCCGATTACCCCGAAGACAAATTGGATGACGCAGACGATTACGCTGGCACGTATCGCTGTGGCGAAAAGACATTCACGCTGACAGCAAAAGACCAACGCATCTTCCTGGACTTTGAAACTGCTACCGTTCCCCTATCCCAACTCGAACCAGACAGGTTCAT
Source organism: uncultured Chloroflexia bacterium (assembly GCA_963791785.1). Lineage (GTDB taxonomy): Bacteria > Chloroflexota > Anaerolineae > Anaerolineales > Villigracilaceae > JAABUE01. Next base: position 235,092 of record CAWBTW010000015.1, on the reverse strand, counting down.
CGTACCGCATCCCGCCTTCGAGATGTTTACCCTGCGCATGGGGCGCGAAGATGAAAAGGTAACGGAAGCAGGCTGGGGCGCGGAGAGATACGTCCGCGTTGGGTTTGGGGAAGAAACTCTCCGCGAGTATCCCGCCGAATGGGATGCCTATCCCGGCCATTACCGGTCGCATAATCCTTGGTTCAGCAATTTCAGAGTGGTGCTGCGGAAAGGGACGTTGATTCTCATCGATCCATCGGGAGAAGAAGAACCACTTCACCAGTTAGAACCTGGCTTGTTCCGCATCGGCGATGATGCTCGTTCACCGGAGTTCATCCGTTTCGATGTGGTCACCGATGGCAAAGCCATGGGTGCAATTCTTTCAGGAGGTGTCTATAGCCGGACGTTCACACCATAATGAACCGTTCGAAAGCGCGCAAAGTAATGCGCGACTAAATTACGGGCTCCATACCCAATCTGACATTCTTGGAGGAAGAACGATGAAACACAAACTAACGATTTTGCTGACCCTGATGGTGACAATGATTTTGATCCTGTCGGCATGCGGCGGCCAGGAAGCGCCCGAAGCTCCCGTGCCTGCTGAGCCTGCCGAACCTGAAGCCCCCGCTGAGCCTGCAGAAGAACCTGCCGAGGCTCCTGCGGATGAACCCTTCACCCTGGATGTGGGCACCACATACATCTGGGATACGGCCAACCCGACTTTCGGCTGGTATGGATACACCATCCGCTATATGATCTACGATACGCTGGTGGAGGAGATGGGCATCAGCGATTTCCAGCCCGGCCTGGCCGAGAGTTGGGAAGTTTCCGATGACGGCTTGGTGTGGACGTTCAAGATCCGCGAAGGGGTCAAGTTCCATGACGGCACAGTCTGCGACGCCAACGCCGTAGCCTGGAGCCTGAACTGGACACTCGAACAGGATGTTGAAACCTTCGCATTCTATCTCTACAATTTCGAAGAGATCGTAGCCCTGGATGACACCACGTTACAGGTCACGCTTTCTTCGCCAGTCGGCAACATGGAATACTTGCTGATGTATGTATGGATCCTGCCGGAAAGCGTCTGGGGCGCGATGGATTATGACGCGATGATGGAGTTCGAGGACCTGTCGGCTGCTGTTGGCACCGGCCCTTACATCTTGAAGGAATGGTCTGAAGGCGAGTACCTGATCCTGGAAGCCAACAAGGATTACTGGCGCACCACCCCGGTCATCGACCAGATCATATATCATGAGTACGCCACCGAAGATGCAGTTGTACAGGCGCTATTGGCTGGTGAAATCGATGCGACTGACACCGAATCCATTCCAGCCACGGCTATCCAGACCTTGCAAGATGCAGGCAATGTCGAAGTGCCGATCATGGGTTCGACCACCATCGACGAGTTGATCATCAACTCGCACGAAGACGGCACTGCTCCCGACAGCCTGTGGGACCCGGCAGTGCGCCTGGCAATTGCCTATGGCATTGATAAGCAGCAGATTGTTACCGTGGCTTATCTTGGCTATGCTGACGCGCTTGGCCCGGTTGTTCCCGCCTCGATGGGTGACTGGCATAACAGCGACATCGTGGACATCCCCTTCGATGTTGCCGCAGGTAACAAGGTGCTGGACGATGCCGGTTACGTAGACAGTGACGGCGATGGCATCCGTGAGTATTCGGATGGCAGCCCGTTGGAATATCGCTTCTACGGCACCGATGACTCCACCGTAGCCCGCATCATGGAAATCATTGCGGATGGGCTGGCACAGGTTGGCATTTCTGCCCCGCCCACCCTGATGGACGAGGACAGCCTGATCGCCCTCTATCCTGCCTTTGATTTCGACCTGGTTTACTGGGGCTGGGGGTTGGATCCTGATCCCGACTTTGCTATGCTGATCTTCACCTGCGACCAGCGCGAAGAAGGCGGTTGGAGCGACAGCGGCTACTGCGATGATGAATTCGAAGAGATGTATGTTGAGCAGGGCATCACGGTCGATCATGAGGCGCGCCGCGCCCTGATCTGGAAGATGCAAGAAAAACTCTTCAACGACAGGCCCTACATCTTGCTGACCAATGCAAAGAACGTCCAAGCATACCGCAGCGACCTTTTCACCGGTTTCGGCACCACAACGGGTGACATCCTGTGGAAAGCAGCGCTTTTACAGGCTAAACCAGTTCAATAATCAACCAAACATTTGCAAGGGCGGCCACTGGCCGCCCTTGCAGAGAGATGCCGATGCAACGCAGCGATTATTTAATCCGAAAACTTTTTTTTGCAGTTGCCACCCTGCTGGTGGTGATTGTTTTTAATTTTTTCCTTTTTCGCATCCTGCCCGGTGACCCGGTTAAATTGATCGTTCACAGCCCGCGCATGACGGCTGAAACGCAGGAACGCATCCGGGTGAACTTTGGGCTGGATAAGCCGGTCTGGTTCAACAAGGAGGGGTATCAGGAGGAGGCCTGAAGGGCGCGTTCGACACGCAATTCACGGCCTATGTACGCAACCTGTTCAAAGGCGACCTGGGCGTTTCTTTTTCCACGCGCAAGGACGTTACCGAACTGCTCAAAGAACGCGTCTGGCGGACAGTGGTGTTGGTTGTCCTGGGTGAGTTCCTGGCGATCTTCATCGGCATCGCGCTGGGGATGATCGCGGCCTGGCGGCGCGGCACTAACCTGGACACCGGCATCTTGCTGTATGGGTTATTCACCTGGGCCATGCCGACATTTTTCTTCGGCATCATTCTGTTGATGATCTCCGGCGGACGGTTTCCCATCGGTGGGATGGTCACCCCCGGCCTCAAACCGGAAGATGGGCTTGTTTACTGGAAAGACGTCGGGTGGCATCTGGTGCTTCCTACGCTAACCCTGACGATTCTCTACCTGAGCGAATACATGCTCATCATGCGCAGCAGCGTGGTTGAAGTGTTGAGCGAAGATTTCATCCTGACCGCCAAAGCCAAGGGCCTGAATGCTTTCCAGATTTTCCGCGACCATGCCTTGAAGAATGCCATGCTGCCGATGATCACCATCATCGCCCTCACGCTTGGGTACACTGTCGGTGGCGCTATCCAGGTGGAGACAGTCTTCTCCTGGCCGGGTATCGGGCGCTTGATGTTCGATGCCGTGCAAAAACGCGATTATCCCGTGTTGCAAGGCACCTTCCTGCTGCTGGCCGTCAGCGTCATCATCGCCAACCTGGTGGCCGACCTGCTCTACGCAGCCCTCGATCCGCGCGTGAAACCAGATTAGGGAAGGACTATCATGGAAACACAAAACCGGATCTGGACAACTTTCCGCAAAAAACCGATGGCGTTGGTTGGCATGGGCATGCTGGCCGTTGCGCTCATCATGGCCTTTTTCGCCCCCCTGTTGGCTCCTTACGACCCCAAAGAACGTGTTGATGTCGTGCCCTCCGATATCCTGGCCCCGCCGGATGCCGATCATTTATTAGGACGGGATGATGCCGGAAAGGATGTACTCAGTTCCTTGATCTATGGCGCGCGCGTCTCGCTGATCGTTGGTTTCGTCTCATCCTTTTTCTCGATGTTCATTGGCACAGCCGTTGGCCTGACTGCCGGATACTTTGGCGGACGGGTCAGCAACATCCTGATGCGTTTTACCGATTTCCTGATGGTCATCCCTGACCTGCCATTGATGCTGGTCATCATCTCGGTCTGGGGGCGTGGTTTGTGGAAGATCATCCTGGTTATCAGCATTCTCTATTGGACTTACACCGCCCGCCTGGTGCGGTCGCAGGTGCTTTCGATCAAAGAACGACAATTCATTCTGCGTGCCCACGCTTTGGGCGCCAGTGATTTTCGTATCATCATCCGGCACATCTTACCGCAGGTCATGCCGCTCATCATCGCCCAGGCCGTATTGGATATTTCTTCATCCATTATTGCTGAATCCACATTGAGCTTCCTGGGTTTGGGTGATCCCACCCTGATCAGTTGGGGCATGATGCTGAACTTCGCCTTCGAGCGCGCCATCAGCGCCAGGGCCTGGTGGTTCCTGCTCCCGCCGGGCATCGCAATCGTGTGGGTCAGCCTGGCAATCATTTTGATCGGCAATGCGCTGGAGGAGATCGTCAACCCGCGTTTGAAGACCCATCACCTGTTCAACCCCCGTAACATGATCTCGTTGATGTTAGCCAAACCGCCTTTGGTGGAACCCGAATCCCGCGCCGGAGGCTGGCCCCATGACCACGCTGGATGTGCGCAACCTTTCGATCAACTACATGACCGACGACCCTTCGACCCCGGCCCGCTCCGCTTTACCGGGGCAGGCACGCTCAGGGCAAGTGGCCCTGCACGCAGTTGAGGGCGTGAGCTTTTCGCTGGAACAGGGACGTTCGCTGGGGTTGGTCGGCGAGAGCGGCTGCGGCAAGACCACGGTCATGCTCAGCCTGATGCGCCTGCTGCCCGAAGCTGGGCGCATTGTGAACGGGCAAATACTTTTCGAAGGCCGTGACCTGCTGCAAATCAGCGAAGGCGAGATGCAGGCCGTGCGCTGGAATGATATTTCGATGGTGTTCCAGGGGGCCATGAACGCCCTCAACCCCGTGCGGACGGTCGAAAGCCAAATCGTTGAAGTACTGCAATTGCACAACATCGTCAACTCGACCAAAGACGCCCGCAAACGGGCCGGGGAACTGCTCGAATTGGTCGGTATCACGGCCAACCGCGGCAAGCAATATCCTCACCAGTTCAGCGGCGGGATGCGCCAGCGCGCGGTCATCGCCATGGCCCTGGCCTGCAATCCCCGCATCTTGATTGCCGACGAGCCTACTACCGCGTTGGACGTCATGATTCAGGCCCAGATCATCGAACTGCTCGAAGAATTGGGGCGCGAACTTAACCTGTCCCTGGTGTTGGTAACGCATGACCTGGGCGTAGTCGCCGAAATGTGTGACGACGTGCTGGTCATGTACGGCGGGACGGTGGCCGAATATGCCAACAGCGACACCATTTTCAACAATCCCCAGCATCCGTACACCCAGCGTTTGCTGAAGGCCTTCCCCGATATCGCCGAGCCCGGCTCTGATCTGGCCTCCATCCCCGGCAACCCGCCGCGCCTGGATAACCTGCCGCCCGGCTGCCGCTTCGAGCCGCGTTGTCATGTCGGTAACGGTGAACCGATATGCATCAAGGAACTACCGCCATTGGTTGAAATCGAGCCGGGGCATCATGTCGCCTGTCATCTCCTGAAGGGGAAGTAGCTATCATGAATAAAACACCCATCCTTCAAATCGAAAATCTTTATAAGCAATTCCCGGTCACACGGACGTTCACCGATCGCATTAAGCGCGCGCCCAAACAGGTTGTGCATGCGCTGGACGGCGTCAGCTTTACGGTGGATCAGGGCGAAATCCTGGCGCTGGTTGGCGAGTCAGGTTCCGGTAAGACCACTGTTGGGATGAACGTGCTGGGCTTGCAAGTACCCACAAAGGGACGCATCCTGTTCGACGGGTATGATGTGGCCGGTTGGGCAACGGGCAGGCTCAGGCCCGGGAAGAACGGGGATGAACTCGGCCGCCTTAGCAAGCGTAAACAAATCCTGGCCCTGCGCCGCCGCGCGCAGATGGTCTTTCAGGACCCGTACGAATCGCTCAACCCGCGCCAGACCATCTGGGAAATCGTGGTCGAGCCGTTGGAAATCCATGATCTGGAACTCAGCGCAGACGAAAAAGAAGCCCGCGTGCGCGCCGCGCTCGAAGATTGCGGCCTGGCCCCGGCAGACCATTTCTGGAGCCGCTACCCGGATGAGCTATCCGGTGGCCAGCGTCAGCGCGTGGTGGTTGCGGGCGCACTGGTGCTGGAGCCTGAACTGCTGGTAGCCGATGAGCCGGTTTCCATGCTGGATGTCTCCATCCGCGCCGACATCCTGACCCTGCTGGGTTCACTGCGCAAGGCGCGCGAATATCACCATCATCTACACCACGCACGACCTGGCAACCGCCGGGTATTTCACCGACCGCATGGCGGTCATGTATCTGGGGCGCGTGGTGGAGATCGGCCCGACGGTGGAGGTGCTCAAAGAGCCGCGCCACCCGTATACGCAGGCGTTGGTTTCGGTGGCGCCGGTGCCCAACCCGCGCAAGCGCCGCAAGCGCGTGATCCTGCAAGGCGAAGTGCCTAACCCGATCGATGTGCCCTCTGGCTGCCGTTTTCATCCGCGCTGCCCGATTGCGACCGACGAGTGCAAGCAGACCGACCCGCCGTATGTGGAGATTTCTGCCGAAGCATCGGGTGGCTTGTTTGAAAGTCTAAAAGGACGATATTCTCGATCGCAACGCCTGCTACGTGTTCCGTTCATGGATGTGGAATTCGGCTTTGACATCTTCGCTGGATGGGATACTGCATAGCCTTCTGCTTGGAAAACCCCAAGCCTTGCAAATGCTCCTATATTGAAGAAAAATTTCTTGAGGAGAGTTCATAAATGATCAACACAACCGGTTTAAAGCGGGAAGACGCCCCCATCGAGAGCACCTGGAACCGGGAAGCCGTCTACCCGACCTGGAAGGAATGGGAGGCTGATCTCAAGGTCGCCTTAAGGAACTGCCTGAATTAAGCGAGTATAACGGTCGTTTGAAAGAAGGGCCAGGTGTGCTGGCTGATTGGTTCGAACTGCGGGGAAAACACTGGCGGCGGATGACGATCTTGCTGGAATTCGCCGATTGGGCTCAAATCGTGGATTCGACTGACGTGGCAGCCAAAGGATATTTCGGTCAGGCCAAAGCCTTGGAGGGGAAGTTCAAAGCGGTGGTCGCTTTTGCCCGGCCACAACTCCTAGAGATTGCGAAACCTTGCTGGATTGGGCGGAGCCAGGAACCCCGTTACAGGTCTACAAACACTATTTCGATAATCTGCTGCGATTGAAGGCTTACCAACGAAATGAGGAAGTCGAAGAAATCCTCAGTATGCTGTCGGAACCGTTCGACGGCGTTTACCAGGCAGCTACCGAGCTTGTAGATACCGACTTGGCTTTCGTGATGCGGTGGATAGCCAGGGGAAGACACACCCGGTCTACCAGGCGAATATGGATATCGCTCTGCAAGACTTCGACCGAGAACATCGCCGCACTGCCTGGGAGAGCTATTACGATGGCTACCTTTCAATGGAGAACACTCTGGCGAGTATTTATCTTGCAAACGTGAAACAATGGATGGTCTTGGCAGAGGCACGGGGTATGACTCGGTATTGGCAATGATGCTCTCTCCCACCAATCTGCCCTTGGAAGTATTCCATAACCTGATTGACACTTTCAAGAAACATCTCCCGACCTGGCACCGCTACTGGGATGTAAAGGCAAAGATATTAGGAATAGACGCCCTGCGGCCTTTTGATATATGGGCGCCCACCGTGAAGAAACCGCCAGTGATTCCCTACAAACAGGCAGTTGAATGGATTTGTGAAACGCTCAAGCCTTGGGGAAGAGTACGTATCGGTTTTACGAAGGGAAGCTTGGAAGGCCGCTGGGTGGACTACGCGCCCAATGTTGAAAAACGGCAGAACGCAGCCTCCTCCCTTCAGGTGGGGCACAAACCCCCTTTTATTTATATGAGCTATGATAATTTCATAATTGCCTTAAGCACCCTAACGCATGAACTAGGCACTCCATGCATGGCGTTTATACGGCGAAGAACCAAACGGATATTTATAACGAGTATAACTCGGTTTCTTCTGCATACGAAGAGACACCGTCCAACTTCCACCAAGCGATGACGCGGGCATATCTGCGGGAATTGAAGGCAGATGATAGGAAATTCCAGCTGGCTCTCATCGATGAAGCCCTAGCGAACTACCACCGGTATTTTTTCATCATGCCCACACTGGCCCGCTTTGAGTATGAGGTTTTTTCCCGTGCATCAGAGGGCCAACCTCTCACTGCCGTGGAATTGAAACATATCATGCAGGGGTTTTTTGCCGAAGGTTACGGAGAGACGATGAAAGATGATCCCGCACGAACAGGCATCACCTGGGCGCAGTTCTTACATCTCTTTGAACCGTTTTACACATTCCAGTACGCCATTGGAATCAGCGCGGCAGATGCCCTGGCGGCGAAAATTCTGGCACGCGAAAAGGGAATGGCCGAGCGGTACATCGAGTTCATCAGTGCGGGCGGATCGCTGTATACGATGGATTTGTTCGAGGTGGCCGGTTTCGATATGTCGACACCCGCGCCGGTAGAGGCCTCATTCAAGGAATTGGCAAGGTTGGTGGATTGAATAAACTAAAAATCATCAGCGACTCTGAAGTCGAATCCATGCACAACGCCACCTCGCGCATTTTGGCCGAAGTCGGCGTGATTCTGACTCACCCCGGCGCGCGCCAGATGCTGACCGATGCAGGCGCGACTATCAAGGATGATCGTGTCTGCCTGCCACCCGAACTGGTCGAGGATTGCCTCGCCAAATGCCCGCCGCAGGTCACCGTGCGCGGACGCGGTGGGACGATCAAAACCCTGGGCGATGGCTCGCTCAACTTCCACAACCTGGGCGGCGCGCGCGACATCCACAACCCCGCTACGGGCGAGCATCGTTTTGCCGTCTTGCAAGATGTGCGCGACGCCACCCGCCTGCTGGATGCCCTGCCCAACTGCAACACTATCACGCCCTTCTTCACCCCCTCTGACGTGCCGGGCGAGTTGATGTCGCTGGCAATGTACCGCCATGCTATGCCCTTCACCACCAAGCCGCTGCAAGGACCCGGCGTGCAGGTTGCCCCCGAAGTGCAATACGCCGTGCGCATGGCCGAAGTGCTTGGCCCCGCCCCCGAAGTGCTGACTTTGAGCGTCTCGCCCGTCAGCCCGTTGGCCTTCCCCGACCACGAAGTCGAAGCCATGCTGGAGATCGCCCGCCAGGGCATCCCCTTTGCGCCGCTGCCCTGTCCCACCGCCGGGGCCACCGCGCCCTTCTCCATCGCCGGAGCCATCGCGCAGCAGGCCGCCGAAGTGTTGGTTGCGCTCGTGCTGGCGCAACTCGTCCAACCCGGATCTGCCAATGATCTTCTGCGGACGTCTGGCCATGATGGACCCGCGCACCGGCATCGCCGTCTGGGGCGGGATCGAGATGGGGCTCGCCTCCGCCGGGACTGTTCAGCTTGGTCACCGTTATGGACTGCCGGTCAACGTCTATGGCTTTTCGACCAATTCCCACGCGCTCGATATCCAGAACGGTTTCGAGCGCGCGCTGAATGCAGTCATCCCTGCGCTGGCTGGCGCGGACGAACTCTCCGGTATCGGCGAGATGGAAGCCGGTTCGCTCAGCACCTACGCCCAGATGGTAGCCGACAACGAGTTCGCAGGCAGCATCCATCGCGTGCGGCGCGGTTTCGTTGCAGATGAAGATACCCTGGCGGTAGACGTCATCGCAAAAGTTATGAACGGCAGCCGAAACTTCCTCGGTCAGAAGCACACTATGAAGCACCTGAAAAACGGCGAGATGTTCGTCACCCAACTAACCGAGCGCGGAAGCTGGGAAAGCTGGGATACGGGCGGTCGCCGAGGTCTCGCCGAGCAGGCCCAGGCGGAGTCCGAACGGATTTTGCGCGAGCATCAGGTCGAGCCGTTGGCTGAGTTGCAAGTCAAAGAACTGGATGCCATCATGGCGTCCGCTGAAAAGGAATTGGTGAAATGATGAATCCCGAAGAATATCTGGATGCCCTGCTCAGCCTGCCGGGCATCGATGACGAGCTCTGGCCGCAGGTCTCCCGCGATGGAAAGTGGGTGGCCTGGACCTGGTTTCACACCGGCCCGGTGGCCGACGTTTATGTTGCACCCACCGACGGCTCCACGCCCCCCATCCGCCTGACCGAGACCGACCAGAACACCTTCCTGGTTTCCTGGACGCCGGACAGCCAGGCCGTGATCGTGGAGCAGGACAAGGACGGCGACGAGCGTGTGCAACTTTTTCGCGTCGATCTCGCCTCTCCCCGGACCCTGAACCCGCTGACCGAACCCGAGCCGAATTACTACATCCGCGGCGGATCCCTGCACCCCCGCGAGAACTGGCTGGTATATGCCGCCAATGTGCATCCCGAAACCGGCGAGGAAACGGAAGAAACCTACATCTACCGCCAAGACCTGACCAGCGGAGAGCGCATCGCACTGGCGCATCAGGAGAAGGGTGGCTACACCGACGCAAAACTGAATGCGCAGGGGACGCATATCCTGTACGCCCGCAACGACCTGCACCCCGCCGGGCGGCAGGTCTGGATTGTGGGCATTGACGGCAAGGATGACCGTGAACTGTTCAACTTTGGAACGAAGCGGAAAGGTCTTTGCAAATTGGCATCCCGACGGAGAGCGCGTGCTGGTGCTAGCCGAAACGGATACCCATCGCAAACTCGGCATCTGGAAATTGGACGACGCAGATGTTCGCTGGCTGATCGATGACCCAGCGCGCGATATCCAGTCAGCTTTTGTGCCCGAAGGTTGTGATGAAGCGGTGATGGTCGAAAACATCCAGGGGCGTATGCATAGTTCATTCTTGGATATTGAAAACGGGAGTGAAATTGCTATGCCTACAAGCGAAGGCAATCTCATCCCGTTGGCATCGGCGTCAAACACGGAATGGGTTGGTTTCTATTACAGCGCCTGCCAACCAGGGGATGTGGTTCGCTTTGCCCGTGAAAATCCAGAAGCTGAAAATTTCATCACGCTCACGCGGGTTTGGGAGCGTACATCCCTCAAGCCCACCCAGCTTGCCCCAGCAGAAGACTTCCGCTGGAACTCTGTTGATGGGATGTCCATTCACGGCTGGCTGTATCGGTCATTTGGCGAGCCGCACGGAACGATCATCTATGTGCATGGTGGGCCCTACCTATCACTGCCCGGATTTTCTCAATGCCGAAATCCAGTTTTTTGTGAGGCAGGACTTCAACGTGCTCGACCCCGAACTATCGCGGCAGCACCGGCTATGGACTGCCTTTCCAGCAGGCTATTTTGGAAGATGGCTGGGGTGGCCGCGAGCAGGAAGATATCCGCACGGGCATCAAAGCATTGATCAAAGCAAAGATTGCCGAGCCTGGCAAAATCGGTATCACGGGCACATCCTATGGCGGATACTCGTCCTGGTGGGCGATCACACATTTCCCGACAGAGATTGTAGCTGCTTCCGCGCCTATCTGCGGCATGACTGACCTGGTCGTAGACTACGAAACCACCCGCCCGGACATCCGTCCGTATAGCGAGGAGATGATGGGCGGAAAGCCAGATGAAGTCCCGGAACGATACTATGAACGATCCCCTATCCATTTTGTGCGAAAACATCAAAGGGAAATTGCTCATCATTCAGGGCGGGCAGGATCCCAACGTCACGCCGCAAAATGTAGATGATGTGGTCAAAGTGTTGAACGAACATAAAATCCCATATGAACTGCTCAACTTCGAAGATGAAGGACATGGCATTTATAAGGAGAAAAATCAACGCACTCTTTATCTGCGGTTGGTTGAATTCTTTGAAAAAGCTTTTTCTTAGAACTTTGAATTCTGTGTTAGCCAGCAACTTTTCAATTCTCAGTAGTATAATCAACCCGCCCCGGTCATTTCCGGGGCAGGTCTGTGTTACAAGGAGAACGATCAATGTCTCAATTAGAAAATCTTTCTGAAACGCCCGTTCATTCCACTCCCCCACCTTTGATCCAGGTAGCGGGAACCCATCGTGAAATGGGACAACAAATAGGCGAATCGCGTCGTAAAAACGTACAGCATAGTATCGAAAATGCGCGCAAGTTGCTAAAAGGAGCTTACCAGGAATTGGAACTAACGTGGGATGGCGCCCAGATCCAGGCGCGTAAATATTTGCCGTTTGCGCAGGAGCGTTATCCGCAATATGTTGATGAGATGCAGGGGATTGCCGAAGGCGCCAATGTTTCATTCGATGAACTGGTTGTGTTGAATGTAATGGAAGCGGTAACAGTGGATGCTTTGCATTTGACGCGTTGTACCAGCATGGCCGTCAATGATGAGCGCACAGCAGATGGTCACGTTTTAGCGGCGCATAACGAAGATTGGATCCCTGATGATGAAAAAGATGTTTTTGTCATCCAGGCCAAGCCAAAGGATGATCCCCCATACCTAGCAATGACTTATGGTGGTTTGATTCCCAACGTTGGTTTCAACGCCTACGGGATTGCGCAATTGATCGACACTGTATATCCGAACGATTCCCGTATCGGTATTCCCAGGCTGGTGGTCTCGCGTGCTGTGCTGGCTTCCAAGACACCCGGCGGGGCGATCAACCGGACGCTTATCCCGCACCGTGCCGCTGGTTACAATCATCTGATCGTGCATGAAAGCGGAGAAATTTACAGCGTGGAAGTTTCCGCGCGGCGCTTTTCCATCATCTATAACAAGGATGGATATGCTGTGCATACCAACAACTATCTATCGGCAAATATGCAGGAAATCGAGAATGATCCGGAAGAATTGATTTCCTCCCGTATTCGTTATTTTCGGGCATTGCGGTTGTTGAACCAGTCCAAAAGCCACACGATCAAATCACTCCAAGCTATCCAACGTGACCATGTCAATTATCCAAATTCGATCTGCAAGCACGACTTTGGCGAAGGGAACCTGCTGGACCGCGAAAAGACCATCAATGCGCTGGTAATCGACCTGACCGCCCGCGAAATGCACATTGCCTGGGGAAACCCCTGCAAGAACTCCTATCACACTTACCATCTTGATAATTAGAAATTGTCTCGAAATCATAATTCCCCAAAACAGTGTAGGGGTAATCAATCGGCAGAGGGCACAATCAGCCTTGTTGTGAGGTCAAATATAACATCCGCAAAATCTTCAACTCATCGTAACTTAATTCCCCGTTCAGTTGGTCGTAAACCGGCTTGAGATATGTTGGGCTGAGTTCGTCAAAGGCGACAAAAGCGGCTCGTTGCTGTTCGGGTGTGGCGGACGTCATCGCTTGCAGGTCTTCGCCGTTTCGCAATGTATTCCCCGCTGACAGGTATCTTGTCAAATGACTCAGGATTGTTCCTGCCGTGACCTGGTATCGCGCCATCAGACTTTCAACGGTTTCCCCGGCGTTGTACGCTTCTCCCACCAGGAAATATCGTCGGCCCCGGTCACTTTTTTCGCGAGAATTTTTCTTGGGCTTCTCCGCCAGCCCATGCTCATCGCAAAAAGCTTTGATCGTATTCAGAAATGTATCCCCATATTGACGCTGTTTCACCCGCCCCACGCCGGAGATGTTGAGCAGGCTTTCAGCCGACTGCGGGTAATAGGCCGCCATTTCGATCAAGGTTCTATCCGAGAAAATGACATACGGAGGCACGCCCGCTTCGTCTGCCATCTCTTTGCGTTTTTGACGCAGGATGGCGAACAGCGCATGGTTGTATTCCAACTCTTCTTTCTTCCTCCCCTTCTTTTGGACACGCTCCGCTTCTTGCAGGACGCCCATCACCTGCTCCCGTTTTCGGAGCATTTCCAGTGCCCTATCCGTGAGACTCAACGTGCGGTATTCGCCTTCTTGCTTCAGGTAGCCCATCGTCAACAGTTGACGGGCGATGTGCATCCATTGTTTCTTCGTCAGTTCCGCGCCGATGCCGTGGGTGGAGAGTTTGTCGTGTCCCCAGCGCAGCACCTTTTTGTTACCGCGAGCCGAGCAAAATATCGGTGATGTGACCAGCGCCGAATCGCTCATCTGCACGTTTGACGCAGGACAGGAATTTCTGTGCGTAGATGGTGATGTCGGTTAGTTCGGTTGGGGCGGATGTACAGTTGTCGCAGTTGGAGCAGGATTGGGCTTCGTATGATTCGCCGAAGTAGTTCAGGAGCGGTTTACGGCGGCAGGTCAGCTCATCTTCTGCGTAACGGACGATGGCATCCAGGTGTCCGATAGCAACCTGTTTTTCGTTCCCCTCCTTCTGGTCGATGAAATAGTTGATCTTGGCAACGTCCGAATAATTGAACAGCAGGGTGCAGTGCGCGGGCAGCCCGTCGCGCCCGGCGCGTCCGATCTCCTGGTAGTAGCTCTCGATGCTCTTGGGCAGGTCGAAGTGGATGATAAAGCGCACGTTAGGCTTGTTGATGCCCATGCCGAAGGCGATAGTGGCAACGATGATCTGTGCGTCATCGCGGATGAAGGTTTCCTGGTTGGCTTTGCGTTCGGCATCTTCCAGCCCGGCATGATATGGGCGGACAGAGTATTCCTGCGCGGCGAGGTAGGCGGCGAGTTCATCCACCTGGCGGCGGGAGAAGCAGTAGATGATGCCAGATTGGTCTTTATGTTTTTCAAGTATTTGGATGGTCTGCTCGATGGGATCGCGTTTGCGAACGACTTCGATGTACAGGTTCTCGCGGTTGAAACTGGCGATGAATTCGTTGCTGCTGGCAAACTTGAGTGTGGTGCGGATATCCTGCCGTACACGCTCGGTGGCGGTGGCGGTCAGCGCCAGGCAAACTGCCTTCGGGAAGCGTTGGCGTACTGCCACAAGCTGACGGTATTCAGGGCGGAAATCGTGCCCCCACTCTGAGATGCAGTGGGCTTCGTCGATGGTCAGGCAATCGACCTGAATCGAATCAAGCAACGAAAGAATACGCGGGGTGAGCAGCGATTCGGGCGCAACGTAGAGAAGCTTCACCTCGCCGCGCCGGATGTAGTCCATGTTCTCCTGATATTCCTGCGGCGCGAGCGAACTGTTGAGGAACAGGGCGGGCACTCCAAAAGCGCGCAGTTGCTCTACCTGGTCTTTCATCAAGGAGATGAGCGGCGAGACAACCACGGTCAGGCCTTCGAATAGTAGCGCAGGGATCTGGTAACATAGCGATTTTCCACCGCCGGTCGGCATGATAGCCAGCGTGTCACGCCGCGCCAGCACGTTTTCGATCACTTCACGTTGTAACGGACGAAATGTGTCATAGCCAAAGGTTTCTTTTAGGATAGATGCAGGGGTGGGCATAGGTGAAGTATAACGAAGTTTTTCCCGGTAAGGGCTTACATTCAAAAAACAAAATCGCCCTGCCAATTCGGCAGGGCGAAATATGTCTTTCTAGCAGGTTATGCAATTGCCATGCGCGGCCTGAATTTATACCCGTATTCCAGATATGTACCCCGCTGGGAAGGTGATTATTGAATTATAGCAAAAGTGATTTCTGCGGGATTATTCTGTTTCGTTCAGAACATAACAGGTAATGATATTCGCAGATCTGCAGATCCGCCGGGGTGGTCAGCTCCGCCTGCCCAAACAAGCAGGTTCGAACTCCCACTGCGCGTCCGGCTTGAATGTCGAGATCGCGGTTGCCGAGGAGCAGGGTTTCGGCAGGGTTCTATGTTTCTCCAGTGCGGCCAGCAACAGGGACGGTTCGAGTTTGGCAGGGTAGCCCTGTTTTGCGCTGAAAATGTCATCGATCAGGGCGAACAGGTTGTGGGCTTCGAGTAGTGCGCGGGTGGATTCAACACCGCAGTGCGTGAGGGCGATGTTGAGTCCACCGATTTGGTGGATGAACTCGCAGATTTCACGCACGCCGGGAAACGGGGGTTGTTTGGCGGGAGAAATGTCTCGGTAGGATTCGGTGAATTTGGCGGCCAGCAGGTCCGGGTCCAGTTTGAAGCGTTGGGATAACGTCTGCACACAGCCTTCGAAGGATTGACGCACGAGTCCATCGATCACGTTTAAGGTTATTGAATATCCCATTCCGTTGATGGTTTTGCTGAAGGCATAGGTGACGGCAGGAAGGCAAAGGCGATGCCGTACAGGCCGGGACCGAAAGCGTAAAGGGCATCGTTGGGAGTGTTGACGGCCAGAGTAAGCCACTGGTTGGATATGCCGGTTAGAGCCAGCGGGATCCAGATGCCCCAGGAGAGTAAGTAGGTGAGGGCAAAGTAGGGCAGAAAACCAGCGCTCATGAACCTGTCTTCTTAAGACGGGAGAGTAGTTGAGTGTAATGTTCAATCTGAACATCTGCGGGGTTATTCAGTTCCGCTCCGCCGAACAGGAGGGTGTGTACACCAGCAGCCCGCCCGGCCTGGATGTCCAGGTCACGGTCGCCAACCAGCAGAGTTTCGTTGGTAATCAGTGCATACTCATCCAAAGCAGCCTGTATTATTTTTGGATTGGGTTTTCGAGGATATCCTTGCTCAACGCTAAAGATAGCAGTGAAGTATGGAGCCAGACCGTGTGCTTCCAGCAACGTCTGTGTAGACTGGAGGCCTCGATGCGTGACGGCGATATTCAGTCCGTCATGTTCATGGATAAATTCACACACGTCGCGCACGCCGGGAAACGGGAGCTGGTTGGCGGGATCAACCCTCCGATAGGATTCAGAAAAACGACGGCGAAGCAGGTCCGGGTCCAGTTTGAAGCGCTGGGAAAGAGTCTTAACACAACCGCTGATCGACTGGCGTGCATGGCCGTCGATCACATTTAGCGGCACCGATAACCCCATTTCATTCAGGGATTTGCTAATGGCGTAAGTTATCGCGGGGTAGGTATCCAAGAGCGTTCCATCCACGTCCCAGAGAATATTTTTGAACACGGATAGTTTCCAATCTTTATGCAAAGTATGTCAGGGCACCCAGGATAACGGCAATAGGGAACCGCGCCAAAGCAACTTTGCGCCAGTTCTGGTCGCCTTCCAGACCTGAAACAGCCTCGCGCCCTGTAGGATTGAAGACCAGGAAGGCTCCCTTGAGCATCCAGCCGACTGGTATGACAACCATCAGTAGCCAACCGTCCCAATTTTTCTCTCCATTGATGAAACTGACCAACGCCAGAATGTACAGGACAATCAGCAGAATGCTAAGAGGGATAAACCACCAGGGTCTGCGTTTTCCGCCATAGGCGGCCTGCTCAAGAGCCTGCCAGCGTCCACCGCATACAGCCATAGCCAGGCTGACGAAAAACGCAATACTTGTAAAAAAGTAACCAAATGATTTTATAGACATTGAAAATCTCTCCTTCTAATTATTCATCCAAAATTAAACGCGCCCGCTGAAAACGAGTCTTCGCAGCCGCATATAATCCAAAACTCATGATAGATAGAATAACTGAAGCAATAATCACGATCGAAGTCACATCACCGGTCAGCATGGGCTGGAAAAGCCGATCCCTGATTTCTTTCGGGACGAAGCGCAGCAGGTAAACGCCCACCATTGGCACTACATAGGCCAGGAGGAAAACCGAGAGTCCAAGCGTTTGTTGCGCCTGTTTGACCGTCCCGGCTCGCAGGGAGACCAGCACGCCGATGTTACTCATCAGACACGCGAGCAGAAAACTCAAAACCAGTCCACTCACCAGCACTGCAGGTTTGTAAAACAACAGGGTGCCTTTCCAGTTCATGATGTTGACCGGGATGAGCGCAATGATAAACACCAACTGCGTCACTACCCAAACATAACTGACCGAAGCGCCAATTTTACCCAGCAGGATGGCCTGGTCAGGCAGGCGGCTGGCGAGCAGTGTTTCAAGCGTGTGCCGTTCGCGTTCGCCCGCAATTGAATCGGCTACCATCGCCCCGATCAAAATCGGGGGAATAACCACCCACAGGCTGAGTGGCGCGCCTGTTTCCAGCCACAGATCGCCCCACTGGATGGGTATAAAGATGCCGAAAACGGCCATCATGATTCAACAAGCCGGTCATTCCCGAGCGCTTGCCGCCCTGGAATTGCAGCAATTCCCTCCACTCTTTCCAAACCATGATCGAAATATCAGTCAACATGGGGTTCTTCCTCCATCAATTTCAAGAATATATCTTCCAGTTCGGCTTTGTCTTTGTGGACTTCCTCCACCTGCACACCAGCACTGATCAGGAAACTCACCAGCGTAGATGTGTCGGCAGTTTTCGAAACCGTAAGATTCAGGTGACCATTCTGCCGGGATACAGATTCCACCATTGGGTGCGCACGCAACTGCTCCAGGATGGATGAAGTGAATCCGTTGCCTGTAATCTGAAGGTATGACGCATCTTTCCCCGCCCGAAGCTGCTCCGGGTTCCCGATGGTCAACAAGCGCCCTTTGCGGATCACGCCAACCTGCGCGCATAGCTTTTCCGCTTCAGACAGGTTGTGAGTGTTGAGGAAAACAGTCACACCATCCCGTTCGACCAGATTTGCGATATCATCCCTGAGCGCAGCCGCCGCAACCGGGTCGAGACCGGCAGTAGGCTCGTCCAGGAAAATGATTTCCGGGCGATGCAGCATTGCACGCGAGATAGCCAACTTTTGTTTCATGCCGCGGCTCCAGTTGCCCACGCGGTCTTTGCGGCGTTCACATAGTTCGAAGTGAGTCAACAGTTCCTTGATACGCACCTGTCGCTCGGACTGTGGCATGCGGTTGATGCGGCCATAAAACTCCAGGTTTTCTTCCGCACTCAAGCGTTCGTATAAACCGGTATGTTCCAGCAGGGCGCCGCTACGCTCCCGAATCTGATCAGCCTTTGTCCGGGTGTCGAAACCCAGCACTTCGGCCTTTCCCTGTTTCGGTTCGAGAAGTCCAAGCAGTAATCTGATCGTGGTTGTCTTCCCTGAACCATTCGGCCCTAAGAAACCGAAGGCAATACCTTTCGGGATTTCAAGAGAAAGTTCATCTACCGCTCGAATCTCACCAAAATGGCAACTCAAGTTTTCTGTACGGATTGCGTAATCAATCATTCAATATCTCCTTATCCGTTATTGCTTCATCATTTTTCCAAACAGGGTCACGCAGTACCACCAGCGCGATCAGGAAGGCAAAGGCAATACCATAAAACCCGGCTCCAAACGCATAAAGCGGATCGTGGGGTGTATTGACCGTCATGGTAAGCCACTGGTAACCGCTGTTGATCATGGCATGTCCAAAGGCTGCCAGCCAGACGCTACCTGTTTTGAGCATGATGTAGCCCAAGAAGATGGAAAGAAACAGATTCAAAACCAAGAAAGCTATCGGTCCTACTACAGGATGGCCGGGGTAGTTGTGTCCCATGGCGACGACGGGAGCGTGCCAGATGCCCCAGATCACACCAACCAGCAGCACACCCTTTACCCGTCCAAGCTTGACCAGTTCCCCTTGCAAATAACCGCGCCAGCCGTATTCTTCACCGAAGGCAATCACCAGCCCCAGCAAGGGGTTGATGATCAACCCGTTCACGTATCCCAGGATCATATAGGTCGGGAAATTCATGCCTGCGGCTTGTGCGGCGGCCATCAGGGGAGCAGGGTCCACGTTATAGCCCAGGCGGAAAGCCATGTTGAGCAGAATTTGTACGGCGTGATAGGCCATGATTGCCAGCCAGACCAGCGGCCAGGCGTACCATTTCCCGCCAGAGAGACCGGCCTGCCGGAAAGCTTCTCTTCCGCTGGCGAAGCGCACCACCAGCAACACAATGAGAGAGATAACCCATAGGAGCAGCGCCAGGCTGGCAACCGGCGCGGGATACAAATCCGGCTGGAGGGTGATCAGCGAGACCAGTGCGGAAACACCAGGGTCAACAGCAGGTAGAAGCTGAAGAACCAGCGTGGGCGTTCTTTATAAGTGCGGTGATAGATTGAACTGTCCTTGAAGACGTAACGCTGCAGAGCAACTGCCACAAAAGCGGGAATGAACATCTCAAGTTGCAAGAAAATCGTTGTTTCCTGACTGTAATATCCAAACTTCAAGAACAGCACCAGATTGAGCAGCCAGCTCAGGCCGATGGTCAGGCCAACGAACAGGCCTACCTGTTTCCAATTGACGATTTTTGCAGATGAAGCTGTATTGTCATTGTCAGACATGACCTTTACCTTTCTATGCGGATAACGGTCCAATAATTATCTAGATTTCAGAAACGCTTCGACTTCAGCCCAGACCAGATAAATGATGCCTGCAATCAAGGCAATGATGCTCCATATGACCGGCCCTTGACCAACATATTCGAGCATTGCATTGAACAGATTTTGATTCCAGTTCTGTATTGATGAGCCAAAAATGGCAGCGGACAGATAGCGGGTGGCATATAGGATGGCAGAAATGGAGAGCAGGGCTGTACCTGTTGTTCTTCTTGACATAACTAAAACTCTACCTTTTCAAACTTCGCCATTGCAACAACAATAAAGACAACGCACCACAGAACAGTCAAAACCAACGGTACAACTCCAATTTCAGGCGGAACTGCCTGACCGCTGGCTGTCAATGAAGCAACTTTCGGAAGCATCCAGGGTGTCACATAAAGCAGCGGTTTGAACAGGCCACCCAGCATGTTGCCGCCCAACACCGAGCCTAGCGCGATCCCCAGGATAGGGCCGCGGTTGTTGAACAGGGTTCCCAGCATCAGGGTCAAGGTGAGATAGAAGAAAGCATGCACGATCATGATCCCAACTGCGGACAGGAAAGGCACCAAGGGGAATGGCGCACCCAGGCGTAGAGACAACATGCCGTATCCGATCACAGAGGGTATTCCGGCCAGCAAGATCAACATAGGCAAGCGCATTGGCTGCCAACTTTGCCAGAATATATGAGCGGCGGGCAATCGGCTTGGAAAGCAGCCATTCAGCTACGCCGCTCTGCTTTTCACCTAGAATTGCATCCTGGTTCAAGACCACAGTCGCCGAGTGCCAACACTGTCGTGCCGAACTCGAAGAAAACACTCAAACCCATTTGCAAGATATAGGCAGTCAACCCGCCAGCGCGGGCAATTTCCGCTTCTGTTGCCAGGTTTGCGATGGTGGGCACGAAGAGCATATTCGCCAGCAGTCCGCACATCAACACCGGCCACAACAGGGCATTGATCCACCAGCGGCGGGTACCCCACCAGGCGCGGTTTTCTTTGTGAAACAGGTTGGTAAAGCCACGCAATCCGCTCAATTCTTTCACAAGTTCAAATTCGATATTAGCTGCCATGACTGTCTCCTTTTACGATCTCCATGAAAACTTCTTCCAGTTCGTATTTCTTGCGGCTGAACTCGGTTACCGTCAGCGTATGATCTGCCAAGCATATGCCGCAACAGGGTCGCTTCGGCGGCAGTTTCGTCGCTGACGCTCACCTGCCAATGGCTTGTCCCGTTGTGCTGGCTTACCGTTGCATTGCGTTACCCAGGGCAATTCTGCCAGCCGTTTGTCAAGCCCATCGGACTTACCTTTCACAGCCAGGGTGTAGACCACGCCATCTTTACCGTTCAGAATTTGTCTCGATCGGACCGCTGGCCACCATCTGTCCCCGGTTCAGGATCGCGACCGTATCACTGACCCGCTGCACATCATCCAGGATGTGGGTGGAATAAAAAATGGTCGTGTGCTTGCGCAGGCGCGCCATCACATCCAGCACTGCCTGGCGACCCAGTGGGTCGAGCGCCGAAGCGGGTTCGTCCAGGATCAGCAGGTCGGGATAGTTGACCTGAGCCAGCGCGATGCCGAGACGCTGTTTCTCGCCACCGGAAAAGCCTTTGATTGGACGCTCGGCTTTATCAGCCAGCCCGACCAGTTCCAGCATCTCATCGCATCGCTCCCGGATTTTGGCCTGCGGACCGCTAAAGAAGAATTTCGCGGTGAATTCCAGGTTCTCACGGGCGGTCATGTACTCGATGAAACGGGGCTGCTGGGGCAGGTAACCAATGCGTTCCCGGATAGCGACGCTTTCGGTGCACAATATCGTGCCCAAAGATCGTACCGCTGCCAGAAGTAGGGCGGCTCAGGCCCAGCAGAATTTTCATCAGGGTGGTCTTCCCCGCTCCGTTCGGGCCCAGGAAACCGAAAATCGAATGGCGCGGCACGTTCAGATCCACGCCGCGAAGCGCCTGCACCTCCCCGAAGGATTTGCTCAAGCCCTGGGTTTCGATCACAAAATCACCAGTTTGGGTCATGTAAATTCTCCTTCCAAAAGTTATCTGCTTACAGAATAAAAGAAAATCTCCCCGGGCACATCGGCGGCCTGGGGAGATTTGTGACTGGTCAGGGGAGCAGACCTGAACCTGGTCAGGTGGGCAGGTGAAGAAAGGTGGCATTACTCTTGTGTCTGTTTTGCCTTCCTGTCCTGATCGTTCTTGTAAAGAAGCACAATCCCGGTGATTGGAGCGAACAGCCACCCCAGGAAGAACCACAACCACGGGTGGCGCCCGGTGGATTGTGCCCAATAGGCGCAGAAGAGCGCAAACAAGAAGAAAACCATGCCGATAGATGCGTAACTGCTGGTATCCATTTTCAGAAGTCTCCTTTCATTTTGACCTGATTCCATTATGGGAATCTACACTTAGAAAGCAACCATCAGTTGGCGGGGATTTATCCTGGATAGTTTCATAGCTTTCTTCCTGGTCAGATGACCAGGTAAAAAAAGTGGGCTATCCCGAAAGGAACAGCCCTACACAAAGGAGGAGAAAGGTTTACGGTTGGCAAACCACCTTATCGATCAGCCATTCGTCTTCGATTTGTACAAGTTCAACGGTGAACTTGTGATTGGCAAAGCTGGTTGACACGTCGACGCTGGCCTGGCCACCAGAAACCTGTGCCGGAGAGGTGTTGATGTCTGTCGGTTTGTCCTGCGCGCACAGCACCGGGTCGTATTGCATGCCGCCCCGAGTGAATTCGTCCAGGAAAGCGATCATGTCCGGGCTTAGATATTCACTGGAACGGTATACCTTATCAACCAGCGGATTGCCGTCATACGACAGGTATTCGGCATAAAAACCCTGGACAACCTGGTCGGGCTGGGAGGTGACCTGCTCATTGGTGACATAAAGGGTGGGCCAAATCACAAAAGCGAGCGTTGAGAAGGCGGCCGCTGCCAGGATAATCAGAAAAGCGATTTTGGTATTGTTTTTCATTGTTTCTTCCTTTCTTAAATCATCATTTCCAACTATAAAGAAAAACTCTCCGGGGCACATCGGCAATCCGGGGAGTTCTATATCTACCCAGTATACGAGATTATTTCCTGGTCAGGTGACCAGCTTGTGTTTGAGGGCAACTGCAACTGCCTCGGTGCGGCTGGCAACTCCCAGCTTGGACAACACGCTGCTGACGTGGAATTTGGCGGTCGATTGACTGACCACAGAGTCGGTCCGCGATCTGGTTGTTGTTCAAACCTTCCGTCATCAAAGCCAGCACTTCTTTCTCGCGCTCGGTCAGGTCAAAGCCGACTTTCTCGGCCGGCATGCGTGTGGCCTGAATCAACGCCTGAGCAGCCTCAGGGGCCAAGGTAGGCTTGCCCGCATACGCTGCGCGAATGGCATTCGCCAATTCTTCGGCGGTCACATCTTTGAGTAGATAACCAATCGCTCCGGCTTGCAATGCGCCCTGTACCAATTCCTGCTCCTTGAAACTAGTCAGCGCAATTACCTGGATTTCGGGACACTTCTCGCGGATCATGCGGGTGGCAGTGGCACCATCCATACCCGGCATGACCAGGTCCATCAGCACCACATCCGGTTTGGACTGCGGGCATAAGCCAAGCGCCTGTTCGCCGCTGGAGGCTTCGCCCACCAACTCCATATCGTTGCAGGTCATCAGAAAAGTGGACAAACCACTGCGAACAACGGCGTGGTCGTCCACCAGCATCACGCGGATCAGTTTTGTATCTGTCATTTGTCAGTTATCCTTCCAAAGTAGTTCGATGCGGGTTCCTATCCCAATTTCACTGTGAATTGTCAACTGTGCGCCGATAAATTCAACGCGCTCGCGCATAATGCCCAATCCCAGGCTTTCGGGAGAAATATCCTGTGGATCAAAACCAGCGCCATCATCCCGGATTTCCAACTGCATCAGTTTTTCAGCCCGCTCCAGGCGGATAAAGACCTGCGCTGCTCCGGCGTGTTTGCCGATATTGTTGAGCGCCTCCTGCGCCACGCGGTAGAAAACTTCCTTCACATCCGGTGACGGGTCGACCTGCCCCTTGATGACCAACTCAACCGGGATGCGGGTACGTCCGGTGAAGGCATTTGTCAGGTGACGAAGCAGGTCACCCAGATCCATGTCAACGAGCGAGGCAGGACGTAATTCCAAAAGCAGGGTGCGCATCTCGGACAGTGCACCGCGAGTCAGTTGGCGCAGTTCATCCAATTTTTGCTTGCCCGCTTCAGGGTTTTTATCCCAGAGCTTTGGGAGCACATCTGCGATCAGGCTGGCTGAAAAAAGAGTCTGCGAGACGGCATCGTGCAAGTCTCGTGCCAGACGGTTGCGCTCCTGAGCTGCGGCGACCTGCTCGGCTTGCGCATACAGACGGGCATTTTCGATTGCAACGGCCACCTGCTCAGCAAAGGTCAGTCCCAACTGGATCTGCTCCTCCGAAAAATCCTGATGCTCGCTGTAGTAGAACACCATGCCGCCATAGACTTTATCCTGTATGAAAATTGGCACGGAGAACGAACCGGTAAACCTTTGCCGCAGTGCAATCCGTTCGGTTTTAATTTCTTCGGGGATGGTGGTTTCGTATTTGATTTCTTCCACGCGTTCAGGGAGCGGGCCGTAGTTGGTGTAGGTTGGCTTGCGCTGTAAGGTAGCTCGCAAATAAGATTCCCCGCCAGATGCCTTCAGCGCATCAAAATGACGCGCCCTCCGTCCGGGAAAAACTTCATCCAGGCCATAACTGGCCACCTGTTCAATCATCTTTTTATCCAGGTCAAATTCGTGCAAAACACAGGCCGCTGCCCCAATGCGTTGGGCAACCAGCTTGACCGCCTTCTCCAGGAAAGTATCAAGCGGTATATTCGAATTGATCATACCGATGATATCGCGCAGGCTTTCGGCAATCTCCCGTTTGCGTTCCAATTCATGCGTTCGTTCGTCCACGCGCTGTTCGAGGGTCTGGTAAACCTGCACCCGCTCCGTGGCGTCGATCGAAACGTTGAGCAAGCCGACGACCTGATCCCCTTCATATAACGGAGACAGGACCACGTCCCAGAAAGATGCGATGCCGCCCGATTGGATCCGTACGGCATCCTGTCGAACGGTCTCCCCGTTGAACACCCGTTCAAATAACGGGATGATGATTTCTTCCGTACCCGGTTCCAGGTCAAACAGGTCAGCGCCGGGAACAACCTGTACTGCCTGCGAGGGCGTGTACTGCTCGATGAACGCCGCCCAGGTCGGGTTACACCGCACCAGCTTGAAATCCCGGTCTATCACGGCGATGCCCATTGGCATACGCTCGAAAAGCATTTCCAACAGATTGATCTGACGTCCCAACATGGGATCAGGTGTGAATGCAACAACGGACTGTTCGCTGGTCTCTGAAACCGGCAATAATTCGAACTCGCAAAACTCGTCCCCATTTGCCTGACATTTGTGCTCGATGCAGACCACATCCCGCCGACCGCTGACCACGTTGACAAAGCCAACCAGCACCCCGGCGGTATACGCACAGACTGGTCCCTCAGTCTGCGTGCCGTGACGCTGCGTTATCCAGGCCTCGAACACATCCCGTGCCAGGACGGTTACGCTCCCAATAGGCCAGACGGCTTTTTTGATTTCAAATTTCCCAAATCCGGCAATCTGGAACGCTTGCACGCAATTCGCAAACAATTGACCTTGCGCCAATGCATCTTTTGATGTTCCAAACGATGCAGCAAAAGATGCCCCGCCATTGGCTCCCGCCTGCTGAAAAACGGAGTTAGTCAACTTCGAGCCGATCAACGCCTCCACCTGCCGTCGGATGCCCCAGAACCCGGCTTCGATGTCCAAGAGTACCATGCGGACATCGCCAAACTTCAAAAATCCAGGGGAGATTTCCGACAGGAAGCGGGAAACATCATCGCTGCTCATCGAAATTCATTGTAGCAAATATCACAAAGTAAATGAACTCACCAATTTCCCCAAATCTGCATGACAAATGACAAAAATCAGTATCCTGGGCAATTGTAACTTCAGTCGACATATCACAGTTTCTATATAAAACTCCCCGGCTTTGAAGGCACGGGGAGTGCGGCATGATTGTTTATGAGAAAGTTTCCTATTCCCGTATACGATCATTCCTCTACATAGAGTGTTTTTGGGGCATTTTCAGCTTTTCAACCCCATATATGGGGGCTAAAGTGTGGTATGTATCACGGCTGGCCTGAACTTATGCCCGTATATTTGATTTCTACCGCACAGGATTGGTAATTGTCGAGTTATAGCTTAAAATCTTTTTTGTACTATTTCATTCACACTCTGCATCTGCTCGCATTTAAATCTGTACCAATAAATCATCTAGCAGATGATCTCTGATCCAGTCCTTTTGGGGTCTATCTACCACCTCCCCTAATCCTGAAACAATGTGCTTACGGTCCACATTTTCTTTTATATACGTAATCAACGAGCTTAAATATTCGGATACATTCACCCCCATTCGCAACTTGATGATTTCATCATTTATTGGTGCTAGCAGTTTAAGTAGCCACCAGGTGTCGTACAAATCACGGTTGACCATTTCGCGGCGATCTTGCACTGCACATAGCTTGTGGGCAAACATGGTCGCTAAATCCAAGGTGCGGATTGAGACCCCCAAAAAATCTTTCAAATCATATTTATCCGGATACTCCCGCTTGCTGATCTCCACCTTGATTTGCTGAAAACCCTTTTCATAGCTTCCCAGCCAAAACCAAGTAAATCGTTTATCAGAAAATTCCTTCACCAGACATATTTTTATACAAGATTTCAGCTAACATCTCTGGTTCAAAATCGGTATCAGTAACACCTGCAACAAGGCTAAAATCCAGATCAGTTGAAAATCGTGGTAGGCCATAGAAAAGATATAAACAGGTACCCCCTTTAAAAGCCAACTGCGATTGCAGTACAGGATGTTGGTAAATCTCTCGAAGTATATTCTTCAAGATAATCTCATGTTTTTTTCGATCCAGCATTGGATTATTCTTCCTTTTCCAGCAATCGCTGAAATGAGTTTTTGAATCCGATCGGACAAGGCGCGGTTCTCATACAACTGCGAAAGCCGTTCTAATTCTTCCGTGTTAGCTTTATCTACGTTTTCAAAAACGAAATTTGGTTCTAGATATGAAGTATCGCAGATTGCCCGTTCCAGACTGGCAATCCAATACCCTTCATTTTTAGATACACCATTCTGATTCAGCAACACTTCCTTCTTTAATTGGTGATAGATAATTGGACGCCCACTCGGAAGATCTATTCTTTTACTGGTCTGCCCCATTACGTGGATTTCATCTGTATATTGAAAATACGCTCCATGAAATGCCAATGCTGTGATGAAAGAAATATACGCTGGTGGAAAAATCTTAATCGCGGCCTCTAGGGGTGAATAATCATCTACGGTTGAATATACGCCACGCTGTATTGACCGCAATCTACCGGTTCTAAGGTAATATTTTATCGATTCCCAAAGTTTTGAACGATCTGAGATTTTCCACAAAACTGCTAGATCATCAACTGTGAATATACTTTGAGGGCTTAATAAGAGAATTTCTGTTTTTGTCTTCATTTATGGTGATAAATTTACCATAAATGAAGACAAAGAGCAATGTTTTGTAAAATGTACCATTCCATCGAACACTACAAAGCTTTCAGGATGGTCATATGTTGCTCGGTTGAAGTAACACCTTTTACCAGCCCAAGTTATTTTGGATAAGGTTTTTACTTCTTACGGGCTAAAAAAACGGATTTCTCAGATGATGGTGAAATTGCAGTTCGGTTGTAGAGAGCAACTTCTAAGTGCATAACGTCATTTGATTGAACCCCCCAAAAACAACAGGGAATGGATTGTCAGGGTACTTTTTTCCTTTAAAAACAACACTCCCCAGTCTTCAAGGCGGGGGGCGCGGTATGATTGTTTATGAGAAAAATACCCATTCCCGTACACGATCATTCCTCTACATAGAGAGTTTTATGCTGTTTATAACATTTTGCACCCCATATATGGGGGCTAAAATGTGGTATGTATCAAATCCGGTTCTGTGGCCGAAACTTATACCCGTAAACGATCATCCCGCGCTCGTCGCCATCATCGCGCATCTTGCGAGTGACCATCTCAACGGGCATGCCGATTTCCACAGCTTCCTTGTCCACGTCGGTGAGTTGGGCGGTGACCATTGGGCCTTCGTCCAGTTTGACGAGCGCCACGGTGTAGGGCGCGTTGCTGTCAAATCCGCTGGGGGCTTCGTAGACGGTTGTGTATGAGTACACTTCACCCTTGCCACTAAATGTGTAAAGGGTCTTGGCCTCGCCGCCACAATCGGGGCATACATCGCGCGGCGGGAAAATTTTGTAGTCGCAGTGCGGGCAAACTTCCCCGACCAATCCGTAACGTTGTTGTTTGAGTCGCCAATGGCGCGGGATTTCCATAAAAAATACTCCTTCGTTGAGAACTTCTTTGCTCCATTGTATGGAGCGGAACTATCAGGAACTATCAGGAGGTGAAACCTTTCTGATCTGATAGGTTTAGAGAGTCGATTATCTTTAGTTTAGTGTCTGAAGGATGTGCGACACAGCGGTGGATGCCGGCCCGCCCAGCGACTGGATAAGTGCAACCCTCGCGTCTGCGATCTGGTTCGCTTCAGCCTGCCCCCGTAGCTGCTGAGCTGCTTCGACGGCCTGGTACACACCCGTAGCACCTCCCGGGAAACCGCGCGCTTTCAGCCCGCCCATGGTAGCGCAGGGGATGCGTCCGTTCAGGGCGATCTGTCCCTCGGCAGCCAGTTTCCAACCCTGACCACGAATGGCAAACCCGACCGATTCGAGCGCCAGCGCAGCATAGATGCTGTAGCTATCGTGGTATTCGAACAGATCGATGTTGTCGAGCGTGATGTTGGCTTGCTTGATAGCCTTGCCAGCCGAGAGTTGTGCAGCCTCGAAGTAGAGCATGTCTTTGCGGTCGTGCAGGGCCAACGTGTCAGACGCGGTGGCGGAGCCGGCGATCTTGACGAGTGGATTCGGCACATTGTCCGGGAGCAGATCGCGGCGGGTCAGAACGAGCGCGGCAGCGCCGTCTGCGTTGGGGGCGATGTCAAACATGTTGAGCGGTTCACCCGATCTCGCATACAACTCCGGTTTGATAGCCTTTTGGAACATGGCATTGGGGTTGCCCGCGCCGTTGGCATGCGCGGTGAGCGCGAAGCCAGCGAAGCCGTCAACGGGAACGTCGTATTCATGCATGTAGCGTTTCGTGACGAGATCAGCCTGGGCGGTAGTGGTCAGGCCTTGCACGGATTCGAAGTCGGAGTCGGCGGCGGTGGCGAGCGCTTCTTCCACGCCCGCGCCGACCTGGTCGGTGAACTTTTCCACGCCGACGACCAGCGCGGTATCCACTAATCCGCTTTTGATGGCCAGGTAACCTTGCCGCAGCGCCGCACCGCCAGATGCGCCCGCTGCCTCGATGGTGACGGCTTCGATGCCGGCGGAGTGCTGAGCGTTGTCGAAGCGCAGCCCGGCGTAGTCGGCGATGAGCGCGCCGAGATGTGCCTGGCGTGAGAGATTGGGAGCCAGCATGTTGCCAACGAACAGCGCTTGCGGGCGCAGTCCGCCCGCGTCTTTGATGGCGGCGTTGAGGGCGTGGTAGGCCAGATCGCGCAAGCTGGTTTCCCAGTGTTCGCCGACGGTTGTCTGGCCGATGCCAGCGATGATAATTTCTGTCATAATTTCCTTAACTTGTGTGTCATTGCGAGCCCCGTTGGTTGAGTACCGCAACACTTGCACCGCACTGCGTTTGGTGCAGTGCAGGTGAGCGGAGTATCGAAACCATCGGGGCGTACCCCATTCGGGGCACTTTGGCAATCTCCTATTTACAGGTTACTTGAGATTGCCGCGCTCGTTGCACTCGCTCGCAATGACATATGAAACTTTACTTCATCGTAATCTTCCCGCGGTAGCGGGCGTAAGTGGCGTAATCGATCTCGATGCGGCGGGCGATGTAGTCCTGGGTTTTCAGGGCTTTGCCCTGACGCTCGGTGATTTTGTCGGTGACGGTCAGGTCGAAGGCATCTGAGCCTGCCCCAGAGCCGAAGGAGACCAGCAGGATGCGGTCGCCGGGCTGGGCGATGTCTAGCACGGCGGTCAGCCCGATGATGGCCGCTCCGGAGTAGGTGTTGCCGATGACGGGGACGAGCAGTCCGGGTGCGATTTGCTCCGGGCTGAATCCCAGCATCTGACCGGCGCGCTGCGGGAACTTGGTGTTGGGCTGGTGGAAGATGGCGTACTGGTAGTCTTTGGCGGTCACGCCAAGCGCTTCCATCAGGGTACTCCCAGCGGTGGTGACGTGCTTGAAATAGGCCGGTTCGCCGGTGAAGCGCACGCCGTGTTCGGGGTATTTCTGGTGTTCGCGGCGCCAGAAATCCGGCGTGTCGGTCACGTAAGAATACGAAGCATTGATGGTCGCCAGCGCATTCTCGGCAGGGCCGATGATGTAAGCCGCGCCGCCAGCCGCAGCCGTGTATTCCAGCGCGTCGCCGGGTTTGCCCTGGGCGGTGTCCATGCCGATGGCCATGGCGTAATCGGCCATGCCTGAGCCGACGAATCCCATCGCAGCGACAATGGCTTCGGTCCCGGCTTTACAGGCGAATTCCCAGTCACCGGCCTGGATGTTGGGCACGGCGCCGATCGCTTCGGCCACGATCGTGGAAGTCGGTTTCACGGCATACGGATGCGACTCAGAGCCGACCCATACAGCCCGTAGCTGGTGCGCATGGATTTCCGCCCGTGCCAGCGCATTGCGCGCCGCTTCGATGGACATGGTGATGACGTCCTCGTCCATGCCGGGGACGGATTTCTCTTTGACGGGCAGCGCCGCCTTGCCGCCGGCCCACATGCGGGCGATTTCTTTGGCGGGGATGCGATAACGCGGCACGTACGCGCCATAGCCGATAAAGCCGACCGGGCGGGCGGGTTTGAGAAGGGGAGGAAGAATTTATTACAGATTCAGGAGCAGTTAACTTTGACATGTTCCTTTGAATCGTTAAATGACAGAGTTAACCTGAACCAATGTGTCAGAGCCTGTTCTAGCCTACATCTTCCAGGGAATGAAAAGGAGGCACCTTGACTTTCCATAATATTCTTCGTGCTCTTTGTGATTCAATTGCTTAATTTCCTTCAAAATTTCTTCGCGCGGTCGATTCAACCATCTTCTCAGCGCCATTTGCGACAACCTTCTCGATCATCTCGCCTTCGGCTCCGGCGGCGATGGCAACCTGCCGCGCGTGCAGGGACATGTGCCCGCGCTGGATGCCTTCGGTGGCGAGGGCGCGCAGGGCGGCCAGGTTTTGCGCCAGCCCAACCGAGACGATGATCTCAGCCAGTTCGGAGGCGGTTTTGACACCCATCAATTTAACGGAAGCCTGCGCGGTGGGATGCACTTTGGTCGCGCCGCCGACGATGCCAACGGCCATCGGCATTTCGAGCGTGCCGACGAGATTTCCGTCCGCATCGGTGCCCCATGTGGAGAGCGATGTGTATTTCCCGGAACGGGCAGCATAAGCATGTGCACCCGCTTCGATGGCGCGCCAGTCGTTGCCGGTGGCGATGACGACCGCGTCCACGCCGTTCATGATGCCTTTGTTGTGCGTGGCGGCGCGGTAGGGGTCGGAGGCGGCGAAGGCGTAGGCTTCGATGATTCCGTCACGGACTTGTTCACCCGTGTATTGACGGGTTGCCAACCCGTCACCACTTTCAAAGGCCAATTCTTCCACAGGAATGGTGCAGCGTGCTCTTGCCAAACGGCGGTCTGCCAGGTTGGAGAGGATGCGCAGATGCACACGTCCACCGGTGATGGCTTCGATGCGCGGAGCCAGACGTTCGCAGGCCGTGTTGACGGCATTGGCGCCCATCGCATCGCGCACATCGTATATTAGATGAACAACGATGAATGCTCCGATGGGGGAGTCTTCGATAACGCGCACTTCCAGGTCGCGTGCGCCGCCGCCGAATTTTTTCAGGATGGGGTCGATAGTGTCGGCTTCTTCGAGTAATTCCGTTTTATGTTCGTAGATTTTCAGGCGGGCGGCTTCAACGTTGTCGAGGTCGAGCACCTGCATCTGGCCGATCATCTCAGGCGCGGAGGTGGTGGCCTGGAATCCGCCGCCTGCGCGGATCAGCTTTGCCATGAAGGAAGCGCCTGCTACCACCGAAGGTTCTTCAATGGCCATTGGAACCAGCACATCTTTTCTGTTAACCTGAAAATTGAGTCCGATACCGAGCGGCAGGGCGTGCATCCCGATCACGTTTTCGATCATATGGTCGGCGGCGTCGGGGGTGAGCCCGCCATCTGTAAATGGGAGCAAGTCTTCGGGAGTCAGGTGCGGGACGTCCGCGATTTTGGCGCGTCGTTCTTCGATTGTCAGATTATAAAAACCGGAGATGCGTGAATTCGTCATATTCTTCCTCAAAAAGAGACGGGGATATCCCGTCATCCTTCAACTTACAATTTTATTGGGAATACCTGCCAAAATCTATCAAACTCCAAATAATTGGATATAATAGTCCAAATAGAGGTGAATTGAATATGCTTTTGACGCGCGAGGAGCTAAGAGAGCGTCTGATTGCGTTGCACCAGGCGAGTCTTGAGTTGGTAAAGGATGTCTCACTGGAGACGCTCTTGGAACGCATCGCAACTGTGGCATCCGAACAGGCTGAAGCTCGTTATGCGGCTTTAGGTGTGTTGGATGATGAGGGGAAATTGGAAAAGTTTATTTCCGTTGGGATGACAGATACCGAGACAAAACGCATTGCGCACCCTCCGGTGGGGAAGGGGCTGATTGGCGAATTAATGGAGGCGAAGGAGCCGTTGCGCGTTCCAGTAATTGACCAGCATCCGCGCAGTTCCGGTTTCCCGAAAAATCATCCAAGCATGACTTCGTTTTTAGGCGTGCCCATTCTCGCAGGCGAGAAGCAATTGGGGCAGATCTATCTGACGGACAAGATCGATGCGGATTCGTTCAACGAGGATGATGAGAAGATTATCCAGATGCTGGCCGCGTATGCCGCCGCAGCGATCCAGAACGCAAGGCTGTATCAACATCTCAAAGAGCGTGACGTGGCCCTGACGCGTCGCAGCGAAGACCTTACCCTGATGAACGACTTTGCATCCACGCTGACAGCCTCGCTGGAACTGGATGAAATATTGAACAAAACCCTGGCCCTGGTCATGAACTATATGAAAGTAGAGGCCGGGGAAATTTTTTTGCTGGAAGATGACCGAAAAACATTGCGCCTGGTCTTGCATCGCGGGCAGGCCGCTGAAGCATTCTGGACGCGCACATACTTTAAATTGGAAGAAGGTTTTATCGGCATTGTAGCGAAGAGCGGCGAACCGCTTATCAGCCATAACCTGGCCGAAGATTTACGATTTGTGCGCAAAGCCGTGGTCAAGGCCGGGTTCCGTCAGATTGCGTGCATCCCACTCGAATCCACTGAGAATATGGTCGGCGTGCTGAGTGTAGCCACGCGCAGCAAAAGCCCCATTGACGAGCGTGATATCCGTTTGCTGACGGCGGTGGCAAATTGGGCCGCGCTGGCAATTGAGAACGCCCGCCTGCATCAAAATGCGCGCCGCCTGGCTGTGCTCGAAGAACGCGAACGCATTGGCATGGATTTGCATGATGGCATTATCCAGTCTATTTTTGGGGTGGGATTATCACTGGAGAATATTTCGCACTTAGTTAAAGAGAATCCACAGAAGGCTCAGGAAGGCATAAAGCATTCGATTGAAGATTTGAATAAGACTATCCGTGATCTGCGGGCCTACATCCTTGACTTGCGCCCACGTCAGTTGAATGATGAAGGTCTCATGGATGGCTTGAGGCGGCTCGTTACCGAATACCGCGCGCATACCCTGGCCGAAGCTGTTCTCAGCGGTCCAACAGAAGCATTGGATGATCTGCCACAGAGCCATGCGATGGCGATGTTCCATATTTGTCAGGAGGCATTGGCAAACGCAGCCAAGCATGCTGCTGCCAAGCGCTTGCAGGTTAGCGTATGGGTGACCAGTGAACGCGTGCTGATGGAAGTACAGGATAATGGCCGGGGCTTTGATATGGAGAACATGAGCACATCCCTTGGGCATGGTCTGGCGAATATGCAAACCCGCGCCCGCAACGCGGGTGGTGAAGTAGATATTTCATCCACGCGCAATGAGGGAACAACAGTGCTGGCATGGGTGCCGCGCAAGTTCCGCGCGTTAATTTGCTGTTAATATTTGAAATACGGAAATTGAGTCCCGAGATTTTGCGTTTCACGTGTGGCTGATGGAAAAGAGTCAGCCGCACGCTTTGTTAAGGCATATATACGAATACAGGGTCAAATTTGAAAGAAAACCCCATATGTGGGGGTGCTGGTTTAAGCTCATAGCTTTTTTGGCTGAAACAAGTGTTCTGCGCTGGAAAATATTTGGCTCTCATTGCAAAATGATTCTTTAAGGTTTGCCTACCTTAAAAAACCGAAAGTTTTTAAGGTGCCGTAGGGCACACGTGTTGGTAAGATACACCCTTTTCTGCTAGAATGGGTGCACGCTGAGATTGTGGACGGGGCTTCTGCCCCCCTCCCAAATCCCTGTAAGTTTGAAAAACAAAGTGCAATACCTCGTAAAACCGCTGGATCCCTGGCGGGTTAGTTCACCATACTCTAAATCCATTGTCGAGGGAGCAGTTATGAATGTAGACCAGGCGTGGCAATCTGTGCTAGGACAACTCCAAATGGAGATGCCGAGGGCATCTTTTGATACCTGGGTGCGCGATACCCGGCCAATTAAATATGATGATGGTTTGCTTACCATAAGTGTACGTAATGCATACGCCCGTGATTGGTTGGAGAGCCGTCTTGCCAGTACAGTCAGCCGCCTGTTGATCGGTATAATGGATTCGAACGTTTCAGTCAACTTTGTGGTTTCACAAAACGATGATGAGATGCCCCAATCAGTTGAATCGGTAGAGCACGACAAAGATGATAATCCTGTGTCTCTTCAACAGAATGTAACGCTAAACTCTCGCTATACATTTGAAAACTTTGTTGTCGGCTCTGGCAATCGACTGGCGCATGCTGCCTGTCTGGCAGTCGCCGAAAAACCTGCGCGGGCCTACAATCCACTCTTTGTATATGGGGGCGTTGGACTAGGGAAAACCCATTTGTTGCATGCCATTGGGAACGCCTGTCACACACGTGGACTGCAAGTATTGTATGTGTCATCGGAAGAATTCACCAACGATATGATCAAT
Organism: uncultured Chloroflexia bacterium; assembly: GCA_963791785.1. Taxonomy (GTDB): domain Bacteria; phylum Chloroflexota; class Anaerolineae; order Anaerolineales; family Villigracilaceae; genus JAABUE01. The sequence goes on along the minus strand of CAWBTW010000015.1, from coordinate 200,063 downwards.
GCCATCCGCACGCATACCACGCAGGCCTTCCGTGAGAAATATCGCTCCATTGATGTTTTACTGGTGGACGACATTCAATTTATTGCGGGGAAAGAATCAACACAAGAGGAATTTTTCCATACCTTCAATACCCTGCACGGCCAGGACAAGCAAATTATTGTTTCGTCCGACCGTCCGCCCAAGTCGCTGAACACACTGGAAGAACGTTTGCGCTCGCGCTTCGAATGGGGCCTGACCGCCGACATCCAACCCCCTGACCTGGAAACCCGACTGGCAATTTTGCGCTATAAGGCCGAGCGCACAGGCCGTTACATCCCGGATGAAATCCTGGATACCATTGCTCGGCGAGTTCAATCTAATATCCGCGAGTTGGAAGGCGCGCTCAACCGTATCCTGGCCTTTGCGGACTTGAGCGGTTCATCCCTAAGCCCCAACCTGGTCGACGTTGCCCTATCTGACCTGTTGCCCCAGCGGGGTGACCTCGAACCGCAGAAGGTTGTGGATTTGGTTGCCCATTACTTCAACATGTCGGCTGAGAAATTGCTGGGCCGTGACCGTTCGCGTGCCGTTGCGCTCCCGCGTCAGATCGCGATGTACCTGCTGCGTGAAGAGGCCAATGTATCCCTGCCGCAGATTGGTGAGGTGCTGGGTGGCCGTGACCATACCACCGTGATGTATGCTATTAACAAAATTTCCAAAGAGATTCAGGGCGATTCCGGCTCAAAAGTGGGACGCGACATTATGAAACTTAAAGAGCAACTTTATCAGCAGGCCCAGTCCGTTATGTAACCGTGGGTAACGGAAGCCCCGCAGAGTGAGCGGGGAAGCAGGCCTGGGGTCCCCGGACGATGCGCCGGGGACTTTTTTTGTCAGTTGGTCCCCTCGTGAAATACAGTCACGCTACCGGATAACATCACAAGTAACAGCTGGTATTAGATGGCATATTTGGTTTGCGACAGCCAATGCCTTTATTTCTTCCCCTTCTTTCGAGAGGTGGGCGTCATCTAAGAAGTATTCTGTGGGAATCTCCTCAGGTGATAGATTGATCAACGGGGTTTGGTACTCGATGCTTAGGCGATTCATAACCTCATAGTTCTTGGCCAAAGCAATTACAAGTCCTTCTCGGATTTTTCTTGTGAATGCGACGCGTTCTGCGGATTCGGCACTCAAGGTATCAAATTGTTCGTCCGAAACCATCACATAAGGAAATAGTACAGGTTCAGCACCATCACTGGCAATGTTCCTTATTAAAAGCCTTAAATTCCTTTCAAATCCAACAGGTTGATTTGCTTCAGCATTTTGCAGGTAATAAGCCGGTCTAAGATCGAATGACTTGTCCTGCTTGTTTATATATGGTAATGCGACGGAATCATTTAACCAAAAAGCGTAAAATAACTTTACGATATTTGAGTGCCTGATTAAGAAGCCTTCACCTGTTCGCAGTTTATGAATGTTTGCTTCCCAACCGGGCCTGAAGTCCGAGTAGTCTGGATTGTAATCATGGAATAGTAGCAGCTTCGCATCATTGCCACCTGTGTGAAGTATTACGATATCCGGGTCGAGATACCTGTCACGATAAAGATAATGGAGCAGCAACTCTGCCGATGTGCCGTAATTCAGCCCGCCGTTGATTACTTCGATTCTGTCAAAATCAGAATTTTCCGAAAGCGCATCGTTCAGTATTTCTTCCAGTTGCGAGGGCCACGCATCGGCAGGATCATCCAACAAGTATCCCCAGGTTGTTGAGCCGCCCAAAGCCAGAATTCTGAAAACATTTGCATCCTTCGCGATATCGAAATCTTCTTTGTTCCTATATCCCAGGTTGTTCGTTTGCCTGATGCCCTCGGGCGAGATGAATTCTGGAGTGTTCTCCCAAAGCAAGTAGGGATGCGGGCGTTCATTCAATGCCTGCTCCTCATCCACATCCCCGAGAAGAATCATGATATTGCGTTGTCCTAGGGGTGGAGCGACTTGGTCGTATAGCAGGCCCACAACGAAATCAGCAATAACCAACAGAACAATGAGATATAAGATGTAGAGAGCGTTAGACCATATTTTCTTCATAAGTACGTATTTTTCTGCTGCGCCTTTGCATCAGGGAAGCCGTAATCGAACTGACATAAAAGTGTTGCGCGATAGGCAACACTCTCATGAAGTATATACCTCCTTCACTACCGAAACAAGCCGTACGAATTTGATTGTGCAAAAGTGGCTGCTTTGGGAACCACCCGCAACTGCAAAATGAAACGGCTTACTCTGTGTTGGTCGGAAGGGAATTCAGTTTTTACCCATTGTTCAAGCAAGCTTAGAACAGGGTGTAAATTAATGGTGCTATTGCAGATCCCTCTGTCAGAACGATGAGAGCACCAAGTAATATTAGGAAAATAATGATTGGTGCTAACCACCACTTCTTTCGGACTTTGAGAAAATCCCAGATTTCACGAATTATTGAGAGTTTTGACATACCTTATCCTCAGTTATTTGAAATATAAAATATAGTGTAATCGTTCTAAAATTGTCTTTCATATTCTTCATTATTTTGCTGTTTTACAGTTCTGGTGTTCCAGTACGAATCCTTTGATTTGTCCCATTTCAAATCCAGAAATTTGCTCCCAAACAATCGAGAAAACACTCCAATTGGTGTGATCACTACGAAAAACAACAAGCTTAATATCACACGTGTCATGATCCAGCCAAGGATGACAGCTAGAACCATCCAAATCCAATAAATGGGTTTCAGGAGAACAGGGATCGTAAGGCCCAGCAGGCATAACGCCAAACCAGATATCAATAGTATCTCGAATGAATCTTTGCCTTTCCAAAAAAGAAACCCAGCAATTACCAGCAGAAACACACCGATAGTAATCCCAAATTTTCGGAAGTCGCTTTTTTCATTTTTTATATTTTTAATTTCTTCTATCATAGTTTAATCCAGTTCAAATTCACTGCGCCAATCAAAATCTTCGGCAAGTGGTTTCTGTTCTGTTTTGTTCAATAGATAATTTCCCATTACCAGGTAATCCATTTCTGTGCGCATGAAACATAGATAGGCATCTTTGGGAGTACAAACAATCGGCTCCCCGCGAACATTGAATGACGTATTAACAATGACCGGACAGCCATACTTACTGTTGAATTTCGTTAGCATCGCATGATAACGCGGGTTTGTCGTACCGTTGACCGATTGGATTCTGGCAGAGTAATCTACATGGGTGATGGCTGGCACATCGGAACGAACCACGTTTAGTTTGTCAAGACCAAAATAGGAATTTTGCTCTTCTGACATATTTATCCGCTTACTTTTTTGCACATCAGCCACTAAAAGCATATAAGGGCTTTCACGATCGATCTCAAAATATTCTGAAATATTTTCTGCCCTGATGGATGGTGCAAATGGCCGGAAACTTTCCCTGTATTTTATTTTCAGGTTCATCTTTTTCTGCATTTCAGGTGACCTGGCATCGCCAATAATCGTCCGTGCCCCCAATGCTCTTGGGCCAAATTCCATCCGTCCCTGGAACCAACCGATCACCTTTTCGTCTACAATTAGATCGGCAACTACTTCAGGTAATTCTTCATCTGTAAGCAAGTGATAAGCGTATCCATTTTTATCCAGGAATTTTTTAATGGCGTTGTTATCAAATTTAGGACCAAGATAGGCGCCTTGCATAAAGTCAGATTTGTTGTCAGCTTCCCTTTGATTGTTCAAATACTGGAACCAGGTGAATAAAGCACAGCCAACCGCGCCCCCTGCATCCCCGGCAGCTGGTTGGATCCAGATATCTTCAAACAAGCCAGATCTTAATAACTTCCCGTTGGCAACGCAATTCAAGGCCACACCCCCGGCAAGACAAAGATATTTCATCCCGGTCTCTTTCTTCACATGTCTTGCCATTTTTAGCATAACTTCTTCTGCTACTTCCTGAACGGAACGTGCCAGGTCCATTTCTTTTTGGGTAAGCTCACTTTCCGGTTCGCGTGGCGGACCGCCAAAAAGCTGATGAAATTTTGAATTGGTCATTGTCAAGCCGGCACCATAATTGAAATAATCCATATTCATTTTGAAGGAGCCGTCATCCTTCACATCAATCAAGTGCTCATAGATCAAATCTTTGTATTTTGGTTCCCCGTAAGGCGCTAACCCCATAACTTTGTATTCGCCGGAATTCACCTTGAAGCCTGTGTAATAAGTAAAAGCAGAATAGAGCAAACCAATTGAATGGGGAAACCGGATGTCGGCTAACAGTTCAACCTGGTTGCCTTTACCAATTCCAAAACTAGATGTAGCCCATTCACCAACACCATCCATTGTAATAAAAGCCGCCTCTGAAAATGGGGACGGGAAAAATGCAGCTGCGGCATGAGATTCGTGGTGTTCCGGGAAAATGATTTTTCCAGAATAGTTCAATTCATCCTTGATCAACTCTTTGATCCAGATTTTTTTCTTGACCCATAGCGGCATCGCCTTCAGAAAGGATTGAATGCCAAGTGGCGCATATGCAAGATATGTTTCTAAAATGCGTTCGAATTTCAAAAACGGTTTATCGTAGAAAGAGACATAATCCAGGTCGGCCCCACTTATGCCAGCTTCTTTCAAACAATATTTAATAGCATTGGTTGGAAACGAATGGTCGTGTTTTATCCGCGTAAACCGTTCTTCCTGTGCAGCTGCTATTATTTCACCATCTTTAACCAGGCAAGCTGCGCTATCGTGATAATATGCTGATATTCCAAGTATATACATGTAATACTTTCCTATGTAAGTTATATTATTTCGGCCCAAGCTGCATACCAACTCTGCCGTAACGCCAATTTTACAGCATAATTGCATATGACCAGCCGGAAAAGTGGGGCAATTATATTACAGGGTAGACCAAATTGAAAAACAAGTTATAATCACCGCCGGAGTCAATAATGCCAGCTATTTACCCTTTTACTGCTATTGTCGGTCAGGAGCGCATGCGACGTGCCCTGATCTTGAACGCTGTCGATACCCGCATCGGTGGGGTGTTGATCCGTGGTGAGCGTGGCACCGCCAAGTCTACAATGGCGCGTGCCCTTGCGGCTTTGCTGCCGGATGTAAAGATTGTGGAAGATTGCCGCTTCGGCTGCGACCCGGAAAAACCCCACACCTGGTGCACGGAATGTAAAGAACGTGCCGCATCGAACGGGGACAAATTGCCTGTTACCGTGCGGACAACACCATTCATCAACCTGCCTGTTTCCGCCACCGAAGACCGTGTGGTGGGCACGCTGGATATTGAGCAGGCCATCCAGAAAGGCGAACGCCATTTTGAAGCCGGTGTGCTGGCTTCTGCCAATCGCGGCTTGCTCTATATCGATGAAGTCAACTTACTGGACGATCACGTAGTGGATGTGCTGCTTGATTCTGCTGCGATGGGTGTCAATTCGGTGGAACGAGAAGGCATCTCATTTGCCCACCCGGCGCGTTTTATTTTGGTCGGCACGATGAATCCTGAAGAAGGCGACTTGCGCCCGCAGTTGCTGGACCGATTTGCCTTGTCAGTGGATATTACCGGTATCCGCGATCCGCGAGATCGCGTGCTGATCATGGAACGCAACCTGGCTTTTGAAAAGGACTCGGAAGCCTTCCGGAAAGAATGGATGACGAAAGAAAAAGAGCTTTCGGAGCAAATTGCAAAGGCGCGTACGATTGTCAATAAAGTGACCTATACCAGCCGTGACCTGCTCTCTATTGCTGCGCTGACTGCTTCCCTCAATGTGGATGGCCACCGTGCCGACTTAGTAATCCTAAAAGCAGCCCGTGCGCAAGCTGCCTTTGAAGGGCGCACTGCTATCAACGATCATCACATTGCATTGGCTGCTGAATTAGCTCTCCCGCATCGCATTAAACGGACTCCCTTCCAGCAGGCTGAGATGAGCACCGAGCAGTTACAGGAGCGCATTGAGCAGTTAGCGGGGCAAGCAGTTCCAAATGAAGATGATGAAGGCGAGCCACAGCCGCAGGAATCCGGCGCCGAGCAAAAAAAAACTTAAAGCTTGAGGATGAGGCCGAGGAAGGCGCCCCACAGGGACAGCCCGAACCACAAGGGCAGGATGTCTTCAATAACGCCAGTGCCAACTGGTGGGATGGTGGGCAAAAAGTCAAAGTCGGCGAAACCTTCGAGCCGCGCAAACTGAATACTCCCCTTGATAAACTGGCCCGCCGCCATGCGGGCCGCCGTTCTTTAACCCGAACCGAGCGCAAGCATGGGCGCTATATTCGTTCACGCCCGGCCGGCGATAAGATGGATGACATCGCATTCGATGCCACCTTCCGCGCAGCCGCGCCTTACCAAAAACGTCGCATCGAGAAGCGCAAGCGCTTGGCTTTTGCCATTGAAAGAAGCGACCTGCAGCGCAAGATCCGTGTCAAGAAGGTCGCCAACCTGGTACTCTTCCTGGTGGATGCTTCTTGGTCAATGGCGGTAGCAGAACGAATGAATGCGACCAAGGGGGCAATCCTTTCCCTGCTCATGGATGCCTACCAGAGACGGGATCGCGTGGGCCTGATCGTGTTCCAGAAGGATCGCGCAACCCTTGTCCTGTCACCGACAAACAGTGTGCAGCTTGCCCAGAAAGCACTCGTGGATATCCCTGTAGGCGGCAAGACGCCGCTTTCGGCAGGGTTGTTGATGGCGCACGATGTACTTACTCATGAGAAATATATCCACCCGGATGTAGAGCCGTTGCTAATCGTACTGACAGATGGTGCGGGTAATGTGGCCATTGGCACACTGCCGCCGCAGGAAGAATCCTATAAATTTGCTGATTTAATTGCTAACAAGAAAACGCGCAGTATCGTTATTAACATGGAACACGCCGCTTTTGACCAGGGTCTAGCGCAGAAGCTGGCCGACCATCTGGAAGCGCCGTGTTTTACATTGAGTGAGCTAAAAGCGGAAAATCTGTATCATGCCGTCAAGCAGGAGATGAGCGGCGGTTAATTTCAACCCAAAATAAGGTAAAAAAAAGGGGGCTGTCCAAAAAGAGGGCAGCCCCTCCTCAAAAAGAGGAGAATTATAATATAATGGGGGCATGAACAATGGAAAAGTTACCTTCAAGCAATACAGCATGGAACAAGCGAGTTCTGTTGCCGCCGAGCCTGGAAGAATTGATTCCAGAAGACCATTTGGTAGGTGTGGTGAACCAGATGGTAAATCGTATTGACATCGGCCCACTGCTGATGAAATACAAAGGGGGTGGGACCAGCAGCTATCATCCACGGATGATGTTGAAAGTGTTGGTGTATGCGTACACAGAGAAGGTGTATTCTTCACGGCGGATCGCAAAAGGGTTGCGGGAGAATGTGAATTTCATGTGGATCAGTGGAGGGAACAAGCCAGACTTTCGGACGATCAACATGTTTCGTGGGGAGACGATGAAAGCAGCAGTGCGGGAGGTGTTTGTGTCAGTATTGGAATTATTGGTAGAAGGGGGATATGTAAAAATGGAGAACTACTTTGTAGATGGGACGAAGATGGAAGCAAATGCCAATCCACATAAGGTGGTTTGGGCTAAGAAGACGGAGAAGTACAAGAGCAGATTGCGCCAGCAGATCATGGACTTGTTGGACGAGATCGAGAAAGTCAATGAAGCAGAAGAAGAAGCCTATGGGGATGAAGACTTGGAAGAACTGGGAGGCAAAGGCGGGATCAATGCGGAGAAATTGCAACGCAAAGTGGATGAGTTGAACCAGCGCTTGAAGGAGCAACCGGAGAACAAGCAACTCAAGAAAGCCGTGAAAACGCTGGAGAAGAAGCATCTGCCGCGTTTGGAGAAGTACGAAAAACAAGAACAGGTGTTGGGCGGACGCAATAGCTACTCCAAGACCGACCCGGATGCAAGTTGTTTTCGGATGAAGGAAGATCGGGCGGCGGAAAAACCCCTGCCCCGCCCGGCCTACAACGTACAGATTGGGACAGAAGGGCAGTTCATTGTAGGCTACAGCATTCACCAGCGAGCCGGTGACCCGGGCTGTTTTATCCCGCACATGGAGCAACAACAACTGCCCCAGGGCGTAAAGATACAAAACCTGTCTGGGGATGCAGCTTATGGCAGCGAAGAGAACTACGCTTATTTAGAAAAACGCCAGATCGGCAATTACCTGAAATACAATACCTTCTACCGAGAGACCCATCCACCCCGCAAGCCAGAGTTGATCCAAAAAGCCAGTTTCCGGGTCGAGAACCTGCCCTATGATCCGGACAAAGATGAATTCACCTGCCCGGCCAACAAATCTTTGACCTACCAGGAAACCCGCCCCTATCGCACTGAAAATGGATACCTTACCGAACGGCGTTTCTATGAAGCTTCAGACTGTGCTACCTGCCCTCTCAAGCCTCAATGTACTAAAGCAAAAGGCAATCGGCGCATCCAGGTCAGTTTCAAACTGAGAGAATATCGCCAACAGGCCAAAGCCAACCTGCTCTCTGAGCAGGGTATCGTCTTGCGCAAGCAACGCGGCCCAGATGTTGAAGGCGCGTTCGGTGATATCAAACACAACATGGGCACGCGCCGCTTCATGCTCAGAGGTCTCAAAAAGGTAGAAACCGAGTGGGGCATCCTATCCATTGCCCACAATATACGAAAACTGGCGGCACAATGACCACCAGTTTTTTTACCTTTTTGCCCACGGGGCTTTTTTTACCCCTTTTTCTTACCTTTTTAGACAGCCCCTTGTCATTGGGTTTAGGGAGTGACTATTGGTAACTCCACGGTCGAAATCTGCTAACTGGACAAGTGAAGCGTAAACCCATGCAGTCTGGCCTGGTTGACCGGGGAATTCTACCTGGTACCAGAGCGCATCGGCAGTACGTCCCAATACAACTGCGCTTGCACCGATATCCAGAATGCCAAGGTTCTCAGCATTCAGGTCAGGTTGGTTACGCAAATTCACCACAGTTGGCCCGGGGTTTGTAATGACCAATGGGGCGGGTGCCGGTGTTCCATCTGCCTGGGGCGTTCCTTCGGCAGAAGCAGATGTAGGTGCAGCCACTACGGTCAGACCAAGCACATTCGCTAGTTCCAAAACATACTGGTCGTGTTGCTGGCGTGCCAATGCAATACCCTGGTTGAGATTTTCTGTTTCTGCGTCAGTGCCCTGGTAACCCAGCATAAAGAGCATGGTGGTAATGACCGTATTCATGTGAGCCAGTTGGTATTGCTTCAATGTGGTCAGACAGGAAGGGATAGGCTGATCTTCTGCATCACGGCGAATGCGCTGCAAGTCTGCGATGCTGGAATTGAGTTGCTCAATCGGCGTATTGGATGCCAGCAGGGATGCATCATCAAACTCGCGCATCAACTTATGTATCTTTTCCACCTCGGTTGAGATGTTTTCCGGCGCGCAGGGATCAGGTTCGGGTGTAGCTGTGGGCGGAGGAGGCTCGGTTGCTTCGATTGCATTTACAACTTGTGTTGGAGCTATTGTAGCCTGTTCCGGTGAGCCGCAGCCAGATATGACTAGTGCGGCAGCCAGTGTCAGTGTGAAGAGAAGAAGCGGTTGTTTTTTCATGTTGTGTCCCATTGAAATAGTGTAGGTGGTTATAAACGAACGCTCACATTGTATCATTTCAGCTACGCAACTATTTCCAGGCTTTCAACAGTGTTAGGATTTATACGGTTCGCAAAAAGATACCGAAAATAAAAGGGGCGTGCTGTGTATGTAACTTTTATTTTTGGGCTTCCCACATAACTGCGCAACCCCTGAGTGTAATGATGAGTAAATTTGAAGGTATTGCAAAGCTTGACATTATAGAACAAATATTCTATAATGCATCCATGTTCACCCATTCGACAAGGAGGTCGAGATGACTACATACCGTCGTAATGCAGGAGATGGCCTGGCCGCACTCTTCAAAGGTCGTAAAATTAGCCGCGGTGCAGCCTGGGGCATCATGATTATTGGTGCTTTGCTGGCCTTTGAAATGTTCAACTTCAGCACCACAGAGTTTGCGCTCAACGATGTGCTTGGGGATCTGAAATTTGCCGGATTCCGTTGGGCTACCATCCTTTCTATTGCTTTCTGCGGCATAGATTTTGCCGGAATTGCGCGCATGTTCACCCCGGAACAGGGCGCCGATGAACCAGCAGAAGTCTGGTATCTTTTTGGCGCCTGGCTGTTGGCGGCTGCCATGAACGCCATGCTTACCTGGTGGGGGGTCTCGGTTGCCATTATTAGCAACAGCAGCCTGGGAGCGGGTTCTGTGGTCAGCAACGCAACACTCACCAAGGCTGTGCCCGTTTTCGTAGCCATCATGGTCTGGTTGATCCGTGTGCTGATTATCGGAACCTTCTCTTTGGCTGGTGACCGCTTGTTCAGCCAGGATAAACGTCGCCCGAGCAGCAGCACAACACGTCATTCGGCTCCGCGCAGGCAACCACAAACCAGCAGTGCCACCGCCTCGCTGCGACCGGCTTCCAACCTGCCGCGCCCGGCCAATAATTATCAGCGTCCGGCCCCCAAGCCACAGGGCTCTTTCTCGCGTCAGGAACCAACGTATCAAAATGCCTCGTTTATCGGTCAAAACCAAAATGACCGTTACGAGGTTTGATCAGCGTAATGGCTTTTAGTGAAACGTTGGCACAACGCGTACGTAACGTGCTCTATCCGCTTACCCCAGCTGAAGAAAAGAAGATGTTTGGTGGCATCGCTTTTATGGTCAGTGGAAATATGGCCGTTGGTGTCATCCGTAATGAATTGATCGCGCGCGTAGGCCTTGAAAATTATGAGGCTTCGCTGCGAGTGCCAGGCGCCGACTTGTTCCGACCAACCGGCAAACCCATGGCTGGCTGGGTTTCGGTAGCACCTGAAGCTCATCAGACCAATGAAAATTTGAAATACTGGATAGAACTGGCACTGGAATTTGTGAAAACCCTGCCTGCCAAATAATAATCCAGCCTACAATTTATTGAATTGCTCCTTAGCCGAGCCGGGTTCCCAAACCCGAATTTAAGGAAACCTTTACTTATGTCCCGCGCTCGTACCTCCTCCATATCGAATCGGCAGACAGCCGCCTCCGTACAGGGAAGCGGCTGTCTGTCTGGATTTATCATCCCGCCCCTGGCCGTTTTACTGGTTGGGCTATTGCTGGCCTTCTCCGTTAAAGGTCTCAACACCCCTGTGCAGGCTGAGAGTCTGCCCTCTACACCAACCACTGAAGAGCGACCCGCCGCCACCGTTTCCACTGGCCTTTCTCCTATCTTCACACCTGAGATTCACTACTGGGCTGATTCCATCATCCGCTGGGCGGCCGCATCTGACCTGGACCCGAACCTGGCCGCCGTTGTCATGCAGATCGAATCCTGCGGCGATCCACGCGCTACTTCGCGCGTTGGCGCGATGGGATTGTTCCAGGTTATGCCTTATCACTTTGCGGCTGGAGAAAATCCCTACGCGCCGGATACCAACGCCCTGCGCGGACTGGGTTATCTCAAACGCTCCATCGACAAAGCCGGTGGTAACGCGCGCCTGGCGTTGGCCGGTTACAACGGTGGGATTGGCGTCATCAGCCGCGGCGAATGGACCTGGGCAGCTGAGACAGCCCGCTATGTTAAATATGGATTTCCAATCTATGAAGATGCGCGTGGGGGCATAATAAGCAGCGCTGCGCTGAATGAATGGTTTGGACGCTATGGGGCTGGTCTGTGCAGGCAGGCCGCTCAGCGTCTTGGCCTCCCCTAACTTAGAAGAGTTGAGTAGAAGAAAAACTTACCGCGAAGAGCGCACACCGTCCCGGTATCCTGCGGGAAAGCGCACGAAGATTCTTATAGGTTTTCTTTGTGGTCTTAGCGTGCTTTGCGGTTCAAAAATTCTCGCGCAAGTTATTTACAAGGTGTTATCTTGCTGAACGCTAGCTGCTGATAGCTGTTCGCTAAAAAGCGGCAACCAGATACAAAACGTTGTTCCCTGACCGTCTTTTGAGTCGACCTCAATCCTTCCCCCGTGTTTTTCAACGATCCAATGCGCAATCGACAATCCCAGCCCGAACCCGGTCGTCTTGCCGCGTGTGCGTGATTTCTCAGCGCGGTAGAAACGATCGAAGATGTGGGGCAGATCTGCGGCGGGGATACCAGGCCCGGTGTCCCGGATGATGAGGCGCGCCTGCTCTCCCACTTTACCCAGGCTCAGGAATACATCCCCATCTTGCGGTGTGTATTGAATCGCATTTCCAACCAGGTTCAAAAGCACCTGTTTCAGGCGGTCGCGGTCGCCGTTGACCTGCACTTGATCGATCTCCGTCAACTGCAACTTGACTTTTTCGCCAGCCAGCACATTCATTTCCTGGAAAACTTCCAGCAGCAGGGTGTCCAACTCCACAGACGCCATGTTGAGCGACACGCTGCCCAACTCGGCCTGTGCCAGCAGCAAAAGGCCTCCCACCAGGCGGGTGAGACGCCCAGCCTCCTGGTCGATGCTGGTGAGCAACTCTTCGTCCAAACTCTTCATGCGGCGCATCAGATCAACGTTGCCTTTAATGACCGTGAGCGGTGTGCGCAGTTCGTGACTGACATCTGCCAGGAAACGCTGTTGGGAAGTAAAGAGTGTTTCCAGGCGTTCCAGTGTCTGGTTGAAGGCTTCGATCAGGCTGCCAATTTCATCCCCTTTTGGACCATTGTAGGGGATACGCCGTGCCAGGTCATCGGCGCGGTTGATTTGTTCGGCTGTTTCGGTGATTGAATCTAGAGGCGCCAGAGCCCTGCCAACAGCCAGCCAGGAGCCGAAAGCTGCCAGGAGTGAAGCGATGATCATTGCGATGACCAGGATATAGAGCAATACTTCGCGGGTGGTGTCGACCACTTCCAAATTGGCTGCTGCTTGCAATGTGCCAACAGGGTGGCCATCAATGATAATCGGTGCATTGAGCACGCGCAGATGCACGCCCTTGAATCTTGTTTCATGATACACAGGTTGACTGATGCCCAGGTTTTCAGGGTCGATCGGCTCGGAAATTTCCATAAGACTTGGGGAAGCAGTCATCAGCCTCCCATCTCGCCACCAGATTTGCACATACACGTTGGATGTTATCTCAAGTGATGGAAAACTAATTTCTGCCGAATTGCCCTCTAGCGGATTCACCTTGGTCACACTGACAATTTCGTAGACGGTGGTCTCCAACTGGTTATCGATGTTGTTGATCAGAACCACACTGACCAATAAATAAACAGCCGCGCCGAAGATCAACAAAATCCCCATCACCAGCGATGAATATAACAGTGTCAAACGTGAACGTAGAGACATAACACTAAGAAGGCCGGTGTCACCCGGCCTTTGGAAATTATTCTTCTCGTATGACGTAGCCCACGCCGCGTACCGTATGGAGCAAACGTGGCTCGTCCTCGGCTTCCAATTTTTGCCGCAAATAACGGATATATACTTCCAGTACGTTGCTTTCACCGCCAAAATCGTAACCCCAAACGCGGTCAAAGATCACTTCACGCGTCATCACCTGTTTGGGATGCCGCATGAACAATTCGAGCAACTCATATTCTTTGGCTGTCAGCGAAATAGTGCGGTTGCCGCGCGATGCCTGTCGGGAGCCGGTATCCAGCGAAAGATCGGCGAACTTCAGTACCGGAATGCGCTCAGGCTGGGTGCGACGCAGCAGGGCGCGCACACGCGCCAGCAATTCATCCAGGTTGAACGGCTTGACCATATAATCATCTGCCCCGGCGTCCAGGCCCTGCACGCGGTCCTGTACCGTATCCTTGGCTGTCAGCATCAAGATCGGGATCGAACCGCCTGTTCGCAAACGGTGGCAGACATCCAGCCCATCCATGCCCGGCAGCATCCAGTCCAGGATGACCAGGTCCGGGGTATGGTCACGCGCCATGATCAAACCAGTGCGCCCATCCATAGCTGTGTCAACTGTATAGCCTTCGTAAGCCAGGCCGCGTTGCAAAAGCTTCAAAATGGCCTGATCGTCTTCGATGATCAAAATTCGTTCATTCATAGTTGCTCCTGTTGCAGAATATACCACAAAGTTTGATAAAATCCCTCTATGCTTTTCCCCCCGGGATACCCCGTCAGCAAACGTATTTTCGACCTGATCGCCGTCACGCTGGGGCTGGTTTTGCTTTTGCCCATCATCCTTCTGACGTCGCTATTCGTACGCATCTTTCTTGGGACTCCCATTCTGTTTCGCCAACAAAGACCGGGATACAAAGGACAACCCTTTTTTATCTATAAATTCAGGACGATGACAGACGCTTCGGACTCAGCCGGGAACCTGCTTCCGGATTCCGAACGGCTCACACGCCTGGGGCGTTTCCTGCGCGCCCTCAGCCTGGACGAGTTGCCTGAACTCTATAACATCCTGCGCGGGGAGATGAGCCTGGTTGGCCCGCGTCCGCTGCTGATGGAGTATCTCGATCGGTATTCATCCGAACAGATGCGCCGTCACGATGTCTATCCCGGCCTGACGGGTTGGGCGCAGGTCAATGGCCGCAATGCCATCACCTGGCAAGACAAATTCCGGTACGATGTCTGGTACGTGGACAACTGGTCGTTTTGGTTGGACATCAAGATCATTCTGATGACGCTCTGGAAGGTGATCAAGCGCGAAGGCATCAGCCAGCCGGGGCAGGCCACAACAGAATATTTTAAGGGGAATCAAAATGACGACCAGGCTGGATGAATTGCTCGAAACTCTCAATGAAATTATTCAGTTACTTGATCTGGATTGCGATGGAGGAAAAGCATTGGTCAAGCTGGATGCATGCGTCAACAGAATCATTCGTAAGCGGTTTTTAAATCACGACCACTCTGGATAAGCTTTTACTAACCTAATTGCGTCCTTACTAAATATACAAAAAGCGTAACCTAAGGGAGGAAAATACGTCTTGTTAACGTACAAAAATATCTATTCTGAGGATGTTATGCCATGAAACCCAAAAAAAGTCTGTTCACTACACTTTTGATCATTTCAGCGATCACTTTTTCGCAATTCGCTTTTCCACAACCCGTACACGCCGCCTGTAGCGGGGTCGTATACGTAGATGCCACTTCGGCAGTCGGATCCCCTGATGGTTGTACCTGGGCCAATGCCTTTCCCAAATTGCAGGATGCCCTGGCAATCGCTATGAGCGGTGACGAGATTCCGGTGGCCGAAGGTACCTGTTATCCAGATGAAGGAGCCGGGCTGACCGATAATTGCGTGAGCAGCACCTTTTCCCTGGTTGCCTGGGTTTCCATCTATGGCGGATATGCCGGAATTGGGGCTCCCGTAACCGGATCTGCGTGATCTCAAATCCGGCCACCAACGGTATCGTTTTGAGCGGGGAAATTGGCAATTTAGGTGATACCGAAGATAACGCCTACCACGTTCGTGACTGTCACGGGCTTTTTTATAAACACCTTCATCCTGGACTGTTTCACGATCACAGGTGGGTATCTCGGTTGGCGTTTCAGGCCATGGGGGCGAAATATACATCTCGAAAACCAGCCCTATCTCTGACCAACCTGCTTATCACCGACAATTTCGCCAACAACTTCGGCGGGGGCGTTTTCATTGATTCCACTGGCGAAACGGACAGTGCTAACTACAGCAGCCCAAGCTTCACGAATGTAACGATCAGTAACAATGAAGCAGCGCGCGGCGGTGGGATGGCTACTCAAAATGGCAATCCTGTGTTGACCAATGTCACCTTCAGTGGAAACCTTGCCAACGCCGGTGCGGGTGGTGGTATGAACAACCATCTAAATGATGAATTTTCTGAAGAAGAGAGCACCCCGCAACTAACCAATGTTACTTTTAGTGGAAACACAGCCAATGGCGGTGGTGGTTTCTTTAATTCCCACAGTAACCCGATGCTTACAAACGTCACCTTTAGTGGAACATAGACAATATCCGTGGCGGAGCGATCCTGAATGAAGGTGCAAGTCCGGTTCTTAATAATGTGACAATCAGTGGGAATACGGCACCGGCAACTACGGGTGGTGCGATCCGAAATGTGGTAAACGCGGTTGGACCAAGTAACCCGCAGATTTATAACAGCATCATATGGGGAAACGGAACCGATGAGATCACTGACGATGGAACCGGCACCGTGCTCATCAATGATTCTGTCCTGCAAAGGGGCTGTTCCGGAATTACAGGCGCTACCTGCACGAACGTGAAAGATACTGATCCCTCATTGAGCGCACTTGCCGATAATGGTGGCTTCACCCAGACCATGGCGATTGCTACAACTGGTTCTGCGTATAACGCAGGTGGGTAAATGCCGCTTGCGCTGCCACAGACCAGCGTCGGGTTACCCGTCCGCAAGTCGGAGCTTGCGATATTGGCGCATTCGAAATCGAAGCTACCACCACTACAATTACGACAGATATCCCCGATCCTTCCGTGGTGGGCCAGGCTGTGAATGTTACGGTCACAGTAACGGGTAGTGCATCAACACCCACTGGTACAGTTGACATCACCGGCGCAGATACAAATTGCCAGATTACGCTTGCTGCCGGCACAGGTAACTGTAATGTGAATTTTACCTCGGTCGGAGCCAAAACCCTGACCGCCACCTACATTGGTGATCCATCACATATCACTAGCAGTGACACCGAAGCACATACTGTCAACAAAGCCAGCACCACGACCACGATCACTAGCGATTCCCCCGATGCGTCTTTGGTTGGACAGGCTGTGACTGTCAATTTCACGGTTACATCTGGCGGTGGCACACCCACTGGCAATGTCACGGTCACCGACAGTGCCAGCGCAGCCAGCTGTACCGCATCAGTCGGGACCTGAACCTGTGAGATCACCTTGAGCACAGCCGGAAGTCAGAACCCTGACCGCTACCTTTGCCGGCATACTAACTTCACCGGTAGCAGTGATACCGAAGGGCATACTGTCAACAAAGCCAGTACCACGACCACGATCACCAGCGCTCTCCCTGATCCATCTGTGGTTGGACAGGCTGTGACAGTAAACTTCACAGTTACATCTGGGGGCGGCACACCCACTGGCAACGTCACGGTCACAGACAGTGCAAGTGCGGCCAGTTGTACCGCATCAGTTGGGACTGGTACCTGCGATATTACCTTGAACACAACTGGAATCAGAACTCTGACTGCCACCTATGCAGGTGATACCAACTTCGCTGACAGCAGCGATACCGAAGGACAAACCGTCAATAAGGCCAGCACCACTACTGCGATCACCAGTGATCTTCCCGATCCATCCGGTATCGGCCAGGCTGTGACAGTAAACTTCACTGTTACATCTGGGGGCGGCACACCCACTGGCAACGTCACGGTTACGGACAGTGCAAGTGCGGCTAATTGTACCGCATCAGTCGGGACCGGATCCTGTGAGATCACCTTGACCACATCCGGAGCCAGAACCCTGACCGCTACCTATGCAGGAGATACCAACTTCACTGGCAGCAGTGATACCGAAGCACATACTGTCAACAACACAAGCACCACGACCACGATTACCAGTGCTCTCCCCGATCCATCTGCTCTTGGCCAGGTTGTGACGATAAACTTCACGGTTACATCTGCTAGTGGCACACCCACTGGCAACGTCACGGTCACAGACAGTGCAAGTGCGGCCAGTTGTACCGCATCAGTCGGGACTCGGAACCTGTAATATCACCTTTAGCACAGCCGGAGCCAGAACCCTGTCCGCCACCTATGCAGGCGAGGCCACCTTTGCTGGCAGCAGTGATACCGAAGCACATACTGTCAACAAGGCCATCACCACGACCACGATCACCAGCGCCCTCCCCGATCCATCTGTAATTGGCCAGGCAGTGACAGTAGACTTCACGGTTACATCTGCTAGTGGCACACCCACTGGCAACGTCACGGTCACGGACAGTATCAGCGCGGCCAACTGTACTGCATCAGTCGGGACTGGATCCTGTGATGTCACCTTGAGCAC
This sequence comes from uncultured Chloroflexia bacterium, assembly GCA_963791785.1. Lineage (GTDB taxonomy): Bacteria > Chloroflexota > Anaerolineae > Anaerolineales > Villigracilaceae > JAABUE01. The sequence continues at coordinate 182,154 of CAWBTW010000015.1, read as the reverse complement.
AGCCGGAGCCAGAACTCTAACTGCCACCTATGCAGGTGATGCCAACTTCACTGGTAGCAGTGATACCGAAGGACATACCGCCAATAGGCCTGTACCACGTACGATCAAAGCGATCTTCCGATCAATCTGTGGTTGGATAGGCTGTGACAGTAAACTTCACGGTCACATCTGCTGGTGGCACACCACCGGGGATGTCACGGTTGCAGACAGTGCCAGTGTAGCTAGTTGTACTGCATCAGTCGGGACCGGAACTTCTGAGATCATCTTGAGCACAGTCCGGAGCCAAAACCCTGACCGCCACCTATGCAGGTGATACCAACTTCGCAGGCAGCACCTCCGCTGGTGCAGCACATACGGCATATATTGGAGTTGGCTTCTATGATGACTTGCACACTGGCTGGAGTTACAGCGGCACCTGGATTCCCTGGAATGGTAGTGGACCCTACGACGACACGATCCACTACTCAAGTACTGTGGATAACTATGCTACCTTCCAGTTCTCAGGTTCACAGGTCACGTTGTTCTACACAGCGTACACTAACCGTGGCAAGATGGATGTGTATGTGGACGATGTCTTCGTGACGCAGATCGACGGATACAGCGCTGGCCGCATCTGGCAGAAGGAGTGGAGCAGCGATGATCTGGGGGCAAGCACGCACACAATCAAGATCGTGAACGCTGGCCCGGCTGGCACAATCGTCGACATCGACGCGATCGAGATCAAGGACTATGCCCCCCCACCGACGCCTGGCATTGGTAAGTACAACGACACGGCTTCAGGCTGGAGCTACAGCAGCGGCTGGACGACCTGGAGTGGCAGCGGACCCTACAACAACGATATACATTACTCAAACACAACCGGGAACACGGCTGAATTCACCTTTGAAGGCTCGCAGCTCATCCTGGTCTACACAGGTTACACCAATCGCGGGACGGTGGATGTGTATGTGGATGATATCCTGGAGGGCACGATCAACCAATACAGTGCAACGCGTGACCTGGCAGGCAGAATGGGCAAGTGGAGATCTGGGGGCAGGAGAACACACGGTCAGGTTTGTGCATGCCAGTGGTTCAACGGTGGACATCGATGCGATCGAGGTCAAGACCTATGAGCCGCCTCCACCGGCTGGGATAGGGAAGTATGACGATACCCATGCTGGCTGGGCATATAGTGGCAGTTGGAACATCTTCACAGGTTCAGGCCCCTATCAAGGTGGCATTCACTACTCGACCACAGCCAGGGTCGTCATCTGCTGAATTCACCTTTGAAGGCTCGCAGATCATCCTGGTCTACACAGGTTACTTCAATCGCGGGACCATGGACGTGTATGTGGACGATGTCTTGGAGGACACGATCAACCAATACAGCCCAACGCGGATGTGGCAGGCAGAATGGACGAGTGGCGATTTGGGGGCAGGAGAACACACGGTCAGGTTTGAACATGCCAGTGGGGCAACGGTGGACATCGATGCGATCGAGATCAAGACCTATGAACCGCCGCCACCACCGCCCGGGACAGGGAAGTATGATGATACACATGCTGGTTGGTCCTATAGTGGCAGCTGGAACATCTTCACGGATTCAGGCCCCTATCAGGATGGCATTCACTACTCGACTACAACCGGGAACACGGCTGAATTCACCTTTGAAGGCTCGCAGTTGATCCTGGTCTACACGGGTTACTTCAATCGCGGGACCATGGAATGTGTATGTGGATGATATCCTGGAGGGCACGATCAACCAATACAGTGCAGCGCGTGCCTGGCAGGCAGAATGGGCAAGTGGAGATCTGGGGGCAGGAGAACACACGGTCAGGTTTGAACATGCCAGTGGGTCAACGGTGGACATCGATGCGATCGAGGTCAAGACCTATGAGCCGCCTCCACCGGCTGGGATAGGGAAGTATGACGATACACATGCAGGCTGGGCATATAGTGGTAGCTGGAACATCTTCACAGGTTCAGGCCCCTATCAAGGTGGCATTCACTACTCGACCACGCCAGGGTCGTCATCTGCTGAATTCGCCTTTGAAGGCTCGCAGATCATCCTGGTCTATACAGGTTATTTCAATCGCGGGACCATGGACGTGTATGTGGACGATGTCCTGGAGGACACGATCAACCAATACAGCCCAACGCGGATGTGGCAGGCAGAATGGGCAAGTGGAGACCTGGGGGCAGGAGAACACACGGTCAGGTTTGAACATGCCAGTGGAGCAACGGTGGACATCGATGCGATCGAGGTCAAGACCTATGAGCCGCCGCCACCACCGCCCGGAATAGGGAAGTATGACGATACACATGCTGGCTGGGTCTATAGTGGCAGTTGGAACATCTTCACAGGTTCAGGCCCCTATCAAGGTGGCATTCACTACTCGACTACAACCGGGAACACGGCTGAATTCACCTTTGAAGGCTCGCAGATCATCCTGGTCTATACAGGCTACTACAATCGCGGGACAATGGAAGTGTATGTGGATGATGTTCTGGAAGGCACGATCAACCAATACAGTGCGACACGGGCTTGGCAGGCGGAGTGGGCGAGCGGGGATCTGGGAGCAGGAGAGCACACCGTGAAATTATTTGCATGCCAGTGGCTCGATCGTGGATATTGATGCTATTGAGGTCTCTACCCTAACTTTTAATTCCGTTTGTATATAGCGCCTGCGATATATTGCAGGCGCTTTATTTTATCTTTGCCTTTCAGCATGCTTATGTGAGTATAAGTTATATTGCTCAACTTGACATCCCTCTCCAGACGTGTATAATGCAATCCATTACAAGACCCACCCGGAGATAAGTATCCGCGCAACTGTTCAGAGACCTGCCGGTTTGGTGCGAGGCAGGCAGCCAGGCGGTGAACTCCCCTTCGGTGCCCTGAGAAATGTTGCAGGACAGTCGCTCTTGCAGGGGTATGCAAAGAATGCTACCGTAAGAGAGCCGGGATGACGCCCGTTACAGCGTGAGCCGAGATTATTGCCGTGAGTGACCTCACCCCGGCCCTCTCCTGAGAGGAGAGGGGGTGATGATGAAAGCAGGTGGTACCACGATACGCCCCCGCGTGCCGGAACGAATGTTCCGGTAATCGTCCTGCCAGGACGGGGGCGTATTCTATTTCTACGGAGGTACTACCATGTTAGATATCAATCTCATTCGCGAACAACCAGATGTTGTGCGCAAGTCGCTCAAGGACCGCCAGATGGACACGTCGCCGGTCGATTCCATCCTGCAACTGGATGAGAAACGCCGCGCGTTGCTGACCGAAGCGGAAACACTCAAGGCGGAGCGGAATGCCGTCTCGAAAGAGATTGGCAAAATGAAAGACGAAGCAGCCCGCAAGTCCAAGATTGAAGCGATGCGCGCTGTCGGGGATAAGATCAGCGCTATGGATGCGGAATTGGCCGAAGTGGATGCTGAACTCCAGTCGCTGATGTCCGAACTGCCAAACATCCCGGATGAACGCACACCTTATGGTAAGGACGAGGACGAAAACGTGGTCACCAAAACGGTGGGCGAGCCGCGAAAGTTTGATTTCACTCCCAAGCCACACTGGGACTTGGGGCCAGAACTTGGCATCATTGACTTTGAGCGCGGGGCAAAGATTACCGGTTCGCGCTTCTATGTGTTGAGTGGCCCCGGCGCGCGTTTGCAAAGAGCTTTGATTGCTTTTATGCTCGACCTGCATATTCGCCAGGGTTACACCGAGAAGTATTTGCCTTTCATGGTTAAGACTGAGACGGTTTATGGCGCGGGACAATTGCCCAAGTTTGCTGATAACCTGTATAAGGATCACGAAGAAGATCTGTATTTCGTGCCGACCGCTGAAGTCCCGTTAACTGGCTATCACATGGATGAAATCCTGGAAGAAGCCGACCTGCCTTGCCTGTACACGGGTTATACGCCCTGCTTTCGCCGTGAAAAAATGAGCGCCGGGCGGGATGTGCGCGGCATCAAGCGTGGGCACCAGTTCGACAAGGTAGAGATGTATATCTACTGCAAGCCGGAAGAGTTGGACGGTTGGGTCGAGAAGATGCGTGAGAATGCCGAGCAGACCTGTGAAGAATTGAACATTCCCTATCGCGTGAAACAGCTATGCACCGGTGATCTGGGATTTGGCTCGACCATCACTTACGACATCGAAGCCTGGGCTCCGGGTTGCGATGAGTGGTTGGAAGTTTCGTCGGTTTCGAATGTAACCGATTTCCAGGCGCGTCGAGCCAATATCCGTTACCGGCCTGAAGAGGGCGGAAAGGTCAAATTTCCGCACACCCTGAACGGTTCTGGGCTTGGTTTGCCGCGTACCTTGATCGCTGTGATGGAAAATTATCAGCAGGGAGATGGATCTATCGTTGTGCCAGAAGTGCTGCGACCCTGGATGGGCGGCGTGGATATCATCAGACCATAGACAGTAGACCACAGACCGTGGACGACAATAAACGGTCTACCGTCCATCGTCCACGGTCAAATATATTATGCTCACTGATCTCGAATTTTGGTTAAAAGTTGGTGTTGAAACGCTAACCCTGTTCGCGCTCATCGTTGGTACGGCTGGCCTGATCGTCCCGGTCTTTCCGGGATTACTTATCAACTGGATAGCGATATTGGTTTATGGAGTTGTATCTGGTTTTGGGGTTAAGGGCTGGATCATCTTTGTGCTTGTCACTATCTTGATGATCGTTGGCAACATAATAGACAATGTCATGATGGGCAGAAAAGCGCGTGAAAGCGGCGCTTCCTGGTTTTCAATCGGGACTGGCTATGTGGTCAGCCTCGTGATCAGTTTCTTTTTCACCCCTATTGCCGGGCTGGCTGCTGCGCCGGCAAGTGTGTTCCTGGTTGAATTCATTCGGCGCAGAAAATGGCGTGAAGCGCTGAATGTGGCCTGGTCACTGATGGTGGGCTGGGGCTGGTCGATTGCCATTCGCATTACGATTGGAGTTGTCATGATCGGCCTGTGGATGATCTGGGCCTGGTTGTAGGCGGATAAGAAGTGCCGATAAAAAAACAGGCTCCCAACCGGGAGCCTGTACTTTTTATCAGAAAACTTATTGCTATCCGCCGTGAGTTAGGTACGCTTCCACCATCAGCAGGTTTTTCTCACCGGCCTTGCGGACAACGTCGAGCATACTCTCCATCGTGGATATTTCTTCCACCTGCTCGGTTACGAAAAACTGCAGGAAGGCCTGTGAAGCATAATCCTTTTCTTCTATGGCTAAATCCACCATATCGTGAATTTGACGGGTTACTTCCTGCTCCCAGGCAAGCGACATTTCAAATGCCTTTTCGGCTGTGCCGATATCGGTCTCCGTGGCCGGGATAGTCGCAATGCTCAACTCTGCGCCAACTTCCATCAGGAAGTGCACGAATTTCAAAGCATGCTCGCGTTCCTCTTCGGATTGATCATAGAAGAATTTGGCCAGTTTAGAAAGCGACTCGCCTTCAAAATACGTTGCGATCTGAAGATACTGATTGGACGCGCCCAGTTCATTTCCGACTTGCGCGCTCATTAGGTCGGCCATTGCCTTACTGATTTGCATAGTAACTCCTTTAGTTTATCGTTTCAAATGATTCTAGCATGCTTGTGTTAACGCCAGATATGAAAACTGGTAACAGATTATTTTATTCCTTCAGCGACGGATTGAGCTGCTTCAACGGGAAGCTGCTCTCCATTGATGACCGAAAGCGTAGCCTCCGTGAATAGGGGGGCTACAACGGTAAGCAATCCTTGATCAGGAACCAGATGGGCTGATTCAGCCGTTTGCGCCAACCCCAATTTAAACCCCGCATCACTCCAGGACGCCAGGGCTGTTGGCCGCGTGGGTAGATATCCGGCAGCCTGACCCCACTCCGCCAAAAAAACGCTATCGGACAAGAACTCGGCTAATTCAACGGCCAGGGCTTGATTTTCCGGGTTGGAACCGGCCAACGCCCAACTCCAGCCAGTTGCCAGGGTGTACTGACCGGCTTCCAGCCCGGGGATGGAAGCAAGCGTCAGCGCGGGTGTTCGATCACGCAGATAGTTCGAAACCCTACTGACAGTCAGGTTGCCGCGCTGTTCAAGAAAGGCATTCCAGGCCTGTTCATCGCTTTGGTATTCTGTGACCATAGAAGACAGGAATGTTTCTTCCTCGGAAGGGGTGTATAACGAAAGCACCTCGGCCAACACAGCTTCATCGACAGTTGGGAGATCTTGCTCATTTACTAATTCTCCGCCCGCCGAAAGATAAAGCGACAGACTGAACAGTGCCTGCGGATCGGCTGCCGGGAAGATAAAAAGCGTTTCTTCCGGCAATTCATTCCAACTGCCTGGTAATGGGTTTGCGTATCCGATCAGCGCCAGCGCATCACCCGCGAAGGGCAGGCCAAAAGTAGTGTTTTGGATGTGTGCCATCTGGCGGGCGTAAGGATACCAGTCGGGATCGTCGAGTAGGGTAGTAAGACCATCCAATGGGTGCAACAATCCTATGGCAGTGGCCGATTCCAGGTCAGTGCGAGAGAGTGCTACCAGGTCTGGCATGATAGATGGAGCCGCTGCCTGCGTTTTCGACAATGCGTTGACAACATCCTCGGCTTTGACTCGCACCTCGATTTGCAAACCAGGTCGGCGGGCTACGAACTCATCCAGCCGTTCCTGGAGTATTGCGCTTGCAGGTGTCTCTGCAGATGGGTCGAACTGCGGTGGCACCCAGATGCGCAGCGTGCGCGGCCCGCCTGGGGCGGGGGTGGGCGTTGGGGTGGGCGTGGAGATTGTTGCCGGGGCAGGGGTGTTTGTCGAAGCGGTTGCAGGTTCAGGCGTAGAAAGCAGCGAGGAGATATTAGAACAGCCAGCCAGCAAGAACAGGGAAATTGAAAAAGTCAGAAATCTTCGCATTATTCTAATTGTATGGGCGCGTTGAGCATGGCGGCCAGCAAGTTAACCGCTTTTTCAACATCGCTATAGTCGATCATCTCCGAAGGCGAGTGCACGTAGCGGCAGGGGATGACCAGCCCGCCTGTCGGCACGCCGGAGCGGGTGATCTGGATTGCACGAGCATCGGTACTGCCGCCGGTGAGCACTTCGCGCTGGGTGGGGATTTTGGCTTGCTGGGCAGTGCGTTCCATCCATGCGACCACTTTCGGATCAGAGAGCATCAGGTTGTCTTTGACCTTGATGGCCGGGCCTGCCCCTAAGGCTATTTCACGCCGGAAGGGGTTGGGCGTGTCACCGGTAGGCGTTACATCGATAGCGATGCCAACTTCAGGATCCACACCATAAGCCGATACAGTTGCGCCGCGCACGCCGACTTCCTCCTGCACGGTGAAGACGAAATATACCTCGTTCGGACTACGCTCAAGCCTGCGCATCGTTTCGATAGCAACAGCCACCCCCGCGCGGTCATCCAGCGACTTGGCGACCAGGCGATTTCCCATCTCCACAAATGGGCGCTCGAAAGCAGCCACATCACCCACTTTAACAGGGCAATCCTTTTTATTGGTCGCGCCCACATCAATGAACATTTTATCGTGGGGTGGGATTACGTTGACTTTATCGGGCTTTTCCGAGCCGATCACGCCCTGTACACCATTCACAAAGCGGACGCGCCCACCCAGCAGGTAACGAGCAAAAGGGATACCAACGGTAGTGAAGCGCACAAAGCCATTTTCATCGATGTGATTGGCAATCAATCCGATCTCATCCATGTGGGCGGCAACCATCACGCGTTTGCCGTTAGTGGATTTCTCGCCTTTGCGCGCAATGATATTGCCCAGCGTGTCCACACGGATTTCGTCAGCCAATGGCTGGATTTCGCCCAGAATAACTTCACGGATGGCATCTTCGTAGCCGGAAGGGCTGAAGGTTTCGGTCAGTTTTTTGATAAGTTCTTTCATAAAGTTCTCAAAGGATGTTGTACCACATAATGGATTTGCTCGCAGTGTTGTTCTTGGAAATTGTCCTTCGACTGCGCTCCGCTCAGGACGATAGGGGCACTTCTTCCCCGGCACTAAAATCCTGTTGGTTATCGCGGGTGATGATATGCGCCTGACCCTGTCCCATTACCTGCCAGGTTCCATCGAGCTTGCCAACTAAAGCTGTGTTCTCATCCACGCCCAGGATGAACTGGTCATCCTTCAACTGGCGTCGAACAGCAAACAGGTAAGCCGACCACAGTCCGCGCATACGGTCGAAGTGTGGGATGACAAATGTGGCGGGGAAGAGCTGAAACGCTTCTATCGAGGTCAATCCGGCTGCACGGAAGTTAGGCACTCTATTTGCCAGGATCATCGCGCCTGCCGAGCAGCCGGCGTAGACCGCGCCGCGCCCCCAGGCTTTTTGTGCAGCGTTCCAGGCGCGGCTGCCCTGCATGGTCTCGTATAAATACATCGGGTTGCCACCGGAGAAATAGATCAGGTCGGCATTCTCCAATGCAGATTCCCATTCCGGGTCATCCGCCGATGCGCGGTCAATGATGCGAGCGGCGGTCACTTCTGCGCCCAGGGCCTGGAAGTGTTCCACGCCCATATTCAGCCAGCGATTCACACTGGCGTCGCCTTCCTGCCCCGCGGCGGTCGGCATGCAGACCACGCGTGGCGTGCGTCCGTTTGTGTCTACCGAAGCAAGCAAGTGACGGTCAATCTCGTTCATTACGGGTAAATATTCCCCGGCACCGACTAAGGCGATTAGACTGTTCATAGATATTTGTATCTAAAGGAAATTTGCAAATACTTGTTTGAGTTCTTCTAAATCCCCCAGGCGAGTTTGTAAGACTTCATAGACAATTTCTCGATCTACTTCAAGATAGTCATGAACGAGAATGTTGCGGAATCCGACCATACGAATCCATTTTTCGCGTAATTCTACTGTGATGAATTTCTTTTCTTCTAAAATAGAAGCAATATCGCTGTACCAATTTACTTCCCCCAAGCCAAGATCTGCAACAATGTGACTCCCAATATCCAGAGTTGTTTCAATAGCAAGCTGCAGGAAACGCTCTACGCTGCCATAATATTCCGGGTTAGCTATGAACTCATCCAACGAATATTTTTTTAAACCAATCAATATTTCCAAATATTCGTCCAACTTGTTCAGGCGTTTACGGATAACTTCGGCTCTTACCATCATGCAGCACTCTCCGTTTATAAGCATCCCGTTGCGTTTTCAAATATGGAGCAAAATCAAAATATTGGCGCAATGTCAACGAGAAGAATGCGTTGGCATCGAAACCCTCTGCACAATAGATCAAATGATTCTGGCGAATACTCTCAAACTTAATTACTACATCCTCGGTATCCAGGAAAACCATGTCAACATCTGTAAAACCTTCACGAGCCAGCTCTGTCAGGATATCCAACTTTTTTTGGCGCAGGGATGATTTCCTTGGAAGAATAGCCAGGTCAAGGTCACTTTTCGCATGTGTTTTTCCACTGGCGGTAGAACCAAAGAGATACACAGCTTGAATATCTGGATACGCGCGGAATATCTTCTCCAAGCGTTGCAGGTCTGGGTGATGGGATGAAACTATACCAGTCATTCTATGATTGTATCAAATTTGGAGTTATTTTTTGCAATGCAGCGAACAGCAAGGCCAGCGTGTTCTTCCAATCATCCACGCGGCACAGGCCAATGGGGGTGTGGGCATATCGCCCAGGTACAGAAACCGAGACCACCGGCACCCCTGTACGCGAGCGCTGGATCGCGCCGGCATCCGTCCCGCCGCCGCCCGGCTGCCGGATTTGATAGGGGATGCCTGCGGATTCGGCAGTCTCTTTCAGGAAGCGTACCAGGCGTGGATCATCGATGGTGGCGAAGTTATGAACGTAAATCGCCGGGCCAAATCCCAGCCTGGTGTTGTAAGCAGTATTTTCTGAGCAATCGTGTTTAGGCATGTCATAAGCAGGCGTCGAGTTGATGGCGATAGCCAGATCGGGATCAAAGGCATAGGCTGCGACCTTTGCGCCACGCAAACCGACTTCTTCCTGCACGGTGAAGGCGGCCAGCAGATCAATGTTCGATGGAGCGTGTTTGACCAGCTCGATCAGCGTTGCCACGCCGATGCGGTCATCGATGGCCTTGGCCATGATCGAAGGCCCAACACGTTTGAACCTGGTCGCAAAGGTCGCCCAATCACCGGGTTTGGCTTTTGCATCAGGCCCAATGTCAATGCGCAGGGATTCAAACGAAGGCTTGCGTTTGCGTTCATCCAAATCAGACAGGTGGATGGGTTTCACCCCGATTACCCCGGGAAGACCCTCTTTGCCAACCAGCACAGGCTTGCCGGGCAGGTTGCGCGGATCGATCCCGCCGACGGGTTGGAAACCAAACAATCCATCGCCTTCATCCGAGACCAGCATAAAGCCGACCTCGTCCATATGGGCATCTAACATTACGCGGGGACGATGTTCGCCACTGCCTTTCTTGGTGACCAACACATTCCCCATCGCATCGACTTTGACTTCATCGGTGTAAGGCTTTACTTCTTCCAAGACGATCTTGCGTACCTGGCCCTCATCCCCTGAGACGGCGCAAGCATTACAAAGTTTTTCGAGCAAAGTGAGTTGTTTTGCGGTAATGGTTTTCATGGTAATAGGTAAAAGGTAAAACGTAATTCGTAAGAAGGTTGCATTTTACTTCTCACATTTTACATTTTGTGCCTTACATCAATCGTCCCAGGTGATAGTATCGACAAAGTCAGGTTTCAATCCGGCGACAAACTCTGCCAGCAGCCGCCCGACGCGCTGAATATCTTTCAACGTCACCATCTCAACGGGGGTGTGCATATAGCGGATGGGAATGCTCAACACAAAAGTCGGGATGCCCTCAGCCGTGATCTGTGTGGCCATGCCGTCTGTGCCAGATGATTTTGGCATGAATTCGGTCGCGTAGGGGATTTCCAGCCGTTCGGCCAACTCCTTGAATTGCTTGAAAAGATAAGGATGGATATTTGGGCCATGCCCAAAGGAGGGGCCTTTGCCCAGATCAAAGGTTTCCCAGTTGCTGGCTCCGGGGCCTTTGGCAAAAGTTACGTCAACGGCAATTACCAGGTCGGGCCGCAGTTGGAAGGCGGATGTGTATGCGCCGATGTAATTGATTTCTTCCTGGATTGTGGCCGCAGCCCATACATCCCATGCGTGGGATTTGGACTCCAGCTCCTGCAGGCACAGAGTGACTGCGGCAACGGATGCGCGGTTATCCAGCGAATGGCCGCTTACGATCTCCCCGGACATTTCGACTACTTCCGTTCCGAAAGAGACCAGGTCCCCGATGCGGACCAGACTCGCTACCTTTGACGGAAGCAGGCCCACGTCCACGAAAAGATGCGGGATGTCCACCACGCCGGTTCCAACTTCGGGGGGGAGCAGTTTAGGAGGTGGCATGACGACCACGCCGGGCAAGTCTTCTTTCGCCGTATGGACAATGACTGCCTGGCCGGGCAGAATGCGTGGGTCCACGCCGCCAATGGAGGTAATGCGCAGGAAACCGTCTTCGATCTGGGAAACCATCAGGCCGATGGCGTCCATGTGGGCAGCCAGCATAATAGACGGGCGCGGGGCTGCCCCCGCGCCTTTTTTGAGACCATGCACCGAACCTAAGCGGCTCAAGCTGAGTTCATCTACAAGTGGATGCCACTCATTTTCGATCAGGCGCGCGACGGGGGGTTCGTAACCAGAAAGACCGGGAAGGGATAACAAAGATTTTAGAAATGGTAGGATGTCTGTCATTCAGAAGGGGAATGCTACGGAGAAAATGATGTGGGGGTGGGGGTGGCTGTATTGGTTGGAGTAATCGGAATCGTCGTGTTTGTTGGCGTAGAGGTGGACGTGCGAGTGGGGGTTGGCGTTGATGTATAGGTGGAGGTCGCCGTGGGGGTGGATGTCGGTGTGAAAGTGAATGTAAAGGTTGGAATAAGCGTGGAAGTGGGCGAGGCTGTTATCGGCTGGAAGGGTGTACTGGTGGTTGTAGGTGTGGCTGTCTCGGTGGGCGTGGGCGAGGCTGTGCCCGTCAGGATGATCGGGGTCAGGCTGACGGTGGGCGTGAAGATGCTCAGAGTACCGGTAGCAGTGGCGATGATGGGGGTGCTGGTGGGGGTTGGAGTAGGAGCATTTGGATCAGGAGCTAACCCAACGGCGATGGCACCCAGGCAGTAGCAGGGCAAGGTGGCTAGGATCACCATGATGAGAGTCTAACCTTCTGCGTGACCGGGCGGTTTCGGCTTGGAACATGATGATGGATGATAACATCACTCGTTGGAAGTAACAAGGAATACATGTACGAGACAAATAAATGGGTTGGTTAGTATAAGGGTCAATGGAGCGAGGAAAATAGTACGGTTAAAACAAAAGCCCCTTTGATGGGGGTTATTTATGATACTAAATCGCCAAGTCTAAGAGAAATGATTTCTATTAGCCCTCTTCCAAAATAGTTTCCAACTTGGTAATCACATCAGGCAATTCTAATTCTACAATTCCCCAAACTACATCGAGATTTACACCAAAGTAATGGTGAATCAAGCGATCACGCGTGCGTGCCATATCCGTCCACGGTAAGTCGGGATGTTTATCCCGGAAATCATCAGGGATATTTTTTACCGCTTCACCAAGCACTTCTAGATTACGGAGCACCGCATCCTGAGTCTTATAATCTCCTCGAAATTGTTCGAAATCCATGCTTTCAATGTACAGCAAGATGCGGCGAGCGGCTTCGAGCATATCCTGCAAAGAGTCTCGAACCTGTCGTTCAGACATAAACCACAGTTTCCTGAATCTCCTGTGCCACACGGGACACACGGATACCTTCTATCCCGGCGGGTGTCAAAATATCTACCGGCGCGCCCAGGAGTTTTTCCAGATATTCTGCTAGGGCAAAGAAGCGAAAACCAATCGGACGGGAGAATTCAATGACCAAATCGATATCGCTCCCTGTGCCTGCGGTACCTTTTTCGTAAGAACCAAAGAGCCCAATCTTTTGCACGCCGAATTCAGCAGACAAATAAGCCTGCTTTTCTTCTAAGAGCGCAGTAATTTTCTCTTTCGTAATCATTTGTGTCTCCAGATACTTAGATTATACCTGAGACCATTCAAAGTACGCGTACCATGACTACAGCGACGTACCCAATTGACAAATCGTTCGATTTCGACCAGCATAAGAAAACCTCCTGAAACGTTGAATGTTGGATGGTTACATCCTACTCTCAAGAGGTTGCTTGTGCGTTGGTTTTGCGAACTTGCTTATACCAGGATCACAGAACCGAGCATTATAGTTTATCCACCTTCAAAGTGAACACCATCGAACGAGTATAATTTACGAACATGATTCCCTTACAACTGCGTCTCTCCGGTTTTCTTTCCTATCGTGACCCCATCGAAGTGGATTTCACCAGCTTTGACCTGGCCTGTATCTCCGGCTCGAACGGGGCGGGCAAATCGTCCCTGCTGGATGCGATCACCTGGTCGCTGTTTGGGCAGGCGCGCAAACGAGATGAGTCGCTGGTCAATTTGCAATCGGATGCGGCGGAAGTTGCATTCACATTTGGGTACGAAAGTAATATTTATCGCGTGCAAAGGTCTCTTCCACGTGGTAAGGGGACTGTCCTGGAGTTCCAGATCCGAGAATTGGGAATCGAGAATCGGGAATTGGAAACGAATCCCGATTCCCAAATCTCGTATAACGGCAATTGGCGTCCGCTTACGGAACGAACCATGCGCGAAACGCAGGCGCGCATTGAACAAATCCTGCGCCTGGATTACGATACCTTTGTCAACGCGGCCTTTTTCCTGCAGGGCAAGGCCGACCAGTTCACCCAGCAAACCGCCAGCAAACGCAAGGAAGTGCTCGGCAGCATCTTGGGCCTTGAGGCCTGGGAAACCTATCGCATCCGTACTGCTGAACGCCGCCGAACGCTGGAGGACGATGTTCGCAACATTGACGGGCGTATCACTGAAATCGATAATGAGCTGGCCGAGGAAGATGGGCGCAAAGCGCGTTTGGCCGAATTGGAGCGCGAACTCAAAGGATTGGCCTCCGCGCGAAAAACGCATGAAACCTTGCTGGAAAGTTTGAAGACGGCAGAAGCCTCCCTCAAAAACCAGCGCAAGATGGTTGAGACGTTGGTTGCTGCCCTCGAACGGTCTCAAACGCATCTTTCCGGACTGCAAGCCCGCCTCGCCGACCGAGAAGCCGAACGCGCCACCTATGCCGACCTGCTCGATCGCGCCGCGGACGTGGAGTCCGCTTACGAAAAATGGAAGCAGGCTCGGGCTAAGTCCGAACGCATGGACGAGGTCGCGAATCAATTCCGGGAGCAGGAGAAACGTCGTGCCCCATTGCTGGAAGAGATCGCTGTCGAGAAGGCGAAATTAGAGCAAGAGCTTTCAGCGCTTAGCTCTCAGCAATCAGCGGTTAGCGAACAAACTTCGGTGATCGAGGAATTGCAGGATCAAATTGCCAGTGCAGAGAAATCGCTGGCTGAAGCGGAAGCAAAAATGGGCGAGCGTGATGAACTGGAAAAGCAAACGGTATCCGCGCGTGAGAAGATGGTCGAGTTGAACGCAGAAAATCAGACGCTGAAAGTCCAAATGGACGAGTTGAAAGCGCGCATTGACCAGCTCTCGATTGCTGATGGTGCAATTTGTCCGTTGTGTGGGCAAGATTTGAGCGAAGAACATCGCAAGTCTACATTGGCCGGTTTGGAGGGGGAAGGGAAAACACAAGGGGACCGTTATCGTGCCAACACAACTGAGATGAAAACGCTGGCGGAGGAAATCACGAATTACGATTTGCGGTTGGCGGATTACGCACCTATCGATGTTGAACGTCAATCTGCATCTACGCGTATTGCCCAGCTTACCGAGCGATTGGAAAGTATGCGGAAAATGGCTGATGAGTGGGAGTCCACAGGTGAGAAACGCCTGGCCGAAATTGAAACCAGCCTGGGGCAAGAAAGTTTTGCAGGTGATGTCCGCAAACAGCTCAAAGAAGTGGATAAAGAACTGGCGGCGCTTGGCTATGATGCGGCTGCACATGATGCCACGCGAAAAGCAGAATCCGAACAGCGCGTTGCCGAAGAAGAATATCAAAACCTGGAAAAAGCGCGCGCGGCGCTCAAACCCATCGAAGATGAAATCGGCAATCTCGAATCGGAAATTGGAAATCGGAAATCGGAAATTGAAGCGCAGCAAAAAGAACATGATGATGCTTTGGCTATATTGGCGGCAGCAGAAGCACAGGCGCCGGATGTTGATTCAGCCATGGATGAATTACTGCGTTTGCAGGAACAGGAAAACCAGCTTACGCAGGAAGTGGGCGCGGCGCGCCAGAAGGTAGACGTGCTCGATGATCTGCGCAAGCGCAAGTCCGATTATGCTGCCGAACGAGAAGAATTGCAACGCAAGATCGCCCGTCACAAGACGCTGGAGCGCGCCTTTGGTAAAGACGGTGTCCCGGCGCTGTTGATCGAGCAGGCCCTGCCACAGATCGAGACGCGCGCTAACGAACTGCTTGACCGCCTGAGCGACGGGCAGATGAGCATCCGCTTTTCAACCCAGGCCGAGTACAAGGACAGGAAGCGTGACGACTTGAAAGAGACGCTCGACATCCAGATCAGCGACGGGGCAGGGCTGCGGGATTACGAAATGTATTCAGGTGGGGAGGCTTTCCGGGTCAACTTTGCGATCCGGCTGGCTTTGTCGGAAGTGTTGGCGCAGCGCAAGGGTGCCCGCCTGCAAACCCTGGTCATTGACGAAGGCTTCGGCTCACAGGATGTACAGGGACGGCAGCGCCTGATCGAGGCCATCAATCTGGTGAAAGGTGATTTCGCCAAGATATTGGTTATCACACATCTGGATGAATTGAAAGATGCCTTCCCAACGCGTATCGAGGTGGAAAAGACAGCGCGGGGGTCGACAGTTAGGGTTATCTAGAACATTGTAAGTGAGAATACTTATTTCAAAATTCATTCTGATGCTTCAAAACCGGTTGCTGTTCTCCTAATTGGTCAGTGCCAATTAGAATGTAATATCAAACCAATGCCATCATTTCAGGCGGCACTAAGATGTAACCCAGGGCCAACTTTCCCCGTCATGTAATAAATAATTAAATAATACTCTACACCTACTAAATGATAGGTGTATGTTATTATTGCGCAAGCAATCAAACTAGTCCTACTTGGAGGAGAATGCCATGTCCATAAAACGCTTGTACGCTATCCTTTTGGTGTTGGTCTTGCTGGCCACTGGTGTAGGTACCTATACGGCCCAGGCCCGTCCGAACGCGGCAACGACCCTATTTACCATACCCCTGACCGCGGATGTGGTCATCAACGGGGCTGACGGGGGGGAAGGTTTTGACGGGGATGGTAGTGGTAACCAATGTTATCTAACCCAGGCGGCTGCAATTGCCTATAGCGGTGCTGGAACTCCAAACGGTATAAATGATAATGGTCTTTATCCGGCTGGCACCTTCAATTTGGCCGTTCAACTGGCAGTTAACAATGCTAATAACGGAATTAACGCTTCAAAAAATTTCAACCGCTGGTTCCTTCACTATTGATGTGCCCGATGACAGTTATGCTTATATACATATCTTTGGAGCTACAGGTGTTCTTGGCACATCAAATTTCCGACTGACCTTCAACTATAGCGACGCTACAACATTTACTACAGGTACAGTCACCCTCCAAGACTGGTTCGACGATTGGGTGGCTGATGGTCTCGGTGGAGTAATCCCTGGAGCCGAAAGTGCAGACCACTATTATTTGGTCAATGGCCTGGACCGCATGCGGTGTGATGTAACTGGATATGAAGATCGCAATGATCCGGCTATCTTTGGCCATCGCTTTGCTGGCAGATGTTACTTAAGACACTGACATCTGTCACTGTTGAAGTTACCAGTTTATCCGCGGCAGGCGCGCGAGCGAACTTCTTCGGTGCGGTTGGTGAGACGCCCGCAACAGTGACCATTGAGCAGGCAATAGGGCAGGCTGATCCGACCAGCGCCTCCCCAATCAACTTTAGACGTGGACTTCAGCGAGGCGGTCACTGGCTTTGATAATCCGTTGACGGATGTCACTTTGTCTGGCACTGCAGGCGCAACTACAGCAGTAATTACAGGTGGTCCAACAACCTACAATGTGGCTGTCAGTGGCATGACGAGTGAAGTTACTGTTATTGCATCCATTCCAGCTGGCGCAGCGCAAAATTCAGCAGGTTCAGCAGGTATTGGAAACCTGGCCAGTACCAGCGCGGACAACACCGTGACATACGGGGTTGCGCCGGGGCCGCCGCAAGTGTCAACAGTCAACACCAACACGGATACTGGCGATGGCATTTTGGCCGAGGGTGAAATTGCCACGGTGGGCATCACGCAGTTGCTTGTCAAATTCAATGAAGATATGGACGACACATCCGTTGGGGATCGGGTCACCGATGTGGCCAACTACCTGCTGCTTTCAGAAGGTACAGTGGCCAGGTTTCCTAAAACAACCTCCTGTCGGGACGTGAAGACAGGCGTTGGGGTCGATCCCGGCGATGCGCAAGTTACGATCAACTCTGTTACCTACGATAACGTCACCTTCACAGCCACGCTCAACCTGGCCAGCGCGCTGCCAGATGGTTTGTACCAGTTGTTCGCCTGTGGCACGGCCACGTTGCAAGACCTGGCGGGCAACGACCTGGCAGGTAACGGCGTTGCGGTAGGCACCGACTTCATCCGCAACTTCAGCGTCGCCCTTCCAACTGGTGGGGGTGGTGTACGTGGCAGAGGCCGGACGAGGTGGCGGAGCTGCCTCCGGCCCGAGTAGCGCGGCCCCGTCGACCGGTTTTGCGCCCGGCCGGATCACCGATCTGAGCAGTCTTCCGGTTACCAGCTACCATGCCATCAATGGTGTCACCCTGGAAGTGCCGGCTCTCAAGCTGGAGCTACCTGATTGTAGGCGTTCCGAAGAAGGGCAGAACCTGGGATGTCAACTGGTTGTTGAACCAGGCCGGTTGGCTGGAAGGCACAGCCTTCCCCGGCACTTGCTGGCAACAGTGTGCTGACTAGTCACGTCACCTTGTCGTACGGGCAGGCGGGACCGTTCGCTAACCTACACAAGCTGAAGGCAGGCGACAAAATCTTCGTACATTCATTTTGGAGACTTGCTCTATTTACGAAGTCAAATCGGTCAAGGAATTAAGCTGCGAGGAATTCATCCATCTTGCGGCATGAAGACAAATCCTGGCTGACACTGGTAACCTGTGCTGACTACAATGAAACAGCCGGCACTTATTTGAAACGCCTAGTCGTTAAGGCGGTTCTCGTCCAAACTCAGGTTGACCCTTGGTGGGCTGCCTTGCGTTAGTATGTTAGAAAGATGTTAGTGGAAACAAATAGGAGCCAGGATCATCTGGCTCCTATTGTTTATAATCACATAATGCCCTATCACATCATCTCTTCCGCTTGTTTCCTGATTGGAATCTTCATCATTACTTGGTTGCACAATCAGTACACACTCTATATTGTGGTTAAGCCCGAACCAGCGCCAAAAAATCCAACAATCATCTCGGTCTGTGTGCCTGCCCGCAACGAAGAGCGCAACATCGGGCGTTGTGTGGAGGCGTTGCTGGCGCAGACGTATCCCAACTTAGAGATCATTGTTCTGGACGACCGTTCGACGGATGCCACGCCAGAGATATTATCCAGGCTATCGGCATCAGATGCCCGCGTTAAGGTTATCAACGGTTCAGACCTCCCCTCAGGCTGGGCTGGAAAGCCTCATGCTTTGACCCAGGCTGCAGCCATAGCTCACGGCGAATGGCTGTGCTTCGTGGATGCGGATACCTTCGTCACGCCGGATGCATTAGCTTCAGTGTATGCTAAGACCATCGAGACCCAAGCTGACCTGTTCACCATCATGACGAAGCAGATCATGCTGACTTTCTGGGAACGGACGGTGCTGCCGCTGGTCATGCTGGCGCTCTCGGTTGGGTTTTCGCCGCGCAAGGTCAATGATCCTAACCGTAAGGATGCAATTGCCAATGGGCAGTTCATCTTCATCAGTCGTGGTGTCTACGAAGCGGTCGGTGGGCATGCAGCCATCAAAAAATCGATTGTAGAAGACAAAGACCTGGCCGTGTTGGTAAAGGGAAAAGGCTATCGGCTGGTAGTGGCGGATGGGCGTGAAGTGGCGTCCACGCGTATGTACACGTCCCTGGCAGAGATGTGGGAAGGCTGGACCAAGAATATCTATCTCGGGCTGAAAGACGACCGGGGTTTACTATTGCTGGGGGTATTTGGAGCCTTCCTGGCCTTGTGGCGGCGTTGCTGTTACCGGCCTGGGGGATCTGGGGTGGTTTTAACGGTGACAGGTTCGAGTTTGGAAGGAAGTGTGGTGCTCATCGAGGCGCTGGCGCTGTGGGGCTATCTAATCTTCTGGCGGGTTCTGGCGTCGCGCGGTCTGGGGATCCCGGCCTGGTACGCGCTGACCACGCCTCTTGGTGCAGGCGTTTTTGGGGCCATGATGCTGACATCTGCCTGGAATGTTTTATCTGGTAAGGGGGTTACGTGGAAGGGAAGAACGTATTCGGAACAATTTCAATTCCACGGCTGTGCCCACTGTTCAAGCACGTCTGGGTCCGAGATGGCGATGCGTCGTTTCTCCATGTGGATGGCGCCGCTGCGTTCCAGTTCCTTAAGTGAACGTGCCACCACTTCACGGACGGTTCCCAGACGTGCAGCCAGTTGTTCCTGCGTCCAGGGAGTACCGCTCAGTTCGGCAGGTGGCTGCTCGCTGATCAGGCGTGCCAGCCGGTGCGTGACCTGGTAAAAAGCCATCTCGCTGACCATCCGCACCAGCCCGCGCAGGTTTTTGCCCAGATTGTTGATCACTTTCTGTGCGAAATCAGGATGCTTTCGAAGTAAATCTTGCAAAATGTCTGCCTGGATGACCCACACTCGCGTGGTCTCCAACGCTTCCACATTGACCGGATTCGTACCCCCGTCAAAGGTAGGAACTTCATTGCAGGTATCGCCTTCCTGCAAAACACGCACGATGTACTGGCGACCTTGCGGGGAAAGTCGATATAGTTTTACAAAACCCTGCTCGATGATGTGCAGGCCGGCGCAGGGATCGCCTTCCCAAAAAATAACTTCACCGCGCTCATACTCGCGCAACTGCATGTGTTTGGCAACCTGGTTGAACAAGCCTTCATCCAACCCCTCGAAGTACTCGTTTTGATGAAGCAGTTTCAGCTTCTGGGCAGGTTCAACGCTGAGAATGTGCATGGTTACGGTTCAAAAGTGCCTAAGATAACCTTGTCCGGGCCGCGATCGATTTCCCAGGGGAAGATGATGTAGGCATCAGTGATAGCAGCATAGTAATCCGGGCGGGCTTTGCCAAATAAATTGCGATGGGGGTTGAAGTGGAATACGCAGGTTTCCGGGAACCCGCCTGCCGAAGAAACGCGGTTCTTTACAGCCGTGATGGTGCGCCCCGAACCCCAGACATCATCCACGATCAGGGTTGGGCGTCCGCGCAGCAGTTCGTCATCCGGGAATTGGATAAAATCCGGCCAGGCCATCAATTTATTCTGTTCCTGTTCGGACTGGGCCGGGAAATCCACGGCAGCAGTGAGCAGGTGGGTGATGTCCATGGCTTCGGCCAGCATCCCGCCGGGAATAATGCCGCCGCGCGTGATCATCACCATGGCTGTGAATTCGCGTTTGAATTGTGGCAGAAGATGGTCGATCAGGCGATCGACATCGCTCCAGGTCAGTACTTCACGGCGGGGTTGCAGTGGTTGTGTCATAGATTATCCCAAAACGGCAGCCAATGGGGCCGGGGCTGCTACTTGAATTGATTGGCCTGCAACTTGCGCTTTTTCCGCATCGCGCGCCCAGATATACAGGCAGGTATGATAGGCTGTCCCGGTGTAACTGCTGATTACGCTGGCAACCAGCACAAATGTAAAGAAGATCATTCCGCCAAGACCAATTCCCAGCACGAGACCAAGTATCTCAGCGCCGAGCAGGCTGATGATCCCGTAGCCGACCACGAATCCGATCACAGCACCGATCAGCCCGAGCAAAAACCCGATCAAGCCGGTCACAAAGCGCACACCAACCGTGCTGATACCGATCAGTAACAGATTAGCCTTAGTGATGTCCCAGATGCGCTGAATGCCGTCTTTGAGATTTAGATCGTCAATTACCATGGCAGGCAAGATCAGATAAGACGCCTCCGTCCACAGCACATCCAGCAAACCGGTTGCCGAACGCGCCAGCCCGGCCAGGATGTTCCCGCCACGGCTGTTGCTGCGTTTACGAGCCAGGTTCTTGAGCATGTTGACCGCAGTCGAAGCCGCCGCCAGGGTCAGGATGTCGAAAAAGTCGCGCTTTACGATTGCCCAGGCTTTGTCCATGCGGCCATCGCCTTCAGAGAGATAGCCGAAGATCAGATAAGCCGTCATGCCTGAAAAAACATACGCGACCACGAAATTCGCGAACACCATCAATGCGCCAAGCAAGAACGTCAACACTTGACCGAAGCCTGATTCACCGAATATCAAATATGCGCCCACGATAGGGACGATGCCAATCACAGAAACAACAAACCCCACTCCCAGTGCATAGATCGACGGCTTGATCAAATCCTTATCCTTGAAAGCCATCCCCCAGGCCTGTGTTAGAAATGACCAGCCGCGAGTAAAACTTTGCATTTGTCTCTCCTTTGGGCGAATTAGCCTGATTATAGCAAAGATGTCGGGTCTACTTCAACCCGCCAGCCATCAAAACGCTGATCCTGCAAGATTTCAACCGGCTTAGGTCCGCGCAGTACGATCTGCCAGCGATACTCTCCGCGCAGCTTGGAAAAGAAACAGGGGACGGGGCCAATCAATGTCGTTTGATGACGACTTTCCGCTTCTATCCGGGACTGCAGCCTGCTCGCCGTTTTCTGGGCTTCGATCTCTGCCCGGTCATTCTCCCGGTGACGATACTCCAGCCGCACCAACCGTCCAAATGGCGGATAGCCCAACCCGCGCCGCCCGGCCAGTTCCTGCTCATAAAATCCTGCGTAATCATGTTCCGATGCCGCCTGGATAACCGGATGCTCCGGCTGGAAGGTCTGCATGATGACCTGCCCGCCGCGGACGCTGCGCCCGGCGCGCCCGGCGACCTGCGTCAGCACCTGGAAGACACGCTCCGCTGCAAACGGATCGGGCATACTCAGGCCAACGTCCGCCAGCACCACCCCCACCAGCGTGACCAGCGGCAGATCTAATCCTTTAGCCAGCATCTGTGTGCCAACCAGCACGTCCGCGCGATGAGATGCGAAATGGCTCAAAATGATTTCGTGGGCATCCTTCTGACGGGTGGTTTCCCAGTCCCAGCGCAGCACGCGCGCCTTTGGGAACAAATTCCCTACTTCAGTTTCGACGCGCTCGCTGCCCAGGCCATATTCGCGGATGTGTGCGCCTCCGCATTCGGGGCACTTCCTCGGTTTCTGGCGCGTGTAGTCACAATGGTGACACTGAAGCGCGTTTTCCCGTGTTCCCGTTGAACCGTTAACGGGATGACGAGATAACGGCACAACGTGAAACGTTAGTGGCGTATCGCACTGCGGACACTTCAACGTATATCCACAATCCCTGCAAAAGATATACGTCGCTGTGCCGCGCCGGTTCAGGAACAGAATGGCCTGCTCGCCGCGTTCCAGCGTTTCGCCCAAAGCCTGTAACAGGTCACGGCTGAAGATTCCGCGGTTGCCTGCCTTGAGTTCCTCGCGCATGTCTATAACGGAAACAGGCGGCAGGTCCAGGTGTTGATGCGCTTTGTGCTCCTGCGCAGATGCGATGCGGTTGGGCAAGTCCAGCCGCATGCTTGAACCAGAGTCTGAATCCCAACGCTGCACGATGCTGGGCGTGGCCGACCCTAAAATACAGACCGCACCTGTTAATCGGGCATAAGCCTGTGCGGCGCTGACTGCATGATAAAACGGCGGCTCAGATTGATAGTATGAACCATCGTGACACTCGTCGAGGGCGATCAAGCCGATGTCCGGCAGGGGCGCGAACAAGGCGCTGCGCGGCCCGATGACCACCTTGAGCAGGCCCGCGCGGGCGCGCCGCCAGGTATCGTAACGTTCGCCCTCGGAGAGCTTGGAATGGATCAGCCCCACTTGGCCGGGGAAACGCGTCAGGAAACGCCGCACGGTCTGCGGGGTGAGCGCGATCTCAGGTACGAGGATGATGGCCTGTCTGCCGCGCCGCACCGCTTCTTCTGCCGCGCGGATGTAGAGTTCGGTTTTGCCGGAACCAGTCACGCCATGTAACAGGAATGGTTGATGGGCAGATTGTGAGAATGCTTTTTGGATATGCTCCCACGCCTGTGATTGCTCAGGCGTCAAAGTAGGAATACCACTACTCTCTATTCCTCTACTCTCCACTCTCTCCAATGGATCCCGCCAGATTTCATTTTCCCGCAATGCGATCAACCCACGCTCTTCAAGAATTTGCAAATCGGACAGGTTGCAGCCGCTCTCGGCATACACCCACGAAACGTTGACTTCGTCCAGCTCGCGCATCAGGTAACGCAGCGCGGCGGAACGGCGCTTCTGTGTCGCTTCAGTTTGGCCTAGTTCTGGCAATGCGGCTTCAACTTCTTCGAGTGGGGCGGCCAACTGCACCACTCGAATGTTTTTAGGGCGCACACGCGGTGCGAGCAGCACTGACTTTTTCTCCAGAACGCCGCGCCTCACCAGCCACTCGGCGGACTTGCGCCAGTCCACATTGCGGAAGTGGGTATCGATCTGGCGTCCGCGCAGGGGGCCGCGTTCGGTGAGCAACTTGATGATGCGGGCATTGACTTTAGAGAGACCGTTGACTATAGACCGTGGACCGTCCTCGGTCAATGGTCTATGGTCCATCGTCCGCAGCGTGTACAAAACATCTGCCTGCTGACTTAAACCAGATGGCAGCATCAATTTGATGATCGCAGCCAGCGGGGATAGCGTTGCTTCTGCCATCCATTTGGCCAGGGCGATTTGCGTAGAGGTTAGAACGGGATCAGGGTCTAAGATTTCAAGGATGCTTTTTGTGTCGGAAACGGAAGGTTGATCCACGAAGCGCAGGATGACCCCCTGAACAGTCTGTTTCCCGAAAGGGACAACAACCAGTTTCCCAACGCCAATTTCCCCAGCCAGTTCATCCGGGACATCGTAATCAAAAACGCCCGCCACAGACGGGACGTTAACGGCGATTTGAGCATATTCGGTCATGAGATTAAGATACTGCGAATTTTTGAAACAGTAAAGAGCTTTTTATGTTTTGCTTTTCAAAACGGCTGCTGCCCCGTAGCCGACTACGCCGGAGTAATCCCCGGTCACATCGCCGGAGGTAGCATAATTCAGCACTTTGACTGTATCGGCACCCAATTCCCTGGATGCCCACAACACAGCCGCAACGGCGGCGTGACCACAGGCAAAGCCTTTGCCGGTGCGTTCGGCTTCGAAGACACCTTCTGGTGAGAAGGATTCGATCTGACGCAGCATTTCGCGGTCAAATTTGTTGGCGGTTTCCTGATCGTAAAAATGCGACAGATCCGTGCTGGCGACCAGGGCATAGTTTTTGTCGCGCAGCACACTTGCCAGCGCTTTGCCCAACCCTTCGGAAATACGCGGATCCTGCACGCGTACCATGACAGGCAGCAGCTTGAAATCGGATTCCAGGGCGCGCTGCAAGAAGGGCAATTCGATTTCGAGCGAATGCTCCGGGTCGCGTGGGACGGGGGAGAGACCGATGCCCAGTTCTGCTTGCAAGGCGGTGTCAAGTTCGTCTATAGCGGATTTGTCAATGGGGATCGTGCCCAGGGGTGTGGAATATGCCTCGTGACTGGAGGTGATTAACGGTTCCACATAGGGGTGATGCATAGGTGAGATAACGGCGACCAGGTCGGGGGTGCGGCCACGAAGCGTTGCAAAAGCGTAGCCTGCCACAGCCCCGGAATAGCGGTGCCCGGCATGCGGCGCGATGACAGCGATCACATCTCCGGGCAATTCGGGAAGTTCTGCGCTATCCAAATAAGTGTCGATGTTGCGTTCGAGAGTCTCTGGTTTTCCTTCGTACCACGTTCCGGCGATGGGAGAAGGGCGCAGGTTGGGTGTGCTTTGCATGACTAATTCATTGTAGCATATTCAGTATACAAAAAGGCCACCCGCAAAAGGTGGCCCTTGGGGTTTGATTGAAGATGATTTACGGTTCGCTGATCTCAATGGATTGGACTTCCACTTTGATGGGCAATAGGTTGAACGAAGAAACTGAAACGCCCACCTGGCCGCCGCGCAACACGAAGTTGTTATCATCCAGTTGGCGGGTTTCATTGCCATTGATCCACATGGTCAGAGTACGCTCTTCGCAAGTAATTTTGTATGTATTAATTTCCTTGCCTTGTTTGACCTTGTTTGAGCCGCCGTCAGCCAGTTTGCTATATACAACTTTTCCTTCAGGGTTTACGATTGCATGGTAAATCCAATAGAGACCGTTGTTCGCAATGTTGAATTCGTACCAGCCCTCGTCCTCAGTGTAGCGGCATATCAGGCTGACGTTATTGTTATTGATGCCCCGGTTTTCAGCCACAACTTCCAGGCTTACATTCTTGTACTCGTACGGGTCATAAAAAGCGTACACCCACTGGTATT
Source organism: uncultured Chloroflexia bacterium (assembly GCA_963791785.1). Lineage (GTDB taxonomy): Bacteria > Chloroflexota > Anaerolineae > Anaerolineales > Villigracilaceae > JAABUE01. Next base: position 156,511 of record CAWBTW010000015.1, on the reverse strand, counting down.
CGTCGTTAATGTCGAATATCAGCAGGCCATCTTCGGTGTAGAGTGAACTGTTGTCTTCCAGTTCGTCCCCTACAAAATCTGGCACATTCTTTGACCCATCTACAACAAAGAAAGACCAGTTTTCATTGCCGCTATCGAATTCTTCTGTGAAGAATTCTTGCGCTTCAGCCTGGGGTGGCTCAGCGGGTTCTTCGGCAGGTTCTTCTGGCTGGGCTGGCTCCTCTGCCGGTTGCGCGGGTTCTTCGGCGGGCGGCGGTGGGGGTGGTTCTGGCGCCGGCTCTTCGCTTCCACCAAGGCAAGCCAGGCTGACCATCGCTATCACCACAACAAGAAAAACAAAGGGTTTCAGGACTTTTACTTGCATTTTTCTCCTCCAAAAAAGAATGAAATGGGTTGGTAATTGGAGTATAGCACACCAAATTCCCCCATTGCAAGATGCTTAGAATAGTTCTATTTGGCTATTTTATATGCTGACTTAACGCTTTGCGCGTGGCAGAAAAGGCCAGGGGAGGCAGGTTGTTGTATGCGAACCATTCGACTGCGTCGGCATCATCGTCCGGGGACAATGTGCCGCCCAGCACTTCCGCTTGATAAACGATGACGAAATCTGCACCGCGTTCGTGTTCTTTCCCTGCGATGACATCCAGCACGCGCACCACGCGGACCGAAAGGCCTGTTTCCTCTAAACATTCCCGTTCGGCGGCCCGGGCCGGATCCTCGCCCGCGTCGACGAAACCGGCAGGCAGAGTCCACAGGCCGCGATAAGGCTCGTTGACGCGCCGTGCCAACAGAATGCGGCCATCCTGTTCTACCAGGACAGCCGCAGCGACTTTCGGGTCTTCAAAATGTATCCATTCACATTGGGGGCAAACCGGATGTGTCTTGCCAAAGCGTTCTTCACGCTTTACGGCTGTCCCACAGCGAGGGCAAAACTTTATTTGGCTTTCGCGCGCCATTTGCGGATTGTAGTGTAACGAAGGATAAGGGCGATGATCGCGCTGAGGATGGCAATGCCAGCCAATATAATTTGCCAGGTGGCTCCGATAGGCGGCTGCGCTGGTTGTACTTGTGCAGCCGCATCAGGTTCTGGCGGGATTTCCTGGGCGTAGGCTTCTCCCGGAGCTGATTTTTCCATTCCATTTGGCTGCATCGTTGGTTCAGCGCGGGCGCTGTCGTCAGCGGTGGGCAGCCCCTTCAGTTGGTGCGGAGGCAGGTTCTTCCGCTGCAGGAGCGGCTGGCTCGGCAGGTGCTTCGGGTGCAGCAGACTCTTCCATTGCAGGTTCTTCCGCGGGTTCTTCAGCAGGTGCGGGATCTTCGGCAGGTTCGGCGAGATCCTGGAGTGGGGCTTCCATTGCCAGTTCAGGCTCTGCATCTCCGCCACCGCCTCCTCCACCAATTCCATAAGGATAGGGCGCCGCCGTTCGAGCTAAGCGGGGGGCCATGAAGTTGGTCGCAAAGGTGAAGAAGAGCAGCAAGGTAGCCAGCACGGTTGCAAACCGGAAAACCGGATAGGTGCGCGGCATGGGCGGTTTCTGACCAACCATTTTGGGAGTCAATGTGAAGTTGCGGGGAGCACGTCGCTGGGGGAGTTGACGGAGAACACCCCGGGTTTCGCGCAGGTCTTGCAAGACGGAAGCAAGCTCGGGGTCCGTTTTGAGGCGCGCTTCAAGACGCGCTATTTCGGACGGTTTGAGTTGCCCATCCAGATAAGCGGAAAGTTTTTCTACATCGCGGAAAGAAGGTGTTTGGGTCATGTGCGGATGCCCTCATCTTCCAGACGAAAGGCAGCGGGTAAAAGTTCCCAGAAGCCCTGCAGGCACTCGCGCAGACGCAGGCGCGCACGCGCCAGACGGCTTTTGATGGTGCCCAGCGGAACGCGAACGGTGCGAGCGACTTCTTTGTAATCCATCCCTTGAATGTCGGCCAGAACGACCACTGTGCGGAAATCAACCGGCAGTTCGTCCAGGCAGTGCTGGATGGCATGTTCGAGATCGTCGGCTTCGGCTTCTTCCTCGGGGCTCATGGACGGATCGGCCAGCCAGCGCGGGGTTTCCATTTCTTCGCCGTCGTCGGTTTCCGGTTCGAGCGGGGTGGTGGGGCGGCGTTTCTGGCGGCGCAGTTCATCGTAGCAGGCATTGGTGACGGTGCGCAGCAGCCAGGCCTTGAACGATCCGCCGCGGAAGGATTTGATGGCACGGAAGGCCGAGAGAAAGGCTTCCTGCGTGGCATCGGCAGCCGAATCTTCGTCGCCCATGATGCGCAGGGCGGTGTTGAAGAGCCTATCCTGGTAGGCCAGGACGAGGGTATTGAAGGAGTCTAGGTCGCCGCGCTGGGCTTCTTTGATGAGGGCGGGTTCGTCCATTGGGGATATTTTATCATTCGAAATGAAAAGAGGTTGGAATTAAACCGCCAAGCACGCACATCGTTCCGATGTCCTTCGGGAAAGAGCGCAAAGATAAAAACCATTTTCTTGGCGTGATTAGCGAGCTTTGCGGTTCAGCAAAAAATATATCCAGCGCCAGACCAGCATCCCTAGTGCCGCGCTTCCACCCAAAATAATCGTGAACAATGGCAAAGCAACTGCATTCAGTATCGCGGCTCGCAGGATGGCGGTCATCGGGGCAGCCAGCAGCATCGCCAGCGGCGGACGCCAGAGTTGTTTCATTTCGGAAGATGTTTTTGCATCGAACAGTCCCAGCCAGGGCGCGATCAGGAACCAGCTCGACTACCAGCGGGATGAAGGTGGTGAACATGCGCGGCGCAAAGGAAATGTCCGTTTCGCCGTGGGATGCAAAGCCGATGACAGTGATTACCGCCAGAGCGAGGATGTCGCCTGCAATGAGAATCCAGTTTGATTTGGGCATGTTTTTAGAATCCGTTATTGGCTAATAAGAAAAATACGAGCGCGCCTATCAATAGAATGCCAGGATAAAGCCCAGAAATTTGCGGTTTCGTTGTTTATCTTCTGCAAAAGGATCGTCGCTGATAGCAGGTGTGGACGGCATGCTGGAATACGTCTTCCCTGCGCATTTCGGTTTGGATGGCATCCACTGCGTCTTTGGCTTCTTTCAGTCCGCAGTTGTGGGCTTCACGATATACCCTGACAGCATCGATCTTTTTTCGTGCAGTCAGCAATTGTCTGATTTGATCTTCCAGGGCAGAAGCAGGTTCACCGATCTGTGCAGGCATGGGAGTGATAACGGATTCGCCACGTTCAATTGCTTCCACCGCATCTTTCGCTTCGGCCAAACCAACGCCGGTCATTTCACGGTAGAGTTTGACGGCAGCAATTTTTTGGCCTTTGGCAATCAGTTCCTTGATTTGGTGTTCCTGATCTGTGGAGATACCAGTCATATGGAATTCCTTTTACTGTAAAACAAACAGGGCAAGGTAAATCCTGCCCTGTTTACTCTACTCTTCTTTCTCTTCCTTGCGCAATGCCGGGAAGAGCAGCACCTCGCGGATGGAGTGTTTGTCGGTGAGAACCATTGCCAGCCGGTCCACGCCCATGCCAAATCCGCCGTTGGGGGGCATGCCGTAGCGCATGGCGCGCAGGTAATCTTCATCGAGCGGATGGCGCTCCTCATCATCCGCATCGTAATCGCGGCCCATTTCGAGGAAACGCTGCTCCTGGTCGAGCGGATCGTTCAACTCGGTGAAGGCGTTGCATAACTCAAAACCGGAAACATAACCCTCGAAGCGTTCCACTGTCAGCGGATCGCCGGGTTTGGACTTGGCCAACGGCGAAATATCGCGCGGATAATCGTACAGGAAGGTCGGCTGGATCAGGGTTGGCTCCAGGAACTCGCTGACCAGGAAATCGATCAGTTTGCCGCGCGTGGCATACGGGTCAGGCGTGTGGTTTTTGTGTTTGCAACGATCGCCTTGAAAAGCGACTTGGCATCGGTATGTTCAGCGATGTCAATGCCGCTGGTATCGAGGATGCCCTGTCGCATTTCCAAGCCGCCGCCAGGGAGGTGTGAAGTCCAGTTCCTGGCCCTGATAGGTGACTTTGTAACCCCCTGTCACTTCTTTGGCGGCATACGAGACCATTTGCTCGGTCAGTTCCATCACTTGCAAGTAATCGGCATAAGCCCAGTAAAACTCCAACTGGGTGAATTCCGGGTTGTGCTTGTAGGATACGCCCTCGTTGCGGAAGTCGCGGCCAATCTCGTAGACTTTCTCCAGGTTGCCGACCAGCAGGCGTTTGAGATACAACTCGAATGAGATACGCAGGTACATATCCTGGTCGAGTTCGTTGTGGTGGGTAGTGAAAGGCTGGGCTGCCGCGCCGCCATACAGCGGTTGCAGGATAGGTGTCTCGACTTCGAGAAAACCCTTATCATCCAGGAATTTTCGCAAAGCCTTGACGAGTGTAGCGCGTTTGCGGAATGTTTCGCGCACATCAGTATTGACGGCCAGGTCCGCGTAGCGTTGGCGGGCGCGTAGTTCCGGGTCTTCCAGCGCGGCGTGTCGGACGACGGTGCCATCCTCGAGCGTCTCATCTTTTGCAGCCGGGAGCGGCGTCACGGATTTGGCGAGCAGCTTGAAGTCGTGGACAAGAAGCGTGGCTTCCCCGGTGCGGGTGCGCATCATCACGCCGGTCGCCTGGATGAAATCGCCCAGGTCGAACATCTCGTTGAAGAAATTCACCTTATCTTGCCCGATTTCGTTGACGCGGAAGAACAACTGGATCTTGCCGTCGCCGTCCTCGATGTGCGCAAAGGTCAGTTTGCCCATCGGACGGGATGCGCGGATACGTCCCGCCAGTGTGGCCTTGACTTCTGGAGTCTCGCCTTCCGCAGCACTCTTCTCAGCGGCTTCAAACTCAGCGATAGCCTGCGCGCTGGTATGGGTGCGTTCAGCGCGGGTGGGATAGGGTTCGATCCCCTCGGCGCGTAGTTCTTCGAGTTTCTCCAAACGGATTTTTTCAAGCGATGTATATTCTGGCATAGTTCACTCTTTCACTTTCTCCTTCCCTATTTTCCGCAGGAAAATGGGGGAGGGCCGGGGTGGGGTAGGTGAGGGTTAATAAAAAGCCCCGCGCTTCCCTGGGCAGGTGCGCGGGGCGAAAGATGCATGCCCCTGGCTATCCGATCTTGACGATGCGGACTGTATAAGAGCCGTCGGGTGTTTCTACTTGCACGTCGTCTCCAGCGCGATGGTTCAAAATGGCCTTGCCCATTGGCGATTTGTTCGAGATTTTTCCTTCGCGCGGGTTGGCCTCTGCTGCGCCGACGATCGTATAGGTCTCTTTTTCAGAGCCGTCTTCCTGGATTGTCACAGTTGAACCAACCTGTACCGCGTCAGCCTTCTTTTTCTTGTCATTTTCGATCACGCGCGCTGTTGCGAGCAGGACATCCAATTCCTGGATGCGGCCCTCAACGAAGGCCTGCTCGTTCTTGGCGGCTTCGTATTCAGCATTCTCGATCAGTTCGCCGCCTTCCATAGCCTCATGCAGGCGGTCGGCAACTTCCTGCCGCTTGACTTTGCGCAGGTAATCGAGTTCTTCTTGGAGTTTTTCGAAACCTTCCTTGGTCAGGAATGTGGTTGTCATAGTTTTGTCCTACGAATAGAATTTGCATCTCTAAAACAGAGATGCAAGAAGTTTGTTGCAATCAATTTTCCCGAAAGCGGCCTTAATATATCACGATTTCAAGGGCAGAATCAAGACACATTTGGATTATTTACCTCCCAGGTTGGTAATCCACCCCGTTCGGAATAGTAGGAACGGATTTCTTCCTCCACTTTCTCTGGACTATCGAAAAGGGCACTTATTTGAGACTCATAAGCCAGCACCGCTTCGATCCATGCCGTTCAGGCCTGCTTCTGTTATGGTGTGCAGGGATTCTTTCATCCCGGCCACGAGCGGAGCCAACTCTTCCGGTTTCCAGAAGAGATAAGGCACATCAGCCGTATACCACAACTGGACGCTTCAACTGCTCCACAGCTTGCCGCACGATGACGTGATCCACGTGCCCGCCAACCCCCAGTTGACAGATGATCTGGTCGTCCGGTTGCAGGCGCGGAGCGATGGTTTGGGCGATCTGGTCGGGCAGATGCAGCTTCCGCTTCGTGCGGCTGGGACGTAAGATGTCCAGGTAGAGCGGCTCACCATCCGGCCCGCGGCGGTAGATGCAATCTGGCACATCGAAATGAACAGTTTTTGCACCCACGATATTTGCCGCTTTCATATCTTCAGCGCGGCGCAAACTGCACGGTTTCTTCGGCAGTCCCGGTGCCCCATTGCTGATGAAGCAATTGGGCAAAGGGTGTCAATTCACCCGGCGGTGGGAAGCCGCATACGATCGTCCAGATTTCGACCGGGTTCCCGGCCCGGGTTTGCTCGTAGATAAAGCCGCCGGCTGAAAGCACGGCATCGTCAAGGTGGGGGGAGATGTATATCCAAGCGCATTTGGATATTTAACCACAAATACAAGTACGTTGCACTTTTTCCAACGCAACGAATAGCCGACTTGTAAACCAAAAACATCAAAATGGCAACCCTGCAAAACGTTTTAATTCAATTTCAAAAGTTGATTTTGGCTTTCAAGTCAGGTAAACTGTTACAAACGGAGGCGCCTATGGATGAAAAACGTAAACTAGACCGCAAGTATTTGATCGTATATTCGCGCGTATTCGAACGCAACCTGGGCAAAATGCTTGGCTACCTGGGCGATCTAAGTTTATCTGGGGCGATGATCATCAGCGAACAGCCGCAGACAGTGAATAGTGTGCTGCCATTGCGCTTTGATCTGCCAGATTTACAACTTTTCAATATCGGTCAATTGGATATTACTGCGCGCGTCGCTCATTGTGACCCGGATATCAATCCTGCATTCTATAACATTGGGTTTGAATTTTTGGATGTAACGCCGGAGCAAAAGAAACGTCATCGAAAAGATGATGGACGCGTACGAATTCCGCCGCGAGATTCCCAACTACCCTGTGCCTCCCTCTGCTTTGCAAAATCCTGATGAAGAGTGAGATGCCAGATTAAACGGAAGCAGGCTCCGGGTCCGAAAGACGCGGAGCCTGTTTGGTTAAGGCTTGATATAATCTAATTGAAGGAGAATGTGGGTGCTGCAAGGCGGGCACCCGCTTATTTTCGCCAAGACCAGGTGCTTTTGATCATGGAGATTTTATGAGCAACATTCTGCCAATTCCCGATTTTTTCGACTCTGGGTAAACTGGACCAGGTCTGGCGTGTGCCATACGAAGAACGCGCAGGACAAGCACGGGACTGGGCGCTTCAACACGGACTTCAACCTGCTTCCACTGACCAGACCAAAACCTGGCTGATGCTGATGGACGTGCAAAACACTTTCTGCATTCCTGGATTTGAATTGTATGTGGCTGGCCGCAGCGGAACGGGTGCAGTGGACGATAACCGCCGCCTGTGCGAATTCATCTACCGAAACCTGGGCGTTATCACCCAGATCACGGCCACCATGGATACGCACCAGACCATGCAAATTTTCCATGCCATTTTCCTGGTAGATGAGAACGGAGAGCATCCCGCGACCATACACCAACGTGACGGCTGAAGATGTCCGAACATGGCAAGTGGAAGTTCAACCCGGCACTGGCAAGTCATTTTGGTATTTCCGTAGAAGAAGGACAGGAGCGCCTGAAACACTATACAACCAAGTTAGAAGAGAAGGGCAAATATGCGCTAACCATCTGGCCGTATCATGCCATGCTGGGTGGTGATTGGCCATGCGCTGGTTTCTTCGGTTGAGGAAGCGCTTTTCTTCCATTCCGTAGCACGTTTGTCACCACCGCAATTCGAAGTCAAAGGTGATCGTTCATTTACCGAGCATTATTCCGTTATCGGCCCGGAAGTGGAACGAGGCCCACAGGGCGAGATTTTGGGTGAGCACAATGATGAGTTCGTGGAAATGCTCAAGGATGTGGATAGACTGTAATTGCCGGGCAGGCCAAAAGTCACTGTGTGGCCTTTACCATTGCTGACCTGTTGAGCGATTTGCACAAAGAAGACCCTGCCCTGGCAAAGAAAATCTACTTACTCGAAGATTGCACTTCACCAGTGGTGGTCCCCGGCGCGGACTATACTGAGCAGGCCAATGAAGCCTTTGCGAATTTTGCGGAAGCAGGCATGCACCTGGTCAAATCCACAGATGATTTTATGGTGGTTGAGTAGGCAGAAGGCCGTACACTTGCACCGCACTGTGTTTGGTGCAGTGCAGGTGTCGAAACCAACGAGATGCTTTTATATCGAACTGTTAGGTATTAAATAAAAATTATGAGTATCTTCAATAAAAAACGATTAACCGAACGAAACTTTCAAACTTGATATCGAACGTATGCGGCAGGGTTGGTATTCGGACAAGTACTTCGAGAATATTGGCCGCATGTTGACAGTTTGGCCTGCCGAAGGCTACTCTTATGGCGGTCAAATTCACAATTTACCGGAAGGCGTTTCTCCCGCCGATATTGACGTGGGCAACATGGAAGTCGAAATGCAATGGTTCACGCGCCGAAAGGGCAAGACAGTTGTCGTTGGCGTAGACAAGTCTCTGTCCATGCTAAGGCATTGCAGTGGCTACTGGGATAAGGATGAGTTTGTGGATACCAGCCATGAGTTGGAAGTATGGGCTGTCCATGATGGAGCAACGGTTGAATATGATGGCGACCCGACCAATATCCAGCCGGTGCTAAGGGTGCGTGGTCGTTACCGCGATTTTGCGCTGCTCGAAACCCCTTCGGTTGGCATCCTGACCCGTTCCAGCCGTGTGGCGACCAATGTCTATGAAACCATGATCGCAGCGTGCGGCAAACCGGTGCTGTTCTTCCCGGCGCGCTTTGACCTGCACGAAGTCCAGGCTGCGGATGGTTATGCTTACAATATTGCTGTAAAGCGCTTCAACATGGACTATGCCAAAGAACTGGGGCCGTTCGTCTCGACCGATGCACAGGGTGACTGGTGGGGCGGCGCCGGCGGCGGGACGGTGGCCCATGCTGCCATTGCATCCTTTTTGGGTGATACTGCTGAAGCTATGATGCAGTTCGCGCGCATCCTGCCTGCTCCTATTCCACGTATTGCGCTGGTTGATTTCAATAATGACAGTATTGCCGATTCACTGTCCACGTTGGATACCATGTTTGCCAGGTATCACGAATTGACAGATGCGGGAAACGAGGCCGAAGCCGCCAAGTACGTGCTCTATGGTGTCCGGTTGGACACCAGCAGTAGCATCCGTGACGTTTCGGTCACGCCGTTAGGTGATCCGGCGCTGGACTTGGGCGTCACGCCGAGATTGGTGTTCAACGTCCGGCAGGCGTTGGATGCGGCCTGGGAACGATGGGATATCCCCACCGGTTGGATGGAGCGCGCGCAGGAATACTGCCAGAATGTCAAGATCGTTGTTTCTGGCGGATTCAACCCCGAGAAAATCCAGAGATTTGAAAAGTTGTGTGTCCCGGTGGATATTTACGCGGTGGGCTCATACCTGTTCAACAACAACGGCGCAACCGTGACCGATTACACCGCCGATGTGGTGCGCGTCAAGGTGCATGGCGAATGGGTGGACATGGCTAAAGTTGGCCGCGCGCCGTGTGATAATCAGGATTTGGAAAGAGTTTGGTAACCTATTAGATATTTCCTCAACATTATTTTGGACGCAGATGAACGCTGATTAACGCAGATAAAAAAGAAAAATCAGCGTTTTTCTGCGTTTATCAGCGTCTGTTTATAAATTGTACGCTCTATCTTGAACGGCGTGCCCTCCACCGGCTCCTCATCAAATTCGCGCGCAGCCAGATGACCCGAAAACACAGCCTGGGCGATGATATTCGGCGCTTCGGCATCACCGATCAGGCGCAAGGATTGGAGCTTTCCTTCGGCCAGCGCGGGTTGGAGTTCGTAGTATAGGCTGTCGTTCGAGATGCGATCAGTGACCAGCACCACAGCCTCGTGGGGGAGGCTGGTGGTTTCTCCGGTCAGGGAATGGGTCAGGGTAACGGTGGCAGGCTTGAATTTCCGTAAGAAGCGTTTGGGGGAGCAAGTTTGACGCCCAGTTTCATCAGTCGGTTTGTATCTTGGTTTGTTCCAGCGTGAATTGCGTCCAGTAGGATACCAGCGGCGCGGGCGTGACCAGGGTCACGTCACAGCCATTTTGGGCCAGGGTTTCGGCCAGCACGCCGCCCAGGTAGAAGTGGTCGTCATCGTACAGGATGACGCGGCCTGTGGGCAATTTCCCATCCATCAGGTCATCGGGAGTGAACACGTCTGGAGCTGGTCGTGGCCGGGGATGGGATGGTGGATGGTGCGGCCCCGCCCATCGCGGCGATATGTTGCGCCGGTAGCCAGAATGATGTGCGGGATGCCGGTTTCGAGGATATCAGCGGCGGTCATCGGGCTGGAGGGATAAAGGCCAACGTTGGGCATTTTGGCCAGGCGGGTCAGCCGCCACTCGGCCACGCGCCGCCACTCGGACAGGCCGGGCAGGGCCGACTCGCGCAGCACGCGCCCGCCCAACTCGCGGCGCGCATCCAGCAGGGTGACGTTGTAGCCGCGCTGCCCGAGCGAAACGGCGCATTCCAGGCCAGCCGGGCCAGCGCCCACCACCATGATCTCGGCCTCGCTCTTTTTGGGCGCGATGATCTCGGGATGCCAGCCGCGCCGCCATTCCTCGCCCATGGTCGGGTTCTGGGTACAGCGGATGGGCACGAGGCGCGTGTCGCCGGTGACGCAGATGTTGCAGCCGATGCACTCGCGGATATCTTCGAGGCGGTCTTCCTTGATCTTGTTCGGCAGGAACGGGTCGGCAATGGACGGGCGCGCCGCGCCGATCATATCCAGCACGCCGCGCCGCACGGCAGAGACCATCGAATCGGGCGAGGTGTAGCGTCCCACGCCGACCACCGGCTTGCTGGTCAGCGACTTGACGAAGGCGGTGTACTTCTCCTGGAAGCCTTCCTTTTCGAAGCGCGAAGTGGCCGAATCGTTGCTCCAGCTGCTGATGTTCACATCCCACAGGTCGGGCAGTTCGGCCAGCATGGCGATGATGTCGTGGCCTTCGCCCTGGTGGGTGATGCCCTCCTCGCCGAGCAATTCTTCTACGGCGAAGCGCGCCACCACGCCGCATTTGTCGCCCACGGCATCTTTGGTATCTTCCAGCAGTTCACGGAACAGGCGCGCGCGGTTTTCGAGCGAGCCGCCGTATTCATCCGTGCGGTCATTGTAGCGGCGCAGCAGGAATTGTGCGGCAACGGTCATCGCGTGCCCGGCGTAGACGTAGATCAGGTCGAAGCCCGCGCGTTTGGCGCGCAGCGCGGCGGCGCGATGCCAGCGGCGCACGTTGCGGATATCTTCCTTGTCCATGCGGCGGGTTTGCACAGGGTCATAACCCGTGCCGCCCAGCGTGCCTACCGAAGACGGTCCCAGCGGCGGGACGCGCGTGTACAGGTTGTTGGCGTCCAGCCCGTTGTAGGCCAGTTCGATGCCCGCCAGCGCGCCGTGCTGCATGCACTGCTTCAGCCATCAGTGCCAGGCCGGGGATGTCATCATCGCTCCACAGGCGGCCCTCGAAATACGGCGACAGGTCGCTGCTGTGGTGGATCTCCACTTCCTCGGTGCAGACCACGCCCCAGCCGCCCTCGGCCTTGATCCCGCGCATGGCCGCCAGTCCGCGCGGCATGCGGTGGCCGAATCCGTTGCAGTGCGGCACCTGGTAAAATCGGTTGGGAGCAGTTACCGGTCCGATTTGAACCGGTTCGAAGAGAATGTCGTAGGGTGATGGCATCTTTCTTCCTTTGGATTGGGATGGGGATATGATACCCGCTCCGTTTCCCCCGTCAATGGATGAATCTCCTGTATTTAGATGTGCTCTGCCAGCAGTTCCGGGACTTTCTGCGCAATCGCATCGCGCACGGACCGGAAAACTGCCAGCTTTTCCTCATCCGTTCCCTGTGGCCTTGGCCGGGTCCGGGAAACCCAGGTGGACGCGTTTTCCCTTTCCCAGCCAGACCGGGCAATTCTCCGCCGCATCATCACAGACGGTGACGACCAGGTCAAAATCCATGTCACGGAACTGGTCGGTGTGCTTGGATTCGCCGTTGTGCGTGATGCCAATCTCGTCCAAAACCTGAATCGCTTTCGGATGCACGTACCCGGATGGCTCGGTCCCGGCAGAGAACGCCCGCCAATCGTTTGAAAGGCGGGCGTTGACGATCGCTTCGGCCATCTGCGAGCGGCAGGAATTGCCGGTGCAGAGGAAAAGCACCCTGCGACTCATTTATTGCTTCCAGAACTCGTCGTCGCTGGATTTGATTTCTTCCATCTCACCTGTGGCAATGAAAATGGTGCGTTCGCAGATATTGGTGACGCGGTCTGCGACGCGTTCCAGATTATGGGCTACCCACAAAAGCCAGTTGGCACGTTCCATGGATTTTGGGTCAGAGATCACAAAAGTCATCAGTTCTCGATAAACCTGGTTGTAAAGCGCATCTACTTCATCGTCTTCAATGGGGATGGCTTTGGCCGCTTCCACATCCTCATCGACAAAAGCTGTCAGGGCGCGGTGCAGCATGTCGGTGCCTATTTGTGCCATGCGCGGAACATCGATCAGGGGCTTGAGCAGGGGCTGGTCGCCCATACGGATGTTGATGTTGGCAATGCCCTTGGCATAGTCGCCCATGCGCTCCAGTTCGGAGATGATCTCCATGGAGGAGGCCAGTAAACGCAGATCATGTGCCATCGGCTGCTGCGTGGCGATCAGGATCATTAGTTGGCTTTCGATCTCGAAACGCTTTTTGTTGATTTCTTTATCTGCAGCCAGGATTTTTTCAGCCTCTTTGATATCGCGTTTCTTTAGTGCCTCAACGGAACCAAGGATGGCTTCTTCAACCATGCTGCCCAGCACCAGGATTTCATCTTTTACCTGTTGCATTTCATTTTCAAACGTTTTACGGATCATAAGTACCTCGCTTCGTGGCCCATTCATTTATTATAACGGCTTTCTCTCTTTGAATTATCCAAAACGCCCGGTGACGTAATCTTCTGTGCGCTTGTCCTTTGGGCGGGTGAAGATGACGTTGGTTTCATCGAACTCGATCACAGTCCCGGATCTGGATTCACCGTTGGTGAGCATCATCATGGCAGTGTAATCGGATGCGCGCGCGGCCTGCTGCATGTTGTGTGTGACGATCACGATGGTGTAGTTTTCTTTCAGTTCCTGCATCAACTCTTCGATTTTGAGTGTGGCAATCGGATCGAGGGCTGAAGCAGGTTCATCCATCAGGATGACCTCCGGTTGCACGGCCAGCGCGCGCGCAATGCACAGACGCTGCTGTTGACCGCCGGATAGCGCCAGCCCGGATTGGTCCAGCTTGTCTTTGACTTCGTCCCACAGGGCGGCTTGTTTGAGCGAGTATTCGACCAGTTCATCCATTTCCCCTTTGAAACCGTGGATGCGCGCGCCCCAGGCGATATTGTCATAAATCGATTTTGGGAAGGGATTGGGCTTCTGGAAAACCATCCCGATGCGGTGCCGGACTTCTACGGGATCGACATTATTTTCATACAGATTTTGCCCGTTAAACGTTACTTCACCCTGAATGCTTGAGCCAGGGACCAGTTCGTTCATGCGGTTGAATGCGCGTAGTAATGTGGATTTGCCACAACCGGAGGGGCCAATTATGGCTGTAATCTTGTTTTTTTGGACTTTCATATCCACATCGGTTACGGCTTTGAAATCGCCGTAAAAAATATCCAGCTTTTTTGCTTCGAGAATGTAATCTGTTTCGTTGTTATTAGGTTGAGCCATGTTTTTAGTACCTCCGGCTGAAGCGGTTGCGCAGCAAAACGGCAGTTGCGTTCAGGCTGAGCAAGATGATCAACAGTACGATGATCGCCGCAGAAGCAAGAAATCGGAATTCATCTTGCGGACGGGACGTCCACTGGTAGATTTGAATGGGTAGGGTGGTGAACTTGGAAAAGGGGTTTTCCGGGTCAAAGAAAATAACGGTGGATGCACCAATCACAACCAACGGCGCAGTTTCACCGAGCGCACGTGAGATTGCCAAAATTGTGCCGGTCAGAATACCGGGGATTGAGTTTGGCAGCACATGCGACCAGACGGTCTGCCATTTGGTGGCGCCCACCCCATAGCTGGCACGTCGTAACGAGCCGGGAACAGCCCGAATGGCCTCCTGCGCATTAATGATGATGAGCGGCAGCACCAACAGGCCCAATGTCAGGCCGGCAGACAGGATCGTGCGTCCGTTGGCCGTTGTCGGGTCGGTAATCCCGAATATTGTTCCGCTGGTAAGTGGTTCCAGGGCGCGGACGAAGATTGCCAGCCCCAGAATACCGTAAATGATGGATGGCACACCGGCCAGGTTGTTGATGTTGGTCTGGATGACGCGGTTGAGCCAGTTGTCGCTGGCGTATTCTTCCAGGTAAATGGCGGCCATCACGCCCAAAGGGAAGGCGAACAAGATGGTGATAGAAATCGTCCACAGTGAGCCCAGAATAGCGGTGCGCACGCCTGCGATGACGGGATCGCTGGATTGCTTACGGCGCAGAAAATCCGGGTTGAACCAGACTTTGAACTGCAACAAATCGTCTGGGTATTCCGTTTGCACAATCTGCATGATCTCATCGCGCTTGGTTAGCGAGTCCCACAGCAGCCAGGAATCGGCAACCTTGTATTTGACGATTCGTTGGAGCACCAGAGAATAAACATCATCGCGGCTTCGCTCTGCAAAAGGCTTATCTTTTTCGAGTTTGTTGAAAGCCCCCTTTGAAATATTGTCACCCAGCACACCCATCAATTGTTCTTTGGACTGTGACTCCAGCGGCACACCGTCCACAGCCAGGCTGGCGGGATCCACTTTTGCTTCGTAGACTACATAACCACTGGACTGGTTGGTGATGTTCAGCAGCAAGGTTCCCAGGGCAATAATGCCGATAAATGTTGAGAGTATGAAAGTGGCTCGCCAAACCAGGCCTGAGCGGTGCCTTGTGTGAACGTTATCGCTAAACTCGATTTGTGGTTTTGATGTACCCTGGTTCATTCGTACACCTCGCGGAAACGGCGCACAATGCGCTGGCTGATGATGTTGAGCGTCAGTGTGATGAAGAACAAGACCAGGCCAATCGCAAAGATACTGTTGTAATCAATCGAGTCGTAAGACAGGTCGCCCCCCGAAATACGGACGATATGCCCGGTCATACTTTCAGCGCCTTTGAAGGGATTGAAGGTAAAGTTTGGCCCTGCGCCTGCTGCAACTGCCACGATCATGGTTTCACCAATAGCGCGTGAAATACCGATAATGAAAGCCGCAGCAATACCGGAAATTGCAGCCGGAACGACCACCTTCAAGGCGACTTCGAGCTTCGTTCCTCCTAAGCCGTAAGCTGCTTCCCTTAGTGAACGGGGTACTGCGCTGAGAGCATCCTCCGTCATCGAGGCGATCATGGGCAGGATCAGGATACCCATCACCAATCCCGGCCGAAGCCGTATTGTAGATTTCAACCACATCTCTCCCAAAGATGGAACGCAGCAGGGGCGTCATGAATGTCAGGGCGAAATAACCATAGACGATAGTGGGAATTCCTGCCAGCACTTCCAAAATCGGCTTTAGAAAACCTCGCAATTTTGGCGTCGCGTATTCGCTCAAATAAATCGCAACGCCCATTCCCAGAGGAATGGCGATCAGCATGGCGAAAATTGAGGTAATCATCGTAGAATTGAACAACGGCAGGATACCGAATTTCTCGATATGGGGCTGCCATTCTGTCCCGGTTAGGAAAGACCACAGGTCAACCGAGGGGGTTCGAAAAAACAATAAAGCTTCTTTCCCAAGTTCGTAAACAATACCGATTGTGGTGAAAATAGAAAAGACCCCGCTAAAGAAGAGCAGTCCCTGAATGACAGCTTCTCCTGGCCGCACACGACGCTTCAGGTCTTTGTTTGATTTTGGATAATGATTGATCATTTGTTGCACGACACATCCTCCAGAAAAACCACTCCCTTTTTACGCACAGGTTCCTTCCCCTCTAAATTTTAGAGGGGAAGGAATTCTGAGAGGAAGGGGGGCAAACCCGCCTCTACTATCTAAGATACTATTTGACAGTTTCTTTCCATGCATCCATGGCGGCTGAGAGAACAGCATCATTAGCGGGGAAGTAGCCAACATCGCTGATCTCATCGTTGACTTGGGTCAGGAAGAAGTAGACGAAGGCAGCAGCCTGCGGTTTTTCTTGCAGGATGGTGGCATCTGAGTAGATGAACAGCGGGCGAGAAAGCGGATACTCGTTGCTGTCTACGGTTTCCTGCGTGGGAGCGACACCGTCGACAGACAGCACGTTCATCACGTCTTCGTTCTCGGCATAGTAAGCGTAGCCAAAGAAGCCGATGGCGTATTGACTACCGAGCACACCCTGGACGAGCACGTTGTCGTCTTCAGAGAGCTGGGTGTTGGAAGCAGCCAGGATAGGACCATCATCTTCATCGAAGACGACTTCCACGAAGTAGTCGAAGGTACCGGAGTCTGTGCCGGGGATGAAGCGCTGAATGGGTTCAGCGGGCCACTCGGAGCGGACATCGGTCCAGTTCTCGGCGGTGCTGAAGATCAGAGCCAGTTCTTCGAGGGTGGCGTCGGTGACAAAAGTGTTTTCTTTGCTGACGACGACGGATAGGGCATCGGTGCCGACACGGAACTCGATGGGGGTGCGGCCGATGGCGGCGCAGGACTCAACTTCACTGTCCTTGATGCCGCGGCTGGCGCCGGAGATGTCAGTTTCACCGTTGACGCAGAAGCGTTCGAAACCGCCGCCGGAGCCGATGCTGTCGTAGGTGGTGTTCCCAGCGTAGCCTTCTTCGGCGAAGCGCTCGATCATGCGTTCAGCCAGGGGGAAGACTGTGGATGAACCAGCGATAACAACATCACCGTCTACAGAGTATGGAGCATACATCTCCATTGGATCGGAA
This sequence comes from uncultured Chloroflexia bacterium, assembly GCA_963791785.1. GTDB lineage: Bacteria > Chloroflexota > Anaerolineae > Anaerolineales > Villigracilaceae > JAABUE01. The sequence continues at coordinate 139,550 of CAWBTW010000015.1, read as the reverse complement.
GCTTCGCTGCCATCGCTTCTTCAATGGGCGCGGCAGGAGCTTCAGTAGCAGCACCGCCGCCTCCTGACGGGGACAGGCACGCAGCCAAAACCAGGCTGGCAAGCACAAAAGCGGCAAACAAAACATACAAATTCTTACGCATTTTTTCTATTCTCCTAATTGAGTTTTTCATATGCTGTCATCTTATCAAGCGGTGTTTAATGGCAATGGAAGAACAGGTTAACGTCTGGTTAATAAAATAGACCCTGAAGGTTTTTGAAAATCCTCTAGGGGAAAATCATGAGGGTCCTGTGGCAAAAAACAACCCACCGAAATTTGTCGGCGGGAAATAATTTCCGATTGGTTGTGTTTATTTGCTAAACTGATGGGAGCGTGAAATAAAAAGTGCTGCCTTCTCCTTCGATGCTTTCTGCCCAAATTTCTCCTCCATGTGACTCGATCAAATGCCGTGAGATAGAAAGCCCCAGCCCGGTCCCGCCGCCTGCGCGGGACTTGTCGACCCGGTAAAAACGTTCAAAGATACGCGGGATATCATCCGCAGGAATGCCTGACCCCTGTATCCTTTACTGCGAATCGGACCACGCCCTCACCTGCTTTCGCTAACAAGTATCGACATCACCGCCTGGGGGGTGAACTTGACCGCGTTGTGGATGAGATTGACCAGACACCTGTTCCACACGTGGTCCATCTGCATCGACCTTGGGCAATTCATCTGGGCAATCCACGTGTAGTGATAAGCCCGCTCGTTCCACTTGCATGCGCATACGATCCGCAGCAGATGCCAGAAGTTTCTTGGGTTCAACAGGTTTTCGTTCTAACTCCACCTGCCCTGATTCGATGCGCGAGAGGTCGAGCAATTCCTGTGCCATCTGGGTCAATGCGTCCACTTCGATGGAGATACGGCCAATAAAACGGGGGGCAGCTTCCGGGTCTGATAATGCGCCGTCCTGTAGTGTCTCGGTTAGGGCTTTGAGCGAAGCCAGTGGGGTGCGCAATTCGTGAGAGATGTTGCTGATGAAATCCCGGCGTACGGTTTCCAAGCTTTCGAACGCGAGTCAGGTCCTGGATGAGAAGCAGGCTTCCGCCGGTGTGTAGCGGTCGGGGATGACGATCAGTTGCAGGAATTGGTGGCGATTGGGCAGTTCAACAGTTTCGACTTGCATCTCGTCGTTGTTCTGGCTGATCTGCCAGGCATGGATGAGTTGGTGGTGGCGCAGTGTCTCGCTGATGGAACGTTCGATCAGGTTGTCTCCAAAGAGCTTTTCAGCAGCGGGTTGGCAAACTGGACATGTCCTTCGGGATTGGCGATGATGACGCCATCTGTCATCTGGTCGAGCACAGCCGCGAGACGGGCGCGGTCGGCGTCTGATGTAGCAAGCTGGAAGTTGAAGGTGGAGAGCAGGGTCTTGACCGCGTTGGAGAGTTCTTCCAATCCTTGCACATCTTCAGGAAGTGCTTGCGGGGCGAACTCGCCCTCGGCGGCGTTGCGAAGTGAACTTGTATATTGCTTGAAGTTGCGGCGCAAGGCTGAAATAACGCCAGCCCAGCCAGAGCAGAGCGGCAAGGGTTATGAAAAGGAGCGCCAGTGAGAAAAGAGTTCAATTAGCCCTCAAACCGATACCCGCCCCCGCGCACAGTGATGATGCGTTCTGGTTTTGCAGGGGTAGCTTCGATCTTCTGTCGCAGCCAGCGAACGTGGACATCTACCGTGCGGCTGTCGCCGATGTAGTCCCAACCCCAGACGCGCTCGAGGATGAACTCGCGCGAGAGCATCTGGCCTTTGTGTTCGGCCAGGAAGAGCAGCAATTCGTATTCTTTGGGTTTTAGTTGAAGAGGCTTGTCATTCAGGGTGACTTCACGGCGAGTCTGGTTGATGACCAGGTTTTCAAAGCTCAGTTTTTCCTGCGATGCTTCGCTGGATTGGCTACCCATTTCTTCGCGGATCAGGCGGGCGCGGCGCAATTGGGCCTTGACGCGCGCCATCAGTTCGCGCATGGAGAAGGGTTTGGTCAGGTAATCGTCCGCGCCGACTTCCAGGCCGACCACGCGGTCGATCTCATCATCGCGGGCGGTCAGCATCAGGATGGGGGTGGTCATCTCCTTGCGCAGCATGCGTGTGACTTCGAAACCGTCCAGGCCGGGCAGCATCAGGTCGAGCACGATCAGGTCGGGCTTGAGCTGGCGTGCCAATTCAAGCGCTTCACGCCCATCCCCCACAGCTTCGACAGTATAGCCTTCTTTTTTCAGGTTGTAGAGCAGGGTTTCCTGTAGGGATGGTTCGTCTTCAACGACGAGGATGGTTTCAGACATTGAGGGGAATATACCATAAGGGGTACAGGAGGCTGTTAATGGATTGTTAACGAGTAGGGATGGGGTTACCCCGTCCTGATTATCCAAATCTTCCGGTGACGTAATCTTCCGTGCGTTGTTCATGCGGGGTGGTGAAGATCTCGCTGCCATCGACCATATTCCACCATTTCGCCTTGCAGGAAAAAGGCGGCATAATCAGCAGTCCGCGCGGCCTGCTGGACGGAGTGTGGCACGAGAATGATAGTGTAATCCTTTTTCAACTCTTGCAGGGCGGCTTCGACTTTGCCGGTTGAGATCGGGTCGAGGCCGGAAGTTGGCTCATCGAGCAGGATAACTTCGGGCTGCTGAGCCAACGAACGTGCCAGGCAGACGCGCTGTTGCTGTCCGCCGGAGAGTGCGATAGCGGGATCATCCAGTCGGTCTTTGACTTCTTCCCAAATGGCGGCCAGCTTCAGGCTGCGTTCGACCGCTTCGTCCAGTTTGGATTTGCGCTTTTCGCCTGCCAGTTCCAGTCCATAAGTCAGGTTCTGGCGGATGGACATCGGCAATACCACGGGGCGGGCAAAAACCATGCCAACCTTACGACGCAGGGCGATGGTGTCAGTTTTAGGGTCGAGAATGTCCTTCCCATCCAGCAGAACACGCCCTGAAAGGGTATTGACTTCGGTCAGGTCGTTCAGGCGATTCAGGCAGCGCAGCAGCGTAGACTTGCCGCCACCCGCCGGACCAAACAAAACCGTGATGGCATTTTCGGGTACGTCCATGCTGATGTTGCGCAGGGATTCGGTGCCGTCGGCGTATTGGAGAGAGAGATTTTCGATAATGATTTTGTTCATAGGGACGATGGACGATTGACCATTGACGATAGTTTAGATTTCATCCGCAAGGTAAAGAGATTGCTCTTCATGTACTTTTCGATTGCGTGTTAGATATTGCTTTGCGAAAAGCTTGTAACTTACGTGCAAGGATTTGTGATTGCTCATACGCATTGTCCAGTAGTGTGCTGTCGGAAAAATAATTACGCCTGCGGATGATATGTTGGCAGGCAACAGTTTCAATTAGCGAACGGATTGCCATTCCTAGAAAGCGTCCTTGCTCAGCATCTGTCTGGCCTGTAGAGCCTTCCGCAATATTGAGCGCAATAGATGTCGCGGCACGGATTATCTGGGATTTTAGATTGTATTTTTCGCTACGTGGCAAGTTTTCGCTGAGTTTGTAAATTGAATCTATGTAATCCAGAGCAAGTTGCCAGACTTCTAGTTGCTCAAATTTATAAGACATTAAAACTCCTGACCATTGACGGTGGACGATTGACAACGGTCAGTGGTCTGCGGTCTATCGTCCACACCTACCACTGCCTCTTTGCCCTCGCTCTTGACCGATCACCGTCGCAATGATGTTCATCCCCAGCACGAAGACCAGCAACACCAGCGCTGTGCCATACTGGATTTGGATAGGCATCTCCGGGACTTGTGTCGAGATGACGAACAGATGATAGGGAAGCGCCATGGTCGCATCAAACACGGACCCGGGCAGGCGTGGCAGGAAAAAGGCTGCTCCTGTGAACAGGATGGGTGCCGTTTCCCCTGCGGCGCGTTCCAGACCCAGGATGACACCTGTCAGGATGCCGGGCAGGGCCTGGGGCAGCACGATGCGGCGGATGGTCTGCCAGCGGGTGGCGCCCAGTGAAATGCTGACCGTTCGGAAGGCTTGCGGCACGGCTCGCAATGCTTCTTCCGCCGTGCTGATGATGACAGGCAGGGTCATGATGGATAATGTCAATGAAGCGGCCAGGATGCTGGTGCCGAAGTTCAGGAACAGCACGAACAATCCCAACCCGAACAGACCATACACCACCGACGGGATGCCCGCCAGGTTGATGATGGCGAGGCGGATGAGCCGCGTCCAGCGGTTATCCGCTGCATACTCGGACAGGTAAACAGCTGCCGCAATCCCGAGCGGGACCGAGAAGATAGCCGTTCCAAGTGTCAGATAAAACGTTCCGATGATGGCAGGCAGGATACCGCCTTCGCGCATCCCGGAGCGTGGTACAGCGGACAGAAATTCCCATGAGATGGCGGGAGCTGCCCTGCACCAAGATGTAGACGATGACAGCCACGATCGGCACAACCGTGAACACGGCGACCAATGTCAGCAGGGAAAAGCCCAGGCGTTGGGTCAGATGGCGGTTCACGACAAAATCCTTTCAGCGCGTTTCTTCGAGCGGAAGACAACCGATCGAAGCCGCCACGTTGACCGCCAGTGAGATCAGGAACAAGACCATGCCGATGAAGAACAAGGTGTGATAGTGTACGCTGCCGCTGGCCACTTCGCCCATTTCGGCGGCGATGGTGGCTGTCATGGTGCGGGCGGGGGAGAACAGGCTGCCTAGTGTGAGCGCCATGACGGGCGCATTGCCCGTCACCATCATGACCGCCATTGTCTCGCCGATGGCGCGACCAACGCCGAGCATCACCCCTGTCAGTACGCCAGAGCGGGCAGCGGGAAGTGTCACGCGCCAGATGGTCTGCCATTTGGTGGCGCCCAGGCCCAGGCACCCTCGCGATAAGAGCGTGGGACAGTGTCCAGCGCATCTTCAGCCACCGAGACAACGGTCGGGACGGCGATGGCTCCCAGAAGCAGTGACCCTGTAGAGCTGTCAGGCCGGTGGGGATGTCCAGGGAAACGCGCAGCCAGGGGGATAGCACCAGGATACCGAGAAATCCCAGCACCACCGAGGGCAATCCGCCGAGCAGTTCCACCAGCGGTTTCAGGATCTCCCGTACCCAGCGCGGAGCGATCTCGGCGATATAGATGGCCGTTCCGATGCCGAAGGGAATCGCAACCAGGCCGCGCCGACCGTCACGATCAGCGAGCCGGTGATCAGCGGCAGGATGCCGAAATAATCTTCAATTGGATACCAGCGGGTGCTGAAAAGAGTGGAGAGCGATACTTCCCCGAGAGTGGGCAGGCCTTCGCGCAGCAGGAAGAAGAAGATCAAGGCTACAAAGACAATGGCCGAGTAGCCGGAGGCCTTGATCAGCCCGGGTAATAACAAATTCACGCCAGTTAAGATCTTTATCCATTACTTGCTCTCGCCGTCTCCCTGCCAGGGAGAGGGGTAGGGCGTGAGGGTTATCATTTAATCGGCACAAACCCCAATTCTTTCACAATGCCTTGCGCCTCGTCAGATGTGATGATCCATTCCAGATAAATCTTCACTGTGCCGGTTGGTTCTCCGGCGGTGTACATATAAAGATCGCGCGCAATCGGGTATGTGGCATCGTTTACAGTTTCAACCGAAGGCAGCACATACTCGCCACCGGGTTCTTCCGCAATCGCGATCGTTTTCAGGTCGTGCGGCACATATCCCAGTCCATCATACCCGATCGCATTCGGGTTTTGGCGCACTTCGGCGATGATGCCTTCTGATGATGGCAGCAGCAACGTGTTCGATGAGAACAGAGTGTTGTTATCCTTCTCCCCAAGCGCAGCACGGTCTCCAAAAAATAGACGTGCGTGCCCGAGTTGGTCTCACGCGACAGGCGCACGATGGGCCTGTCATCGCCACCGACTTCGCTCCAGTTGTTGATCTTTCCGCTGTACATGTCGGAGATCTGTTGCAGGGTCAATTCGTTGACCGGATTTTCAGGATTTACGATGACGGCGATGGCATCGCGGGCGATGACGAATTCAACCGGGTCCACGCCATTGGACTGCGCTTCGTCGATCTCTTCTGACTTGATCTGACGGGAGGCATTGGCGATGTCTACGGTACCGTTGATGAGGGCATGCGATTCCCGTCCCGGACCCGCCGCCTGTTACCGATATACGGACATCAGGATACTCTGACTGGTAGCGCTCAGCCCAGGCCAGCGCCAGGTTGACGATGGTATCGGAGCCTTTGTTTTCGATGTAAGCGGTTGCCTGTTGGGAGTTTTGGGAGGAAGAGACCGAGGAGCAGGAAGCGCTCAAGATAACGAGAGCAAGCAGCAGGCCGGTAAGAAGCGGTCGGGATTTCATCGCCCCGAATTATATCGCATGTCCAAAGATGATAAAATCAGGCCATGACCGATCCTGTCTTTTCTATCCAAAACCTTGACTTTTATTACGGCAAGTCAAAAGCGCTCTCCAACATCAGCCTGGACGTTTTGCCGCGCCAGGTGACAGCGCTGATCGGCCCTTCGGGTTGTGGCAAATCAACGTTTTTGCGCTGCCTGAACCGGATGAATGACACGATCAGCGGGACGCGCGTGGAGGGTAAGATCACGTTGAACGGTGAAGATATTTACGCCGAAGACATGGATGTGGTCGAGTTGCGCCAGCGTGTGGGAATGGTATTCCAGAAGCCGAACCCGTTCCCGCAGTCGATCTATAACAATGTGGCTTTTGGCCCGCGCGTGCTGGGGAGTGCGGGGAGTAAGGCCGATTTGGAAGAGACTATCGAACGAAGTTTGCGTCAGGCCGCATTATGGGATGAAGTCAAAGATATTTTGAGCGAGAACGCAATGGGTCTTTCTCTTGGCCAACAGCAGCGACTGTGTATCGCGCGTGTGGTGGCGGTGCAGCCTGAAGTGATCCTGATGGACGAGTCTACTTCGGCGCTTGACCCGATTGCAACGCTTGCAGGTCGAAGAATTGATTGCCGACCTGAAAAAGGATTACACGGTTGTCATCGTGACGCATAACATGCAGCAGGCAGGGCGTGTCTCCGATGTGACCGGTTTGTTTTGGCTGGGAGAGCTTGATGGAGTTTTCACCGACGGATGAGATTGTTCACGCGCCCAAAGCAGGAATTGACCGAGTCGTATATCACCGGGACGCATGGGGTAAGTTCTTTTCATTGCCTTTGCCTCACCACCTCGAACATCAGAACAGCCCCCGCGATACTTGCATTCAGCGATTCGGCTTCTCCGAGCATAGGGATGCTTACCATTGTAGTTGCCAACTCTCGCGCTTGCTTACTGGCTCCTTCGGCTTCGCCGCCGACGATTAGCGCTAACGGCTTTCGGAAATCGGTCTCCCAACAGAAATCTCCATCCATATCTGCCAGGAAAATTTGCAAATTTTCTGATTCTTCGGCAAGCTCAGGGCGGTGCTTGCAAACTTGCTCGATTTCGTCCCAACTCATGGCATGGATTGGTAGCCGAAAATGCGCGCCCATCCCCGCACGAACCACCTTCGGCGCGAAGACATCCGTCGTTTCAGGGGGCAGTAGCACGGCCTGCACGCCTGCTGCAACTGCGGTGCGAAGGAGTGTGCCCAAATTGCCGGGGTCACGGATTTGATCGGGGATAAGAAGAAAATCGGGCGCTTTGGGAATAGGGGGTTGGGAAGTTTCCAGAACAGCTAAAATCCCTTGACTGGCTTCTGTATCGCTAATGGATTGCAGCAATTTTGGCTCAACTTCTTCAACTTCTAAACTTTTTGCTTTCAACTTTTCAACGAACCCTTGTCCCCGCTCACTCAATCCGTCTGAATACAACACAAAACGAACAGGCCAGTCCGCAGCCAGGGCTTCTTCCACCAGTCGCACGCCTTCGGCCAGGAACGCGCTTTCCTTGCGGCGTGCTTTCGGTTGCCCACCCAACGCACGGACAAGTTTGATCTTAGGGTTCTGCGATGAAGTGATCATGGGTAGATAGTAAATGGATAATGGTTAATGGATGGGAATCCATTAACCATTATCCATTCTCCAGATATTCAGAAACGCATCAACAGTTGCATTATCAAACAACACAAAGCGCACTGTATTTAATTGAGATAATCCTTTTGAAAAATACTCGATAGTGGTATTGATGATAATCTTCGCCGCCCGTTCTTTTGGAAATCCGAAGATGCCGGTCGAGATGGCAGGAAAGGCGATGGACCTTAGTTCAAGTTCATCTGCCACACGCAGTGACCCGATGACTGCTTCCGCCAACTTAGCATCCTCGTCACCCACACCCCAGACCGGGCCTACAGCGTGGATCACGGTCTTCGCAGGCAGTAGCCCGCCCGAGGTCCAGGCAGGATGCGCGTGGGGTACCTGCCCGTGTGTGCGAATCCATTCCTCCGATTCCTGCTGGACGACAGGTCCACCGCGTTTTGAAATCGCCCAGGCCACCCCGCCGCCGTGCTGTAAATGCTCGTTGGCGGCGTTGACAATGGCGTCCACATCTTCTATTGTGATGTCGCCTTGCACGATTTGGAGTGTTTGACCAGTGGGAAGTTCCCGTTCTTTTAGAACAGTGTTCATACGACTATTTTACCCCCTTAAAGTTTCGGTCGGGGTCTTAGACCCCGACCGAATGAGTTGATTACTTCATGGCCTGCGTCACGACGGCGGCAAATGCCCCCGGATCGCGGACGGCCAGGTCAGCCAGCATCTTGCGGTTGATCTCGATATTGGCCTTTTTCATGCCGTGCATCAGACGACTGTATGTTGTGCCATTCATGCGGGCAGCGGCATTGATACGCGCGATCCACAATTTGCGCAGGTCACGCTTGCGGATGCGGCGGTCTCGGTACGAATACCACAGACTTTTCAGCATTGCCTCATTCGCGCGTCTGAAAAGCAGGTGCTTCGAGCCTTTCTGCCCTTTGGTGAATTTCAATACTTTCTTATGACGACGGCGCCCGTAAGGGCCACTTTTTACACGAGCCATTTGTTACCTCCTGCGAACCCCTGGGCGTCGGCGGGTTGACTAACCCGGATCGCCAGTTGCATACACCCAAAAGCTGCAACTAAAGAATTCGATTTCCGGAAATTATCCCGTACGGGATTACTAATCCATGTTGGGCGCCAGGCGCTTGATGCGTTTGATCAGGCCTTTGCCTTGAACTTCATGCATCTCACTCAATTGCACCTTTGTGCGCTTGGAAGTGCGGCGGCGCAGATGGCTCTTGCCACCTTTGGTCCGTACCAGTTTGCCAGACCCGGTCAAGCGGAAACGCTTGGATGTTGCTTTATGGGTCTTCAGTTTATATTTGCCTTTTTTAGCTTTGCGAGGCACAGCACTACTCCTTTCACAAAAAAATACTGCGGGATAAAACTTCTCCCGCAGATAGTGGACTTCCTTGGGGGACTACCTATTTTGCTGCACCGCTTTTGTCAGGAGCCAGGATGACCAGCATCGTGCGTCCTTCCATTTGCGGTGCCTGTTCTACTTTACTTACATCGGCAAGTTCTTGCGCAATTTCTTTCAGATCTTCGAGAGCAATCTCAGGGTAATCCATCTCGCGGCCACGGAAGCGGATAGTCACCTTGACCTTCATCCCGCTTTCCAGCCAGCGGCGGGCGTTTTTTACCTTGAAACCACGATGGTGCTCGTTGGTTTTAGGCCGCATGCGGATTTCCTTCATCTCGATCTTGGACTGGGCTTTTCTCGCTTCACGATCCTTTTTGGCTCGCTCGTAGACGAATTTTCCAAAATCCATCACACGGCAGACAGGCGGCTTGGCGTTAGGCGAAACCTCGACCAGGTCGAGCTCGGCTTTGCGGGCAATTTCCAGGGCTTCCTCGATGGGAACCACACCGACGTTATCTCCGTCGGGGCCGATCAGGCGGACTTCCGCAACACGGATGCCTCTATTTACTCGAAAATCATTGGCGCTGATATGCTTCTCCTTATATCTCTCAAGAACAGACGGCCAGCCTACGGCTGGCTTTTTCGCGGACAGATGATACCATGAACGTAGGGGAATCGTCAACAAAATGTGGTGTGGACGGTGAAAAACAGACCGCTTACAAGCCCAGCATTCCACCGTCCATGGTCGAAAAATTACAGTTCACTTACTCTATTTGCAATCTTATCTTTTACATCTGCGATGAAATCGGCCAACTGTAAATCATTTTTGCGGCTGCCGTCACGCACACGCAGTGAAATCGTGCCGGCTTCCTTTTCGTTGTTGCCGACAACCAGCATGTATGGCACCTTCATCAACTGCGCATTGCGGATCTTGGCGTTCATGCGCTCGGAACTCAGGTCGGCGCTGGCGCGGATGCCTGCATCTTTCAATTGTCTGGCAATGCCATCAGCATATTCGTTCTGGTCATCCGTGATGGGAATGACTCGTACCTGCTCCGGGCACAGCCAGACCGGGAATGCTCCAGCGTAGTGTTCGATCAGGAAACCGATCATGCGCTCGTGCGTGGACAAAGGTGCGCGGTGGATGCAGAGCGGTACCTCGTCCTCGCCGGCGTTGTTGACGAATTTCAAGTCAAAGCGTTCGGGCACGGCAAAGTCCACCTGGTTTGTGGCCAGCGTGAATTCCTTGCCAATCGCTGACCAGATTTGTACGTCGATCTTCGGGCCGTAGAAAGCAGCCTCGTCCTTGACTTCCACATAAGGCACACTACCATTGTCCATGGCGCTTGCGTACCATTTCTTCCGTCTTGATCCACAGGCGTTCGTTATCCACATATTTCTTGCCAAGTCCGGCTTTACCATGCAGGGACAGGCGCATGACATACTTCTCGATGCCGAACAGCTCGAAATACTTTTTGTAAAGATCAATCACGCCCATGAACTCACCCTCGAATTGCTCCTCAGAGCAGTAGATATGGGCATCGTTCATCTGCATCGAGCGCACGCGCATCAGGCCAAAGAGTTCGCCCGATTTCTCATAACGGTAGCAGGTTCCGTATTCCGCCAGGCGGATCGGCATTTCCCGATAAGAACGTGGACGCGCGCCGAATATTTTATGGTGCATCGGGCAGTTCATTGGCTTGACGTAGTATTTAACACCTTCCAGTTCCATGGGCGGGTACATGCTTTCAGCATAGTAGGGCAGGTGACCAGAGCGGATGAATAAATCTTCCTTTGTCAGGTGCGGTGTACGCACCCGGTCATATCCGGCCGCCTCTTCCATCTCTTTGGCCAGATCTTCCAACTCTTCGATCATGATGCCGCCATTGGGCAGCCATAGTGGCAGCCCGGGGCCAACTTCTTCGTCAAAAACGAAGATTTCTAATTGTTTACCTAATTTGCGGTGGTCGCGCTTTTTGGCTTCTTCCAGCATTTTCAGGTAATCTTTCAAGTCCTGTGGTTTTTCCCAGGCTGTGCCGTAGATGCGCGTCAGCATCTTGTTGTTCTCATCGCCGCGCCAGTATGCCCCGGCAATTGACATTATTTTTATGGCAGACGGATTGATCTGCTTGGTATTGTCCACGTGCGGGCCACGACACAGGTCCACGAACGAATCAGACTTGTAAATCGAGATTTCCGGCTTTTCATCCAGTGGCTCCCCGTATTCATCCAAGCCTGCCCTGCTTCAAGTCCGTCGATCAGTTCCAGCTTATAAGGTTGATCTTTGAAGATATCGCGGGCTTTGTCACTGGATAAAACTTCTTTCTCAAAATCATGCTGCCCGGCGATGATCTGACGCATGCGCTTTTCCAGCTTGGGCAAATCTTCTGCCGAGATGGGTTCGGGTAGTTCGAAATCGTAGTAGAAACCATTTTCAACTGGCGGGCCAATCGTGTATTTTGCTTCGGGGAACATCTCAATCACAGCCTGAGCCATGATGTGCGCTGCTGAGTGACGAATTTTATAGAGTTGCGACTCTTGGTATTTTTCTTCCACTTGTCCTGACATTTTCGCTTCCTTTCTTAAGTTGTGCTTGTTACCGCTTCGATACCCTTATCGGGCATAATACCCTTATCGGGCACATGTGGGATTTACGCGGTCCCGGAGCGGAGCGGTACACAACCTCCGGGCCGCCGGTGAGTAGTAGTACTCATAGCAGCCTCCTAAAACAAAAAACTCTCACCCAACACGGGGCGAGAGCGATGCTCACACGGTTCCACCCGATTTGTCCTGAGCGGAGGGTCGAGCAAAATCCGCAGTTGAAGGACATCTCATTAGGGGCCTGTAACGGGGCCAGACGTTCCTCTTACTCGCTGAAAGCTAATCGCTAACAGCTTTTGGATTTCCGCTCGCGGGGGGTTTTCATCGGGGTTTGCCGGAGCAGGCTCTCAACCTTATGACCTTGCTCTCTCTGTCGGCTTGGGGCCAGATTACTCGTCCCGGTCGTTGCGTTTGGATATAATTTATCATATTATTATATGCCGGATTTGCAGCCTGTCAAGCAACATGTTATAATGGAATTCTCAGTAACTTGAGTTTAAATTTGAATCGATCAGGGTACTTCTAAGAAGTTTAGGCGCATTGTTTTTCTATGTGCGCCGATTTTTATGCACTGGAGGGGATGTCGAACCAGTTGAACAAAAAGACTCGTTTAGCTTTATCTGGAACTTCTTAGGATTTGGTTGGAAAGCCAAATCTTTTTTGTTGTCACCTGGTCGCCGGGGATCGGTTTTTGATAAGCACAGGAGGCGCTATTATGGACATTCAACCAGGCACTTATTCCACGGGAGACTGGATCGTACATGCCCATCACGGGGTTGGACAGGTAAAGGGAATAGAAAAGAAGGTGTTGGACGGTGAAAATAAACTGTTCTTTAAAGTCAAAACTTTTGATGGCGTATATTGGCTGTCCGTTGTCAGGACAGATGTTGAATACATTCGTCCGATCACTTCCGAGCATCAAATAAAACGTGCGTTGACTATGATCCGTAAACCACCTGAAGAATTACCTAAAGATCATAATGTGAGAAACAAAGTGATCATTGAGTTGTTAAAGGATCCTTCTTTGTATACAAAAGCGCGTATGATACGGGATTTGAATGGTAAGCAGCAAGAATTCAGGCTCAACTTTACAGAAGAAGATGCTTTCCTGAAAATGAAAAAACAATTGTTGAACGAGTGGTCTATTGTTGAGAATTTAGATCGAGAGATATTGGAAGAGAAGCTGGAAAAGGCACTGGAAATCAGTGTGGATAAGGTAGCTGAGACCTCGTAACCTGGCAACTCACTCAAAATCAACGATTGAAACCGCTCCGGATGAGGGAGCGGTTTTGTTTTTGGCTATTCTGACAATATTGTCACAGATGATAATTTCCCTGGTTCAACTTTCACCCAACGTTCTGTCCATTTTCCAGAAGCGCTTAGGACTATTCGATAGTGTCCTGGTGGCAGATCGCTTAGAATGAAGTTTTCTTGATATATTTCGTTGCTTCCGATTGGATTTGTGTCTGGAGCATAGGTTTCTATGTAATAAGTTTCAACAGGCGAGCCATTGACATCAGGGTAATATTCTGCTTTTACAGTTAGGTAAATGGGATCTCCATGCGTATTACCGATTTTCCCAGCCAATACGCCATATTGCTGACCATTCTCATCAGTGTGAGGAACGAACCAGAGCGCCGGATTACGTGTGTTGGCATAAGTATTGGCTCCAACACGGACTTCAAAGTGCAGGTGACTACCAATAGCTCTTCCGGTAATCCCAACTTCTCCAATCGCTTCACCTCTACGAACGGTTTGACCAACTCGCACTCTGACTGTTGATAAATGCCCATAGAGTGTATAGACTGACTCATTTATTTCTGGCAAATGGTGTTCAAGCACCACGAGATTTCCGTAGAAGTCTTCCCAGGGCCCGAAAACACTATGGGAATCGTTGCCTGCAACTACGACAATTCCATCTTCAACAGCCAAAACGGGTGTTCCGGTTGGATTTAGAATTTCCACACCATGATGAGGGGCAAGAGCCTCGAACTGAGTGCTTCCGTATGGATATGAAGATTCTATGGATGTGTTGAAAGTAGATGAAAATGGTCGTTGGAAAGGGAAGAGATGCTGGGTGATGCAGAAATCGTCTGTTGGGTTGCAGGTTGGAGCGGTAGATGATGATGCGTTTGTCGAAGGCGGAGAAGGTGTTTCTGCAGCGCTAGTCAGATCTAGAGGAAAGCCGCCCCATAAACTCCTGGCGGGATAGAGCGAGAAACTACCCCATAAGCTCCCGGCAGAGTTTAGCGGGAACCCGCCCCATCGGCTCCTGACAGGATGCGGGGTGGGTGGCAGTTCAGGTGAGTTTTCCTGTTTCACAGGCTGGGATGCTGACATTTGAGTTTGAGAATCAGATTCTTGGCTGACGCTGGTTGTACAGGCTGACAGGAGTAAGGCAATGATAGACAGGATAATGGTTGTGTATTTCATAATTCAGAAAAGATAACGGATACCAACTGACCACTTGGTTTGATTCGGAACCAATCAGAATTATGGCGTATTGAGAATTATCGCGAAAGCCCCAAAAGTAGGAATACCACCTTTCAAAACAGAAAACTCCCACGATGAAATGGGAGTTTTTGTGGGCGGTATTGAACCTATCTCGAACCACTTCCTTCCCTAAAAATAGGGGAAAATACGGTACGAAGGGGTTACCTTTTCAGAATCTTAGCCGGAACTCTCGTAGCCGTCAAGGAATATCGACGTTACCTATCATCTTTTCCACCAACCCAGAAATTTTTTGAAACGAGCGTATTGCTCTGAAGCTTCTTCAGCACACCAGGAATATCGTTAGTGCAATTAACTTATTGTTTTCTCCATACATCCCAACATCTTCTACACATTTTCTGCACAATTGATTGCTATCCTATCGACACTAAAACGAAGATAACAAGGAAAGTCGATGAATTTTCTAAAACGCAACAAGAAACTACTGCTTGGCCTTAGTGTGATTTTCATACTGATACTGGTAGCTGTGTTTGTATTCTTTTGGCCAATAAATGGCCTGATGGCTACGGTTGATTACCAGACCGAAGTAGTAGAACATGGAAACTTGACCGTAACCGTGGGTGCAACTGGCACAGTGCGAGCCTACCAATCTGTCAAGCTATCTTGGGAAACCAGTGGTGTTGTCGAAAGCGTCAATACCAAATTAGGCGATTCTGTTCAGGCTGGGGATGTTCTGGCCATACTGGAAAAGCCATCTTTGCCACAGAATGTAATTCAGGCCAAAGCGGATTTAATCTCAGCGCAACAAGCTCTGGATGATTTGCTTGGTTCCGCTGAAACTGAATCGGCCAACGCGGCGATCGTATTGCGCAAAGCGCAAGAAGTTTACGACGATGAAGTCCATTATCGTGAGTTACTGGATGATGAAGTTAAATATGACGTCGTTACAGGATTTGGCAGAATTCAAACTCCCATTGGGTGGATGAAAGTCCCAAAAATCAAACATATCAAATATTACCCGAGTGAAGAACAGAAGGCAGAAGCAGATCAGGATGTGGCCCTCCGTAAAGCCGAACTGGAAGATGCCCAGCGCAACTATGAACGCGTTAAAGATGGCCCAAACGAGGGCGATGTAGCCGCAGCCGAAGCGCGGATCGTGGCAGCGCAAGCCGTGCTGGATCAAGCTTACATCACCACCCCGTTTGATGGCGTTATCACGGACATCAATGTACAGCCAGAAGACCGAGTTGAAACCAGTGGGTTGGCCTTTCGTGTGGATAATCTGTCTGATCTGTTGATTGACATGGAAGTCTCTGAAGTAGATATCAACAGCGTTTCAATCGGACAGCCAGTGACAGTGAACTTTGATGCAGTTCAGACTAAATCCTATCAGGGTGAGGTGATTGAGATAGCGGGAAGAAGCACATCGTCATCTGGAAGCGTGAATTTCAGGGTGACGGTACAACTATTAGATGCAGATAATTTGGTCAAACCGGGCATGACCGCTGAAGTTGTCATCCAGGTACGGGAGGTAGAAGATGCTTTGCTGGTGCCCAACCGTGCAATCCGTATGGTGAATGGACAGCGCATCATTTATGTGCTCAAGCAAGACCAAACACTGGATACAGTTGAAATCAAACTGGGTTTGAAATCAGATGTATATAGTGAAGTTTTGGGCGGCGACTTGCAAACAGGAGATTTGATTGTGCTGGACCCGCCTGTAGTGATGGATGGTAATTAATGGATAGATAATTTTTTCTCACATTCATAATTTCAAGCATGAAATATTTGAAAGAACAAAATATAGGGAATTGGAGGTTCCAAATGAAAAGCTTTATTGCAAATAACAAAATGGTCGTAATCATTGTGGCTGTAATCGCCGTACTGGCAGGGATTTACGTTGTAGCCATACCGAGCAACAGTGCTGCAGCGAATGAAATGTACCAGACAGAAGTAGCAGCACGCGGCAACATTTCTGCACAAGTAGGTGCTACCGGTACAGTTCGGGCAGTTCAATCTGCAACGCTGACCTGGCAAACCAGTGGCAATGTCGAGAAAGTCAATGTAAAACTCGGGGACACTGTTAACAACGATGAAGTACTAGCTACTCTGGCGCGGTCATCTCTTCCACAGAATGTTATTCTGGCAGAAGCTGATTTGGTTGGAGCAGAACAAGCATTAGATGATCTACTCAATTCCAGTACCGACCAGGCTAATGCAGTGATCGCATTGCGTGAAGCTCAGGATGCCTACGATGATGCGGTTGAGTATCGTGAATCATTAGAAGGAAAAATTGATATCACATATGTTGTATGGGTAAAGGGAAAACCTGTAACAAAGTATCGTAAGGGCTATGCTGATGAAACTGAGAAAGCTGAAGCCGACGAAGATGTAGCCTTAAAGAAAGGTCAATTGGAAGATGCGCAGCGAACTTATGATCGTTTGAAAGACGGCCCGAACGCACAAGATATTGCTGCTGCTGAAGCACGCGTAGCTGCTGCGCAGGCAACCCTCGACCAGGCGCTAATCATCGCTCCTTTTGGTGGTGTGATAACAGACGCCAGTGTGCTGCCTGGTGACCAAGTGGCGATGGGTGAAATGGCTTTTCAAGTAGATGACATCTCCCATCTGCAGATTGATGTTGAGGTCTCTGAAGTTGATATCAACAGTGTTTCAGTTGGGCAGGAAGTCACGGTCAACTTCGATGCTGTGCAGAACAAAGAGTATTTTGGTGAGGTGGTTTCTGTAGCGGGATCAGGTGTGGAGACCGCTGGAAGCGTGAACTTCAAAGTCACGGTTGAGATTACAGACGTAGATGAGCAGATCAAGCCGGGGATGACCGCGGCTGTGCTCATCCAGGTTCGTAATGTGGAAGATGCTTTGCTGGTCCCCAATCGCGCCGTTCGTGTGGTAGATGGTGAACGTGTTGTATATGTTTTGGGCGAAGATGGCACATTGACGACCGCAGAAGTTCGCCTGGGCGCTACATCTGACACGTACAGTGAAGTGGTTGGCGGCGACCTGGAAGAAGGTGACACTATTGTTCTCAACCCGCCTGCCATTATTGAATTCGGGCCTGGTAGCGGTGGCGGTCCTGGTGGCGGTGGGTCTCCATTCTAAAAAAGCGAGGAAAAAATGACTGATTATGTTATTAGAGCTGAAAACCTGGTCAAGACCTATCAGATGGGCGATGTGGAGGTACATGCCTTACGCGGTCTTTCTTTAGAGATCGAACGCGGTGAAGTAGTGGCCATCACAGGGCCATCTGGCTCGGGGAAATCGACCCTGATGAACATCCTGGGCTGCCTGGATCGGCCTACAGCCGGTGAATACAGTCTGGATGATGTGGAAGTAGCCGATATGGATGACGACCAGTTGGCCGAGGTACGCAATCGCAAGATCGGGTTCGTGTTCCAATCCTTCAACCTGCTCTCACGAGCTACGGCGCTCACGAATGTAGAGTTGCCCCTGCGCTACGCAGGTAATACCAACGGACGAAGAGAGCTCGCCAGCAGCGCGCTGGAAGCGGTTGGACTGGGCGAACGCATGCATCATCGCCCTTATGAACTCTCGGGCGGGCAGCAGCAGCGCGTGGCGATTGCACGTGCGCTGGTCAACGACCCAGCCATGATCATGGCAGATGAGCCCACTGGCAACCTGGATTCGAAGGTTGGGCAGGAGATCATGGACCTGCTCCTAAATTTGAACAAGGAACGCGGTACCACGCTGGTGATCGTTACTCATGATCCCAAAGTAGCTGCTCAGACCGAGCGCACCATCAATATTATCGATGGTGTGGTGGAAGGAAAGTAACAATGAACATCTCACAGATATTACTTGAAGCACTCGAGAGCCTGAATGGCAACAAGATGCGCTCTGGTTTGACCATCCTGGGGATAGTGATCGGTGTCGCGGCAGTCATTGCGATGCTGGCAGTTGGGAATGGCGCCCAAGATTCGATTTTAGGTTCGATCAATGATATTGGTACCAACCTGCTGTTTGTATTCGAAGGCAATGATGATGCTGATGTGCGCAACCCGCGCCCTCTGACGATGGGAGATGCGGAAGCGCATCGCCGATCCATTTGCCGCGCCGTCGGTCAGGCGGTTGCTCCTGTGGTGCAGAGCCAGGAAGAAGTCACCGCCTACGGAGAAAAAGATATGTCCAGGTGCAAGGTGTGTCGCCGTGCACCAGCAAGTGCTCAATGAAGAAATTGTTGAAGGCGAATTTATCAGTGAAGCCAACTTACTGGGCAATGCCTCTGTGGCTGTCATCGGCCCGGATACGGCTGAGAATTTCTTTGGGCGTAGTTCTGGTGTGGTTGGCGAAACGCTGCGCATCAATGCACAACCCTTCCGTGTGATCGGTGTGCTTGCAGCCAAAGGGGGAAGCATGACGGGGAGTTCAGATGATCGCATCATTGTTCCCCTTACCACTGCGCAAAGCCGTCTCACGACAAATAATGCTGCTGGTGAGGTAGATGTTATTTTTGTCCAGGCTGTTAGTGCTGAAACTGTATCTACGGCAGCTGAAGAAATATCTCAAATTTTGCGCACCCGCCACCGCACGCCAATTGGCGTGGACGATTTTACCGTTTTCACCCAGGAAGATTTTGTCGATACAGCCTCTTCGATTACTGGTATTCTGACGATTTTCTTAGGAGGTATCGCCGCAATATCTTTGCTGGTCGGTGGCATTGGGATCATGAACATCATGCTGGTTTCGGTTACAGAACGCACACGCGAAATTGGTTTGCGCAAGGCTTTGGGGGCACGCAAACGAGATATTCTGACCCAGTTTTTGGCTGAATCTGCACTGCTCAGTTTGTTAGGTGGCTTTGTCGGTGTTTTATTTGGCTGGTTGATTGCTATGGCCATTGAGCAGGTCTCCATTGCCCTGGATTCGGCTTTCTATACGTCCATTAGTGGTACTCAGTTTTGCTGGCTACGTTGTTCTCAGCGGCTGTGGGTTTGTTCTTCGGGATTGTATCCCGCCAACCGGGCGGCCGGTCTGGAACCTGTAGAAGCCTTGCGGTACGAGTAATTCACTTGCAGAGGGTCTATGAACAGCCTCTCTGCAAGATATAATAATCTTATGCCAAAGAAAATCCTAGTCGTTGACGATGAGCCGAAGATCGCCGAAATCTGCCAGGATTACCTCAAAGCTGCCGGCTATGAGGTGATTACGGCCATGACAGGGCCGATGGTTTATCTGCAGCGCGACTTGAGAAACCTGATCTGGTCGTGCTCGACCTGATGCTGCCCGAAATGGATGGGTTGGATGTCTGCCGTACATTGCGGCGCGAGAGCGATGTGCCGATTATCATGCTGACGGCTCGTGTGGAAGAGACCGATAAATTGATCGGATCTGGAAATCGGAGCAGATGATTACATCACCAAACCTTTTAGTCCCCGCGAGTTAGTGGCCCGGAGTTCGGGTCGTTCTCCGTCGGGTCGGTGGTGAACCGGCCAGCGACGCTATACGGGCTGGAGACATGGCTTTGGATCGTACCCGCTACGAAGTATTCATTGCCTGACCAAACAATTTCCCTGACCCCAACCGAATTCGAGATCATGGCGACCCTGATGTCCCAGCCTGGGCGCATTTTCTCACGTCAACAATTGCTCAATGCTGCACATGGGGTGGCTTTGAAAGCTATGAACGTGCTATCGATTCCCATATCCGAAACCTGCGCCGCAAACTGGAAACAGGTGCTGACCAAGTAAACCATATCGTCACGGTACATGGTGTCGGATATAAATTCGAACCATGAAAAAAAATTAGTGCCACCACTCCCATCCGACGCCGCCTATTTATGTTGCTCATGCGCGCCTTTTCCCTGGTTGTCGTGTTGTTGCTGATTTCCCTTTTTTCTATCGCCGTCTATTCTCTATCCTTTTCGAATTCAGCAAGCCCTTTAGATCGTTTTCCCATCGTAACCCGCTTGGAAACCTATTATATGACGATCGCATCCTGGGAAGGCGTCGGGGACATCTTTCGGAATGACCTTCCCTCCGAAGAACTAAGAGTCTGGATGAACACGATCCTGATTGGGGCTGACGGCAAGATCGTTGCCTACCAGGGGGATACCAAAGATGATAGGGTGGGACAACTTTATACAATCCAATCAGGGGATACACTCATTCCCCTAACCGTTCAAGGCAAGGAAGTCGGCCTTCTGAATTCTGACTTCCTCAACTTTGCGTATGCGTGGCGCCATTGCCTTTTCTCTTTTGGGTCCGGTTGCCTTCATTTCCATTTTTTTGGCTATTCTTACAGTAATCATTGGATTGTTGCTGATGCGCCGTGTTGTGAATCCGCTGGCAGAGGTCATAGCTGCAGCACGCAGGTCGCCTCTGGCGATCTTTCCACTCGCGTGCCTGTTTCTGGGCCTGACGACTTACGCGTGCTCTCTGACAGCTTCAACCACATGGCTGAGACCCTTGATCTGAACGACCGTGAACGCCGCGATCTTTTGGCAGATATTGCCCACGAACTGCGCACCCCGCTGACAGTCATCCGCGGAAAGCTGGAAGGCATTGTGGATGGCGTTTATCCACCCGATGAAACACAGATTGGCCCTGCACTCAACGAAGCCTACCTGCTTGAACGCTTGGTGGATGACCTGCGCTTACTGACATTAGCCGAGACGCGTCAACTTCATTTTGAACCTGGCGATGTTTCGTTCGAACAACTGGCATCCCATGCGGTGGATTTGTTCTCCGCTGAAGCTGCTGAAAAGAAAATCTCCTTACATTTGGAAAATCGTGCTCAGAGGATACAAGTACACGTTGACCCGCAACGTACGGAGCAGGTGATTGGTAATCTGATAAGCAACGCATTGCGCTATGTGCCTGAAAGTGGAAAAATCTGGATAATCGTGGAACAGAATGATAATTCAGTATGCTTGCAAGTGAATGATAATGGCCCTGGTGTACCCTCTGAAGATTTGCCCCATCTTTTCCAACGTTTTTGGCGTGGCGAAAAATCTCGTTCACGCGCTTCCGGTGGTGCAGGTTTGGGATTGGCTATCGCATCTCAATTGATAGAGGCACAAGGTGGAAGTATCAAAGCCACAAATTTACCTGAAGGCGGCTTGCAAGTTTCAATTACTTTTCCAATGGTAATTCAAATAACTAATGAGCAGTAACAATTTTCGGATCGATAATATGTATCATATTAGAAATATAATCAATTAACTGGGTATTGGACTCGAACCATTTTTCCCTATTTTTTCAGTCGTGCAGAAAATCCAATTTCATCCAATTTTCCCCTTTGTTCAAAGCGTCAGAGAAGCAAAGAACCGTTCGACGAAGTCGTCAAACGGTTCTTGTGGGCGGTATTGGACTCGAACCAACGACCTTTGCGATGTCAACGCAACGCTCTAACCAGCTGAGCTAACCGCCCGAACAGGTCAGTATTATAACGAGGTGGGACAGTTTTGGCAATGGCAATTTAATTTCTTAGAAGATAAAACGCAGCTCTTCCCTACCGAACGGTAGGTAGGACATGTATTAGTCATAATTAAGGTCTTAACCCTAGGGTATTTCAGGCCTGGGCTTGATGACCGCTCCCCCCGAAACCGGTAACATTGGTACATTATTTCACGAGTAAGGTTGAGCCGCTGAGAGCATAGGAAAGTTTCTCCATGTTTTCAGTGGTAAATCTCATGGAGGTACCCTATGACCCTTACCCAACGCAAGGCATTTCGCCTGGCGCTCATCCTTTCGGGAGCGGTGTTGCTCGTCGTGGCGGGATTTGGCGTCCACGGCGCAACAGCCTCTGCATCCACGCTTGAAGCAGCTTTGTCAAATGTGGAGAGCGAGGCTGTTTTGTTATCCGCGCCCCCGCCACCCAACCAGGACACCTGCCTGAGTTGTCATATCGCAGGTGAGAACAAGAACCTGTGGGCACCATTGGGACGCTGGTCCGTAGTTGGCGTGCTCGGGATGGTGTTCGCCTTTGGTGTGTACCGTTCCGCCAGCGTATGGACGGGGCGCAAGCCCTGGAAGCCATTCTGGACTCGGACAGTTGAGTGGGTGGACGAGCGCTACGAGCTTTCGCCTATGCTTTCGAAGCTCGGGGCGAAGCCTGTACCCAGATTTGCGATGAAGTGGTGGTACTGCCTGGGCGGCATCACGGCTTTCCTGTTCGTGGTGCAAGGTATCACCGAAATCATGTTGGCTTTCTATTACAAGCCGACCGCTGCCGAGGCTTACAACAGCATTCTGTACATTGAAAACGAAGTCCGTTTTGGGGCAGCGATCCGTATGATCCATCACTGGGCGGCCAACGGCATGATCGTGATGTGCATCGCGCACATGCTGCGCGTTTTCATCATGGGCGCGTATAAAAAGCCGCGCGAACTGAACTGGGTCAGCGGCGTGCTGCTACTCTTCCTGACCCTGCTGTTCGGTTTCACCGGTTACCTGCTGCCCTGGGACCAGCGCGCGTACTGGGCTACCACCGTCGGCACCGACATCGGAGGAGCACTGCCAGCCATCGGCAACCTGATCCTGGTCTTCCTGCGCGTGGGCTGGGATGTCAGCGAGGCCACGCTGGGACGCTTCTATGGCCTGCATATCATCGTCACGCCGCTGCTGACAGTCGGGTTCATGCTGGCGCATTTCATGATGATCCGCAAGCTGGGCATCGCGAAGCCTCTATAGGAGATAACTGGATGCGGAGTTTAGTGAACCACAAAGGCACCAGGACACCCCGGCCCGACCGGCAGCGCCGGGGCGGGCGAAGACACAAAATTATAAATTGGTGTCTTTGTGACTTCGTGTCTTCGTGGTAAACATCCGTGTCCCAGGAGAATAATTTATGGCAACTACACATCCTGAACAAGAAAAAGACAGCGTACCCTTCTTCCCGAATCACTTCATGACCGAGTTCTATGTGGTGATTGGAATTGTGGTCATCGCAATCGTCATTGGCGTGCTGGGGATGCTCTTTCCGGTCGGCCTGCAAGCCCCCGGCTGACCCGTTGGACACACCGTTACATGTCAAGCCAGAATGGTACTTCCTGGCGCTCTATCAATTGCTCAAATATGTTCCGCCCTCAATTCTGGGCATCGAAGGCCCAATGCTTGCGGTCGTCATGATGGTGCTTGCTGTGCTGGTGGTCGTCATCTGGCCTTTCCTGGATCGCAAGGAAGATAGCAAGAAGGCCATGCGCATGCGCATCATCGTCACCATCGTTGGTGCGATCCTGGCGATCGCGCTGACTGTTATTGGGGAGGTAAGCTAACATGGATAACGTAACACGTCGCGACTTTCTGAATTCTACTCAAAGGCACTGGCGCTGTAGTTGGTGTAGGTGCAGTGGCAGCACCAGTCGTTGCTTATTTCTACCCGCCCAAGCTGGAGGAGATGCCCTCCGAGCCGGTGCTGGTCTGCCCCGAAGATGAACTGCCAATCGGGACCTCTAAAACGGTCAAATTCGGACGTTATCCTGCCATCGTCCTTCATCTGGATTCCGGCCTGAAAGCCTATTCTGCTGTGTGCACGCATTTCGCCTGCATTGTCAAATGGAACCCGGATACGGCTCGTTTGGAATGTCCCTGTCATGATGGCTACTTTAATGCCGAAGACGGTGCTGTGATAGCCGGACCGCCACCCGCGCCATTGGCCATGCTGGAAACTGAAATTGTGGATGGGCAGATTTACGTCAAAGTTGGAGGTGAGGCATGACCGCAGAAACCACTGTAACACCTGAAACCACTTCCAAACGCTGGGAGAACCTGGGTCCGCGCAGTAAAGAGTTCTTTACACATGTCTTTACGCAGCCGCGCATCCTCAAGAAACTGTATCCCGGTGTCATGCACTTCATGCTCTTCTGGGGCGTGGGCATCCAGGTGGTCGGCACGATCATCAACCTGCTCAACATGGCGCTCTTCCAGCCCTGGGTGATCGAGTGGCCGCGCATGAGCGTGTATTTGGGATATGAACTGGCGATGGACATCGCCGGGGTCATGATCCTGGTCGGTGTGGGGATGGCCGCTATCCGACGCTATATCCTGCGTCCCAAGTATCTCGAATTCAAACTGGGATGATGGGTATGCTCTCATTATGTTGACCTTGATCGTGCTGGTGGGCTATTCCAACGAGGCCACCCGGTTCATCTCCACCAGCCCAGCGTGGTCAGCCTGGTCACCGATCGGGAACTGGTTTGCCGGGGTTTTGAAAGCGGCCGGGGTCACGCCTCAGCAAGCTCAGGCCTGGCATGATGCGTCGGTCTACCTGCACGCGACCCTGGCATTTGCTTTGGTTGCATCCATGCCGTTTACCAAGATGCGGCATCTCATCTACGCGCCGCTTAATATCCTAAAACACCCCCTGCGCAAGACTGGTGAATTGGAAAAGATCGAAGATATCGAGGAGACTGAACTGCTGGGAGTGGGGAAGGTCAGCGAGTTCACCCCACAGCAACTGCTCTCGTTCGATGCCTGCCTGCGCTGCGGACGCTGCGAGGACGCCTGCCCGTCGACTTTCAGCGGCATGCCTTACTCGCCCAAGGATTTAATCCAGTTCATGCGGACTTCTATGCTTGATAATCTTGTGTCCGGTGGAAATGATGGAAAAGGCGAAGTCGAGATCATGGCTTCGGTGATCGATGATGAATATCCATGGCTGTGCACAACCTGCGGTGCCTGCATCGAAAAGTGCCCGGCTCTTATCAACCCTGTTGATGAGGTAGTCGATTTGCGTCGTTATCAGTTGCTGACCACGGGACAGATGCCCAAGTCGGTGGGCGATACCATGCGCAACTTCGAACGCCAGGGCAATCCCTGGGGCATGCCGCCTGAGAACCGGATGGCCTGGGCCGAAGGGCTGGATATTCGCGAACTTGCTCCGGGCGACGAAGTAGATGTGCTGTACTATACCGGCTGCGCAGCCGCTTTCGATGATCGTAACAAGAAGGTGGCACGCGCCTTTGCCAAGCTGATGCAAAAAGCAGGCGTGGACTTCGCCGTGCTGGGCTTCGACGAGATGTGCTGCGGCGAGACCGCCCGGCGCATGGGGCACGAATACCTGTTCCAGGAGTTTGCCAAGCAAAACATCGAGGTCTTTGGTTCGGTCAAATTCAAACGTGTGGTGACGGCTTGCCCGCACTGCTTCAACACGCTCAAGAATGAGTATCCGCAGATGGGCGGCGACTTTAAGGTGATGCACTATACCGAGTTGTTGGCCGAGTTGAACCTGCCCGCGGCTTCGGCAAACGGCAATGGGGTTCAGGGCAACGTCACGTACCATGACTCATGTTATCTGGGCCGTTATAACAAGATCTATGAACAGCCGCGCAAACTGCTCAAGGACGCTGATGTGGACTTGGTCGAGATGGCGCGCAGCCGCGAGGATTCCTTTTGCTGCGGCGGCGGCGGTGGACAGATGTGGCTCGAGGTGGACGCCAATACACGTATCAACCATCGCCGCCTGGCCGACTCGGTGGATGCCAAAGCGGATGTGGTTGCCACGGCCTGCCCGTATTGTTTGGTTATGTTCGAGGATGCTATCAGTTCAAAAGGGATGGGCGAGCAGATTAAAGTTATGGATATTGCTGAGGTTTTAGAGAAGCAGTTGAACGAGGGTTGAGTAGCTCTGAGCGAAGCCGTCGGTCGAGTAGAGCGAGCGCTATTCTCGCTCGTATCGAGACCAGGCGCAGTCGAAGAGCGTATCGCCGTCCCTGGCCGGTCGGCCCAGAGAAATCCGGATGACGTTACATTTGCAAAACGCGGTGCGTTCGATACTCCGCTTCGCGGTACTCAACCCTCCAAGCAGGTAGTTTGGAGGTGTTCGTATGAACACAAACTGGAAAATCGACACCCACGGTGATCCGCTCGGCGTACTGCAAAAGCTCGTGGGTGCGATCTGGGAGCAAACCGACCTGGATGTACTGGTGGTCCCCCCGGAGGATGGTGGATTTGTGCTCGAATCGCCCGACCAACTGGAAAATTTGAACCCCTTCCGCCCGCTGATGAAGTTGAACACAGCGCAACTGGTGGTGAGTGCTGCTAAAAAAAATCCCGGCAAGCGCCTGGGGGCCATGCTGCGTCCCTGCGAGTTACGCGCCCTGAACGAGATGGCGGCACGCGGCGCGGTCAAGCGCGATGATGTGCTGGTCATCTGCACGGACTGCCTAGGTACCTTCCCTTCTGACGAATTTGAGTGGCGCGCGGAGCGCTCATCCAAAGGACTGACGAAAGACACGCTTCAATTCGCCCCCCAGGGCGGGATCTCCGCTTACCGATATCGCCCGGCCTGCCAGATGTGTGCCGAACCTGGCGCGACCGAAGGCGATGTCAATATCGGTGTGTTTGGCCTGCCTGTGAGGCAGTCCATGCTGATGAATGCGCAAGACGATCGAATTTCCCTGGAAACTCTAACGGATGGCCTGGCAACCGATGATATGGTTACCAAGCGTGAGGGGACGCTGGCGAAGATCTCCGAGCGACATGTGAGAACCCGTGAGCGCGTGCTCAAGAGCCTGGACGAAGACCTGCCCGCTGACCTGCAGGAGTTGCTGCTGCAATTCGAATCCTGCGGCGACTGCCAGGCCTGTATAAACGTCTGTCCCATCTGTTCGGTGGACGAGCCGCGCAAGGATGCCAGCGGTAAACTGGTGCGCGAAGATGTGGTTAACTGGCTGCTATCCTGCGCAGGCTGTGGCATGTGCGAGCAGTCCTGTCCGCAGCACCAGCCGTTGAGTGCGGTCTTTAGTCATATCCGCGAGCAGATCGACGCGGAACTGGCGTTGTAATTAGAAAAAGTGCAACGCACTTACCAGAAGTTTCTTCAACACACGCTCAACATTGAAGTGCGTTGCACTTGTAATCGATTAGTATCCTTTATGGAAAATTTATCCCTGTTTGCTTGACGCACTATCACCACAATGGTATGCTTGCGCGAAATATGGAACTTGTATCTTATCTGAACCGCACCGATAATAATGATAATGATCGTAACCGTATCATTTCGATGACGGGACGTTGGTGCATAAGGTAGGATAGCAGCCAAAGCATGAACAGCAAGAATAGGCCAACAGAAACCAACGCCCCGAGAAAATCGGGGCTTTTTTCTTAGGAGAAGATGTATTAATCATAATTGCATCTAATAGATCAGTTAGATAAAACCGTACAAACTGTCACTGCGAGGAGGCCACAGGCCGACGTGGCAGTCTCCTCGCTATCAGGAGATTGCTTCGGTCGCTGAAGAACGCTCCCTCGCAATGACATACCAGATCGTATGAAGTTTGAAGACTTTGTCTACAAGTTCTGAAGGAGTTGTGAGCTATGGATACTAATATTGGAATTCTCATTGGCGCTGCCGTTGTGGGCTTGTTGGTACTGTTTGCCCTGTTCGAATACCGGGTTCGGAATCCGGATGTTTTACTGCTTTACGAATCCAAAGGGCAGATTGGTGTCAGGCAAGGCCTGATATATCCGCGCCATTTCAGCCTTCCGCTGGAGCGTACTACTCACCCGATCAAGTTAACCGTCGAGGCGACTGCGGTCGGGAATCTGGAAGTGCGCATCAAACTGGTCGGTTCGGTGGCGCCTTCGCTGGAGCACATTCAGGCGCTGATCCGCATCGGGGGCTGGAAGCAGGATGCCACCGCGCACGCTGCGGATGAAGTCCAGTTGATGCTCCAGGGATTGGTCAAGGAATATGTGGAAAAATGCGAGATCCATGCGCTATCTTCGACCGACATTGTGAGCAATTTGAATAAACAGTCAACTCTTTTTCAGGAAAGGTTTGGTGTTGAGCTAATTTCGCTGGCGGTAGATTCGCTTGAACCAACCGATCCGGAGATCAGCGAGGCCCTTCGTCAGCAGGAGCAGGCGCGGCTGCTCGAGCAAACGGAGCGCTTGAACAATCAGGCGCGTTCGGCGGCGGCGAAGGCAAAGTTCCAGGCCGATGAAGAAATCTCACAGATGGAACACGAGCTTGAGATGAAGAAACTCCAATTGAAAGGGACTTTGCTTGGAAAAGAGTCGACACTGGCCCAGAAGGGTCTTGAAGATGAATTAACGCGCAACCGCATGCGTCTTGCTTTTGAAAAAGAAGAACTTGAAGTGCTCAAGAGCAGTCCCGAGTTGTTGATGCTGACGCCCCAGGCCGCCCGCCTGGCCGAAGCCAGCCAGAACTTGAAGAATGCGCGCACCATCGTCTCTTTTACGCCGCAAGAGCTGGCTCAAGGGTCTGAACTTTTGGGTACTTTCCAGAGCATGATGCAGCAGGCTTTGGAGGCGAAAAAGGATTCTTCTCAAGCGGATAGCAAGCAGTAAACGTTGATGAGAGTTTATCCATCCGATCCCCGGGCCAGTTTTCGCCTGAAGCCGATCCGCGTGGCGCGTGTTTCGGAGATCAGCGAATCGACAGCCGCGGCGCCAATCCCGGACGATGAGCGCGTCAATTTCCACATCGGGAACCCGGTGCAGGATGCGGTTCTCTCCTCGGCATATTTGCGTACCGCGCTGGGGATCGATATTCATCGCGAAGAACTGAGCGATGCCGATCCCGATGCTATCCTTGAATATCTGGGATGGGAACCCGAAGACAATCCAAAACTCGAATTCTTGATCCGCGCGATTCACAAGAGCGCACCGTATATGCCCCGGGGCGGATACTCCCGGAAGAAGCCGCACGCGCTGGTGAATGCGTTCCGGGCCTGGCTGGAAGACCAACAGGAACCCTTACATTATGATACCGGGGAACAATCGGGGAAGCGCGAAATCATTATGGGATCTGGCGGCATTCATGAAATGCTGCGGATCATCCTGTTTGCCCTGTCGTCCTATCTGGAGTTCACTCCCGCGCGCATCCTGAGCTATCAATGCAAACTCCAGCCCCAGTTGCAGGCCATTCCCAACCTGGTTTTTGAAGATTTGCCCACAGATGAAAACGCAGCCTGTACCCAGATCGAGCAATTCCTGAACCAGGGGCCAGGCATGCCAACCTTTATGCTAATCGGCGGGCCATTGGACGAAGTCACGCGGCGTAAGCTGCGTCTCTTGAGCATCGAGCATCCGCTGTTCTTCATTGAGACGAATAACGCGCCTAACCATCTTTCCCTGGCAAGGGAAGCCAAACTTGTGCAGCGTGTGATCCGTTTGCTGACCCCCGCTATATTCGCAAAACGACTGCACAATCTGTCGACCGTGTTCATCGTTGGGAATGCTGATTTCCTGAGCGTTATCGAGAATGTGCATTTCAATCTCAAAGGGACTCCCTCAGCCTCGGAAGCCGAGTTCCTGGATTTTCTGCTTGCGCAAGAACTTGCGGAACTTCCCACCGATGGGCCTGCGCAGGTTCCGAAGGAAAAACCATCCTTTGAAGGTCTGGGGTTGGGGGTCTCTGCAGAAACCGTCCTGCCAGAATTGGCTGAGCGTGTAGAAGGCCATCTTGACAAACTGGTCGAAGACCGCGCCCTTAAAGTTGACGCATTCTCTGAAAGCTTTTGAAGAAAAATCTACTGTGCTCGCAAATAGGATTGGGCGCGCGTGGAAGGGGTATATTTTTGATGAGTTTGTCGAATTAGAAGCGAACGAAGTGTTGGATATGCTCATTCAGAATGTGCACCAGCCTGAATGGCTCCAGGCGCTCCAACGCAGTTTCCTGAGCGCCTTCACGAAACAACAGCCGCAATATATGCCCGAGGCCTGTACCGTAGTGAGCGGTTCATCCCGCACGGCATTGGGCATGTTGGGACTTCATTGCGGGGTATCCGAGGTCGTAATCCCAGACTTCAGTTGGTCTTACGAGCAGTGTTTCAAGAAAACGTATGCCGTGCCATTATCTACGTCATTAGGGCTGGATGTGGATGCGCTCATCGAGAAGATAGAGGGTATTTGCCAGGATGACCCCTCCTGGCCGGGGCGCGGCGCGGTAGCGATCAACAATCCGCATAACGCCACAGGACGGGTGTTCGATGAAGCCGACGTTCGCCGCCTGGTCAAATACTGCCTGCAAAATAATCTCTATGTGATCGATGACCTTTCGTATCAAAACGTGGCCCCGATGCGCGATTTTCCCGAAATCAAAACCGTCCGTCAAATTGCCCTGGATTTGAACCGCCAGGGAAGCATCACGGAAGCGCAGGCCGACCGGGTAATCACGGTGCACTCCATGTCCAAGATCGACAGCTTTGCCGGGGCGCGGTTGACTGTTGCAGAAATCCGAGACCAGGGTGTCCGTGGACGTTTCGATGCGCTGAATTCCTATATCCAGCCCAATATTGCCGCGATCCTTCTCAGCTACCTGTTCTACCGGAATCCGAATCAGACCACCAGGGCTTACTGGCACTTGCGCAACTCGATTTTGTACGAACGCACGCAAGCCCTTTTGCACGCGGTCAAGAACCTGCCATCGGACCGCAATCCCTTTGGCCTGGAGATCATCCCGCCGACGGGCAGCCTGTATCCGCTTTTGCGCGTTGAGCATTTGCCCGCGGGCTTATCCCTGGATTGGCTGGCTTCGTCGCTGGCGCGCGGAGGCATCGGTATGCTGCCCCTGGCTACTTTTGCGCGCACGGAGAAAGGCTTCGAGACGGGCAGGAAAACCTTCCGCCTGACGCTTGGGCGGCGCGGACAATGCGGAGGTGCTGGTGGGGAAAACCCGCCGACTGCTCATCGACCTGAACCGCCTGATCGCCGAGGAAGATGCGCGCTACAACCGGAAGCAGGTATCCTTCAGCCTTCCTGAAAGAAGCCGGGGGCGTTCAACCGAACTCTTGCAGGCATGGGATGCCTTCAGAAGCCAGCTCATCCAGACCTGTGAAAGCAGCGGGGCGTGTCGGCGTTGTACTGGCGCTGCATTCGCTCGACAAGGATGATTTGCTTCATGGTTCTATCCATGCACACATTCCCGAACGCCTGGATGTGTTTCAGAACCGCCTGCTTGACTACGCAGCAATCCAGGATGAATTGCTGTGGCGGGCAGCGAATGATAATGGACAGTGGCTGGCCGAGCGGCTGGAACGGGAATTCATGAAAGATTCACTCCAGCGGCGTCAGGAGCATTTCAGGCTGCGTTCGTATGACCGGACCGTTCACCCGACCCAGGCCTATTCGCTTCAAGCTGAGATGGCGCTTGATTCCGTTATAAAAAACCTGATCGCCCGAAAACCGATCCCACCGAGCGATGGTTGAAAGAGCGGCGCAGGCGTTGATCAAGGAATATATCGGACTGAACGTCCCGATCAACTCGCAGCAAGAAGCGGACGAAATCCTGTTGGATCTCAACACCCTGATGGCCGGTGAAGAATTTGCAGAGCTATTTTCAGATACTAACGTGATCTCCATTTTTATCGTTCTGGAGCGACTGGGATGGCAGCAACCGTCCCTCCGGCCAGGGACATCGCCTGGTGGCAGCTGTTGTGATGGAAAACGTGCGCGCATGACCCGCATCCTGAATATCTTGCAGCAGGTTGACCCAACCGCTCCGGTCAAACCGGAACTGAAATCCGAGCTGGATATGCTGCCGCAGCAAAACCAGCGTTTTACCGGCCTCCTGAACGAGATCACAACCCTGACCCACCAGTTGGAAGGGCGCTACCGCGGCATCCTGCCGTTTTCTGTGGAAACCACGCCCTTGCGGCGGCTGGCGACGCGCCTGCACCTTCGCCGCGACCCGGCGCGCGTGCTTTGGCAGCATAATGACCGTTACGAGCGCAAAATGCTCGAACTGCGGCGGTCAGCGGCGGGCTGCCTGGAATTTTATTTTTCGCTGAACAAAGGCGCTGCGCAAACAGTTGTACGCGCTGATTCCGGTGATTCAGAACAACCGCGCCTCGGAACTGCTGCTCCGCGAAGTGCTTGGCTATCGTGATATTTTGCAGCGCATGGTGCTCACGCCGCGCATCAACCAGGGACTGATCACGGCGCGCGATCCGTTTGCCATCGATACGACTGCGTACAACATGTATGAGATCAATACCATCGCCGGGAAGTACGGCAACCCCGGCATGACCCTGGGACTGCAGATCAGTTTATCGACGAAGCCGGAAGCGCTGATTTCGCTCGATCGCAAGATGCAGGTTCAGGCGGAGCAGATGCGCCGGGATCTGTCTCCCGCGGAACTGCCCCCCATCTGGCTGATCCCCTTATTCGAAGATATTGAGGCGGTCAGGGATATCCGGGCCTATCTCGACCGGGTCTGGGATTATGCCACCCAGAGCCGGCACAGCCTGCAATCGCCGCAGGAGCGTTTTACGGAGATCATCTCCGAGGTGTTCATCGCCGGTTCCGATTTGAGCCAGCAGGTCGGGCAGGCCAATGCCGCGCACCTGTACCGCAAAGCCAAATACGATACCCACTCGTGGCTGGCCGAGCACGGGGTCGTGGACGCGGTGCGCATCAAATTGGGCAGCGGCGAGCCGATGCAGCGCCAGGGAGGCTATTATTCACGCGTGGCCGGTCAGCCTGCTTTTGGGAAAACCGAGGATGATCAAACGCCGGTTTGCTGCGGATCTCCCGGCGGCGGCGCGCAAGAGCACAGCTTATGCCGTGACGCCTTTGCAGGGAGTCTTCCTGGGTGGTGATTTGCGCACCTTCCAGAGCAATATTTCGGAACAACTCCGCTTTTTGCGGGCGCGCGATTTTGTCGACCTGCAGAACTCATGTGCGGGAAGCGCAACGGAACCATCGCGAAGACCTGGTGCGGGCCGCCGAAACGATCGCCGAGAGCCGCCTGGGTGCGCAAAGCCGCAGCCTGCAGGAACTGGAACGCCTGACGGTCGGCACGAAAGAAGCCCTGATGGAAAATTTCCTGGCTGAGTTAACCGATAATTTCCGCCATATCCTGTATGGCCGCGAAGAAGATGTGGTTGGAATCCACGTGATTTCGTACTTTATCGGGCGTTCCCTGCCCCAGTTGCGCGACCGCCCTACGTCCCGACGCACACCCGGGTCCGGTGCGGAGCGCGGCCAGCAGATCCTGGCGAATATCGCCGAGATCATCCCGCTCGCCAAGCAGGGCAGTTTGCTGCGCGCTATCTCTCATAACCAGTCGCAAACGGTCGTGCTGGGAGTCAACCAACTCACCACCGGCTTGTTCCGCGCCCTGGAACGCTTTGCCCAAAGAATCTTCGCCGAGGCAGAACGCGAGCGCATGGTTGCCGAGCGCCTGCTGCCTTACCTGCCGGTTTATGAAATTCTCAACACCCTGCGCATCTATCAGGACTGGGGGGGCGAATACCTGAACCGCATCGAAACCGCTTTCCCGGCGGGCAATTCGGCTTTTGTGGCGCTGCGGGAAGACAGCGACGCGCATGCAGCACTTCTGCCCTTGTTCCAGCAGGAACTCCTGCGACGGCATGGCGTGGATGTCAACGATTTCTTTGATAACGGGGTCTTTATTCCCGACCTGCTCCCCACCCTGCGCCCTGACCTGGCGGTCTTGCTGCAGGAAAACCTGTTCAACACAGAATATCGATGACTTTATGCGCTCGATCTCCGGGAGGGTATCGGACGAGTGGCAGGGCGATGTGGAAAAAATGCTGCATCTGCCCACAAAGATCGGCCACTGGCGCGCGATGATCTGGGATGTGCTGGGCGAATCGATCTACCAGTGGGTGCAGTAGCTTTGCCGAACTGGCAACTGCGCTATATACTTTCTCCACATCACGATCCCTTGAGACTCCGACCGCCATTGCCCGCGGGGCCAAACTCTCCCCGGCCCTGACCGGCTTCTTCCGCACCGCGCGTGCTGACGACGAAATGCGCCATTTCCTGATCGGCGCCATTGAATATTTGAGTTCGTTTACCGATGGGAATATCGAAGTGCCGGTCAGCATCATCCGGGCGATGAACGATGTCGAGCGCATCGCCCAGATCGAGGAGAGCGCCCTGCCCCGGGAGAAGCAAGATGTGATCCGTTATTGCACGCTTCAAATCGCGCGTTTGGCAGGGGAGAATGGCTAAAAGGGACTTATTTGGGTTACGTCGACAGTTCAACTGTCGGCGTAACAAGAACGGACTTGTACTATTCAACATTGACCAGTATGGCACGCACCATGCGGCGGAAAGAATAAGTTCCCCAAGGGAGTTGATAATCCTCACAGGTGACGAGCGTGACCCAATCGTAAGTTTTGTGCTGGAAAACTCTATCGACTTGGTTGGGTAGTAATAGTCTGTTTTCTCGAACTTCATAAGTGTGGGTCATACCCCAGGCTTTGATCTGGATCAGAACGCCATAGCGTAATTTTTTGAGATCAACAAATGGTCCAGGTCGATTGAACGCATCCCAAACGTGACCAGTGAGAACGGTGTTGCCCGCCCAAGTTGGAAAGGCCGAGCCGTACAGGTACCCCGCGTTATTCCCAAGCCACGTAACATCCCATCCGACTTCGGATTGGGGCACACCAACGATTGGCATACTTAAGATTCAAAGATGGAATCATAAGCATCAGATCGGTAGATGTGTATGTTTTTGAAGCAGGTTGAGGGGGCAAAGTTATGATGCGCCCCCGTGCGAAGCCGGTATCCGGTAATAAGTCAGGATCTGGCAGAGGTTCGGGGGCAGGGAGAACAACGGTGCAATCCGTCGTGTTAGCAGCACAACCTAAGTCACTCCCTGTGGCATATCTGGCTGTATAGAAAATCACGTGGTCAGAAAGTGAGTTGGAAAGCGGTACTGTCCATACTTCCCGGACATCATGTTGGACTATTTCGGAAAGTACGCGGTTGCCTGCGCCGGGGATGCCTGTGCTGCCATCGCTCCAGGTCCAATTAGCAGGATTCAAGAAAGCGATTTCAGCACCCGCTGGCGTGCTGGCTTGGGCTGCCGCTTGATTGATTGCGAGGTAAGCTCCTAAGTCATCTCCCGGAACACCCAGCTTGCCATAAACCTGTTGCCCGTTCACCTCCATCAGAATAAAATTCCCTGTTGGAGTAGGCCCGGATGAGCCAACATCCAAATCAAGAGGACCCACCCCTGCGCCTCCAACGACAGCAATGACATCCCAATTGTTCGTTCCCTCGTCGCTCCAGACTAGAACAGTTCTGCTGCCATTGGTTTCGGCAAATCCCATATAGTTTCCGTTCAATTGGATGACATCATGAAAACCATAAAATACATTCAACGTTCCGCTAGGATCATTGAATGTAAAAGGTGTGTTTGGCGCTATGGGGTTCCTTATCCAGGTGATAAGATCGTTTGAAACGTAAAAGTTATGCTGTGGGTTATTTCCTATTGACCCCCAAGCTCGATACGCGTAAGTGGTTCCACCGATTGTGACGGGCCAATCCTTTACAACAAAATGCGTATCACAAATATTCGTCGCGACCGGGGCGGTGAAATTTAATGGGCCATCAATCGTGCGCACAAAATATATCCGTGCACCAAAAGGGCAACCCGCTGTATCTGCCCGGTCTTCATAAAAGATCGTATATGCGTTGTCAACACCAAAACCACTCAAATAGCGCGGATCAGATGTGACTGGATTTGGAATATTAAGGGGAGCATTTTGAGTTTGGTCATTTTGCGGGACAGATACTTCAGCGAACACACTCTGGTTAAACAATAATGTACTGAAAAAAGTAAGTGCCAGAAATAAAATCTTGTATCCCCTGAAAAACGATACCTTTTTTCGATTTTCCATGAGAAACTCCTGACCCGAATAAATCAAATGTTTCTAAGTATAGCTATTGCTTTAGCTTTTCAACCACAATTTCAGCCACATCTTTTACTGCAACTTCCCCGCCATCCGCCTTGGATGCATCGTTCAGCATCGTCATGCAGAAGGGACAGCCGACCGCCAGCGTTTCCGCGCCGGTGGCTTTGGCTTCCTTGAAGCGCGTGTGATTGACGTTGGCCGTCGCCTTCTTCCTCTTCCTTCCACATCTGCGCGCCGCCCGCGCCGCAGCAGAACGATTTCTCGTCCGTGGCGCGGCATCTCGACTGTGAGCATGCCCGCGTTTTTCAAAGCCTCGCGCGGCGCATCAATGATCTTGTTGTGGCGCCCCAGATAGCATGGGTCATGGAAGGTGACTTTCAGATCGTCTTCTGTCACTTCCATCTGAATTTTCCCTGCCCCGACCAGTTCGTTGATCAACTGCGTGTGATGGATGACCTCGTAATCCCCGCCAAAGGCCGGATACTCGTTCTTGAGCGTATGCAGGCAGTGCGGACAGGTGGTCACGATGCGCGGCGGCTTGACTTCATTCAGCATTTCCACATTGGCAGAAGCCAATTCGAAGAACAGGTACTCGTTGCCAGCCCGGCGGGCGGAGTCGCCGGTGCACTGTTCGTTCTGTCCCAGCACGGCGTAGTTGATGCCGGATGCGTTCAGGATCTTGGCAAAGGCCTGGGCGGTTTTCTGCGCGCGCGCATCGGTGGCCGGGGCGCAGCCCACCCACCATAGGATTTCAGGCTCGCCATTCTGCTCGATGGTCGGCACATCCAGCCCTTCGGCCCACTTCATGCGCTCGGCCTGCGAAACATTCCACGGGTTGGTGTTGCGCTCCATGCCCTTGAAAGCATTCTCCCACTGCTTGGGGAAGTTGTTCTCCATCAGCACCAGCGAGCGGCGGATGTCGAGAATGTCGCGCATGGGCTCGTTGCCGACCGGGCAAATGTCCACGCACGCGCCGCAGGAGGTGCAGGCCCAGACAGCCTCTTCGCTGATGGCAAACTCGGTCAGTGGCTTGCTCTCGGCGCCGTCCGCGAACTTCGTCCCCTCTTCGTTGTTGAAATAATAGCGTTTATTGATCTCCAGCGCGGCGGGCGAAAGCACCTTGCCGGTGTTGTAGGCCGGGCAGACCTCCTGGCAGCGGAAACACTGGATGCAGGCGTAGCTATCCATCAACTGCTCCCAGCCCAGGTGCTCCAGGTTGGTCGCGCCGAACTGCTCCAGGCTTTCATCTTCGAAATCCACATAGCTCAACTGCCCGATGGACTTGCGTTCCGGTTTGAGCAGGTAATTGATGGGCGTGAAGAACAGGTGGATGTGTTTGGTGTATGGGAAATAGGGCAGGAAGGCGACGATAGACCCCAGCGACAGCCAGAAACCGACGTGCTCCAGGATGACCAGTGTCCCCGCATCAAGCCCGGACAATAAGCCTGCTACCGCTGTGGCGAACGGCTGCCAGGTATCCGGTCCATGCCCCGCCAAATAAGCGGACTCGCTCAGGAGTCGCCCGAGCAAGTGCGTAATGATGAAGGATGGTGACAATAGACGAATCACGAACGATCCCGATCCGTGCACGTTCGTCGAGCAGGATATCCTCCCGCGCGAACAGATTGGCAGGTTTGATCACAAACCGTCGCACTGCCATCGACGAGATACCAACCAGCACACCCAGGGTAGAGATGTCCGCCAGGATGCGGTAGATGTCACCGAGCAGGCCGGTGTTTTGCAGAAAACGGTAATCGGGGATGTAGCCCTGTGTCAGTTCGGCCAGGTTGACCAGTAAAAAGTAGAGGAACCCCCAACCGATCAGGGCGTGAAGCAGGCTGGGGCCGAGTCGGAAGCGGAACAGGGGACGGAAAGTCCCGACCTTGAGAACCACGTCCCAAAGTCGTTTGCGAAGCAGTGACCAGTCCGGGTTTCCTTGTCCACGCCCGATGATTTTGATGATGCGGCGAACGCCAATCCAGGTGAAGTAGAGCGAGAGGAGAACAGCGACTACGAATAATATTTTCTCGACGAGCGACAGCATGGAATCTCCTGTAGCGGGATTTTTACAAGTTTAGCACATGTTCACCGGCGTTGTGAAATTGACCAGACTCTGCCAGATGTCGGTGTTCAAATGTTCATATTGGCTTTGTGCGAACTCCCAGAACAGGCTCTGTGCGCGGGTGAAAGGACGGTGGATGTTGCGCGCCATATAGACGGTACGGTGCAAATCCAGGCCTTCGATCTCGACTTTTTTGACACGCCCCATGGCCAACCCGCGAGCTGCCACCATTTCTGAAACAAATGCAATGCCCACACCATGTTCCACAGCCATTTCAATGGCCTCGGCGTTGCCGAGTTCCATGGCGATGTTGAGCATATCCATGGTTGTGTCGAAAGCCTTCAACCCTTCCACCACAACCTCGCATGTTCCAGAAGTATTCTCCCGGACAATGATTGGTTGATCGGCCAGATCGGCTGGCAGGGCGCGGCCATATTCGGCCCAGGGGTGGTCGGGGTGGGTGATCAGGATGACATGGTCGTCAAATAAGGGAACGGATTCCAAATTGCGATGATCAAGCATTTTGCTTGTTATGCCCATTGGTATTGTTTCGTTGAGCAATCTCTCAAACACCTGGCCCCGGCCCATTATTTTTACGCGCGGGAGTACGGCAGAATATTTGCGTCGAAATTGCGAAAGCAAGGTGGGCATCAGGTACTTACCTGCTGAAGTAGAGCACCCGATGATGAGTTCGCCGCCGACTTCATTATTGACGTTTTGCAGACTGTCTTCCAGCAGTCGGGCTGCATTGATAACTTCCCGCGCAGTGGGGAGGATGGATTCGCCTTCTTCGCTCAGCTCCACCGAGCGGCCGCGACGGATAAAGAGCTCCACGCCATAGGCCTTTTCAAGCGCCTGGATGTTCTGGCTGACGGCTGATTGTGAAAGGTGCAATCGTTTGGCGGCGGCACTGAAGTTCTTTTCCTCGGCTGCGGCCAGAAAAACTCGTAATTGAGAAATTTCGATATTTGGCATGATATTGATGCTCCTGGATTTGCTAGTTTTGATAAGTAAAAATAATCTATGATGCGCACAATCATAAGCTGGCCTGTTTGTAATGGGTAGTGATATTCATCCTGATTAGATTTTATGAATATCTGGTCTGTCTCTATTATTCGGAAACACAGTAAAAGCGCTTTCGAAATCTCTGGTAGTAGGACTACAGTATAGAATAAAAACAACGGAGGCGATGCTTACGCCTCCGTTGTCAATTAGGCTTAAAGAGCTATTGGCTGATATCTTCTACATAATCGACTGCTAAACTGCAAATCCCGTTCAGGTTAGCGGCCACATTTTCCCATGTATAGGGTTGATCATTGTCATCAGTTGTTTGTATCGCTTCACCAAGACAGCCTGGCCCGGCATTGTAATTGACCAGGGTGAATTTCCACAAATCTTCGTAGCTGGATACTGCTCCCGGGGCATCCCCACCGACGTTTCGAACGATGCGTCCGGCCTGTTCACAGTTCGCCAGCATGGTGTGCCCAAAAACTGCGACGCTGAAATCTGCTTGCGTCAGATCGATTCCAAGCGGACAATCTTGACAGGTGGCGTTAACGGTATTGATCAAGCCCAGACGCAGGTGTTCCTGTTCTTCTTCAGTGATGTGCAAGTACCCATCATCGCAACGGTCAGAAGAAAGCACCAGCGGACAGAATTGCTCGAAAAACGAATTGTTCCATAACAGTGTTGTATCGGCCCCGTCTTCGGTCAGTTGTCCCAGGCCAATGTCGCTGTCATGATAAAGGGCCGGCCAGAATTGGCTCTCTTGCGCAAATAACTTTTTAAGCATCTGAGCAGGGACGCCGGTTTCCTGGGCCACTTCCAATATCAGGCTATCGAAGCGGTTTTGCCACTCGGTGACGGCGGGATAGGCTTGTTCCAAGCCACAGGTGTTGGCTCCATAGCTGTCCGTCAGCAGACCGCCGTCTTCGCAGCCGCTGGCATCCACAACACCAGCCTGGATCAGATTGGCAGCCAGATAGTTGTAAGGAACTTCTGTATTCAGGTCTTCAACGCGTTTGGGGGTGGTCAGCCAGTGGGGCGGGCCGCCCACCGGTGGAAAGGATTCCCACGACTCGGCGCAACTGGCTACCGGAACGCCTGTCCACTGGCTGCTGAGCACATCCACATACCAGTAGGTTTGGTCAGGATTGCCCTCGTTGTCTTCCGCCACGCGCACCTGGGCCGAAAAAACTTCGCTGCTATCTCCGTAGCTGGAGTAGGCCCAGAATTCTACGGTCACACCATCTTCATCCGTCGGTGCCACGCGGATGTAGCATGGTGAGTGCACATTCGTATGCTTCACCGTCAATCCGCAGGCCAATGCCTGTGATCTCTTCATTTGGCAGGGGCTCATCGCCGGTGATCACCAGCTTTGGCATGAACTCACACAGATTTGTAGATGTTGTAGAAAGGGGAGAACAATCTTCCAGGTCGATCCAGGCTTCTGCTGGCGGCAACTCAATAGCTACTTCGCGCTGGGATGGCACTTCGCTTACCAGGTAAAAATAATACCCATCGCAATCTTTTACTTTCCCTCTGTGCAAAGTTCCTGGTCGAACCATTCATCGTGGATATCTTCGCCGCATTCGGTAAATACATCGTTCAGGGTTGGCAATCCCTCATGGTCGATAACGATCTCGCAGGCGAGCGAGCTATCTTCGAAGAGGGCCATCCACCAGGTGTAGCTGATGTAATCGACCAGGATGGTTGCATAGCGGTCGGGGCCGGGAGGCGTGTCAGTTGCAGCACGTCCCTTTTGGGGCACAAGCAGGTTGAAGCTCGGGGAAGAAGCGAATGCGCCTCCAACCAGGACGAGGAGCATGCTCATCGCCAAAAGAGTGAATCCAGACCGTAACCGTTTCCCATCCATCATAAAAAAAGCCCGCTATTCATATTATAGCGGACTTTAGGGTTTGTGCAACCGTTACTTTTGTTTGTCCATATCCTCGAGCATGGACAGGTCACGATTCAAATTGCGGAAGCGGATGTACAGGCTGGCTACGTAAATGATCATCACGGCAAATGCGATGACGTATCCAGCAATCATGTATTGGGAAGTATCGGGAGGGGTTTCTAGAAAGAACATAATTGGCTCTCTTATTGCATAACCTTGAGTTTGAGTTGTTCAACCTTGTCAGCCAACGCGCCCATGCGGATGCGATTCCAGAACAGGTCGATGAAGATGATCGTGAAAGCGAACAGAGCGAAGAAAAAGGCTACCTTCATATCGCCAGTCATGTTGAAGCCGCCCTGGGCTTCGGCGCTCTCGCTGCCGATGACCACCGGGTGAATGGTGCGGAACAGGCGGATAGCCATGAAGGTGATAGGCACGCTGACCGCGCCGATCAGGGTGTAGACAGCCCCGAAACGCGCGCGGCGGTCGGGGTCTTCGATGCCCTGGCGCAGCATGAAGTAGGCGATGTAGATCAGTTCGGTGACGGCGGCGGTGGTGAGACGCGGGTCCCAGGTCCACCAGGTGTTCCAGACGGGCCGCGCCCAGATGGAGCCCAGCACGATGGTGATGAAGAAAAAGACCAGGCTGATCTCGACAGCGGCCAATTCGACGCGGTCCCATTTCAAATCCCCGGTGCGCAGGTAAACAATGCCGGATACGCCCGCAGCAACAAATCCGAGCATGCCGACCCAGGCAGTGGCCACGTGGAAGTAGAACACACGCTGCACTTCGCCCATAATTGCCTCAGTGGGTGCAAAGACCAGCGCCAGGTAGGTGGATATGCCCAATAGAATGAGGGAGACGATATCGAGGGCTAATAAGGTGGTGGGTTTCTTTTGCATATAGTTCTCCTGAAAACAATAATGGTTAATGGATTATGGTTAATGAGAGAATGGGGGAGGAAAAACTATTTCCTAATCTCTGTTCTCTATTCTCTTGAATCATTCTTCTACAACATAATCAAAGACCATGAAGGCGATTGATGTAAAGATAACGTCCAGCGCGATGAGCAGTGTCAACGATGGTTGGATTTCGGACATTTTTGCACCGGTCAGGAATTTTCCGCTGGCATCAACAGCAGCCAACACGATGGGGATAATAACGGGGAACAGGATGATGGGCAGCAAAATGTCACGTGTGCGGGTTTGCACGGCCATGCTGGAAAGCAATGTGCCGACAGATGTGTAGCCAATCGAGCCTAACAGGATAACCAGCAACAATCCCGGATTGAACAAGTTGATGTTATAGAACACACCATAAATGGGCAGCATGATAATCTCAACCAGCAGCATGAAGATCAGGGTGCTGATGACCTTGCCAAAGTAGATGGCGGCGCGGTCTACCGGTGCAAGCAAGAGACCATCCAGACAGCCGCGATCTTTTTCCACGGCCATGGCGCGGTTGAGACCGATATTGCCTGCAAAGATAAAGGTCACCCACAGCACGCCGGAGGTCACTTTTGTGCGCAGGGCTGGTTCCAAATTCAGGGCATAGTTGAAGATGAAGATGACCAGCACGGCAAAAACCATCATGGATGAAACCAGTTCACGCGAACGGTACTCAGCCATCAGGTCTTTTTGAACAACAGCAAAGATGGCGCGCAAGAAGCTCGGTTTGGCTGTTTGAAGTTTGGTAGCAGGAGCCGGTGTAGTCATATTATTCTTTGATCGCCTGTTTGTAGAAATCCAGAAGGTTTTTCTTTCCCAGATCTTTTCGTTGTCCGGATGCAGAGATGATACCCCGAGAGAGTATGTCAAAACGAGTCGCCAGATCTTCGGTGCGGGCCAAGTCGTGGGAGGTCATCACCACGGTGCGTCCCTGTTGGGCCACGGTTTTTAATACTTCATCCAGCATGGAGGATGCGTCCTGGTCGAGACCGGTGTATGGCTCATCGAAGAGCATCACGTCCGGGTCGTGCAGCACGGCGCGACCGATTGCCAGTCGCTGCTGCATGCCGCGCGAGAAGGTACGTACCAGATCGCGGCGGCGTTTTTCCAACCCGACCATTTCTAATACTTCTGTGATGCGTTCATTCGAATTTTGAATGCCGTACATGCGCGCGTAGAAGAGCAGGTTCTCTTCGGCGGTCAGGTCATTGTAGAGCAGGGGCAGGTGAGAGACTACGCCGAGACGAGCCCGTACCGCAGCGGCCTGTTTTGGCAGGTTGTACCCGGCTATTGTTACCTGTCCCATCGAAGGGCTTGAAAGCGAAGCCAGGATGCGAAGGAAGGTGGTCTTGCCTGCGCCGTTCGGGCCAAGCAGAGCCACGAACTCGCCGGGCTGGACTTCGAAATCCAGTCCGCGCAGCACGGTCTTCAGGCCAAAGCGTTTGACGAGTTTTTTGACTTCGATCATGATTCTCACCACGGAGATCACAGAGTTCACTGAGCAGAATTATTTTTCTCTGTATTCTCAGTGTACTCTGTGGTTAAGCCAGCTCTTTCAAGCGAGATTTCAATTCCTCTCGACGCATCTGGTAAGCTTCATTGGGAATCTTCTTCGCACGATGCAAATCATCGAGGGCGATGATGGCGTCCATCACTTCTTCGGCGCTTTCGAATTCGGCTTCTTCATCATCATAGTCTTCATCACCTTCGAAACCGTCTTCCTTATCCCGGTCGCGCAGGAACATCCAGACACCTGCCAGGATGAGCACCACGCCGAAGGCGCCCGCGCCGATCAACAGGGTTTGCCTGTTATCGGATTCACCGCCTACGGATGCGGCAGATTTGACCTTGCCGGAGAGCGCATTTCAAGCGATGCGCCGGCACCCAGGCCGCTCGCGGTATACATCTGGATGTTCGCGCCGCCCTGCGCTTGCTGTAAGCCTTCATCGATCAACTGGTCGGCTTTTACTTTGATGCCTTCCGGCACGATAACCAGCGCAGAACTCACCGGCAAAGCCAATTGTTGGCTCAGCTCAAGCCCTTTATCATACGGCATGGTAAAGAAAGCGATGATGGAATAAAAATCTTCGCTGGGCGGCATCGCAAAGTCACCATTTTCGGTTGGCATTAATGGAGCGCTATCCTGAGAAAGTTCTAACCCTACGTTCACTGCGCCTTCGGGCAGGGGCATAAAGGGCAGGCTGGTACCGTCGGTGGCGAAAACGTATGCTTTAT
Organism: uncultured Chloroflexia bacterium; assembly: GCA_963791785.1. Taxonomy (GTDB): domain Bacteria; phylum Chloroflexota; class Anaerolineae; order Anaerolineales; family Villigracilaceae; genus JAABUE01. The sequence continues at coordinate 95,416 of CAWBTW010000015.1, read as the reverse complement.
CGCTCAAGTTGCTGATCGTGAATACCTCAAAAACCTGCACACCGCCTTCTACGGCCATGTCGAAACTGACATGCAGTTGCTCGACCACCAGTCCGCCGGTATCGGTTGTGCTTTCATAGACTTTTATATCGGGGAAGGTCAGTTCTGTCATACCGGCTTCGGTGAAAGCCAGCTCAGATTGGAAAGTAATCCCCTGGTAAGTTGTCTCTACCAGGAAAATGCGCCCTTCAAAAAGTTCCACATCTTCGAAAAGATATTCGCCGTTGGCATCGGATTCTACAGTTTCGTTGACAACTTCCTGTGGGGTGCTGCTGGCGTCCATAGAGTGTTCAAAGCCAAGCAGGGTGACCGTCAGACCAGAGGGCGCATCACCGCCGCTGACGATCTTCCCGCTGACCGGGCCGAGTCCAGCACCTTCTACAGGTGCTTCAGACGTGAGCCTCAACCTGCTCGGCTTCGGCGGGCGTTCCCTCCGCTGACGGAACTTCGGCAGCCCCTGTACCGGGGGTAACGGGAGCAGGCTTGGGCATGGCAACTGATGCGGGTATTGTCAGCGTCCGCAAATAGAGGGCGATGGCTGTCAAGTCGTCTTCTGAAAGCGAATCGCCCAGCGCCGGGATGCCTTCTCCGCCTTCTGCCAGTAGACTGACCAGATTGTCTGTTGAGAGCGCGGCCATCCGTTCCTGATCGCGTGAAGAAATCGGTTGGGCATCCGCCGCAGTTTTCACTGAACAGTTCTTCACCCTGAGCAATTTGCTCGGATGTGCTGCTCAAGGATTGGGCATAGGCCACCACATCCCAGCGCTCCTGGTCGCTCAGACTGTTGAAGGGCGGCATGAAGTTCTCGATTTTGCCAAGCGTGACCATCTGGTACCAATCGGCGGGTGTGGCCTTGCGAGCCACTTCGGCAGCACCAAGCATGGGGACGGTGATGTCTTGTGCAGTGAGCTGCTCGGTCATTACGCCATCGGAGAGACCGTTTTCGCCGTGGCAGGCGGCACAATTGTCAGCATAAATCGCTGCTCCGTTTTGTATATCCGGGACATGGGCCGGGAAAAGCGGGCCCATCGTCGGCTGCGGCTGGGCGGGCTGGACAGCACCTGGGGGTGGGGTGACATCTTCTGCCAGGCTCATGTTGCAGGCGCTTAATAAACCGGCGATGAAAACGAAGAAAATAATTTTACGGAATTTCATAAAAGTCCTTGTGAAACGTGGCGTGTAAAACGTAAAAAGTAAAGTGGAACCGTAGGGGCGACCCGTTTGGCAGGCGCAAAGCGCCTTATCAACTTTGAAGGGTCGCCCTTACTGCATTGCATGAGTTAGTTGATCGCTTTCCCGCAGGATGGGCAGAAGCGGTCAGAAACCTGGATGGGCTTGCCGCATTTTGGGCAGAAACCGGCCGATTTCTCTTTGCGCGTTTTGCGGCGCGCAGCAATCATCGATTCCAGATCATCATCGTCGAATACAGCGGCAGATTTGCTAGCGGATGCATCTGCACGGCGGGAGGCGACTGCAGCTTCCAGACGGCTTTCTGTATCGGGATCCGTTTTCTGTGGTTGCATGGCATCTATCTTGCGAAGTAATTCCGCGCCTTTTGCCAGAAGTTCTGCGCGCTGTCTGGGATAATCTTCTGCCGGAACCTTGCCCAGCGAATTATCAAAGTCGAGTTCCTGCAGCGTGTTGACAACGTGATCGTACTCTGCCATCAAGGTTGAATACTCGTGATCGTCCTGTGTGGCGCGCCGTCCACGGCGCTGAATGAACGGTTGGCCGACGTACATCCCCACCAGGGTGACGACAGCCAGTGTAAAAAAGATTGCTCCAATGTCCATCAAGCCCTCATTCCCCTAAAAGTGGATCGATCGAGGCGTAGATTTCATTCAGAGACATGAATGGCCCGATCTTGATCGATCTGACAACGCCTTCGCGGTCAATAAAATAGGTTTCTGGCACGCCCTGGTTACGGTTGAAAATTGCAGAGATGCGCGAACCCAGGTCAGGGCCATTAGGGTAGGTGATGTCGAAACGCTTGAGATAACCTGCTGCGTTGTCGGGCGTATCCGTCCAGGCGATGCCCAGGAAAACTACCTCGTCACCATCTTCATAATGACGCCAGGCTTCTTCGAGTTCGGCGGCTTCCTGCTCGCAAGGCTTGCACCAGGATGCCCAGAAGTTGACCACGACTACTTTTCCTCGCAGATCTGACAAATTGATCTCGGTCGCGCCCTGGTAGGAATATCCCTCGAACATTTCCAAAGGGAAATCGGGCACTTCCGAACCGATGCTGATCATCGGGTTTTGCGCTTTCAATAATCCCAGCCCTACCAGGACTAGCAGAGCCACTAATGCGACCCAGATAATGATCTGTGCTGACATACTGACGCCGCGCTTTGGCGCGGGCGTCGGGGTGGTTGTTTCTTCGGTCATTACGTTCTCCTGCCCTCACCCTATCCCTCTCCCCCAGGGGGAGAGGGGACAGAGATAAGAGATTAGTTTCTTTTCTTCAATTCTTCTTCCATGCGTGCGACATAATCATCGTCGATTTCAAGCGCATCATCTTCTGCGTCCGTATCTGTTTCCGTTTCGGATGTCTGGCCCCAGGCCCGAAGCGCGCGGAAGAGCACGAAGAACTCCCGCCACGATGACAATGGGCGGCACTACATAAACCAGCCAATTGAAGCCAGTGCGGGGTGGCTCGGAGAGTACGCGTGCGCCGTAGTAATCGACAAAATGTTGCTTGATTTCCGCTTCGCTCTTGCCATCGGCCAGCATGTCGCGAATCTCTTCACGCCATTCCTTGCAGGCATCTGTGGGACAAACGTCCAGGGGGGTATTTTCGCACACGGGGCAGAACAAGTCTTTTGCGATGGCATTGACCTCGTCATCTGTGGGGGTGGAATCCTGCGCAAAAACGGTGGCAGTTGCCAGCCCGGAAAGAACGAGGACGAGAGTCGCGATCCAGAGTAGTCGTTTCATGTCCACTCCCAATTAGTCTGCTGCGCTGGTTTGCGCCACGCGTTTGCTGGCGCGGACAGGTCTCAGACTGGGGTCTTTATCAGGCCAGGCTGCGAAGAACATGCCAGCGATAAAGAGCAGACTGCCCACCCAAAGCCAATTGACCAGCGGGTTGTGATAGATCTTGAAGGTCGCGCCGACAGATGAAACAGGCTGCCAATCCACGAGCAGGATGTACAGGTCGTCTTGCAATGTGCTGCGCTGGCCGGGGATGGTCATGGTCTGCTGCGAGTCGAAGTAAAAGTCAATACGCGGATTGAGTTCGCCGAGATATTCACCATCTTTGAATACGTCAACTGCTGAGCGCGTGTACTGCACGCCAGCGCCCTGATCGGGCCATGTGGCGACATCTTTGTACTCGACTGTATAGCCAGCCAGTTGCAGTGATTCGCCCTGTGAGATGGTGCCCTGGGTTTCGGTCTGGAAAAGTTCGATGCCCAGAATACCGATGGCCATCAACATCATACTGACGTGAATGAGGTAGCCGCCATAACGACGTCGGTTGCGGCCTGCCAAACGCCCAAGAGCCGTAAAGAAGCTCTCCTTCTGTGCACGTTGACGGGCCTGGGCGCTGCGGATGGTGTCGTATAGGGTCACCAGAATTACGAAAGCGACCAGGAAGAAACCGATCAAGGCAACCCAATGGGTGTACCCGGCGAAGTAAGCCAAAACAGGAACAAACAAAGCTGGAATGGTTGGCTTCCAAATTGCGCGCCCAAGTGTGAGCATCGTGGATTTTCCCCAGGCCGAGAGCGGTGCAATGCCCATCAAGGCCATCATGGCGCCAAAGAGGGGCGTGTTAGCGCGTTCATAGAATGGCGGGCCGACAGTCACTTTTTGTCCGGTGAATAATTCTGAGATCAAGGGGAAGATCACACCCCAGAAGCAGACCACCAGCACGCTCAGGAAGAGCAGGTTGTTGAGCAGGAAGAACGCTTCACGGGAGAGCATGGATTTCATCTCGGTTTCAGATTTTAATTCCGGCCAGCGCCAAATTAGCAGCGCGACAGATGTGATAAAGGTCGCGCCAATGAAGCCGAAGAACATCGGGCCGATAGCGCTTTGGGCAAAGGAATGTACTGAGGAAAGCACGCCGGAACGGGTCAGGAAGGTACCGAATATGACCAGTGAATAGGTCAGCATGATCAGGATCATGTTCCAGTGTTTGAGCATGCCCTTATGCTCCTGGATCATAACGGAGTGTAAGAATGCCGTGCCAGTTAGCCAGGGCATGAAGGCCGCAATCTCAACCGGATCCCAGCCCCAGTAGCCGCCCCAGCCAAGCACGTCGTAAGCCCAGCGCCCACCCAGCACCAGACCGAGGGAAAGGAACAGCCAGGCCCACAGCGACCAGCGGCGGGTGAGACGCGTCCAGCGATCATCAGTGCGCCCGGTGACCAGGGCAGCGATTGCAAAAGCAAATGGAATTACATATGCCACAAATCCCAGATAGAGCGTCGGCGGGTGAATGATCATGCCGGGATGACGCAACAGGGGATTAAGCCCATTGCCATCCTGGGGAGCAAATGGCACGCCGCCTGTTGGCTTGAAGGTAAATGCATCGATATTCCCGGCCACCTGCCAGAAGCGGGCGAAGGGGTTTTCGAAGAAGATGTTCATTGAAAGGAAGAAGGCCAGCGTAATGGATGAAACCACAATGACCCAGGGCAGGAACTCGCGGTCACGATCCCATTTGCGCAGTGTGACTGCCGAAGTAAAAGCTGAAAGTAACCAGGCCCAAAAGAGCAGGGAACCTGATTGTCCGCCCCACCAGGCAGTGATCTTTAAATAGGTAGGCATGGCGCGACTGGTCACTTCATACACAAAGGAAACGTTGAAATTACTGGTAACTAACAAGTAAAGCAAAACCCCTGCGCCAACGGTCAACAATGGGAAGGTGAGCAGTTGAGCGCGCCGGGCGCTCTCTACCATCTGCGCTGATTTATTTCTTTCACCGATAATTGCAATAGCTACGCTATAAAGCGCCAGTACAAAGGTTACAACTAAAACGCCATATCCAAAATCTGCAAGCATATTTTCTCCAATGAGTAATAAAACCTGACAGGTCTTAGTGGAGCACCCCGCAACAAAGTGCAGGGGTAAGACCTGTCAGGTTTCTGAACACTATCCTTCGCTTTGCTCGGGAACCGCTTCTTCGTATTTGGTCGGACACTTGAGCAGCAATTCGTCCGCGTAGAAGATACCGTCTTCACCGAGGTGGCCGGTCATGATAGCCTGCGCTTCGTCGCGTAACAGGTCCGGTTTCGGGCCTACAAAGACAACCTGTATGCGCTCGCGGGTTGGATCTGTAACGGCTTGGTGTAGCACAAACGCCAGCCCGCCTTGCGCCTCGATTTCGGCATTATCGCCAGGAACGTGGGCGATCTCAAATTCCAGGGTCAAAGTTTCCGGGTCATACTGAATCGTGTCTCCGATTATGGCGCCAGATGCGCGCAGGCTTTTGCCAATTGCTTCCGAGCCATCAGCCTTGAGTTCATCAACGGTCATGAAATATTCTGCGCTGGCCTGTGTGGACGAAGCGATCAGGTAAACAACTGCCGCCAGGATGAGCAGGCCGCCCAGGATGAATTTTGATTTCTGCATTGTGGTACCTCCAAAAGAGATAAATATGAATAATATTTGTGCGCTTCTTCATTTTACATACATAGATTAATACAGGCTGAGAAGGACCGGGATAAATGTCACGCAACTCCCCCGAATTTGTCCTAATAAGTGATGTGATAGCAAATTGTAAGGTGGCTGCTACTTGTCAATTTAGTCTCTATCCGAAAAATGCTCTAGCCGCCGTCCTCGGCGGCGGGGACGCCGCCTTGAGCGGATTTTACGGATAGGCTCTTACTTATTCAAGCGAAATCAACCCCGTGCGAATTGCGAATTTGACCAACTCCGTGCGGGAGTGCATGTTGAGTTTTTTCATGATACGTTCGCGGTGACGGGCAATGGTCTTTGGACTGAGTTCGAGTTTCTCGCCAATAGATTGGTTGTTGAGTCCTTCCCCCACAAGTTCAAGCACCTGAAGCTCACGGTCGCTCAAAATTTCCAGACCAACTGTATCTTTGCTTCCTTTATTTTCATCTTCTGGAGAAGGTGCAGGGGAATTATCTTTTGCCAGACGTTGATAATCATCCAGCAGCCAGCGTGCCAGTGCAGGTTGCAAATATACATGCCCGGCTGCGACGGCCTTGATGGCGGCAACCAGTTCATCTGCCGCGGCCTGCTTGGTCAAATACCCGGAAGCTCCCGCCGCCAACATTTGCATGAAGTATTGTTTATCGCTGTGGACCGTAAGAACCAGCACCCGGCAATCGGGGTATAGATGTTTCAGTTGACGGGTGGTTTCCATGCCATCCATATCTGGCATGGTGATGTCCATCAGCACAATATCCGGTTGAGACTTTTTGGCCTGTTCGAGCGCTTCAAGACCGTTTTTTGCTTCCGCAATCACTTTCAAGCCGGGTTGCGTTTCCAGAAAAGATCGCAAGCCTGTGCGTACCACGTCATGGTCATCTACCAGCATGAGTTTAATGGTATCCATAGCTATTCTCCTTGTTCTTGCGGGATGACCACCTCAACGGTTGTTCCACGCCCGGGCGCAGAATACAGGTTCAATTGTCCGCCCACCGATGCGACTCGTTCGCGCATCCCTTCCAGCCCCCAACCCCGCGGCGGACTGAACGGCTCGTTCGGATCAAAGCCTTTGCCTGCATCCATTACCCCTAATGTGATCTCGTCTGGAGCATAATTCAGGCGCAGGCTGGCTTGCGCGATTTCGGCATGGCGAGTGACATTGGTGAGCGCTTCCTGCGCAACCCGAAACAAGACAGTTTCGGTCAGCGAGTTGAAGTCTTTTTTGTGTGCCGGTTACATCGAATGTGACCTGCATATCCTTGGGGCGGTATTCACTATCCAGCAGGGATCGCAGGGCAGGCACGAGACCCAGATCATCCAGTTGTGCAGGTCTCAGGGCATAGACCAGGCTGTATAGCCCAGCAGACATCTGACGACTCAGCTCTTGCAGTTTGTTGACAGTATCCTTCATCTGTAGCCGGCCTTTGGAAAGCTCGCGCAGCGTGCCCAATTCCAGTGTGAAAGCCGATAGAACCTGCGAGGTTTCGTCATGCAGTTCGCGGGCGATACGCGCGCGCTCATCTTCCTGCGCCTGGACGGTATGGCGTAAGAGTTCGCGTCGGATTTCTTCCTGTTTTTCCAACGCCTCCAGGCGGGCTTGCTGCGCCGCAAATAATTGCGTCTTGCGTTCCTCTTCCATGGATTGGGTGGCGCGCAGCAATCCATAGGTGATCAGGATTGCCATAAGCGTACGTATTAGCTGGACTGGGAAGCCTGTATACGCTAAAAAGGCTTCTTGATTGATATAGCGCGCAGGAAACATATCCATTGGATTTACAAAGAGTTGGGTCAGGGTGTAAATGGCAAACCCAAAGGAAGCAATCGAAAGGCTGGTGCTCATTTGCATACGATCATTCTGGCGCATCTCGCGCGCCTGGGCACGCAAGGCCAGTGCGGCCAGCATGGCAGCCGGAACCGCTAACAGGTAGCGTCCCAGCCCATCTAGCAGTTGTATCAAAGAGATGGGCGCTTTGAGTATAGGCACCCATCATGTTCGCGATGATGAAAAGTGCATACAGGCCAGAGAGGCTGAATCGAAATTGCCCGTTTGCCGGGGCTGATAAGGCGAAACGAGTAATAGCATCTGAAACCCATATAGAAATAATGAAGTAAATGAGGCGTATAAAAAAAACAAGCGCAGCCAGGGCAGCCAGCCTGGCAGGGGTGTGCCAAAGGCCTCCGCCTGCATGAGATAGGATTCCGTCCACTCATGTGTGCCATGGATCAGGCCGAAGGCGGCCAGGGGGCGTAGCACGCGTGCACCCGCCAGAGCAGGTGATCGTCCGGATTCGAGCGCCATGGTGATGCCCATTCCGAAGAAAGCCAGTCCGTAGATGAAGAAAACCAGAAAGGTCAGTTGATCCATATCCTATTTGTGAACCCTAACACAATCATTGTACATGTTTTGGGTTGTTTAATCGCGTTTGGGTTATCATGTCCAATCAGTGATGGAAGTCATAACATATTATTGGGTGATTCTGCGCATAAATAATGTGACAAAAGTCACTTATTGTGACGTTTGTCACGCGCCTTTCAGCCCAATTTAACTTGATTTTAATGTAAATTAGGAATTATATTGGTGTAAATTCCCCAATCTTCATGGGGTTTCATTCTGTTGTAGCAGGAGGTGCATGAATTCACATACAAATAAACGCTTTATAGAGAATCACCGAACCCTATTTTAAGGAGAATGTAACTATGTCTACAAAAAAAATGCTTGTTTTACTTGGCACACTGGTCATCGCAGCGGTTGTTTTGACCGCCTGTGGTGCGCTGGTGAGCCTGGCCCGGCTGGCCCTGCCGGTCCTGCTGGCCCTGCTGGCCCTGCTGGCCCTGCTGGCGCTGATGGCGCTGCCGATCTATGGCGACCTGATCTGCCTGCACCGAATGTCACGATGCATCTCATAATATTTCTGCCAAAGTTGCTGCCCAGGGTATGCACCCGCACACTGCCGGTACAGGCTGGTCGTATGCCGGTGGCCGTGATGGATGTACAGGATGTCACTCCGGTGCTTCCTTCCCCACCATGGTTGCTGAGGGTTTGAACCCCGACGACTATAACTGCAGTAGATGTTTCCCCCATCGACTGCCGCGCCTGCCACCAGATCCACACCACCTACACGGCTGATGACTGGGCTCTGACGGTCGAGGCTGAATCGGTTACTCTGAACGCTTTCGACGTGACCTTTGACGGTGGCACGGGCAACCTGTGCGCCACCTGCCACCAGCCGCGCCGCGCCATTGAGGAAGCCACTGAAGGCAATATCGATATCACCAGCACGCACTATGGCCCGCACCACGGCCCACAGGTCGCGGTTATAATGGGTGTCGGCGGCGCTGGCCCCGAAGCTGAAGGCGCCCCCGGTGCGCACTACTCGATGGTCGAGAATACCTGCGTGAGCTGCCACCTTGGTGAGGGCAGTGCCCACACCTTTGCGCCAACCGTAGCTGCCTGCACCGGCTGCCATGCCGATGCTGAGGACTTTGACATCAACGGCCTGCAGACCGAAGTTGAAGAAAAACTCGATACCCTTTTGGGCTACCTCATAGCAAATGGCCTGATGGAGGAAGGTGACCCGCACCCCGCTCCGGTCGCTGGAACCTACCCTGCTGAACAAACCCAGGCTGCCTGGAACTACATCCTGCTGTCCTACGAGGATCACAGCCATGGTGTCCACAATCCTGCTTACACCAAAGCTCTGCTCGATTGGTCCATCTCAGTGTTTGAGTAAGCTTCATATCTAGTACGTCAGTAATACGAACAGGGCTGCCATTTTGGCAGCCCTGTTTTGGTTTTGCTATTTTTATAAAAGAATAGTACACTTTTATTGGCCAAAAGAATAGACTTGTATTATGGAGAGAATGCAACATGAAACTTAAAGAGCGCGTGAAAAGAATTTTTAGTCCACCGCCGGGAACAGCACGTTGGTTGGTGGTCCTGCCTTATGTAGTTTTGGGAGTGGTTGTGATCCTGATTCTGACTGGAGGAACGTATGCCTGGGATTACACAAATTCCCCTCAGTTTTGCGGCACCACCTGTCACACTATGCCGCCGCAAGATGCAACTTATAAAATCTCACCACATGCCAACGTCTATTGCACCGAATGCCATATTGGGCGTGCCTTTGTAGGTCAACAATTGCGCGCAAGACCGAAGATGTTTATGAGCTATATTCCATGGTCTTCAATGTTTATGAGTTTCCTATCCGTGCTTCACGCACGAAACCAGACATCCTGACCTGCGAAAAATGCCACCTGCCTGAAACCTTTTCCGATGACAGTTTGCGGACGATTACCCGCTTCAAGAACGATATTCAAAACACTTCCTACGATACTTACCTCATCCTGAAAGACCGGAGGTGGCACGGAGCGCGAAGGGCTTGGTAAAGGGATTTATTGGCATATCGTCAATCCTGTGTATTATTACTCTGAAGACATACAGAATCAAATTATCCCGTATGTGCGAGTTTTGAATGATAACGGGACATTCACGGAGTATATCGATGTTGAATCAGGTTTTGATCCGGCTACACTCGACGAGAGCAAACTAAAAGTAATGGAATGTACAACTTGTCACAACCGTGTCTCGCACAATTTCAAGCCCCCTGAGTTTTCGGTGGATGAAGCAATGTCGCGTGGTTTGATCAGTCCGGAGATTCCCGATATCCATCAACGGGCTGTGGAACTACTATATACTTCCTATGATACGCGCGAGGCTGCAATGGATGCTATTGATGGTCTCGAAGAGTATTATATGACTACCGATTATTACCAGGAGCAAAGTGAGAATATCAGCCAGGCGATACAAACTATCAAAGACATTTATGATCGAACCTTCTTCCCGGACCAAAAAGTGGATTGGACTACTCATCCCAACAACATCGGTCATACGAAAACCCCTGGCTGCTTCCGTTGTCATGGCGGGAAACATCTAGATAACGAGCAACAGGCCGTTCGTTTGGAATGTAATCTGTGTCACTCCATCCCGGTTGTAGCCGATGATCAGGATTTTGTAGCCAACATCGAGATCAGTCGTGAGCCTGAGCCTGAATCCCATCTGAATCCCAACTGGATCAGTTTGCATAATCAGGTTTTTGATGTTACCTGTTCCAACTGCCACACTACAGACGATCCGGGCGGTACCAGTGATACCTCCTTCTGCTCAAACAGTGCCTGTCACGGCAATGTTTATACATATGCCGGGTTTGATGCTCCTGCTCTACGCGAGATTTTGAAAGACCAGTTGCCTCCGCAGCCGGAAGCGCCGCCTCCTGCGCCAGTGGAGGGAGAACCATCTTTTGATGCAAACATTGGACCGCTGTTTGCAGCCAAATGTACTGCCTGTCATGGAGTGACAGCTTCGGCTGGTCTGAACCTGTCTACCTATGTGGATGCGATGAATGGTAGCGCTAATGGTCCTGTCATCATAGCAGGGGATAGTGCTGGCAGCAAATTAGTCGAGGTGCAAAGTGGAAAGCACTTTGCAACGCTCTCTGCGGAAGAATTGGAACTGGTCATACAGTGGATTGATGCAGGCGCACCAGAACAATAGATTTCGCCCTTGAATAAAATAAAACCGGTGTCCAAGCTTCAGACACCGGTTTTATGTACTTTCAAAGTGTTTCTAATTCTGTGATATCTATCTATTTATGTTCGTGCTGTGATTTCGAAACAAAAGGCAAATAGCGTGCTGCCAGGCTGAAGCCGATTAACCAGTATGAAATCACCAGTGAAGCCACAGACCATTCCTGCCAGGTGGGCACGTAGGAATTGAGCACAACGGATGGCGTGAAAGGATCGTAGGTGATCGAAGCGATCAAACCAGAGAAGTTGTAGTTCCAGCGTACCAGCACGGTACAGAATACCGGCAGAATAGCAGCAGCCATCAGGATGCGGAAATTGCGAATGCGTTTAGCCAGCAGCAGATACGAATCCGGGAATTAGTGCAAAAAGAACCTGCCCAATCCAGAATGAAGTCGAGTACGGCGAGATCTGAGTTGAGCATTTCCGTTTGCAAGGCAACTTCGATATCGAAGCTGTAATAGTTTGTGACCGCCCAATCCCAAACGCGGATGTAGATACAAAGCAAGATGATGCCGCCAGCAATCCGGGCCACATCGTACAAAACATCATCTTTGACCAGTCCCGGGCGCATGATACGGAACACTACCACGCTCAGGACGAAAAGCAACGCTGTCCCACCGCCCATGGCCGAAAGCACGAATTGTACCGGCGCGCTCTGGTTGAACCATAACCCGCGCCCGGAGAGGACGGAATAAGTGGCACCAAGCGAAGCCTGATGCAGTAAGGAGAGCGTTAAGCCAATGATGGCCAAAGCAGGGCCATAGCTGTGCAAGCGATGGGCCAGCCAGTTTAGCCCGTTGGAAGCCTTGCGCAGGAAAGAGAAACGATCCAGCCAGGGATGCTCAGTGAAGACCGGGTGCTCCAGCACGATTGGCAATAACTCTGCCATCAATACTGTCAGGTAGAGTACCACGCACATGGTAATTTCCCACAGCAGTGAATGTGCCTGCCAGTGGACCACAGGGTGCCAGAAACGAAGTGGCTGTCCCAGATCAAAGAGCAGTACCATACCGGCAGTAGAATAGCCCAGAAAACCCAGCAAGACGGCCAGTTTTCCAATAATCTCCAAGCGCTTTATTCTGAGCAGGTAGACGATTACACCGAACGTGAAAGCGCTGCCGCCCAGAGCAATGGCCGAAAGATCGATGGAAATCCACAACCCCCAGGGAACCTGGTCGGATAATCCCGTGACTTGCAAGCCTTTGGAGAGCACTTCATACGCGCCTACCAGCCCGAATAAAATACCAGCGATCAGCAAGGCGATCCAGTAGGGAAACATATCGACTTCTTTTTTCCCTAGGCGCATCGTCAAAGTCTTAGCGGATAATCCATCTTAGCCTCCCTCTGCTTGTGGTTCTGCGATTGCTCTTGCGGCGGGATGTAGATACACCTTGGGCGCAGTGCTCAACTCTTCGCGCAGGCGAATGGTTAGGGTGGTTTCGCTTAGCGCTTTGGAGATCGGGCTTTCGGGATCGTTGAGGTCGCCAAAGACGCGCGCCTCAGTGGGACAGGCAATCACGCAGGCCGGGGTGGCTTGGGGGTCTACGCCGGGTGTCAGACCGCGTTCCACACCCGGGTCAATGCGATGTTCGCAGAACGTGCATTTTTCCATGACGCCACGCGGGCGGGGCGGCACTTCGGGCACGCCATATTCCGGTACACGCGGGCTGGTCTCAGTGTGTTTTTTCCAGTTGAACACGCGCACATCGTAAGGGCAGGCGATTTCGCAATACCGGCAGCCGATGCACAGATCATAGTCCATGGTGACAATGCCATCAGGTCGCAAGTAAGTCGCATTGACCGGGCAAACGTGGACGCAGGGCGGGTCGTCGCAATGCATGCAGGGGCGGGAGAGGAAGTATTCTGCCCCGGTTTGTGTAGTTTCTGTGGTAACCACACTGTAGGCCATTTCATCTTGCAGATTATTGACCGCCTGGCAGGCATACGTACAGTAATTGCAACCGATGCACTTGTTAATATCAATGAGCATTCCCCAGCGCGGGCCTTCGCCTTCACCGTGTTCACCTAAGGCTTTGCCTTTGGACATGCCGAGGCTTACTATCTGGGTCAAAGTTGCAGCGCCAGTCATCGCGCCGGCCACTTTTAGAAAATCTCGCCTTGAGACGTTTTTTTCTGTTTGATTTTTAGTCTCTGTTTTTTCGCTCATTTTGTATACCTCCAAATGTTGGCACGCTGACGATTACTTATCCTGATTTTCTTCAGGTTTGCCATCGGTTTGTGCCAGTCTTTGGGTGGAAAGCAACCAATAAGTGCCGCCGCCCATCAGGATACCCAGGAGGATAAATAACCACGCCGGAAGCCGATACCTGTGCCTGTTGCTTCTTCTGCTACATCTTCTTCCACTTGTTCGGGGTACTCTCCGGTTTTGGAGGCTTCCTCCAAGCTCACGGCAAGTCCGGCTCGGACGAGCGCGTTATCTGCATGAACATTCTTTCCATGGCACTTCAAGCAAGTGTCAAGGCCGATTTCAAAGGTATGACCTGTATCCAGATCTGTATTCTTGTGGCAGACAAGGCAATCAAAACCGGCTACATGGTGCGTTCCGTTTTGTGATTGAGCTACCTCCTCGCGGTGACAGGATTCACAGGCGGTCTTGTTATCCCCAACCACACGTTGATACTGGGCATGAGGCTCATGGCAGGTTGCGCAAGTCAGTCCCTGCTCTCCATGTACGCTATTTTGCCAATCACGCAATTCGTTCAGGTGACAGGCACCACACACATCTGCTGAACGCGATGATGTGTAAGGAGACAGTGGGTGTGGCTGGTCGCCTTCCAACTTATGGCAGGAAACACAACCTACACTGTTGGTGCTGTGTACGCTCTGTGCCCATATATCATGCTGTGTTCTCGTGGCATTCTTTACAAACTTCTGGCGAGTTCTCTGGAGCATTGTCTAACTCAATTGTCAGAACAGGCGGGAAATTGGTCAGGCGGGAGACGTTTGTTGCGCTATATCCAAGAGCAGCAAAATCGATCCGGCCACCGTCTGCTGTATGACAATCGCGACATTGCAAAGAGTCCTTTGCCGGGGCTACCATATGAGTAGTAGGCCAATACATGACCGATTCAAGCCAGCCATATTGTCCGCTATAAGGTAACCCGGCATATTGCATGCCATAGGAAATGGCCGCATCCCAATCATAGCTCTTCCAATAGGCGGCTGTATCTTCTGGGTTGCTAGGGAATAGATGAGGTACAACCAACGTGTCGAACCCACTGTCGTAAGGCTGGATCGCTTCAAAACGCTTCACAGGCCAGATACGGGCGTTTGGGTCATTGATATCGCCTTGGAATTGATTGATAATCAAAGGTGTGGACGGATCAATCTTGTCCCCAGCCAGCGTGTATTGTACGGCACCGTTGAACCACAAATATTCGGGTATCACGTTCTCTTCCCAGGTGAACTCGCCTTTTTGCCCGTCATAGGTAACATGGCCATTTGCATCTTTTTCAACGACAGGTTGGCCATCTTGCAAGCGGCCAGCCTGAGACCAATCCCAGGTCATCTTAGTTGCGACGCCACCGCGCGCAAATTCAGAGATGTGGCAGGTTTGGCAGGCTACACGTGTGGCATGTTGATTAAGTAATGCTAGCGGATGGGGAGCTCGGTGTGGCAGGATTCACAACCTTTCCAGCCTTCGGGGTCCATGCTGTAGCGGCTGCCAGAAATATCGTGATCTGTTGTCACATGGCAGGTGGTGCAGGTGAAGTTACCACCCTCTGGAGACATGTGCACGTCCACATCGTAAGGAGCATCTACCAAAGAGCTATCCATATCGCCGTGTTTGACCTCATCACCGCCGCCGCCGTAGAAATGGCAGGAGCCGCAGGTCTGGATGGATGTTTTACCGATGTTATGTGCAACCATGGCCAAATCTACCGGCTCAAAGGTCTTGCCCTTGAAATCCTTGGCTTCTCCTAGCACGGGCAAGCCCGCTGCGGTGGGGAACTTGGCATATGTGCCAGTGGTATCGTGGCAGACCAAACAGTCAATATTCTCCTGGGCGGAGAAATCAAAGTTCTTGTCCTTCCATCCATACCCAATGTGACAACTGGTGCAGCGCGGTTCATTGGATTGGGTACTGATGCAATAATTGTTGATCAGTGTCTTCTTCCCCAGAATTTGACCGGTAGTCTCGTTAACAAATTCCCATGTCCAGTGGGTGGTGTGAACGATCTGGTTACCCGCTTCCGAATGGCAAGCCAGGCAGACTTTAGTTACTTGCTGGGGCGTATCAAACGGCCCATCAAGTGCAGCCATGGAACTGTGGTCAACCGTTGAACCGGGCGTTGGTGTTGCTCCATCCTGCGTTAGTTTTGAGGCTTGGGCATTCTGATTGGGTGTTCCAAGGGCTAGGCCAAAGCCCAAGAAAGCCAGCATCAAACCGGCCATGAATATTACTTTTTGCAAAGTGGCATAAGGTTTTTGTGACATTTTGCACATTCTCCCGAAAAATAGTCTAATACATCACATATAGCGTAATTGATAAGTGATTGAGTGCCAAGTGCAACCTGTCATTGAAGCATATACTAAATGTCATAGTGAAAATTAGCACATGTAATAGGTGATGAAAAGAATTACTTATACATCCTGGACGTTAGAAAAATCTCTCTACTGTACATCTATCATTGCGAGAGCGGTGATTTTCCGCTTGCCCGTCCTGGCCGGGCCAGGGAAGCAATCTTCTGGCACTTTCAGCAAAGAAATTCACATGAAAACAGGGGATTGCTTTGCGCACCGTCCTGACGGTCGGTGTCAGGAAAAAGCGCTCGCAATGACATGATCAGGCCGATTTGTACGATAAAGAAAGAAAAATAAAAATATCCTCGGATGTGAGGACATTTTAGAAGCACGGAAAAAAAGCTAATCTATGTGGATTCGCGTCGCAAACGCGTTCCGCAAGTGCGACAAAAGCGGTCATTGGATTGCGCGCGTTTTCCACACTGGTGGCAATATACATCTCCGCCATCCGCATCTTCAGAACGTGAGCGGTGACGTTTGCGGGGTGCTGGTTTTCCCTGGCTGCTTTGCCAGAAATAGATACCCCCGCCCACGATCAATAATATTCCCAGGCCGCCGAGGATGTATGGCAGATAGTTGCTGAGTGAAACACGTCCCTGCGTGCTTTCATCGACCACGCCTGTTTCGAGGGGCTGATTGGAAACACTCAATCGGTCAGACGTTTTAGTATAGGTTATCTTGACAGGAACCTGCTCGCCTGCTTCGAGTTTGCTGGCTCCCCATTCGAGAAATGTTTGTGTAGTGCCAGTGGGGACGACTTCATTCATTACTGGGTCGGTTTGTATTTCGGTCGTATCTACCGGCACCAGGAGACTGACGCTGAAGATATCTACGGCATAATCACCGGACCAGGCGTAGTCATAAGAACGTTGGTCTTCAATTTGTGTCAAGCCCGGGTCATAATACTCGATGCGGACTGCCGGCCCGGTTGCTGTAACGGTTATCTCCAGCCAATCCCCGCTTTTCTCATACGAAAATTCGATCCCCTGGTCTTTAACTGTTTGTGCTGTTTCACCTACAGCTACAACGTATGGCTTCTCTACGCTTCCCGGTATGCGCACCATTACCTGCGTGGGCAGGGAAACATCGGCGGAAAGTTGTAAATTCAAAATCACCAACATATCCGGCGAGTCATATTCAGGCCAAAGTTGCACTGTAACCTGTTCGAATGCGATCTGTTCTTGTGCTAGAACAGAAAATGGAATGAAAAGCAAAGTTGCCAGCAAGACAAGAGAAAGCCACTTGGGCATGGTGCCTCCAGGAATGGATGTTTGCTTAATCTTACCATTTATCTAATCGTAATAAGAGTGCAACGCACTTCGATGTTGAGAGTACGCTGAGGGAGCTCCCAGCCAAGTGCGTCGCACTTTCAAAATTCAATTTACTATGCACTGGTGAATTTATTGAGCTTGTTGTGCTGCTGGCAGGCTGGCGCGCGTCAGGTGCCAGCAAACGCGGTTGACGGGTGTTGCCACCCCCAGCTTCTCTCCCGTTTTTGTGATCGCCCCACAGATTGAATCGATTTCGGTCGGCGCGCCGCGGCGTATATCCTGGAACATGGACGAGTGGTTCGCTGCCGTTTTGCGGGCGACATCTTCCGCTGCTCGAACCGCATCTTCAAATGGTAAATGGATGCCCTGTGCTGTGGCAACCGCCGCTGCTTCCTGTGCCAGCACACCCATCATTTTGTGGGCTGCCGGGCGCTGCAGCAATTCACCATTTGGGACGCGCAGTAGCGCCGTCAGCGGATTGATGGCCGCGTTGATGACCAGTTTGCCCCACACAAGCGCATCCGCATCGTTCACTACCTGGACGTTGAAACCTGCTCCCGTTAAAGCGGCCTCCAACGGCCCCAGGCGTGGATGCGCCTCCACTGAGATGACACCCTCGCCGCCAGTCCGCGCCAGGCCGGGACCGAGCAAGGTCGCTCCGGTGGTGGTGACGCCCAGGGCAACCCGTGGCAGGCCCAGGGTCCCGGAGAGAAGCTCGCGGTTGCCCATCCCGTTTTGGAGCGTCAGCGCCAATCCATCTTCGGCGAGGCATTCAGTCAATTGCGCGGCAACGCGTTCCGTCTGCCAGGATTTGACCAGCACCAGCGCATAGCGTGCCCCCCTGCAGTCCGCCGGATTGTTGGTCGCATGGACAGGATAGACTTGCTCCGCACCGTTTGCATCCACCAGCCGCGCACCATTTTCATTCAACGCACGCAGGCCGTTTTCCCAACTGCCCAGCATCGTGATGGGATGTCCAGATGCGCTCAAGCGGGCGGCAAACAATGTTGCCAAAGCTCCGGTTCCAACGATAAGGATTTTCATTTGACCGCCAATTACGTATTACGATACTAAACTCTTCCCATTCATCCTGCGCCATATCCACGCTGTGCTCTGCCGCAGGGAAGACCTTGGTGTGCACATCTTCGAGATAATTGGCAAATGCGTTTTGCATGGCTGAGTGGAAGTCGGCATATTTCTTGACGAACTTGGGCGTGAAGCGGTCGAACAGGCCCAGCAGATCATGCGTGACCAGCACCTGCCCGTCGCAGCCCACGCCCGCGCCGATACCGATGGTGGGGATGCTGATACGCTGCGAGACCAGTTCCGCCAGCCGTGCCGGGACGGATTCAAGCACCAGGCTGAAACAGCCCGCTTCTTCGAGCAGTAAAGCATCATCCAGCAGGCGTTTGGCAGCGATGGCGGTTTTACCCTGCGCGCGGAAGCCGCCCAACTGGTGCACAGACTGCGGCGTCAGCCCCAGATGCCCCATCACTGGAATGCCCGCGCCGGTGATCGCGCGAATAGCGTCGGCGCGTTCGCGTCCTCCTTCGAGCTTGATTGCATCCATATTCCCCTCTTGCAGGAAACGCCCGGCGTTGCGCACGGCTTCCTCGACAGAAACCTGATACGACATAAAAGGCATATCGCCAACCAGTAAAGCCAGCTTAGCGCCGCGCGAAACGGCGCGGCAATGATGCAGCATTTCCTCCATTGTGACGGGCAGTGTGTTTTCGTAGCCCAGCACCACCATCCCAAGCGAATTGCCCACCAGGATCGAATCAACCCCGGCCTGATCCATTACCTGTGCGGTTGGATAATCGTAGGCGGTCAGCATGCTGATCGGTTCGCCGCGTTCCTTTTTTTCGCGGAACGTGCGCGTGGTCACTTTTTTACGTTGTGCCACGGTAAAAGTAGTTGGAGCAATGGTAGACATGGTACCCTCCAGGTAAAGGTAGAGTCCGCTTTGGCCGTGTCCCCCTGCGTTAGGCCGTTCGGGTTTTGGATTGTTCCGATGCAGTTGCCCCCTTTTCGGGGACACGTACTGCAATTGGGGGTCGGCAGTGCAACTGCTGACCTAACAATAAACGCCGTCGCGTTCCTTGCGGATACACGCGGCATGTACACTATTATTCCACAAAAGTCTTTTTTCGCCTATAATAGAATTCACATGTTTCGATTGTCATTTTGACACAAATTCATTTTCAAAACCTATCATCTTGTAAGGAGATACCATGAGAAAGATGTTTGGCTTCTTGATCGGCATTTTGGTCGGCGCTCTGGTTGGCTCAACCATTGCCTTGCTTTTAGCGCCTGATTCAGGCGACCAACTGCGCGCGCAACTCCGCGAGCGCGGGCAGGGGTTCATAGGCGAAGTACGTCAGGCTGCTGATGCCCGTCGTATCGAACTCAAAGACAGACTGGACACATTGCGCACGCCGCAAGCATAGCCAGTTAACCAGTACGGATAATTCTTTGTTAGAAAGTTGACGCCTGTGACATGCAGGCGTTAAATTCAGCCCCTTTTGCAATACGCTTCACATTCAGACCTGCGGCTTGCTCCCGCAGGTTTTTTCTTTTCACCGCCTTGAGGACGGATTCCGCCAACCCGGTACCAGACCTGACAGGTTTCTGAGCATCCCTTGTGGGGCAGCTTTTGTTCCGTCGCAAGTTGTTTTTCGGGAAAAGCGCCTTGTAAAACCTGTCAGGTCTTAATTCGCTCGTAGAAACTTGCTGCCAGCTTCATGCAGGCCTGATATTCAGTGCGCTCTTTGATTATCTTGTTATTTTGCTTTGCGGCGCTCTTTCTCAGATCTTTATTTTCTAATGCCCAAATGATGGATTCCGCTAGCCTGTGCGGATCAGTCGAATCTGTCAGCAAACCATTCTCCCCGTCCGTGATCCACTCGCGGATGGATTCCAGATCACCTGCTACGGGGAAGCAGCCGCATGCCATGCCCTCCAACAGGGTGTTGGGCGTGCCATCATGTATGCTGGGTGAGACCAGAACCGACGCGCGGCGATAGAGGTTCGCCATCTGGGCGTGCGGCATGGGGGCGAGTAACTCAATGGCATGCCCGATGCCAAGCTCTTCGATCCATTGGATGGCCTGTGATTCCCCTGCCATTGAAGCGCACAGAAAGCGCGCTTTCGGAAATTCTTTCAGCACCAGCGGGATGGCCTTAAAAAACACATCGTTGCGCACGTAAGCGCGGAAACCGCGCGGATTGATCACAACCGGCTCTTCCACGAGTTTCTCGGGTGGAAAGAATGTGTCTGTGCGAACACCACCGCTTCCGGGTGTGACCAGGGTTGGCCGTTTAATTGGAAAGTCCCATTCCTGCCCCAGGCGGATGTCTCGTTTGCAGTCGGCGTGCAGGGCATTGGCAACTTGCATTGTCCAGCGGGTGTAGTGGCGCATCAGCCGCGTGGACGGGGCGTGCAGCGTGAAGTCGTTGCCCCACACCGAGACCAGCAACGGGATGCCCGTGTACGCGTCCGCGGCCAGCATGCCTTCATAGGGGATGCGCATGGCATGGATCAGGTCAGGCTGCACACGCTCGATCACCGTCTGCAGTTTTTTGGCGGAGCGGGTGATGGTCAAAGGACCGAGATGATGCCTGATAGCGGTACGCAACTTTAGTGTCCGGGAAGAAGCGGGGCGGGATGATTTCGAAGGGGATGATCGTTTGGCTCCACTGAATGCAACCGGGGTGATGTCCAGTCCAGCTAAATCCAGTTCCGGTTGACAGGTAAAAGTGGATGCAAGATGCACTTCATCCCCACGTTCTACAAAGTATCGTATCCAATTGAGGGCAATGGGGGAGCGGCCATCAGCCACGAAAAGTAATCGCATGGGGGCATTATGCCACATTCTTCCGTCTGTGCGTTATTGCTGGAAGATGAGAGCCGTAGTATAGTTAACATAGTACCGTAGTCCCACCCTGGCGAGGTGGCGGACTGAGGAGAGCAAGTATGGAAAAAGGGCACATATTGGTTGTGGAAGATAACCAGGATAATTATGAACTCGTGCGCACGATCCTGGAACTTGCCGGGTATGATACCTTTCAAGCCATTACTGGCCGGGATGGGGTGGATGCGGCCCGCAAGCAAAAACCTGACCTGATCCTGATGGATATGGCTTTACCTGAGATGGATGGCTGGGATGCAACCCAACGCATTCGAAAAGACCCGGAGACACAGCACATTCCAATGGTAGCCCTGACGGTGCATACACTGCCCAGAGAGCGGAAGCGGGCGTTGGATGCCGGTGTGGATGCATATATCTCGAAACCATTTGATGCAACCCATTTCCTCCAGGTAGTTGAGAATACATTGAGAGGGGCCAAACAAGAAAGAAAAGCGAATAAGTAATTAATCGCATAAAAATGGTATATTAAGCACCCTGCTTTGTGCAGAAAACATAATTTGAAATGTGAGGAATATAAATGAAACAAATTTGTGTGGTCGGCGTTGGGTATGTCGGTCTTGTAACCGGTGCCTGCTTCGCAGACCTTGGAAACCGCGTCATTGCTCTGGACGTAAACGAAGAGCGCATCGAAAACCTGAAAAAGGGGATCATGCCCATTTACGAGCCGGGGCTTGAAGAACTGGTTGAACGCAACGTCAAGGCCGGGCGGCTGACCTTTACGACTTCCTATGAAGAGGCCGTAAAAGGGACCGAGTTTGCCTTTATCGCGGTGGGCACACCCTCCGGTGTAAACGGCGAAGCGGACTTGCAGTACGTAGCCGCGGCGGCCACTTCGATTGCGGAAACTATGAACGGCCCGCTGATCCTCATCAATAAGTCCACGGTTCCGGTCGGGACCGGAGACTGGGTTGCCGATATCGTAAAGAGTGCGCAGCCCGAGCCAATTGACTTCTGGGTGGTTTCCTGCCCGGAATTCCTGCGTGAAGGCTCGGCGATCAGTGACTTTATGAATCCGCATCGCACAGTGCTCGGTTCGCAGCATCACGAAGCGGCGGAGAAAGTGGCCCAATTGCACCTGCCGTTACGCGCGCCGATCGTCATCACTGATTTGCGCACGGCGGAAATGATCAAATATGCATCCAACGCGTTCCTGGCGACCAAGATTTCCTTCATCAACGAAGTTGCCGATGTGTGCGAAGCCCTGGGCGCGGATGTGAAGGAAGTGGCTGCCGGAATGGGTTATGACAAACGTATCGGCCCGATGTTCCTGGATGCCGGATTGGGCTGGGGTGGGTCGTGCTTCCCCAAGGATGTGGAGGCACTGGTTTACATGGCCGAAGATAAGGGACTTGACCCCAAGATTTTGAAAAACGTGACGGATGTAAACTACGAGCGCCGCAAGGAAGCCGTTTCTCATGTTGACAAAATGACAGGCGGCGTCAAAGGCAAGACCATTGGTTTGCTGGGCCTGGCATTCAAGCCCAATACGGATGACATGCGTGATGCGCCCTCGGTTGAGATCGCACAGGCGCTCACGGCTGGGGGTGCCAAGGTGCGCGGGTATGATCCGGTGGCAATGGATGTCGCCGGCCCGATGCTGCCCGCAGTGGAAATGTTCGATGATCCGTACTCGATGTCTAAAGGCTGTGATGCTTTGATGGTCATCACTGAGTGGAACGAGTTCAAGCAACTTGACCTTGAGAAGATCAAAGAACGAATGAAATCCCCTGTCATCTTTGATGGCCGCAACATTTATGATCCCGATGCGATGGAGAAGATGGGCTTCAAGTATCGTGGCATGGGGCGCGGGATTAAGAATAAGTAAAAAGTTCTTGCCAGAGGAAGAGTTGGGTACAATTTGCCCAACTCTTTTCTTATGTCTACCCAAAACACTCCCCCCGTTTGTGACTATGACGGCTCTGATAAAGTGCGTCGCACCTGCCCGACAGAAAAATCTGTTTGGACAGTATCAACTCAACGATGCGATAATCCCGTCAAACCAGGTGCGACGCACTTGGCCTTATGGGAAAACGTGTTGATTCCAGCAAGTTAATCATCCAACCCTTTCTCATGACTACCAATAACACCCCCCCTGTTTGCGACTACGAAGGCTCCGATTACCAGACCTCTTTCTGGGACCAGGGTGGCCGGGAATATGAAGACCGTACCGAAGCCATCGCCCTGAAGCGTTTGCTGCCTGAAAGTGGATGTCTCATGCTCGAGTTAGGCGCTGGCGCCGGGCGTAACACGCCCCGCTATGCTGGCTTTGAGCGCGTCGTGCTTCTGGATTACTCGACCACGCAGTTGGGGCAGGCCCAGGAGCGACTGGGTGAATCAGACCGGTATATCTTTGTAGCGGCGGATGTCTACCGGCTGCCCTTTGTGGATGGTCTGTTCGATGGCGCGACGATGATCCGCACGCTGCATCATATGGCGGATGCACCCAAGGCGTTGGGACAGGTACGAAAAGTTTTACAGCCCGGCTCGATCTTCATCCTCGAATTTGCCAGCAAACTCAATATCAAAGCGATCTTGCGATATTGGCTGGGGGGGCAGGAATGGAGTCCGTTTACACTGGAACCGGTTGAGTTTGTGGCATTGAATTTCGATTTTCATCCGAAGGCTGTCAGGAACTGGCTGGGTGAGTTAGACTTTCGCATTGAAAAAATGCTGACGGTCTCACACTTCCGTCTGGGCTTGCTCAAACGCCTTATCCCGACCAGTATATTGGTTTTTCTCGATTCGCTCGCCCAATGGACCGGGTCGTTATGGCAGTTGACTCCCAGTGTTTTTGTGAAGACAAGCCTGGGCGGGGCGAGAAGCGGGTTCATCCCTGATGAAGTGATCGACTGGTTCAAATGTCCAAAATGCGAAACCTCGCCATTGGCGTTCAAAAAGGATCATTTGCACTGCTCTTCATGTGGCAGCGATTGGGCCCTCCGAGATGGGATCTACGATTTCAGGGAACCGCTTAGTAAATAGAGATGTTCAAGAAAAGTGTGCGCAGTAAATATCTAGCACCGGTTATTCTGGGGGTGATTTTTATCATTTCCCGATTGCTTTACAGCAGAGCAGGTGTGCAATTTGATGCGGGTACGATAGATCGAGTTTGGCATTTCGTAGACGCATATTTATTAAAGAACGACCTGTGGCGCAGCATTTTTTACCTGCACACGCAGCCCCCCCTGATGAATTTGCTGACCGGGATCGGTCTTCAACTTTTTCCCGAATCTTATGCCAGCGTTTTCCACGCCTTTTTCATTTTGGGCGGTTATTTATTGACTCTGGCAATCTACTTGCTGGGGAACAGGCTGGGATTCCCGAAGTACCTTTCGATCATTCTGGCAGCCTGGTTTGCTCTCAGCCCGGCGACCGTTGTTTACGAAAATTATTTTTTCTATACCTATCCAACCACGATCCTGCTGACGCTTTCGGCCCTATTCCTGGCGCGGTTCCTGGAGCAAAAGCGCGCTGTTGATGGTCTCGCGTTTTCATTCATGCTGGCCTTCAATGCACTCACCTGGAGTCTGTTCCACTTGTTCTGGCTGCTGGGTTGTTTTGGGATCGTCCTGTTTTTTCTGAAAGGAAAACGCCGCAAAGCACTGTGGCTGACTCCGGCCATCATACTGGTGTTTGCCTGGTATGCAAAAAATGGGATTCTTTATGATTTGTTCACTGCCAGCACCTGGGCCGGACTTAATCTAAATAAAACCGTTACACTCCGTATTCCTGGAGAAGTACGGGAGGAGTGGATAAAAGAAGGTATTGTTTCTGAACTGGCGCTTGTCCCACCATATCGTTCGCCAGATGTCTATCTCAAATATTTTCCTGATACGCCGCTTACTGGCATCCCGCTGCTGGATGACATAAATGAACCATCTGGTTATCGAAATCAACATCACCTGAGTTATGTGTATGCGGGCGACCGCTATTTCAAAGATTCTGTGCGCATCATTGCCCATGCTCCCCATTACTATCTTGATATTATCCCTTTTTCTATTTATATATACCTGCACTCTGCCAGTGACTACAAATCCATTTACGGTATTCGTGTTCCCATTGATGGATGGGACACGATCTGGAATCGCCTGTTCTATGGACAATGGCAAAAGGATGAATCCCTAGCGGAGCGTGCACACACGTTCTCCCCGGACCATGTGGCCTGGTGGCTGACCATCGGCTTTATCCTTGTCATAACCGCCACTCCCGTTTACCTGTGGCATCGGCGTGACCAGTTCCAGAACGCTGAGTATGGCCTTATCATTTTTATGTTTTGGAATATTTTGTTCGTTTCCGCCGCCGGGATTCTGCTCGACATAGGCGAGAATAACCGCACTCGTTTTGGGATCGATCCGTTTATCCTTTTATTGGGTTTGTTTTTTGTTCTTCGGCTAATCCCTGTTCTAAAAAATAAAGTTAAAAAAGAACCTGGTGCCTAGAAAGTGCAACGCACTTACATATTGAGAGGTAAGATTTTAGTCAAGTGCGTTGCATTTGTAAGAATTAAATTACAGAGCACTGGCACTTAGCGCCAGGTTCTTTTCGATGTATCCTACTGCGGGTTGAATTCACATTCCTGAGGAGGACACTCTTCGCTAACAGGCGAGGTTACATCGGTATTACCAATCCTGGGTGGGGAGGATATGACTTTTGAAAAAATAACTTCGCCGCCAGGATGCTCATAGATGTGAAGCGTAGCCGCATCAACCCAAGAAGCAAGCTGTCCGATGCAGTAGAGTGTGTCGGATGGGATTGTCACACAACTGAAGTGATTGCCATGGATAACGCCAGCAAAGCTGCCGCTGATCCCTTCAGGTAATGCGATTTTTATACCGACATAAGTGCCGGTCAGCCGTGTGATGTATACTGTGGCATTTTCGCCGGCGGCGGAGACCACGCTTGTGGTCAGCATGAGTACTAATAGCAAGGTCAGCAAAACATTGCGAGCCTTTTGGCTCATTCTTTTCGAGTGGAACATGAGTGCCTCCAAAAAATAACTTATTTGTGATTATATAAACATGACGAAAAAGGTCGTATTTAGTTACATGATATGATAAAAGCTCTTTTAGGAATCAAAACGTGCGATGCAAGTTATCTGCATCGCACGTTTTGACTTTTTATTGACGGGTATCTACTTGCTCATAGCTGGCAAATGGACGGCAAAGACTGTCCCTTCCCCAACCTTTGATTTCGACCTCGATCCTGCCGCCGTGTGCCTCGACGATGGCCTTGGCAATCGCCAATCCCAGGCCCGACCCGCCATCTGCCTCCGTGCGGGATTCATCTGCCCGGTAAAAGCGCTCGAAAACGTGCGGCACATCTTCGGCTGGGATGCCGGGGCCGGAGTCAGTTACTTTGAGGGCAATCCATTCACTTTCAAGGTTATGACTACTCAAGGTTATTTGGCCGCTTTCTGGTGTGTGCCGGATTGCATTGCTGACCAGGTTGCCCAGTACCTGTGTCAGGCGTGTTTCATCTGCGAAGATGTCTGGTAGATCAGGATCAATGTTCAATGCCAATTTGATATTCTTTTGTTCGGCTTGATGTTTATAGGTGGCGGCTATCTGCTTCAGCAACTCAATTGGCGAAAGGGATTGGCGATTTAAGACCAGTTCACCAGCGTCGGCGCGTGAGAGCGTGCGCAGATCATCGACCAGTCGCTGTAGATGTTCGATTTCATTGTGGATGAGGGCTAAGCGTTCTTCTGTGGGTTGAAGCACGCCCTCTTTCATGGACTCGGCATACCCGGCGATGACCGTCAGTGGGGTGCGCAGTTCGTGCGCAATATCGGCAGTCATTTGCTGACGGAGACGGCTGTTCTCGGCCAGTTGGTTGCTCATCTGGTTGAAGGCCTGGGCCAGTTGACCGAGTTCATCTTTAGATTCAACCTTTACTTGCTGTTCAAGTTCGCCGCCGGTCATACGATTTGCGGCCTGAGTCAATGCACGCACAGGAGATGTCAGGCTGCGGGCTAAGAGCACGCCCACGATCAGCGCAACCAGCACGGCTCCGCCCGCTGCCAGCCAGAGCGCCTGATTGGTGCGCTCGAGGTAGGCTAATTCTTGGGGGCTCAAGTCCACAGGCTCGGGCGGGGAAAGAAGCGTGCCAACGATTTTCCCATCCACTTCGATTGGTTCCCCTTTGTCAATCATGTTTTTCGGCACCCGCATCCCACGACGTAGGTCTGGCGGCAGCGGCAGGATGACCATCCCATCCGGACCTGCCAGGCCAAACATTTCGCGACGATCTGGGATGGGCGGCTGTGGATTTTTGCTGTCAGGCGGAGGCGGCAGGGGAGGCAGATTTCCGGTAGAACGCAGATAGTTTTCGACCCCCCGCCAGTCCCCGTTCAATGTGTAGTAATCCACCAGGGCGGCTTCCAGCTCGGCGCGGTTCTGCTCGATGAGCAACTGGTTCAAACGTTCCGCGCCGCTCAAGCGGACGAATAAAGCCACCAACCCGGCCGCAGCGACTGCGACCAGCAGGAAAGCCAGGGTCAGTTTCAGAGCCAGGGATCGGTTCATGCTTCAGGGCGGAAACGGTAGCCAACGCCAAAGACCGTTTCGATATATTCGGGCTGCTCGGGGTCGCTTTCGATCTTGGTGCGCAGGTTGCGCACGTGCACGTTGAGCGTGCGCTCCAGGCCGGCAAAGCCTTTCTCGGACAGGCGCTCCACGATTTGCTCGCGGGTGAAGACCCGCCCGGGCGCAGCCATCAACAAGGCCAGCAGGCCAAACTCCATCGGAGTCAGGCGCACCGGCTCGCCGCGCACTTCCACCGCGTGCATCGACTCGTCCAGAACGATCTCGCCTGCCTGCAAAGTCCGTGAGGTTTTCCCCGCCCCTTCCGCGCGGCGCAGGACAGCTTTTACCCGAGAGACCAGTTCCCGCATACGAAAGGGCTTGATCACGTAATCGTCCGCGCCCAGTTCCAGGCCAAGCACGGCGTCGGTCTCTTCTTCACGCGCCGTGATGATGATGACCGGCGTATTCTTCTCCTGCCGGTACTGGCGCAGGAACTCGTAGCCGTCCATTTCCGGCATCATGATGTCGAGCAGGATCAGGTCCGGTTTGGCGCGCCGCGCTTCGTATATGGCTTCGCGTCCGTTGGTTGCGGTCGTGACCCGAAATCCCTGCTCGGTCAGGTAATCCTGCAAAAGTTGGCGCACGTTGGCCTTGTCATCTACTACCAGGATGGTCTTCATGTTGTTTATCATACACGAAAGTTATTCAGATTTGGTTAAGAGGCGGGGAAAAAATTAATCACGAATTTATCCCATCTGAACCAAATCTGAACATCTTCTCCTTACAATGTTGACAAATAAATACGAAAGGACAGACTGATGACTTCGTTTACAACCCAAATCTCAAACAAAGAAATTCAGCGTTTTACTCGTTTCCTGACGGTGGGCGCAGTCGGCACCTTCCTGGACTTCAGCCTGCTCACGTTATTGAAATCGCTCGGCCTCCCGACATTGTTTGCCAACAGTGCTTCATTTACTGCAGGTGTAGTCAACAACTTCACCTGGAACCGCCTGTGGACTTTCTCTGACGCAAAGCAAGCTGACTGGCAGCGGCAGTTGGCACAATTTGTACTGGTTAGCTTGGTGGGATTGACGCTGAACAATGCCATCGTCCTGTTGCTCGAATTCCCGCTGGGAAACCTGCTTGGTCAGCCTGATTACGGTTACCTGCCTGCGAAAGTGATCGCGACTGGCGTGGTTGTTTTCTGGAATTATTTTGCAAATCGGTATTGGACATTTCGCGAAGCACTGCATTCCGCAGGTGCCTTAGCCCCTTCACAGGGAACGAGCCTGATAAGGAGTAAAATCATGGCAACTCTAACCATCCCCAACAAACCTTCCTTCCTGACCCGCAAGATCGCGTTGGGCATCACTCCGGCGCATATCCTGGTGGTCGGCATCATGCTGCTTTCTGTCATATTGCATTTTTCCAATCTGGAAGCCATCGGCGATGCCAACACCTATTACACCGCGGCTGTTGAAAGTATGCTGGATTCATGGAGCAATTTCTTCTTCGTGGCAGCCGAACCCGGTGGCTCTGTCACCATTGATAAGCCCCCGCTAGGCTTATGGATCGAAGCAGCTTTCGCCTTCATTCTGGGCGTCGAAGGCTGGGTGGTCTCGCTGCCAAATATCCTGGCGGGCATATTCAGCGTGCCGTTGCTGTATCATCTGGTCAAGAAGTATATGGGTGTTGTAGCTGGGCTGGTCGCCGCATTGGTGTTGGTTGTTACGCCTGTTGCCATCGCTACAGATCGTAACAACACCATGGACGGGATGCTGGTCTTCACACTGCTGCTGGCAGCCTGGGCATTCATCGCTGCAACCGAGACAGGAAAGGCTCGCTGGCTGTTTCTGGGCGCCTTCATTGTTGGCCTGGGATTCAACATCAAGATGCTGCAAGCCTTCCTGCCATTGCCGGCTTTCTATGCGCTGTATTTCTTCGGCGCGAAGACAGGTTGGTGGCGCAAGATTTTCAACATCGGTATTTCAGCAATCATCTTATTGGTTGTCTCACTTTCCTGGGCTATCGCTGTTGATCTGACCCCTGCAGACCAACGTCCGTACATTGGCAGCAGCGATAACAACACCGTCATGGAACTGATCGTCGGGCACAATGGTCTCTCGCGGTTGTTCGGCGGTGGCGGAAATCGCAATGCTCCGCAAGATGGCGCAGCGCCCGATGCGCGCACCCCCGGCATTAATCCGAACGTTCAAGATGGACAAACGCCTGCACGCCCTGCTCCGCAAGAAGCGTTGGCTGCTTGCCAAAATCTATCCCAAGACGATACCTGCTCGTTCACCTTGCGAAACGGGAATACGATCAACGGATCTTGCATCACCCCGCCGCACTCAGATCAACTCGCTTGCGCTCCCCAGGGAAAACCTTCACGTGCTGGGCAGGCACCCACAGGTAACCGTCCCGGAGCGCCTGCGGGTGCGCTGGGCGACGGTCCCAATGCCAGCCCTGACGGGCCGAACAATGACAACAGCAATACACCCTTCAGCCGTGAAACCGGCTCTCCCGGCATCGCGCGTTTCTTTGTGTACCCGCTCTCGAAACAGATTTCCTGGTTGCTGCCTTTTGCACTGGTCAGCATCGTAGTGGCTGTTTTCGCGGCGCGCATCCGAACCCCGCTGGAACCCGAGCACAAGGCCCTCGTCCTGTGGGGCGGTTGGCTGCTGACCTGCCTGGTCTTCTTCAGCAGTGTTGAGGGCATCTTCCACGCCTACTATGCCATCATGCTGGCTCCGGCGCTGGGAGCGGTTATCGGCGGTGGATTCGGCCAATTATGGCGGTGGCAGACCCATCGTCGCTGGGCAGATGCGCTCTTGGTACTCGCGGCGGCGGTCACGGTTGCCTTCCAAATCTATACGGCTATCCAGTACGGCGTGACGTCCGCCTGGGTTTATGTCCCGGTGGTTGTTTTGGTGATCGCCATAGGATTGCTTTTCGTCCTGCGCCGGGTTGGGTACATGAGCGTGCTTGCATCCCTGCTGACCATCCCGTTGATCTGGACTGCCATGACCGTATTCGACGCGACTCCCGAAGTCAATCTACCGACAGCCTTTGACGGCGCGGTTCAGACCGCCCCTCGGTCTGTTCCTGAACTGAACGAGCGCAACAAAGCTGACGACGATCTGCTGGCCTATCTGCAAGCCAACACGCAGGATACTGAGTATATGATCGCCGTGCCGGGCTCGCATGAAGGCTCGCCGTTGGTACTGGCAACCGGACGCCCGGTGCTGTATATGGGCGGTTTCAACGGCGCGGATCCGGTCATCGATGCGGTTGGGCTGGCCGAGTTGGTTGCGAATGGCGAACTGCGCTATGTGCTGTTTGGCGGTGGCCGGAACGAAAAGCAGGATATTGCCAACTGGCTGGCAGCTTCCTGCACGGTTGTGCCGGAGTTCAGCCAGGGGAACACACGCTCTGTGCAACAAAAACGTCCCGGTAACGACCAGCCAACGATTTTGTATCAATGTGGGTAGGCCCAGAAGGCCCAAGTTCGTCCGGCAGTTTAACTGCCGGACGAACTACAAGATGTTTATACGTAAAGGAGAACAACATGAAAACCAAATCTATCACCACCCTGAGCATTTTGCTGACTGTATCCATGCTATCCATGGCTTGTGGATTAATGTCCCTGCCCGCTGCAGAAAGCCCGACATCACCTGCCCCTGTTGTGGAGACCCTTCCCACGCAGGCAGCACCCCAACCTGAAATGGCCACGCAGCCGCAGACGCAGAGTGAACCGTCAAGCCTTTCCTATCCCATCGTAGATACTGACCAGGCGTTCTGCTATGACGATTTGTCCAGTGGGGCCTGCCCAAACGAAGGAGAAGCTTACTTTGGACAGGATGCCCAGTATGTGGGCAATGCGCCTCGTTATCAGGACAATGGGGATGGTACCGTTTTTGATTTGGTCACCGGCCTGATGTGGCAACAGGATCCCGGCGAGAAGATGACCTACGACCAGGCTGTTGCAGGCGCATCCGGCTTCAACCTGGCAGGCTACAGCGACTGGCGTCTGCCGTCTATCAAGGAACTGTATTCCCTGATCCAGTTTGATGGTCTTGATCCCAGCGGCCCGAACAACTCGACCTTAGTACCTTTCATCGATACGGACTATTTTGCCTTTGAATATGGCGATGAGAGCGCAGGCGAGCGCATCATCGATTCGCAGTGGGCGACCAGTTCCGTTTATACGGGAACTGTATTCGGCGGGCAGCAGGCCATGTTTGGCGTCAATTTTGCGGACGGGCGCATCAAAGGATATCCCACGGGTTCTGGCCGAGGCCCGAGTAAGACATATTTCGTCATCTACGTGCGAGGCAATACCAGTTACGGCATCAACAACTTTTCGGATAATGGAAATGGCACAGTCACAGATCATGCCACCGGCCTGACCTGGACCCAGAATGACAGCGGCGCGGGGATGAACTGGTCAAGCGCGCTCAATTACTGTGAGGGCCTGGACTATGCCGGGGTCAGCGATTGGCGCTTACCAAATGCCAAAGAATTGCAGAGCATCGTTGATTACAGCCGCTCGCCGGATGCGACTAATTCTGCCGCGATTGACCCGGTTTTCAACGTTTCAACCATTACCAACGAAGCCGGGCGGACTGACTATCCCTTCTTCTGGAGTAGCACAACACATGCCGATCAGGTGAGTGGTGGCAACGCGGCATACGTTGCCTTTGGACGCGCTCTCGGATATATGAATAGTCAATGGATGGATGTGCATGGCGCGGGTGCCCAGCGCAGCGATCCCAAAACCGGCAGCGCCTCCGATTACCCAACCGGGCATGGCCCGCAGGGCGATGCAATGCGCGTAGATAATTATGTCCGCTGCGTGACTGGGGAGTTTAATGGAGCCGCTCAGACTGGTAGCATAATTGAAACCATGCCAGAAACGCAACCCGCTCAAGTTCCTGCCGAGCAAAGTCCACAGCAGAGTGGCCCCCAAAATAGGCAGCCCCCGCAGGAAGCTCTCGATGCTTGTGTTTCCCAGAGTCAGGGTGCAGCCTGCACAGTGGATACCCCTAATGGCACAATCACAGGTTCTTGTGCGGTAGTGCAATCCGGCCAACTGGCGTGTGTACCAGCAGGTGGGTTGCCGCCGCAATAATAGCGAACGTAGGGGCGCGGTCACCGCGCTCCTAAAGTTTCTCCACCACCCAGAAATGTGACAGTCCTAACACCTTCAAAGGTGTCTTTTCTAAGAGCTGTAAAATCCCCCGTAGAATTTTCCCAAACGCCCCAAAGTGAGCGATGATGTTGTCATACGCACCGAAGATAATGGTTCTTTCGACGAATTTTACGGGTAAACGGTAAAACAATGTTTCCAAATCACGCTTGGAATAAACCTTCACATGCGGGGCGAGTTTATTCCGCCAGATGCGCGGCAGGTAATTCACAAAGAGCTTATTGCCGAAATAATAATTACCTTTCCAATAAATCCCATGTGTCTCAAACGGATAACCACGGTTGGGGACGAAGATCACGATCCGTCCGCCGGGTCTGAGCACACGCACCATCTCACGCACGGCCTGCGCGTCATCCTGGACGTGTTCGAGAACTTCATGGCTCAGAATCAGGTCGAAGGTCGCGGAAGGAAGCGGGAGGAATTCGCCTGCCGCGTTGAGGATGTTCGGGGAGCGAGTCCCGGCTTCGGCGGCGCGCTCGAAGTCATATTCCAGTCCGATGACCTGCCCGCCGTAAGGAGCCAGGTGCTCCACGTACATGCCCACCCCGCAGCCGTTCTCCAGCATCCGGCCTTTGATCCGCTCCCCGGCCGCATTAACGATCATCTCCAGGCGGCGTTTTTGCCCATCTCGCCAGACGTAAGAAGGTTCGCCGCGCAGGGCGGCTTTATCCATATCCCGTTTGGTCATGGGCGGTATTATAGCCCCAAAACCTTGCATGTTTCTTCTGGATATGCTAAAATCCAAAACGCAAGAAGCACCGATACGGAACTCGTCGAAAAGTGGGCAACCCCCACTTTTCTGCTTATAAAGAACTTAGATGGAGCAAGAATAGTATGACGAAGAGCGAATTCGCCCTGGCTTTCAACGAAGTACTGGAAGATAAACAATTGCCCGAGGAGATCATCCTTGGGGCTATTGAGTCCGCTATGGTTTCGGCCTACCGGCGGGCTGTCAACGCGTCCAGTGCCCAGCATGTGGAAGCTAAAGTAGATCTGGAAACCGGGCAGATGTTGATCTACGCTGAAAAAGAAGTTGTGGAAGACGTGGTGGACGAACGCACCGAAGTGTTACTGGAAGAAGCCAAGCGCTTCGTTCCGGACGTTCAGCTTGGTGACATCGCCATCGTCGAAACCACCCCCGCAAATTTTGGCCGCGTTGCCGCGCAGACCGCGCGGCAGGTGATCCAACAACGCATTCGCGAGGCCGAGCGTGCCGCGCAAATGGAATACTTCGACAAGCAGTCGGGCGAGATCGTCAGCGGGGTAGTTCAGGCTACCAATGCTCACTCCACTACCATTGGGTTGGATATGAAGGCCGAGGGCATTATGCCCGGTAATCAGCGCATTCCCCGTGAACGCTTCCGTCTGCATGACCGCGTCCGCGCCGTGGTGCTGGAAGTGAAAGATGGTTCTCGCGGTCCGCAGATCATCCTTTCGCGCTCGCATCGCAATTTCTTGCGCCGTTTACTCGAAAACGAAGTTCCTGAAATTTATCATGGTGTTGTTGAAGTCCGCGCGATTTCTCGTGAGCCGGGACAGCGTGCTAAAGTAGCCGTCATGGCTACCCAACCTGGCGTTGACCCGGTGGGTGCATGTGTGGGTATCAAAGGTGTCCGTATCCAGGCCATTGTCAAGGAACTGCACGACGAAAAAATTGATATTATTCAGTGGGATCCCGACCCCGTCGTTTATATTTCCAAGGCCATCAGCCCGGCGCGCGTCAATGGGGTATATCTCTCCGAAACGCCCGATTCTGGCCGCACAGCCACCGTGGTTGTGCAGGAAGACCAGTTGAGCCTGGCGATTGGCCGTGATGGGCAGAACGCCCGTCTGGCCGCCAAACTGACCGGTTGGCGCATCGACATTAAGTCGCTTGTTGAAGCGGCTAGCGATTCTGTACAGAAATTACAGACGGATAAAGAACTGGCTGAACTGCTCCCGACCGTGGTTGAAACGATCCCAACCATCGAAATCATCTTGACCAAGAAGGCAGAAGGCCGCCCGATCACGCCGGAAGAGTACACTCAACTCTCGCAGTTTGTGGATAGTGTTGAACGTCGTACCATCCAGATCCAGGAAGAGGCGCTTCGCGAGGAAGAGGAACGCGTAGCGACTGCCCGTGCTGATATCCCGGTTACTGCCTTCGATATGTCGCTTTACGATACCGAGATAAAGGAACATATCCTCAACATACTGACCGAGGCCGAGTTTGAAACTGTCGGCGATTTGATGCTGACTTTGAAAGTGGACCCAGACAAGGTTTTGGGCCTGGCAGGAATCGGTCCAAAGGCGATGGAAAACATCGAGGAAGTGTTGGAAGCGTTGACCTTCCCTGAGCCTGAACCTGAACCTGAAGTTGAGGCGGTTGCAGAAGGTGAACTGGAAGCGGAACAGGTAGTAGAACCTGAAGGGGTTGCTGAGTTGCCTGAGGCTGGCGAGCAGGTGGCAGAGCAGCCGGAAGCGGTTGCTGAAGCAGTGGCAGAAGCGCCTGTTGAAGAAGATGTCAAAGAAAAGAAGCCTCGCAAGAAAGATGAAGAAGAGATCAGCGAAGATGACGATCTAGTTAAAGATGACGTTTCGCTGGATGAGTTGTTTGCCCTGAAAGAAATGTTCCAGACCGGGCGTGTTAGTGAAGACGAAGAAAAGCCCGTCGGTGAGCAAAAGAAGAGTAAGAAGAAAAAGAAGAAGCACGTCGAAATTGAGTACGACGAGGAACTTGGCGAAGTTGTCGCGCGCAAGAAACACAAACGCGGTGATGATGACTTTGGCGAAGATTGGTAATTTTTATGCCCTCACCTTCCCCTCTATTACTGGGAGAGGGACAAGGAGTGAGGGAGATAAAGGTGGCTAAGAAAACTGCTCAACGCGTAAAACATATCCCGCAACGGACTTGCGTTGGTTGTCGCACGGTGATGCCGAAACGCCAGTTGATACGCATTGTCCGCTCGCCTGATGGGGTGCAGGTGGACTTAACGGGAAAATTGGCCGGGCGTGGTGCGTACATGCACGACCGGCGTTCCTGTTGGGAGCGAGGCCTGAAAGGCGCACTGGCGCGCGCGTTGAAAACAGAATTGGCCCCTGAAGAACGAGAGTGTTTGCAGGCGTATCTAGAGACGCTGCCTGAAGAGTCCGGTGAAGTGAACTCGGACGGAACGAAAACGACCATGTGAACGATCCATTTTTGCTCATGTGGCACGTTTCCCGAAAACCGGGCCTGGCTTCGCAGAATGGGGGGCGAAGCGACTATATGTAATTTACCAGGAGGTAGCATATGAGCGAAAACGGAAACAGGATCGAACTCCCTGCCAACATCGTGATTCGCGATTTGGCACAGATCATTGAACAAAGCCCAATAGACATCATAAAAAAGTTGATGAGCAACGGTGTAATGGCAAGCATTAACCAGTCGGTGGATTTTGATACCGCCGCAATTGTGGTTGCCGAATACGGATTTGACGCCATTCCTCAAGTATTTGAAGAGGAAACCAAGGATGAAGTTGGTGAAATTCCGCTCTGGCGTCAGATGATCGCAGACGAGGATGAAGCCAAACTTGTTGACCGTGCGCCGGTAGTGACCATTCTCGGTCATGTGGATCATGGCAAGACATCCCTGCTGGATGCTGTTCGTGAGACGAACGTGGCAGATGGCGAAGCGGGGGGGATCACCCAGCATATCAGCGCTTACCAGGTTGAGATGAAGGGGCGTACGATTTCCTTCCTGGACACACCCGGTCACGCGGCTTTCACGGCCATGCGTGCGCGCGGTGCCCAGGGAGCCGATATTGTTATCCTGGTAGTGGCCGCGGATGATGGCGTCATGCCGCAGACCAAGGAAGCCATTTCGCATGCCAAAGCGGCGCGTGTGCCCATCGTTGTGGCGCTCAATAAGATGGATAAGGCCAATGCCAACCCGGAAAACGTCAAGCAGCAACTTGCCGAGCAGGAACTCGTCCCGGATGACTGGGGTGGCGACACAATGGTCATCCCGGTTTCAGCTAAGAAAAAGGAAGGCATAGACGATTTGCTGGAGGCTATCTTATTAGTTGCTGACAGCAACGATATCCGTGCTAATCCCGAAGGCAGTGTCATCGGAACGGTTATCGAAGCAGAAGTGGATAAGCAAAAAGGAACGGTAGCAACCCTGCTGGTTCAGAACGGAACGCTTCATTCCAGCGATATTGTGGTTGCTGGCACCGCCTATGGACGTTTACGCGCCATGTTCGATTTCCGGGGGCAGCCTCTCAAGGAAGTTGGTCCCTCCACACCTGTAGGTGTGTTGGGGTTCAATGATGTTCCATCTGCGGGTGATTTGTTCAAAGTCGTAAGATCGGATAAAGAAGCGCGCACGCTCATTAACAAGCGTATTGAAGAACAGAAACAAAGAAGCCAGGACAACAAAAAAGCATCCCTGGAAGATCTGTTTGCTGCATACAAGGCTGGCGAAGCCAAAGAATTGAGTTTGATCGTCAAGGCCGATGTGCAAGGGTCGCTTGAGCCTATGATGTCGGAATTGGAAAAATTGGGCAAAGGCGAGATTGGTGTCAATGTGCTGCATGCAGAGACTGGTAATATCGGCGAAAATGACGTCATGCTGGCTTCGGCCTCGAGCGCCATTGTGATTGGTTTCAACGTGCAGGCTGATGTGGCGGCACGCCGCCTGGCTGATAAAGAAGGCATCTCGATCCGTCTGTATGACATCATCTATCGCATGACCGAAGATATCGAGAAAGCCCTGAAAGGTATGCTCGAGCCGGAAGTCATCGAAAAAGAGCTTGGCCGCGCCGAAGTGCTGGAAGTCTTCCCGATCTCGAAGATTGGCAAGATCGCTGGTTGCCGGGTGCGCGAAGGCGAATTGCGTCGCAATGCCAAGGTGCGCCTATTCCGCGGCGAAGACCTGGTCTTCGAAGGTGACATGTCTTCGCTCAAACATGAAAAGGAAAACGTAAACGAGATCCGCACCGGATTTGAATGCGGGGTTGGTTTTAAGAACTTCCACGATATCGAAGTCGGTGACGAGCTTGTTTGCTACGTTTTAGAAACAAAATCGTAAATCAAAGTAACTTATGCCTTCAGGAATTCGACTTCAACGCATCTCAGACCGCATCCGCCAGGAACTCTCGGAAATGCTCATCCACGAGATCAGCGACCCGCGCCTGCAACAGATTTTCGTGACAGACGTAAGGGTAGATAGGGAGCTGGCTTTTGCGGATATTTACGTTTCAGCAGTTGAAGGAGCAGAGCGCTCCGGGGAGATTTTGTCTGGCATGAAAAGCGCCAGCGGTTTCCTGCGGCGGGCGTTATCGAAGCGAGTCGAATTGCGGACATTTCCGCGCCTGCGCTTTCACTGGGATCCGACCCCGGAGAACGCTGACCATATCGAAAAGCTGTTGTTGGAATTGAAAGATAAAAATCATCACGGAGTAAAACAGAGCAAGAAGAATGACCGGGAGAATCGTTTTAGACGTCAAAGAGCGCCTGGGGGTAGCGCAGAAAGTGTTGATCACCTCGCACGTCCGGCCGGATGGCGACGCGATCGGTTCCCTGATCGGGCTGGGATTGGCGCTACAGAACGCGGGCAAAACTGTCCAGATGGTGCTGGCTGATGGGGTGCCGTCAAATTTTCGGTATCTGGAGGGCAGTGACCAGGTCCGTAAAGAACCGAATGGACAATTTGATACTTTCATTACCGTTGATGCTGCCGACTTCAAACGAGTTGGCAAGGTGTTTGAAGCTTATGGTTCCCCGGATATCAATATTGACCATCATATTACCAACGAACGTTTTGGCGAGATAAACCTGGTCGAAGGGCAGGCAGTAGCCACTGCAGCCATGCTTACAAAGTACCTGCCGGACTGGGGCTATGAGATCACCCAACCGATTGCAGCCGCCTTGCTGACGGGCATCATCACCGATACGCTTGGGTACCGCACCTCGAATATGACCGCAGATGTTTTACGCTATGCTGCAACCTTGATGGATACTGGCGTAGATATGTCTGAAATTTACATGCGTGGGCTGGTGCGCCGTTCGCTTCCCGCGGCTCGCTACTGGGGGGCTGGGCTTTCCAGACTCGAATCGGCGGATGGCATTGTGTGGAGCAAGTTGTCGCTTGAAGACCGTGAAGCATGTGGCTATGGAGGGAATGATGATGCTGACCTGATCAATATGATCTCTGCAATTGAAGGTCATAAGGTAGGTATGATTTTTGTCGAACAACACGACAATAACGTAAAGGTTTCATGGCGTGCCCTGGAAAGGGGCATTGATGTTTCGCCTGTCGCAAATCATTTTGGCGGCGGGGGGCATGCGGCTGCGGCCGGAGCCACCATTTCGGGCGTGTTAGATGGTATTCAACCATTAGTACTAAAGACTACGAAAGAGATGTTGAGTCTTTAATCAATCTTTAACCCAAAATCAGTTAAATGTGTCATAATTAAGACAAGAAAGGGATAAATTAGGAGGAATTCAACTATGAACAGTCAAGATGTTAAAAACGCAATATCCGGCGTTTTGGTTGTTGATAAACCTGTGGGGATGACCTCGCACGATGTGGTGCAGGCCGTCCGCAATGGGACAGGTATTCGCCGCGCTGGACATACGGGGACGCTTGACCCGCGCGCTTCTGGCGTGCTGGTTGTTTTGGTAGGCCCGGCTGTGCGCCTGAGCGAGTTTGTGTCTGCAACCGATAAGCGCTACCAGGCCATCATTCGCATGGGAGGCACCACTGACACCTACGATTCGGAAGGCCAGTTCACCAGCCAGGAGATGCCTGTTGATGTGACGGAAGAAGAATTTGAGACAGTTCTGAAGGGCTTTGAGGGCGAGATCGAACAGACCCCGCCGCAGTATTCCGCGGTTAAAGTGAAGGGACGCAAGGCCTATGAAGCAGCCCGCAAAGGAGAGAAAGTCGAACTGGAGCCCCGCATGATCCAGGTGCATCACCTGGAAGTGCTTGAATGGGCGCCCCCCGAAGTGGTTGTGGATGTGCATTGTTCATCGGGTACCTATGTGCGCTCGCTGGCCAATGACCTGGGCGAGACGCTCGGCACGGGCGCATACCTGGTCGGCTTGCGCCGCACCAAGAGCGGACGTTTCACCTTGCGCGATGCGGTGCCCCTACGTAAGCTGCAGGAAGCCTTCCAGAGCGGGAACTGGTACCAGTATCTCATCCCGGCGGCAGAAGCGCTGGGCGATTGGGAAACACGGGAACTTGATCCCGACGAAGTGGAGGAAGTCCGCCACGGGCATCGCGTCCCGGCTGAACCTGATACCGAACTGGAAAGCTGGGTGCGCGGCGTCAGCACGCAGGGCGAACTGGTTGCATTACTAATATGCATGGAAGGCGAAGAAGAAGGCTCCCGCGAATGGCAGCCTAAGAAGGTATTCTTCCAGTCTGGTTAAACTACGTAGTAGCGACTTCAGTCGCACTTAACGGCTGAAGCCGTTACTACAATGATTCATTACCGCGCTTTAGAAGATATTTTATTAAAAAACTCCTGGCTCACGATCGGCGTCTTTGACGGCGTGCATCGCGGGCACCAGGAAATTCTGTCGAACCTGACGGCAGGTGCCCATGAAAACGGCGCGCCTGCCGTTGTGCTTACCTTTTGGCCGCATCCCGGCGTAGTGTTGGGGAAGCGTAAACACCTGAAAAGCCTGACCACCCCCGAAGAACGCGCGGATTTGCTTGGCAGGTTGGGCGTGGACGCAGTCGTCACCCAGCCCTTTACCCCCGAATTTGGGAAGCTCACCGCTTTGGAATTCATGACCCGCGTCTCCCAACGCCTGGACCTGCGATCGTTATGGATCGGTTATGACTTTGCCCTGGGCCGCAACCGCGAAGGGAACTTCGGGCGTCTGACCGAGCTTGGAAAAGAACTGGGATACGGTGTGCAGGCCATCGGTCCGGTAAAGAACGGCATGGACGTGCTTTCATCCAGCCTGATCCGGGGACGAATCCGAAACGGCGATGTGTCCCAAGCGGCTGAGAATCTGGGTCGTTATTATGCCTTGAGCGGACCGGTTGTCCACGGCGACGGGCGCGGGCGCAAGATCAACATCCCTACGGCCAACATCGATTATCCCAAGGACAAGGTCATCCCGGCTTTTGGAGTATATGCCTGCTGGGCCTGGATCGGGAGCGAGAAGCACCCTGCTGCAGTAAACATCGGGATCAACCCGACCTTCACCCCCGACAAAGAGACGCCCAACGTGGAAGCCCACCTGGTGGATTTTGACCGCGATCTATATGGGGAGGAGTTGGAACTGGAGTTTGTACAGCGCCTGCGAGATGAGATGAAATTTGACGGCGTGGAAGCGCTGCTGAAGCAGATCCACGCAGATATTGAGAAGACAAGGAAGATTTTAAAATGACAGTCACCTCACAGGTGACTGTCATTTTGTAGGGAGACCCCCATGCCCGCACCCAAACGAGAGATTTACCTGTTATCTTCCAAAGATTTATCCCCTGAAACCATCGCGGTCGCTTTTGCGAAAACATCGCGCTTCCCCGACTCGTTCCGCGATATCGCCGCCGAACTGACTGATGAGAAATCGGCGCAATTCCACGAGAAATGGGTGGTGGGCTATGGACATGCCTCCGTAGCGGAACATGCCGTGCTGCATCTCGCCATCGAGAATGCTTCCCGTATCGCGATGGAGGCCATCGAAAGCAACCGTCTGGCCTCCTACACTGAAAAGTCCACCCGCTACCAGAAATGGGACGCGGATTCCTTTTATACACCGGTTGAGCTAGATGGGCACCCTTTACGAGATGAATTTATCTCTATCTGCCGGATGCTGTTCGATACCTACGAAGCTTCGCTGGAGCCGGTCAAAGCGGTGGTCGCTGAAAGTGTCCCGCGCCGTGACAACGAGAAAGATGATGCCTACGACCGACGTATCCGCTCCCGTTATGTGGACGTGTGCCGCTTCATCCTGCCTGCCGCTTCGTTGGCCAATGTCGGTATGACGGCCAACGGTCGCGTGATTGAAAATGCCATCCGCAAATGGCTCTCCAGTCCGCTGGCAGAGGTGCGCGAGATCGGCGAGACGGTCAAGAAAGTGGCGCAAGGGGAGCTGCCGACATTAGTTAAATATGCAGATGCTATGGAGTATGTTGTCGAAACAAGCCAAGCCCTCACCCCAAACCCCTTTCATATTGGAACGCGTGCCCGAAAGGGTAGAAGTGTTGGAGTGACAGAAAATTGGTGTGAAC
Source organism: uncultured Chloroflexia bacterium (assembly GCA_963791785.1). GTDB lineage: Bacteria > Chloroflexota > Anaerolineae > Anaerolineales > Villigracilaceae > JAABUE01. The sequence continues at coordinate 53,472 of CAWBTW010000015.1, read as the reverse complement.
TCGTAGATTACGAACAAGACGGTGAGAACAAAGTACTGGCCGCAGCGTTGTATCGCTTCGGGAATATGTCTTTCACAGATGCGCTGGAGAAAGCCAGCGATACATCTCGACGAGAGCAATTAGCCGAATCCCTGCTCGGACAACTGGGTAAATTCGATGTCCCGTTGCGGGAACTGGAACACTGCACCTACACCTTCGACCTGATCATGGATCAGGGGGCTTATGCTGAGTTCAAACGTCACCGCATGATGACGCAGACTCCGCAACTCCAAACGGCGGCGCTGGGGTACGCGACTCCACGTCTCATGACGGAAGCAGGCTTCGGGTCCCAGTATGAAGCGGCGATAGAGTTGGCTAAGGCGATGTGGGAAAGATTGAATGACTTCAATCCGCACGTTGCGCAGTACGTTGTCCCTAATGGATTCAACCGCCGCGTGCTGGCAACCTTCAATTTGCGGGAAGCATATGCCTTCTGCCAGTTGCGGGCGGCCTCCAATGCCCATTTCTCCATTCGGCTTGTAGCACAGCGCATCTATGAAGAGATCGCGCGCGTGCATCCGTTGCTGGCGAAGTATATGAAATTGCCCGATGAGCCCTGGGGGAAGATTGAAGAAGAATATTTTACTTAGGAATCTACTGCTCAAGGCGGCGTCCCCGCCGCCGAGGAAAGTGCCCTGAATAGGGTAAGGGTACGGCGGCTAGGGCATAAATAAGCACCTGGTTTGCGCGGCAGTTCAACTGCCGCGCAAGCTTTGTTTGTTAAATCTTCTTTGTCCGTTTCTATTCCGAAAATTTCATCAATGCGTGCCATGATCTCAGGCGTGAATTGATCCACGAACTCCATAGCCTTCATATTTTCGTGTACCTGCTCCACGCGGCTGGCGCCCGTGATGACCGTGCTGACGTAAGGGTTCTGCAAACACCAGGCCAGCGCGAACTGTGCCAGGGATGCGCCCATTTCTTGTGCGATGGGTTCCAGTGCTGCCACTTTAGCCAGCTTTTCTTTATCAGTTAGATGGTCTTCCAGCCAGTCGTATCCATCCAGCGCGCCGCGGCTGTCCTCCGGGATGCCGCCCTTGTACTTGCCGGTCAGCAGGCCAGATGCCAGCGGACTCCAGGTGGTGGTGCCATAGCCATATTCCTTGTAAACGCGCTCATATTCCGGGCTGAAGCGATGCCGTTCGAACATGTTGTAAATGGGCTGCTCCATGACCGGTTTGTGCAGATGATGCCGCTCGGCAATTTCGATAGCCGCCACGATTTCCGCTGCTGACCATTCCGATGTGCCCCAATAGAGCGCCTTGCCCCATTCGACGATGTTGTGCATCGCCCAGACGGTTTCTTCGATGGGGGTGTTCGGGTCGGCGCGATGGCAGAAGATCAGGTCAACGTAATCCAGGTCAAGGCGTTTGAGCGAACCGTTGATGCCCTCGATCAGGTATTTGCGGTTGAGCGTGTTTTTCATATTCGGGCCTTCGTTGATGCCCCAGAACAGCTTGGTCGAAACCAGGTAACTGCCACGCGGCCAGCCTAATTTCTTGAGCGCCGCCCCCATTACTTCTTCAGACTTCCCGTTGGCATAGATTTCGGCGTTGTCGAAGAAATTTGCGCCTGCATCGTACGCAGCGGCCATCATCTCTACCGCAGATTCGATCCCCGCCTGGTTATGAAACGTAACCCACGAGCCAAAGGATAGTTCGCTTACCTGTATTCCCGCCCGGCCTAAATGACGATATTCCATGTTGTCTCCTTGCAATCAAAAAAGTTTTGCCAACAGATGTACTGTTGGCGGGCGGCAGTGTCTGTCCCCATATGGGGGCAACTACCGCCCAACGAGTAGATTATACTGCCCTGCCGCAAGTATAATTCGAACATGAAACGCGCTCTGTTACTTATCGTTTTCGTACTCTCTGCCTGTGCACCACAGACAGTCGACCAGACGCCCGTGCCCCCCGGCGACTTGATTCCTTATGCCACGCTCACACCCAGCGCCACTCCTGATGGGACGGAAGGCTTGGTCGTTTTGTTCGAGACGCCTTTGCCCTCGCCAACGCCATTTTCCTACGAAGTCCAGGCCGGGGACACGTTGAGCGAGATCGCCGAGCGCTTTGGCGTTTCTCTGGATGCGCTCACCGCAGTCAACCCGAACGTTTCGCCGAACAGCATGTCCATCGGGACGACGCTCAACATCCCCAGCGACCCGGCCAACCCAAGCGGCGCTTCGACGTCTACGCCTGTGCCTGCTCCCGTCAAACAGATTGAGTGCTACCCCACAGCGGACAAGGGTATGTGGTGCTTCGTGCTGGTCCACAACGACACGCCGGATGTGATCGAAAACCTCTCCGCGCAGGTAACCTTCGTCGACGAAAAGGGGCAAGAATTTCTCAGTGCCCAGGCCTTTTCACCGCTCAACATCCTGCCGCCAGATGTTTCCTTGCCACTAATGGTTTTCTTCCCGCCCACAGTTTCTGCCAATACCCAACCCCGCGCCCAAATCCTGACAGGCATCCGCCTCTCCCCAGACGATACGCGTTATCTACCTGCTTTCATACAAAATACACTTGTCCAGGTGGATAGTTCTGGCCGTAGCGCACAAGTCAGCGGGACGGTACGCCTGCCTGAAGATGCCGTTCCTGCTAATTCAGTTTGGGTTGCAGCCGTGGCTTACGATGATGCTGGGCGCGTCGTTGGTGTACGGCGTTGGGAGTCACCTGACGGGATACAGCTGGGTGGCAACATCCAATTTTCGTTTGAAGTTTCCAGTTTAGCGGGGGAGATTGAACACGTGGAGTTTGTAGTAGAGGCACGACCATAGACCGCAGACCGTAGACGGAGGAAGGTGCTTTGACAAATTGGCTCTCTACAGTCCATGGTTCTCCGTCCACTGTCTATCATTTCCCCTCCAACCACATATACCTTTCAATCGGCACATCAATTGGGGTGAAAATGTAGCCTTTCACATACGGCTTGACCAATTGGTAGGAAAGAGAATGCGTGGTGAACAACACCGGCGCATCGTCCACGATCATCTGCTCGGCCTGCTGGTACATTTGGATGCGTTTGGTAACATCCTGTTCCACGCGTGCGGCCTCGAGCAGGGTATCCAACTCAGGGTTGGAATAGCGTCCGCTGTTTTGTGTAGACTCACTGTGGAAGAGAATATCCGCGAAGTTCTCCGGGTCGGGATAATCCGCGCACCAGCCGCCGCCGAAGATCTGTCCGTGCTCGCCCGCGTAGATTTTTTCGATGTAGTAATTCGGTTCCAGGTTCTCGACTGTGATTTCAACCCCCAGCACCTGCTGCCACATTTGTGCCAGGGCTGCCACGTCCGCGCCGATGTAGGAGCCGATGCCCGCATCCGTATAAACGATGGGGGGCAAGTTCTCTGGTCCGCCATATTTGGATTCAGCCAAAAGCTGCCGAGCGCGCTCTGGGTCATAGGGCAGGCCCTGAAGTCCGATGTTGAAGCCGGGTAGTCCAGGTGGAAAAATGCCGATAGCTGGTAGTGAGCGTCCGCTCAAGACAACGTCGAGATACTTCTGACGGTCAAAGGCCATCGTGAAAGCCTGTCGCACCTTAACGTCATCAAAGGGCGGCATTGTCACATCGAAAACCACGAATCCGGTGCACAGGTTCACACCGGTCAACAGTTCGTTATGCAGAGGCTCGGTCGGGTCGAGAAAACGCTCAGCAGAATAATATCCAATGCCGGTCACATCAATTTCACCCGCTTCATATAAACGGATGCCGACGCCGCTGTATAGCTGCACGATCACATAAGGGATGGATGGTTGCCCCAAATAATAATCCGGGTTGGCTTCGTAGGTGATTTGCTCAAAAGTTCGCCATTCGACCAGCTTGAAAGGGCCAGTGCCGTTGGGCGTGCGGAACCATTCCTCGCCTGATTCCACGTTAGCCCGATCCACCACAAAGGCAGTCGGGTAGGTCAGCTTAAGCAGGAAATAAGGCTTGGGCGCATCAATCATCACCTGCAAGGTGTGCTCATCCAGCGCCTGCAAACCGGAAATGTGTTCGGCTTGTCCAAGCGCCATCTCTCTCGCGCCGACGATGTCACCCAGATAGGTCAGCGCGGTATCAGAGCGCAGCGCCGGGTTAAGGGCACGCTCCCAGGCGTAGATGAAATCCTGCGCCGTCACGGTTCGGCCATCATGGAACTTAGCATTTTCCCGCAGATGGAAGGTGTAGACGGTACCGTCCTGGCTGGTATCCCAGGTTTCGGCGATGTCGGGAGTCAGATTCAGGTATGGATCGAAGGAGACCAGTCCGCTGTAGACCAGCTTATTCCCGGAGCCGTGTGTGGTAGCCGGATCATATTCCCGCGGATTGGTGCTCTCGCCTCCTGCCAGGACCAGGGCCTGTTGCAGCGATCCTTGTACTGGCTCACTGGCGGACGCATTCCCCGCGATGCCTGCACTGATAACGACCAGCAAAGCGAGTATAACTAAGGTGAAAACTTTACGCGCCTGGTTCATTGTTCTCTCCTTTGCGTTTCTGGGACGCGAGGAAGGCACCCAGTCCCAGCACACCGATGAGCAGTACAAGGATGCAACAAACGGCAGCTAGCATAAGCGTCAATGGCAGGGGTGGACCATTTTGCTGCGGTGGTGGTTCCACGATGGATGAAGTTGGAACGACATAAGGAGTGGGAGTAACGGCCAGTGGCACTCCTGCGTAGGGCACATACGTGGGGACAAAAGTTGGGGTGGGTTGTGCGGTCGGTTGCGCGGAAGCAGTTTTCGGGACGGCTCCGATCGCCCCTCTCCAGGATTTTTCCAAGCCATCCACATCAAATCCATAAACTTCCATCAGGGCGTCATCAATGGTTGTGCCATCCCGCAGGGCGATGAGCAGGGAGTTCATTTTTTCCTGTCCATATGTTTCAATCAAAAACTTGACGATGCTGTAGGATTGGCTGTAGGACAGATAGGCTCGGCTGGGAACTTCGGAGAAGCCACCGCTGAGCGAACGAACAGTGAGCAACTGGTCGCTACTGATGGCTTCGTTGAGTTGGTCTTTGGAATTTGGATTCAGACCACCTTCGCTGTAGACGGCAAGTCCCTCGTTGAGCCAGGTAGGTACATCTCCCAGGCAGGAGAATGTGAGATGGCCAACTAGTACATGGGTCAGTTCGTGGGCTATAGTGGAACGCCCCCATTCAAGGTCGCGTTGGGAGATGCCTATGATGACGATGTCGTGTTCGGAGAAGGCCATGCCGCCTGTCCAGGAGGGTTCGTAGAGGATGGCATCCTTCATGTCATCGGTGTCCGCATAGATGTATAGGTGAATTGGTTTATCGGGTTGTAATCCGGCATCGTTTTGCAGGCGCGCCAACCCTACATCAGCGGCATTGAGCAATTCTTGTGCAAAGGCCTGATTCCCGGAATACCAGTGCAGGTTGATCAAGCCGGATGTGATAGTTTGCCAGTTGTGCTTCGCATCAAGCCAAGTGAGCGTTTTTTGTTCCGATACGTGTTCCTCCCCGCTTTCATCTATGTGGCGCCAGCGCCACCAGATGGTCGCGCCGGGGGGCAGTGATCCAGACTGTCTCATTTCCCAGGTCCATTCCACGTTCACGGTTTCGCTCGGCGTGAATTGAGGAAAGGCTTTAGCGACAACTGAGCCACAGGTCAACTCATGGGTGCCATATTCGAGCACCACAGATGTGATTGGCGTGCTGTTTTCGATTGTGGCGCGGAATGTGATGCTATTAGGGAAGTTGAGCGTAGGCTGGTCATTCGTCACATTGCCTGCCGGGGCAGCGGAAACTGTTTCAGGTGGAATAAAAGTGACAGAAATGATTAGCAAGCTTATGGTTAAGCCAAGAAGCGTTATCTTTCTTTGCATAAAACTCTCCAAAATTTGTGAAAACAGACTAAGTCTATCATAGCTGTATAGTCCCTTTCAATATTGTCAACCTGCCAAGTTTGACGCATCTATTCCTTACATGTATAATCTTTTTACATCCCCGCTTGGGGACTTATTTGAGGCCTGATATGGCACTACGTGGAAACTTACGCGATTTTACAATCACACAACTCCTAAATCTGATTAATCTGGCAGGAAAGACCGGCACGCTCGTCGTGGACGGGCCCGCTGACCAGGCTCACATTGCATTCCAGAACGGTAAGCTGGCTTTTGCGCGCGTTGGGCAGGATGATAATCGGCTGGCTACGGTTTTACATCGTGCTAAAAAGCTCACTGTCAATCAATATCGCGCACTTGTAGAACGTGCGGGTGAGATGACCGATAAGGAGTTGGGTTTGTTGCTTATTAACGCCGGGTACGTAACGCGAGAAGATATTCTGGTCAACTTACAGGAATGTTTTACAGAAACCGTTCGACGACTTTATACCTGGGTGGAAGGTTCTTTCCGTTTTGAAGCTGATTTACTCCCGCCCGATGATCGCATCAACGTGCGTCTCGATCTGGAAAATTTGATTATTGAAGGTTCGCGGCAGTTGCATGAATGGGAGCAGTTGCAAGATGAGATCCCGAGCCTTGAAATGGCTTTGAAATTTACCGATCGGCCACTAAAAAATGTGAACTTGAGCGTGGAAGAATGGCGGGTTGTATCTTACATCAATCCTAAAAACACGATGAAGCAGATTGCCAGCGCCAATAAGATGAATGACTTGGAAATTCGCCGCATCGTGTATGCCTTGTTGCAGGCCGGGCTAGTTGATATTGTCCGCCCAGAGGGTGTGGTGGTTCCACAAAGCCCGAAGATGTTCCCGACCCAGGATAAAGATGAACAGAAATCCTTGGTAAATAAGTTGATCGGACGTATCCGCTCTTTGTAAATAGTGCGCTTTGGAAGGATTGGAATTATGCAAACAGTCAAAATGGTTGTGACAGGACCTTTCAGTGCTGGCAAGACAGAGTTTATTCAGTCTGTCAGTGAGATTGATGTCGTTGCTACAGAGCGTAAGATTTCGGGTGCTGATGAAAAGGCAGTAAAAGATGCCACAACTGTGGCAATGGACTTTGGCCGCATCACAGTGGACGAGGACCTGGTTCTGTATCTGTTTGGAACACCCGGTCAGAAACGCTTTGACTTTATGTGGGAGATTCTTTCTGAGGGTATGCTGGGTTTTATTGTAATGGTAGATAGCACCCGCCCAGAAACATTCCGCGAAGCACGCTCAATATTGGAAACTTTTCGCGCATATGCACCTACCCCTTATGTAGTGACTGCCAACAAACAAGATTTAGATGATGCATGGGAATTGGAAGATATGCGTCATGCATTGCGATTGGATTCCCAAGTAAAGTTTTTACCCTGTGTAGCAACGGAACGCGAAACAGTAAAAGAAGTTTTGCTGGAATTGTTGTACAGTATCCTTGCAGAAATGGAGACCGGGGGATAGGGGGCCGGTTTTAGGTTCAGTGTCTTCGATTACCACAGACCAGGGAATTGTTCATTACGAAGTATATGGACGTGGACGCCCAGTCATCTTGTTACATGGATGGCTGGGTTCTTGGGGTTTGTGGCAGGAAACAATGAGCTATCTGGGCCGTTATTATCGTACTTATGCGCTTGACTTTTGGGGGTTTGGTGAATCAGGTAAGAAGCGTGAAACCTATGCAATACAAGATTTTGTCAGCTTAGTAGGTCAATTCATGGACCAGTTGGGGATTGCGCACGCTCCTCTGGTCGGGCACAGCATGGGGGGAACAGTTAGCTTATCGGTAGCAATTAAGTATCCTGAGCGCGTTTCAAAGGTAGTAGTGGTAGGCTCGCCGATTGCCGGATCTTCGTTGGCTTTACCACTTAAATGGGCGGGTTATCGTCCTATCGCTTTTATGCTTTTTAATATGATGGGATTGTTCCGCACGAGCATGCGGATAGCTTCACCATTTATATGTCGCGATCCTCGCTTCCCAGCTATGATGGATCGTGATCTTTCAAGAACAACTGTTGAATCATTCCTGCGCAGCATTGCTTCTTTGCGTCGCACTGACCTGCGCCCGATGCTCGATAATATCAAAGTGCCGGTGATGGGAATGTACGGAGACAAAGATAATATTGTTCATCCGTTGCAATGGAAGCCGCTTGCAGCGGGAGTAGAGAACAACAAAACTGAGCGCTTTCCAAAAGCCGGGCATTTCATTATGCTTGATGAACCTCAACCTTTTATTAATAAATTAAAGTCATTTCTTGATGAAGAAATACCTGCTAGATGACTAATGCAATGCCTACCTACTATTTCCCGGATGGGCTGGGGCGTATTATGTTATTGGCATTAGAAGAGGTTGTGGGCAAGAGTGGTCTTAACGCATTGCTTAATCTGTCATCGCTTTCCTATTTGGTAAACAATTATCCATCTACGAATAGTGATAAAACTGTTGCATTTGAAACCATTAGTCAAATACAAAATGCCCTACAGCAAGCATACGGCCCCCATGGTGGGCATGGGCTTGCCCTGCGTGCTGGACGTGTTTTCTTTTCTAATGGTTTGCGGACATATGGCTCGGGCTTGGGTTTGAATGATGCAAACTTCCGCTTGCAACCGCCTGATCTAAAGTTGTTTGATGTTTTGAATTCTTTGACAGATTTTTTCAATCAATATACAGATCAACAAGTAAGCTTAAAGAAAACTAAACAAAACTTTCTATGGGATATTAAGCGCTGCCCTTGGTGCTGGGAACGTAAAGAGTTTGAGCCAGTCTGTCATTTTGCGGTGGGAATGTTGCAGGAGGCGTTATACTGGGTCAGTGGAGGAAAGTTTTATAATGTGATAGAAGAAACTTGTGTTGCTCAAGGCGATGCAACTTGTCTTATTGTGATTGACCGCACCCCACTAACCTGAATCTTGTGATTCTGTTAGGTATGTTTTTTTCGGATATTGAGAAGTTGTGAGAAAATACTGTTAGATGCTAAAGATTATCCTGAACGCTCCTCAAAATATTATGCCGTTCAATGAACGTGCGCGCGATTTGCGTATCCAGAACCAGCCGCTTTGGTTGCATCAGCGCAATATTCTTGCCCCCTATGTGACCGGTGAACGTGAATTGGAACCGGGAAAACGTTTGCCGCTTGTGCGTGAGCCGACACTGGTATACCGAGATAATCTTTATTTTGATGAACATTATATTAAAACATTCCTGACACAAGCCCGAAAACGGAAGCGAGCTGTCCGAGCAGCATTTTCCATTGATGATCCGGCATTTCGTGAACATGCACTGCCCCTTTCAAAATCATACACACCTGCTGGAGATCTCTTTTTGGCAGATCTATGGTATTACCCAAATGGTCCAGTAGCAGATGTCGAGCCGCTGGTAATCAATCTTGGAAGCACGAGAGATGGGGTATTACCATGTTCCTACTTATATGGCTGACCAAACAGGTGACCTGGTTTTCAATGTGCCCTTGCGAGCATTGATGGCAATTGATTCATGGGTGCATGTGCATCTGGCTGATGTGGTGTTTGGGCTTTTTGCGCGCGGAGCGCGTTTTGAAAAACGCCTTGGCGAAGATACTATATTCAAATTAAAAGTTATTAGCAAGGCACTCTATGAAGGACGCCAATTGCTGGAATGTTCAGAATTAGTCACGATTGGCAAAAATTGTATTATTGATCCTCATGCTATTATTCATGGGCCTACAACAATTGGCGATAACGTTACTATCAATGCTGGAGCTGTGATCGACAACTGCATTATTGGTAACAATGTTAATATTTCGCAGGATGTGCAATTGATGCTTTCTGTAATAGGAGATGGCACATTCTTACCATTCCGCGCGGCAATGTTCATGACCACTGTTATGGAAAATAGCATGATTGCACAAAATACTTGTCTGCAAATGTGTGTTGTAGGTCGCAACACGTTCATTGGCGCGGGTTCCACCTTTACTGATTTCAATCTGGTACCGGCTCCCATTCGTGCATTGGATGGCAAAGATAAACTAAGTCGTTCCAATCGGCCTGTGGTCGGTAGTTGCGTGGGACACAATTGCCGCATTGGTTCTGGTATGATCGTTTACCCGGCACGCACAATTGAATCAGATGTTGTGCTGGTGGCTTCTAAGGATAGACATGTCATTGACCGTAATGTAAGCTATGAAGAAAGCGACCATCATCGTTTGAAAAATTCATCTTTACATCAGGTGCTCTACCGTCCGAAGGCGGGACAACCGGAGGTGGAATCCTGGTAGACCGATGGATACGTTTGCTTTTATCATTCACCCGATTGACCCTAAGAGGGATGTCAGCCGGAAATTTCCGTTTTTAGGGCGCGTTCTGACCGAACGGCAGATCGATTTTTTTTCAACGTTTTTCCCTCCCATTTTTATCTCAGAAATCGAAGGCATTACTTCCACTTCTACCGGGAAGCAGGTGAAGGGGTGGTTCATCGCCGCGCCTTATACCCCCCGACGAATGTTGGAGTTGCCAGAGAAGGTTGTTTATCGTAAGATTATACAGACGGGTCAGATGGCCGAAGGCCTCGGAGCCCGGATGTTGGGCCTGGGTGCCTTTACCTCGGTCATTGGCGATGCCGGAGTGACCATCGCACGCTCATTGGATGTTCCTGTTACGACAGGCGATGCCTACACTATATCCATTGCAGTGCAGGCGATCCGTGAGGCAGCCTATCAGATGAATATTCCTGTTGCGAAATGCAACGGCTGCGGTGGTGGGTGCATCAGGCACGATTGGGCGTGTTTGTGCCGATTTGTTGTCGGAAGATGTTGGTCGGTTATACTTGATCGGTCGTCGGGAAGAACCATTGATCGAATTACGGGAGCAGTTGTCGGGTTTAGGAAGATGCGAATTGATTGTCAGTACGAAGATGGATGTTTTAGCCGAATCACAGTTGATTTTGACGGTGACGAGTGCTGTTCAAGATGTTATCCACCCAGAGCACTTGTTGCCCGGCAGCGTGGTCTGTGATGTGGCACGACCTCGTGATGTTTCTGCAATGGTAGCAGCCGCAAGAAATGATATATTAGTGATTGACGGTGGAATGGTTGATGTGCCAGGTCCCGTTGATTTCCACTTTAATTTCGGCTTTCCGCCGGGTAAATCTTATGCCTGCATGGCAGAGACGATAGCCCTGACTCTGGAAGGTCGTTTTGAAGATTACACGCTCGGTAAGCACATCACTCGTGAGCGTGTAGATGAAATTACGGCAGTTGCCGAAAAGCATGGTTTTCGTTTGAGTGGGTTCCGCTCGTTCGAGCGAGAAGTGACCCAGCAGCAAATTGAAGCCGTGCGCCGAAATGCCCGCAGCAAAGCTCGGCGCGCATAAAGGAGGCTCTATGGGAAAGCCCCGCCTTTTGGTTGTTGAAGACGACCTTGATATCGGGAATATGCTGAAAATCTATTTCAGCGGTCTTGAATATGACGTGGATGTTGCCGTTCGCGGCTCCGATGCGTTGGACAAGACAAAGAAGGTATTACCACATCTGATTGTGTTAGATATCATGTTGCCGGATATTGACGGGTATGAAGTTTGCCGCACGCTGCGGACAAACACGCGTACCAGTCATATCCCGGTGATTTTCCTGACACAGAAAGATGAGCGCAGCGATAAATTGCAAGGCCTCGAATTGGGTGCGGATGATTACATCACAAAACCCTTTGATATCGAGGAGTTGAAGCTGCGCGTGCAGGGAGCAATCCGTCGCTCGGAACGGGAAAGCCTCACTGATCCGCGTTCCGGCCTCCCGGCTGGTCGCCTGATCGAGGAGCAGTTACGCAAGATCATTCGTGAGCAGGATTGGGCATTGATCGATATTAGCATCAATCATTTCAACCCTTTCCGCGATGTGTATGGTTTTGTGGCCGGCGATGATGTACTGCGCTTCTCTGCCATGATGATTGGAGAAGTAGTGGATGAAACCGGTACTTCGTCAGATTTTATCGGTCATGCAGGTGGTGAAAACTTCATCATTATCACAACCAACAATGCTGCTCCTTCAATCAAACAGCACCTAAAGGAGCGTTTTGCGGAAGAAGTACAAACGCACTATAACTTCATCGACCGTGAACAAGGATATGTGGTGGCTCAAACAGCGGATGGGCCTGCGAATGTACCTTTTATGACGCTTGCGGTTGGGGTTGTGTCACCTTCAGAATATGGGTTTGCCGATATCCGTGAAATCACTGAAATGGGTGCAGAAGCTCGTCGGAAAGATGCTCCGGGCAATTCTGCAGAATAGATAGGAAATTCATTTGTGATGACTGGCTTAGGCCCGGGTCTTGGTCTGGTTTTAATTGGGCTAGTTTTTGTTTTACTAGTCTTGTTTTTGTTGCGCCTTTTACCGCGCAACCAGGCTGTGGCTCGTGTTCCGGTATCAACATTTTCGTCATCATCCGATGCTTCGGAGTTAAAAGATGCCGTCATTATCGTTCAAGGCGGTGGACGACTTGAGTATTTGAATGCACCCGCACGTCAGTTATTTGGCTTGCGAGAGGACGAGCAAGCTGATTTGGAACGGCTAACGCGGCACGTGCGCCCATCCAATGATTTTCTTTCCCTCTTTTCTGAAGAAAGTCAGAAAAGAATTTCCATTGGGACCCAATTGACCGAGGCCACCTCTTATCATATTCCTGGCCTGTCTCAGTTGATGTTGGTTGCTTTACGCAATTTAGATATTTCCCCTGCGCTTTCCATGGGGGATGGACAAGTTTCTGCCTCGATCCTTCGTGTTATTTCGGACTTTGGACAGGCTGTGACTGCCAGCCTTGACTTCGAGGCTACTTTGCAAGCTGTGCTGGAGAATATAGGGCGGTTGATCTCAGCAGACATCCTGGAAGTAAAGGTTTGGGATGATGCTAATCAATCTCTGATCCCATATCGTTTTGAAAGCCGTTCAGGTATTTCTCGTGCACTGCGACGCGCGGAAAGGTCTTATTTTGACAAATACTCAAAAAGATTATTAAGCGATCATAAACCAATCTTTTTATCACAAACGGAACCGGAAAATGATGGTACGGTGAATGGGAATACCGTGCCGTATAAAGTTCGTTCTTATATCGGCATTCCTTTGCTGGTTGATGGGGAACTGGTGGGCACTTTGGAAGTCGGGCAGTCGACTGAAAACAGCCTTAGCCAACATGATATGGAATTGCTGCAACTTGTCTCTGGGCAGGCAGCAATTGCCATGCGAAACGCAATCTTATTTGATGTAGAGCAACAGCGCACAACCGAGTTGACCGGCCTTGCGAACCTGGCACAATCAGTAAGCCCAAGCCAGGATATGAAAGATATGTTCGAGCAACTGGTTAAAAGCATCGCTCCATTGTTTGATGTTGAAATTCTTGGATTTTTACTTTTTGACGAAGATAAACGTACACTTGAAGGACAAATACCGTTTCAAGGGCTGCCTCCCCACATTGTTGAGATTTACCGCACCAGTATATCGACCGAGAAAATTGCTTCCGATATCATTGCCGATCAGCAGCCCTTACTAACTCTAAATGCTGGGGAAGACGAAACATGGGACATGCTCGGCATCCAAAATCTGGCTCGGGCTGCCAGCTTGCGCGACTCCGCTTTAGTCCCATTATTAGCAAGTAGACGCCTGATTGGTTTTCTGCAATTGTCTAATCATAAACAGGGTGTAGTTGCTTTTTCGGGCGAAGAAATCCGCCTGATGAACATTATTGCTAATCAGGCCACAGCTATTATCGAGAATGCGGTTTTGGTGCAGCAATCGCGTCAACGTGCATATCGATCTGATGCGCTGCGGCGTATTGCAAGCCTCTCTGCCTCTGCTGCATCGATTGACGAGGTGTTGGAACATTCCATGCGTGAGCTGGCGCATTTGTTCCAGGCTGATACAGCGGCGATCTTTTTGTTGGATGAACAAAGTGGTGAATTACGTCTCCATAACGATAGCATATATGGTGTCCGGGCAGATGCGGTAGAAGGCTTATCGCGGATGTTTGTGACAGACGCCCAATTCCGGCAAACAGTATCAGGAAGTCAGAAGCCCTTCTTGTCAGGAAGTTTGAGCAGTGACCGGCGGGTTTTACCAGTTTATCGCCCCCTGATCACGACACTACGCACTGAGTCTGCTTTGGTTGTACCTTTAATGGTGCGTGAACATAGCCTGGGTGAGTTGATGTTAGGCAGCCGTAAGCCCGAGTTTTTCAACTCTTACGATCTTCAAGTTGTGATCACAGCTGCTGGGCAACTCGCAACAGCCCTGGAAAGCGCCCGCTTGATCAGTCAAACAGATGTGAATTTGCGTGCACGTGTAGAGCAGTTGACGGCTGTGATGCGAATTAGCCGCGAATTGAATACATCTTTAGATGTAAAACAACTGCTTGAAGTAGTGCATGATGAAGGTTTGCGAACCACTGGCGCAGATTGTGGCACGATTTTACTTTTTGATTTGCTGGCCGATGGTGATGAACCAAGTATTCAATTCTCTTTGGGTTGCCCGGTAGACGAAAATCTCAAAGCGATGCTTGTACATATTTCTGATACGGATGAACCGTTAATAGTTGTAGATTTTGAGCGTGAAGATTTTGTTGCCCCGCATGAAGGCGTGCGGTCCGCTTTGCTTGTACCCATTCTCCAGGTTGGCAAGTTGGTGGGAGCGATCCATTTGCATGCCAGTCGACCAGACTTTTTTGATCATGATGTAATTGAGTTAGTGCAAACTCTTGCGGTACAGACATCGATTGCTTTGAATGCAGCCAAGCAGTATCAGATAGAGCGCGAGCGTACAGAAGCGATGCAGCGCCGTGCAGACACAATGTCTAGCCTGACTGATATAAACTATTCCATTAACTTCGATCAACCATTGGAGCAACAATTACGATCTATTGGCAATGCTATTCGAGAATCTACACCTTTCCAAGCTGTGCTTTTTAGTGTTTACGAACCTGATACTGGCTTATTGCGCAGGGTAACGGGTATCGGATTACCGCAAGAAGCACTTGGCGAATTACTTTCTCGTAAACAGCCTTTTGAGAGTGTCCAGCAGTTGTTCAAGCCGGAATTTCGTATCAGCCGCTCGTATTTTATCCCTGCTGAAAAAACACCTGTTGTGCCTGCGGATGTTCATATGGTCACATTGGATATTAATCATAAGGAGCAGGATGAAAATGCCTGGACCCAGGATGATTTCTTGATTGTGCCGTTGAATGATGCAGATGGAAACTCGCTGGGTTTGATTAGCTTGGATGCGCCTAATGACGGGTTAAGGCCTGATGAAACGACAATAGATACGATTGAAGTATTCGCGGCGCAGGCTGCATTAGTGATAAATAATAATTCGCGCTTCAGCGAATTGCGGGACCGTGCTGAAACGCTTTCTTCCGCTTTGCAGCGCCAGCAACGTTTGGTCAGTGTCAGCCAGAACGATTTGCCTATTTTAATGCGTAAGGATTTGGAGCAGACGATCTCTATTCACGATCTGGATCGTCGCGCACAACGCGTCCATGCAGGATTGGCCATTACTGAATCTGTAAGCCGTCAACTGGATGCATCTTCTGCATTGCTGGCACTGGGGAAAGAAGTACTCACACAACTGGGTATGTCAGTTGCCCTGGTTGCCGAAGCTGCCCCTGAGGGTGAGCGCTTAACACATATTTTGGGTAGTATCCCACGTGCTACTAATCCGGAAACTCTATTTGGCCAACGCAATCCGCTGCGTACTTGTTTGCAAACTGGTGAAACTATCCTGGCTGCCAATGCCGATGAAACAGATGAGTGGCGTAACACGCCTTTGCTCAATGGCTTACGCGCTAAGGCATTTATCTGTCTACCTGTTAGAGTGGAAGAAAGGACCGTGGCGGCTGTCCTGGCGATCAGTCCAGAGCCATTACCGGCTTTCACAGATGAAGACCGACAGGTGTATTATCAGATTGCTCGTCAAACGTCTGTTATCTTGCAGAACATCTCTCTTCTCAACGAAACCCGCCGCCGTTTGCAGGAAGTAGACTTGCTGCTTGATTTCAGTCGGCAGATTAGCGGCTTGCCTCCTGATGAAATTGTCAAAGCATTGTTGGATAGTGCACGTCGGGTGATACAGCCTGCTGCTCACGCGGGGGTAGTATTACTTTGGGACGAGACAACCTCAACACTGACGCCCCGGGCTTCTGCCGGTTATGCGGATAATGATAGTCTGATGAAGATCTATTACCAATCTGGAGAAGCGTTACCAGGAATCGTTTTTGAAACTAAAACATCACGGCGTGAAGATGAGTTGAATTTTGCGCGTGATTACGCTCTTTCTGCTGATAATCTTTTTCTTTATCGTCAGGCAACTGGAGGACGTTTACCGGTTTCTAGTTTGCTGATCCCTATTATTTCGGGCACTCAGGGATTGGGTGTTTTGGTATTAGATAATTTCAATACACAAGCTGCGTTCAAGGACGAAGATGAAACCTTGTTGCTATCACTTGCCCAGCAGGTGGCCCTCTCACTGGAAAATGTCCGTTTGGTGCAAACATCGGTAGAGCGTGCCAGACAATTGCAAGCGCTGAACGATATTGCCACTTCTTTGACATCAAGCCTGCAAAGTGATGAGCTGGTTGCTTCTTTGCTTGAGCAGCTAAACCCTGTTCTCCCCTTTGATACCGCGACCTTGCTGTTGCGAGATGAAGACCATCTTAGAGTTTTTGCAGCGAGTGGATTTACTGACGCTGAAAAAAGATTAGGGTTAACCGTCGCTGTAGAAGATAGTGCCTTATTTAAGGAAATGATTCGTAAAGGGTTACCCATTGCAGTGGCTGATGTGCGTGGAGATTTGCGTTTCCCTCAGATTGAAGCGCCGCACTTGTCCTGGTTAGGTGTCCCTCTTGTTTCTAAAGGTGAATTGATAGGTGTTATTACACTTGAAAAATGGCAGGTGAATTTTTACAAACCGGAACTGGTACAAATAGCAACAACCTTTGCCACTCAGGCCGCAGTTTCATTGGAAAATGCGCGTTTATATGAAGATAGTGTTAACCGTGCTGCTGAACTTGACCAACGCTCACAGCGGTTGGCTTTGTTGAACAAGTTTTCATCACAAATGAGTGGCTCATTGGACGCCAATCAGATTCAACAAGTTGCGGCAGAGGAGCTGCAAAAAGCATTTGATGCTTTGCGCGTTTCGGTTGTCAGTCTGGAGGGTCAAAAGGCGAGTTGGGTATTTGCTACTCCAAAAGTTAGGGCGAAATTGCCGAAGATATTAAAAGATACATCGATTTTTGATCGTCTGCGCGAGACACAAGGGGTTTTTACAAGCGAAAATTTCCTGGATGAGCCTGATCTTGTATCGTTATCGTCCATGCTTGGCAGTAAGTCAACCAGCTTGTTGGCATTGCCTCTGGTGAGTGGGGGTGTCTTGCATAGTGTTTTATTCTTGCAATTACCCGCTCAAGAACGTTTGAGTACACCAGAAATCGAGTTGGCTCTCACTATTGCAAACCAGGCTTCTATTGCACTGGATAGCGCCCGTCTGTATCAGGAAGCACAACATCGTGCGCAAGAGACAACCGCGTTAGCAGAAGTGGGACGCGACATTTCTGCTACACTGGAAATTGAAGTAGTGTTAGAACGTATTGTTGCCTATGCAAAGGATTTGTTACAGGTTGAGACGAGTGCGGTTTATCTACCTGAATCAAACCCCAATGTATTGAGAGGCATTGCTGTTGTCGGACAGGATGCGGAAGAGATTAGGGATTTTCCCGTCACAGTTGGCGAAGGTATCTTGGGCATTATTGCAGAGCAGAAAGAGGGCGAAATCGTTAATGATGCTGAGAGCGATCCCAGAGCCCAGGTTATTGCAGGTACGCAGGAAAGTGTCCACGAACATCTCATGGGTGTTCCTGTGCTTTCAAAAGGGCATTTGAGTGGCTTGATGGCGGTATGGCGTACAGGTGCAGGGTTAGAGTTTACCGAATCTGAGTTGGGTTTTCTGACTAGTCTGGCACAGCAGGCTGCTGTAGCGATTGAAAACGCACGCCTGTTTGCCGAAACCCAGCGTTTGGCTGAAGAACTGGAACAGCGTGTTGTTGAGCGTACAGCTGAATTAGAATTTGAAAAGGCCAATACGGAAACCTTGCTGCGCATCCTGACTGAAGTTTCTGCCAGTCTTGACCTTGACCGTGCGCTTAGTCGCACTTTAGCTTTGCTGAATGAAGCTGTTGGCGCTGAACAGGGGACGATCATGCTGGTACATGCAGATGACAACCTGTTGCATTACCGGGCCGGTTACGGTTATCTAACTGGAAAGACAACTCCGGATAGTCGCGGGTTCACACTCAAAATCGGAGAAGGTCTTGCTGGCTGGGTGGTTGAGAGCCGTGAGGCCACTTATGTGGAAGATTTGCATAAGGATCCTCGTTGGGTGAAGTCTGGAACTGCTTCGGGAGAGCATCGCAGTTCAATAGTTGCTCCTTTGCTGGTTGGTGAAGATGTAATTGGTGTTTTAATGGTATTCCATCGACAGGTTGATTTCTTTGGGCCGGAGCGTCTTGGTATGGTCAAGGCAATTGCAGGTCAGGTAGCGATTGCCATCAACAATGCTCACTTGTACGAACTGATTCGTGATCAGGCAGAGCGTTTGGGCAATATGCTGCGCAAGGAACAGGAAGAAGCCAGCCGCTCACAAGCTATTCTTGAAGCTGTAGCTGATGGAGTGCTTGTAACTGGCAGTGATAATAGGATTACATTTTTGAACACATCTGCCGCTGCAATTCTTGACTTGAAAACTGAAAATGTAATTGGCCAATCATTGGACGCTTTTGGTGGCATATTCGGAAAAGCCGCCAGCACCTGGATGCAGACTATTAACGATTGGTCGAACGATCCGGCTTCATACAGTGTTGGTGATTCGTATGCAGAGCAACTAGAACTTGAAGATGGCCGCATAGCACTGGTGCATCTTGCTCCGGTCATTTTGCAAAACGACTTTCTGGGTACGGTATCCATCTTCCGTGATATTACACATGAGGTTGAAGTAGACAGGTTGAAGTCTGAGTTTGTAGCGACGGTAAGCCATGAGTTGCGTACTCCGATGACATCTATCCGTGGTTATGTAGATATTTTATTGATGGGCGCAGCTGGTGCTGTGAACGAAAACCAGACGCATTTCTTGCAAATTGTCAAGAACAATACGGAACGCCTGAATATTTTAGTGAACGATTTGCTGGATATTTCACGTATCGAGGCTGGGCGTGTTACGCTTACCCCTCAGTCTCTTGATTTGCGAGATGTGGCCGAAGATATGCTTGCCGATATTTTACGGCGCTCACAAGAAGAAAACAAGCCAATGGCCTTTTCTCTAGATGCTTCCAAAAATCTTCCGCGTGTGCAAGGCGATTCGGAGCGTATCCGACAGGTATTGGGAAACCTTGTGAGTAATGCCTATCACTACACACCTGAAAATGGACAAATAACCGTACACCTTACCGCTAAGAATGGTAACGAGGTGCAGGTGGATGTAGAGGATTCTGGTGTTGGTATTCCGCTAGAGGATCAAGGACGCATCTTTGACCGTTTCTATCGTGGTGAAGATCCACTTGTCTTGGCTACCCCAGGCACGGGTTTAGGACTGGCCATCGTGAAACAGTTGGTAGAGATGCATAACGGACGCATTTGGCTGAAAAGTGATGGATTAGGCAAGGGCAGCACTTTCTCCTTTACATTACCTGTATACAAGAAAGGTAAATGAGGTATCGATGACGAAGATATTGATTGCGGAAGACGAACCTGACATTCGAGATCTGATTGCCTTCACTTTACGCTTTGCTGGCTATGAAGTGGTGACCGGTACGAATGGCGAGGAAGCCGTGCAATTGGCAAAGGAAGAATCTCCTGACCTTATCTTATTGGATGTACGTATGCCACGCATGACCGGTTATGATGCTTGTAAGGAAATCAAAGCTGATCCAAACCTGAAAGATGTTCCGGTTGTTTTTCTCTCTGCCAAGGGACAGGAAGCAGAAATACGTGATGGTATGGATGCAGGCGCTGAAGAGTATCTGCTTAAACCTTTTGCGCCCGATCAACTAACAGAACGGGTACGTTCCGTCCTGGCTAAATTTGGAAAGTAACGGTTACCAAGGGAGAGTTTTTTAGTTATATGAGCGCTATTCTGCTGGACGGACAGATCGTTCACTACGAGGTGTTGGGACGTGGTCGCCCCATCATCTTCCTCCACGGCTGGGTTGGATCGTGGAGATATTGGATCACGTCTATGCAGGTCGCTTCTACATCTTTCCGTGCTTATGGGCTTGATTTGTGGGGTTTTGGCGAATCAACTCATGATTCGATGCTCTACACCATTGACAAACAAACCGACCTCGTCAGTAAATTTTTAGATGATCTAGGGATCGGTAAAGTAGCGATTGTCGGGCATGGGCTTGGTGCGCTGGTGGGATTTAATTTTTGTGTCCGCTGGCCTAAAAGTGTAGACCGCATTGTGGCAGTCAGTTGTCCGTTGTTTTATGATTTGATCAATGAACGTTTGCGGACTTCAAAATTACCAGATTTGATAACCTGGCTTGGTAGTAAAGCCCCTGAAGCGGCTACTGCGCTTGCCGACGCTTCAAAAGCGGACCCTCAGGCTATTGCCACCTCGATTAGCAGTTTCCAGTCGAATGAATTGTACGGCCAAATGCGTCAGACGCAGATTCCATGCTTGCTCGTGCATGGACAAAATGACCCTGCCATCCCCGCGCCACCTGCCGATAATTCCATCAACTTGCCACACATGATGTCCCATGTTGTACTGGATGGCTCCGGGCATTTCCCAATGATCGACGAAACAGCCCGATTTCAATCGGTTGTTAACCGATTTTATGGCGCTCGATTCGGGTGTCAGCCCACGAGAGTTGCAAATGAAAGACGAATGGAAGCGCCGCGTACGCTAGCCAGGGCAGACAAAACGGTCTGCCCTGAATTTTTACCTGGACCACCCGGTGGTACTTGACAGGGGGTATCCATCGCCTTATACTCGTTTTAGATAACCGAACGGGGAGTCCGTTTTACGGGCTGAGAGGAGCGTTCAGCGCTCGACCCGCAATACCTGATCCGGATCATGCCGGCGGAGGGAAGATATTGCACCTTGAACATCCTCCCCGGCGGAGGATGTTTTTATGCCAAGAGTTGTGATTTTTACCAACGGGGAATTGCCAGACCTCGATGCTGCGCGTGCTTTGCTTCAGTCCGGCGATTACCTCATCGCTGCAGATGGCGGTGCCAATTATTTGTTGAAGATGGGTATCTTGCCCGAACTCGTCATCGGCGACCTGGATTCGGTTGACGAAGATACATTATTTCAACTGACTTCTGCCGAAGTCAATATCGAACAATATTCAGAAGATAAAGATGAGACAGATATTGAACTTGCATTACAGTATGCGGTAGAAATGCAACCTTCCGCTATTTTGATCGTCGGAGCGCTGGGCGGCCGCCTCGATCAGACCCTTGCCAACCTGTCCATATTGACTGATCCAATGCTTCCCAAAATCGACATCCGTCTGGATGACGGGGTGGAGGAAGTCTTCTTTTGCCGGGCATCTGCCGATAAAGGGGGGCAGGTTGCAGTCCGGGGACGAAGCGGGGATATCGTCTCGTTGATCTCCTGGCAAGGCCCAGTGGAAGGTGTCAGCACTCAAGGATTGCAGTGGCCTCTCTACGGTGAAACTTTGTACCCTCATAAAACACGTGGCATCAGCAATGTCATGTTGAAGGATGCGGCCTCAGTCAGCATCCAATCTGGAATGTTGCTGGTCAGCCATCGCCGTTCTGCAAGTCAGGAGTAAACATGAGACGAATTGTTTTTCTTTTTCTGTTGATCGCGCTTGCACTCAATGCATGTGCACCGCGGGGGCCTGCCGAACTGACCGTGATGACCCACGACTTGTTTGCCGTTAGCGAGGAAGTGGTGGCGGCTTTTGAAGAGACCAACGATGTGAAGGTAACTTTCCTGGCAAGCGGCGATACCGGCGCGGCGCTCAACAAGGCTATTCTTACGAAGGATGCCCCGCTGGCGGATGTCTTTTATGGCGTGGATAACACCTTTCTCTCCCGTGCCTTGGAAGCCGACATCTTTGAGCCATATCACTCGTCCGCGCTGGCGAGCATCCCGGTTGCATTCCGGCTTGATTCCGGAAACCGCATGACCCCGGTGAACTATGGCGATGTGTGCATCAACTACGACAAAGCCTACTTCGCCGAGAATAATTTGCCTGTTCCAGCAGCGCTCGAAGATTTGCTCAAGCCTGAATACAACAGTCTGCTGGTGGTCGAAAACCCGGCCACATCTTCGCCCGGCCTGGCCTTCCTGCTGGCGACAGTTGCGCACTTTGGCGACCCCGGCTATCTCGATTTCTGGGCGGCCATGCGCGATAACGGACTGGTGGTGGTCAATGACTGGGAGACGGCCTATTATGCCAACTTCAGTGCATCCTCAGGACAGGGGCCGCAGCCGATGGTGGTTTCGTATGGCTCCAGCCCGCCCGCGGAAGTGATCTTTGCCGAAACTCCACTGGATGACTCGCCCACCGCTTCGATTGTCGGACCCGATACCTGCTTCCGTCAAATTGAATTTGTCGGCATCCTGAAAGGGACTCAGCATCGCGCCCTGGCCGAGAAGTTTGTAGACTTCATGTTGAATTCAGCAATTCCAGGAAGATATGCCGATGCAGATGTTCGTCTTCCCGGTCAACCCAGATGCTGCCTCTGCCGGATGAATTTGTGAAGTATGCTCAAATTCCCGAACAGCCTGCCCAACTCGCCCCGGCTGATATTGCTGCCAACCGCGAGAAGTGGATCCAGGCCTGGACAGACACGGTACTGCGTTAAACGCTTTTGTTTGCGAGCAGTCCCACAGGGATGCTTCGCGATTGCACTGCATCCGGCTCGCAGTGCAATCGCATCCAAAACTATAGGTAGTTTGATGGATTTTATGAGTAACCACAGAAGACACGAAGACACAGAGATATCATATTCTCCGTGCCTCCGTGTCTTCGCGGTTAAATTCTCGTTTCTTCTCTGGCTCCTCCCGCTTGGGTTTATCGGCCTGTTTTTCTTCTATCCACTTGTTCGCATCCTTGCCTATAGTTTTGATATTATCAGTTCTCACCCCGGAAAATCTTCAATCTCACTTCCAACGTTTTACTTTTTACGCTTTACCAAGCCTCTCCTCTCCACCCTTCTCACCCTGCTCCTTGGCCTGCCTGCCGCCTATCTCTTTGCCCGTTTCGACTTCCCCGGCAAACCTTGTTGCGCGCGCTGACCGCCGTCCCGTTCATGCTGCCGACGGTGGTGGTCGCAGCCGGTTTTAATGCCTTGCTTGGCCCGCGCGGATGGTTGAATCTTGGGTTGATGAGCGCCTTTGGGTTGGAGAACCCTCCTGTCCAATTTGTGGGAACTCTGGGCGCGATTTTGCTGGCGCATGTCTTCTACAACACAACCATCGTCATCCGCGTGGTGGGGAGCGCCCTGTCGCAGCTTGATCCGCGGCTGGAAGGGGCCGCGCGCACCCTCGGCGCAGACAGCCGCCGGGTGTGGCGGCATGTCACGTTGCCGTTGCTCAGGCCGTCCCTGCTGGCGGCAGGAACCCTGGTTTTCCTGTTCGATTTCACCAGTTTTGGTGTCATCTTGTTATTGGGTGGCCCAGGCTTTGCCACGTCTGGAAGTTGAGACTTACATCCAGGCGCTGCAGATGCTCAACCTGCCGCTGGCGGGGTTGCTTTCTGCCGTGCAATTGCTATGCACGCTGGCTTTTTCTGTGCTTATATACGCGTGTGGTTGCGAAAACAAAGGTACAGGTTTCTCCACGCGCTAGCCCAATACAACCTGCGTCGGGCGCACAAGTGGAAGGAAAAAATCTTTGTAATTGGTTTGGGTGTTTTGCTGATTCTGTTCTTTGTCTTGCCGATGCTGGCTTTGCCGTTGCGTTCTGTCTCCCGCCTGGAAGCTGCACGCGGCGAACGCACTGATGTGCAATATGGCCTGACAGGCAGATTACTACAGTGAACTCTTTGTCAACCGGCGTGGCTCGATTGTTTTACGTGCCACCCATCCGGGCGGCGCTCAATTCGCTGGGCTATGCCGGATTGACGGTGTTGTTCTCCCTGCTGATGGGTTTTCCGGCGGCATCCGCGCTGGCGCGACCCGGCAAACTGGAACGCTGGCTTGATCCGCTGCTGATGCTGCCCCTCGGCGCATCTGCCGTGACCTTGGGGCTGGGATTCATTATTTCGTTCAACCGGCCGCCTTTGCGTTTACTGGCTTCGCCCTGGCTGATCCCGCTGGCGCATACCATGGTGGCGCTGCCCTTCGTCATACGGACGTTGCAGCCCGCGCTGGCTTCCATCCCGGAGCGCTTGCGGGATGCGGCTTCCTCGCTGGGCGCTTCGCCTTTCCGCGCCTGGTTGGCCGTGGACTGGCCGATCATCTGGCGCGCATCGCTTGGCGGCGGCGACCTTTGCGTTCACGGTCTCGTTGGGTGAATTTGGCGCGACAGCCTTGCTGACCCGCCCGGAATACCCGACCATCCCGATTGCGATCTATCGTTTCCTTTCACAGCCGGGCGGATTGAATTATGGTCAGGCGATGGCGATGGCGACGTTGTTGATGGTCTTGGCAACGGTTGGGATTTTGCTGATTGAAAGATTGCGCTTGCCAGGAACGCAGAGAATTTTAACCACGAAGATCACAAAGATTTTTCCTAGTGACTTTTGTGAAAGAATATGTTCGAATTGATTGATATTCATAAAACCTACGAAAACAAACCTTTGCTTTCCGGAATCTCTTTTACCGTCGAGGCAGGTGAGACAGTTTGCTTGCTGGGTGCATCGGGCAGCGGGAAATCTACGTTGCTGCGGATTATCGCTGGGTTGGAGACAACCCGAAAGCGGGCAGGTGCTGTGGAAAGGGGAAGACCTGGCATCCGTGCCCACACACCAACGTAATTTTGGACTGGTGTTCCAGGATTATGCATTATTCCCGCATCTGACAGTAGCCGAGAATGTGGCCTTTGGCCTGAAAATGCAAAACTTGCCGCAAGATGAAATCAAACTGCGCGTAACCGCTTCGTTGGAGCAGGTCGATCTGAGTGGATTTGCAAACCGTAGTGTGACCGACCTATCTGGCGGTGAGCAGCAGCGTGTGGCGTTGGCGCGGGCGCTGGCCCCCCGTCCGCGTTTGTTGATGTTCGATGAGCCGCTGGGCGCGCTGGACCGTGCATTGCGTGATCACTTTCTGGATGAATTGCGCGACATTTTGCATCGCAGCGATGTCCCGGCGATTTATGTCACACACGATCAGGAGGAAGCCTTTGCGATTGCAGACCGGATCGCGCTGCTGCATGACGGTCAGATTGTGCAGGAGGGCACACCTGCGGAAGTGTTTGCCCGGCCCGTCTTCGGGTTGGGTGGCAAGCTTTTTGGGTCTGGGGAATGTGCTCGAAGGGAATTGGCTTGGGGGAGGACGGGTCGAAACGTCGCTTGGGGTGTTGGATGTGGATTGTGAAACGGAGGCAGGCTGAGGGGAGTCAGTGGCGCTGTTGATCCGGCCTGAGGGATGTAATCCTGACCAGAAAACGGAAACGGCTTGAAAGGCCGAGTGGCTGACGTCCTCTTCCAGAAAAATGGATTCCGTGTGACGTTGGAAAACGGCTTGTATTTTTTTACATCTGAGACATTGAAAGTGGGAGATGAAATATCTTTTATTGTGGAGGCGGAATGCCTGGGGTGACGGATATCAGCGGTTTTGAAACGCAACCTGGATGGCGAAGTGACCTGGCAATATGAAGGTCGCGTGTTGAAGCGTGAAGCGAATATGTGTGGTGTTGGAAGCCTTTTTTAATCGCGATGATATGCCTTTTATGGATGTGGTTTTGAAACGCGGTGACCGCTTTGTGGAAACCTTTTATACTGATCGCTGGTATAACGTGTTCGAGATTTATGACCGTCGATGATGGGAAATTCAAAGGCTGGTATTGTAATATCGGATATCCGGCTGTTTTGGAAAAGGATACAGTTTCATACATCGATCTGGCGCTCGACCTGTGGGTGTCAAGGGATGGCACACAGACTGTTTTGGATGAAGATGAGTTTCTGGAATTGTCGATAGATGTGAAGACCCGTGCGCAGGCAGTTTCGGCGCTGGAAGAACTGAAACAGAAGTTTGCAAATAAAAAGCCTCCGGCATAGCGCCGGAGGCTAAGTTCCATAATGCAATCGTTTAGTACAGACCCAATTCGTACATGAGCTGGTCACCAAATTCCAACCCAGAGCGCCGATAGCCACGCAGCAACAGCACAAAACCAGCGACAACGGCAATAATAATGATAAGCGTTTTATTGTTCTTTTTTGGTTCTTCAATGCTTCTTCAACCGGGGGCTTCCCATATTTTCATCCATTTTCTTCTCTCCTTTATTTTAAATCCGCCTTCAAGGAAGGGGATTGTAATTCCTAATGCCAACATGCGCTACAACACCAAACATACACATATACTGATCAGCAATATTAGCATATCCCAAAATCAGCCCGGCAGTTGCCATGCCATCCCCGCCCAAATCCTCCATACTTTCCTTGATTTCGTTTTTTGCCATGTGCCCGGTGATAATGGCTGCGATGGAGCCGATGGTTGGGATGAGTGTCCATCCAAGTATGCCAAGGACCAGGCTGGCCAATGGCCATATTGCTGTTTGGTTTGGCCGGGTGAGTTAGATTAGGCTGGTTTGAATATCGCTCATAATGTGTTCTCCTTTGCATTATTATATACTATATATATTGCGGTTTGCTTTCTCGCGGCGCCGCTGTCTCCACCGAAGAATAGCACAACCATCAAAATCAGGATGACCGCTACCAGGATCGGAACCACGATGGCCAAGATGGACATCACTGTCGAGAAGATGTCCTCTGCGATGCTGACCGGCATGTTCCCGGCTCCGCCCGTTGTGGCTGTTACCACCGGGCGCACAGCAACTGATTTGACAGCATGCACGCTGCCAGCTACCAGCAGGCCGCAGATCAACGCCAGCACCGGACTGATGTCGGTAATCACGTTTGCGCTGGCGGCAAAGGCGATCGCGCCCGCTGCCGGGCGGACAAAGGTCTGGATGGCATCGTTGATGTGATTGACAGCCGGGATTTTATCAGCCAGCATCTCGATGATGACCAGGATGCCCAGCACGATCAACACCCAGGGATTGGCGAGTAAATCCCAGGGATTGCTCAAGGCAATCCAGTCGGTGTAGTGGGCAATCACACCCACCACCAGTAATGGGATGTAGGCATTCAGCCCGGCGCTGGCGGAGAGACCAAAGGCGGTAAAAACGCCAAGTAACATTTCCATTTTTCTCCTTCTTTGCTGCTCGCTTGCTAACGCGAATGTCGTAAATAGGCGAATTACGTGAAAGCCTTCAATTTTTGTATACTTTCCTGGGAGATGCTTTTGCAGTTTATTCGTGTCCATTCGTGTGTATTCGTGGCTTCTTTATCCAAGTGGGAACCCGCCCCAGGTACCGGTCAATTTAGGCGCAGCAAGTCGATGACCGAAATCATTAAGAACGTCAGCGTTAATCCGGCCAGGGCAGGCATCCATAATTGTTTGAGCGTCTCGAAGGTGTTTTCCTGCCGCATGATGATAATCCATACAATGCTGAAAACCATCGAAAGCAGGGCCAGCACACCCAGTACGCTCAGAAAGGCAATCGGGTACAGAACGATGGGCTGTTCGCTCAAGATGGCTAAATCTACCAGCAAAATAATTCCCAGCAACCCGCCGAATTCCTTCCAGGTCAGCGACGGACGCTTGTCCTCATCACGCCAGATGGTCTGGTTGACGATCGGATACAAGACACGAGCCATCGCAATGCCCATCCCGCTGCCGGTCAGCAGGCGCAGCGTGTTGTTCGGAATATAAATATTCGGGATTTGCGGCAGGAAGCCATCATAGGTCTGCTTGAGCAGGTACAGGTAGGAGTTCGACCCGTCTATGCCAAAGGCCAAAAAGAAAACGATCAGCACGGCCAGGATGCCTTTCCCTGGCATACTGCTGCGCTTGCGGCTGACAAAGCCTAAAAAGATCAGGGTGATGGCCGCCGCATTGAACTCCCCTGTACAGCGCGCGCACAACGGCAATTGGCGATCAAGCAGATGGAATGAGCGCGCGTCGATGCGGTGGCAGACGGCATATCCGATCCCGTCGGCTTTGCCAAGCAAGCCGGGCGGGGTGATGAACAGGAAGGCAGCCAATACGAGCAGGGCGGCCATAGGGACGAACCAACGCATCAGATTACCGGTAAATGACGAGGTCTTCTCGCTTTGCATGTCGCCATTATCCCACATTCTGCACAAATAAACTACGGATTTTAAGTGCAAAAAGTGGAGTTATAGGGGCTAAACGGATGAAAAGCAAGCAGGCCGGTTTGGTGTATGATAATGGATGATGAACATGCGCAAGACGATTCTCATCGCGCTTCTTTCTCTTGACCTTAGCCTGCCAGCCGGTTCCAGACCCTGATTCGCCGCCGACAGCTACCCCGTTCCCCCTTGCCATCTGCAACCGCTGTACCAACCCAGCCTAACATCTATCTGACGCCTACCCCCGGCTACCCGGAAGCAGGCTTTGGGCCAACGAACTTTCCCGCCTGACATCAATCCGCTGACAGGCCTCAGCGCCGACCCGAACCTTCTGGACCGCAGGCCGATGCTGATCAAGGTGTCGAATTTGCCCAGAGATGTGCGTCCGCAGTTTGGATTATCCCGCGCGGATATTGTCTACGAGTATTACACCGAAGAAGGCACCACGCGTTTCATCGCTATCTATTACAGCCAGGATGCGGAGCAGGTTGGCTCGATCCGTTCGGCACGTTTTTTTGACGAGCACATCATCCGTATGTACAGGGGTTTATTCGTGTTCGGCAGTGGCGATGAACGTGTGCGGGAGCGGCTGTACGAATCCGATTTTGCCGAGCGGCTGATCGTGGAGTGGCAGGCTGACTGTCCGGCCCTGTGCCGCCCTGATCCGGTCACGAATTATTTGATGGCGGATACAGCCGCAGTCCGTGAGTATGTGCGGAACAAGGCATATCCGACGAGAAACAAGACCTGGATGGAATGCACTTCCAGATGCAAACTCCTGATGGGGGGCAGCCGGTCAGTCGGATATTTGCCTGGTATTCGGCCGTCATCTACAATCGCTGGGATTACGATCCACCCAGCGGACGCTACTACCGTTATGTGGATGTGGAAAATGCCCTGGAAGGCCAGCCCGAAGTGTACAAACCATTGCGAGATGCGCTTGGCGATGTGCCTATCGCGGCGGATAATGTGGTCATCTTGTTGATGCCGCATACCTTTTACTCGGTTTCGCCAGAAATTGTCGAAATGCAATTCTACGGTTCTGGCCCGGCTTATGCCTTTCGTGACGGGCAGGCTTACGAGTTGGAGTGGGTGCGTGAAAACGAGGCTGGTTTGTATTCCTTGTACACAAAGGATGGGGATGCGTATCCGTTCAAGCCGGGGACGACCTGGTTCGAAGTGATGGGAATCGAGTCAGAAATTAGTCAAGTTGAAGATAGCCTGGCGTTTTGAGATGCGTTTTCCATAAGAATCAATTAGCAGGGGCGACCTAAAAAATTATCTGGAAAATGCAATTTTTAAAAAAGTGCAACGCACTTCACTAGAAGTTTCATCGACATACTCTCAACATTGAAGTGCGTTGCACTTGTAAAGAATTAAAATCCGCTCAAGGCGGCGGGGACGCCGCTTAGGAAAGTGCCCCGAATGGCCGTCCGCCCCGCGAGGGCGTCGGCCCGAGACGGGGGGTGCGGCGGCTTGAGCATGGTACGGATAGATTAAAGACCAGGATGCCGCCCAGTTGGATGGCACCCGTGGCGCGCTGTGGCTTCTTCCTAATTGAGGAGTGATGCCACAGCGCTAAGTTTGGTACTATTATCCATGAGCATCACCTCCTCCTTTCATAGGATGGCGATTATATGTAACTCCCCCGAGCAGTGACGGAAGTATGGCACATTTCAAATCGGATGTCAATAGTAGAAATTGGCTTCTAAGGGAATTGTAATGATTTTTGATGCATAATTATTAAACTCGGTTCTGTGACCCTTATATTAACTAACAAGATAGCCCATACTGGCATAAAAATAAGATTTTTGATACCTTTTGACAGTCTTCGCAAGGATTGCGTGGCTAAGATAAGCGAAACATTTTATGGAGGCAGGTATGAAATCCAATCCAAATCGTTTCTGGTGGACAGTCGATCGCCCTTGGCTGGGCCTTTGACTTTCTCTTCTGGAAGAAAGCGCCCGGCATCAATTTTGCCATTTATGTTGTGCTGTGTCTGGCTGCCGGGATTTTGCTTCTGCGGCAGATGGTCACCGCCCAAAGCGGAATACACTGTTTGCTTTTGCCGCTGATCGCTATTGTTCGCGGTCATGACCTTTATCCGCCAGGAACCGATGACTATCTTCCTGTCGGTCGTCATGACCCTGTTCCTGATGGGGCTTTTCGCCATTTCTTTCCTGGGCGGTCGCTGGCCTTTATACAGTTTGCTTGATTACCTGAAAGGCTTCCTGGGTTTGCTGGGCAGCATGGTCGCCCGTCCGCTGGGGTTTTCGGCTGAGGAGTCCGCAAGGAGCAGGCCGAGGACGGGGAAAGAAGCGCATCCCAGTTCTGGCCGGTGGTGCGCGGCATCCTGATCGCGCTTCCGATTGTCGCTATCTTTGCCTCGCTGTTGAGTTCGGCTGACCTGGTCTTTGGTCAGCGTCTGGAAGAGTTCATCGAATTGTTCAACCTGGAAAACCTGCCGGAGTACATCTTCCGCCTGGTTTATATCCTGATATTTGCGTATGCGATTGCGGGTGTATATCTTGCATGCTGCCACGCAGAGCAAAGATGAAAAATTGGTTGGCGAAGAAAAACCGGTGATTCCCGTCATTTCTGGGTTTTACGGAAGCAGCCATCGTGCTGGGCAGTGTGGCGGCTCTGTTTGCGGTTTTTGTCTTCATCCAGTTCCAGTATTTCTTTGGCGGGCTGGACCAACATCCAGATCGACGGCTATACCTACTCCGAATATGCCCGCCGCGGTTTTGGCGAACTGGTAACAGTGGCCTTCTTCAGTCTGCTGCTGATCCTGAGCGCCAGTGGTGTCACGCGCCGCGAAACGGAAACACAGCGCCGCGTCTTCTCCGGTCTGGGGATTGGCATTGTCGCGCTGGTGCTGGTCATGCTGGTTTCGGCCTTCCAACGCCTGGTGCTTTACGAAACAGCCTATGGCTTCTCTCGCTTGCGGACGTATACGCATGTCTTCATGATCTGGCTGGCGCTGTTGCTGGTCGCGGTGGTTGTTCTGGAAATCCTGCACCGTGAACGCGCCTTTGCATTGGCGGCAGTGATCGCTTCGCTGGGATTTGCCTTGAGCCTGGGCATCATGAATGTGGACGGTTTCATCGTCCGGCAAAATGTGAACCGGGCAGTGCAGTGGTGAAGATTTTGACGCATCTTATTTGATGGACCTTTCTCCGATGCCGTTCCCGCGTCTGGCAAGCGCGTATCAAACTCAGCCTTTGCCTGCTTCCGTTAAAGAGGGAGTGGGCGCGGCTTTGGTTTGCTATGCGTCCAGGAACAGCCGCGACGACAATTCCCTTCCCTGGCAATCTTTCCATCTTTCCCGTGCGAACGCCGCCAGAATTTTGGCATCCCTTGAATTTGATTTAGAGTCATATCAGATAGACGACGAGGATTGGAGCTATAGCGTTATCACTCCTTCAGGGGAAGAATACCGCTGCAACACTTTTTGGGATTAGAGATCTGACCTGATATGAAACTAAAAATGCGACCTGCACAGGTCGCATTTTTCGTCAATGGGATGGGGCTATTGTGGTTTCAAGCGGGCGGTCAGATCACGCAATTGCACAAACGAGATTGGCTTTACCATCACGAAATCAGCGATCGCTCATAAGCTTCGGCCATGCGTGCATCCGCAGTGGTCAGGATCACGTTTGTATTGCTAAAGCGCTCATCCGCTTTGATCTCTGTCAGCAGATCTGCACCTGAAATATGTGGCAGATGCATGTCCAAAAGGATCAGATGAGGGAACTTCTTCTCTCAATCGCTGTTGGGCTTTCAGACCGTCTTTGATCTGTTCAACTTGATAGCCAACAGTTTCCAATGCATCTGCAAAAATTGTGCTGAGATCTTCATCGTCTTCAATAATAAAAGCTAAATCGCTCATGATTGCTCCTTGGCATTACTCTTTGTTTCAATGGGGAGTGTTATAGAAAAAATACTTCCCTTCCCCTAACTTGCTTTCGACTGAAATCTTCCCGCCCATCAGGGTGACCAATTGTTTCACAATTGACAATCCCAGGCCAAACCCACCGTGTACGCGGGTTGTGGTCCCTTCCACTTGTCGGAATGTGTCGAAAATATAAGGGAGTTCTTCTTCTGGAATACCCTGTCCAGTGTCTGTAACAGTGATTCCCCATTGTTCCGCATCCAGCTTGGAAAGTTGTACATGCACAGAGCCTTCCTGTGTGAATTTGACAGCATTATTGACCAGATTGACCAGGATTTGCTGCAAACGGGAACTATCACCAATGAGCATTTCTGGCATATTTGGATCAAGTTCGCTTGTCAGCGCAAGGCCTTTATCAGCAGTTATTTTATCCATCACACTATGCAGGTTTTCGAGCAAGTCTGCTGGCCTAATGTCTCATTCCTGATTTTGAGTTTGCCAGCCTCCATTTGAGCCTGATCAAGCAAATCATTGATCAAGCTAAGCAACCTGCTTGAATTTGAAACGATCCGGCTGGTCATTTTGGCTTGCTTATCATTCAGCGGACCATAAATCTCTTCTTTGAAGATTTCCGCATACCCAAGGATGGCGCTGATGGGTGTGCGCAATTCGTGAGAAACCATGGCGACAAAGGCGCTCTTCATTTTCTCCAATTCGGCTTCTTTGGTGAAGTCACGGAAGACAGCTACAGTGCCAACCTCGCTGCCGTCACGATCCAGTACCTGCCCAGAACTGACAGAGATCGTTTTCTGGCCCCACTCCACTCGGTAACTAGAAAGTCGCCTGCCTGGCTTAGTCAGCACTCCTGCGAGAGTACCCTTATTTTTTGCATCCATAGGACTGGCTTCAACCAGATCGTTGACAGTGGCATTGACGATATTGTTGAATGGCACGTTGATCAAATTTGATAAAGCCGGGTTAGCCTGGATGGCACTTCCCTGGGTGTCGAACACGATCACCCCATCCGCAATACTCTCCAGAATTGCCTGGCTGCGCCCAGCTTCGATCCGTTCGCGTGTGAGCGCTTCGGCCAACGCGTGTGTACGTTCCTTGACGATTTGGTCGAGATTGGTGTTAATTGTTCGGAGTTCGTTTGAGGGCTTGTTCAAGATTACGGAGATGAGAGCCAGGAGACGAGGGCTACAACAAAGATACCCACCAATTGCGGGAATGATTGGGAGTTCGATTAATTGAAACTGCAATGATGTAATAATTACACTGCTTAAGCCACTAAAAATAAAACTTGATGATAGGTGCTAAGTAAAACGCTTGCCATAATGATGGGAATCGTAAATATAAACAAGACTTCGTCCGGTTGATATCTCTGTAAGCTGTCAGCTAAAATAGACTACGTAACGTAATGAGAATTAGAAATAAAGTGCAGCAACTTTTCCGGAGCTATACCTATTTATAAAAATAGATAACAAGTATTCCTAGCTAAAGAATTCTACTTCCCAAGAAAACTTGTCTGATGCCAGTATCTTGTGCCTCTCGTAGCTACAATAATCACGCTCAAGGAACAGCAAATAACAGAAATACAGTAAAACCAAGCAGTAAAGGATATTTAACAGTTTTCCTCACGGGCATCGTCTGGATCTGTTGAAGGTATAGTTATTAAGATTGTTTTAGAATGTTTTCATATTTATTATCCACCAAAGTTAATGCACAGAATTGCGGAATCCATAACTAATCTGGGACTATACAAGACATTTTCCGATCCATAAAGGCGGATATTCATGATTTATTGTTTTTCAAGCCATCTTTTCCCTTTCAATAAGATTGTTTGTGGAATTTTTTTCACTTTTGATTCCAAATCCAAAGAGCTTGCATTGCATAGGCTGTTTCTTCAGCTGTTGAATTCCAAATATTCCCCAAGAACCATCGTATTTTTGTGTTTGAATAATCCAATTTACTGCATCTTGCAACTAGGTTATTATCAAAATCCTGCACAAGCAATTATTGCATGTGATGTTGAATAATACGGAGATATGTGCCACTTGTCATCCCAATATCCCTCCTTTAGATTGTTCTTTTGTAGATACTTGCAGATCTTTTGCAACAGACGGATGTTTTTCTATCAAATCCAGCTTGCTTTAATGCACCTAAAATATGTATATTAGCGCTGATCGATGGATCATTCTCAACTCAAAGCAACGGAAATGGTCATTTTCTTCATAGCTTAGAAAATTGTTAATATCCTTTTCTGGTAACACCATATCGTGCAATAGTGTATCAAAAACAACAGCTGTTTCATCACCATCATTCACAGAATATTCCGATGAAAACCCAGCTCCATTATTTTTATCCCATATTTGGGATAGAAAGTTAATGTGGTTTTGAACTTGCATTATTTCGTGTTTTATAATCTTTGGAAGTATGCTTAAATTCCATAATGTCCATGCTATTTCAAATATATCAAAAGGGGCAACATTGGGTACGCCACCATTTTCATTACGGGTGGTGTATAAATATTCCATTGCTTTCTGATCTTCTCTTTTTACTTGTTGAGCAAAATAAGCAGTTGCAGATGGGCTACACCCTACGGAACCGTTTTTTTCTTGAAGATTGTCAATATCAAGCATGTGTTGCCCATCGTTTCCTGCCATCTCGGCCGAGAATGCCACTGTTATATGGCGATTAATTAATCTTCCCTTTAATCAGGGATAGTTTTTTGGCGCGTTGTTTAGAAATTCTCCCTAAGAATTCTTTCTCTTTGTTGTTTGATTATTCCTAAATTTTCAGCTTGCTCAACAAGTGTTGGAACAATCATTTCAAATCCAACGGTAGGCCCCTTTAGGGCAGCAGCTAAGCCTTTTGTTGCATTGTCAGTCATTTTTTCGAGAGCTTCAAGACCTTTCTCAATTTGTCTTTTATCGCTTTGTCTTCTACCTCGATAAGTAAGTGCGATCATTGCACTAAGCGTGGATATGATCCGGTCTGGATAATAGTAGGATTTGGCAGTGCCCCATGAACCATCTGGAAGTTGATTGCTACATAACCACTCTAAAGCTGGAAGTCCTAGATCACGGTCAATTTCACCATAATCGTGGCTACCCATGCTGTGTCATAAGCCGTTGTGAGCATATCACTCTGGCCAATTTCGTTCAAGCAGGGTTGTCAGATTAGGTTCTGCTTCTGATTTTGATGCAAGTTGCTTTGATTGCGCTATCATGTTATCACCTTGATTTTTTACGCTTGGATACCAAATCCCACCACGCATCTCACCAACCCCGAAAGTTGCTTCGCGATTGACTTCATAGAATTGACGCATGGCTTCAAAATCTTCTTCGGGCATGGTGAAATAATCTGGATCTTGAACCGGACGCAGGTAAACGTAATCGTAAAGGATATTTTTTAGCTGTTGGCTGTTCATGTACAGAGATGGAGTGACTGTATAAGTACAGGCTTTCTTCTCCCCAACCAAGCATGGGTAGTCGAAAACGTTGAATTTCTCGAAGCCGATGAAAATGTCGGCTTTCTCAATATACTCACCATAGTATTGTTCGATCAGTTCACGGCGGGATGGCGTCTTTCCGGTTTCTTGAAAATGCTTCACTGAGAGTTCAGCAATTGTTGCAGTTGCTTCGTCTGCGCAAACGCCATAGAACAATCTATGCTGTGTATGATGAGCGGTTTTCTGTGTAACTTCATCGAATGCATCGCAAACGTAAGCATAAGGAGTTTCGCTCAACTGTTTTCGATAGTCGCCATAAAAATGGACGCGGATGCCATATGTTTCGTAGAACTCAAGAAATGTGGGATGTGTTGCCAGCAAGGTCATATTTGCGCCGATTTCGCGCATATACTCTTCGCCACGGTCCATGATTTCGCCGCCGAATACCGGCGCGACAATGGTGTCGATTCCGTGTTCGAAAACTAATTTATAGGTATTGATATAACCCTGGGTAGTCAAATCCACATAATTCTCAGCAGCGTCACCGTCAAAATCGCGCCCATATTCCAGTAAAAACCAACGGCGCGTGCCATTGAAAGGAAAAACACAAACTCTCGACCCGCCGGCGCGAACGATTTTGGCAACTTCTTCAGCGGGAAGATTCAGGAATTTATCTCGATCCATGTGTTCCATGATTTTCCTGCCTAACTTTCCTGCGTATCGCCAAACGAAGCAATCATATTCATCGTCTGAAGGTATTCGAGCCAGCCCGGGTAAAGGGCAAAATCGTCTTTGTTGAATGTTTCATCAGGATATATTGTCTTGACCCTGAGAAAATTGTATAAAGCGCGCTGTTCTTTTGTGGCGGTTTCGACTTCAGCCAAGGGGCTGGGGTGTTGAAAATGATGTTGATCGGTAGCAATTTGTGATGTCATGGAATGGATGCGCTGTTCGGCATCCTTTGATGAAACTCCGCATTCTTCATCCAAGAAATGGCAAAGACGTGTGCATTCTCTCTGCGGGTTTTGAAGCAATTGGTCATAAGCAATGAAAATTTTGCGCTGGCTATTCTCTGTGAATGTAATCAAATTGAGCATAGAGAATTGCCAGTAAGCAAACCCGGCTGAGAGCGGCACCGCATCGGGAGTCAAGCCCATCCATGCTTGCGCCAGACAAAATTGTCTCAACTGGATGTCGCACCGGGATAACGTAGATCACATCTCCCCAAATATTAGCCCAGAAAGGCAGCACCAGCGGCAGCCGGGGGTCCTTCCATACCCAGGCGATCGCCTGGTTTTCTTCCGCTTCTTTATCCATCCCCTCAAGGATTTCTAACGCGCGTTCCTGGAGAACTGGGTCCTGTGCCTTTTCAAGCATCTGATCAACAGGGGTTGGCACGTAGCTGTTATTGTCCAACAACTCGTCGTTGAGCTTTTGAAGCGCAAGATGTTCCAGGTAACCGTATTCATCCTGGAAGATATCATCTTCACGCCCTACATATGCGCCCCAGCGGTGAACAAGTTCTGAGTTCAACGATGTTCCACTTCGGTAGATGCCTGCAACAATGATTCGTTCTGGCATTATTTTTTGCGCTCCATTTCCTTGCAGACGGACTTCTGCACGATACATTTCAATTTTACTTGGATGAGTGTGAATTATTTCATTTCTGTTTCATAACTTGCATATCTGTAAAGTAAAAAGATGGGGATCGACTTATAAGGGGTGATGGGTTTTCGAAACCTTGTTGCAATCGCTTTTGAACACGAATAGCGCAAATCAGGCGAATGCCGAAATTTGTTACATTCGCACTTTCGCGTAATTCGCGTTGAGAAACATCACTACACTTTGACTATCATCTGGAAAAATTGCGGTTGTGTGATACTTGCGAAAGTGTAAACCGCGTCTCTGCACAGAGCAGTTAGAATAGTTTTCAGGTATTGATAATGGAACAGACCACAACGCTTCCCCCCGTGACCGAGAGCCTGCCACCGGTTCGAATTGA
Organism: uncultured Chloroflexia bacterium; assembly: GCA_963791785.1. Taxonomy (GTDB): domain Bacteria; phylum Chloroflexota; class Anaerolineae; order Anaerolineales; family Villigracilaceae; genus JAABUE01. The sequence continues at coordinate 15,829 of CAWBTW010000015.1, read as the reverse complement.
CATTTCCTTCAGCCTGATCATGCTCGGGACAACCATTGCCTGGTCAGTGAACGATGGCTGGCTGTTGTATTTTTACCTGCCACCGGAAGGACAGGGTGTGTCACTTGTCCCGTTGGCTTTCTACGGGATTGTGATCCTGATCGCCCGTGTTGTGAATGCAATTATTACGCCGCCCATCGGATACTGGTCGGACAACCTGCGCAGCAAATGGGGACGGCGCCTCCCGTTTATGTTCGTATCATCTTTGCCATTGGTGATCGCCTTTTTCTTGCTGTGGATGCCGCCCGTGCAGGCCGAATCGATGACAAACTTGATCTATCTGGGTGTCATCCTGGTGTTCTTCAATATCACACAGAATTTGGTCATCATCCCGCTTGGCTCGCTGCTGCCTGAATTAGCCGATACCGACCGTCACCGCGTGCGTACTGACCTCCTGGAGCGCCAGCTTCCAGTTGATCGGGATCATTTTGGCAGGGCTGGCCGGGATGTTGATCAGCCGTTTTGGTTATGTCCCCATGGCCCTTGGTTTATGCGGCGGTCATGCTGCCATTTTTATATTTGCCATTTTTTGTTCTGCGTGAAAAGCCCGGACGCCAGATCGAAGCGGCTCAGAGAATGGGATTTTTAGAGAGCATGCGCGCTACGCTTACCAATCGCGCCTTCCTGATGTTGACCGCTACGGGCATCTGCTTTTGGACGGCTACAACTTTCCTGATGCAGTCCATACCTTACATTGTGACCGAGATTTGCCAGCAGGATGTTGCCACGACCACTTATTTCTATATGGCGGCTGTGTTACCTTTATTGGCTTGTTATCCGGTCATCAACTGGCTGTCGGCGCGTTATGGCAAATGGAAGGTGTTCTCTGGTTCGCTGTTGGCTTCTGCCATCGTGTTGCCCGGATTGATGTTGATCAGCCCGTCGCTTCCCATCCCGCTGTTGACGCAAGGTCTGATCTGGATCGCTTTGCAGGCCATCGCCATGTCCGGCGTGACCATGCTGCCGCAAGCTTTTGCAGCAGAGATCACTGACTACGATGAAACCATCACAGGCCAGCGCCGTGAAGGTGCATACTACTCAGCCTGGAGCCTGCTGGGACAGGTTATCAGCGGCGTGGCCGCCCTGGTGCTTTCGTTGTTGTTCCTTCTCGGACGCAGCCAGATCGACCCCAACGGCCCGCTGGGCGTGCGCCTGACCGGCTTGATCGGCGGCGTTTTGATGTTTGCCGCCTTCTTGTTGTTCTTCAAATATCCGCTGCGGCATTTATCCCGCCCGGCAGGGAAAATTGATCTCACCACGAAGTCACGTGGAAACAGAGCCACGAAAAACAACTAATTGTGTCTTTGAGACTTAGTGCCTTCGTGGTAAAAGACATTCATCTCTGGTGAAAATATGGATCTATCACAACAAAAAATTGCTGAATTGGAATTGATCATCCCCACCATCGCACAGGGACTGGTGGAAGCTGTCCCCGGCATGGAAGTTCTCCTGCGCGATGACATCGTCATTCTCAGCAGTCACAGCTTCCCGTCTGCAGACATCAACCGGGCGTATCTGTTTCGTACCACACCTGAAAGACCGATGCCCTTATCGATGAAGTGGTTGACTTTTTCACAGCCAGGGAATTGCCAGCTTCGATTATGGTTTCCCCGGCCTGTATGCCGGATGATCTGCCCCAGCGCCTGGAAGCGCGTGGCTTTGTCCGCCAGGAAACTGACGAAGCCTGGATGGTTCTGGAAGGATTGCAGAAAGTCAGGATTCCAAAGATCGACAAGAGCGTAACCGTCAAGCGATGTGAATCCAAAGAAGATATAGTCACTTTTACTGAAATCATGACGAAGGCTTATGAAATGCCCTCAGACTGGGCTCTGTTCCTGGCACAAATGCTGGAGCCGACCCTCACCGTTCCGGGGTTCGAACATTACCTTGCTTTTGTCAAGGATGTTCCTGTTGGTACACTAACCCTGATGCGTCACAAGCAATATGTCACTATCGGCAGCGCTGGAGTGTTGCCGGAGTTTCGCGGCACGCGCACCATCTACAACATGGCTGTCGAGGTCATTGCGGAGGCGAAACGGGCTGGCGTCGAAATCGTTGTCGGGCAGACCTCGCTGGGACCCAAGTTCGAGCGCTACCTGCGCATCGGTGGGTTCAAATTGGGCTTTAGAAGGACGGAATACAAGCTGGTATGACAGCACTTGTTCGAGCCCGGGGTTTGAAGAAGACGTACCAGACGGGCAGCGTCCGTTTCGAGGCATTGCGTGGCGTTTCGTTGGAGGTTGAGCAGGGGGATTTCGTTGCCATTATGGGGGAATCCGGCAGTGGGAAATCCACCCTGCTGCACATTGCCGGCGGTCTGGACAACCCCACAGCTGGTTCCGTTATGGTCGCCGAGCAGCGTATTGACAGCATGTCCGAGACCGAACTGGCTCTCTTCCGTCGCGCCGAAATCGGGTTTATCTTTCAATTCTTCAACCTGGTCGAAAACCTGAGCGTGCGCGCCAATGTGGAACTGCCTGCCCTGCTCGATGGACGCAGGAAAAAGAAGGAAATCCGCCAGCGATCTACCGAACTACTCGAACGACTTGGCATTGCAAATCAGGCCGATAAACATCCCTGGGAACTCTCCGGCGGACAGCAGCAGCGCGTTGCCATCGCGCGTGCCTTCATTAACAATCCAACCTTACTCTTGGCAGATGAACCCACTGGCAACCTGGACAGCTCCAGCGGGGACGAAGTGTTAGGCATCCTGAAAGAATTCAACCGCCAGGGACAGACCACGCTGATGGTCACCCATGCTGCATCTGCGGCGGCGATGGCCAAGTACGTTTTGTTCATTCGTGATGGCTTGTTGGTGGACAAGATGCCCGGGGGTGACGAAAAAGCCATCGCGCAGCGGATGCTCGATCTGCGCAGCAAACCATGAGCGCTGTCTGGCAAAAAATCGTCGCGGACCTGTTTCGTCGTCGGGCGATTTCCATTCTGATCACTATCACCATCGCTGTTGCAGCCGCCCTGTTGACCTTGGCTTTGTCAACACTGATGAATTTAGGCGGGCCATACGATAAGCTCTTCGAAGAATTGAACAGCGCCCATCTGTGGCTGCATTTCACGCCCGGGCGCGTCAGCTCAACCGACATCAACCGCATCGAGGCGTTGCCCGGTGTGGTGAGCAGTACCGGGCGTCAGTACAGCTACAACACGCAGATCCGGGTTGACGGGGAACGGCTGGGGGTAAGTCTGCGGGTGTTTAATGGGGAGCAGGCCGAAGTCCACCGTTTGATGCGGGTGGAGGGTCGCTATCCTGTCCCTGGCACGGATGAAGTCCTGGTCGAAAAATTCCTGTCAAATAATTTCAAAATCTCGGTTGGCGACACCGTCATCATTACGGATTCGACCGGCGAGGAAGTGCTTTTACCTGTGGTGGGTATCGTCTACGACCCGATGTATGATACCTACCGCAGCAGCCAGCCCCCGTACCTGTTCCTGAGCGAAGATGCGCTGCGCCGCCTGTTCCCGAACAAAGATGCCTGGAACTGGTCTCTGGGCCTGCGCCTGGCTGACGCTGAATCTGTGGATGCGGTTGTCGCTGAGATCAAATCCATGCGCAGCCTGGAGTTCGTCGAAAACTACACAGACTGGCACGATGCGCGGGAATCGTCGGTTTTCAACGTGCAGTTGACCTTTGTGTTCCTGAGTGCTTTCAGCCTGTTCGCCATTTTTGCGACGGTGTTGATCGTGGTCAGCGTGGTCAGTTCCAGTGTGCTGTCGCAGATCCGGCAGATCGGGATACTCAAAGCCCTGGGCTTCACCGGGCGGCAAATCCTATCTTTTGTATATCGGGCAATACGCCATTTTGAGCGTTTTGGGCACAGCTCTGGGATTTGCTCTGGGATTGGTGCTGGCTCCCTTGCCTTTGCAGACCGTTACGGCTTCGTTGGGAATCGAGCTTTCGGCCGCCGTTCAGTTTCCTCTTGTTGTCGTTGGTTCTTTTCATTATCACTGGCGCAACCGTGCTGGCCGCCGGGATCGCAGCCCGACGCGGCGCGCAGGCCAATATCATCAAATCGATCGCGGTCGGGGCCGAAGCGCCCATCCGCAAAACTTTTTGGGCTGCGCGCTTGGCTGAATCGCTGGGTGCGCCCATGTCGTTGGTGCTGGGGCTGAATGATGTCTTCGCCCGTCCGCTGCGCGCGTTGCTGACCGGCCTGAACCTGACGCTGGGCGTGATGGGCATTGTCTTTGGGCTGGCGCTATCAGATACGCTCGACACCTACCGCGAAAACCCGGCCTTGTTGGGCGTGGCCTATGATGCCACCGTTACCCGCCAGGGGAGCACGGACAGCCGCACACAGCGCATCCTGAGCCAGGCTCCCGGCGTGGAGGCTTTCTACGGCGAAACGCATTTGCAGGTCCAAACGCGGGATGGGCAAACCTTCCAGCTACGCGCTGTGGATGGCGACGTGACCCAATTCCCCTTCCATATTGCGGAGGGTCGTTTCTTCAACCCGGATTCCAATGAAGCCATTGTTGGCCGCGGATTGTTGGATTGGTTGGATTTGCAAATCGGCGATACCCTGACCCTGACTTTGGAAGACGACGACCGCCATGAAGTGACCTGGACGATCGTTGGTGTCTATCCCGAACCAGCCGATGCCGGTCAACGCATGATGGTGGGATTGGAAAGCGCTTCGAAACTCGACCGACATGCTGCTCCCTATACCTATTACCTGAATCTGTCCCCAAACGCGGATACCGATAAACTGCGCGCCTATCTGGAACCTAACAAAGAATCCGATCTCAGTTTGGTTCTGGTGGAAGAAGCCATTCCTGATTCGGTCATTTACCTGCAATTAGCTGTCTTCATGTTGGGGGGCATCCTGATCGGAATTGCGGTTGTGAATGTTTTTATCACCTCGCTTCTGGCTACACAGGAGAAACTGCGTGTGGTGGGCATCTTAAAGACAGTTGGCATGGCCCCGCTGCAAGTTGTGACGATGATCAACACCGCCGCAGGCATTTTGGGACTGTTATCTGTGTTGATCGGTATCCCGGTTGGATTGGCGCTCACGGGGGGGATGCTGACCATGCTTTCCAATGCCTTTGGTTTTGGACAGGTGAGTGTGTCGTTCAATTATTGGGCAGTGCTATTGCTTATTCCTGTGATTATTCTTGTTAGCTTGAGTTGGGAGTTATATCCCAGCCCGCTGGGCGGCGAAACTGTCCATTGTGCGGGTTTTGCGGGAAGAGTAGTTTTGGCACAACGGTGGTTGAGTAGCCCGAAGCGTTAGCGAAGGGCGTATCGAAACCACAAACATTAGATATAGAAGCCTTGTTGGTTTCCCTGGCCCGTCGGTCAGGACGGGCGATACGGGCTACGCTCTACTCAACCAACAGATTTATAATCAGGGCGGAGGAACTTCACCATGCAAGCCTATACCTTTCGTCTAAAACCCGGGCAAGACTTATTCGAATGAAATCGAAGCTGTTGTAGCTGAAAAGAACATTGAAGCGGGCTGTGTGCTCAGTGCGGTTGGTAGCCTGACACATGCCACGTTGCGGCTGGCAAACCGTGAACACTTTTCGGAGTATGAAGGCCACTTCGAAATCGTCTCGATGACCGGGACGGTCTCGATCCATGGCTCGCATCTGCATATTTCGATTTCGGATGGGGATGGGAAGACAATTGGTGGTCATCTTGTTACCGGGTGCAATATATACACCACGGCTGAAATGGTGCTAGGTATCTTGGACGATGTAGTTTACAAGCGGGAATATGCAGAAGATTCGGGATATGAAGAAATGATTGTTTATCCCCGTTCAAACAGTAGGGGCGACCCGTCTGGATCAACCTAGAAACTTGCAGATCATAAAGGGTCGCCCTTACTTATTGCTGCTAGAAACTCTTCCTGATTTCGGACGATTTCCTTCAATCCAAGCCGCAATCCCAGGCGGGTGAGTTGCGGTGGGTCAACGTAAGTTTTTGCCAGAATTTCTTCCTGACCAAGCACTTCATTGGCTGGGCCATCCAGCAAAACCTTCCCCTGTGAAAGCGCAATCACGCGCTCGAAATTTTCAGCACAAAAATCAATATCATGCGTGATGGTGATGACCGTTTTACCGCGCTCGCGCAGCGCCGCAACCGCGCCTGCCATGCGCGCGATGTTGGCGGCGTCCTGCCCGGTGGTCGGCTCGTCGAAGATGATGATAGGCGTGTCCATGGCGATGATGGATGCCAGCGCCACCATCTTGCGCCAGGTGGGGGAGAGGTCGTAGGGATTGGTCTCTTTTTGATCGGTTAGTTTCGTCAGTGTCAACGCATCTTCCACCAGGGCTTCAACCTTTTCTTCCTCATACCCCAAATTCTTAGGCCCAAACGAAACTTCCAGGTGAACATTTTTGGTGAACAACTGCTCATCAGGATTTTGGAAGACGTAGCCCACACGGGATGCGAGTTTGGCAACGGCTTGCTCCTTCGTATCCCAATCACCGATCAAAACGGACCCGGAAGTTGGCTGTAACAATCCATTCAGATGCTTGACGAGGGTCGTTTTCCCAGCCCCGTTCTGCCCGACGATGGCAACCTGCTCGCCGGTTTCGATGGTCAGGGAGATGCCATTCAATGCTTTGACATCCCCTGGATAGGTGTGATGAAGGTCTTTGATTTCGATTTTCATATCATTTACTCCATTCTCCCTTCAAGGGAGAATGGCCGGGGATGAGGGTGAAACCCGTTACTGCTTCGTCCAATGTAACAGGCAAATTGTTATCTTTCAGCCACAAGTCCCTGCTTCTGCGCTTCCCGCGCTGTGGACGTATAACGCGAAATGCCAAATCCTTTCCCATCCAGCAAATCGGACGTGAGCACTTCGCCTGGTTTGCCGTCCAGTAGAATTTTACCTTCATGCAGGGCGATGACGCGGTCTGCGAATTGGGCGATCCATTCCATTTTGTGTTCGGCCAGGACGACGGTCATGCCGCGTTCGGCCATTGTGCGGATCACGCCGAAGACTTCGCGTGTGCCGATCGGGTCCATTTGCGAAGTCGGCTCGTCGAGGACGAGGACTTTGGGCTCCATGACCAGGATCGAGGTCAGCGCGACGCGTTGTTGTTGTCCGCCGGAGAGGGAGTAAGGGGAGCGTTCGGCCAGGTCGCTGATGCCGGTCATCTCCAGCGCACGTTCCACACGTCCCTTCATCTCGCTTGCGCGGCACGCCGATATTTTCCAGTCCGAAGGCGATCTCTTCGAAGACGGTGTACTTCGCGCCGCTGATCTGGTTGAAGGGATTCTGGAAGGCCAAACCGACGTTCATGACCCATTCGCTGAGTGACGATTCCTGCGTTTCCACGCCTGCCACTTCAACTGTTCCGGTCAACTCGCCTTTGTAGAAGTGCGGCACAAAACCGGCCAATGTGTAGCACAGAGTGGACTTACCCGCGCCGTTTGGGCCGATGACCGCAACGAACTCGCCTTCATCTACTTGTAAGTTGATGTCCTCTAGAACGTTAACATCTGTGAGTGGATATTTGTAAGTGACGTTTTGTAGGTTTACGATAGCCATATACGGCTCACTATGGAGAGAATGATGAGAAGGATTAATCCCCAGCGCAGGACTTTATCCAGCCCGGAATCAGGGATTTCATACAGGGATGTTTTGGCACGTGTGGACGTGAATCCGCGCGCTTCGATGGCAATGGCGCGTTCTTCCACTTCTACCAGCGAACCGAAGACCAGCGGCCCGACCAGCGGCACAAGTGCGCCGATACGCTTGCGAAACGTGGATTGTGTGTCCAGACCACGCGAACGTTGGGCAGCGATGATGGTCTGTGCCTTGGCCTGCATCTGCGGGATGATCTGCAGCGTAGAAATGATGACGTAAGCAAATTGCCCGGGCAGGCCACGGCGCGTCAGGTCGGACATCAATTCGCTGGGGTGGGTGGTGAGCAGGAAAAGCGTGAAGGATGAGACCATCAGGAAGATACGCGTGGCGTTCATGACGGCATTTTTCAAACTTTCCTGCGTGACTGTGATAACCCAGATATGGAAAATCTCCTGCTCGCCCGGCAGGAAAAAAACCTGCATCAGAAACAGAATCCCAGAGGCAGGTAGAATCAGACGCAGCATGGCTCCGAAATACTCATGTTGCACTTTACCGATGAAGATAAGCGGAAGAATGCCAAATAAAACCAGGAATTGGGGTGTCCAATACCAAGGGCTGGCAAAGGAGATCAGTACTAATCCGAGAATAAGCGTTAGCTTGGTAAGCGGATTGAGCCTGTGCAGAAGGCTGTCACGTTTGATGTAGAAGGAAAGACGTTCTTTCATGAGTATTTATCAGCCCCTCTTACAAGAGGGGCTGATTGACAAGTTGAGTTATCCTGAATATATTGACCAATACAAAGGCGGCGATCAAAACAAGCACGATCACGAGGCCAATAGCAATGAACAGTTGTGTGCGGTTGGCACCTTCTTCAATCTCTACATTTTCCGGTCGCGGGAAACGTGCAATGAAGCGTTTGGAGAGACCCTGGATGATAGCAAAGGCCAATAGCGCAGTTGAGATCTTGTCAACCGGTTCCACCAGGAAGTTGGTGCTGAAGACTGATTCGAATACGCCTCTACCAGTCTGGAGCAAGTACGCGGTGATGAAGGATGAGCCGCTAGCGGTGATCCCGCCAAACAGATACACGCCAATTGGAGTGGAGACGATCGCAGCAGTCAGTGCAACCAGGAAGCCAGTGATGGCAACCTTCCACCAATTTTTAAACAGGCCGGCTTTAGCACAGAAACCAGTCACCAAGCCGATAAAGAAGGCCACCGGCCACCAGGGGAATGCGCCCGGGTCAATCGCCAGCCCCCAGATTACGTTCGAGAGTGTACCGGTTAACGCACCAGCCCAGGGACCACACAATGCAGCAACCAGCATTGTGCCAACGATATCGAGATATACCGGCAGCTTGAGCACCAGAACGATTTGCCCCATAACCACGTTAATAGCGATTGCCACTGGGATGAGCACCCAGGTCATGGTGTTGAAGTCTTGTTTGACTGAATCGAGGAATTTCTTCATTTCTGATTCTCCTTTTGTAATAAGAAAGTAAATTGCGGTGAACTATCAAAAAATCATTTTATTATCTGTTCATCAGCACCTCCTGGTTGGGACTGGGTGAGCACTAACTCTTACCTGAATTTATTAAGCGACTCAAGTTTTGCATACGCTCTACAAACAGATCAATAAAATCTCGCGGCCGTACACCCAGCGCCACTTTCATGTTAGCGGGCTTTCCGGTCATCTTGTAAAAATCGGCAAAGGTCTTGCCCATCGAAACGCCACCGGAGATGTCCACATCCACATAATGTTCTTCATAATCGCATAAATCAGGGGCAAAAGTCAAGGCCAAAGTGAGCGGGTCGTTGATCACGCAGCCCTGGATGCCCTGATACTCATCGTGGAATTCCATGTAAAAGCGCGTCGCATCCTCGATGAAAGCAGGAATGTCCGAGCTAGCCTGCTTGATGCGTGCCACGTCATCAGCCAGCAAAATGCACTGGTAGGTCACATCCAGCGGCGTCAAAGTGATCGGCATCCCGCTGTGGAATACGATATGCGCCGCGTGCGGGTCCACATAGGTGTTGAATTCAGCCAGCGGCGTGGTATTGCCTTCATGCCGCACCGCCCCCCCCATAATAAATAACTCTTTGACCGCCTTAACGATGCGCGGTTCTTTGCGGATGGCCAATGCGACATTCGTCAGCGGACCGATGGCCACCAGCGTGATCTCTCCCGGATTGGACATGATCTGCTCGATCAGGAAATCGCATCCATCCTGGGCGATGGGCTTGTTCCCGGGTGTGGGCAGGTTTGCGTACCCCAGGCCGGTATTCCCGTGCGTCTCTGGTGCCAGCAGCGAAGGCTGGACCAGTGGCAGATTACAGCCAGATGCCACAGGGATATGTCCCGCATTTGCCAATTCTAAAATAGACAAGACATTGATCGTGCCCTGCTTGGTTGAGCTATTGCCATGAATAACGGTGAGGCCTTCGAGTTGCACTTCAGGGGAATGCCAATGCCAGCAGAATGGCGAGCGAGTCGTCGATGCCGGGGTCAGTGTCGATGATGATGCGTTTTTTTGTCATAAGTAATCGCGCTGGTCGAGTACCGCGGAGCGGAGTATCGAGACCACTGCCACTATACCAAAACCAACAACTAACTTGGAAAAGATTTGCCCAACTTTTCCATTCGTTGCAAGAACAATTCCACAAACTCCTCGCCGCGCACATCTAATGCAACTTTCATATTAGCAGGTTTCCCAGTGGTTCGATAAAAATCCGCGAAGGTTTTACCCATTGAAATGCCACCGGAGATGTCTACATCCACGTAAAGCTCCTCGAGTGTAAGCAGTTCGGGTGCGATGATAGTTGCCAATGTCAGCGGATCATGCAAAGCGCACCCGTCGATGCCAGTCTTTTCTTTGGTGAACTCAAGATACACGGTGGTTGCATCGTCAATAAACTGGGAGATGGGGGAATTGACTTTAAGCAATCGTTGTATGTCTTTTGCATACAGCATACATTTGTGTGTCACATCAAGTGGGATCAATGTGATAGGGATGCCAGAGTGAAAGACAACATGTGCCGCATGCGGGTCTGCATAGATGTTGAATTCCGCCTGGGCGGTGATGTTCCCGCCCTCACGAATGGCCCCGCCCATAATGACCAATTCCTTGACCGAGCTTGCGAAGCGCGGCTCCTTACGGATGGCTAACGCGACGTTGGTCAGCGGCCCGATGGCGAAGAGACTGATCTCTCCCGGCTCGGCTAGGAAGCGTTCGATCAAGTAATCAATGGCATGTTGCGGAACAGGTTTTGTTGTTGGTCCGGGCAGGTTTGTCTTCCCAAGCCCGCTTGCGCCGTGGACGTGGTCAGATGCCAGCAATGGCCCCACCATCGGCAGGGAAGTACCCTTCACGACCGGGATATGGCTGGCGTTCAAAACTCCAGCACAGCCAAGGCGTTGCGCGTGGCTTTTTCAACCGTAACGTTGCCCTGAGTAGTGGTCAATGCTTCGAGTTGGATTTCAGGCGAAGCCAGCGCCAGCAGGATGGTCAGGGCGTCGTCTACGCCGGGGTCGGTGTCGATGATGATGCGTTTTGGGGTCATAGTGATTGAACCGCTAAGTTCGCAAAGAGCGCAAAGAATTTTTTTCTTAACGTTCTTCGCGCTCTTTGCGGTTTATCTCCTCAAGAGTTGCTCAACTTCATCCTGTGTCGGGAGCGACGGCTGCGCACCAAATTTCGTCGCTGCCAGCGCACCGGATGCGTTGCCATAGCGCACGGCTTCTTCCAGCGACTTGCCTTTCAGCAGCGCAGCGGCCAGCCCGCCGATGAAGGCATCGCCAGCCGCAGTGGTGTCTACCACATCCACCTTGAAGGCCGGGATGAGTTGTTTTTTCCCGGCTGTCACAAGCAAGGCTCCTTTTCTGCCAAGTGTGACGATGACAGTTTTTACGCCTTTTGCCAGCAATGCTTTGTGCGGCGGTTTCAACGGAAGCGGTATCGGTGACGGGCATGCCTGTCAGCAGTCCTAACTCGCTTTCGTTGGGGACCAGGATGTCCACGTCGGCCAGGAGAGAGTTCTGGGATGGATTGAGCAGGTGCGGGGTTGAGAATGACGCGCAGTCCGTTTTGGCGGGCAACGCTGGCAGCGTGGATGACGGTCTCTAATGGGATTTCAAGTTGCAGCAGAAGCATGTCCGCACCCTGAAAAGAAAGAGCATCAACATCTGCTGGTGTGACTTGTCCGTTTGCGCCGGGAGAGAGCACGATGCTGTTTTGCCCGTTGGAATCGACGATGATGGTGGCTGTTCCCGTTGCGGACGAATCAGTTTGGACGTGGGTTGTATCTACGTTGTTCTTTTGCAGGTTTTGTGTGAGGGTTGGGCCGAATGAGTCGTTCCCGACGCGGCCAACCATCGCGACAGATGCGCCTTGCCGGGCAGCCGCGACAGCCTGGTTGGCTCCCTTTCCCCCCGGAATAATTGCCAGGTCTTCGCCGCTGATGGTTTCGCCCGGCGCAGGAAAACGCGGCGCACGGACGACCAGGTCTGCGTTCAGACTTCCGATGACGATGATGTCGGCCATAGTATTCATTAAAACACAAAAAGGGTGTTTTAGGTTTATTGCTACTGGTTGTTTTTCAGAAACCGTAGCGCGGTTTCAACCAGCACGGCCGTGCCGAGGGGCAGGGCGCGTTCGTCCAGGTCGAATTTGGGATGGTGCAACGGGTACTCCTCGTGGCCTTCCTTTTGCACACCGAGCGTGAACATTGCGCCAGGAGCAATTTTCCATGAAAGACGCCGAAATCTTCTGCGCCGAGGGTTTTCCAGCCCTTGTGGACGTTCTCTTTGCCGAGCAACTCTTCGGCTACTCGCCTGGATCACGTCTGAAACATGCTCATCATTGATCATGGGCGGACCGCCGTATTCGAACTCCAGTTCGTAATCGCCGCCCAGAGTTCTGGCGATTTCGAAAGCGCGCTGAATTTCTTCCCGGATTTGTCGGGTGTACATCCGGATCAGCGTAGCGCAGTGTGCCAGTAATGCGCACGCTTTCAGGGATGACATTTTCGGTGAAGCCGCCGTTGACCGAGCCGATGCTGACCACCGCCGGGGCGAAGGGATCCAACCGCCGTGAGACGATGGCATTTAGCGCCAGGATGACGTGCGCAGTAGATAGAAGGTGTCGATGGCTTTGTCGGGATGCGCGCCGTGGCCGCCTTTGCCGTAGATGGTGCCGAACCATGAATCCACGCCGCCGGACGCCGGCCCCGCGCTGATGCCCACTGTGCCAACCGGTGACAGCGGGTCGATGTGCTGGGCGATGACGATAGTCGATCCCCTCCGCCGCGCCATCCTCGACCATGCGCTGTGCGCCGCTCTTGCCTTCTTCGTCTGCCACTTCTTCCGCGGGCTGGAACAGGAAACGCACCGTGCCAGGAAATTCTTCTTTGGCGAAAATCGTAGCCGCAGCCAGCGCCATGGCGGTGTGCGAGTCGTGCCCGCAGGCGTGCATTTTTCCATCGTAGGTGGACTTATATTCAGAGTCGTTCATCTCTTGCAGAGGGCAGCGCATCCATGTCTGCGCGGATGGCGACCAACGGACTGCCTTCGCCCAAGTCTGCAACGACGCCGGTCTTTCCGACCCCGCGCCTGACTCGGTATCCCAGTTTTTCCAATTCATCTGCAACGATTCCCGGCCGTGCGCTGGACTTCGAATCCGGTTTCGGGGTGCATGTGGAAGTCGCGCCGCCATTCGATGATTTCTTCGGTGAGTGCATGTGCTTGTTTGAGCATGTTGTCTCCTAAAACTTTCAGGACGCTGAAAAACGCTGATTTCGCTGATAAAAACGATAAAAGTTGATGCGGTTGTAATTTGAAAAATTATCAGTTCCTTCTGCGTGAATCTGCGTCCCTTTTTCGATAGAATAGTTCGTGGATTGTGGACAAAAAGGGCACAGCACTTCTCATGCTGCGCCCTTTTTTATTTTACCGCGAAGTACCCCTAAGAAACAGATTCCGAATGCCACTCCCCCTATTGCTTGGGGAAAATATGACTTACTTGTGTTACTTGCTCAGAAGCTTAGTCTGAGATTCTGTTACCGTTAAGGAACGCTGGCATTTCCTGTTTCAGTTTCCAATTTTGACAGTCCAAATACTGCAAATTCCTACTTCTTGCAAAATATTGTAAAATAATGAAAACACGATAGATCAATATCCAGTTCAATCGATGGCCCGTGAACTGCCTGGATAATTGCTTTCATACCATACTCAAGAGGAGGATTAAAATGAAGTATTTTTCTGTGTTATTTGCGCTTGTCCTGATCCTATCTGCCTGCTCACCTGCTCCGGCACCTACATCGACTCCGACTTTAACCCCAACACTGCAAAAGGTCTCCACACCCACAGAAACACCTATCATTCCGACAGCAACAGGTACAGGACTCTTTGACATTACTGCGGACACTACAGTCATTCAGAAAGGCAACGATGCACCGGCTTTTAAGCTGCATACTGTGCCATCCTGGGAACTCGCTGACAATCATATTGGCGTTTGGTGGGAAGACTATGGCAGATATCAATGATCCAAACCACATCTTCAGCAACGGTTTTACCCGAACTCGCATCGGCTCGCTTGTTGATTGGTCGGGGGATGACCAGGGATATCCGCTCACTGAAGATACACTTCTGCCACGCGTGGACGATCTCATTACTGAATACGCTGAGAATGGGATCATCATTTCAATGCCCATACACCATGTGGTTCGGAGGTACCGCCGATCCATGATGAGTTTTCGCAGGAAGAAATTGATAAAATCCTGGAATTTACCGGCTTCGTTGTTGAACACTTCAAGGGAAGAATTGCTTACTATGAAATCTGGAACGAGTTTGGCCATACAGACGAAATTCGACACATATGCCAACCTGGTCGAACAGTCAACTGCCCTCATCAAAGAGATTGATCCAGATGCCAAAGTCATCTTCGGCGCTGTGCCAGGAGATTGGTTGAATAATGAGCCGGTTATGGCGAATACCAGCGATTTGTTGTGAGCACAAGATTACTGTTGCGCTAATCGATGCATCGATTTCCAGGAAGTCAGATCGATGGCTATCTCCTGGCACCCATTCTACGACAATATCCCGGAAGATCACTACTATCAGGATTATCCCCAGCTTGTGGCGAGAAATTAAGGCACGGGTGTCTGCAAAGGGCTTCACCGGAGAATATTTTGCTGATGAGATTCTGTGGCATACTCGGGATGAAGACAATTTTGATAATGGGCCACCGGTCAGCAAAATCATCTCAGCCAAGTATTATCTTCGTACGATTACTGAACACCGGGGACTGGGTGTCAATGTGACGATCAACACCTTCTTCCAAGAGCCCGTAGATGGATGCCATTCGAAATCTGAATAATGTATTGGCTGGGGCAGAACCTGCCGAACGCTATCGAGTTTACACTGGAAACCAGTGAAGAAGTACAATTTCTGAGGCAGTATGCCTTCACCTTGCCGAATGGTGATATTCTGCTGGCAGTCTGGCGGAATGGTCCTGCCGTGGAAGAGGATATTGGCATACTTTCCACGCTTACGATCGCCGATGTTTCGGCCAGCAGCGTTACCGGCATTAATGTGTTCTATGGTTTTGAGCAGGAGCTAATTGCTGAAACCGTAGACAACGATCTGGTCATCCATGACCTGTTGGTAAAAGATTACCCTATCTTCATAGCGCGAGGTCACCTTCGAGATCGATCGCGAACCCCGGTACGACATGTGGGTCATTGTGATGAGCACGCGCGTTGCTCGGCCGCTACACGCCGATGCGCTGCGTCCGGTATCGAGTGGGCGACGGTACTGTACAACATCGCCAACAACTAGGCCACGGGCCAGAGGAGAACTGACATGGCTTCGAGGCAAGAGATAGCATGGATCACCGACGAAGACTGCAAGCTCCAGACGGGGCGAAGCTGATCTTCGGGAACGGCGCCGACCGGGAGTCCGAGACGGTCGGCGACGTGTACATGGCATGGGACGGCACCGACTTCGACGTCACGTTCGCCACGGCGAATAACTCGATGAAGTGGGGTGTTGACGGTGCCGGGGTTGACATGGTGTGGTATGGCGACACGGCGTCGTCGACCATGACTTGGGACCAGTCGGCCGACTGCCTGTTGTTCGGACTGGCGTGGCCTACGCCAAGTGGACCGGCGCGTGCCAGAACCCGATCAACATGGACAGCATCGGCGACTGGGACACCGCGTCAACCGGCGGCC